>NZ_JAGQED010000001.1 GCF_018304965.1 Collimonas antrihumi
AAAATCACCGAGAGCTTTTTTGCTAGTACCAGCAAAGCAGTCGTCTCTGCCAACGCAGCGTTCTTGCGATTGACGTCGCGTTCGAGTTCCTTGATGCGTTTCTTGTCTTGCCGGGTCTGTTGACTGCTGGTACGCATTGGTTCAGGATCCGCCAGTGCAGCTGCTGCACTGGCGAGCCACTGCGCCAATTCGCCAGGGTACACACCATGCTCACGACACCAGGCATTCTTGCTCGATTCGTCCATCCCGGCAGTGGCCATGATGGCATCAAACCGCGCCGCCGCCGGCAGTGTCCGCCCTCGGGCGGACACTGCCGGCGAACTCCCTTGCCAGCGCAGTAGCGTACCAACACCAATACCAGTTTCTCTGGCAACGACCTCAGGCAAAGCTGCCTCAGGTGGTAACAATCTGGCTACTGCTCTGTTCTTAAATGCTTCACTGTATCTTGCCACTTCATTTCCTTTGCGCCCCCGTTGATTAATTTCCTATCGAGGCGACATCTATTCTGGCACGGGGGGCTACCCATACACCCCCAAATGGAGGGAATATACCCAGTAGCTTTTTAGACAAGCAGTAGTATTCTACAAATCATAGGGGTCGGTCCCGCAGGGTCTTCTAAGAATTCAAGCACAGAAGAGCCGTCGAAAAAATATCACGTGCCGGCCTAGGGAGAATAATAATGACGCGTCTCGCTGCCGCCAGTCTGGAGCATCCTGCGCCGGCCCCTAACCAACGGCGCGCAGGTTTCACGCTGCTTGAACTGCTCGTCGTTATTGTGATCATCGGCCTTCTCGCCGGCATGGTTGCTCCACGTTATTTCGATCAGATCGGCAAATCCAATACCAAAATCTCGCGCGCCCAGATTGTCTCGCTGGAGAAGGCGCTCGATCAATACCGGCTCGACGTAGGACATTACCCCACTACCGACGAGGGCCTCGACAGTCTTTTCGTGAAGCCGAACAACGAGGAAAAATGGCAGGGGCCGTATCTGAAGAAGGCCGTGCCGATGGACCCTTGGGGCCGTCCCTATATTTACAAATCGCCTGGCGATCATGGCGAACTGGACCTGAGCACACTGGGCGCCGACGGTCAGCCTGGCGGTACCGGTGAGAACGCCGATGTCGGCAACTGGATGTCTAACTAGGTGCCCGCCATGAACAATGCGCCTGTCACCCACGTCATCGAATTCGACATTGTGGCTAAAGCCCGGGCGGGGGCGATGCGCTCGCTGCGATTAGCCGCCGTCGACGCGGCGGCGGCAACCCGGCTCGCCGAAAGGGAGGGGCTGCGCGTCCTGTCTTGCGTACCTCGCCGGCGCAGCTTCGCGTGGGGGGGACGAGGTCGCATTGCTGCAGTCCGTACCCGCCTTGATATAGCACTGTTCGCCCACGAGCTGGCATCACTGCTGGACGCAGGGCTGGGGATCATCGATGCCATCGAAACGCTGGCCGAAAAAGAACGTTTGTCCGAAACCCGGCGCATGTTCGAAAAAATAGTGCAATCCTTGAAGGAGGGCCGCAATTTCTCGGGGGTGATGAGCGACCGGCCGGATGTGTTCCCGCAACTGCTGGTCGCAAGCATATCCGCCAGCGAGCAGACCGGCGACATGGCGGCGGCGTTGCGTCGATATTCCGCCAATTTTGAAACTCTGCGCACCATCCGCTCCAAGGCTTTGGGGGCCGCGGTATACCCGCTGATGCTGCTGGGGGTGGGTTCGCTGGTTGTATTGTTCCTGCTGGCAGTGGTGGTGCCGAAATTCTCCACTTTGATTGAATCGACCCGAGGTGAGATTCCGTTTGCATCCCAGATCCTGATCCAGCTCGGCAAAACCATCCATGCCCACCCGCAATTGGTCGCAGCCTTGTTTATCGGTACTTTCCTGTCGCTGATCTGGGCGATTCGCCATGCTTCGCGTGCGGGATGGAACCTGCCGGTGCTGCAACGTTTGCCCATCGTGGGGCCGCTGATACGGATTTTTCGCCACGCACAGTTTTATCGCACTAGCGGCATGTTGATCGAAGGCGGCATTCCAGCGGTCCGTGCGTTCGATATGTGCGGCTCGCTGCTAACGCCGGAAGACAGCCGCAAGCTGGCGCGTGCGGTGGCGTCGATTCGAGAGGGCGCTGCAATCGGCCCGGCGTTGCAGGTTGTCGGCCTGGCCGATCCGGTGGCCCTGCGCATGCTGATGGTGGCGCAACGTACCGGCAAATTGGCCGAGATATTGGCGCGTATCGCCGCTTTCCAGGAGGCAACTCTGAGCCGTGCCATCGATGTGGCGACACGCTTGTTCGAACCGGTGCTGATGTTGTGCATCGGCCTCATTATCGGCGCCATCGTGGTACTCATGTATTTGCCGATTTTCGACCTTGCATCCAGTATTCAATGACCGCCATGGACAACGTCTACACGCACGTTTTCAGCCCCGCCAGGAAGACTCTGGATGCAGAGTCCATCCGCGCGGTGCAGGAGCAGGCCGGTTCTACCCTGCAAACGATCGAACGGATAGCGGAGGGCTTTGGCGACGATACCGCCGCTTACCTTCTGGCTGCCGCAGCCTACTTCAGGATGCAGCCGGTGACGATGGTCATGATGCGGCAGCTCAAACCGGATTTTGAACTGCTGTCGTTCATCGAAGCCGGCAAACGACTGTGCGTTGCGTTTGTAGAGCCTTCAGGCGAGCTGCTGCTGGTGACGGCGGATCCTCTGGATGTGCGGACCCGCACCTGGATCAACGCGCGTTTGCGCACTCGTACCGAGCAGCCGGTGACTTGGGGCATCGCCACTACCGGTGACGTGCGTTCCTATCTGGCTGTCATCGAGAAATCGGTCCGGGCGATGGATTCGGTAGGCATTGCCGACACCGTCAACGCGATTGACCACAGCGCGCTGTCGATCTCGATTGAAGACATCAGCAGCACCGAGAGCACCATCGTGCGTTTGGTCAATTCGACGATCTATGACGCATTGCGTGCCGGCGCCAGCGATATCCATCTCGAAACCCAGCCGCAAGGCTTGAACATCAAATATCGGCTGGATGGCGTTCTGAGCATGATCAAACGGCTGGATGGCAGCGATCTGGCGAACCAGGTACTGTCGCGCATCAAGGTGATTTCCGAACTCGACATTGCTGAACGCCGGATTCCTCAGGATGGCCGCTTCAAAGTGCTGGCCGAAGGTCGTGAAATCGATCTGCGCGTCTCGATCATGCCCAATCTGTTCGGCGAGGATGCAGTGCTGCGGGTGCTGGACCGCTATCATTTGGCGGGCGAGCTGCAAACCTTAAGCCTGGAAACCCTGGGATTCGCCGAGCCGGCCAAGGAATTCGTGCGCCGGCTATCGCAACTTCCCTATGGCTTGCTGCTGGTGACCGGACCTACGGGTAGCGGCAAGACCACCACCATCTATGCGGCAATTACGGAAATCAATACCGGCCTCGACAAGATCGTGACGATCGAGGATCCGGTTGAATATCAATTGGCGGGCGTGCTGCAAATCCCTGTCAATGAAAAGAAGGGATTGACCTTCGCCCGTGGACTGCGGTCGATACTGCGTCACGATCCGGACAAGATCATGGTGGGCGAAATACGCGATCCGGAAACTGCGCAAATCGCAGTTCAGGCGGCGCTTACGGGTCATCAAGTGTTTACCACCGTGCATGCCAACAATGTGTTCGACGTGATCGGGCGTTTCACCAACATGGGTGTTGATTCCTACAGTTTCGTCTCCGCCCTCAACGGCATCCTGGCGCAGCGGCTGGTGCGCGTCAATTGCCCGATGTGCGTGACCGACGACAAACCTGATAAAGAACTGATGGTGCGCTCTGGCCTTGGCACTTCCACCTTAGCCCTGTCGAGTTTTAATTTTAAACACGGGGTAGGGTGCGCGCATTGCCGCGGTAGCGGTTTCAAGGGCCGGCGCGCGATTGCGGAGACGCTTTCGCTGAATGACACTTTGCGCGATTTGATGGTAGAGCGCGCCGCCATTTCCAAGATCAAGCACGCAGCCCGCCAAAACGGCCTGAAAACGCTGCGTGAAGCGGCGGTAGCCCTGGTGGCTGCGGGTATGACCACTCTTGAGGAGATCAATCGTGTTACGCCTGTGGAATAAGCCGGTGCAAATGGTGGTCGAGCCGCATCAAGTGACGGCGTTGATGCTAAAAGCCGGGCAACGGCAAGATGACGTCATCGTGCCAGTCACCAAACCTGAAGGCGCTGCCGGCGCATACGACGGTATCGGCCAGGCGATTCGCGATATCTTGCCGCTCTTGACCAGCAGGGCGGAGCGCTCCGCGTATGGAACCTGCCGGCTGAATGTCGAAGTAGCCGATACCTTGGTTCATTACGATGTCCTGAAGGTTGACGCGCGTCGTTTGCCGCCGGCCGAGCTGGATCATCTGGCTGCGCTTGGCATGGCGGATACCTTGGGCATCGATTCCAGTTCGCTGGTGATGCGTTGTTCGGTCCAGCTGGATGGGCTCAGCGCGGTCGTTTGCGGCATGCCGGCGGCTCTGTCCGATGCCATTAAACTGGCGAGCGATGATGCTGGATGCCGGCTGAATCGTCTGGAGCCGGCATTTGCGGCATTCTGGAATGGCAGCTTTGCGCATAGCAAAAACAGCAGCGCGCTGCTGGCGCGTTTGCGCGGTAGTTCTTTAATGCTCGGTTGGCTGCAAGATGGAAAATGGCAGGCGCTTGCCACCGAGCGCTTATCGAGAAATGACTGGGCTGCCTTGAGCGATAGCTGCGATGCATTTTGCCGCCGTCTCTGCGTACCGGATCACTCTGGATTGCCGATATATTTCGACGCCGACATAGCCGATATAGCCGACATTCCAACAGCAGCACGCAACCGCTGGCAGCGCCTGGCGCCGCAACCGGAAATGGCGGCCGCTGCCGGTGCAGTGCCCGATTTCGCCTCGAACGTTGCGTAGGAGCCAAATATCATGGCCTCCCTTCAAAAACTCGATTTCGATTTTTCCTCCCAGCGTCGCAAATTGCCGCCGTTCGGATTGGCTATCCTGCTCGCCGGTGCTGCAGCCAGCATCTACGCAGGCGTCGAATTATCGTCTGCCTATAACGCTCGCAAGGCCCAGCAAACGGTCTATGACGCCTTGGTATCGCGTCTCCATACGGTAAGGCATGCCGATCAGGATGGCGCCAAAATCACGCCCGCCGAACTGCAGAATTTCAAGAATGCAGCGCAGATTGCAGGCCAGTTGAATACACCTTGGGATCGTTTGCTGAAAGTACTCGAATCGGCGCCGATGGAGCACGTGGCGTTGCTGTCGGTAGAACCAGTCGCATCGCGTCGGCAATTGCATCTGGTCGGTGAGGCGAAAGACTTTGCCACGATGCTGGATTACCTGTCCTATCTCCAGAGCCAGCCCGGCCTGCAACGTGTCATCTTGACTTCGCACCAGATACAGACGCAGCCAGGCGCGCCGGTCCGTTTCCAGATCCAGGCGCATTGGGAGGAGAAATGAACCGCATGAGCTCAATGGCGCTGATGTTGCGTTATGCGCTTGCCCGCCGCGTCGGCTGGCCGGGCCTGGTGGGCATTTGCATGCTCGGATTCACTTTGTTCGCCGCCTTGGCGGTTGCGCCGCGTTTGGAAAAAAACGCCGGCGAGATCAAGTTGCAGACCGGCGCCGCGTTGATCGACCTTAATCGTGCCCGGCTTGAACATCGGATCCAGCCAAAGACCAGCGAGCAACTGGTGCGCTTTACGGCCTGGTTCCCGACGATTGACCACAACGTAGGCGATCTGCGCCAGCTGATGGAACAGGCGCAACTAGCCAAGCTCGATCTGGTGAAGGGAGAGTATCGCATCTCGGATGCGCAGGGCGCAGCTTTCGTGAGCTATGAGGTAGTGCTGCCGGTGAAAGCCAGCTACGACACCTTACGCAGCTTTATTGCCGGAGTGCTCAATGCCATACCGAATGCGTCGCTGGCCGAACTGCATATCGAACGGGCCGCGGTGAACAGCACTATTCAGGATGCGCGAATCCATTTCACTTTTGTCTACCGCGGAGCCTGACATGCGCAACCGATTCTCACGGCGGCAAATAGGATTGGTGCTGGTAGCCGGTGTGCTGGTTTCCTGCGGCGCCTTGGTGTTTTCGGGCGGCTCTGCCGAATCCGGGCTGGTTGAACCTGTGACTCGGACCGCAAGCAATCATCAAACGGGAAGCGCCAAGCCGGGCGCCGCCGCTGCCGATGTTGCTGCTACCTTGCCAAAAACGATAGCCCCGCCGGAACGAGCCAACCTGGATCAGACCGGCACAAACAATTTATTCGCATCCAACAGCTGGACGCCGCCGCCGCCACCGCCACCGAAGGAGTTGCCGCCACCACCGCCACCACCGCCGACCGCGCCTCCTATACCTTTCAATTTCGTCGGGCTGCTGCAGGATCAAGCCAAGCCTACCGCTTTTCTGGCGAAAGACGACCAGTTGTTGCTGGTGACGACGGGAGATACCGTGGAGGGTACCTATCATATCGATTCTGTCAGCGCCAAAGAAATTATCCTGACCTACCTTCCGCTCAACCAGCGGCAATCCATTTCGATCTCTGGGGGGCTGTAATGCGCCTTATCCAATACACGTCAAAAAGCTGGCGGCGTCCAGCTGCGGTGCTGCTGATCGTTGGTGCGCTGGCCGGGTGCGCGGCACAGCAACTTCACACGGACGGCCAGCGTCAGATTAAAGAAGGTCATGTCGCGGAGGGACTCGCCAACATGCGCGAAGCCGTGCGGCAGGATCCGGGCAATCTGCCGTACAAGCTCGATTACATCAAACGCCTCGACGAAGAAACGAAAAAATTGATTCAGCAAGGCGATGAGCAGCGTTCGGCCGGCGATACCAAGGAAGCGCGCAATTCTTATCTGGAGGCGCTGCAACTTGACAGTTCGAACGAACGAGCCCGGCGCGGGGTGTCTGATATAGACATGGACATACGGCATAGGGACATCCTGGCTGAAGCCGAAAAGATGGACGCCGCCGGCAAATGGGATATGGCACGGGAACGCACGATGGTGGTGATACTGGAGAATCCCGCCAACCCCAATGCGCAGCTGTTGTTACGCAAGATTAATAACGAGATCGACACCCAGCATCGCGCCAAAGAAGCGTTGACCGCTTCCCAGTCGGTAATGAAGAAACCGGTCACGCTGCAGTTCCGCGATGCCAATCTGCGCATGGTGTTCGAAGCGTTGTCCCGCACCACCGGCCTTAACGTGATCTTCGACCGCGACGTGCGCCCCGATCTTAAAACCACCATCTTTGTGCATGAAGGCTCGGTCGAAGATACCGTCAATCTGATTCTGTTGCAGAACCAGCTCGAAAAGAAAGTACTCAACGTCAATACGATGTTCATTTATCCGGCGACGGCGGCTAAACAAAAAGAATACCAAGAGTTGAAAGTGCGCACTTTCCATATTTCGAATGGCGATGCGAAATACATCCTGACAGTGCTCAAGTCGGTGCTCAAGATCAAGGATGCATTGGTCGACGAACGCACCAATACGCTAGTCTTGCGGGATACGCCGGAGGCACTGGACGTAGCTGCCAAAGTGATTGCGGCCCACGATCTGGCGGATGCTGAAGTGATGCTGGAAGTCGAGGTGCTGGAAATTTCCCGCGATCGCTTGACCGACCTTGGCATAAGCTGGCCGAACAGTGCCACGATATCGACCCCGACAGGGACGGCCGGCTCCCTGACTCTTGGCGCTCTCGGTGATTTGACGCGCGGCCAGTTGCAAGTGACACCGTTCTCGCTGGGCATAGGTTTCAAGCTCCAGGATACCGACGCCAATCTGCTGGCTAGTCCGCGTATCCGCGTGCGCGATCACGAAAAGGCGAAGATCCTGATCGGCGACAAAGTACCTATCATCACCAATACCGTGACACCGATACAAACCGGCGCCTCGGTGGTCACCGGTTCGATCCAGTATATCGATGTCGGTATCAAGCTTGAGGCTGAACCGCATGTCTATCCGGAGGGCGAGGTCGGCATCAAGCTGAATCTGGAAGTCAGCAATATAGTCAAGGAAATCTCAGGGCCTTCCGGCTCGCTCGCCTATCAGATCGGGACCCGCAGCGCAACGACAAGCTTGCGTTTGCGCGACGGTGAAACCCAGGTGCTTGGCGGCTTGATCAGCGATTCCGATCGCAATGCCGCTGCCAAGGTTCCCGGCCTCGGTCAATTGCCGGTCATTGGACGATTGTTCTCGGAACATAACGGCGACCATACAAAGACCGAGATCGTGCTATCGATCACACCCCGCATCATACGTGCCCAGGGTATTGCCGAAGACACAATGCGGGATGTCTGGTCTGGCACGGAAACCACGATTCACTCCGGTCAGTTCCGTCTTGATCCGATCTCTAGCGTGTCTGGCACCAGTAATGGCGTAAGCGGCAACAGCGTGCCGCGCGCCGATGCGGCGCCGGTACCGGCAGCCCCGGTAATACTGCCTGCGCCGCCTGTTGTTGTAGCCACGCCGCAGACTCCGCCAGCCACCCCGGCCATCCTGAACGGCGTGGTGCCAGATGCACCGGCGCCGTCGGCGACGCAGCCGCAAGGATTCGACGCCGTCAGTCCGGCCCCGTCCGGCGGCTACCAAGCTCCACCTGCGCCTGTGCCTGCTCCCATGCCGCCGCCGGCGCCTGTGCCGGTACCGGAGTCTGCCACGCCGGCGCCGACGGATCAATCAGCGGCGCTGCCATCTGACAAGGTGCTGGCAACTGCTGCGCCAGCGGCCACACCGGCGGCCATGCCGGTCAGTGAATCGGCCGCAGGGATACCTGCAGCCGTCGCCGCCGCTACGCCCGCAAATGCGGCGCCGGTCGTGGCCGCCGCTACTGTCCCGGCAGCGGCAGCGGCGGCAATGGTGGCAGGTGCTGCGGACAAGAGTGCTCAATCGGCAAGTCCCGCAGTCAGCCCGACCCCGACTGCAAGCACTGGCAACGGCGGCGCTAACATTTCCAATGGCAGACCGCAGATCACCTGGGGCAAGCCTGAAAGTGTCAGGGCCGGAGATCAGTTCAAGATCACTCTTAACGCTTCCAGCTTCGATGGCATTCATTCACTGCCGTTCTATATCCTCTACGACCCGCGGGTGTTGTCCTTTGTCGGCGCCAGCCCGGGGGTGGTCAGCAGCCGGGTCGGCGTCAGTAACATCGATCCGGTCATCAACGATACCGCCGGCCGCGTCAATATGACACTGGACGCCGACGCCGGTAAATTCTTTGCCGGTTCGGGGGCGCTGATGAACCTGACATTCGCAGCCAAGATATCCAGCAAGCAGACACAAGTGGAAATGCAGCTGGCGCAGCTTGGCATTAGCGGCGGCGGTGCTTTGCGCAACATATCCCGGCCACAGCCGCTGAAACTGACGATCGAGCCATGAAAACGCACGGATTTACGCTCATAGAGCTGATCATTACACTGGCCCTGGTAGGCCTGGTGGCGATGGTCGCGTTGCCGCTCTATGAAATTTCGGCAACGCGTCTGAAGGAAACCGAGCTGAAACTTGCCCTGCGCCAGATCCGCACCGCATTGGATAATTACAAGATTGCGGCCGATACCGGCCTGATTACAAGGGAAGCCGGCGATTCCGGCTATCCGCCCTCGCTGGAAGTGTTGGTCACCGGCGTCGAAAATGCGAAAGATATCAATCATTCCCGGCTGGTATTTCTGCGCCATGTGCCGCGCGACCCGTTTTACCCCGATCTTGCCCAGCCGGCAGAACAAACCTGGGCTTTGCGCAGCTACGGCAGCCCGCCCAGCGACCCGATGCCGGGCAACGATGTGTATGACGTCGCTTCGCTCTCGGCCGCCAGGGGCATGAATGGCATCGCCTACAAGGAGTGGTAGCCATGTTACGACCGTTCTCATCCTTCTCACTGTTTTGCAGCAGGTGTTCCAGGAAAAACGGGTTCACATTGATTGAAATGGTGATCGTCATGGCCGTGATCGGCCTGCTGCTGACGCTTGCCGTGCCGCGCTATTTCGTCGCACTCGACAATGGCAAGGTCAAGGTGCAGCAGCAAAACCTTGCAACGGTGCGGGATGCGCTCGACAAATTCTTCGGCGATCAGGGCCGCTATCCGGAAACGCTCGACGAACTGGTACAGAAGCGGTATCTGCGCAGTGTTCCCGTAGATCCGATTACAGAAAGTCCTGACTGGATCGTTATCGCCCCCCTTGATACCTCTCTGAGCGGGGTCTATGATATCCAAAGCGCGGCAAAGAGTAAGGGAGTAGGGGATGATACCGCTACCAAAAACTAAACGTCCCTCGCGCGGCATAGTATTGCTGGCGTTGCTGTTGACCCTGGCGCTGATGGCCGTGGCGCTGATGGGGGCGGTCGAAGTATGGTCGGTCGAGCGGCAGCGCGAAACCGAAGCGGATCTGTTGTACGTCGGCGACCAGTACCGGTTGGCTATTGAGCACTACTATTACGCTACTCCCGGGGCTGGCAAGATGCTGCCGGCGAGTATTGGCGATTTGGTTGAAGATCAGCGTTTTCCGGTGCCTGTACGGCATTTGCGCCGTGCCTATGCCGATCCGGTCACCGGCGAGGCATTTGAATTGCTGCGTACTGGCGAACAGATCAGCGGCGTAGTCAGCAGTTCCGCCAAGTCGACTATCAAGCGCAGCGGCTTTTCTCGAGCAGATAGTGCATTCGAAGGGGTTGAGACCTACAATCAGTGGAGATTCTTGTTTAGCCCGCCCGTTTCGGGAAGACCCGGCCGAAAATCGCCGTTGCCATCGTCGCGCCAACCTGTAGTCATCGGAGGAACGTCATGACCTACCGAATTTTGATAGTCGAGGACCACAACCTACTCCGGCACGGGCTACGGTCGATGATTACGGCGCTGCCTGGCTACGAAGTGGTGGGCGAGGCGCGGGAAGGTAAAGAGGCGATTCGCGAAGCGCTTTCATTGCATCCGGATATGATCCTCATGGATTTGTCCCTGCCCGGCATGAATGGAATTGAAGCCACGGCTCAGATCAAGAGGCGTATGCCAGATATTCACATTCTTGTGCTGACCGTCTACAAGACCGACGAATATGTGACAGAAGCGCTGCGGGTAGGGGCGGACGGTTATGTATTGAAAGATGCTTCCTACGATGAATTTGTGACGGCGATTCAGACGGTCGCCGGTGGAAAAAATATATCTGCCCCGATGTGTCGATGCACTTGATCAATGATTTCCTGCGTCGAGGCGATCCCAAGAAGGCCGCAACACCCTGGAACAAGTTGACTGCGCGTGAACGCAGCATCCTTAAACTGGTTGCGGAGGGACGTACGAATCGCAAGACCGGTGAATTTCTCAACATTAGCGCCAAGACTGTCGAAAAACATCGCGCTAATTTGATGCACAAGCTTGGTTTGCGCAATGCGGCAGAACTTATCCTCATGGCGCTGGACATGGGTTTGATCGAGCGCGCCGGTAATACATCGAACGCCGTCAACGGAGCGGCCGATGGCCCGGTCTTGGCTTCAGACATGCCTTCCAAAAAACCTCCTGACGGCCCGGTAATGTCGTTGGAGTGACAGGGACCGGTGAATCGAAGGCGGGAGTCGCGGGATTTGCGAGATTTGCGAACGCCGCCAGGCTATATCGGGATACGGCCTTTGTCACCTGTTCGACGAAAATTCATCATGATCCTTTAGCGGTGCGAATAAGCCATGCACCAACCTTGAGGATTGACCTGTCCGGCCACAATCTTGCAAGTGCCGGTGCCTGCCTCCGGCGCGGGTGGCGGAGTGTACGCAGCGCAGTCGGCGCACATTTTTCCTTCCTTGGGACTGTCTTGGTAATGGAGCATGCCTTTAGTCATGGAGCCTGCCTTGACAGGCTGCGACGGGGTCACGAGGGGAGTAAGAATGATCGCGCCCAGCACGGCGCTGCTACGGCGTAGCATACTCCGGCGCGATGTTTTTTTTTCTTGATTCATGGCGATTCTCCTCCGAGTGAAATAATCCGACCTGGATCGTCCGCATCAATCCATTACGCTCGCGCCGCGACTCGGGAAAACACCTGACTGTTGTCAGAACCTGCCGTTAGAACCTGCCGTTAGAACATGAACCAGGCGTAGAGGTAAAGCGTGTTGTTGTCCTTGGCGTCTCTGAGCGTCCCGTCGTAATTCGTCTTGCTGCCATTGAATTTCGTATAGCCGGTGTATTGCAGTCCAAAACGGACGTTCGCCTGCGGGTCCCAGGAAAAAATATAGTGCGGCCAATAATTCAGTTCGACGATATAGCCTGAGGTATCCGGTTTGCCATTGTTGGTGCCGAATCGTGCGAAGTCAGCGTCACCGGTGAGCTTGAACACGGCGCCCGTAATGCCGTAAGTACGGTCGTAAAGATAGCTGAGCTTGGCTCGGGTCGAGCGCAAATTCGAAGTCGGATTATCATTGTTCCCATTCGGGAAGCCGCCCCGCCAATCGGCTTTCTCGTGGATTGTGGACGCCATGGCTGTGACGATATGGTGATCGTCTTTGCTGAAAAACTGATACGTGGCGTCGAATCCCAGGTCGGTGAAGCGATCGCCCTGGGGAGTCGCATCTGGCGCGGCCATGGCGACTCTGGCGGCGGTAGCGCCGATGGTGAAATTCTGATGGTCGCTGCCGAAGGTGTAGGTCATGCGCAAGTAAGGATTGGAGCCCGCCAGCGTTACTCTTTGAGCGTCGGGTGTGCCCCAGCGTAAAGCCGACAGCGGACCTTTGGCGGTCTGATACGAGGCTGCCTCCAGGTAGAGCGAATCGAACAGATACGTGTAAGCGCCGAGGCCAGCCACCCGCGCGCCCGACTCAAGGAAGGTCGGCACGCCGCGGCCCGGGCCTGCGATAGTCGGGCTGTAGTACGGAAAGCTCCAGGCCGGGGTAGTATTCCAGATGTCTTGAACGGTAGGATTGTTGTGCAAAGTCAGACCGAAAAACGTTGGTTTTTCTTCCGATCCCGTCATTTTCACCAACCGCAGATCGGTGTTATCCAGCGCGCCGTGCCCAACATATCTCAGATTGTCCGTGGTGCTGATGTTGTTGTAGGTCCATTGCACAAAGCCGCCGGCGTAATCGGTGAATTTCCCGCCCGTAAACAGACTGGCGGCCTCGACCACCAGTTCGCGGTTCTTCGCGAAAAGCAGGTCGCCGCTGGATTTGTCGGTTGCGTTGTTGATTGAATTGCGTGAAACGATTGCCATGAAAGCCAGCGGGATCTTCTCGCGTTCTCCCAAGGTGTATCCGCCCAGTTTGAATTTTCGTCCAAACGGCGTGAGCTCAGGATAGATGGTGTGACACGACGAGCATTTCAGGCTGGTTTGCCTCGCAAAAAGAGGATTGGCGTCAGCATTGGACATGAAACCAAAAAGAAAAATCAGCCATACAAAGGCTGCTACGCGTTTTAAAAACGTGTGTATGTTTTTCATTGTGAATCTCCCCTGTTTTTTGATTCGCAATGCTGCGTTATTTGTCAGCCTATGAATTAAAAATAGCTTGTCCGGGAACGCGGGTCATTGGGTAGAAGTACTAAGATTTCCTCGGAATGCTCCCCATAAGGATTGACCTGGCCATCGCTCGATCTTCAGCAATCGGGCTGGATCAGCTATGCATAGTCTTTGCAAACCGGATTGCCGGGTTATTGAGAAGGAATAAAGTGCATGAGCAAATTTCTGCCAGAGGGGCGGCGGCAGTGTGTTGTATTCGCCACTGATAACGCGGAAGAAAATCGAATAAGCCAGGATTCACGAAAGAAAATGCAGGCTTTCGTTTGCAATTTTAAAAAACCGTGCTAGAATCTTGCCTGTTTTACGAAATAAGAAATTATTTCTCTAGCGATGCAAGGGGTCATGTTGATGCTCCTTGCCGCAAACACTCCATACGCGGGAGTAGCTCAGTTGGTAGAGCGCAACCTTGCCAAGGTTGAGGTCGAGAGTTCGAGACTCTTCTCCCGCTCCAAATTCCAGGTAAGAAAGATGATTAAATCTTCCTTGCCGTTTCAGTAAAAAATTAGGACTGGGCTCCGAGAGTCTTCTTCTTTATCGGTAAACATGCGGTCATCGAGCGCATGTTTAGAATGTATGACCGCGTTACCTCATCACTTCGTATATGCCAGGCTTTATTCAACGACTCGTTCGCATCTTGCGACCGGGTCGTTTTGCTATTCGCTCGGGCAAAATAACGGGATAGTTCATTTGGGTGCTTCAATCGGCAGGCCGCCGAGTATTTGAGCGGGTCGGCGCAACACCGGATCGAACGGATTGATCTGCGCGCTGACGATCGCAGCTTCTTTCTTGAGTATCTGCACTACCGTCGGCAGACGGTCTGCGTTTAATCTTTCCGCCAGCGTGGCGACACTCAAGGCCGCGACCGCACGGCCCTGCCGGTCCAGCACCGGTACCGCAATGCCGGCCATGCCGGGCAACAAGCCCACCCCATGACTGGCTGCGTAGCCAAGTTCCAGTGAGCGTTTGATTTCAGTCCGCAAATACACTTCGTCGTACAAGCCCAGATCCAGCAAGCGCGGCAGGTTGAAGCGGATGATTTCTTCGCGCTCTGCTTCGGGCAAGAATGCCAGAATCACCAGCGCCCCCTGGCCAACCCCGAGCGCGACTCTGCCGCCAATATCACCCGTGAACGAGCGGATCGGGAACGGGCCCTCGCTACGGTCCAGGCACATGGCGTCGTAGCCGCTACGCACCAGCAAGAACATGGTGTCGCCCAATGCCGCCGACAGGCGCAACAAGATCGGCCGGCAGATATCGCGCAAATTGCCGCGATGCCCGGCGCGCGCAGCCAAAGCAAAAAATTCAACGCTCAAGCGATAGGCTTTGCTGCGTTCGTCCTGTTCCACGATGCCTTCGCCGGTCAGCGCGCGAAGAATGCGGTGAGCCGTGGGTTGGGCCAGGCCGGTTGCGTTAGCAATGTGCGTCAGCTTGGCGCCGTCGCCATTGGTTGTCGCCAGCGCCCGGATAATCGCAAAGCCGCGCTGAAGGCTGGTTCCTGCCGAGGCATCTTGATCTTTCATTATTTCCTCCTAATGAAATTAATTTATCTATATATTTAATAATGATCCATTAAATGGAATATATCAAATAATTAGTCTGCTATATGGAATATTTCGTTGACCGTGATTTTTCTTTTCACTATATTGCGGAAATAGCTTGATAGTGTTGCGGTAAGCGTATTGGGATCAAAACCGACCGTCATAGGAGACAAGTCGATGTCGTTTCTACAGCTGGAAAACCTGTCCAAACATTACGGTGACTTCACCGCGGTTGAAAAACTGAACTTGACGGTTGAGAAGGGTGAATTCGTTTCCCTGCTCGGACCTTCAGGTTGCGGCAAGACCACTACGCTGCAAATGATCGCCGGCTTTGTCGACGCGAGTGCAGGGCGTGTGATCCTGGACGGGCGCGACATCACCCACGAGAAACCCAACCGGCGCGGCCTGGGCATCGTGTTCCAGAGCTACGCCTTGTTTCCGCACATGACAGTGAGCGCTAATGTCAGCTTCGGCCTGGAAATGCGGCAGATTGCGCCAGCCGAACGTGCGGAACGGGTACGCAAGGCGCTCGCGCTGGTGCATCTGGACAAATTCGGCCATCGCTATCCGCGCGAGTTGTCCGGCGGTCAGCGTCAACGTGTAGCACTGGCGCGCGCCTTGGTGATTGAACCGCCGGTCTTGCTGCTGGATGAGCCGATGTCTAATCTCGACGCCAAATTGCGCGAAGACATGCAGGTCGAACTGCGCGAGATCCAGCGCAAGGTCGGCACCACCACCATCATGGTCACGCATGACCAGTCGGAAGCGCTATCGATGAGCGATCGCGTGGTCGTCATGGATGCCGGCTGCGCGATACAGATCGCCAAACCGTTCGATGCCTATGAAAATCCGGTGAATCAGTTCGTATCGCAATTCGTCGGCAAGGCCAACTTGTTTGAAGGGCTGGTCGCATCCGTCAATCGGCAAGGGTCGGCGCTGAATGTGCATGGTCAGTTGCTGACTACCTGTGACCCGACGCTGCAGATCGGCGAACGGGTCACACTTTGCTTGCGTCCGGAAAAATTGGAACGCTGCAGTCCGCAAGATGAAATCATCCGAGGTCGCGTGCGTTCGGGCATGTTTCTCGGGAACCAATGGCTGTATCACATCGACACCGGCCTGGGAGATTTGCTGGCTACCTGGCAGAACTGCGGCAATGCCGCATGCAGTAACGGCGAAGAGGTTTCATTGCGGTGGCCGGCCGATGCGCTGCACATCGTCAAGCGCGAACATCAAGAGGCGCAGCATGGCTAAGCCGAATGCGCTATCTTCGGTATCGCTGCCGTATCTGCTGACTACGCCTGGCGCGATCCTTTTTTTTACGATGGTGCTCGTGCCATTGTTGTTAACCTTGCTCTTGTCCTTTTACGGCTTCGACGCCATTACCGGCATCAAGGCTGGTTTTAGCCTGAGCAATTACTGGCTGGTTTTTAGCGATGAATATTTTCATTCGATTTTCCTGCGTACATTTTGGGTGGCAGGGCTAACCACGCTCATCTGCATATTGCTTGGCGCGCCGGAGGCTTATGTGCTGAGCCGCATGGCAAAACCATGGCGGTCGATTTTCCTGATCGTCATTCTCGGCCCGTTGCTGGTGTCGGTGGTGGTACGCGCTTTCGGCTGGAGCATGCTGCTTAGCGCCAATGGATTAATCAATTCGACTCTGGTCTGGTTTGGTTTTGCGCCGCTCAAATTACTCTACACCACAGGGGCAATCGTGGTCGCCCTGGTGCATGTGATGCTGCCGTTCATGGTCATCCCGGTGTGGACCTCTTTGCAAAGACTCGATCCTACAGTCGCCCAAGCAGCGTTGTCGCTGAATGCATCGCCCGCAACCGTGCTGCGGCGGATTGTACTGCCGCAGGTGTTGCCCGGCATTCTGTCTGGCAGCCTGATCGTGTTCGGTCTCAGTGCGAGCGCCTTTGCCATTCCCGGCTTGCTTGGCGGACGCCGCCTGAAAGTGGTGGCGACCACGGTCTATGACGAATTCCTCGGCTCCCTGAACTGGCCGCTGGGAGCATCGATCGCCATCATCCTGCTGCTTGCGAATCTGCTCATCATGTTGAGTTACAACCGGGTTCTGGAACGTAAATATTCCAGGACACTGGGTTAACCGGGTTAATAGGAGAACCGATAGCATGCGCAACAATGGTCCTGTTTCATTGATCTTCCATGCGTTGATAGTGGCGTTTGTACTGGCGCCGCTGCTGGTCGTATGCCTGGTCGCGTTTACGCCGGAAGACACACTGTCCCTGCCGGCCCACGGTGTTTCATTACGCTGGTTCAAGGCTATCTTTGAACATCCCGATTTTGTGCAA
This sequence comes from Collimonas antrihumi, assembly GCF_018304965.1. Taxonomy (GTDB): domain Bacteria; phylum Pseudomonadota; class Gammaproteobacteria; order Burkholderiales; family Burkholderiaceae_D; genus Collimonas; species Collimonas antrihumi. Next base: position 17,373 of record NZ_JAGQED010000001.1, read on the forward strand.
TCGTTCTACAACAGTCTATTGCTGGCGTTACTGTCGGCCACGCTCTCGCTGTGTGTGGCCTTGCCCGCCGGCCTGGCGATCGGGCGGCTGAGCTTTGCCGGCAGGGATTTCCTGAATGCCTTGTTCCTGTCGCCGCTGATTATTCCTACCCTGGTGCTGGGGGTGGCGCTCATGCGCTTGTTTGCCAGCATGGGCGTTAGCGGTTCGTTCGGTTGGCTGGTGATCGCCCATGTGGTGGTGATCAGTCCCTACGTATTGCGGCTGGTGCTGGCCGCTGTGGCGGGTATGGATAAAAGCGCCGAGCATGCAGCGCAGTCTCTGGGCGCCGGACCGTGGACCGTATTCCGGCGCATCACGCTGCCCATGATATTGCCCGGCATTACCGGCGGCTGGCTGCTGGCATTTATCAATAGTTTCGATGAGTTGACCATGTCGATTTTCGTCACCACGCCAGCTACGGTCACTTTACCGGTACGCATGTACATGTATGCCACTGAATCCATCGATCCGATGATGGCATCTGTATCCGCTTTGATGATCCTGATTACCGGGGTGGCGATGCTGATTCTGGATCGTGTCTACGGACTGGACAAAGTACTGATCGGCCAACAGGGATGAACCCATGCCCGGAATTGGAAACCATGCGATGACCTTATTTACCAGAGTCGCCGAGACGCAACGCGAGCCGGTTGCTTTTTCGCTTGACGGCCGTGTCGTCACAGCGTTGGCGGGCGATACCATATTGGCTGCAGTCCTCACGCAGGCAGACAGCTTGCGATTGTCCGAATTCAGCCGCCGGCCGCGCGCCGGCTTTTGCCTGATCGGCGCTTGCCAGGATTGCTGGATGCGCACCGAGGACGGACAGCCGGTGCGCGCCTGCAGTGCGGAAATTCAAAGCGGCATGCGGCTGCTTAGCGCGGTTCCGGGAGCCACAGATGAGTGACCTGCAGAGCGAACCCCGGATTGTAATCGTCGGCGCCGGGCCGGCTGGCGTGCGGGCCGCCGAGATCCTGGTGGCAGCTGGCTTGCGGCCCGTGATTGTCGACGAGAACCAGCGCGCCGGCGGCCAGATATATCGCCAGCCGCCTGCCGCGTTTGGCGGTTCGGTGCGCTCAAAAAAACAGCTATACGGTTTCGAGTCGGCCAAGGCGGATGCACTGCATCGCACATTTGACAAATTGCGCGGCCATGTCGACTATCTTCCTGAAACCCTGGTGTGGAATTGCGATGGTCGGCAACTGGATCTGCTGGGACGTGGTCGGCATCAGTCGCTGCCGTATTCGCATCTGATGCTATGTACCGGCGCCATCGATCGCATTTTGCCGTTTCCCGGCTGGCTGTTGCCCGGCGTGTATACCCTGGGTGCAGCGCAGGTCGCACTGAAAGCGCAGGGTTGCGTGATTGGCCACAGCATCGTTTTGGTTGGCAGCGGCCCTTTGCTCTATCTGCTTGCCTATCAATATGCGAAGGCAGGGGCCGAAATTGCGGCGGTGCTGGATACCGCTACCTTTTCCGGCAAGTTGCGGGCGACGTTCGATCTGGCCAAGCAACCGCTCACGTTGGGCAAAGGCTTGTATTTTCTGACTTGGCTACGCTGTCATGGCGTCAAGATAGTTGAAGGCGTGCAAAAGATTGCCGTCGCCGGCGAACAAAAAGTACAAGCAATCTCATGGCATAAAAACGGCGTTGAAGAATCGATAGAGTGCGATGCCGTGGCTAGCGGTTTCGGTTTGCGCTCGGAAACCCAACTTGCCGATCTGGCCGGTTGCGCATTCGAATTCGACCAGCTTAATCAACAATGGCTGCCGCAGCGCGACCCGGCCGGACGCAGTAGCGCCAAAGGCGTATACCTTGCCGGCGACGGTGCTGGCATCGCCGGCGCAGATGCCGCCGAGATGGCGGGAAAGCGCGCTGCGCTGGCGTTACTTGAAGATGTGGGAAAGACCGTCGATGTGCGCGAGAGCCGGCGGCTTGATCGCGCGTTGCAACGTATTCAAGGGTTTCGTCGCGGGTTGGAATGCGCGTTCCCCGTCCCTGTCGAATGGGCGCGCGAATGTGCGGATGACGAGATTATTTGCCGTTGCGAAGAAATTACGGCTGGCGAGTTGCGTCAGTCCGTGAATCATGACGGCACGGTTGAAATTAACCGCCTGAAAGCATTGACCCGGGTTGGCATGGGACGTTGCCAGGGACGAGTCTGCAGCGCCGCTGCCGCCGAAATACTGGCTTGCAGCGCCGGCAAGCGGCTGGCAGAAGTCGGGCGGTTGCGCGGGCAACCGCCGGTCAAACCGTTTCCGGTGGCGGTCGGGGTGGCGGCGCAGGTGATGGAGAGTGTGGCGGAGAATGCTGAACTGGAGGCTTCATGAGCGAGCACCTGACGGCAGACGTTGCCATCATCGGCGGCGGCTTGATGGGTTGCTCGGCTGCGCTGGCCTTGCGCCGCATGAATTGCTCGGTGCTGCTGGTGGAGCAAGGCTGGTGCGGCGCACAAGCCAGCGGAGTCAATTACGGCGGAGTGCGGCGCCAAGGCAGGCCTGAGACACAACTGCCGCTAGCCCAGCGTTCGCATGCAATCTGGCAGAGCTTGCCAGAGCTGGTGGGCAGTGACTGCGAATATACAGTCTCAGGTCACCTGAAGCTGGCGCGTAGCGATGCCGAAATGGCATCGCTGGAGGAGTACCGCGGGCAAGCTGAAAAATTTGGGCTGCAGCTTGAGATCCTGGGGCGGGCAGCGCTGCGTCAGCGTTATCCATGGCTGGGTGACAAGGTTGCCGGCGGCTCTCTGTGCGCAAGTGACGGCCACGCCAATCCGCGGTTGGTGGCCGCTGCTTTTGCACTGGCGGCAAAACGCCATGGCGCAGACATCCGCGAAGGCGCGACAGTAGAAACTGCGACCTTCGATGGCAAGCAGTTTACGGTTCGCGCCAGCAACGGACTCGAAGTAAAAGCAAAATTCTTGCTTAACTGCGCCGGCGCATGGGGCGCCACATTTGCTGAACAGTTCGGTGAACATGTGCCGGAATTTCCTATTTTTCCGAATATGTGGGTGACTGAGCCGATGCCGAAACTGGTCGAGCCCAATGTCGGCATCGTCGGCGGCGGTTTCTATGTCCGCCAGGTAGCGCGGGGAAATTTCGTCTTGGGTGGCGGCCGCGGCACGGGGCAACTGGCGATTGCCTCTACACGTCCCACCAGTGCCTCCATGTTCGCCTCGATGAAATTGGCGTGCGAATTCATTCCGGCATTGCAAAACGCTTTGGTGATCCGCAGCTGGACAGGCGTCGAGGGCATGTTGCCGGATCATCAGCCAGTGCTCGGAGCCAGCGCGACAACTCCTGGTTTGTTTCATGCTTTTGGTTTTTCCGGCGCTGGCTTTCAGTTAGCGCCGGCGGTAGGAGAAGTGCTGGCGGACCTGGTGGTCCGTGGGGCGACGGCTACCCCGATCCAGGCTTTCAGGGTTGATAGATTCAGTGGATAGATTGGCCAGTGCAGGCTGACACCAATGTCTTTGTAGTTACATAGGCAATTGCACGTATCGGAAACATCGGGGCGTTTAATTTTTGAGGAGATGGAAACATGAAATTCAAGCACATTATCCTGGCAACAGGATTCATTTCGGCATTAGGCGTCGCTGCGGCCAGCAACGCGGAGACACGTACGCTGTACGTCGGCATGAATGGCGGCAGCATGGAAAAGAACTACACCAGTTATATATTTCCTGAGTTCGAGAAAGCCAATAACGTCAAGATAGTGGTGGTTCCAGGTACTTCGGCAGACATCATGGCCAAGATGTCCGCGCAAAAAGACAAGCCGCAAATGCATCTGGTGTTTCTCGACGATGGCGTCATGTATCGCGCGATCGGCATGGGTTTGTGCCAGAAACTGAAAGACGCTCCGGTATTCAAGGAGATTTACCCTTTTGCCCGCATGGCGAACGACCAGGCAGTGGGGATCGAACTCGGCACGGTAGGCATCGGCTACAACAAAAAAATGTTTGATGAAAAGGGCTGGGCCGCGCCGACTTCCTGGATGGATTTCGCCGATCCGAAATACAAGGGAAAAGTGGTGTTCCAGTCGATTCAGAGCAGCACCTTCGGTCTGCACAGCTTCCTGATGTTTAACCGGTTGGTCGGCGGCACCGACAAGAATGTCGAACCGGGTTTTCAAAAATGGGGTAGCACCGTCGGTCCTAACGTCCTTGAATATCTGTCCAGCTCGGCGAAAATCTCGGAAATGGTGCAAACCGGTGAGACTGCCATTTTCCCGCTGACGCCGACGGCGATTGCGAATTTGAAAGCCAAGGGCATCCCGGCCGAATTCGCCACGCCGAAAGAGGGCGCGGTGATGTTGATGGTCGGCGCTTGTGCGCTGAAAAATAATTCGGAGCCGGATCTCTCGCAAAAATTGGCGGAGTACCTGTTAAGCGCCAGCTCGCAAGCCAAGGCGGTGGAATATGCTAACGCAATTCCACTCAACAGGAATGTCAAAATCCCGGAATCGGTGCAGGCCAAGATCGGCAATGTCGACAAGCTGATGAAAAACATCAACACGGTCGATTGGGATGTCATCAACAAAGAGCGCGCCGCCTGGAACGATCGCTGGAGCCGCATGATCGAACGCTGAGATTTTCCATTGCAACTGCTGCAGGCCGGAGATCGGCTATGCGATCGCAAACGGCGGCGGCCCGGTTCAAGCTAAGAATTCAAACGCTGCAACGACAACGCGACTACGCCACAGTCAGCCGATATGCAGCCGGCGGCTGTGGCGTGTCGATAACGGCTCAGGCCAAAGCGCGCGCCGCCTCTTCAATCAAGGCGACTATTTCGTCGGGGTGCGACGCCATGGAAGCATGGCTCGCCGCCAACTCGATGGTCTTCAGAGGTTTCATTCGTTCGGCGAACCAGCGTTCCGTTGCGGGCGGTATCATGCGATCATTGCTCGAGACCTGATACCAGGATGGTTTGATCTTCCATGCAGGCGGTCCGGAGGCGTCACCAAAGCAACGGGCGGCGATCGGTTTCTGCGTCAATGCCATCACCAAGGCTTCTGTTTCACCCAGGTCCTGGCAAAAATTGTCGCGAAATTTATCCGGGTCGATCCACAAGAAGCCATTGTCGTCCGGTGCAATGCTGGCGGCGCCGGGCGGCGCTTCTCTCATGCCGAAAATACCTCCCGGGGTTTCGCCTTCATCCGGGGCAAAGGCTGCAACGTATACCAGGCCAACCACATTCGGCGCATGGCCTGCACCGGTGATGACCATGCCGCCATAGGAATGGCCGACCAGCAGAGTCGGCCCGTTCTGCGCTGCGGCGAATTTGGTGGTGCGGTCGATATCTTCGGCCAATGATGTGAGCGGATTCTGAACTGCCCTCACGCGATATCCTCTTGCGTGAAGTGGTGGAATTATGTGGCGCCAATGAGAGCCGTCGCCCCACGCGCCGTGTACCAAAACTATATTGAGCTGAGTTGCCATATCGCATTCTCCTGTTCCATTGGGCGACCATTACAGCCATGGGCGGCGTCGCTTGGACCGCTCCATGCAATGAGATCCGATTGAACTGAATTTTGCTGTTAGTGTGCGCCTTCCTCGCATTTTTGGCTGTAAACGGAAAACGCCCCGTGCGCATTTGCGGACGGGGCGGACAGCCGGGACGCAGGTAAATGCCCTGCGTGCCAAAGACTGTTTTAGCGCAGCAAGCTCAACGCCTTGGCAACCCCGGCGCCATATGCCGGATCGGCCTTGGTGCAGTTGGCGATGTGGCGTTCCTGGATTTCCCTGGACGCTCCGCCGACCGCGCGTGCGGTATTGTCGAACAAAGCTTGTTGCTGGGCCGGCGTCATCAAACGGAACAGAGCGCCTGGCTGCGAGTAGTAGTCATCATCGACCCGGTGATTCCAGTGATCCGCCGTGCCTTCCAGCGCCAATGGCGGTTCGGCAAAGTCCGGCTGCTCCTGCCATTCACCCTTGCTGTTGGGCTCGTAACCAATCGCAGCGCCGGCGTTGCTGTCGACACGCATGCTGCCGTCGCGATGGTAGCTGTGGAATGGACACTTCGGCGCATTCACCGGGATCTGATGGTGATTCACGCCCAATCTGTAACGTTGCGCATCGCCGTAAGAAAACAAACGTCCTTGCAGCATTTTGTCAGGCGAGAAGCTGATGCCTGGCACCACGTTGGCCGGCGAGAAGGCCGCCTGCTCGACTTCGGCGAAGTAATTTTCCGGATTGCGGTTCAGTTCCATCACGCCGACTTCAATCAGCGGATAGTCTTTGTGCGGCCAGACCTTGGTCAGGTCGAAAGGATTGATGTGGTAGGAGCCTGCATCTTTCTCCGGCATGATCTGGATGAACAGTTTCCAGCGTGGGAAATCTTTCTTTTCGATGCTGTCGAACAGATCGCGTTGAGCGCTTTCACGGTCATTGCCGACCAGTGCAGCGGCTTCGGCATCGGTGATGTTTTCAATACCTTGCTCGGTCTTGAAGGTGAATTTGACCCAGTTGCGCTCGTTTTTTGCATTGATGAAGCTGAATGTATGGCTGCCGAAACCATGCATGTGACGGTACGAGCGCGGCAGGCCGCGGTCGCTCATCACGATGGTGACCTGATGCAGCGCTTCCGGCAGCAAGGTCCAGAAATCCCAGTTATTGTCGGCGCTGCGCAGGTTGGTTTTCGGGTCGCGCTTGACTGCGCGATTCAGGTCAGGGAATTTGAGCGGATCGCGCAGGAAAAATACCGGCGTATTGTTGCCAACCAGATCCCAGTTGCCTTCTTCGGTATAGAACTTGATGGCGAAGCCACGGATATCGCGTTCCGCATCGGCCGCGCCGCGTTCACCGGCAACGGTTGAGAAACGTACGAACAGATCGGTTTTCTTGCCGATTTCAGAAAAAATCTTGGCTTTGGTGTATTGGCTGATGTCGTGGGTGACGGTAAAGGTACCGTGCGCGCCGGAACCCTTGGCGTGCATGCGGCGTTCAGGAATCACCTCGCGGTCGAAGTGCGCCAGTTTTTCGAGGAACCAGACATCTTGCAGCAAGGCCGGACCGCGTGGGCCGGCAGTCTGGATGTTCTGGTTGTCGACGACAGGGGCGCCGGCGGCGGTAGTAAGCTTTTTCATGCTATTCCTTTCAGTGAACGGGAGGGAAGGTCTTGTCTGTATTATTCTCGATATCGTTAAATAGATAAAATTAATTTTAATTAAATTATCGATAGTCATTAACTACCATGATTGCCATTATACTATGATTGCTTAAATGTTAACCATGATGTTTATTTGCTGCTGATGAGATCTGCGCTCATGCTTCCGGCAGCGGAATCCACTCGTCGTCGCCTGGCACTCGATCGAAGCGCTGCTCGCGCCAATTGTTTTTGGCGGTTTCAATCAGTTGCGGGTCGCTGGCAACGAAATTCCACCAGATGGTGCGCGGGCCGTCGATAGGGGCGCCGCCCAACAGCATGACCAGGGCGGCTTCGCTGGCGGCAATCTTTACTGCCCGATCCGTTTGCAATACAGCCAGCACACCCGTTTCCAACGCTTCACCGTCGATAGTCACGCTGCCGCTGGCGACATACACGGCTTGCTGCGGGTATTCCGCTTCAAGCGTGAACTGCGCTCCCGCCTGCATTTCGGTGGCGACATACAGGGTCGGCGAATTGATTTTGACTGGCGCTTCCCGGCCAAACGCGCGGCCGGCGACGACGCGCAGCTGGTAACCGTCACCTTTTATCAGAGGCAAGCTCGCCGCCGGGTGGTGGGCGAAGGCGGGCGCGCATTCTTCATCGGCCAGTGGCAACGCCACCCAGGTCTGGATCCCGTGCAGGCGCCAGCCGTTGGCGCGTTGCGCTGCGGGCGTGCGTTCAGCGTGGACGATACCGCGTCCCGCTGTCATCCAGTTGACGTCGCCGGGAATGATTTCCTGATCGTTACCCAGGCTGTCATGGTGGCGGATTGCGCCTTCGAACAGGTAAGTGACGGTTGCCAGGCCGATATGCGGATGGGGCCGGACATCGATGCCTTGGCCGCTGGCAAAATCGACTGGTCCCATGTGGTCGAAAAACAGGAAAGGCCCAACGCTTTGATGGCGGCCCGCAGGCAGTACGCGGCGCACCACCAGTTCGCCGAGATCGCGGGCGCGGCCCGGGATGCGATATGCAATCGAGGGTGTTATCGGGGTTGTCATAGTGTGTCCTGGTTTAGTGTGCCCTGGTTTAAGTAAACAAAAAAACAAGGCCGCTGCAACAAAACGACTTGCACAGGTTGGAGACATTAGCATATTTGAATGTTCCGGGCGGAGTGCAAAAAAAGAGCCGGTTTCGTTCGCAGAAAAACTGCGAACGAAACCGGCCCTGATTAAATGTTTCCGTGGTCGCGCATCGCGTAGGGTGGCACGAATGCCCACGCGTGACCGCGATAGCCGGAGTGCAAACCCTCGCGGCGCGGAAATAAGTATGTGCGTGGAGCGAGTTCACGCGTGGGCACAAAAGCGTGCCCACCCTACGATTACATCAAGGAACGATGGTGGTAAACAAATAGACAGCAAAAATCACCAGGTGGACAGTACCTTGCATGACAGTGGTACGTCCGGTGCCGAGTGAAAAAGCGGCGACGATGAACGACAGCAGCAACAGCACCGTGGATTTGATATCCAGGCCGAGCGACAAGGTCCAGCCGGTAGTCAGCGAAACGATGGCCACCGCCGGAATGGTCAGGCCGATACTGGCCAGCGCCGAGCCCAGCGCCAGGTTGAGGCTGGTCTGGAGGCGATTGGCGCGCGCTGCCCGCACGGCGGCCAATCCTTCCGGCAGCAGCACCACTGCGGCAATGATGATGCCGACCAGGGTCTTGGGCGCACCGACGCTGGCGACGGCGGTTTCCAGGGTCGGCGCCAGCGACTTCGCCAGCAGAACTACCGCGCCCAGGCAAACCAGCAGCAAGCCGCCGCTGACTAGCGCTATCTTGTTCGATGGCGGCGCTGCATGGACATCTTCATCGTTGATCGCTTCTTCCGGCAGGAAATAGTCGCGGTGGCGCACGGTTTGCACCAACACGAAGGTACCGTAGAGTATCAATGAGATAACGGCGATGAACGCCAGCTGGCTGGGGCTGTAGAACGGCCCTACCGCAGATGAGGTGTAGTTGGGTAATACCAGGGTCAGCACCGCGATTGCCGCCAGCGTGGCGAGCGAGGCGCTGACGCCCAGCAAGCCGAAACTTTGTTCTTTATGGTGGCTGGCGCCAACCAGCAGGCAGATGCCGACGATACCGTTGAGAATGATCATGATGGCGGCAAACACGGTATCGCGTGCCAGCCCGGTGGTTTCCTCGCCGCCGGCCAGCATCAGCGATACGATCAGCGCGACTTCAATCAGTGTCACCGCCAGCGCCAGCACCAGGGTACCGTAAGGTTCGCCAACCCGGTGCGCCACTACCTCGGCGTGATACACCGCTGCCAGCACGCTGCCGAGCAAGCCGGCCACCAGCAATATTGTATAAGCGCCGCCGAAATTAAAACTTGCGCCGCCAAGAAATATCCAGCCGGCGATCGGAGCCGCAATGGACCATATGGGGAGTGTAGGAGAAATTTTCATAGGCAGATTGAACACGTATCAAGTAATTTTTGCAAGCCTTGCGTGAATGGCAAATTTTTACAGACGTCGTCAGGGTAGGGTATGGCGGGCATCCACCACGATTTGCCGCGTTCGCTGCAAGTGCTGTCCACCGCAGCCGGCGATCGGCAAGCCATACAGGCAAACCAGGTCGGCCAATGCCAGCATCTGATCTGTTTACCGCGAACCAGATGTTTCATTTGCCGGCCGCCAGCCGCCGCCGGTCCAGGGGTTTCAGGTCGGCCGCCATATGGCTGGCCAGATAATCGATGAATACTCGCATTTTCGGCGCCAGATAACGGGTCGGCAGGTATTGTATGAAGGCCGTGCCCTGATACGCGGCGATGAACTCCCAATCGGTGAGCACGGCTTTTACCAAGCCTTGCTCAAGGGCGTTGCGCACGATGAAATAGGGCAGGCAGCCGATACCCAGGTTTTGCAGCACGCCTTCCAGCCGCGCTTCACTGTGATTGACGACATAGCGTCCGCTGACCTTGATAATGGTGGTTTCACCCTGGCGCATGAAGCGCCAGTCGGAATCTCCCGGGGTTTCGCCGAGGTAAAGGCAACTATGGCCGCACAGGTCTTGCGGCTGTTTCGGGGTGCCGTGCCGGGCCAGATAGCTGGGAGTGGCGCACAGCACCTGGTCGATCGACATCAGCGGCCGCGCCACCAGGCCGTCGGCTGGCTGGCTGGTGATGCGGATCACCAGGTCGGCATCGTCATTGATCAAATCGACGTGACGATCGGTCAGGATCAGTTGCACATCGACTTGCGGATATTTTTCCAGGAAACCGGGTATCAGAGGAGTAACCACCGATTTTCCGAAGGCTTTCGGCATGCCGACCCGCAACAGGCCCTGCGGCACCGCCACGAATTTATCGGCGACGTCCATCGCCGCCTTGGCCGCGTTCACCATCTCCAGGCAGCGCTGATAAGCCTCGCTGCCGGATTCGCTCAGGCGCAGTTTGCGCGTGGTTCGCTCCAATAACCTGACCGATAATGCCTGCTCGAGACGTGATACCTGGCGGCTGACGGCCGAGGGCGTCATTCCCAGCTCCAGGGCCGCCGTCGAAAAGCTGCCGGTTTCTACTACCCGCACAAACACAGCCATGTCAGGCATCAGCTTGATATATCGGTTAGCTCCCATTTATTCCCGCCGCGCACAAGTGTTGTTCTGAATTGATAGATTATCGTATTTGCCGGAATAAAACATAATAACTATCAATAACGATGTTTTTATTCGTATTTGTCTTTATTTGTGTCTTGATTAATTTACTCATGCCATCCAGTGCCGGAGCGCCTATGATTCAGCCGCTAAAAAGAATACGCAGCATCGACGACCTGAAACTGGTCGCCGGCCATTGCGAGCATGTCCTGACTTTGTTCAGTGGCGGACTGGATAGCACTTACGCCTTGAAATGCCTGGTCGACAGCGGTTGCCGCGTCACGGCGCTGACAGTCGATCTGGGCGAGGGCGTCAACACCGCCGACCTGCAGCAGATCACCGCGCATTTTGGCGCGGAATTGCTGGTGATCGATGGCCAACAGGCGTTTGCCGAAGATGCCGTGCTACCAGCGATTCGCGCCAATGCCAAGTATATGGGCATCTATCCGATCAGTTCATCGCTGTCGCGACCCATCATTGCCCGTTTCGCGGTTGAAACCGCATTGCGCCTGGGCTGCAACGCCATCGTCCATACCGCCAACCAGTCGCAGAACACGTTGCGTCGTTTGAATGGCGCGATCGCCCAACTTGGCTATGCCGGTTATTACGGCACACCCTATGAATACACGGCTATTTCGCGCGAAGAAAAAATCGAAGCCTTGCGCGCCGCCGGCCTGCCGCACTTCCAGGCACGCGGCATCAGCGGCGACGCCAATCTGTGGTGCCGTGAATTCGAATCCGGTTCGCTCGATAATCCGGAGTCGTTCTGGGTGCCGGAATCGCTGTTTGACTGGACCGCAGCGGTCGATCCGGCGCCTGCCAGTGTCGAAATCTCGATCAGGTTCGATGCAGGCCGTCCGGTCGCCATCGATGGCGAGGCTTTGCCGTTGGTGGAATTGATCGCGCGCCTTAACCAGCGCGTCGGTGCATTCGGTATCGGCCGTTATTGTGGCCTGGAACATCTGGAGCAGGGCGAAAAGGTGCTGGAAGTACGCGAAGCGCCGGCCGCCATGGCCTTGCTGGAAGCTTATCGACACCTGGAAACAGCAGTGCTGGATGCCGAACTGCTGCGCGAAAAGCTTAAGCTGGAACAGCTGTGGGTGCGCGAGGCGATCGAAGGCCGCTGGTTCACACCGTTGCGCGCAGCGACAGACCGCTTCATCCTCGAAGCCGCCCAGCATGTCAGCGGCACCGTCAATTACCGCTTGCGCGCCGGCGCCGCCGATGTCTGCGCGATCCGGGCCGATGCGCCGCTGTACCTGACCGACCGCGACAGCTGGGAAAAAGAAATTGCAGCACAACGTTCCAGCCGCCACCTGTCATTGCCTTCGCATTCTGTATTGGACGCGAGCAAGCTGCTGGCCGAGGAAAATTAAATGGAAATCGAGGCTTCGGCGCCAATCAAGATTGCGCCGCTCATCATTGACCATCTCAGCGGCGAGCTGCGCAGCCGGCTGTTCACTGTCCTCTCCGGCCGCGCCGTGCAAGCTGCCTGCGACGTCGATCTTGCGGCATGGAACGATTTCGCGGCTTGCTGGAACAACCTGCCGCAAGATAAATACATGGGCGACAACGGCAGCTATCGATTCCGCCGTTACGGTGCATTCGAGCTGGACGCGGCCGACGGCGTGCTGCAGCAAATGCCGCATGGACCTTACGTGCAGCCGAGCTACATCAATAAGCTCAATGGTGACATCGCGCGTCATTTCGCGCCGCTGGAGCAGCACTTTGTCGATAATCCTTTCCTGTCCGGCTTGCTGCTGTCTCTGGCGCAGGTGTTTGACCAGGTTGATGGCTGCAGCGGTAAATGGGATATCCGCCTGCATCCTTACCGGATACGCGCCAGTTCCCATACGCCCGGTAATCCGACGCCGGAAGGATTGCATCGCGATGGTGTCGATTACATCGTCACCATGATGGTGCGCCGTCACAATGTGGCTGGCGGTGAAACCTATATTACCGATGTTGCCGGCAAACTGATGTGCCGCTATACCTTGACCGATCCGATGGACCTGATGCTGGCCGACGATGCCCGCACCATGCACGGCGTGACCAAGGTGTTGCCGTTTGAAGAAAAACGTGAAGCATTCAGAGATGTGCTGGTGATTGCCTACACCAGAATTTCCTGATGCAACAGACCAGACTGACCTGACCAATATCCTCGGTGCTCCCGCCGTTTGTTCCGCTCAGCCTCCACCTAGGCGGAACGTTTTTTTTCTTAACTGATAGCGCTGTTAGCGCTATCTGGAGTAAAGCGAAGTGACAAACGAAGTGATAAATATCTCTGCCGGCGGTTCTGCCAAATCCTCTGGCAATTCTTCCGCCAAAGGTCTCTGGCTAGCCGATTTGCTGTTATTGCTGGTCGCGATAGTGTGGGGCACCAGCTATGGTGTCGCCAAGGATGCGTTGGTGTTTTACCCGGTGCTGGGTTTTGTGGCGATTCGTTTTTGCATGACTTTTTTATTGTTGTTACCCAGTTTGCGTCAACTGGCCACGCCGGAAGGTCGGGCAGCGTTGCGGGCGGGATTGCCTTTGGGTTTGATTCTGCTTGCCATCTTTATTTGCGAGACCTTCGGCGTGGCCTTGACCCAGGCCTCGAATGCCGCTTTCCTGATCAGCCTGTGTGTGGTCTTTACACCGTTCGTCGAATGGCTGGTGATGGCGCAACGTCCCAAGGCCAGCGCGTTCGTGGTGGCTTTCATCTCGCTCTTCGGCACCTGGCTGCTGACCATCGGCAGCGATCTGAATTTCAATCTGGGCGACGGCCTGATGCTGGCGGCGGCCTTGTTGCGCGCCTTCATGATGGTCATGACCAAGCGTCTGACGGTCAATAAAAACATGTCCAACCTGACCCTGACCGCGGTGCAGTCCGGGGTGGTGGGGTTTGGCTGTTTGCTGGTTGCCAGCCTGTTCATGCAAGGCGGCCTGCCGCCTCTGCCCGGCGATCCCGGCTTCTGGGTGAGTACGGTTTATCTGGTGTTGTTTTGCACGATCTTTGCTTTTTTTGCGCAGAACTATGGTGTCCGGCGCAGCAATCCCACCCGGGTTTCCCTGTTGATGGGGAGCGAGCCGGTATTCGGTGCGCTATTTGCTTCCTTTTGGCTGGGCGAGAAACTCGGTACGCTGTCCTGGATCGGCGGCGCGCTGATTGTCGGCGCTACGTTGTGGGCGACCTTGCCGCGTTCGGTGTTTAATTTTGGTGCGTTTTTTTCGACGCGTAGCATCAAGCAGGAAAGTGCGCCTGTCATCGGTGTCGGCGCCGATTCTAGTCAGTAATCACGCAGATTTTATCGGCAGCTGCATTCCAGATAAGTCCTAAATAAGTCCTAACGAAAATCAACGAAAACCATGTTTCGATAGAAGAAAATATCAGCGTCTTTACTATTGCCGTGTGGAAATAATTGATTTATCCTGAATCATCGAATAAATGAATTTGAATGAATTTGAATTGTGCAACGAGAAGTAAACACCGGATGTAAAGCGTTGATTTTTTACACGGCATGCGCTCCAAAAGAGTCACCAATGCCGTTGTTAATCCTCAAGAGGGAAGTCCCATGATTTGCGCCAGATTCATTCCAGTTTTCATTCTTTCGCGCTGCGCATCAGACGCAGCCCATCACCGCTTCATCCATCTTCCGGCATTGCCAGCGCTAGCGTTAATGCTGCGGCCATCAAGTTAACGGACGCTACGTCCCGTTAAGCACTGCATCACAACCGGTGATGCAGACTCCAGCGCCAAGCCAACTTTGCATTGCTGATCGCAGTGCAGGGCGGCGGCGTCTTTCATCTGTTCCATTCAAGAGGAATTAGCGATATGAAATCGAACGTATCAGCAGGAAATTTTGCGATTCCCCAGGCTTCGGCATTGTCATTGGCGCTGTCCCTGGTGTTTGCATCTTTGTCCGGCGTCACACACGCCGCCGCAGTGGACAACAGCACTTGGGTCGCCACCAGGACCCAGGCGTTTTTGCCGCAAGTGCAAGCCAATCAAAAGAGCGTGGCAGCCGATGCCAGCGTGGTCACGCCGGCAGCATCGGCAGTGCAACTGGCGCAGGGCGAACCGGTTCACGTGACGCTCAGTTTGAATTTGCGTAACGAGGCCAAGCTCGATAAATTTCTGCAAGATCTGCATACCCAAGGCACCGCTTCCTACGGAAAATTTCTGACGCCGGCACAATTCGCCGCAGAATATGCGCCTGCGGAAAAAGATGTGGCGGCCGTGGTTGCGCATCTGAGCAAATCTGGCTTTGTTAACATCCGGGTCGCTCCGAATCGTCAACTGGTGACAGCCGACGGCACGGCAGCGACGGTGCAAACCGGTTTCCGCACCGCGCTGAAACGCTTCCAGCAAGACGGCCGCAACGTATTTGCCAATACCGATGCAGCGCAAGTACCGCAGGCGTTGAGCGGTATTGTCGGCTCGGTGCTGGGTTTGCAAAACGTGGCGATTGCCCACACCCATCATCGCTGGGTGGCCAATACTGAAGCCGCCGCAACCTCGCAGGCACAGGTTCTTCGCACTAATGCAACGCCAATCGCCACGCCGCATAGCCCGTCGCAATTCCCTGCGATCTATAACGCCGGCGCCACGCCAACTGCCTCCAATACCGTAGTCGGCATTATTTCGGAAGGCGATATCAGCCCGACGATTACCGATCTGCAAGCATTCACTTCAGCCAAAGGTTTTGCTACCGTCAATACCGCCGTGGTGCAAACCGGTCCTGTCGGCAGCGACTACAGCGACACTTCCGGCCAGGTCGAATGGAACCTGGACAGCCAGACCATCACCGGCACTACCGGCGGCGCCGTCAAGCAACTGATATTCTACGCATCGCCCGACATGAGCTTCAGCGGCATCACCGCTGCCTACAACCGCGCTGTGACTGACAATGTGGCTAAAGTCATCAACGTTTCGCTCGGCGGTTGCGAATCGGATACCCATGCCGACGGGACTCAGGCAGCCGACGACAATGTCTTCAAACAAGCTGTGGCCCAAGGCCAGACTTTCTCCATTTCGACCGGAGATGCGGGTGCCTATAACTGCCAGACCAGTTCGATTTCCGGCGCTCCTGGCGTACCGGCAAGCAAATCGACCTATGACGTCAGCGAACCAGCTAGCTCACCTTATGTGATCGCTGTCGGCGGCACCACCCTGTACACGAATTCCGGCGCCTACAGCAGTGAAACTGTCTGGAACGAAGGCTTGAGCGCGATCGGCACCTACGACGCCGCAGGCGACTACGATTACACCAAGCGCCTGTGGGCAACCGGCGGCGGCTACAGCAAGTACGAAGCGGCGCCTTCCTATCAGTCGGGCGTGATTGCCGCCGGCAAGACCACCCGTGGCTTGCCGGACATTGCGTTCGATGCCGCCAGCGCCAGCGGCGCCACCATCTACTATAACGGCCAGACCGGCACGGTAGGCGGCACCAGCCTTGCGGCGCCGATCTTCACCGGTGTCTGGGCGCGCCTGCAAACGGCCAACAGCAATGCATTGGGGTTCCCGGCAGCCAGCTTCTACAAATATTTCCGGCTGGCCGCCAACGCCTCGCTGCGGCATGACGTCACCTCCGGTACTAACGGCGCCAGCAGTTCTTACGGCTACAAAGCTGCCGCAGGTTGGGACGCAACTACAGGTTTCGGTAGCCTGAACATTGCCAACCTCAATACCTTCATCAAGAATACTTCGGACTTTGCGCGTTAATCGTCCGGGGTATTTGTAGCTGATCGTTAATAGCTAATTTGTCGGCAATCGCCGCTATGGATCGCATTGATCCGTGGCGGCGACGAAGCGGTACGGAGAACCGGACATGAATAAAACGAATTTAGCCTGGACTGTTGCAGCTCTTGTTTTGGGTGCCGGCGGCATATACGCCGTTTGCCCGGTGGACGATTCGATAGCGCAAGCCAAGACGCGGAATGTGGTTGCAGCGCAGGACAACAGTAGTTTTTTATCCAGCCCAATGGTGACCAGTTCGGTCCCATCATCGACTCCGTCGCCAGCGTTGTCGAGCAAAGCGCAGGATGCCGTCAATATCAATCCATTCGGAAAATAGCTATTCCGGTAATCGATTCTATCGAAACGCCGCAAGTGGATCGTAATGCGGTTCCGGGTTGCTATCCTGCTCTTTGCCAGCGGTACCCTTCTTGATAAAGCTGACCGAGGTGACGCGCCATTCACCGCGCTGCAGCTGCCAGCCGTGGATGACCTTTTGCCAGCCCGGTTTCAGGTAAAGCTGGTTGGTCCGCTCCAGCTCCCAATGGCCGGCTTCCCACACATACCAGCCACCCACATAATTCCAGAATCCAGGGCTCCAGACCAGGCCGGTACGTGGACCGGGCTGGATTTCTTCCTTCGGCGCCGGCGGCGCATTTTTTAGTGTTACGTTGGTGTCGGCCTGGTTTTTTTGCGGCGGGCGGATAAAAGATGAAAAGCGGCCGGCAATGATCGCTGCGATGCTGAGAGGGTGTTTCAATTTGCGCTCCTGAATGTGTTCAGTGCTATCGATTGTACGAAGCAGGGGCAGCAAAAATGTGTCCCGTGCATTTGCTTACACTTTTCACATTCCCCTTACAGCCTCTTTCCGCCATATCGACCGCGTGCGGAGTACCGTCACGGCGAAATTCTCCTATGAGCCACTTTGGTTTAATAACGGTTCCGGCATGCTCGCGTCAACAGGAGCAGTCTTGCGAATAAATTAATGAAACATGTTTTTACACAGTCGAAATGGAGGGTTTCGACTACTGCAAGCACAAAATATTATCTGTTTGTTTCCCAATGTGTCAGCAGCGCTTGGGCTATATTACTGAATCAATACTGAATTGAAGCGCAGCCAACAACAAAACAAGGAGACATCATGGCACTGAGCCGCCGCGTAACTTTTTTCCATTCGCCTAATACCCGTTCCACAGGCGCCCGCATCCTGCTCGAAGAACTGGGAGCCGACTACGAGCTGCACGCCCTCAACATGAAAGCGGGAGAGCAACGCAAGCAGGCATATCTGGCAATCAACCCCATGGGCAAAGTGCCTGCGGTACGGCACGGCGAGGCCTTGATTACCGAGCAGGTCGCGGTCTTCCTGTACCTGGCCGATTTGTATCAGGACGCCGGACTGACGCCGGCGCTGGACGATCCGTTGCGCGGCCCGTATCTGCGCTGGATGGTGTATTACGGCTCCTGCTTCGAGCCGGCAGTGGTCGACCGCGCCCAAAAGCATCCGCCTGCCGCGCCATCGACCTGTCCCTATGGCGATTTCGAAACCATGCTGAAGACCTTGACCGATCAGCTTGAGAAGGGCCCGTATATCCTGGGTGAGAAATTCAGCGCCGCCGATGTCTTGTGGGGCACGGCATTAAAGTGGACCACGGGTTTCCAGCTGGTGCCGATGTCGCCGGTGATCCAGGCTTATATCGACAGGATCAATGCCCGGCCGGCAGTGCAGCGCGTCGCCGCGCTTGAAGCTGAACTGGCCGCGCAGCATGCCAGAGAGCTTGAATCAAAAGCGTAAAAAGCGAGTCACCTTGCAGCATTTGCCAACCAGCCGAACAAAAATTTTAAGAAAGCGGAGTTTGCCTTGAATACTGTCGCCAACCTGTTGATTGCTTTGGTCGCCTTACTGCACGTTTATTTTCTGGTTCTCGAAATGTTCTTGTGGGATAAACCTTTCGGCATCAAGACTTTCAGGCTTACGCCGGAGTTCGCCGCAGCCTCGAAAGCCCTGGCTGCCAACCAAGGTTTGTATAACGGCTTCCTGGCGGCGGGCCTGGCTTGGGGTTTGTGCATGGGAGCGCCGGGGTTTTCGATCAAGGTCTTTTTCCTGGCATGCGTGATCGTTGCCGGCATCTTCGGCGCACTTACCGTCAGCCGCAAGATTCTGTACATTCAAGCAGTGCCGGCAGTCATCGCGCTGGCTTTGCTGGTGATCAGCCGATAACGCCAACTCTACGCCGGTATCGCTGCCGTCCGGCGTTTAGCTTTCGGGCACCGTGGTAGCCCAGGCCGCCATCGCCTGCGTGATATGAGAGAGCAATTCGAGCGCCGCCCGCGACAGTGTTTTTCCATGCCGGGATATGACGTGCGACCGTCCCTCGCTCAGCAGCGGATTCTTCATCGGCAGCCCGATGAGGATTTGGCCCCGGAGATTCTGCGGAACAGCGACGTGCGGAGTCAACGCGTAGCCGGTCCCCATCGCTGCGAAAAGACCCAGTGCGCTGAAGGAGTTTGTGGTTAGCATCGTGTTGAGCCGAACCCCTTCGCTGACCTCGGCTGCTTCGATGTGCTGCCTGACGCCGAACGTCCGGTGCAGCGTGGCGCCCCGGTACGGCAGCAGGTCAGCGAGCTTGAGCGGCCCGGCATGCGATGCGAGCGGATGTTCCTTCAGCACATAGGCCTGGATCGGACCGGGGTGAGAAACATGCGAACGCAGCCGGTCGTCGCGCGGCGGCTGAAACAGTAGCCCGATGTCGGCACTCTCGTCGGCGATCCGCCGCACGATCTCGTCGGTGCTGCATATGTCCAGGGTCACGCTGACTTCGGGGTGTCCGGCAATGAATACCTTCATCACGTCGCGCATCAACCAGTCCACGAAGCCTTCTCCGGCGACAATGTCGATGTGTCCGCTTTCGCCTTTCTGCAAACTGTTCAGTTGCGTCAGCAGTTGCTGATTCATGTTTTCCTGGCGCCGGAAATGCGCGACAACCAGTTCCCCGGCGTCGGTGGCCACCACGCCGCGGCCATGGCGATCCAGTAGCCGGGCGCCGCAATCCTTCTCGAGAGTTCCGATGGCGCGGCTCAGCGCAGATGGATCCATGTTCAATTCATCGGCAGCGCCGCGCACCGACCCGCACTCGATTACCTTCATGAAGTAACGCATCCGTCGTGTTTCCAGCTTGTCGCCCATACGATTTCCTCAGATTTTCGGCATATCGAGTGTAGCCTTTTTTGCATCAAAAAACACTTAATACGATCATTGACGCAATTGATTGTTTATTTAACACTATTAGCACATTATTATCAATATCTATTCGAAGCCCTCACCGGGCCGATGCACAGACGATCGTTTTTTGACTGTCGAATACAAAACTTTCTTTTGGAGACACCCATGGCCGACACTGCCGCCATCCTGCCTGCCGCGCCAACCGCTTCTGCTTCTACTGATGTCACCGGTATTGGCAAATGTAAACTTTTCGTCGTGGTGTTGATCGTGGTCGGGCTTGCCGAAGCCATCGGCCAGGCCAGTTTCAAGCTAGGCCCCGGCCAGGTCGTGCTGCTGCCGATGCTCTGGGCGCTGCTCATCGCGGCGACCTGGGGTATTGCGCAACGATATGTTCCGGCGCCCGTGCGCATCACGACTGGTCTGCAGTCGTACGCCGGCGGCCTGCTCAATGCGGGCCTGCTGTTGTTCATCGTGAAGCTTGGCCTGACCGTCGGCGGCGCGTTACCGGAGATTCGCCAGGCCGGCTGGGCGCTGCTGTTCCAGGAATTCGGCCACGCATTTGGCACGCTCGTGCTGGCGTTGCCACTGGCGCTGCTGCTCGGGATCAAGCGCGAAGCAGTCGGCGCGACCTTTTCGGTCGGCCGTGAAGGCAACCTGGTGATCATCGGCGAGAAATACGGCATGGCCTCGCCCGAAGGCCGTGGCGTGCTGGCTGAATACATCACCGGCACGGTGCTGGGCGCGCTGTTCATTGCCGTGTTCGCCGGCTTCATCACCAGCCTGCAGATCTTCGATCCGCGCTCGCTGGCCATGGGCGCCGGTGTCGGCTCGGGCAGCCTGATGGCGGCCGCCATGGGCGCGATCGCCGCGCAGCAGCCGGCCGAATTGGTGCCGCAGTTGACCGCCATTGCAGCAGCGGCGAATCTGATAACCGTGGTGTTTGGCTTTTACTTCACGTTGTTCCTGTCGCTGCCGGCTACCTCTTGGCTCTATGACAAATTCGAACCGATTCTGGGGCGCTTCTCGAAGCGCAAGCCGATCGAGACGGCTGAACTGGCCGGCGCCGGGGACGAAATGAAGGACCTGCCGTTTGCCGATAAAGCCGTATCGTGGATGCTGATCGCCGCCGGCGTGACGCTCGGCAACTGGCTCTCATTCAAAGTGGCGCCGGTGCAGTCGCTGACCGGCATGGCGATCATCGTCGCAATGGTAGCGATCGTCGAAGTCGCCAAGCGCTTGATCCCGAAGATGCCGCTGGTCCTGGTGCTGTCGCTTGTGGCTACGGCGGTTGGCGTTCCAGGTCTGTTCCCATTCTCCGATACTGTCGTCGCCTTGGCGAGCGAACTGAATTTCCTCGCATTCACGACGCCGGTGCTGGCCATCGCTGGCTTCTCGGTCGCCAAAGACCTGCCGATCTTCCGGCAACTGGGCTGGCGCATCGTAGTAGTTTCCCTGACCGCAACCGCTGGCACTTTCCTTGGCGCGACATTGATCGCCGAGCTGTTCCATTGATCCCGCAAATCCCGCAAATCCAATAAATCGCTGACGGAGAACCTCATGTACCGTGAAACTGAAATCGCCGAAGATACCCGCGCTCGCATGCTCGCCTGGCGCCGTGATATCCACGCCCATCCGGAAACCGCTTTCGAGGAACATCGCACGGCGAACATCGTCGCGCAGGCCCTTGGGCTGATGGATATTTCCGTGCACCGCGGGCTGGGCGGCACCGGCGTGGTCGGCTCGCTCAAGAACGGCGAAGGCCCCAGCATCGCCTTGCGCGCAGATCTCGATGCGCTCAACATGCAGGAGCTGGGCAACCACGAGCACAAGTCGACCTGCAACGGCAAGATGCACGGTTGCGGCCACGACGGCCACACCGCGATGCTGTTAGGTGCGGCAGAGCACTTGTCGCGCCACAAGCCGTTCAAGGGCACGGTGCATTTTGTCTTCCAGCCGGCCGAGGAGAACGAAGGCGGCGGCCGCAAGATGGTCGAAGAAGGCCTGTTTGATCTGTTCCCGGCCGATGCCGTATACGGCATGCACAATTTTCCGGGCGTGCCGCGCGGACAGTTCATGATCCGGGCCGGCACCATGACCGCCTACCTCGACACCTTCGAAATCCGCGTCACGGGCAAGGGCTGCCACGGCGCGATGCCCGAAACCGGTATCGATTCGGTGGTGATTGCGGCGCAACTCGTCAATGCGCTGCAGACTATTGTGAGCCGCCGTACTTCCGCGACCGAGTCGGCGGTGGTCAGCGTCACGCAGATCCATGGCGGCGACACCTGGAACGTGGTACCCGAAAACGTCGTGCTGCGTGGCACTGTACGCACGCTTGACGCTGCGATCCAGGATAACGTCGAAGCCATGATGGGGCAGATTTGCGCTGGCGTTGCGCAGACCAACGGCGCCAAGATCGAGCTCGACTACCGGCGCGGCTACCCCGGCGTGGTGAACACGCCGGGCGAGACAGCTGCAGCGGTGGCCGCCGCCGCGAGCCTGGTCGGCAGCGAACAAGTCAATACCGATATCAAGCCCGCGATGGGTTCGGAGGACTTCGCCTTCATGCTGCAAGAGCGCCCCGGAGCATACATCGGCATCGGCGCAGGCGAGGGCGAGAACCCCCCGCCGCTACACAACCCGTATTACGATTTCAACGACGCGATCTTGCCACTCGGCGCTGCCTATTGGGTGGCGCTCGTGAAGCAGCAGCTCGCGGCATGACCAGCGCTTTGATGCTCTCAGCCTTCGATATTTTCAAGATCGGCATCGGACCATCGAGTTCGCACACGGTGGGGCCGATGCGCGCTGCGTTGATGTTTGCGCAGGCACTCGAGCGTGATGGCATGCTGGCCGGCACGGCACGGGTGCAGATCGATCTCTACGGTTCGCTTGGTGCTACCGGACGCGGCCATGCAACGGACCAGGGCGTGATCCTCGGCCTGTTGGGCGATGCGCCCGACACTGTCGAACCCGACACCGTGCAACCCCGCCTGGACCAGCTGCGCCGTTCAGGGCAGCTGATGCTGCTCGGCCGGCACCCGATAGCGTTCAACCGCGAGCGCGACATCGCCTTCCTCGGCCACGAATCCTTGCCCGAGCATCCCAATGCGATGCGCTTCACAGCGCTGGCGGGCGATGGCGCGACACTGACAGATGCGTTCTACTTCTCGGTCGGTGGCGGCTTCGTCGTCGAAGGTAATGGCGGCGGCGCCGAGCCGGACATGCGGACCACCGTCCAGGCGTGGCCATATCCGTTCCGCACTGGCGACGAACTGCTTGCGCAGGCACAAGCCAGTGGTCTGTCGATCGCCGCGCTGATGCTCGCAAACGAATGCGTGTGGCGTCCCGAGAAGGAGGTGCGACAAGGGCTGCTGCGCATCTGGCAGGTGATGAGGCAATGCGTGCAGCGCGGCTTCGGCGCTGGCAACCCGCAAGCCGCAGATCGCCTGCCGGGCCTGCTCCGCGTGCGCCGCCGCGCACCTGAGTTGCACCGCGAACTCTGCGCACGCGCGAGTAGCGCTGACGGCGCGGACCCGTTGGCGGTGATGGACTGGGTCAACGCGTTTGCGATGGCGGTCAACGAAGAGAACGCCGCCGGCGGCCGCGTCGTCACAGCGCCGACCAACGGCGCTGCAGGCGTCGTGCCAGCGGTGATGCACTACTACGAGCGTTTCATTGCCGGCGCCTCGGACGACGGCATAGTCGATTTCCTGCTGACCGCGAGCGCCATCGGCATGCTCTACAAGGCAAACGCATCAATTTCGGGCGCGGAGGTTGGCTGCCAGGGTGAGGTTGGCGTAGCGTGCTCAATGGCGGCCGGCGCGCTGGCCGCCGCGTTGGGGGGTACGCCGGCGCAAGTCGAGAACGCGGCCGAAATCGGCATGGAACACAATTTGGGGCTCACATGCGACCCGGTCGGCGGCATGGTGCAGATCCCGTGCATCGAACGCAACGCGATGGGGGCGGTCAAGGCCATCAACGCGGCCCGCATGGCGCTGCGCGGCGACGGTAGCCACTATGTCTCGCTTGATGCGGTTATCAAGACCATGATGCAGACAGGTGAAGACATGAAATCGAAGTACAAGGAAACCTCGCTTGGCGGCCTCGCGGTCAATGTGGTGGAGTGCTAGTTTCCTGCAACGGTCTTGGTCGAAATGGAAAACCCGCGCGAGGCGAGGCGCGCGCTGGTTCAAGGGCAAAATACGGTATCAAGCGGCATCAAGCCCGGCCTGGAATTTTCTTGCTTATTTCGCGGGAGCAGGTTGTGTTGCAGGGGCGGCAGCGTGCGCTGCTGCAGCCTGGTCAGCGGCTTTCTTGTTAGCCAGGTGGCGTCCCGCGACACAACCGCCAACCGCGCCGATCACCGCGTGATGCCCCGCGTAGTGGCCGGCTACCGCACCTACCGCAGCACCCTTTATGCAACCCTTGGCATTGGCGCCGCCGGCCGTACCAGCCAGTGCCAGCGCGCATAACGTTACGGCGATGATTTTCGAGTTCATGGTTTTTCCTTTGAGAGATGAAGAGGCTTGTCGCAGATCATTAACGCAGTGGGTCGGGCAACTGGTTGACAACGCCTTATGGAAAGACGCTGGCGACACAATTGTTCACCTTTCAAATGGATCGATCAAGTGCCGTGCGCTCCACCAAATTAAATGCTGAAATTGTCGATTTTTTTGACCGAAAATTGCCCAAATCGAACTGAGTAAGCTTTCACAGCGCATCTTTTACTCGTTCCGACGCTTCCGGTTATAGAATTGAAGTTTTCACCACTGGATACTTCAATGCCAAGCTCTACCCATATCGGCGCTGCTGCCGCCATTCAAAGCCTCACCACCTGGACTGCGGTGGATGGCCGCGATGCGATTCAAAAGACTTTCAAGTTTGCCGATTTCAACGCCGCCTTCGGTTTCATGACCCAGGTGGCCTTGCTGGCAGAAAAGATGGACCACCATCCGGAGTGGTCGAACGTCTATAATCGCGTGGTGGTGGTGCTGACTACCCATGATAAGAATGGCGTCACCGACCTTGATGTGCGCCTGGCGCAATTCATGGACCGTCATGCAAGCGCTGCCGTCAAAAATTGAGTCAAAAATTGAATGAGCATGCGAAGCCGCCCAAGACCGACATGACGAATGGCGTAAAGGATGTTGCAACTCCAGCCGTCGTGTTGATTACCGGCGCCGCCAAGCGGGTCGGCCGCGTGATTGCCGAACGGTTTGCGCTGGCAGGTTATGCCGTAGTGGTGCATTACGGCAATTCGCGACAGGACGCGCTGGATACGGTGCAGGCGATTGAAGCTGGCGGCGGCGTTGCCGTCGCCCGGCAAGCGGATCTGCAGTCGCCGGATCAGTTGGCGGCAATGATGACAGCCATCTATGCCAGGTTCGGCCGGCTGGATGTACTGGTTAATTGCGCAGCCATTTTTTTCCCGGATACGCTGGCCGATTTTGCGCTGGGCGATCTGGAGCGCTCGTGGCAGGTGAATTGCCGCGCGCCGCTGCTGCTGACCCAGGCGTTTCACCAGCAAGCCAAGGAACGCTCGCAGCAGGGAGTGGTGATCAACGTGGTGGACCAGAAGGTGCGCGCCAATTTTCATCCCGAGGATTTCAGCTACACCGTGGCCAAGGCGGCATTGGGTAACCTGACCGCGATGCTGGCCATGTCCGCTGCGCCGGTGCTGCGCGTCAATGCGCTGTACCCCGGGTTGATGACGACCAGCGGCGATCAGAGCCAGGCCGATTTCGAATATTCTGCGGCTCGTTCAACGCCGCTCGGTTACATCGCCCCGATTACGGAAATAGCCGACGCCATATTGTTGCTGACCAGGCCATCTTTTAACGGCGCTGAATTTGTCGTGGATGCAGGGCAAAACCTGGTGCGGGTAGAGCGCGACGTGATTAATTTATATCGAGCGCCATAGGGGTTTGTAAGGAATTGGTTGGCCGTGCGACCAAGCTCAATGAAACACGATCAGCCAGGAGGCTCAAGTGCAAATCCTTAGCAATGTGTCAAAGAAGCTCGCGCTAACTACGCTTGCGCTCGGCATTTCTGGTATCGCCCAGGCGCAGGACTATATGGCGCAAAGTCCGGCCTACCGGGTGGCGCTGGTTGAGCTGTATTCCAGCGAAGGCTGCAACAGCTGTCCGCCGGCCGACCAATGGCTATCGAGACTTGGCGCCCAGGCCAGGCCGGACAAGGTGGTGCCACTCGCCCTGCATGTCGATTATTGGGACAACCTCGGCTGGAAGGATCGGTTCGGCGATCACCGCTTTACCGCGCGGCAGCAGGAATTGGCGGCATTTGCCAAGAACCGCGTGGTGTATACGCCGGAAATATTTGTTGGCGGCCGCGAATTACGGCATTGGAATATGAAAAGCGACTTTGACGCTGCGGCCGGAAAAATTGCAGAGCAACCGTCGCCGGCCGACATTGCCATCAAATTGTCAGGTACGGCAGCGCGCACCTTTGATTTGTCGACCAGGGTCAAGCTGCGGCAGCCCTCCAGGGATGGCCACAATGCTTACATCGCCGTCTACGAAAACCAGCTGGTATCCAACGTTGCGGCAGGTGAGAACGGTGGCGTGACGCTGCATCACGACTATGTTGTGCGGCGCTGGCTGGGGCCTTTTGCGCTGAAAGACGGTGCGGTGCAGATCAATGAAAAAATCGCGCTCGACAGTATCGGCAAGGATGTCCGTGCGGATCGTTTCGGTATTGTCGCCTTTGTTCAGAATGCGAGCAGTGGTGAAGTGTTGCAGGTGGCAAGGCTGGCGGTTGATCACTGATCGTGCTGTTGAATTGTGATAAAAAAACGCCGGATCAAATTATTTGATCCGGTGTTTTTTTGTTGACACCAAACCTGCTTCAGGCAAGTGCCAGCGCAGCTTCCACCGCCAATCCGATTTCCAGGATTTTCCGATCGTTGCCGCCGGCACCAGCCAGCATCAATCCGACCGGCGCCTCGCCAGCAGCTTGACAAGGCAGCGACAGCGCACAACCATCGAGAAAATTGATCACCGACGGATTGCGCAAGATCAAGCCGTTGGCTGCGAAATATGCGTCGTCGCTGGCCTCCAGGGACGCGATGGTGGGTGCTACAACAGGCACGGTTGGCATCAGCAATGCATCATAGCCGGAGATACTGCATTCAACTGCTGCTATCCATTGTTTGCGTGTCGCAAACAGATCAATCAGATCGGCGGCGCTGATATCCTTGCCGCGCAAGATGCGTGAAATCACACGTGGATCGTAGGCGGTAGCGCGTTCCGCAATCAGCGTCCGATGCCAGGCATAGGCTTCGGCGCCGGTGAATCCGCCTTTCGAATTGATTGCAGCCAATGCAGCAAATTCAGGTATTTCGATTTCTTCCACCAGTGCGCCAGCCGCCTGCAGTCGCCGGCGTGCATTGGCGAACGCTGCTGCAACGTGGCTATCGATGCCATCCAGCACCAGCGTGGTCGGCAGCGCAAGACGTAAACCGCGCAGGGAATATGGCGTCAGCTCCAGCACCGGTTCGCCGGCCAGGATCGCATCGAGCGTGGCGCAGCAGGCGACGCTGTTTGCGATAGGGCCAATCGAATCCAGTTGCGTCGACAGCGGCAATGCACCCTGCAACGAAACCCGGCGTGCAGTCGGCTTGAAGCCGGTCAGCCCGCACAGTGCGGCCGGAATCCGCACCGAGCCGCCGGTATCGGAACCGATGGCGGCAACCGCCATGGCGTCGCTGACCGAGACAGCGGCGCCGGACGAGGAACCGCCCGGGATGCGGCCGTTGGCTCGATCCCAGGGATTGCGCGGGGTGCCGTAATGGGGATTGATGCCGAGCCCGGAATAGGCAAATTCGGTCATGTTAGTGCGGCCGACGATGACTGCGCCGGCTGCCACCAGACGCTGCACCACCAGCGCGCTAACGCTGGCAGGCGCTGCATCGCGCAAAGCCACCGAACCGGCGCGTGTGGTGCTGCCGGCGACATCGAACAGATCCTTGACCGAAATCGGCACGCCGTCTATCGGTGAGCGTACCTGGCCGCTGGCGCGTAGCAGATCGGACGCTTGCGCCGCGGCGCGCGCTGCCGTGGCATAAACTTCGGTGAACACCCGGCTGCCTTCGCCGGACGGCGAAAGCGCCCGTTCCAGTGCAGCTTCGGTGAGAGCCAGCGAACTGACGTTATTTTGGCGCAGGGCTTCAGACAGGGTGCGCAGGGTAGGGGGCGTGGTAGTCATGCGGCCTCGGAAAAATGAATGGAATCCGACATCTGAAATCTGAAATCTGGCTTAAGCAACTTCCGGCAATACCTCAACCTGGTAGTGATGACGCAAGGTGCGTTGCCGGCGCGGATCGAACAGTTCCATTGTAAATGACTGCGCCGGGCGGATGCCACCGATTGCAGCAACAGTGCCACAGGTCATGCCGCTGCCTGCTGGCAGCATGGCGGCGCCACCGGTGTAGCCGGCAATCAAATCCTGCGGCGTGCGCAGCGACGCCAGCGGACCTTCCTGATACAGCAGTTCCTCACCATTTTCTTCGATGTAAGAACGGATCACCAGTTCGTCCCAATAGTCCGCCACCTCGGCCAGGCGCCAGGCGCTGGTGGCAACCGGTTTCACGCATGCCTGTTTCGACAGCGCTACGCTATGGGCTTCCAGCTTGCGGTCGGTGTGGTCGGAAGCGATGCTGACATACAGTTCGCCGTCCGCGGCAAAGACAAAGGTTTCCACTTCGCCAGATGAATCTGGGCCGACTACCTGCACCTGCGGCGTCTGGGTCAGCTGGTTGCTGGCGATGCGGTAATACAAGGGGACGGCGCTCGGACGCGAAATGCCGAGTGCGGCAAGTTCTTCGATGTGATGTTCGATGGCGGCGTGGTCGCGTCCGGCCCAGCCGGCTACGATCAGGGTGTGGATGTCGGTGTCCAGCCGCCGTGAGCTTTTTTGCGGACCTTCTTCGGTATCGATTTGGAAAGAAATGTGCATGATGATTCCAGCTATAAAGAGGCAACCGGCCTGGCGTTTAAGCCAGGCGGCGCGGGTTTAAAACGAATGAAGGATGAAGAATGGGTATGTAACTACCGGACTTTTTTGATGAACAGCAAAACCAATATCGTCGCGCAGAACTCCAGCGCCGCTACGAAGTAGAGGCCGGAGGCGACACTGCCGGTGGTGGTTTTCAATGAGCCGATCAGATACGGTGCGGCGAAACCGGCCAGGTTGCCGATCGAATTGATCAGCGCAATGCCGCCAGCGGCTGCGGTGCCGGTCAGGAACGCGGCGGGAATCGACCAGAACACCGGGAATGCAGCCAGGATCCCGATAGCAGCCAGTGTCAGCGCACACAGCGCCAGCACCGCATTGCCGATGAAAAATCCGGTCAGTATCAGACCGATGCTGGCTACCAGTGTCGCCAATGCGCAGTGCAGGCGACGTTCGCCGCTACGGTCGGAATGAATGCCGTTCCAGATCATGGCGATGGTGCCGGCGAGGAATGGGATCGCGGAGATCAAGCCAATCTGCAGATTGCCGACGACGCCGATTTCCTTGATGATGGATGGCGACCAGAAGGCGATCGTAGCATTGCCGCTGACCACGCAGAAATATACCGCAGCGCAAATCCAGACCCGGTAATTGCGGCAGGCATCGCGCAACGAAGCATGCTTATGATCATGGTTTTCAGCAGCCAGAGCGCGGGTCACCGCTTGCTGCTCCGTCTGGCTCAGCCATTTGGCGTTGAGCGGCTTTTCCGGCAGGTAAAGCAACACCAGGATACCGGCCAGGACCGACGGAATGCCTTCCAGCAGGAACAGCCATTGCCAATTGGCGAAATGGCCGACGCCATCCATGCGGCTCATGATGAAACCGGCAATCGGCCCGCCGACCACGCCGGCGATTGCGAACGAGGTCATGAACAGGCCGTTGACGCGAGCCCGCCGTGCGGCCGGGAACCAGTAGGTCAGGTACAGCACCACGCCAGGGAAAAAGCCGGCTTCGAATACACCCAGGAAGAAGCGGATTACGTAGAACGAGGCCGGTGTTTTAACGTACACCATCGCCATCGAGGTCAGGCCCCAGAGGATGGTGATGCGGGCCAGGGTTTTCCGGGCGCCGATTTTCTCCAGCAGCAGGTTGCTCGGTACTTCAAACAGGAAGTAGCCGATAAAGAATATGCCGGCGCCAAGGCCGTAGATGGCTTCGCTGAATTGAAGATCCAGCAACATTTGCAGTTTGGCAAAGCCGACATTGACCCGGTCTATCCAGGCCAGCACGAACAGGAATACCAGGAATGGAATCAGCCGCCAGGCGATTTTTTTGTAAGTATCTTCCAGCGCGATCGCTGCACTATTGAGGTTGTTGCTCATTTGATGTCACCCGAAAATGGATTTGCTCCGCAGCAATTGGCGAAGGATGGCGCGGCGTTTCTTTGACGACCGTCACCGGCGGCCAAATTCATTGCAAACAAACTTGGCTACCGGATGAATCGAGTATGCGCAGCCGATTGGCAGCTGTCCAACAAGAAATTGTCAGCGCGATTGAATGGAAAATCTTATGAGCAAAAGCGGGGCGTTTAATTCAAGCGACTCAGACATGCCGCACAAATGGTGCCGTGCCGGCTTAGACAGGCGGAAAGGGCAGTTCCAGCGGGCCGGACGGCAGCCTGGCGATTTCAGGCCCCCAATTCAGTGCGAATTCGGAGGCGGTTTCCTGGGCGATGCTGGCAATCGTTTCGGTCAGGGCATTTTCCGGATCGTTGCGAAATGAGGCCATCAGCAACAAAGCCGGGAAATCGGCATCGACCCGCAGCAATTGCAGACTGCCGTCGTTGAGCTCGCGCTGGATAATTGCCGGCGGCACCACGGCGACGCCGAAACCATCACTGACCAGCCGTATCATGGTCGCCACCGAAGTAATGCAATTGATGTGCAGCGAGCCGCGTTCGCTGTTGGAAAACAGCTGCTCGATGATGGTATGCGGCCCGGAATTGCGGGCAAAACTGACCAGCGGAAAGGCCGCCAGATCGGACAGGGTCAGGGTTTCATTGCCGATCTCCAGCTTGCTGCTGCCAACCCAGCGCATCGGCAATTCGCACAGCTTGAGATTACGTATATTCGGCGCGATCACCGGTTCCGCCTGCAGCACCAGGTCGAGGTCGCCCTTGCTGAACTGCTCGCGCAAGTGGATGGTGGTGTCGCTGGCGATTTCGATTTCCAGTTGCGGAAACAGTTTGTGGATGCGGCCGATCAAATCCGGGAACCAGCTATGCACGATCGATTCGATCACGCCTATCCGCAGCACGCCCGAATAGTTGTCGCGGGCCGACATGTCTTCCTTCATTTCGCGCATCAGCTTGACGATGCGCTCGGCATACACCAACGCCTTGCTGCCATCGGTAGTTAATGCGACTTCGCGCGCGCCGCGATCGAACAGGCGCACGCCGAAATCCTGCTCCAGCGTGGCGATGCGGCTGGATACCGCGGCCTGGGTGGTGTGCAGTTTTTCCGCCGTCAGCCGGAAATTTTTCAATTTCGCCAGCCAAACGAAGGTTTCGAGGAAGCGGATATTCATCGGCGCTGTCGAGAGGCGATCATGGATAAGAGTTTAGTGTAGCGCATTGCCGTTCTTGGCGGATTTTTGCTAATTCTTCTTGCTCACTCACCCGGCAGTCTGCCTTCATCGGTCAGTGTAATGAAACGCCGCAGCAGCGTGCGCAAGGCGACGGTATCGACTGTGCCCAGGCTGCTCAACAATGCCAGCTCGGTTTGCTTGCCGGCATTGGCAATTTCTTGCGCCAGTGCCTGGCCGATGGCGGTTAGGTAAAACAGTCCGCGCTCGTTGCGTTCGCCTTGATCCACCACCACTTGCAACAAGCCGCGCGCCGTCATGTCGTCCAGTACATTGAGCAGCGGCGTGTGGCCGGCGTAGACGAACAGACGGTTCAACTCCGCCAGGCTGCGGCCGTTACGCGCGGCCAGGGTGTTCAGCACGAAAAATTCGGCATCGTTCAGGCCCTGCAGTGCGCCGAATTCGCGCAGCTTCCCATATAAATGGAAATAGGCGCTGCCGAGCAGGTAACTCATCGAATTTTCATCGAAGCTGTCGGAAGCGGCGGTGGCCTTGATCAAGGCTTCTGCTTCATCGGCCAGTTCCTTGCGGGTGGCGATCGCGTAATTGCCGCGCTGGTAAACCAAGGGAGCGATGTCGGAATGTTCAAAATGCATGACTTCGCCGACCATGATGATATGGTCGCCGCCATCGTAGCGATAGGCGGTTTTGCATTGCATGCGGGTGGTGCAACCGTCCAGCAGCGGCGCGCCGCCCATGCCGGTTTCGAGATCGAGGCCAGCGAATTTGTCGTGTGCGCGTTTGCTGAAATGGGTGGCCAGCTGGTCCTGGTCGTGCGACAGGATATGCACCGCCCAATATTCGGCGGCTTCGAAGGCCGCCAGGCTGTTGGACGATTTTGACAAGCTCCACAATACCAGCGGTGGATCGAGCGAGACCGAATTAAAGCTGTTGGCAGTGACGCCAATCAGTTTGCCATCGGGCGAGCAAGCGGTAACGATGGTGACGCCGGTGGTGAAGGTGCCCAGGGCATTGCGGAATTCGCGCTGGTCGAACGGGGGTGACGGCTGGTGTGCTGTGGACATCTGCGTTGCTTTCTAACAAATACTTTTTGGCATCATGTTATCAGGCTCTGGGCCGGAGCGAGGGGATTGTTTATCCTGATGCTTATATAAGCGCATTTTCGGCGCATGCTACGATAACAATCTATCAAGCTTGGTTCTTATTATTTGCCCTTCCCATTTTTGAAAAGATCATCCGATGTGGATAGATACCCACTGTCATCTCGACGCCGCTGAATTCGCCGGCGAACAGACGCTGGTCGCGGCGGCGGCGCAGCAGCAGGACGTCAGCTGGATTGTGATTCCGGCGGTGGAACGCGCCAATTTCGCTACGGTCGCCGCACTGGCTGCGCAACTGCCCAATTGTACCTATGCGCTGGGTATCCATCCCTTGTATGTGCCGCAAGCCGAGGAAGCCGATTTGCTGGCATTGCGCGATACGATCGCTGCGGCGTTGGCAGACCCGCGTTTTGTAGCGATCGGCGAAATCGGCCTCGATTTTTTTGTTCCCGGCATGGAAAGCGGTCCTTTGCGTGAAAAGCAGGAACATTTTTACATCGAACAGCTGAAACTGGCGCGCGAATTCGATTTACCGGTCTTGCTGCATGTGCGCCGCTCGCAAGACATTCTTCTCAAACATTTACGCCGGATCAAAGTGCAGGGCGGTATCGCCCATGCATTCAACGGCAGTTTCCAGCAAGCGGAGGCTTTCATCGGCCTGGGCTTCCGGCTCGGTTTTGGCGGCGCGATGACATTTACGCGTGCGCTGCAAATCCGGCGATTGGCCGCCGAATTGCCATTGGAGGCACTGGTACTGGAGACCGACGCCCCCGACATGTCGCCCGCCTGGCTCCATCCTGACATCAACCAGCCTCAACAGATTCCCCGCATAGGCGCTGTGCTGGCCGAATTGCGCGGGATGGCCATACCTGAACTTGCGCAGGCAACTGCCGCCAACGCCCGCGCTGCATTGCCGCGTCTGGCGGCCTTGGCTTAAGTAGCGCAAGGCGGCCTGTCTGCGCAGCGCCGTCATAGGGTTTGTGCTTGGGGTTGCTTTTTTGCAAACTCAAGCGTCATTGCCAGCCGTTTGGCTATTGTGCGGATTGCTGCTGCTGGCGACATGGCCGGCCGTAGCCGCCTGCAAAATCCGTCATCCATGTTTCAAATCAGCCGCGAACATGCTGGCCGGCGCATTGTTCGGCATAGTCTGGGCAGCACTGTTTGCTCAATACTATCTACAGCATGAATTGCCGCCGGCATGGGAAGGGCGCGACATCACCGTGATTGGCACAGTTGACAGCTTGCCGTCTTATTTCGAATCGGGCGCCCGCTTTAATTTTGCCGTGGAGAAAGTGCTGGATCAGGACGGCGTTTCACCTGTCGTTCCAAAGCGCCTGGCGCTGGCCTGGTACCAGGCCGCTGGCCAACCGCTGCAGGTTCAAGTCCAGCCTGGTGCGCGCTGGCAACTGACCGTGCGCTTGAAGCGTCCTCACGGAAATGCTAACCCTGCGGCGTTTGATTACGAAGCATGGCTGCTGGAGCGCAATCTGCGCGCCACTGGCTACGTGCGTTCTGATCAGAAACTGGCGTTAAAGAACCGGCAACTGCAGGCATTCGTATTCAGCCCGGGCAACCTGATTGAAGTGCTGCGCAGCCGCTTGCGCGAGCGCATTTTGCAAGCCTTGCCAGAGCATCGTTATGCCGGCGTGCTGGTGGCGCTTGCCGTAGGCGATCAGCGCGCCATCGATCAATCCGACTGGGAGGTATTCAATCGCACGGGTATCAGCCACCTGGTCGCCATTTCCGGCCTGCATATCACGATGATTGCCGGCATGTTCGCAGCAATCATGGCAGCGCTGTGGCGCCGTTCCTTCTTCACCAAAGCGGCCTTGCCTTTGCTGCTGCCGGCACAAAAGGTCGCAGCATTGAGCGGGGCGCTGGCAGCGCTGTGCTACGTACTGCTGGCGGGATTCGGCATACCCGCGCAACGCACCTTATACATGTTGCTGGCTGTCGCGCTGGCTTTGTGGAGTGGGCGCATCACCAGTGTTTCACATGTGTTGTGCGTGGCGCTGGCGGTGGTCTTGCTGGTCGATCCGTGGGCGTTGTTATGGCCGGGATTCTGGCTGTCGTTCAGTGCCGTCGGCGTAATCCTGTACACCAGCGTCGGCCGCAGCCAGACCGTGGCTGTAGAAGGGAAATCACTTATCTCGCGCTTCTTAGGCGTATTAAAAATGGCAGGCGCTACCCAGTACGCGGTGACCATCGGCTTGCTGCCGTTGACGACGTTATTGTTTGGCCGGGTGTCTTTGATCGGCCCGATCGCCAATGCCCTGGCGATTCCGCTGGTCGGCCTGATGGTCACGCCGCTGACGCTGTTTGCCAGCGTGTTGCCGGCACCGCTGTCGACCTGGCTGTGGCGTGGCGCGCATGCATTGATCGAACAGCTGGCAGCATTTTTGAACTGGTTAAGCGCTTTGCCATTTGCCGTATGGCAAGCGGCGCTGCCGCAGCCATGGACTTTCGCATTGGCGCTGCTGGCTACTTTATGGTTGCTGGCGCCGCGCGGATGGCCGTTGCGCTGGCTGGCGCTGGCCGGCTGGCTGCCTTTGCTACTGGATAACGGCAGCCGTCCCGGCGCCGGTGAAATGTGGGTTACTGCGCTGGATGTCGGCCAGGGAATGGCGGTATTGATAGAAACCGCCGATCATCGTTTGCTGTACGACAGCGGCCCCGCTTATTCGCCCGCATCGGATGCCGGCAGCCGCGCGATTGTGCCTTACCTGAGAGCGCGCGGCATCACCGGGCTGGATGCGCTGGTGGTGTCGCACAACCACGATGATCATTCCGGCGGTGCGTTGTCGATCATGAGTAGCGTCAAGGTAAACACGGTGTATTCATCCCTGCCGCTGGAGCACCCGATTGTGAAGGCTGCAGCCGATCACCGGCGTTGCCATGACGGTCAAGGCTGGCAGTGGGGCGGCATGAAATTTGACATGCTGTATCCCGATCTCGATCACTATCCGGTACGGGAAGCGGCACTGGCAGCGTCGAAAAAACATAATCCCAATGCCGACAGCTGCACTCTAAAGGTCACGCACGGCAAACACGTCGTTCTATTGCCCGGAGATCTGGAAACGGCACAGGAAAGGAAGTTGATCGCCAGTCAGGCCGGACAGTTGAAGGCCGATGTATTGTTAGTGCCTCATCATGGTAGCGGCACTTCGTCGACCGCCGCATTCCTGGCGGAAGTCGATCCGCAAATCGCCATGTTCCAGGTCGGCTACCGGAATCGCTTCCGCCACCCCCAACGGCAAGTGCTGGAGCGTTACCAGGCTTTGGGTATTGAGACATTACGCAATGACCATGACGGTGCAATCATGCTGAAATTCGGCGCCTCCATTACCGCCGACACCTATCGTGAGCAGCGCCGTCGCTATTGGTATGGTCGTTGACAGTGCAAGCTGTACCAATCCGGTTCTGAGCGCAAGCTCTAAAATTCCCTTTGGAACATCGCTGTTTTCGGTTTTAAATGAGACCCCATCAAGGCAGGTTTGCTGTTTTATTTATGAAATACATGGAATACATGAGCTCCGTTACGCATCCGATTTTGCACTTCATTCACGGCAACAGCTTTCCGTCAGGAACTTATCGACAGTTCCTGGAGTACCTGGGGCACGATTATGATGTGCGCTCGCTCGACATCCATGCCCATAACCCAAAGTATCCCGTCACTGACGGCTGGCCGGCGCTGGTGCAGGAATTGATTGATGAACTGGCCGCGCGTTATTCCGAACCGGTGATCCTGGTCGGCCATTCGATGGGCGGCGGCCTGGCTTTGCTGGCGGCGCACCAGCGTCCTGACCTGGTCAGTTGCGTGGTGATGCTCGACACGCCGGTAGTGGTTGGCTGGCGTGCCAGCTTGTTGCGCGGCGCGAAAGCGTTGGGACTGGATAACCGGGTCTCGCAAGCCAGGTTCTCGGCCAAACGGCGCAATCTTTGGCCGAGCGCCGAGGCTGCCTATCAGCACTTCGCCGGCAAGCAGGTGTTTGCCAACTGGGCGCCGGAAGTGTTGCGCGATTACATTACTTACGGGCTGGAGGAAGACCAGGGCAATATGGTCCTGCGCTTTCGGCGCGACATTGAAACCGCTGTCTACCGGACCTTGCCGCACGATATGGGTAACGTGCTGAAAGGTGGTTTCCCGGTGCCGATCGGTTTTGTCGGCGGCGTCGACTCGGTCGAATGCCGGCAGGCCGGACTGGACGCGACCAAGCGCCTGGTAGGGAAATATTTCAGGCAGATCCCTGGCGGCCACCTTTTCCCGATGGAAACGCCGGAACTAGCCGCAGCCACCACGCGTCAGATGATCCAGTCCCTGTCGGGCTCTCGCGCCGCTTAGGTAGAAATTAAGTGGCTACGCGGGTAGCCGGGTCACTGATTAGTTAGTAACAATTAGTAGCCATTCGAGGTCCGATGCCCGGCATGTTGTAGGATACAGGGCTATTTCCATCGAATATTGCTATGTCATCAACACAGAAAACCAAGCAAGATACAAACAAATCCCGTTCTGGCCAGATCGGAAAAAACGGCAAGGGCAGCGTGGCGCACGCGTTGTTGTTCACCATTTGCGGCCTGTTTGCGGCCGGCGTGGTCATCGGCGGCTTGCTGCTGACGTATGCGCTGGTAGTCATGACGCCGCAATTGCCGGCGCTCGACGCCATCACCGACTACCGGCCCAAAGTGCCGCTGCGCATTTACACTGCCGACCATGTCTTGATCGGCGAATTCGGCGAGGAACGGCGCAGCCTGGTCAAACTGGATGACATTCCTGCAGACATGAAGAATGCGGTGCTGGCGATTGAAGATGCACGCTTTTATCAGCATGGCGGCATCGACGTCATCGGGATTCTGCGTGCCGGATTGACCGACATCATGCATGGCGGCGCTTCGCAAGGCGCCAGCACCATCACCATGCAGGTAGCCCGCAACGTTTTCTTGTCGAGCGAAAAAACCTATTCCCGCAAGATCTATGAAATTCTGCTGGCCTACAAGATCGAGACGGCGTTGAGCAAGGATCAGATTCTTGAGGTCTACATGAATCAAATCTACCTGGGCCAGCGTTCTTTTGGTTTTGCCGCTGCCGCACGTACCTATTTCGGCAAGGACTTGAAAGACATCACCCTGGCCCAGGCAGCGATGCTGGCCGGGTTGCCGAAAGCACCCTCGGCCTACAATCCGGTGGTCAATCCGAAGCGCGCGCACGTGCGCCAGCAATATATCCTGAAGCGCATGCTCGACCTCAAGTTCATCACCCAGGAACAGTTCGATCAGGCGGCGGTGGAAGACATCCAGGTCAAGACCAAGGGTAACAACTACAGCGTCCATGCCGAGTACGCCATCGAAATGGTGCGCCAGATGTTGTACGCGCAATTCAAGGAAGACACGTACACCCGTGGCCTGAGCGTCATCACTACTCTCAGTGCAGCCGACCAGCAGGCGGCGTATGACGCGGTACGCAAGGGTGTCATGGATTACGACAGGCGCCACGGCTATCGCGGTCCGGAGGCCAACATCGAGTTACCGGCCTCTGGCGACGAGCGTGACCAGGCGATCGAAGATGCCTTGCAGGACAAGCCAGACAATGACGATATCCTGCCGGCGGTGGTGTTGAGCGCCGACGCCAAGCAGGTGCAGGTGATGTTACGCAACGATAGTACGGTCACCATCAGCGGCGAGGGTTTGCGTCTTGCCGCGGCTGCCTTGAGCCCGAAAGCCGGCAAGAATCTGCGGATTCAAAAAGGCTCCGTGATCCGCGTCATCAATACTGCAAAAGGCTGGCAAATCACGCAGCTGCCGCAGGTCGAAGCCACTTTGGTGTCGCTGACACCGCAAAGCGGCGCTATCCGCGCACTGGTAGGCGGCTTCGATTTCAACCAGAATAAATTCAACCATGTGACCCAAGCCTGGCGCCAGCCCGGCTCGACGTTCAAGCCGTTCATCTATTCGGCGGCGCTGGAAAAGGGTTTCGGGCCGGCGTCCATCATTAACGACGCGCCGGTATCCTATCCCGGCGGACCGGGGCAGGGCGCCTGGGAACCGAAGGATGACGATCAGCCAGACGGTCCGATGCCGCTGCGTACCGGCTTGCAACGGTCGAAGAATCTGATATCGATCCGTTTGCTGGATGCGATCGGTGTCAAATATGC
Organism: Collimonas antrihumi; assembly: GCF_018304965.1. Classification (GTDB taxonomy): domain Bacteria; phylum Pseudomonadota; class Gammaproteobacteria; order Burkholderiales; family Burkholderiaceae_D; genus Collimonas; species Collimonas antrihumi. The sequence continues at coordinate 55,911 of NZ_JAGQED010000001.1, forward strand.
GCAGGAATTCGTCACCAGCCATTTCGGTTTCGATATCGACAAGACTCCGCCCTATCTGCCGTTGGCTTTGGGCGCGGGACAAGTCACGCCGCTGCAACTGGTGGGCGCCTATGCGGTGCTGGCGAATGGCGGTTACAAGGTCAATCCTTATTTGATCGCGCAAGTGACCGATTCACGCGGCGCCGTATTGACCAAGGTCGAACCGCAGATCGCCGGCCAGAATGCAGCGCGGGTGCTGGATGCGCGCAACAGCTACATCATGACCAGCCTGCTGCAATCGGTAGCGCAACGCGGCACCGGCGCCGGCACCAATGTGCTGCACCGTACCGACCTGGCCGGCAAGACCGGTACCACCAACGATGCCTTTGACGGCTGGTTTGCGGGGTACCAGAACAGCCTGGTGGCGGTGGCCTGGATGGGTTACGACCAGCCCAAGAGTTTGGGCAGCCGCGAATTCGGTGCGCAACTGGCATTGCCGATCTGGACCGAATACATGGGGCGCGCCTTGCGCGGCGTGCCGAGCTATCAAATGCCTATGCCTGATGGCGTTACCACCATCAACAACGAGTTTTACTTCGATAATTTCACGCCGGGCAATGGCTTCATCGCTTCGCTTGGGCTGGGCGCCGGTGCTGCGGCCCCTGTCGAAATCGGACCTGATGGCTTACCGGTACCCGGGCCTGTGACGCCGATCACTCCGCAAGAGGATGAAAAGCAAAATATCCTCAAGCTATTTGGCGGCCATTAAGGCGTTACAGAGGTTGGATGTAAGCAAGCCGGCAATACTCGATCAGCGTATTGCCGGCTTTTCTTTTTTTGGGGAGGCCGCAAGCTAACGTAACTACTCGTAACTGTTCTATTGCGGCCATGTCCGCTGCAAAATCTGCTGCTGCAGATGCGCCGCCGCCAAGGTGCCGTAGACGCGCCCGCCCATCGCCTCGCTGCGGCTGGCGATAAACGCTTCCGCGATTGCCGCCGGCGCATGCTGCAACATCAAGGCACCCTGGACGGTCAGCATCAGACGCTGCACAAAGCGGCGTCCCAGCACCTCGCGCTGTTCGGCCGGGGTGGCCAGATCTTTCAGCAAATCATCCAGCATGCTGCGCAAGCCGGGATGTTCGTGTGCCACCTCAGCCAGCTGCGCCAGCAACAAGCCAAAGCCAGCCGGCTCGCGTTCAATCGCGCGCAGCACGTCCAGGCACATCACATTGCCGGAGCCTTCCCAGATCGAATTGACCGGTGCTTCCCGGTAAAAGCGCGCCATTGGCGCGGTTTCGACGTAGCCGTTGCCACCCCAGATTTCCATGCATTCGCCGGTGAATTCCAGCGTCCGCTTGCAAATCCAGAATTTGGCGGCGGGTGTGACGATGCGGCGCCAGGCGCGTTGCAGCGGATCGTCGGGTTGTTCGAAAGCGCTCGCCAGCTGCAGCATCAGCAACGTTGCCGCTTCGCTTTCCAGGGCGAGGTCGGACAATACGTTTTGCATCAGCGGCTGTTCTGCCAGGTGGCGGCCGAAAGCGCTGCGGTGGCGCGCATGGTGCAGCGCTTGCACCAATGCCTGGCGCATCAGGCCGGCGGAGCCAATGACGCAATCGAGGCGCGTGTGGTTGGCCATTTCGATAATGGTGGGGATGCCACGGCCTTCGTCGCCGACCATGATGCCGAAGGCATTCCGGAATTCCACCTCGCTGCTGGAATTGGAGCGATTGCCGAGTTTGTCTTTCAAACGCTGTATCTGCACCGGATTTTTACTGCCATCCGGCCGCCAGCGTGGTACGAAAAAGCAGCTCAAGCCCATTTCTGTGCGTGCCAGCACCATGTGCGCATCGCACATGGGCGCCGAGAAAAACCATTTATGGCCAGTCAGCAGGTAACCGGCGCCGCGGCCGCCACCGCCGGCAAGCGGTGTTGCCGCGGTGGTGTTGCTGCGGACATCGGAGCCACCTTGTTTTTCCGTCATGCCCATGCCGATCAGGATCGAGTTTTTGTGATCCAGCGGCAGATCACGGCCATCATGTTCACATGACAAGAGTTTTGCCTGCAAGGCGGCAAATAGCGCCGGTTCTTGCTGCAATACCGGAATCGAGGCAAATGTCATGGTGGTAGGGCAAAGCGATCCGGCTTCCACCTGGGCGTGCAGGAAATAACCGGCCGCCCGCGCCACATGGCTGCCGCTTTGCGGCTTGATCCAAGGCAGGGCGTGCAGACCCTCGCGCCGCAGCAAGCCTAGCAAGGCATGCCAGGCCGGATGAAAATCGACCGCATCGATGCGGTTGCCGAGGCGATCGAAGGTATTCAGTTCGGGCTGATGACGGTTTGCCAGCTCGGCCAGTTGCCAGGTCTCCTTGCTGCCCAGCTCGGCGCCGTAGCGTGTCAGCTGGTCGGCATGCCACTGCCCTTGCAGGCGCTTTACCCCAGCTTGCAGGACGGTGTCGTCCAGGAATAGATTGTTGCCATACAGCTCAGGCACCTGATTTGTCACTTCGTGGGTTAGCCCTTGCATGATTGATCTCCTGATATTGTTGTGCTGAGTCACTTGAATATGTAGGGTGGGCACCGTGTGCCCACGCGTTTGCGTGATAACCGGAGTATAAGACGGCGGAGCGCTGCGTGGGCACACGGTGCCCACCCTGCAGAAAAGGCCGGATTTGGCCGCCAAGTTTAAAAACCGTGTTAACTTCGTCTGTCAGGTAAAATGCTGTTTGTATTTCACAACCTGCAGCCCATATTCGTCGCCTATGTCCTACCAAGTTCTCGCCCGTAAATATCGCCCCAGAAGTTTCGATACGCTGGTCGGCCAGGAACACGTCGTTAGGGCCTTGACGCACGCCTTGGAGCAACAGCGTTTGCACCATGCCTATCTGTTCACCGGCACCCGCGGTGTCGGCAAGACTACTTTGTCGCGGATTCTGGCGAAATCGCTGAATTGCATCGGCGCCGACGGCAACGGCGGCATTACCGCAGCGCCGTGCGGTGTATGCGAAGTCTGCGTGGCGATAGATGCCGGGCGTTTCGTCGACTATATCGAGATGGACGCGGCATCCAATCGCGGCGTCGACGAAATGGCGCAATTGCTTGAGCAAGCGGTCTATGCGCCGTCGAACGCGCGCTTCAAGGTCTACATGATCGATGAAGTGCACATGCTGACCAACCATGCCTTCAACTCGATGCTGAAGACGCTGGAAGAGCCGCCGGAACACGTCAAGTTCATCCTGGCGACCACCGATCCGCAAAAAATCCCGGTAACGGTGCTGTCGCGCTGCCTGCAGTTCAACCTGAAGCAGATGCCGCCCGGCCATATCATCGCCCATCTGGATAATATCCTGGGCCAGGAACAAATCGAATTCGAAACCCCGGCTTTACGTTTGCTGGCGCAAGGCGCACATGGTTCGATGCGCGATGCGCTCTCGCTGACCGATCAGGCGATCGCCTATGCCGCCGGCAAAGTGACATTGGACGCTGTGCAAGGCATGCTGGGCGCGCTCGACCAGTCTTATCTGATCCGTGTGCTCGATGCGCTGGCGCAAAAAGACGGTCCCGGTTTGCTGGCAGTCGCCGACGACATGGCCAGCCGTAGCCTGTCATATAACGCTGCGCTGCAGGACCTGGGCACTTTGCTGCATCGGGTAGCCTTGGCGCAAAGCGTCCCCGCAGCCCTGGCCGACGATTTGCCGGAACGTGAAGAAGTGATCCGGCTGGCGGCCTTGTTCGATGCCGAGGAAGTACAACTGTTTTACCAGATCGCCGTGCATGGCCGTAATGAACTGGGATTGGCGCCGGACGAATATGCCGGTTTCTCGATGACCTTGCTGCGCATGCTGGCATTCCGGCCGCAAGCCGACGGCAGCACGGTAGCGCCGCCGCCGGTCAGCCGGCCGCGCCCTCAGGTTAGTGCAGCGCCAGCGACGCAGCCGGCTCCTGCATCCAGGCCGGCCGCGACGCAAGCTCCGGCAGCAGCATCGGTAGCACCAGCGGCAGCGCGCCTGAGCAGCGCACCGCAGACAGTCAGCACCAGCGCGCCGGTGGCGCGCCCGGATACGAGCGCCATGAGTCCGGCGAGAGCCGCGCTGGAAGCGGCGCGCGCTGCTGCATCTTCGCGCAAGGGTGGCGCCGCGGCGCGGCCGCAGCCGGGCCAGACGCAGGTGGCGCCAGCCAGCCAGCCAGCAGTGGCGGAAGCCAAGCCTGCAGCGCCGGCTTATGTGAAGCAAGCACCGCAAAATTCTTCCGTGCCGCCTTGGGAAGAAGAGATCCCTCTGCCCACGGATTTGCCAGATACCGAATTTTCCAGTTCGGCGGCTGAAAAAAAAACTGAATCGTACGCACAATTCGCCCCCCCACGCGCATCTGCCACAGGTGGCGTGAGCGGGGCGGCAAACGTGGCTGCAAACGGGGCTGCAAACAATAACCGCCAGGCCGCGCGCCCCGAACCTGTTGTCCAGCAACCTGCGGCTCCGGTAGAGCCCTTACCGCCGCTGGTGCTGCAACCCGATCCGAACCTGAACTGGGATGGCAACTGGCCGTTGCTGGCCGCCAACCTGGCAGTACGCGGTGTGGCGCATCAGCTGGCGCAGCAGAGCGAACTGATTAAATCCGACAGTAGCGGCGCGGCAGTGCAATTCCATCTCCGTATTCCTTTCGATACCTTGCGCTCGGCCGGCAGTGTTGATAAGTTGGAGGTGGCGCTGACCGAGCATTTCGGTCGCAATGTAAAAGTGGAAACCGAGCTTGGCCCGGTCCGCCATACCGCCAATGCCCAGGCCATGGCAGCACAGGCAGAACGGCAGCGCCTGGCAGAACAGACTGCGCAAAACGACCCGTTCATTCAGAGCATGATGCGCGAATTCGGCGCTTCGATCGTGCCGGGATCGATCAAGCCGTTGGGGTAATCAACTTTTTTTGTAATCAATTTTTTTGTAATGAAATTTTTTGTAATGAATTTTTTGTTTTCATAGGAGAAGCATCATGATGAAGGGCCAAATAGCAGGGCTGATGAAACAAGCCCAGGCAATGCAAGACAACATGAAGAAGATGCAAGACCAATTGGCCTTGATCGAAGTCGAAGGCGAATCGGGCGCCGGCCTGGTGAAAGTCGTGATGACTTGTAAAAACGCCGTCAAGCGGGTAGCGATCGACGCTTCCTTGCTGGCCGACGACAAGGACATGCTGGAAGATCTGGTTGCCGCCGCTTTCAACGACGCGGTGCGTAAAGCTGAAGCGCTGTCGGCCGAAAAAATGTCCGGCCTGACTGCCGGCATGCCAGCCGGTTTCAAATTGCCATTCTGACCAATCTCATTTTTGAGCACCGCATGATTCAAGGCTTGACGTGAAAATTCCTTCCAGTCTTACCTTACTCACCGAAGCCTTGCGTCATCTGCCCGGTGTCGGTCCGAAATCGGCGCAGCGCATGGCTTATCACTTGTTGCAGCATGACCGTGACGGTGCAGCGTTGCTGGGACGGGCGCTGACCCAGGCGGTCGATCAGATCCGCCACTGCGCGCTATGCAATACCTTCACCGAGAACGAGGTCTGCGAAACCTGCCTCGATCCTGATCGCGATCCTACCTTGCTGTGCGTGGTGGAGACGCCTACCGACCAGTTGATGATTGAACAGACCCTGACTTTCAAGGGCTTGTATTTTGTCCTGATGGGACGTTTGTCGCCGTTGGACGGCATCGGCCCGAAAGACATCCAGTTGGAAAAACTGATCGGCCGCGCCACCGACGGCGTGGTGACGGAAGTCGTGCTGGCGACCAATTTCACTAACGAAGGCGAAGCCACCGCTCACTACATCAGCGAAACCATGAAAGCTCGCGGCCTGCAAGTCAGCCGCCTGGCGCGCGGCGTGCCGGTGGGAGGCGAGCTGGAGTATGTCGATGCCGGCACCATCGCCCGTGCGATGCTGGACAGACGCGCGACCTGACACTTAGTGTCAGGTACGGACGCTGGCGAGGCCGTTGGCGAAGCCAATCTGTCATGCCAAAAAAACATAATGACGAGTGGCTACTAATTTCCAGGCAGACAGTATTATCATAGAGTCCGCAAGTAACTGAATTTCCGAACAGCCACATCAAGATGGCAAAGAAAAGAACCATTACTGACATAAACATAAATTTAGCAGTAGTGAAATAACCCTGGATATACGAGGAGACAATATGAAGTTCAGCTGGAAGCAGTTTGGCATCGCCCTTTGCCTGTTCTTGGCGGGATACCTGACATTCAATGGAAAATTGTTTGCGCAGACCCCGGAGAAAACCAAAGTGGCCATCGCGGTGGGTGGCAAAAACCTGTTCTATTACCTGCCGCTGACGATTGCCGAGCAGCTCGGTTATTTCAAGGATGAAGGCCTGGATGTGACGATTTCCGATTTCGCCGGCGGCGCCAAAGCGCTGCAGGCGCTGATCGGCGGCAGCGCCGACGTGGTCTCCGGTGCGTTCGAACACACCATCAGCATGCAGGCCAAGAATCAGCACATCACCGCATTCGTGCTGCAGGGCCGGGCGCCGCAAATCGTTATGGGCGTGTCCAACAAGACCATGCCCAACTATAAGTCGATTGCCGATCTGAAAGGCAAGAAGATCGGCGTTACCGCGCCGGGTTCCTCGACCAGCATGATGTCCAACTTCGTCTTGGCCAAGGGCGGCCTGAAACCGACCGACGTCTCTTACATCGGCGTGGGCGCCTCGGCCGGCGCATTGTCGGCGCTGCGCACCGGTTCCATCGACGTGATCGTCAATCTCGATCCGCTGATCACCATGATGCAGCACAATAATGAGATCAGGATCATTGCCGACACACGCACATTGAAAGATACCAATGCCGTGTTTGGCGGCCCTATGCCGGCAGCCACCTTGTACGCCTCCGCCGATTTCATCAAGAAATACCCGAATACCACGCAAGCTCTGACCAACGCCATGGTGCGCGCCCTGAAATGGCTGCAAAAAGCTGGACCGTCGGACATCGTCAAAGCGGTGCCGGAGAACTATCAGCTGGGTGACCGTGCCTTGTACATCGAAGCTTTCATGAAAGTGCGCGAGGCGCTGTCACCGGACGGTACGATTCCTGACGCCGGCCCGAAAGTCGCGCTGCACGCATTGGAAGCATTCGATCCTGAGCTGGCCGGCAAGAATATCGATCTGTCGCAAACTTATACCAATGAGTTTGTAAAAAAGGCCAACGCCAAGTACAAATGATACGGGTAGGGTGGGCAAGGTTTTTGCCCACGCGTGACCTCAAATTCGTCGCCATGCTTATGTCGATACCGCGTGGGCAAAAACCTTGCCCGCCCTACCAGTCAGTAGCAAGAAGTCAATCCCTACTCCCATGATTCCAGCTCTCCATCTCGACAACGTCAGTTGTACCTTCATCTCCAAAGACGATCGGTCCCAGCGTTACACCGCAGTAGCTGACACCAATTTGTCGATTGCACCGGGCGAATTCGTTTCCGTGGTCGGGCCGACCGGTTGCGGTAAGTCGACCTTGCTGAATGTCGGCGCCGGTTTGCTGCAGCCTTCATCCGGCAGCGTCAAGGTGTTTGGCGAGCCGCTGCTCGGCATCAACCGCCGCGCCGGTTATATGTTCCAGGCTGAAGCGCTGATGCCGTGGCGCAGTGCGCTGCAAAATGTCATCGCCGGCTTGCAGTATCGGGAAACCGATGAAGCCAAGGCGCGCCAGCTGGGTGAGGAATGGCTGGCGCGAGTCGGCTTGCAAGGCTTTGGCGACCGTTATCCGCATCAGCTCTCGGGCGGCATGCGCAAGCGGGTGGCGCTGGCGCAGACCTTGATTCTGGATCCCGACATCATCCTGATGGATGAACCGTTTTCAGCATTGGATATCCAGACCCGGCAACTGATGGAAAACGAAGTGCTGGACCTGTGGAGCGCCAAACGCAAGGCGGTACTGTTCATTACCCACGATCTGGATGAGGCGATCGCCATGTCGGACCGGGTGGTGGTGCTGTCAGCCGGGCCGGGAACCCATCCGATCGGCGAGTTCGTGATTGATTTGCCGCGCCCGCGCGATGTGGCTGAAATCCGTAACGAGCCGCGTTTTGTCGAGCTGCACCAGCAGATCTGGAGCGTGCTGCGCGACGAAGTGTTGAAGGGTTATCAGCAGCAAAAGAAAGTCGCTTAAGGGCAGCTCGAATAGCCCTATTACGTCTCGGCGACCCCGTCATTCCCGCGAACGCGGGAATCTATTTTAAATTAGTAACTTGGATCCCCGCGTTCGCGGGGATGACGGAGTTTTTAGAAGTCGCTGTAACAACGGGATCTGGAATAACAAGGATAAAACGGAACCATGTGGAAAGCCATCAAGCCGAATTATAAGAATCTGCGGGTATATCAAGTCTTGGTACTGGTGATATTTTTCTTCATCTGGCACCTGGCGACGCGCAATCCGCAAACGGCATTTTTCTTCGGCGAGCCGATCAAGGTGCTGCAACGTGTCTGGCAGTGGTTTACTGTCGGCAGCGGGTCACTCGAAGTCGGTTTCGGCGACCACACCTGGTTCACGCTGACGTTCCCGGCGGAGATTTATTCGCACCTGCTGATCACCCTGACCGAGACCATGCTGGCATTTGGCATAGGCACGATATTCGGTCTTGGCGTCGGTTTATGGCTAGCCCTGTCGCCTTTGACGTCGGCCATTCTGGACCCTTACATCAAAGCGTCGAACGCGATGCCGCGGGTGATCCTGGCGCCGATTTTTGCGATGTGGTTCGGACTCGGCATCTGGTCCAAGGTGGCGCTGGCGGTGACGCTGGTATTTTTCATCGTGTTTTTCAACGTCTATCAAGGCGTCAGGGAAGTCAGCCCGGTGGTGCTCGCCAATGCCCGCATGCTAGGCGCCAACCAGCGCCAGCTGTTGCGCACGGTGTACCTGCCGTCAGCCACTTCCTGGGTGTTTTCCAGTCTGCATACCTCGGTCGGGCTGGCTTTCGTCGGTGTAATCGTCGGTGAATACCTCGGTTCGGCACGAGGTGTCGGCTACCTGATCTTGCAAGCCGAAGGTGCGTTCGACATCAATACCGTGTTTGCCGGGATTCTGGTGCTGACTGCCTTTGCGCTGGTGCTCGATACGGTGGTGGGGATGATCGAAAAACGTTTGATGAAGTGGCAACCCAAGAGTGGCGAGACCGAGCGCTTGTGAGTAGCGCAGCGATCGGTTGCCGATCGATGATTTGCTTTCAAGTAAAAAATCGGCTGTCGCTGTGCATTTTTAACAATTATTCCAATAATTATTTCATTTAATAGATACAAAACACATTACGAAAGCCGTCAAATCATCTATTCTCATCATGTCATCTTGATTATGTTGCTGGTTCTCCAACGTTATAAAATGCCGACCCCCAGATGAATGCCCGGCAGGGGCTTTTGATGGATCCGATGAGCATCTGTAACAACCGCTAGCGAACGACGGTTGGGTTGCTCCTTGGCTTTTGAGGAGAAATACATGACAAAACTCGACCTTTCGCGTCGCAGTTTTTTGAAGGCTAGCGTAGTGGCCGGTGTGTCGGTTTACGTAGCGCCTATCGGTGGCAAAGCATTTGCTGCCTTGTTCGAAGAAAAAATCCTGACGCCCATCCAGTGGGATAGCAGCAACGGCCAGGTCAAATTCCGTATCGATGGTATTGCCAAGGTGACCGGCGCCAAGGTCTTCGCGCGCGATGTACGCGCGCGCGACATGCCGCACTGGCCGAACCAGCAGGCGCATGCATTCATCCTGCGCGCCACCAAGGCCGACCGCAATTTCCTCGGCTTTGACCTGGGGTTGCTCGGCGACGAACTGAAGCCGGACCGGGTAGTCACTGCCGCCGACCTGGCGCGGGACGGCGTGGCGTTCCCGGCGTTTTACGGCGAAGACATGCTGCTGCCGGCCGGTAAGACGCCAGCCTACCTGGGGCATGCCGTAGCGATCCTGATCTATAACGATTTCGCCCGTTTCCGCTTTGCCAAAGACAAGCTGCAGTTCAAGGATGAAATCATCCAGTACGGTCCGGTGACCGGCCCGCTGGAGCGCGATCCGTGGGGCACCTTCCGCTTCGTGCGGGTAGGCGGCGCGACATCGTTCGACGATGACGTCTTTTCCAGCCTGAAGAATGCGCCGGTATTCCCGAGCATGATGCGCAAGCACCAGCCGGTATGGCCGGACGGCCAGGAACATGGCAAGCTGGGTGGGCAGGGCATGTTTTACGCGGCCCGGATCCAGGAGGAACTGGATCACCCGCCGGCCGACTGGCTGGTCATGGAGCGCGACTACAACACGCAGTCGATAGATACCGCGGCGCTGGAACCAGACAATGCCAATTGCTGGTACGACAGCGCCAACCAGGCCCTGCACATGGTGGTGCCGACCCAGTCGCCAAGCGAAGTGGTGGCGAGTGCCATCGAGATGATGAAGAAGGGCAAATTCCCGCTCAAGCAGTTGTTCCTCCATCCTTGCTACACGGTCGGTTACGGCTCCAAGGATCACTACAATTTTCCGTTCTACGGCCTGGTGACCGCGCTCTATGCTGACGGTAAACCGGTGCGGCTGGCGAATGACCGCTACGAACAGTTCCAGACTTCGATCAAGCGTCACGCCTTCAAGATGCACTACCGCATCGCGGTCGACCGCAAGACCGGTTTGCTGCAATCGTTCAAAGGCGAGTTCGAAGCCAATGGCGGCGGCCGCGCCAACTTCTCGCCATCGGTAGCGATGGTGGGCGCTACCGCGGCGCAATCGATTTATTATTTCCCGAAAAACGACCTGGCCGCTGTCGCCATCGCTACACGTGCGATTGACGCCGGTTCGGCGCGTGGCTACGGCACGCTGCAAAGTATGGCGGCGACAGAGATGATGATCGACGAAATGGCGGAAAAGCTCGGTCTCGACGCCATCGATTTCCGCCTGACGAATGCGCTGCGCTCTGGCATGAAAAATACCCAGGGAGCGATTCCTGCCGGCGCGATCCGGGTTGACGAAGTGCTGCAGAAAGCCAAAAGCCATCCTTTGTGGATCAATCGCGCCAAGAAAAAAACGGAATACGAAGCCGCCCATCCGGGCTATCGCTACGGCGTCGGCTTTGCCTGCGTGCAGAAGGATTTCGGCACCGGCGCCGAGACCTCGTTTGCCAAAGTGGAAATCGGCGCCGACGGCCAGATTCATCTGTCGCACAGCGGTGCTGAAATCGGCACCGGCATGTCGACTTCGCAAGCGCTCGCTTGCGCCAAGTGGCTGGGCAAACCGGCGCATGAAGTGCGTACCTCTGTGACCGACTGGGGCGATCTGCCGGTGGTCACCAGCGGCGATCCCTACATCATGAGCCAGGCCGAGCAAGACAAGCTGGCCGCCAATCCGCGCTGGTCGCCGGGGTATGTCTCGCCATCCAGCGCCACCAATTCGGCTTTCTACTTCACCCACAGCACGCGTGAAGCGGCGCGGGTGGTCTTCATGCACGGCCTGTGGCCGGCGGCGATGGCGATCTGGAGCACCGGCATCGGCGGTGGCCAGGCTGCACCGCTGGTAGTGCGGGTTGAAGATGCGCGCTGGGTCGACGGCAAGTTGTCCGCCGCCGGCCTGGAAGCGTTGCCTTATGACCAATTGGTGAAGAAAGCCCATGAGCTTGGGCTGGTGACCGGCGCCACCGTGCATGTCTTCAATCGCTGGCAATGGGCTGAAGCCGAGTTCGAGATTCTCGGCAATGTGGTGCGGATCCCGCTTGACGGTTTATCGGTGCATTATGGCGACGGCGCCGACAAGGCACGCAAAGCCAAGATGAGCACCGCCGGCGGTTACGAAGTACTCAATCGCAAGAAAGTATTCATCCCGCCGACCCAGCGCAATAACGCTGCCGTGACTTACTACAGCGCAGTCGGCACACTGGTCGAACTGGCGGTGCACGAAGCCAGCGGCAAGGTCGAGTTGCTGACGCATCACTCGATCATGGAATGCGGCAATCAGCTATCGCCGCAACTGGTTTCCGGGCAGCTGCAGGGCGGTTTGGCGATGGGCATCGGCCACGCCCTGCACGAATATCTGCCGCTCTATGAAGACGGACCGGGTAACGGCAGCTGGAACTTCAATCGCTATGAGCTGCCGCGCGCCAAGGATGTCGCGGTATGGACCCAAACCGGCGAGGTGCTGCCGCCGCTGACCGAGACCGATCCGCCCAAGGGCATCGCCGAAGTGGTGATGATTCCGGTAGTTGGCGCCATCGTCAACGGCATCGCCCACGCCATCGGCCATCGCTTCACCGATCTGCCGGTAACTCAACAAAAAATTCAGGAGGCTCTGGCATGAGCATGACTACCCACCCCATCACCATGCATATCAACGGCAAGCCGGTCGGCCCGGTGCCGGTGCCGGACGGCATCATGATGATCGATTTCCTGCACGAATACCTGGACCTGACCGGCTCGCGCCTGGGTTGCGGCCAGGGTGTTTGCCGCGCTTGCGTGGTGATTCTCGACAAGCCGGACGGCACCAGCGAAGAAGTGCGTTCCTGCATCACCGGCGCGCATTTTTTCGAAGGCAAGAAAGTGCGTACCGTGGAGGGTCACGCCCAGCGCAACGAGCAGGGCGAAGTGGTAGCGTTGTCGCCGATCCAGCAAAAATTCCTTGAACATTACAGCTTCCAGTGCGGCTACTGTACCCCGGGCTTCGTCAATGCCGCCACGGTGTTGCTGGAAAAACTGAAACGCCAGCCGGTCGGCAAGGACCAGCTCGATCAAGCCATTACTGACGGATTGAACGATCATATCTGCCGTTGCACCGGCTACGTGCGCTACTTCGAAGCGGTCAAGGAAGTGGCGCTGACAACGCCTGGACTGGTAAAGGATGCCAAGTGATGACTAAGGTCCGATATCTCCGCAATGCATTGCGCATTGCGGCGGCTCCGCTGCTGGCGGCCGCGTTGTTGGCGGCTTGCGATGGCAGCAGCAGTTCAGCCGCCCAGGCCGCCAGCCAAAGCGCAGTCAAGCCAGGCAGCGCCGATCAGTTGGCCCTCGGGCGTTACCTGACCAATGCTGCCGATTGCGCCGCCTGCCACACCACCGCCACTGGTGCAGCGTTCGCCGGCGGGGTCGAGTTGGCTTCGCCGTTCGGCAAATTCTACGGTTCCAACATCACGCCGGACAAGCAGCACGGCATCGGCAAATGGAGCGCCGACCAGTTTTACAAGGCTTTGCATGATGGCGTAACGCCGGACAAACACCTGTATCCGGCCATGCCGTACACCTCGTATCGCTCGATGACGCGCGCGGATAGCGACGCCATCTACGCCTACCTGATGCAGCAGAAGCCAGTCGCCGTGCCAAGCAAGGAGGCGGACTTGAAATTCCCGTACAACATGCGCTTCGGGATGATGTTCTGGAATGTGCCGTTCCTGAAGAATTCGCTGACTGATGCTTCAACCGGCCAGTCCCCGGCCTGGTTGCGTGGTCAGTATCTGAGCAATGCACTCGGCCACTGCGCAGAGTGTCATTCGCCGCGCGGCGTTTTCGGCCAGCTTGATTTGTCCAAGCCGCTGACTGGAGCTGCCCTCGGCCGCGTTGCCGCGCCGAATATCACGCCTGCCGGTTTGGCGGCGGTGGGCTGGACTGCCGCGGATTTGCAGACCTTTTTCTCGACCGGTATCGCGCCTCAGGGATCTGCCTACGGCGAGATGTTCCCTGTCGTGCATCTGAGTACGCAATACCTGAGCAAGGACGATCTGAACGCTGTCATCACTTATCTGATGGGCGACAAGCCGCTACCGCCGGAACCAGTCAAGACCATCACCGCCGATGCGACTGAACTGGATGCCGGCAAGCGTTTGTACACCGCGGTCTGTGCCGGTTGCCATGGCTTCCAGGGCGACGGCAAGGCACACGTTGCGGTGGCGATGAAGGGTAATTCGACGGTACGCAATGCCGATCCGCACAACTTGATCGTAACCATGCTGGACGGGATTGAAGCGCAGAAATTCCCCGGCACTGAAAGCCTGCAAGACATGCCCGCTTTCAGCGGTCAGTTGAGCGACAAGGAACTGGCGCAACTGACCAATTTCCTGCGCGCTACCTGGGGTGGGCAGGCGGCCGACATCACGCCGGACCGTATCAAGGCGATGCGTCTGACGACGGCGCATTAAGCGCCATAGAGTAGTTTCAGAGCAGGATCGACCGTGCAAGCGGCCGATCCTGTTTTTCATTACACTGATAAAAATCCGAATAGAATCAGGCAAGGATCAAATAAGCCATGAACGCAGTCGATTATCAAGTATTGAAAAGCGCTGTCAGCTGGCTGCAGCAAGGGAAGCGGGTAGCCATGGTGACAGTAGTGCGCAACTGGGGTTCTGCGCCGCGTCCGCTTGGTTCGCTGTTTGCGATAACGGATGACGGCGATTTTACCGGCTCGGTCTCGGGCGGCTGCATCGAAGATGACCTGATGCAGCGCTTTTCCGCAGCATTCCCGAACCAGATCGAACTAGTCCGCTACGGCATCAGCGCCGAGCAGATGCGCCGCTTCGGCCTGCCGTGTGGCGGTACGCTGGAGCTGGTGATTGAGCCGCTGACCGACGCCGCCTCGCTGACACCGCTGCTCGAAGCCGTGGCCGGGCGCCACCTGGTGCAGCGCCGCCTGAACATGCGCAGCGGCCAGGCCAGCATCGAAGCCAGCGATGCCGATTTTGCATTGCGTTTCGATGAAGAAGAACTGGTGCAGGTCTTCGGCCCGCGCTGGCGCCTGCTGATCATCGGCGCCGGCCAGGTCTCCGAATATCTGGCGCAGATGGCGCCTGCGCTGGATTTTTCAGTCTATCTGAACGACCCGCGCGAAGAGCAGCGCCGCAACTGGCAGGCCGACGGCGTGATCTGGCTGGATGGCATGCCGGACGACGCCGTGCTGGCTTTCAAGCCCGACCGCCGCACCGTGATCGTCACGCTCAGCCATGATCCGAAAGTCGACGATATGGCGCTGATGGAAGCGCTCAAGACGGACGCTTTCTATGTCGGCGCAATCGGTTCGATGGCAAGCACCGAGGCGCGCAAGGAACGGCTGCTGACGCTGGATTTGAGCCCCGCGCAAATTGAACGCTTGCATGCACCGATAGGCTTGTCTATCCTAAGCCGTTCACCGGCAGAGATTGCGGTATCGGTGCTGGCCGAACTGGTAATGTTGCGCAATCGCGGCAGCGTGACTGTGTCGCCATCGAGTTGTGCTGTTGGTGCCAACGGTGCTAACGGCGCCAGTGATCTACGGATGGTCGAGCGGCCTTGATTGACAGGGTAGCGGGATAAATTAGCCAGGCGCCAAGGAGAAAAACATGAAAATGACTGATATTCCGTTCGGCACCACGGACTGGGAGACGGTTGAGCGCACCGAGCACAAGGGCGAAACCGGGATGGCGTATTGGCGCACCTGTCACTTCGGCGGGATTCGGGTTCGCATGGTCGAGTACACGGCAGGTTATCTGGCCGACCATTGGTGCACCAAGGGACATATACTGTTTTGCCTTGAAGGCGAACTGCACACCGAACTGGAAGATGGCCGCAGGTTTTTTCTGCAAGCTGGAATGAGTTATCAGGTTGCAGACGAGGCCGAGCCGCACAGGTCTTTTACCACGACCGGCGCGAAACTGTTCGTGGTCGACTGAGCGACGTATCGGGCCGCAAGTTTTTTAGCAGATATCTTTACTGTTGCCACTAAGCTGCTAATATGAAACTAGGCAATCCGATAAGAAATTAGCGTGTCGGCGGATAGTGCGTTGCCGCCGATAAGATGGTTGCCGTAAAAGCGAATGAGCGGACGGATAGACAGGAGTCCTTAAATGGATTTCACGTTTGAAAGGGCCGACCCTGGCAGGAAATGGGTTGGCGTCAGTATCGTTGTTCTGATGCATATAGCGGTTGTGTATGCACTGGTGACCGGCTTGGCCCGGAAAGTCGTCGATGTCATCCAGGAACCGGTGATCACCAAGATCATCGAAGAAATCAAACCGCCGCCGCCACCCCCACCGCCGCCAGACAAACCGACTCCGCCAGCACCGAAAACCGCTGCGCCACCGCCGCCCTACGTGCCGCCTCCGGAGGTCAAGGTACAGCCGCAGCCTCAGGAAAACGTGATTGCGGCAGTAACCAATGTCAAGCCGCCGACCAACGATCTGCCTACGTCTGTAGCGCAGCCGTCTGCCGCAGTGACGCAAGCGCCAGCCGCGCCGGCGCATACCAGCGCCAGGGTCGCCGGGAATTGCGAAAAACCGGAATATCCGAGAACTTCCTTGCGCAATGAGGAGCAGGGCAGTGTGAATGTGAAACTGACCATCGGCGCCGACGGCAGCGTGGTGGATGCTGCGATTGAAAAAAGCAGCGGTTTCAAAGAGCTGGACAGAGCAACCTTGAAAGCCTGGAGCCTCTGTCATTTCACACCTGCCATGGCTGATGGCCAGCCGGTGCAGTCTACGACACGGATGCAGTATGTGTGGAAGTTGGAGTAAGTAAAATCAGCGAGGGCCGGCCGCTCCCTTCGGCAACGTTCGCCTTATTATTCAACTTATTTCTCAACCTGCTGAGCCACCTGGATAATCCGCTCCCGCACCACCCGGATAGCTTGTTTGAGCGCATACACATCCTGGAAATAGCGCTGTGGAATGCGTATCTGGCTGGCATTGGCGTCAATGCTCTCGATGTCATCGCGCCATTGGGTAATTTGCTCCTTGGTAGGATTTTTGGATGCCCATATTTCATCTTCCAGCGATTTGATCTCGCGATACCAGACCACCAGACGGTTTTTCATGCGCGCTTCCACCATGCGCGGCAACGCCTGCAGCAGGCCGAACAACAGTGCCATGAAAGGCAGCAGGATCAGCAAGCGTCTTTCGACGAAGCTGGCCAGCCAGAACGGCAGGTAACGTTGCAGGAAGGGACGGCCGGATTTGAAATAACGAATGCTCTCGTCGGAAATCGGAAAATCATCCGAATTCAGGTTGGGGAACGAACCCCGCGGGGTAAAGTAATCTTCACGGGCATGGGCCGAATTTGCAGCCTCCAGCAACAGGTAAGTCAGGGCAGGGTGCAGGGTATCCTTGGAAACCAGCAGCGCAGTGGCGGCCAGCAGTGTAACGTCGGCTTGCGGTAAATCGTTGGCAACGCTGGTCGAGGCGCGCGGGAAGATGATCTTGGAGAGCGAAGGGAATTTCAGCACCAGGGCGTCTGCCTGGGCAAAGCTCATTAACTTCAAATCGCTGTTCAGCAGCGTCTGCTGCATGACGGCGTCCGGCCGGCCGATAAAAAATGCGGCGTCCAGCTGGCCGCTTTCGAGATTCTGATAGGCCTTGTAGGCATCCATCTCCAGCAGCGTAGCGTTATCGGCGTTGATACCGCTGTGACCCAGCAGAACCCGTGCGACTTTCAGCAAGCCGCTGCCCGGCACGCCGATGGAAATCCGTTTTCCGTTTAGTTGCGCCAGCCGGGTGATGACGGCGTCGCCGCGATAAAACACCCAGATCGGTTCATATGAAACGGCAGCGATGGTCTGCAACCGGTCGTTTTCCGTCGGGGTCGTGGTGCCGGACTGGATAAAACCTACTTCGTATTCGCTATCGGGGTCTTTCAGGCGTTGATAGTTTTCCACCGAGCCGGAGGAACTACGGATATCCAGGGTAATGCCTTCGCGCTTCAAGAGTGGCGCGTAGCGCAATGCAAAACTGTTATAGATGCCTTTGTCGGCGCCGGCGGTGATGACAATCGTGCGCTGGATCGCGGGTTTGAGCATGATCACCAGGCCCCAGCCCAGTGCCGCAACCAACACTGCTGCGCCAAGGATGAGAAGCCGCAGGCGCTTCGCGGTCATGGGGGCTTTTTGTATGCGATGCAGTGCTGGATTTTGTCTGGGCATGGGGTGTGCAGGCGACGCTTTGTTAGACGACTCGAAAACCCGATTATCTCTTGGGGCAGGGCTACCGGCCCTGCACAACTATACCTTCTTGACGAACTCCGATTTCAGGCTCATGGCACCGAAGCCGTCGATTTTGCAGTCGATATCGTGATCGCTGTCGACCAGGCGGATATTCTTTACCTTTGTGCCCACTTTAACCACGCCGCCGGAACCTTTCAACTTCAGGTCTTTGATCACTGTGATGGTATCGCCATCCTGCAATATGTTACCCACTGCGTCGCGATAAACCTTGGCGCCGTCCGTGCCTGATTCTGCGGCAGCCTGAGCCGACCATTCATGGGCGCATTCCGGGCAGATGAAGAGGCCGCCGTCTTCGTAGGTAAATTCGGAACTGCACTTCGGGCATGGTGGTAAAGCGTTCATGATATCGTCCTTCGGGATGGCAGTAGTCGTAAAAATAAGACAGTATACTGCGTGTGACATCGGCTCTAGCCGGCCCGCGGCATCTCCAGCAATCCCGCGGCCTTGGTGAAATTGCTCAGATCAACGATCTGGGTAAACAGACGCATCGCTTCAAGCCTGTCCATGGCCGGATTCCCATTCGCTGCGAGTCATGGCGTGTGGTCGGTATGGTCATTCGGATTGTCGGGCTATCAATTGTATAAATTGTAGAGGAGGGCAGTCATCAATACCCGAAGTCGATCGTGTTGGATCGTGCCACGGATAGCTTCGCAAAGCAATTTTGAAATTTGCAGGGCAGGGGAATGGTTGCTTACTGCTACCTGCTGCGCGTATTTGACCAAGAAGCGTAATATGGTATTTCCGGCAGGACCAAAGAGTGGCGGATATGAAGTCTACACTTTGGAGCGCGATAGCCGTCGCCTTGATAGCGGCTGCAGTAGTGAGTTCGTATGTCGAATATCATTGCGGAATAATCCATAACGATAATACTTCTGTCCAGTGGGGCCGGCCGGAATGAACTATTGCAGAATGAACAGGCTGAACTTTCGCGCATTTCGATCGAGCTTGCTTGGCGCCATCGCCATGGCGGCACTTCTTTTCATGTCCGCGGGGACCATCGACTACTGGCAGGGTATGCAGATTATTGCCGGAAGGTCCGGTATCGTTTGCTGCCTTTTGTCTGGTAGCTTTTAACAGGCAAAAAAATGCTTCTTCACGGATTACCGATAAACAACGACAACGGTAAAAATAGGAAGGACGTAGGGCGGGCAAGGTTTTTTGCCCACGCGTGACCGCGATAACCGGAGCAAGGGACTCCACGGCGCGGAAATCGGCAAGTGCATGGTGTGAGTTCGCGTTGGCACAAAAGCGAGCCCACCCTACCCGCGTAGCGTAGAATTGCAGCGGTACGTACACTATCTGCGCCATCATTTTATTTTTTTATTAATGACCAACACCATCACTATCAACGAAGACCTCCGCGCCTACATCGATCCGTTGACCGAAGACGAATTCCTTGCGCTAGAACGCAGCTTGCTGTCAGAAGGCTGCCGCGATGCGCTGGTGTTGTGGGGCGATCTCCTGGTGGACGGACATAACCGTTACGGCATCTGCCAGAAGCACGAAATCCCTTTCAAGACCATGCAGAACCAGACATTTCAATCCATGGAAGATGTGCACCTGTGGATGATCGATAATCACCTGGGGCGGCGCAGCGTGTCGGACTTTCAGCGGGGCGTGCTGGCACTGCGCAAGAAAGAGATCGTATCGGCGCGCCAGGCACAGGCGCAAGCCCAGCGTCCGCCCGCAGAGCCTGCGGGAAGCGATGTCTCCGCTCAATCCGAGAGTGAACCCCCATGGACTCGGGAGGCCGTTGCGCGTGCCGCACGGATGAGCAGTGCGACCTTGGGGCAGATTGAAAAAATCCAGAAGACGGCTGCGCCCGAACTGGTTGGCGCCGTAAAGTCGGGCATCATTTCCATCAATGCCGCCGCTGCCGTAGCTTCCTTGCCTAGCGAGGAGCAGGTAGCTGCTGTTGCCGGCGGCAAGAAGGAATTGCGCCAGGCAGCGAGGCAGGTGCGTGAGGCCCGGCTGCCGCCCAAGCCCGAGCGGGAACCACTGCCGAGCGACGCCACACCCGATCAAATCGAAATTCACCGTTTGACATCATTGCTTGCTGAACTCACCGAAGAGCGCGATCAATTGAAAAAGAAGGTGCAACACCTGACGATTGCGCTTTCGGAGGCACGCAGCGGACAATAATCCGCTGCGCATATTTTCGTGAACATCCTAAGGGCTTAAGGAATCAAGGCCGTGGCACCGCGTCGATACCAATGATGCTGGCATCGTCGGCGCCATGTCCTGCAGAAATGAGCTGATCCATCCTGGCGGCGATTGAGGGCAACGCCGCCATCGGTCGATTACCTGTGGTTTCCAACATCAGTCGCACGTCTTTGCGCGCCATCGCCAACTCGAAGCTCGGGGTGAAGTTACCCTTTGCCATGTTCAGCCCTCGGCCCGCCACCATCGTATTCAAATCAAACAGCCCAAGCAACTTGACGGCGTCCTCACCGCTAACGTCGCTCGCCTGCGCCAGGGTAAGGATGTCAGCCATCACCGCGGAAAGGCCGATGATCATGGCATTTCCAAACAATTTGTTTGCCGCGGCAAGGTCGGTGCGATTACCCATATATTCGAGACGCCCTGTCATTTTGGCGAGATCCGCCTGGACCGATTCAAACAGCGCCTTCGGCCCGGCGACCATCATCGAACCCTGAGCGTTGCGAGCGGCCGCCGGTCCCATAAAGACGGGACAGTGCAGATACTTCACGCCGGCCGCACGCAACCGTTCGGCGCGCTCGGCAGTGAGCGTCGGCAATGTCGTGGTGTGATCGATCAGGATCGCGTCAGGGGAAAGTCCGCCACGCGCCGCCGCAATGACTTCCTCGACCACTGCGTCGTCTTTCAGCACGATATGCACTCGTGAGGCCGATCGCACCGCTTCGGCAGGTGTCGAAGCCGCCTTCACGCCGAACTGCGCAAGGGCCAGAACCTTGTCCTGTGAGCGATTCCACGCAGTGACCGAATCGCCGCGTTTTGAGGCGGCCTCCGCAAATGCACTTCCGAGCAACCCGGTACCGAGAAAAGCGATGTTTGCCATGATCGTATTCCTTTTGAATTAAGCCTGAACAGCGGAATGCTGAAATATAACACTGGAACAATTTTGGGGAGTGCCGCTGGTTGTTTTATGGTGGCTGTATGTCTGATTGATGTTGGCCGATTGCGGATTGTCGACTTTCGACCGAAAGCGAAGGTTGGTGCTCGCTCTAATATCGAGTCATCGGTGTTTGCTGACATTAGGCTATGGCCAGATTTTGAAAGCCAGTATCACCATACCGACTGCAGTCAGTAATCCAAGCGCAGATACAAGCTGGTAGTCAGCGCAATCGGCTCTTTTTGGATTGATGGTACGTGGATAGCGGCCAAATGTCGCAATCTTGATAACCAAATATCCGAACCAAAAGAAAATGAAACTAAAAATCAAATACCTGAAAATCGATGAGACAAAGCCAACAAGTGCTTCCATGCGTAGAGTCTCCGCAACACGCGTCAATTAAATAAAAGTTGACTCACTGTGTACCAGCCACGACAATGGCAATGTGAACAGCAGCATCGCTATCATTCCGGCAAGCGGTAACCACACCGCCAGCAAGATCAACAGCGATGTGGCGGACTCCGTTATCCACACCGTTTTCATCATGCCGATGCGCGCCCCCAGATAGGCAGCAGAACATAGATGACGTCGGTCAGGCCATCATGTACTGCGTGGGCGCTGCAGGCCGCTATCAGGGAACGGCGACGGACGGAAGTGTCGTCGACGTTCGAATCCGGGGAAATTGATACAGCTTTCAGATCGCTCATTATTCTGAGTGCGGGAAATTGAGACGCGGCCAGGTGTCAGGCACGGACATTGACGATCGTTGCCTGCATGATGGCAACCACTTTCCAGGTGGTTCCCGATAGGGCCCGGACTTCTCCCGTACAGACGGTGAGTAGCTTACCCGAAGTCTGTACCTTTCCGATTGCCAGGAATCGTTCACCAATCGCAGGTCGCACGAAGTTGATCTTGAACTCGGCTGTGACAACATCGCTCTCGAGTGGCGCCTTGGTCAACGCTGCGTACCCGCATGCACTATCAACAACACTCGTTATTGCGCCGGCGTGAATGTAGCCGTGCTGTTGCGAGAGCTGCGCGGAAAATGGCAACTCTATTTGGACCTCGCGCTCTGCGACCGAGACAAGCTGTGCGCCGAGGGTGGCCATAAGGCCTTGCGATTTGAAGCTGACTGCGATTCGTTCTTGAATGTCACTCATGGAAAATGGCCTCTTGATGGGATCGTGCATGACGCCGGACTGTTATCAGGCGGACCGAATATTCAAGCAGCCATTATGCATAAGGAAACCCATGTCCGGCAAGTAAGTGAATTTGGCGAACCCGATTCGATTGACCAACCAATCCTGCGCCGCTGCGTTCATAAAACGCGTTTTTCTCACAGCCTTCTGCAATCCCGATTGCGGCCCAGAAACCGTGGTCATGAATTGGTGTATTGCCAAGGGGCGGCTGGGCAAGGCTGACAATGAAAAGGTCGGACGAACAATAGACGATACGGTCAATTTCTGCCTGCACGAAATCGGTGACGTGCATCGCCAGAACGTTTCGATCCGAAACTGTTATCTCGGTCAGGGGGAGCAATCATTCAAACATGCTTCCTTTTAGGAGTCTCGACTCACCTCCGATCCTCGGGACGGTCGGCGCCGAGCGTCTCGAGCAGCGGCCGGAGAGCATCGAGCTCCGAGCCGAAGCCGCTCCAATCCCCCGCCTTCAATCGCTCGATGGCGCGGTCATAATGGGCGAGTGCTTCGCGCGCGGGCGCACCCGCCATGCCTCGAGGTGGCGATGCCACTTGGGCTGCCTCCTTGAAGAGCGCCGCCAAGGCTTCTCCCAAGGTCTCCTCCATCACCACATGGTCGCCATAGGCGGCGATCACGCGCTTCAACTCGGGCAACTGACCGGACGCCGCGCGCAAGTAGAGCGGGGAGACGTAAAGGATCGAGTTCTCGATCGGCACCACCAGAAGATGGCCGCGGATGACGCGCGAGCCCATCTGGTTCCACAGCGAAATCTGCTGCGAGATCTCGGTATTCTGCTGGATGCGCGCCTCGATCTGGAACGGCCCAAAGACCAGCTTGTCCTTGGGGAAAGTGTAGACGATGAGCTTGCCATACTCGGGCGGATCGCAACGCGCTGCCAGCCAGGCGATCATATTCTCGCGCTGGCTGGGCACCATCGGCAGCATGAGGACGAACTCGGCGCGCGGCTCTCCAGGGAGCCGCATGATCATGTAGTAAGGCGTCATCGGAGTAGCGGGGGCATTCCCGCCATCGATGCCGGCCGATCCCCGAGGGAACTGCCAGAGATCCTCGCGATTGTAGAAAACTTCCGGCGCATCCATATGGTAGGCGCGGTAGAGTTTCGCCTGGATCAGGAACAGATCCTCGGGGTAGCGGATATGCTGCTGCAGGTCTTGTGGCATCGCCTCCAAGGGCTTGAATAGGCCCGGGAAGATGCGCTGATAGGTCCGCAAGATTGGATCGGCGGGATCGCTGACATAGAAGTCGACCGTGCCGTTATACGCATCGATCACCACCTTGACCGCGTTGCGGATGTAATTGGCGCCGTCGCCGATGCTCGGCTGGGCGTAGGGGAACCAGCGGCTGGTGGTATAGGCGTCCTGTATCCAGAAAAGACGCCCTTCGCTGGCGACGATATAGGGATCATGGTCGAGCTTGAGGAACGGGGCGATCGTGCGTACCCGGTCCTGAATGTTTCGGTGCAGCAGGATCCGGCTCTGGTCCGTGATATAGCTGGTAAGCAGGATGTTGGGATCGTCGAACTGCCAGGCGAAGAGGCCGCGTCGCGCAAGGCTGCCGATGGCGACGCCGTCGCGCCCGCTGTAAGTGGTGTAGATGTTGTCCTTTCCCATGGGGTAGTCGAATTCGGGTACGCTGCCCTTGACGATGACGTAGCCATGACCGCCAGCACCGAAATAGAGGCGCGGTTCGTGGATGGCCGGGCCGCCGTTGGCGAAGGGCGGAATATCCTGCAGATAGAGGGAAGGCAAGCCTTCCGTGGATTTCTCGGTGACCGGCGACATCACGACGCCGTTGCCGTGGGTAAACAGGAGATGCAAATTTACCCAGGTCTGGGCATTCGCCGGCAGCATCGCCGGCTCCAGTTCGCGTGCCGACAGCATCACCTGCCGGTAGCCGGCGTCAAGCCGGTAACGGTCGATGTCCACGGAGAGGAATTTGTAGTAGGTCCTGATCTCCTGCAACTGCGCGTAGGTATCCATCAGCGGCTGCACATCCCACAGGCGGACGTTGTCGATGGTGGCGCGATTGGCCTCGAGCGAGGCGAGATTCAGCCCCTGTTCGGCCGGAAACGGTTTTACCGCGATCTGCTTCAGGCCGTAGGCCTGCCGTGTCAGCGCGATATTGTGCTCGATATAGGGCGCCTCCAGCTTCAGCTCGCTCGGCTTGACATAGAAGCGCTGGAACAGCGCCGGGTAGATCAAGGCCAACACAAGCGAACCGCCTAACACCAGCAGCGCCGAGGCGGCAGGAATTCGATAGCTGCGCAGGCGCATATTGACCCACGAGGCGACAGCTGCGGCAGTGGCCAGGCAGACCAGCAGCCACAAGACCGGCAGCTCGACGTGGATATCGGTATAGCCGGCGCCGACCACGACGCCGTTGTCGCCGTAGAGCAGCAGAAAGCGGTCGAGCCAGTAGGACCAGGCCTTCAGCACAAAGAACAAACCGAGCAATGCCGAGCCATGCGCGACGGCGGCGGGTGAGAGCCCAGGCGGCGGCGACGGCCCGAGCGCGATGTCGCCGCGCACGCCGTAGACAACGCCGGCAACGGTTGCGCTGCAAAAGAGCAACTGCAGCAGCCAATTCTTGAGCGCAACATAGACGGGCAACGAGAAGAGATAGAAGCTGATGTCCTTGCCGAAGATCGGATCGCGCTCGCCAAAGGGTACTTGATAAATGAAGCGAAGCGCCATGTCCCAGCGCGAGACTTCGACGGCGGCGAAAAGCAACCCCAACAGGACTGCGCCGCCAGCAATGCTGGAGCGCCAGGCAATGCGCGGCGCGACCAGGCCGGCCAGGTCGCTTATGACCTGCGGCGTGCCGCGCGAAGAGGCGGCTACCGCGTGCAAGGCACCGACTCTCCTCGCGTAACGATGCGCCAGGAAACTCGACACCCATATAGCGCCCGCCGAGACAGCGAACACGGCGCAAAACAGGAACGCCCGAGCGGAGAGGACCGTCCAAAAAACGTCGATATAGCCGATCGAAGAAAACCACAGCCAGTCGACCAGGACGCCAGTGAAGCGCCCGATGACGATCAGGCCGACGACGACAACCGCAACCGCGATGGCATTGCGTTTCAAGCGCACGTCGGATCTCACTTGCGAACGCATCGATCCTCCTTTGCTGTGCCGTCACCCATGGCCGGCTGCGACCGGACCATTGTGCACCGCATATCTGCCTGGAGCGTGGCTGAACGGTTATCAATGCAACGCTCATTGCCGACGCTCAGCCAGGTAATGACTTGCACCAGGAAGCGCCAGATGAATGATTGTAGCCCAATGAACCAGGAGGCGATACGCTCGCCGCCAGACGCTCCCGCGAGACCGGCTTGTGTGATGCCTCACTCGGGGCCCGAACAACTGACCAAGCCGAAAATTTCCTGCTAGCAACCGGCTGGCCGCATACGTTCTCGCCGGCCCCTTTCTATCTGCATCCAAGGACACGCTCGATGGCGGACGTCCTTTCCGACCTGGCGGCAGGCTTCATCAGACAGGCGGCCGGCACTCCGTTCATGATCGAGATAGCGACTTTCGCGCCGCACGCACCGTACACACCTGCGCCGCGTGACGCCGATGCGCTATCGTCGTGAATCGATGCGAACCGTCTTCATTGCGGCGACGCAAACGCATTTTGCTCTCTTCATCGGAGACGTTCAGATGTGAGGATCCGATCGGCATGCAATCACGGATTGCCGGCGCTTATAGCACCAACGTTCCCACCAGCCCGCTGACTACGCCGACCAGTATCGTCAGCAATGCGACGGTAACCAATACCCTGGTGTCGAAGCTCTTGCGCAGCATCAGCAGCGATGGCAGGCTGATGCTTGGCAAGGTCATCAGCAATGCCACTGCCGGCGCCGTGCCCAGGCCCAGCGACATCATGGTTTGCACTATAGGAATTTCGGCTGCCGTGGGAATCACGAACAGTGTCCCGGCGATGGCCATGGGCACCAGCCAGAGCAGGCTGTTGCCCATGGCGCCGTCGACATGGGGGAATAGCCAGACCCGGGCTGCTCCCAGCGCCAGTACCGCCAGGATATAGATCGGGATAGTGCTCCAGAACAGCTGCCATAAACTGCGCGACCAACGTCCCAGGAAGTTTTGCGAATCAGGAGCGGCGGCCTCGGCAACTGCTTCCTGCGCTGGCTCAGGAGTTTTCTCTGGGCCCGAAACGCGCTGCGCAATCAGCGAGACACCCAATACCAGCACCAGGCCAGCCACCAGGCGCAGGGCGGTGAAGCCCCAGCCCAACACGAAACCCATGAACACCAGCGTGGCCGGGTTAAGCACCGGATTGGCGATCCAGAAGGCGAGTGCCGCGCCCACCGAGACTTGCTGGCGGCGCATCCCCGCGACTACCGGAGCGGCGCAGCAAGAACACATCATGCCAGGCAGCGCGAACAAGCCGCCGCGCAAGACTGAACTAAAGCCGGCGCGGCCGAACAGGCGCAGCAGCCAGTCGCGCGGGATCAACACTTGCAGCAGTGAACCGAGGATCACCGCCAGTACCGCGGCTTTCCAGATTGCCAGGAAATATACCTTGGCATAGGTCAGCGCTGCGGCGAGAGGCGATCCCTGGTTATCGTTGAGGATGGAGGCGCCGATGCTGTGCTTGTCCGCCGCCAGGAAGGATTTGAGGTAGTAGGGCGACCATTTGACGTAGTAGAGGCCAACCACGGCCACCAGTACGAACAAGGCTGGTTTCCACCAGGACGACCAGTCCCGCTCGGGCGACTGGGAAGATAGACTGTACATGGATGGCTCACTCTGCAGGAAATAACAGCGATCATAACCCAGCGTAGCCGGCAATGCCGTTCAGTTAAGTGATATGACGTGGCCAGCCGCTACGGCGGCTCCGTCATCCCCGCGAACGCGGGGATCCAAATTACCGAGTGAAACAATGAAAATGGATTCCCGCGTTCGCGGGAACGACGCATGAGGGAGATATCTCTGGCGTCTTAACTGAACGGCATCAGCGATCACATACAGGGACAGCTGGAGGCTTGAAAGTCTGTTGCGCATATCCTGTCAATTCATCGGGTAGGAGTTTCCTCGATCCTGCTTTCACCTAAGCCTTGGCATGGAATGGCACATTCAATTTGGTCTTGCCAGTAGCAAACGAAGCTTTCTGGATGCGGCCATTCTCAGTTTCGTAAACGCAAAGTATTTCGACGCTGCCCACGCCATCAGGAAAATTGCGGGTCACGACTTCATGGTCAATCACCACATTCTCCATGATCGTACGTGAAATCAGGGCGGCGTGCAGATCCGGTTCGGCGAATCGGACCAGGAACCGGGCTCGTATTTGTTCATGCCCGCGTGCGAGCATTTCGCCATGCAGCTGGTATTGCTCGGCATCTGTTGCGTAGGTCATCAGCAGAACGTCGATGTCTTTGGCGTTGTAGGCGTCAAGCTGCGCTTGAACTATAGAGAGAGGGCTTGCCGCAGGCATGATTGCTTTCAAAGTTGATGGATCGTTTCCTTGAATTTAATACTTGAATTTAATACTTGAGCCTAGTACTTGAGCCTAGTACTTGAGCCGATACCCGGTCTTGAAAATCCAGGCCACGATTGCCAGGAAGACAGCCAGAAACACGATGGTCATCGTCAGGCTGATGGTGATGCTCACATCGGCATTGTCATAGAAGCTCCAGCGGAAGCCGCTGATCAGGTAGACCACCGGATTGAACAGGCTGATGGTGTGCCAGACTGGTGGCAGCATCTTGATGGAGTAGAAGCTGCCGCCGAGAAAGGTCAGCGGCGTGATGATCAGCAACGGCACCAGCTGAAGTTTTTCAAAATTATCGGCCCAGATACCGATGATGAAACCGAACAGGCTGAAGGTTACAGCTGTCAGCACCAGGAACAGGATCATCCAGAACGGATGCGCGATATGCAGCGGCACGAACAATCCCGCCGTGGCCAGGATGATCAGGCCCAGCAATATCGACTTGGTGGCAGCGGCGCCGACATAACTCACCACGATCTCCCTGTACGAAACCGGCGCCGACAGCAGTTCATAAATCGTGCCGGTGAATTTGGGAAAGTAGATGCCAAACGAGGCGTTCGAGATGCTTTGCGTAAGCAGCGACAGCATGACCAGTCCGGGGACGATGAATGCGCCGTAGCTGACGCCGTCGATCTGGGCGATGCGCGAACCGATCGCGGCGCCGAAGACGACAAAATACAGTGAGGTCGAGATCACAGGGGCGACGATGCTTTGCAGCAGGGTGCGCCCGGTGCGCGCCATTTCGAACATGTAAATTGCGCGGATTGCGTGGAAATTCATTGCTCGTCCTTGATCAGGTTGACGAAAATATTTTCAAGCGAACTCTGCGTGGTCTGGATATCCTTGAACTGGATGCCTTCTTCGCTCAGGGCGTTCAGCAGCGAAATGATGGTTATGCGCTCACCATCATTCTCATAGGTATGGACCAGCTGGCTGCCGTCGCTGGACAAGCTCAGGTTGTAGGCCGCAAGCTCGGGTGGAACATGGTCTAGCGGTTTCTCCAGCTGCAGCGTCAGCAATTTTTTGCCGAGCTTGCGCATCAGTTCTTTTTTCTCTTCGATCAAGATGATCTCACCCTTGTTGATCACGCCGATCCTGTCGGCCATGTCTTCAGCCTCGTCGATGTAGTGGGTGGTCAGGATGATGGTCACGCCGCTTTCCCTTAACGAGCGGACCAGTTCCCACATGTCGTGCCGCAGGTTGACGTCGACACCGGCGGTCGGCTCGTCGAGAAACAGGATTTGCGGCTCATGCGACAAAGCCTTGGCGATCAGCACGCGACGCTTCATGCCACCGGACAGTGTCATGATCTTGTTGTCCTTCTTGTCCCACAATGATAAATCCCTTAGCACCTTCTCGATGTAAGCAGGATTGGCCGGCTTGCCGAATAGCCCGCGGCTGAAAGATACAGTGGCCCATACCGTTTCGAAAGCATCGGTGGTCAGTTCCTGCGGCACCAGGCCGATCAGCGATCGGGCAGGGCGGAAATCCTTGACGATGTCGTGGCCATCCACCCGTACCGATCCCTCGGAAATGTTCAGGATCCCGCAGATGCAGCTGATCAGGGTGGTTTTTCCGGCGCCGTTCGGCCCTAGCAATGCCAGGATTTCGCCACGGCGGATGTCGAGATTGATGTTGTTGAGCGCCCGGTAGCCGGAGGCGTAGGTCTTGGAAAGATTTACTATGGAAATGACATTTTGCATGAGCCGTCCGATCAGTATGAATGCAGGTGACGTATGTGCCTAGCCGTGCATTCTAATCCTGAATGCAAATTAATTTTTGCGATGGCTATTCCGGTTATTTTCAAAGGCCTCGATCAGCCGGATCATGCACTCCATGCGTGACTGTTCCTGCGGCGTCGTCGTGCGAGTCCATAGCAGGTCGAATTCAGCCACGATCGCATCGTACTCAGCCTCGCTGATCAGTTCTGAATCTGGTCCTTTCCATGCTTCGTCCTCTATTTCCTTCTCAAACATAGGCTTGTCCCGACAGAGTAAATAACTATACGGTAATGGGTGGTCAGGCAGGTACGGCGCCCTCCATCGTCCTGGTACGCAAGAGCAGGGCGCCAAGTGCGGCTCCCAAACCGGCAAAGCAGGCTCCCACCAGGAAAGCCGCCTGATAACCGTTGTTGAGCGCGGCCAGCGGCTGCGTGCCGGCGGCCAGCAGATTCTCGGTGTGCAAAGCCGCCAGGCTGGCAAGCACCGCGAGACCTAACGCGCCGCCCATCATGAAAGAGGTGTTGACCACACCCGATGCGAGCCCGGATTCGGACGGCGCGACATCGCTCATTGCGGCCAGTAGCACCGGGTTGAACGCAATCCCCGCGCCCAGGCCGAGCAGGATCATGCCGGGCAATACATCGACAACAAAGTTACCGTCGACCGGTGCGCGGGCAAACAGCAGCAGTCCGCATGCCGCCAGCAACAAGCCAGCCGCCAGCGGCCGCCGGATCCCGAAGCGCATCACCAGCCTGGCCGAGATCCCCAGCGAAAAGACCGCCATGATCAGGTTGGCCGGGAGGAAGGCCAGGCCGACTTGCAGCGGCGTGTAGCCAAGTACCAATTGCAAATATAACGCGGAGAGGAAGAACCAGGCAAACATCGCGGCAGCCCACAATACGCCCACCACATTGGCGACCGCTACATTACGCAACTGGAACAGCCGCAACGGCATCAGCGGTACTCGCACCCGTGTCTCGATCACCAGGAACGCCGCCAGCAATCCGGCGGCCACGGCGAACTGGCTCAACGTGCGCGGCGAGGTCCAGCCGGCTTCGTTGCCATTCACGATCGCAAACACGGCAAGCATCAGCGCGGCAGTAACAGTGATCGCGCCGAACACATCCAGATGCCGGGATCGCAACTGGCTGTGCACTGCTGGCAGCAATCGCAACGAGAGCGCGATCACGGCGAGGCCGATCGGCAGATTGACCAGGAAAATCCAGTGCCAGCTCAGGGTGTCGGTCAGCAATCCGCCCAGCATCGCGCCGAGACTGCCGCCGCCGGCGCAGACAAAGCCGTAGACTCCCATTGCCTTGGCGCGCTCGCCCGGCTCGATGAACAGATCCATGATCAGCGACAACGCCACCGCCGTCACTACGGCGCCGGCCAATCCTTGTACCGCACGTGCTACCAGCAGAAAACCTTGCGTGGTCGACAATCCGCAGGCCAGAGACGCCAATGTAAATAGCGCGATACCTAGCAGGAACAGCCGCCGGTGTCCGTACAAATCCCCCAGCCGGCCGCCTAGCAGCAAGAAGCCGCCGAAAGTCAGCATATAGGCGTTCACCACCCAGGCCAGCGAGGTATCGGAAAATCGCAGATCGGTCTTGATCGATGGCAGCGCCACATTCACGATCGTGGTGTCGAGCACGATCATCAGCACGCCCAGGCACAGCACGATCAGCGCCAGCCAGCGTCCGTCGCGATCTCCGGCTGTGGTGGCGATGGAATTGTTAGTCATATCTGCTCTTTCCAAAGATGATGGACTCCACAAGAAGATATCGTCGAGCCG
Organism: Collimonas antrihumi; assembly: GCF_018304965.1. Classification (GTDB taxonomy): domain Bacteria; phylum Pseudomonadota; class Gammaproteobacteria; order Burkholderiales; family Burkholderiaceae_D; genus Collimonas; species Collimonas antrihumi. The sequence goes on from NZ_JAGQED010000001.1 coordinate 87,183, forward strand.
CAGGATTCAGGGAGTACTTGATACCTAGTCGAACGGGGATCGTCTGAATCGACATGCCTGCAAAGATTGCGCGGGCGAATTGTCATTTGAATAATGTGATTCTGTTTATTACTTCTCGCTAATCCGTGGGCAGTTCTGCCCTGCGGTCAGGTACTAACACTGAAGCGAAGTACCTTCTTTTGGCTTACGCATGCGAGGTCATGCAGGCTGTCCGCGTGCAATTCACTACGGACGAACTTAACGAAAAATCGCGCGCTGCGATTCTACGCATTGGCGCAAAACAGGAAGGAATCGTCCGGCACGAGCGCATCATGCCGGATGGACGGAAGCGTAACTCGGTACGCTTCGGTATCATCGATTCCGAATGGCCGGAAGTGAAGGCGATGCTACTGCAGAAGATTGCACGATAAATTTTACCAAATCGTACTAAAGCGTACATTAGCCGTAGTCGCCTTCGTCATTGCCGGCTATCTATTCAGCTTTATTTTCCTTTAGCCATCGCTTCCATCATCCGCACCGTCAGATACAGGCGTGGCACCACGCTGTCCAGATCGGCCCATTCGTCCGACGAATGAATGCGGTCGCCGACGATGCCCATGCCGTCCAGCACCACCGGCTTGCCGGTCTTGGAATTGTAGGCGAAGCCGGCGTCGGTGCCGTAGCGCATGGAGACCGGTGTGATCGACTTGCCGAGTTCCTTGTAGATGCTATCGGCGGTAGCTGCCAGATGGTCGCTGTCGGCGTTCTTGCTGAACGGCGGACGGCGGTTTTCCACTTTGACGCTGACTTCTGTTTCGGGGATCAGTTTTTTCTGGACAATCTTGTCGGCATCGGCCTGCACACGCTGGATCTCGCTGACGTCGGACATGCGCATGTCGGCGGTGGCGCTGGCTTTTTCAGGAATGATATTGACGCGGTCGCCTGACTGGATCACGGTCCAGTTGACGGTCGTACCCTTGGCCGCGCTGCCGAGATCCTTGAGCTGGATAATCTGGTTGGACAATTCGACAGCGGCGTTGCGGCCGGCTTCCGGCGCCGAACCGGCATGCGATGCGCGGCCCTTGACGTCGAGGTGGACGTAAGCGATGCCGTTTGTGGCCACTGTCACCACGTCGGCTTCAGGCGGCTCAAACACCAACACGTAGTCTTGGTCAGACGACAGTTTGGCGATCATGTCGCGCGAACCGAGCGAGCTTTTTTCTTCGTCCGGATTGAACAGCACGGTGAGCGTCTTGTAATCCTTGAAGCCCCGTTCGCGCGCGATATCCAGCGCATAGACGATCAGCAGCGCGCCGCCCTTGGCATCGGCCACGCCCGGACCGAAGGCCCTGTTGCCGACGATCTTGAACGGGCGCTTGGCAGCTTCGCCGATGCCGAACACGGTATCGTAATGGATCATCAGCATGATGTTCTTGGTGCCTGTGCCTTGCAACTTGCCGATCACCATTTTGCCGGCAGCCGGCGGCGCGGCAACGATCTCGACGCTGGCGCCGACTTCCTTCAGGCGCTGGGCCAGCACGGCTTCGACCTGCGCCAGCCCCTTGGCGTCGTCGGTGCCGGAATCGATATTGACCAGCGTTGCCAGATCCTTGACCAGGACATCCTTGCGCTTTTGCGCGGCCTGCAGCAGGGCGTGGTCAGCCTGGGCGGTTTGAGCAAAGGAAACGGCGGACGTGGTGCAGCACAGGGCGGCAACCAGCGATATCAGGTATTTTTTCTTCATGTGTCTCTCGTGGAATTTGGAATTGTCGATTGAAGACGGGGGCATGCCGATGATGGCAACATGGCACTATAGCAGCATATTGTTTGGCAAAATCTCATGCGGCAGCATACGACAATTATTTTTTCCGCCACGATACCTATGCTGCACGGGCCAGGAAACTAGCGGACCGGGAAGTACGCAGCAAGATCGCGAATACCAACACATGGCTCCAGAGCAAGAGAGGAACGCCGACAGTCGGGATAAACCAGGCGGCGCCGAGCGAACCCGGTTCGATGCCCACGCCGATCACGCCTTGGTAGAACGCGAACAAAAGGTCGGCAAACCCCCACAAGTTGAACGCCCAGATCGCGACGCGCGAATAGCGGCCTGATCCCATCAACAAAGCCACCCACGCCAACGCCATCGCGACGAGATCGCCATACGCCGCGGGGGCGCTGAACCCCGCCGCAAGACTTGGACCGACGACGCCCGGCACGGTGAACGCCAAACCTATGAACCGGAACAAGTGCAGATGCAGAATCGGACGTACCGCCGCGTGCAACGGGAGTTCGCGTGTGCGCGGCCAGACATAGTTAAGGAAAACTGCTCCCCACGCGAGCAAGCTGAAGGCAATGCTCGCCGCAAAGGGAAGTAACGTTGCCAGGTTTCTGACGGGCTCCATACAAACCTCCAATCAAATTTTCACTTGCAAAATGCAAGTGTAGACTTGCATTTTGCAAGTATTTTCGATAAAGTCAAGGAATGAATAGCAAAAATCCGATGCCGTCTCAACCACCGTTACGCAGGAGCTTCTGTGCCGCGCGCTAAGCAGGGTGCTACCCCTCATCGAAACAACGCGAGTTCGGATCAAAACGAGAATCGTCGCTCGGTATGCCCGATCGCGTGCACCTTGGACCTTTTTGGCGACAAGTGGACTCTGCTTGTAGTTCGGGATTTGATGCACGGCAAGTCGCATTTCAAGGATTTCCTCGCGTCACCGGAGAGAATCGCGACTAATATCCTGGCCGAGCGACTTGCCCGGCTTTCTGCCAACGGTCTTGTCGAACGCTATTCGTCCAGCGATATTGCCGGCAGGGAGGCGTATCGATTGACTGAGAAAGGACGTTCGCTCCGTGAGTTGATGGCTCAGATCAAGGCTTGGGGACTGGATCACATTGATGGAACTGATGCACGGCTGCAGACTGATAGCTCGAAATTTCTATAATCGACGTTGACCCGCCAACTCGCTGGCAACCCCAAAACATTGCTCATCGGCGAAGATGAAAGGTTGAGCAGGCGTTGCCCATTGCCTCCATTATCTGAACGTCTCGGATGAAGAATGATTTAACAACTCGCGGCTTGGCTGCAAGTTGCTGCATGAACCTGATCCTGAGCTGATTCGGCTTGAACCCGAAGATATCCATCTATACTACAAGCTTGAGTAATACAACTGCTGTTGGTCTGTGGGCAACTGCCATCGCCGTAAGCCACAACCTGCAAGCGACAGGAAATAAAGCATATGAAACGACGTAAACTGATGAAATCCTTATTGGCCATTGGCGCGCTGGTTGTTGCAACTACCGCCTGGGCAGGTTACAACATCTGGTCCAATGAATATACGTTTTCGCAAAAGCAACTGCAGACCGCTATCGACAGCAGATTTCCGCAACAGCTGCGCTATGCGGAGGTGTTCAATGTCGGCCTGAGGAATCCGCACCTGACCCTCAATCCGGCGCAAAACCGTGTGCTCACGCGGGTGAATGTCAGCGTGGTTAGTCCGCTGCTGCTGGCCGCGCCGTTGAATGGCACTATTACTTTGAGTAGCGCCCTCAAATATGACAAGGCGACCCGCGCTATCCTGCTGGATAATCCGACAGTCGATAATATCGATTTCAACGGTATCCCCGCGCAATACAAACCGCAGCTGAGCCAGATCGGCGCCGCCGTGGCGGAACAGGTATTGAAGGATTATCCGATCCATACGTTTACCAGCGACGAGCTGCGTTTAAGCGGGAAGACCTTTGAGCCCGGTGCGATCACAGTGCAGTCTGAGGGCATTGCGGTAGAAATCAACGAGACTTGATAAATGTCGATTTGGTGTAAGCCACGCTGAAGCCGGCGAGCGTGCAGCTGGCGTCGTGAAATCAAGTGTGGGTAATAGTATCTGATGTATCCGAGTAGATCATTTGCCGCGACTCCCCCATCAAGAACGCGCGGTTAGGTTCAATCACTTCACGCAGGTAACGCCAGAGTGCAGCAACCCGCGCTACATTGCGGGTTTCGGTGGCGGCTACCAGCCAGAACGCACGTTGGATATCGACCTGGCCATCCAGCACTGGCACCAGATCGTCGCTTTGCTGGGCCAGAAAGCAGGGCAGGATCGCCAGCCCCCGGCCGCTGCGGGCGGCGGTGTATTGGGCAATCACGCTGGTGCTGCGAAAGGCGCGGAATGCCGCCGGCGCGACATTGTCCTTGTAGCGCAGTTCTTCGCTGAACACCAGATCGTCAACGTAGCCGATGAAGGCATGGCTGTTTAGATCCTGCACCGTCTTGATCGGCGCGTGATTTGCCAGGTAAGACGGCGTGGCGTACAGCTTCAGCAGATAATCAGTCAGTTTGGTGACCACGTAATTGCCGCTTTGCGGACGTTCGATGGTGACGCCGATGTCTGCTTCGCGCTTGGACAGGTTGACGAAGCGCGGCACCGGCAGCAGGTCGACGGTGATATGCGGATGCCGTGCGCAAAAATGCGCCAGATGCGGCGCCAGCACAAAAGTGCCGAAACCTTCGGTGGCGCCGAGCCGGACTTGTCCCGACAGCAGGCGGTTGTGGCCGCTCAGTTCTTCAGCGGCGGCATACACCGTACTTTCAACCCGTTCCGCATATTCGATCAGGCGGTGGCCCTCGGCGGTCAGCGTGTAACCCTGGTTATTGCGTTCGAACAGCTGGCTGCCCACTTGTTCTTCAAAGCGGCGCATGCGGCGCGAGACGGTCGAGTGGTCGATGCCGAGTTTTTTGGCCGCTTCGACCAGCCCCTGGCTGCGCGTCAGCTCCAGGAAGACGCGCAGATTATCCCAATCCAGCAAGGCGTTTGCCGATTTCACCGATTTCATTTGTGCCTCCATGCTGTGCATAAATGCAAAGCTATTGTGGAATATTACCTATTGTTCCAATAATAATGCACATGCAGAATGTCCCTACAGGAAATTTCATAAAAATCGATGTAGGGTGGGCACGCATGCCCACCCTACAAAACAGGAGACGACGATGTTGATAAGGCGCCACCAGCTGCTTGCACCATGTTCTGCCGTGATCTTTTCGTTAATGGGTTTGCTGGCTGGAGGCAATGCCTTGGCCCAAGACAGCGACGTCTACAAGGTTGGCATCCTGACCGACATGTCAGGGCCGTATTCGGCGATGGGCGGGCCGGGTTCGGTGGTGGCGGCCAAGATGGCGATCGAGGATTGCATGAAGGCAGAATGCAAGGGCATGAAAATCGAATTGCTTACTGCAGACCATCAAAACAAGGCTGACATCGGCGCCTCCAAGGCACGTGAATGGATCGACCGCGACAAGGTCGACGCCATCGCCGACCTGACCAATTCTTCAGTGGCACTTGCTGTGCAACGCCTAGTCCGCGACAAGGGCGGCATCGCCATGTACAGCGGCCCGGCAACTACCGTGCTGACCAATGCGGAATGCGCGCCTGGCGGCTTCCATTGGATGTTCGATACGTACTCGCAAGCAGCCGGGGCGGCAGCCGCATTGACCAAGATGGGACAGAAATCCTGGTACTTTGTCACCGTCGATTACGCCTTCGGCCAGTCGCTGGAAAAAGATGCCGGCGATGTCGTCAAGAGCCTGGGCGGTACCGTGGTCGGATCGATTCGCCATCCCTTGAACGCCAGCGATCTGTCGTCATTCCTGCTGCAGGCACAGAGTTCGAAGGCGCAAGTAATCGGCCTGGCCAATGGCGGCCAGGACACTGTCAATGCGATCAAGCAGGCACGTTCGTTTGGCGTCGGTACCAAGAACCAGCGCCTGGCGGCGTTGCTGGTGTTCTTGTCGGATGTGCATGCACTCGGCCTGAACGATGCGCAAGGCCTGGTCTATACCGATGGTTTCTATTGGGATTACGATAACGATACGCGCGCTTTTTCCAAGCGTTTCGAAACACTCTATAAAGGCAACAAGCCGACCATGGTGCATGCCGGCGTCTATTCCAGCGTCTATCACTACCTGAAAGCGGCGGCCGCTACCAAATCGCACGATTGGAAAGTTGTGACTCAGAAAATGCGTGAAATCCCTATCCACGACGCCGTCATGCGCAATGCCTCTATCCGTCCGGATGGCCGCGTGATCCATGACATGTATCTGTACCAGGTTAAAACGCCGGCCGAATCGAAAGCGCCTTGGGATTACCTGAAGCTGCTATCGACGATTCCGGCGCAGCAGGCTTTCAAACCGATGGATGCTTCCTGTTCTTTGGTTAAGTAAGGCAAACACGGCAGGGTGTCCTATGCTGTAAATAGAGTCGGCAAGAACACCGTTTATCTTTTAATTGCAATTGTCATTGTTGAAGGAAGTCATCATGTCAGCTACTAATATTCCGAATGTTCCTCTGTACATCGGCGGCAAAACCGTCCAGTCCACCAGCACCGAATGGCGCGATGTCCTCAATCCGGCAACCCAGGAAGTAGTGGCGCGGGTGCCGTTCGCCACCAAGGCAGAAGTCGATCATGCGGTGGCCAATGCCAAGCAAGCGTTTGCCAGCTGGCGCAATACATCGCTGGCGCAGCGCATGCGCATCATGCTCAAGTTCCAGCAGCTGTTGCGCGAGAACATGGCGCCGCTGGCCGAGCTGATTACCCGTGAGCACGGCAAGACCTTGCCGGATGCCGAGGGCGAAGTCATGCGTGGCCTGGAAGTAGTCGAGCACGCCTGTTCCATCACTTCGCTGCAACTGGGCGAGCTGGCGGAAAACGCGGCTACCGGCGTGGATGTCTACACCATCAACCAGCCGATCGGCGTCGGCGCCGGTATCACGGCGTTCAATTTCCCGGTGATGCTGCCGTGCTTCATGTTCCCGGTGGCGGTAGCTTGCGGCAATACGTTCATCTTGAAGCCATCCGAACAAGATCCTTCATCGTCGCTGTTCCTGGTAGAACTGGCGCAACAGGCGGGCTTGCCACCGGGTGTGTTGAACGTGGTGCATGGCGGCCCTGATGTCGCCAACATGCTCTGCGATCATCCTGACATCAAGGCGATTTCCTTCATCGGTTCGACCGGCGTCGGCACCCATATTTACCGCCGCGCCAGCGAGGCTGGCAAGCGTGCGCAATGCATGATGGGAGCGAAAAACCATTGCATCGTGCTGCCTGACGCTAACAAGGATCAAGCGATCAACAATTTGCTGGGCGCGGCGTTTGGCGCGGCCGGCCAACGCTGCATGGCTAACTCGATGGTGCTGCTGGTCGGTAAGGCGCGCTCTTGGCTGCCGGAAATCGTCGAACGTTCACGCGGCCTGAAAATCGGCCCGGGCAGTGATCGTAAGGCGGACCTCGGGCCGATGGTGTCGAAGGCTGCCAAGACACGTACCGAGCGCCTGATCGGAACCGGCGTGGAGCAGGGCGCGCAGTTGCTGCTGGATGGCCGCAACTGCCAGGTGGACGGTTACCCCGACGGCAATTTCGTCGGCCCCACCGTTTTTGCCGGCGTCACCGCTGAAATGGATATCTATAAGCAAGAGATTTTCGGACCGGCCATGTGCGTTGTCGAGCTGGAAACGCTGGACGAGGCGATTGCTTTCATTAACGCCAATCCGAACGGTAACGGCACTTCGATCTTCACTTCGTCTGGCTGGGCCGCACGCAAGTTCCAGAACGAGATCGATGTCGGCCAGGTCGGCATCAATGTGCCGATCCCGGTACCGGTAGCGTATTTCAGCTTTACCGGTTCGCGCGCCTCCAAGCTGGGCGACCTCGGCCCTAACGGCAAACAGGCGGTGCAATTCTGGACCCAGACCAAGACCGTGACTGCGCGGTGGTTTGCACCGGATGCGGATGGCGGCGAAATCAACACGACGATTTCCATGAAGTGATGCCGGGGTGCAGATCGGGTTGCAGATCGGATTACAGGTAAGTCACGGGAGATATTGATATGAGTAGCGAAATCGTTTTTATCGGCCTCGGCCATATGGGTTTGCCGATGGCGCTGAATCTGGTGAAAGCCGGCTGCCGGGTCAGCGGCCATGATCTGGTGGCCGCCAGCGTCGAGCAGTTCGTCGCCGGTGGCGGCAATACCGGCAACGATCTGGCGGCTGCACTTGGCGCCGCCAAGGTCATCATCACGATGCTGCCGGCCAGCCGTCATGTCGAAGGGGCTTATCTGGGGGGCAGCGGCATCCTGGCGCAGGCTGCGCCGGATGCCTTGCTGATCGATTGCTCGACTATCGCTCCCGACGCTGCCCGCAAGGTGGCGGCCGCGGCGCGCGATAAAGGCTTTGTCATGCTCGATGCGCCGGTTTCGGGCGGCACTGCGGGCGCTGCAGCCGGCACGCTGACCTTCATGGTCGGCGGCTCGGATGAAGGTTTTGCATTGGCCAAGCCTTATCTGGAAAAGATGGGCAAGGCGATTTTCCATGCCGGCGACAATGGCAGCGGTCAAACCGTCAAGGTATGCAACAACATGCTGCTGGGGATTCTGATGATCGGCACATCCGAAGCGATCAGGCTGGGCATGGCGAACGGCATGGATCCTAAGGTATTGTCGGAAATCATGGCGAAAAGCTCAGGCCGCAACTGGGCTTTGGAGGTGTATAACCCTTGTCCCGGCGTGATGGAAAATGCGCCGGCATCCAAGGGTTACAGTGGCGGTTTCGGTGTCGATCTGATGTTGAAGGATTTGGGGCTGGCAGTGGAAAATTCCCTGTCCACCGGCAGCAGCGTGCCGCTAGGCGCACTGGCTCGCAATCTGTACGACATCCACAGCAAGAGCGGCGCCGGCGGGCTGGATTTTTCCAGTATTTTCAATATGCTGGCTAAGGCTGAGCAAGCCAAATGAGCTGAATTTTGACCGGGCGTTGCGCCCTGCCGTACGCGATTGTCACGGCAAGGCGCAGCGCTTTTCATTACCAGCTGTCCAGTACGCGAGCCAGGCGCATCACGGTTACACCCGGACCGAGGTGACGTAATGACGGCATGATGATCACGCAGTCGTCATAAGGCGTTACAACTTCGCGCTCGCCATCACGCGCGATGACGGTGCCGGCGCGTTCAATCAGTTCCAATCCCCGGAAATCCTGCGTGAATTCGAGATCCATCGTGTCTGCCAGCACCGCTTGCGTTACCTGCAGGACCTGTTGCGCCGCAGGTTTTGCTTGCTTCATGAACTCCGTTAAATCTGTTGCTGCGACCACACCGGTCGTGATCAGGAAGCGAGATGCTGCATCCAGCGCGACGTCCTTGCTGCGAAGTGAAAAATGCTGCCCGGTCTCGATCAGCAAGGCGTTCTTCGGGCTGGCCGCATCGCCGAAGTCGCCATAGTCGCGCAGCCGCGTGCCGTTTGCATGGCCGGCGTCGACGATCACGTGTTCGGGGACACCGACATCGACAGCAAACTGGATACCTTTGGCCAATGGCCCGCTTAACATCAGCGGCGGGGCTTCTTCGTGCATGGAGTGCAAGTCCAACAAGAAATCGACACTGTCGATAATCGGCCGTAAAGCGCGTGCCCGGCGCAGTTCCTGCGAGTCGTCGCTGCAATCCAGCCGTGCTGCGGACCAGACGCGGTTCATGTCTTCATCGATGAAGCGGCTTGCATCCGGGTTGCTGCTATCGAAACGACGATAGGCCTCTACATTTGCGAAACCAAGCGTGAGGCGGCCTTTAACCGGACGTATGCCCGATCGCAGGAACCGGTCCACGGTAATGGCGCCGCTCACTTCGTTGCCGTGGGTTAGCGCCAGGATCATGGCATGCGGGCCGGCCACACCGCTGTCGAAGGTGTGGATGTAATCGACGCCCGTGTTTCCGGCTTGCCATTCTCCGATATCGGGAAAATTTACCTCGATCGGATATTCCGGCAACTTTGCACGAATCTGTTCCAGGGTTTTCATTAACGTTGCTCCTGTTCGAAAATCCAAATGGATTTCATGAATTGAAAGAGGGGAGGTTCAGACCGGACCGCGTCGCGCCATCCGGCGGCCGAGCGCCAGTACGGCCACAATGCTGATCAAAGCCGTTGCCATCACATAAAAACTAGGCGCCAGCTTGCTTCCGCTGAAGGCAATCATCCAGGTGACGATCAACGGTGCAAAGCCGCCAAACAAGGTGACCGAAAAGTTATAGCTGAGGGCGAGTCCGGTGCCGCGGGTGCTGGTCGGAAAGATGTCCGACAACATCGCAGGGATCGGTCCGAGGCATGCCGCAATCAGCAGACCCACCAGGCCCTGGACCAACATCAAGGTACCGACCGACGGCCAGGTTATCAATAGCAGGAACAAGGGATAGGAAGTACAAGCTATCGTCAGCATCGCAATCGACAGGACGCGGAAACGGCCGTAGCGATCCGACAGCGCACCAAACACCGGCGCGCTGACCATCAGGACAAGCCCGGTCACCATCGCACTGAGAAATGAAGAGGTAGCCGGGATATGCAATTGTTTCAGTGCGTAAGTCGGCATGTACAATTTGTGAACGTAGTTGAACGCGGTCGCGCCCGAGACAACGCCTATGCCCAGCAGCAGATTGATGCGGTCACGCACCAGCACAACTTTCAATGGCGATTTCTCAGGCTTGACTGCAGCAATTTTCTTGAACTCCGGGGTCTCGTCGATCTGGCTGCGTATGTACATACCGACCGGTCCGATCAACAAACCGATGCCGAATGCGATCCGCCAGCCCCAGTCATTGACTTGGCTATCTGTCAGCGTGTAGCTTAAAAGCGCACTGACGCCGGCGGCAAATACGGTTGCCAGCCCCTGTGTCGATAACTGCCAGCTGGCAAAGAAACCCCTTCGTTTGGCATCTGCATGTTCGACCATGAATGCGGTCGCTGCGCCGAATTCGCCGCCGGTGGAAAAGCCTTGCAGCATGCGGGCCACGATCACGATCAGCGGCGACGCAATGCCGATTTGTGCATAGGTCGGGGCAAATACAATCATTGCCGTGCCGATCATCATGATGAAGATTGACGCTGTCAGCGATGCTTTGCGTCCGGCCCGGTCGGCATACGAGCCAAGGATGATGGCGCCGAGAGGGCGCATGATGAATGAAATCCCGAAGGTGCCGACGCTCAGCAGCAAGGAAGTGGTTTCGTTCGCCGCCGGGAAGAACGTCTTGCCGATCACAATCGCGAAATAGCCATAGATCAGCAAATCATAAAATTCGAGTGCGTTGCCGATGCTGGCGGCGCAAATTTCTTTCCAGGGATTGTGCGGTTTGCTGATCGGCAAGCTGCGTGCTCCCGATGTTCGTGGTTGTGATGACATGCGATAGCTCCAGAATTGTAGTTATTGCGCTTCGTCGGTTGCAGAAATTGCACGACGGGACGCTTTATTTTTGAAAATTTGTGGAAGTATAGGGAGCGTGCCGCAGCACCAATTGCCGTTTCGGCACAAGTTTGTGCTTTTTATTTTGATTGCGGTATCGTGCTTGTCATCATCATTGCTACAGCGGCGAGCGCAGCTTGCTATTCGTCATCGATGACATCTGCAGAAACACCTTCCCAGATCGCATTGACTAGCGCATTGGTGTTACCCCGCATGCGATAGAGAGAAATATCGAAACTGACGCGCATGTCGGCATCGCCAACCAGCAACAGGTTGCCCTGCTTCAAATCTTCCTGCACCAGCCGTTGCGGCAGCCATGCCAGGCCGGCGCCGCGCTTGGCCATTTCCAGAATCGACTCATAGGAATCGGCCTGGTAGACCATGCGTAGCGATAATTTTTGCGGCAAGCTGGCCAGGTGCTTGGCGAGCACGCCGCGTAGCGTCAGCGACTGGGAAAAAGCCAGCCAGGGAATCGGTGTTGTCGTGTCGCTGGCGGGCAACCGGAATTTGGGAAGTCCCTTGGCATCCGATGCACTGACCGGCAATAGCACCTCGCGCGCCAGTGTGACGGATTCGTAACGCTGTGGATCGATCAACAAGCGCGTGGTAGGGCTGGAATAGATCACCAGCAAATCGACATCGCCACTCGACAAGCGCAAGATGACCTCTTGCGCGCCGCCCGTGCTGACGGAGACGGGGAAGGGGCCGAAGCGTTGGTTGATCGTTTCATACCAGCCGGGGAAAAAGGTGCGTGCCAGGGTACGGCCGGTGGCGACACGCAAGACTTCCTCGGGATGCTGGGCCGTATCTTGCAATTGCGCCCGGACCGCGTGCAAGACGTCGATCGTATGCGTTGCGGCATCGAGAAACAGAAAACCAGCTGGCGTCAGGGACAACGGCTGGGTGCGGGCAACCAGTTCCGCACCCACCCATTGCTCCAATGCGTGGATGCGGCGGCCGAAGGCCGGATGTGTGACAAAGCGGTTTTCCGCAGCGCGGGAAAAACTGCGTGTCCGAGCTAACTCGACAAAATCCTCAAGCCAGGTCAATTGCATTTTTACCCTGTCAATTTAATTGATGTGAGTTGATGTAAATAGTTATCGACGCATTGTGACACCGGCAGGGCTTTCCGCGCTATCGATGCGCAGTAATGGAATTGTCCGGGCGCAACATCCATATAAGCTTATGCAACAAAATTAGTTGACCGGATTATCTGTATTGAATATAGTGACAGTATGAAATCCAGTCGATTTGCCGTGGCGGCACATATTTTGGTCAGCGTTGAATACGCTACCAGGGGTGGGGAAGTGTATTTCCCCTCCACCGCCATTGCTGCCAGCGTCAATACTAATCCGGTTTTTGTGCGAGAGCTGTTGCGCAAGTTGAGCAAGGCCGGCCTGGTGGTGACCAAGGAAGGCAAGGGCGGGGGTGTACAGCTGGCGCGGCCGGCCTCGGCCATCAACCTGGCCGAGATCTATCAGGCGGTGGAGGAGGGGCCGGTGCTGAAGCACAATACACGCTCCAAAGACCTTTGCTGTCCGGTTAGCTGCGGCATGGATATGGTGCTTGATCCGGTAGTGTCGGAAGTGGAGGACGCCATGCTGGAGATTTTGAAGGGCAGAAAATTGTGCGAACTGGTCAACAAGATCGCCGACAAGACTAAAGCGATGGCCCAAGCTGGAATGTAGTGGTTTTTTTTATCATTAACTGTATTTAATATTTATACAGTTAATTCGGTGGCGGGATCGATTTTGATCCCATTTTTATATTTTTAACTGTAGTTAAAAATAATACAGTTTAATCGAGGCCAGACAATACAGGAGTTTCACATGGAAAAAAATCTAGCGGCGATCAGCGCGCAAAACGACAGTCTTCTCGACATGCCTCTGCCGGATCAGCGCATCCATGCCAACAGCACGCCATCGCCGTTGCGTTCCTGGTTGTCGGTGGTGGCGGTGGCGATAGGCGCTTTCGCTTTTGTGACGACAGAATTCCTGCCGGTCGGCCTGCTGCCGCAAATCGCCCGCGATCTTGGCGTCTCACCCGGCACGGCTGGTTTGATGGTGACCACGCCCGGGGTTATCGCCGCGATCTCGGCTCCGACTCTGATGTTGGGAGCGGGGCGCATCAACCGCCGTTTGATCTTGCTGGCTTTGTCGGTCTTGCTGCTGGCTTCCAACCTGGTGTCGGCGATGGCTCCCGGCTTCGGCACGATGTTGCTGGGACGGGCCTTGCTGGGCGCGGCCCTTGGCGGTTTCTGGACGCTGGCGCTGGCGACTTCAGCGCGGCTGGTGCAGGAGCAGCACGCGGCCAAGGCAACCGCGATGATACTGACCGGGGTTACCTTCGCCACGGTGATTGGCGTGCCGCTCGGAACCTTCATCAGTACCCTGGCTTCCTGGCGCGCATCGTTTGTCGCCACCGGCGTGCTGGCTGCGGTAGCGCTGGCTGCGCAGGCGCTGCTGTTGCCATCGTTGCCGTCGAAAGCGGCGATACGCTTGAGCGATCTGCGCGCTTTGCTAAGCCGCGCCAATACCCGTAAAAGTTTGCTGATGGTGGCGCTGGTGTTTGGCGCTCACTTTTCGGCCTACACCTATGTCACGCCATTCCTGGTGCAAAGCGCAGGATTCAGCCTGCCTGCGATTACTACGGTATTGCTGGGCTTCGGCTTTGTCGGTTTCGTGTCGAATTTTGTGATCTCGACCACCGTCAGCCGCAATTTGCAGCTGTCCTTGTTTGCCGTGGTGGCGATACTGATGGTGTCCCTGCTGGCACTGCCGTCGTTGCACTCTTCCCAAGCCGGGGTAGTGGTGATGATATTGGCGTGGGGCGTTGCATTCGGCGCTATCCCGTTATGCCTTAGCATCTGGCTGCAACTGTCTTCGCCGGATCTGCCGGAAGCCGGTTCTGCGCTGTTCGTCAGCATTGTGCAGGTAGCGATCGCAGTGGGTTCATCCACCGGCGGCGTGGTGGTCGATTCGCTCGGCATCCCGTCCACCTTGTGGCTAGGCGGCGCCCTGGCGCTGGCCGGTCTGGCGGTGATCTCCAGTTTCGGCTTCAATAACAAGAAGCTGGGCGAGATATTAAGCCAATAACTCGCTGTTCGAAGGGTGGGCATACATGCCCACCCTACAAGACCGGCGAAAAAAAACGCTGCCGATTACCGGCAGCGTTTTTTTGTAAGCGGGAAGGGTAAGTAACCCGTATTAACCGCGCTTCTTGAACTCGTTGGTACGTGTGTCGATTTCGATCAAGTCGTCCGAGCTGACAAACAACGGCACCATGACGATGTGCTGATTTGCTTCAATCGCGTTTTCGATCTTGGCTTCTTTCAGGACGTTGCCCGAAGTGTTGCCTTTAACTGCTGGCTCCGAGTAAACAACCTGGCGCACGATAGTGGTTGGCAGTTCGACCGAAATTGCCTTGCCGTCGTAAAACACGGCTTCGCATTCCATGCCGTCTTTCAGGTAGTGCAATGCATCACCCAGGTTTTCTTCTTCGATTTCATACTGTTCGTAATCGGCATCCATGAACACGAACAACGGATCGGCGAAATACGAATAGGTAACAGGCTTCTTGTCGAGTACAACTACGTCAAACTTGTCATCGCCACGGAACACGTTTTCCTGTGGGCTGTTTGTCAGAAGATTCTTCATCTTCCACTTGTAGGTGAAGCCCGTGCGGCTCGAACCGTTGACATCAGAGCGCAAAACGATCATTGGCTTACTGTCAACCATAATGATATTGCCGACACGAATTTCTTTTGCTGGTTTCATAGCGAATATAGGTAAAAAAGTAGGTTACATAAAAATCATCTGTAGCCCACTGGCAAAAAGCGCCGCAAGCCCACGTATGATTGAATTTTTAAATGCATCAAAAATTAGCCGTATATTTTAACCCATTTTTGAATATCTCTTACCGAACTGTTTCGGCAAACTTCAGTAAATTGGAGGTCAAGTCGCCATTTTCCCCCATTTGATGCTGCCAATCTGTGGACATGATGGCAATTTTTTGCATGTCGGCTTCAAATAGCGCCCATATTGCGGCCCAGTCCACCGCCTGTTTTGTGGCTTCATTCCAGCTCAACGAGAATTCGCTCAGGCTCTCTGTTGTAGCCGTGTAGCGTTCCAGGAACGCATTCAATTTAACGTGATGCAAGTCTTCGTCTTGCGGGTAGATATGCCAGATAAAAGGCTTGTCGGCCCATTGGGCGCGGACGAAGGAGTCTTCTCCTCGTACAAAATTGAGGTCGCATGCCCACAATAATTTGTCGTAGTCGGGCTGAGGGATAAAAGGCAGCACCCGCACGGTCAATGCGCCGCGGCTGGCGGTTGCCCCGGCTTGCGCCGCTCGCCCGAGGAATTTTTCGACGGCTTCGGCGGCGACGCCTTCGGGCACCAGGCAGGTAATTGCTTTGCCACCGTTTTGCCAAACATCAAATAGCGCCGAAACCGGCGCTTGCGGATAGCAAAACAAGGAGACCTTTAGAGACGCCATCTCTGCCGGTGTGACGCCAAACTGGCTGAGAAAAGATGCCACCGCAGTCGCATCTTGTTGAAACGCCTGACGCTGTTGCTCCAACCCTGATTCACGCAGCAAGCCGCCGGTTTTGCCGGTGAAGCCGGGAAAGAAGAAATATTTTGTCAAAGATCGCGATTGCGGCGACGGCAGCGCATGGCAACCTTCCACCCATTCTTCGGCGCTAAGACCTTCCAGGTTCAGCCACACCGGATGCGGTGTGCGCTCTGCCATCGCCGCAATATAAGCAGGCGGTATGTCGCAGGCAAAAAACTCGATCACGATGTCGGCCACGTCGGCGGCCGTAAACGCACCGTCTTGATCGCGCCAGTGGCGCACCGTCACGGTGCCAATCTGTTGTATCTCGCTGTCGACAGAGATTTCCGGGCAAATTCGCTGAAAGCTGCGCAAATCGTCGACCCACAAAGTCACGGCGATGCCATGTTCCTGTTCCAGTTGACGTGCCAGACGCCAGCAGATACCTATGTCGCCAAAGTTATCAACGACTTTGCAAAACAATGCCAGCGATGTTTGTGTTTTGTGATGATTCAAGATTCAAATTCCAACAGTAATGAGTTTTTTTGCTTTTTTCTACGGTCGACCGGTTTAGCATTCGGCCGTGAAATGTAATAATGCCGTCCCCGTATGATACTGGACCTTGAACGATGACTAATGAGCGCGACCTGATTGCCAATCTGACGCTGGCGGTAATCGATTTGGCAGGAGCGGTGGCGCAAATAGCGGAAACCATGCCCCAGCACACTATGGCGCAGGTTAATGACTCGCTGAATGTGGCGGTTACCAAGCTGGAGCAGGTGGCCATTGCCATCAGCACCGGTGACGGTGAAGACGGCCGTGCTGACGGGACAATGGCGGTGGCGGGAGTTGAAGTCGGAAGCGAAGTGCAAAGCGCCTAAATGTTCATTTCTTGCGTGCTTTGGCTTCATGCTCGGCCGCGGCGCTTTCAAAGCGCTCGCGGGTGGTTTCTTCATCGCGGCTGCCGAAGGCGTAATTCGCCTCCAGCCACATGACGTTGATGATGCCGAAAGCCAGCGCCAGGCCGACTCCCAATATCCATGCGAAATACCACATAAGTTTCTCCTGTTCGGCGAATGTGCTGATTAATGTATCTGTATCTATTAGTAATTAGTAATTAGTAAGCAGTGTGCTCGTTGTCTTCAATATGCTGCAAGGTGACCTTGCCGCGCATGACCCGGTACACCCAGGTGGTGTACAGCATGATGATCGGCAGCATGATGACCACCACCCAGAACATGATGCCCAACGTCTTGTGGCTGGATACCGCATCCCAGATGGTGAGGCTGCTGTTGGGAGCGAGCGAGGAGGGCATGATGAACGGGAACAAAGAGGCGCCCGCCGTCAGGATGATGCCGGTCACGCTGAAGCCGCTGGACAGGAATGCTGCCATTGCCTTGTTGGCGGCACTGAATACCACGCACAGCAAGGCCCCGGCGATAGCAATGATCGGCAAGGCCCAGATGGCCGGCCAGCGCGCATAGTTGTCGAACCAGGCGCCATTGACCGTGGCGACGGTTTTGACGATCGGCATGAAGGCGCTGTTCGGGTCCGGCATGCCGGTGATGCGATAGCCGTGGATCCCAAGCGCAATCCAGAAACCGCCAGCTACGAATAGCAGTATCGTCACCAGGCCTGCAACCTTGGCCACGCTGCGGGCGCGTTGAGCGATCAGCGCATCGGTCTTGACTTGCAGGTAAGCAGCGCCATGCATCACCAGCATGGCGACGCTGAGCAAACCAGCCAGCAACCCGAACGGATTCAATAACTGAAAGAAGTTGCCGGTATATTCAACCCGCATGGTGTCGTCATAATGGAACGGCACGCCGAGGAACAGGTTGCCGAACGCCACGCCGAAAATCAGCGGCGGCACGAAACCGCCGGCGAACAGGCCCCAGTCCCAGGCATTGCGCCAGCGGGTATCGGCCACCTTGCTGCGGTAATCGAAGCCGACCGGGCGGAAGAATAGCGAGAACAGCAGCAACATCAGCGCCACATAAAAGCCGGAAAACGCGGCGCCATACACGAGCGGCCAGGCGGCGAAAATCGCGCCGCCGGCGGTGATGAACCAGGTTTGATTGCCTTCCCAGGTGCTGCCTATCGAATTGATGATGACGCGGCGTTCGGCGTCGGTCTTCCCGATGAACGGCAGCAGCATGCCGACGCCGAAATCGAAGCCGTCGGTCAGCGCGAAGCCGATCAGCAGCACGCCAACGAAGCCCCACCAGATTACCTTTAATGTTTCGTAGTCAAAGATCATGGCGTTCTCCTTATGCCTTGGCTGTGCTGTCGTGGCTGAGGTGACCGGCGCTTGGCTGGTCCGGTTGCTCCCAGTGATACTTGCCGGTATGCAGGCTGCTCGGGCCGCGCCGGGCGTACTTCACCATCAAAATCATTTCGATCACGAACAGGAAAGTGTAGAAACCGAGGAATCCGGCCAGGCTGAAATACAAGCTGCCAGGTTGCAAGGTCGATGCCGATAAGTGCGTTGGCAACACGCCCGAGATGGTCCACGGTTGGCGGCCGTATTCGGCCAGCACCCAGCCCAGTTCGATCGCCACCCATGGCAACGGGATGCTGTATACCGCCAGGCGCAGCAGCCAGCGTTGTTTCGCCAGTTGCTTGCGGATCAGGAAGTAGAAGGAACAAGAGAATATGAACAGGAACAGGATTCCCAGCCCGACCATCAGCCGGAACGACCAGAACATCGGTGCGATTTTCGGGAAGGTGTCATTGACCGCCATCGCAATTTGTTCGGGCGTGGCGTCGACCACATTCGGCGTGTATTTCTTCAACAGCAGTCCGTAGCCGAGATCGTGTTTCAACTTGTCGAAATCGGCAATCGCTTCCGGTGATTTATCGCCGCCTTTGAGGCGGGTCAGAGCGGCATACGCCAGCATGCCGTTGCGGATGCGTACTTCATGCTCTTTTTTCAGATCGTGGATGCCGGTGATCTGCTTGTCTGCCGACCGCGTGCCGATCAAGCCCAGCACGTAGGGGATCTTGAAGGCGTAATCGGTGCGTTGCTCCTTGTCGTTCGGCCAGCCGAACACGGTGATGCCGGCCGGCGCCGGTTCGGTATGCCATTCGGCTTCCATCGCCGCCATCTTGACCTTGTTGACTTCACCGGCGGTGTAACCGGATTCGTCGCCGAGTACGATCACCGACAAGGTCGACGCCAGGCCGAAGCCGGCGGCAATCGCAAACGAACGCAGGGCAAACGCGGTGTCGCGTCCTTTCAGCAGGTAGTAGGCGGAGATGCCAAGCACGAACATCGAGGCGGCGACGTAGCCGGCGGACAGCGTGTGGACGAATTTGACCTGCGCCACCGGATTGAAGATGACATCGACGATGCTGGTCAGCTCCATGCGCATGGTTTCATAATTGAACTCGGCGCCGACCGGATTGTTCATCCAGCCGTTGGCGATCAGGATCCACAGCGCCGACAGGCTGGAGCCCAGCGCTACCAGGAAAGTAATCAGCAAATGCTGGACCCGCGACAAGCGATCCCAGCCAAAGAAGAACAGGCCGACGAAAGTCGACTCGAGGAAGAACGCCATCATCCCCTCGATCGCCAGCGGCGTGCCGAAGATATCGCCGACGTAGTGCGAGTAGTAAGACCAGTTGGTGCCGAACTGGAACTCCAGCGTGATACCGGTGGCGATTCCCATCGCGAAGTTAATCCCGAACAATTTACCCCAGAAGCGGGTCATGTCTTTGTAGATCGGGCTGCCGGTCATCACATAGACCGACTCCATGATGACCAGGATCCATGCCAGCCCCAGCGTGAGCGGTACGAACAGGAAGTGGAACATCGCAGTCGCTGCGAACTGCAGGCGAGATAAGGCGACGACTTCATCAATGGGAATCATTGGCGGGTCTCCGAAGGGGAAAGGTGAGAAGGGAGTGCTGCAGGAGGCTGGCTAAGGAAATGCTGCTCGACCAGTTCGGTCGGCATACGCATTTTCTTGGTTTGCGGCTCGGAGAAGAAAGCTTTCCACAGCAGCGTCAGCAGGGCGATCTTGACGATCAGGATCAGTGTGATCTCGACCGCCAGCGGTAATCGCGTAAATCTTTTTTTTGCGGAGAAAGACTGCATGCGTCTAATCCTTTAGCTGGACCGTCAGTTGCACGTCAGGGTGATCGCCATGAGTTTTGCTGCTGCTCGATGTGCTGCGGAATTTGTCGCGCACGTCCAGCAATTTCTTGACCTTGGATCCCATTTTCATCAGAGAGGCCAAGGTTTCCGGAGACAAGCGTTGCACATCGTCGAACCAGGAACTGGATAATTCGATCAGATTGTACATCTCGCGCATCCGTTGTTGCGCTTGTTTATCGATCTCGTTGGCGGGATTCTCCAGCAAGGCGTCGCGCAGCATCGACAAAGTCGGCTCAATCTCGCGCCGGCGGCGCTCTTCAAGCAAAGTCTTGAAAATATCCCAGATATCCTTGGGCGGTTCGAAGTATTCACGGCGGTCGCCTGGCTGGTGCAATAGCTTGACCAAGCGCCAGGATTGCAATTCTTTCAAGCCCATGCTGACGTTCGAGCGCGAAAAAGTCAGGTACTCCGCAATCTGGTCGGCGTTCAAGGGCTGGCCAAGCACATACAGCAAGGCATAAATCTGGCCGACCGTGCGGTTGATACCCCAGCGGCTGCCCATTTCGCCGAAGTGCGAGATGAAGCGCTGGGTTAGCGGTGTGAGGGGGGTAAGCGGGGCGCTTGCACCTGGGGCATTGGGGACTTGAGCAGTTGGCATGATGTTTTGAATTTTCAGTAATTACTGAAATATAAGTTAAAACAGGAATATATGCAAGATTGTTGCTTTATGGTTATTCATTCGGGTGGATTGATGATCGCGCTGTAACGAAGCAGGAAGGAGGTGGCACTGAAGTAGTGGCAAAAGGGCGATTTAACTGCAACTAAGTCGATGTTGCATCGCACGATAGGGCGTTGAGCCGTTATAATTTCGGGCTAAGAGGATTTCGCAGCAAATTTTTTAATTATTGACGAGAGCACACCATGAGTCTGAATCAAGTATCGGCCGGGCGCGATTTGCCAAACGATTTCAACGTCATCATCGAAATCCCGATGAATGCCGATCCGATCAAGTACGAAGTCGACAAGGAGTCCGGCGCGATTTTTGTTGACCGCTTCATGGGTACTGCAATGCATTACCCTTGCAACTACGGTTATATCCCGCAAACTTTGTCGGAAGACGGCGATCCGGTCGACGTGTTGGTGATCACCCCGTTCCCGCTGTTCCCAGGCGTGGTTGTGCGTTGCCGCCCGGTCGGCGTGTTGAAGATGTCGGACGAAGCCGGCCAGGACGCCAAGTTGCTGGCGGTACCGGTCGACAAGGTGCTGAGCATCTACACCCACTGGCAAAAGCCGGAAGACATGAATGAACTGCGCCTGAAGCAGATCCAGCATTTCTTCGAGCACTACAAGGATCTGGAAAAGGGCAAATGGGTCAAGATCGACGGCTGGTTCGGTCCGGATGAAGCGCGCAAGGAAATCCTGGCAGGCGTTGAGGCTTACAAGAAATCCGTTGCGGCGTAATTGGTACGGTTGCACGGGTTTGTGAAAAAGCGCACTTCGGTGCCAATGTTGTTCAGTTAAGTGATATGACGTGGCCAGCCGCCACGGCGGCTCCGTCATCCCCGCGAACGCGGGGATCCAAATTACCGAGTGAAACAATGAAAATGGATTCCTGCGTTCGCGGGAACGACGCATGAGGGAGATATCTCTGGCGTCTTAACTGAACGGCATTAGCACTTCGGTGCGCTTTTTTTGCGGATATGCACTGCTATTGAGATTTCGAAATAAATCGCTTGGCACCGGCTTTCTTGACAGCTTTTATCAAGCCTTCGTCCAGCGTGGCGAGCGCTAATCCTTCCCTCAGAGCGAGCTCCAGATACGCAGCGTCGTACGCCGATAAATTATAGCGCCGCGCCAATTGCAAGGTATCTCCCAAAGCATGAGTGTTTGTTTCCGGGTCAACCTGAATATGCATCTGCTGTAGCGCATGCACAAATTCCGCGCTCCGCGCTTCCGTCAGTCCGAATTTCTTTTCCGCTCTGGTAATCACGTTGGCGACTTCCAGGCTCCAAACACCCGGCACAGATACGCGGGCCTCAGAGATCGAGGCCAGTACCTGTTTGGCGTACGCCTTGTCACTTGGCGAACCATCGCCGAACAACCAGCGCATCGTGACAGAATTATCAAGAACAAATCGCATTAGTCGCGCCCTTCGTCGATCAGCGCCTTGGTGTCAATTCCGAGCAATGGCGGGTACGATGCCATCAACTGCTGCATGTGGGCCACCCCAGCTGCAATGTCGGTTTTTTGCGATGTATCCGCTGGAATCAAGTCGGCGATAGCTTCGCCTCTGAGCGTGATCGTGTAACGGTTGCCCAATTGCACTCCACGCAAGAGTTCCGGCAATTTTGTTTTTGCTTCGTAAGACCCAATTTCGATCTTCATGATTTCGCTCCGGCCAAATAGTAGTAGACCAGTATATAGACCAGTCGCTATGTGTCAAGCGAACGTCAATGTCCAACAAAGGGTTCTGGTGCAAATTTGCGTTGCCTCATGCTCTGGCCTTCAGCGCCAACAACAACCGCCCGCCAAACAAATTCAAAGCAAGCCCACCCAGCACCAGCAACCCCGCAACGATTTTCCACCATTGCAGCGATTCATCCAGCACGATGGCGGCGCTCAGCATGCCCACCAGCGGCACCAGTAGCGAGAAAGGCGCCACCGTGGCGGCCGGGTATTTGCGCATCAGGATGGTCCAGATGCCGTAGCCGATGATGGTGTTGGGATAGGATTGATAAAACACCGCGGCCACCGAGACCCAGCCAAAGTGCGTAAAGGCGCTGTGCCAGGCGGCGGGGCCTTCGAACATGGCTGAAGCCAGCAGCAAAGGCGGCGATGCAATCAGCGAACCCCATGCCATCAGCGCCAGCGGATTGACTTTGCCGATTCTCTTGGTGACGATATTGGCGCTGGCCCAGCTGAGTCCGGCGCCGATGACCAGCAGGAAACCGATCACGGTGGCTTTCGCTTCCAGGTGGGCTGCGACCAGCACAATCCCGGCCAGCGCCACCAGCGCTCCAAGTAATTGCGTCATCAGCGGGCGTTCGCCAAGCAGCAGCACCGCCAGGCCGATAGTGAAAAACGCCTGGAGCTGGATCACCAGCGAAGCCAGGCCTGCGCCGATGCCCAGTTGCATGCCCGAGAAAAGCAGGGAAAACTGCAGCGCGAACTGGAACAGGCCGAAACCGATCAGGTAGCGCCAGGGAATCGCCGGCCGCTTGATGAAAAACACCAGCGGCAGCGCGGCGAACACAAAGCGCAGCGCTGAAAACAGCAGTGGCGGCAAACCTGCCAGGCCGATCTTGATCACGACAAAATTCAAACCCCAGATCGTAACGGTCAACAAGGCTAGCAAGATATGGATGGGTTGCATGGCGGTTCTTTGTGTGGAGGCGGGCCGCTAAGATGAAGCTGACCGAAATGGGCATTTGCACATCAGGATGGTCCGGATGTCCGGCCGACAATGGTATTTGGATCAGACTGATACAGCAAGTGCCAGTACCACCGCTATCGATATAAAGTCAAATAAGCAACTTATAGGACAACAGACAATATGGTGTAATGACTCCCGACGCAGTCAGGTGGAGCCACAAGTTACGCATCCATGTCGCTCATTTGGCGCTAGCGATACCAACGAAGTCAGCCCGGCTTTATTTTTTTGAAGAATATTTTCAAACAAATCTTGCGAAGCGATATTTTTAGTTGTACGATGACCGACATCAAATAAAGTTAAATGCCGTAGGAAAAATCCGCTTTTATCAATCTTTCATCAGCAACCATCATGTTCACACCACAAGACCTGAAACAAATCCTCTCGTCCGGCTTGCTTTCTTTCCCGATTACGGACTTCGATGCAGGCGGCGATTTTGTCGCCAAGCCGTATGCAGATCGTCTGGAATGGCTTGCGCCGTATGGTGCGACCGCGTTATTTGTTGCCGGTGGAACAGGTGAATTTTTCTCCCTGACTCCGGAGGATTACACGAAGGTTGTAAAGGTCGCGGTTGAAACTTGCCGCGGCAAAGTGCCTATCCTGGCTGGCGCCGGCGGCCCGACCCGTACCGCAATTGCCTATGCGCAAGAAGCGGAAAAGCTGGGGGCGCATGGCGTACTGTTGATGCCGCACTATCTTACGGAAGCCAGCCAGGACGGCTTGGTAGCGCACATCGAGGCAGTCTGCAAATCCGTTAAATTCGGGGTGGTTGTGTACAACCGCAACGTCTGCCGCCTGGATGCCGATTCGCTGCTGCAACTGGCTGACCGTTGTCCGAACCTGATCGGTTTTAAGGATGGCATCGGCGAAATCGAATTGATGGTCACGATCCGGCGCAAGCTCGGCGATCGTTTCACTTACCTGGGCGGCTTGCCTACCGCAGAAGTGTATGCCGCCGCCTATAAGGCATTAGGCGTGCCGGTATATTCCTCGGCAGTGTTCAATTTCATCCCGAAAACGGCAATTGATTTTTACGAAGCGTTGCGCACTGATGATTTCGCGACGACTAACCGCCTGATCGACGATTTCTTCTTGCCCTACCTTGCAATCAGAAACCGGAAGCACGGTTATGCCGTCAGTATCGTGAAAGCCGGCGCAACCTTGGTCGGCCACACTGCTGGCCCGGTGCGGACGCCGTTGACGGATATGACACCACAAGAATGCGAACGGCTTGATGCGCTGATCAAATCCCTTGGTCCGCAGTAGGTTTCTTCGATAACTCGAATTATTTGCGCGCCCGGTTCCGCGCCGTGGCGCGCATCCGCATATATCAGGATTTGCCGCATACCGGCTTAATGACTACAGAGCGGACAGGCGCGCAAGTTCAGCGCCAGGCTTAACACTAACGTTTGAAAGTGGAGACAACCATGTCGAACATAAACAATCCTCTACCTGTCAATGAAACGCCGCGTATCGTTTCCTTGCAGGTAATACCGGTCGCAGGCCGAGACAGCATGCTGCTCAACCTGAGCGGCGCTCACGGCCCTTACTTCACGCGCAACATCGTCATCCTGACCGACAGTTCTGGCGAGACAGGCGTTGGCGAAGTACCGGGCGGCGAGAAAATCAGGCAGGCACTGGAAGATGCAAGACAACTGGTTGTCGGCCAGTCTATCGGCGATTACAACAATATCCTTAACCAGGCACGCCAGGCTTTCCAGGGCAGAGATGCCGGCGGCCGCGGCTTGCAAACTTTCGACTTGCGTATCGCGGTACACGCGGTCACGGCACTGGAAGCTGCGTTACTTGACCTGCTGGGCAAATTCTTGAAGGTACCTGTAGCAGCACTGCTGGGCGAAGGGCAGCAGCGCGACGCGGTGGAAATGCTCGGCTACCTGTTCTATATCGGTGACCGCAAAAACACGGACTTGCCGTATGCCTCTGCCAGCGACGAACCTGATGACTGGCTACGCCTGCGTCATGAGCCCGCAATGAATACCGAGGCTATTGTCGAGCTGGCGCGCGCCGCCCATGATCGATACGGTTTCAACGACTTCAAGCTGAAAGGCGGCGTATTGCGCGGTGAGGATGAAATGGAAGCCGCGACCGCTCTGTCGGAGGAGTTCGCCGAAGCCCGCATTACGCTGGATCCGAATGGCGGCTGGTTGCTTAAAGATGCAATCCGCCTGTGCCGTGACAAGCACGACGTGCTGGCCTATGCAGAAGATCCGTGTGGAGCGGAAAACGGCTATTCGGGTCGCGAAGTAATGGCGGAATTCCGTCGGGCCACCGGCCTGCTGACGGCGACAAACATGATCGCCACCGACTGGCGCGAGATGCGTCATGCGATTCAGCTGCAGTCAGTTGATATACCTTTGGCTGATCCGCATTTCTGGACCATGCAAGGTTCTGTACGCGTAGCGCAAATGTGCAACGAATGGGACCTTACATGGGGCTCTCACTCGAATAACCACTTCGACATTTCCCTGGCGATGTTCACCCATGTCGCTGCAGCTGCACCGGGAAAAATTACCGCGATTGACACCCACTGGATCTGGCAGGACGGACAGCGGCTGACAAAAGAGCCTTTGAAGATAGAAGGCGGACTGGTTCAGGTTCCTAAAAAGCCCGGCCTGGGGATCGAGATCGATATGGTCGAGATCGAAGCAGCGCATCAACTTTATCGAAACATGGGACTAGGTGCGCGAGACGATGCGATAGCGATGCAATATCTCATTCCAGGCTGGAAATTCAATAACAAAATGCCGTGCATGGTCCGCTAAAAAAATAACAGGTCCGGCAAATCGAATTCAAGGAGACAGCAGCATGAGTACACTTCTAACAACCGGCGCTGAAGGTGGCGCCGCAACTAACAGCAATGCCCGAAGCGTATTGGACGTTGCGATCAGTAAGGTGAAATGGCGGATATTGCCTTTATTCGTCGTCATGTTCATCGCAAACTACATAGATCGCGTCAATATCGGCTTCGTCCGCTCCCATTTGCAAACCGATCTCGGCATAGGCGCCGCGGCATTCGGACTTGGAGCCGGCCTGTTTTTTGTGGCCTATGCGATATTTGAGGTACCGTCGAATATCCTGCAGCAGCGTTTCGGGGCCAAAGCCTGGCTGACGCGCATCATGTTCACGTGGGGAGTCGTGGCTACGGGCATGGCGTTCATTACCGGCGAAACATCGTTCTATGTAATGCGCCTGTTGTTGGGAGTCGCAGAAGCTGGTTTCTTTCCTGGCGTAGTGTATTACTTCACCCAGTGGCTGCCGAACGGCGAACGCGGGAAAGCAATGGCGATTTTCCTGAGCGGCTCGGCTTTAGCTTCCGTGATTTCCGGTCCTCTGTCCGGTGCACTGCTGCAGATCGAAGGCGGCGGATTTCACGGGTGGCAATGGATGTTCATTATCGAAGGCCTGGCATCGATTGTCTTGTGCCTTGTAGTCTGGTTCAGGCTCGATTCCCACCCGCGTGACGCGAAATGGCTGACCGACGCCGAGCGAAATGCGTTGGCGGAAATTATCGACGCCGAACAAAAAGAGCGCGAAGCCAACCGGCCAAAACATGTGAGTTCATTTGCATTGCTGAAAGATGGCCGCATCGCGCTTTTCTGTTTCATCTATTTTGCGATCCAGCTGACGATCTACGGTGCGACGTTCTGGCTGCCAAGCATCATCAAGAAAATGGGGCATTTCAGCGAATTCCAGATCGGCTTGTTCAACTCCATACCTTGGCTGATCTCTATCGTGGCAATGTACATTTTCGCCGCCTTGGCGATGCGCTTCAAGCATCAGCAGATGTGGGTGGCCATAGCGCTCGTTGTGGCAGCTTGCGGGATGTTCATGTCTACCACCAGCGGCCCTGTCTTTGCGTTTGTGGCGATTTGTTTCGCCGCTATCGGATTCAAGGCAGCTTCGTCACTTTTCTGGCCTATTCCTCAAGGCTATCTGGATGCCCGGATCGCGGCTGGCGTGATTGCACTGATTAATTCAATCGGGAATTTAGGCGGCTTCGTTGCACCGGCAACATTCGGCTACCTGGAGCAAAAAACCGGGTCGATTCAGGGTGGGCTGTATGGCCTGGCCATAGCGTCGGTAGTTGCGGCAGGATTGGTCTTCTGGACTAAAAAAGGTTCTTCGCGAATTGGCGGCAGGTAACGGAAAAAAGTAGGGTGGGCACGCTTTTGTGCCCACGCTGAACTCACTTCACGTACATGCCTGTTTCCGCGCCACGCGGGTTTGTACTCCGGTTATCGCGGTCACGCGTGGGCATACATGCCCACCCTACGGCGGCGCCGATCGAAACGGATTGCGATCATTCAATTCATCCATATAACTATCGATGCCGTCAGCTTCGCGCTCCAGGAAATTGGCTACCGCATCGGCGAAAGCCGGATGCGCCAGCCAATGCGCCGACCAGGTTTTTTGCGGTAAAAAGCCGCGCGCCATCTTGTGTTCGCCTTGGGCACCACCTTCAAAGCAGGCGATTTTCTGTTCGATGCAGAATTCCAGGGGCTGGTAGTAGGCGGTTTCAAAGTGCAGGCACGGGACGAATTCCAGCGCACCCCAATAGCGGCCGTATAACGTTTGATCGGTATAGATCAACAACGACGATGCAATCGGCCGGCCATTGCGTTCGGCCACGATCAGCAGGATGTTGTGCGGCATGCTGGCGCCGATCCTGAGGAAAAAATCCAGGTTCAGGTAGGGTGTGGAGCGATGCTCTGCATAGGTTTGCGCGTAACAGCGGTTGAAAAATATCCAGTCCGCTTCGGTCGCATCTTGCCCGCGCACTCGGCGCAGGCGCACCTCGGCATCAGCTACCTTGCGCCGCTCGGCGACGATATTCTTGCGCTTCTTGCGTTCCAGCGTATCGAGAAATTCAGTGAAATCACGATAACCGGGGTTCAACCAATGGAACTGGACGCCGCTGCGCAGCAGGAAACCTGCTTTTTGCAGGGCCTCGGCTTGCGCGGCGGGTGGATACAGGATGTGGGTGGAGGAAGTCTGCGTATCTTTACGCAACGACTTTAATACATCGATCAGCGCCGCCCGTGCCTGGTCGTCGCGCGCCAGCAGGCGGCCGCCGGTTACCGGAGTGAATGGAATCGCCGACAGCAGTTTCGGATAATATTCCAGGCCGTTGCGCTCATAAGCATCGGCCCAGGCCCAGTCGAACACGTATTCACCGTACGAGTGAAATTTTACATACAAGGGCAGGGCGGCAATCAGCCGTGGCTGGCCGCCAACTTCATCCCACAGAGTCAGGTATTGCGGTTGCCAGCCTGATTTTTCCGAGGCGCTGCCGCTTTCGTGCAAAGCGTGCAGAAAGGCAAATGAGAGGAAAGGATTGGCATCGGCTTGCAAACCGAGCAGTTCGTCCCATGCGGCCTGGCCTACCTCGCTCAGGGATGAGACGATGCGCATGGCAGGCTTGGTTGTGGTCTGGGTTGTTGTCTGGGTTGTTGTCTTATTAATCAAGGACTTGGCGAGCCGTGAATGTGGGTGGTGAAAGGATGGAGTTTAGCATCGTCGCCACCGCTCTGCCGCCCGCTCTCTGGGGTAAGGCGTTAGCATGCGATAATTGCTGTATCAATCGTTGCTGTATCAATCTTTGGTATATCAAGCAGAGCGCAGGAAGAATGATGACAACCAATAAGTTTCTGAACCTTTACTCCCATGATTTTGCGCGCGTCGCCGTCGCCATCCCGAATTGCCGGATAGCCGACCCGGCTTTTAACGCCGTCGAAACTATCGCGCTCGCCAAACAGGCAGAGCAGCAGGGCGCCGTGCTGGTGGCGTTTCCGGAGCTGGGTTTGTCCGCCTACACCTGCGACGACCTGTTCCACCAACGTGCTTTGCTGGATGCCTGCGAAGCCGCTTTGGCCACAATAGTGGCGGCTTCGGCCACACTGTCGCCGGCCATGATTGTCGGCTTGCCTTTACGCGTCGAGCATCAACTGTTCAATTGTGCCGTGGTGATTGCCGGCGGCCGGATCCAGGGCATCGTGCCCAAGAGTTATCTGCCAAATTATGGCGAGTTTTATGAGATGCGCCAATTCAGCCCCGCTGAAAATACCGCGACCCGCCAAATCCAGTTGTTTGGCGCCAGTATTCCATTCGGTACCGGCTTGCTGTTCGAGGTGAGCAACCTGCCGCTCCTGAGATTCCATGTCGAGATTTGCGAAGATGTGTGGGTGCCGATTCCGCCGTCGTCGTTTGCGGCGCTGGCCGGCGCCAGTGTCCTGGTCAATCTTTCTGCCTCGAATGTAGTGGTGGGGAAGGCCGGCTATCGCCATCAACTGGTGGCGCAGCAATCCGCGCGCTGCTTGTCGGCGTATTTGTATACCTCGGCCGGCAAGGGCGAGTCGTCAACCGACCTGGCCTGGGACGGCCAAGGCCTGATTTACGAAAACGGCGAACTGCTGGCAGAATCCGAGCGGTTCCTGGACCATTCACATGTCATTTTTGCCGATGTAGATCTCGAACGGTTGTCGCGCGAACGGATGCGCCAGACTACTTTCGGGCAGTCGGTCCGGCGCCATGCCGGGGAAGTGGCCAAATTCGAGGTGTTGCGTTTCGAGTTGGCGCTACCTTTGGACAAGGTGTTGCCGCTGACGCGTTTGGTCGAGCGTTTCCCCTATGTGCCGGCCGATACCAAGCGCCGCGACGAACGTTGCACCGAGGTGTACAACATCCAGGTGCAAGCGCTGGTGCAGCGGCTGTCGGCCAGCAAGATATCCAAAGTGGTGATCGGTGTTTCGGGCGGCCTGGATTCAACCCATGCGTTGCTGGTCTGCGCCAAAGCGATGGATCGCCTGAACCTGCCGCGCTCGAATATCCTGGCTTACACCATGCCCGGTTTTGCCACCAGCGACCGCACCCTGCTGCAGGCCAGGCAGCTGATGCAGCTGGTTGGCTGCACGGCAGGGGAAATCGATATCCGCCCGAGTTGCCTGCAAATGTTGAAAGATCTTGGCCATCCTTACGCAGCAGGTCAGGAGCAGTTCGACATCACTTTTGAAAACGTCCAGGCCGGCGAACGCACCAATCATCTGTTCCGGCTGGCAAATTTCAATCACGCGATTGTCATCGGCACCGGCGACCTGAGCGAGCTGGCTCTGGGCTGGTGTACTTACGGTGTCGGCGATCACATGTCGCATTACAACGTCAACGCCAGCGTGCCGAAAACCTTGATCAGCCATCTGGTGCGCTGGGTGGCCGAGACCGGCGCCATCGGCGGCCAGGGCTCCGATGTGCTGCTGAACGTGCTGAGTACCGAGATCAGTCCGGAACTGGTGCCAGGCAAGGCCAGCGGCAAACCTGAGCAGATTACGGAAAGCGTCATCGGCCCGTATGAGTTGCAGGACTTTAACCTGTACTACATCCTGCGCTATGGCTTTGCGCCGTCGAAAGTTGCTTTCCTGGCGTTTTCGGCCTGGCACGACAAGACCAAAGGCAGATGGCCTTACGACGCGGAGATAGCGCGGAACCAGTACGATCTGGCAGCGATCAAGCGCAACCTGGCGATCTTCCTCGACCGGTTTTTCAGGACCAGCCAGTTCAAGCGTTCTTGCGTGCCAAATGCGCCTAAAGTCGGTAGCGGCGGATCGTTATCCCCGCGCGGCGATTGGCGCGCGCCTAGCGATTCTGACGCGACCGTGTGGCTGAACGACCTGGCGAATATTCCCGACTGATCATTTTTCTGCCCAAAAATGGGGAGAAAGCGGGTTGTTGTATATTTTGTCGCAGATATTGTTTTACGGTTATAGACAAACCGAGTTTTTCCTATACTCTTACAGGTTGAGCTTTAACCATGCTGTGCCGTTATTTTAGGCACCGCGCTGCAAAGATTTATGTTTAATGCCTAAAGGAGTTGTCATGAAGCAAATTACCGCCGTTATCAAACCCTTCAAGCTGGATGAGGTGCGTGAAGCCCTTGCCGAAGTTGGCGTCACCGGCCTGACGGTGACTGAAGTAAAAGGCTTCGGCCGTCAGAAAGGCCATACCGAGCTGTATCGCGGCGCCGAATACGTGGTCGATTTCCTGCCAAAAGTGAAAGTCGAACTGGTGATCGACGATGCCCTGACCGAACGTGCAGTTGACGCCATCATCAAAGCGGCGCGCACCGGCAAGATCGGCGACGGCAAGATTTTCGTGCGTAATATCGAACAAGTGATTCGTATCCGCACCGGCGAAACCGGTCCTGATGCAGTCTGATGCAGTTTTTGTAGCGCACTGATCGTTAGTTAATTAGTTACTGCTTTTCCTTCCGCCCTTCTCTATCTTGGCCGCGGTCCTTCGATGTAATGGATGACTGACCGCGGCGCCAGGTTCACCTGACCGGTTTTCCGGTATCTCCGACCTATCCGCATCGTTGCTTGTAAACGTTGCTTGTAAACGTTGCTTACAAAACGCCGTAAAGCATTT
Source organism: Collimonas antrihumi (assembly GCF_018304965.1). Taxonomy (GTDB): domain Bacteria; phylum Pseudomonadota; class Gammaproteobacteria; order Burkholderiales; family Burkholderiaceae_D; genus Collimonas; species Collimonas antrihumi. The sequence continues at coordinate 118,954 of NZ_JAGQED010000001.1, forward strand.
TCCGCATTCTCTCGGACGTTTTTCTTATTGGACGCAGCTTGCCTCCGCACGCTATCGTTTCTTCCTTCGCAATGGATTGCAATCACGAGTTGCAGTCTGGCGCGCCACAGAAGAGCGTCTATCGCGACAGCAGCAATTGAGGCAAGCCCGGTCGACCTGTTACCCCGGGTCGTTCCGGCGCATCGCATCGGCAGCGACCAGGGAGCATTGGATGTAGCGCTTACGCTAGCAGCCGAGTTCCGTACCGGCGCCAGCGAACGCGATCGCGAGCGGCGTTTGCCGTGGGCGGGAATCGAAAAATTTTCGGCCAGCAGCAATGCGATCCAGTCCTCCGCCAAGGCGGTGATGGCCGGTGATCATGGGTTTTTCTGGCGCCGCCGGCGACGTTGATACATATCCATCAGCGGAGTCGAGGAAATGCCATGCATCACGATCGACATCGCCACCACTGTCAGCACCATAGCGCTGATATGCGGCGCCAACGCTGACGAGCGGTAGCCGGCGGGCGCCAGCCACTGATATTGCAACGCAAACACCAGGTAATACAGCGAACCGATGCCCTTGATGCCGAACCATGCCATCAGGCGCCGCTGCAGAGGCGAGACTTTGGCGCCGATCAATGCGAGCGCAACCGAGAGTGGCCGAATCACAAAAAACAGCAATAGCGCGAGCAACGCGCCGGCCGGGGAAAAGCCGATATGCGATAACAGGATGCCGGTCAGAATTACCATCAGAAATTCGGCAAACTGCTCCAGCTGCTGATTAAAGCCGAGTACGGTTTCGGTCATGTATGCCGACGCTTTCGCCGGATGGGTCGCAACTTCTTCCTTGTCGCTTGTGGGGGCGATATCCACCACGCCTCTGTGCCGGGCCGGGTGCAACTCCTGCTGGCCGCTATTGGTCGACTCGATGCGGCGTATCGCCAGGCCGGCCGCGAACACTGCCAGGAAACCAATGCCATGGATCGCCTCAGTCGCGCCATAGGTCAGCGCGATCAAGCCGATGCTGAGGAATTCTTCCATGCCCAGCGCCAGGTGAAAGCGCAGTCGCAAACCGACTACCAGGCGTCCGACCAGCCAGCCGATGAACCAGCCGCCGACCAGCCCGGCCGCTATGCCCCAGGCCACATGCAGCATCGCATAGGTATTGATATAGGCGTTGGCTGACGGCACGCTGAGCAAGGACAAGCCGAGCATGACGAATGGAAAGGCGGTGCCGTCATTCAAGCCACCTTCGCCAGTCAGGCTGTAGCGGATCCGATCGCGGTCGCCGACATCTTTTATCTGTACGTCGGATGCCAATACCGGATCGGTCGGCGCCAGGATGCCGCCCAGCAGGATTGCTGCGCCCAACGGCAAGTTGAACATGAACATGCCGGCCAGCGCCACCAGCGGAATCGTGACGAGCATCGCCAGCACGCCCAGCCGTAGCGGCAGGCGCCAGATACTATCGCGAAACGGCAGGCGCAACTTCAGGCCAACCGTGAACAACGAAAGCAGCAATGCCATCTTGGCCAGCGTCGTCAGTAGTTCGGCATGCTGGACCAGTGAGATATTGATCAAGCCGCTAACCGCAGGCCCCAGGATATAGCCGACAGGCAGATAGAACATCGCCGGGCTGATCGGCAGGCGATCCAGTAGCGAGGCCATCAAACTCATCGACAGCAGCAGGGCGCCGACGATCAGATACCAGGTGATTGATTGGTCGATGGCAATACTCCTCGCATGAAATGAGGATGAAACGCTTACAACCCGATGCGGAGGCAGCATCGGCGGTTGCCGCCAGATATGTGGATACGAAGTGCTATCAGTATGAAGAGTCGACACTGCCTCATCTGTACGGCACCACACAAAAGCAGGTGGGGAGGGCTAAGGACGCAAGGCGGCCCCATTTAACGCCATTGAACCGTAGAGGCCGGCGCTGGCAGCCCTTAATCCTGCCATGAAATCCGGTGATCGGCAGCCCTCAAAAGTCACAATGTTGTAATTGTGATTCTTTTTTTGAGGAGTGGGGACAAATGTATTGCAATAAAAAAACAATTTTAATAAAATTGCAAAAAAGAAAATTTCTGAAAAGAAAATATGCCGCAAGTGTAAGGCGCAAGTTATGCGGCGGCTTATCGATATCGATATCGATAACTGCATTGCCATTTGTGGCAAAAAAGGCATGTAGAAAAAACAATTATCAGGATGCTGCTCACGTGGGAGGCGCTGAGAGTTCCGATGATTTGTTTTGAAATCTGCTTACAAAGTTGAGAGGGCATCATGGTTTTTTTGCAACGCGTTGAAAAGCGCAAATCGCTTTTCACTGGAATCCTGTTGGCAGTTTGCAGTTTCTTATGGAGCGGTGCGGCACTCTCGCAAGTCACCGGCGTCAACAAATCATTCAATCCGGTGCAGATACAAGACCGTGCACCGTTCAATGTCAGTCACTTGAGTATAGTGATTGCCAACCAGACGCCGGGTCAAACTCTCACCAATTTCAATCTGACTGACAACCTGCCTGCCGGCGTTACCGTTGCCGCAAATCCGAATATCCGGAATGCCTGCGGCGCGACGCTTTCGGCAACGCCAGGCGCAACGTTGGTTACCGTGGCGGGCGGTCAGGCGCAATTCGGCGATATCTGTACTTTCCAGGTGGACGTGGTGGCAACCACAGCCGGCATTTATACCAATACCATTCCTGCCGGCGCGGCTCTGGCCGATGGCCAGACGGTGCCGCAAGCGGCCAGCGCCTCACTTACCGTGATCCGGCGCGATACTGGTTTACCGCAGGTAAGTTCCAAAGCCTTTTCGCCTAACAGCATCTTGTCAGGCCAAACGTCGACGATGACGATTACGCTCAACAATACCAACATCCTGCCTCTGACCAACACCAACCTGAACGATACTTTCCCTGCCGGGATGACGATTGCCAATACGGCAGCCGCCACAACGACTTGTGGCGGCACATTAAACGCAGCACCCGGAGCGGGGCAGTTTTCATTGACCGGCGGTACTATTCCGGCCGGTGGTACCTGCACCGTCACTATGCCGGTAGTGGGCGATATCGGCGCTGCAACCGGCACCGTCAATCTGTCAAACACCATCAAGGCCGGCGATCTGACTTCTCTCAACGGCCAGGTCACGCCGCCGCTCGCCAATGCCGGCGCCACCACTGGCACGCTGGCAGTGACTGCGCGCCCGGCGGACCGTTTGACAAAATCCTTTTCTGTCGCCAGTGCATACGTCGGCCAAGCCTTTTCCATGACGTGGACCATCTATAACGACACGGGAACTGCATGGACCGGTCTTGGCGTTAGCGACACATTGCCGGCTGGTCTCGCGCTCTACACAAACCCGACTGCATTATCGACAACCTGTACCGGCGGCGCAGTCACTTCGCAGCCAGGCAATATTGTCAGGCTGGCCGGTGGCTCGTTGCCCGCCGGTCAAAGCTGTACCGTTACCGCCAAGGTCGTCGGCACAGCCGCGGGAGCACCGGTCAACACGATTCCCGCCAATACGATGCAAACGACGCAAGGCATAAGCAATCCCTTGCCCGCCAGCGCAACTGTTACGTTGAACCCGACATCGGCGGGACAAAATCCAACGCTGTCGGTAGGGAAAAATTTTACGCAACTCATCACCGAAGCAGCGCTGAATCCGGCAGGAGCGTTACCGGTGGGGCATGCACCCGGTACAGTGACGGGCGGCTTGATCGACATGAGCGTGACGCTCACCAAAGTCATTCCTGCAGGGGGCGTGAATATTGACCTGCAACCCCTGACTTTTGCGGACAACTGGGCCGCTACAGCGCCTAATCTGAGTGTCTTTTCGACCGTCAGCAATAGCTGCGGCGGCACCCTCGTCGCCACACCGGGATCAAAGACCATGACGCTGACCAATGGCGTCGTGCCACAAGCATCGGCCAATTGCGTGGTCAGGTTGCGCTTAAAGGCAGATACGGCGCTTTTGCCGCCAACCCAAGGCACGCCGCAGAGCAACACGGTGAATGCGTGTATCGGCGCCGGTCCATGTTCCGCAGGCAGCCCGAGCGCCATCGCGAATGCGTTGATTGTCGGCAGCCCGCCGCTGTTTCCGGCGAAATCGTTTAATCCAGCCACATTGCCGCTAAACGGCACAACCAAAGCCACCATTACCATTCAGAACCCGGCCTCAACCACACGCTTCAAGCTGAAAGCGGTGGATACCTTGCCCGCCGGGCTGATGTTCGCGACGCCGCTTGGTGCTGCAGTCAGCTGTACTAATAACGGCGTTGTGATCCCAACCTATCAGACTGCCGGGAAAACACTGACATTCCTGGTCTCGCAGCTGAATGGCTTCAATAGTTCTGCAGCGCCCCCGGCATGTACCATCACTTTCAATGTGGTTGCGGATACGTCCAGTGGGCTTGCGGTGCCAGGCGCAACGGCTACCAACAGCATTCTGGCCAATGCCGTGACTGCCACGGATGTTTCCGGCACACCCGATCCAAGCGCTACCAATATCCAGCCAGCCGACGCAAATGTCACGTTTGTCGCCACCGTGCAGGCCCCGCAAGTCTCCAAAGGATTCAATCCGATTGTGGTTTTCCAGGAAAACGGCAATGGCAAGATAGACAGCAATATCCAGGGGACCGGAGTTGGCGAGCTCACCACCTTGACCTTGCAAATCATCAATCCTAATTCCACCGGCGGACCTGGTTTGACCGGCCTGAACATGTCGGATACTTTGCCGGCCGGTTTGGTATTTGCGTTCGTCCCGAATGTGACAAGAAGCAGTTGCGGTGCGCCCACCGTAACAGCGCCGGCAGGAGGCCAAACCATCTCGATCACCAACGCCACGGTGCCGGCGGGGACGAGTTGCGTTGTTACCGTGGATGTTATCGGCAATGCGAAGGGCAACCTGATCAACACGATTCCTGCCAATGCGGTGCAGACAGCGCAAGGCGTAACCAATGCATCGCCCGCGAGTGCGACATTGACAGTGCTGGGTACTACGCCGATCTCGTCACTCTTCAAGGATGTCACCCAAACCGGTAGCTCCACTTCGATACAAGGCGTAGCGATTGTTCCCGGGGAATTGCTGACTTATAACCTGAAACTGTCCAATCCCGGCTACCTGCCACTGACGCTGGCAACCGACGTCAGGCAAGTGTCGGACGTCATCCCTGCCGGAACCACATTCGTCTCGGCCGGCGGGGCGGTGCCGGGTGTTCTCAGTGCCGGCAAGGTCACCTGGGATCTGACGGCTTCGCCGCAGGTGTTGAAGCGTTCCGAGTTCATCACATTGACATTGAATGTCAGAGTCAACACACCTGCGACGGCTTCGATCATCAACGTCGCAACGACGCCAACCCAGTCCAGCTGCGGACCTTATGACGGCGCGTCGTGTACTTTTACGCCGCCTGTGCCGAACTGCCAGATACCGGCTGATCCGCTTAAACCGACGCCGGCAGAATTGGCGAACCCTGCGTTCTGCCATCCGGTGGTCAACCCGATCGCCAAGCCTAGCCTGCAAGTAGTCAAATCCCATAGCGGTAATTTTACCGCCGGCGCAATCGCCAGCTACACGCTCACCGTCAGCAATACCGGCGGTACGCCAACAACCGGCGCAATCCATCTGAGCGATCTGCTGCCGGCAGGCATGAGCCTGGTGGCAGGTTCCATTGCCAGCAGCAGCGGCGCCATCAGTAATATCGTCGTCAATGGCCAGACGCTGGCTTTCGATTTGACGCCGACCACGCCGATAGCCGCGGCCGGCAGCGTGACCGTGACCTACAACGTGAATGTCGCGGCTACCGCAACCGGGACGTTGACAAATTACGCCGGTGTGACGGGTGGTGGCGATCCTGCCGCACCGGTCACCCCGGGTGCGGCTTGTAACGACAGCACGCATTGCAGCAGCGATCCGACTGTAATTAATCCTGTTCCCTTCCTCAAGTTGAGCAAAGTACATAGCGGCAGTTTTGCGGCCGGGTCCACTGGCAACTACACGCTGACTGTCACCAATACAGGTGGCACTTCTACTACCGGCGCACTCAATATCAGCGATCTGCTGCCGACCGGGATTAGCCTGGTTGGCGGTTCCGTCGCCAGCGGCAGCGGCAGTGTCAGTAATGTCGCCATCAACGGCCAGACCGTCACTTTCAACCTGACGCCGACTGCACCGATACCTGCCGCCGGCAGTGTCACCGTGACTTATGCGGTGAATGTGGCAGCTGCCGCTACTGGAACCTTGATCAATTACGCTGCCGTATCTGGCGGCGGCGATCCGACCCCGCCGCTCACGCCCGGCGCATCATGCAGCGACACTAATCATTGCGCCAACGATTCAACTGCAATTACGCCATTGCCGCAACTCAAAATAGTCAAGACCCACACAGGCAACCTGACTAACGGCTCCAGCACCACTTATAACCTTGCGATCAGCAATATCGGTGGCGCACCTACTGCAGGTGCTATCAAGGTTAGCGATCTGTTGCCCGCCGGCGTGACGGTGACTGCCGGCGCAGTCACCAGTAGCAGCGGCGGTGTCAGCAATGTTGCGATCAGTGGGCAGAACATGAGCTTCAGCCTGACGCCAACAACGCCGCTGGCGCCCGGCGCCAGCATTACCGTGAGTTACCTGGCAAACATCGCTGCGACAGCGAAGGGGAACCTGATAAATTACGTCAGCGTCACCGGCGGCGGCGATCCGACCCCGCCAGCGACGCCTGGCGCCTCATGCAGTGACGCCAATCATTGCAGCAACGATGCCGCGGCGATCACTGTCGCGCCAGATCTCAAACTGCAAAAAACGCACAGCGGCAACTTTACCGCGGGCTCTAGCGGCAGCTATACAGTCACTATCGGTAACAACGGCCAGAATCCGACCAGCGGTGCGATCCATGTCGCCGATCTGCTGCCTGCAGGCATGAGTCTGGTGAGCGGTTCTGTCACAAGCAGCGCTGGCAGTATCAGCAATGTCGTCAGCAGCGGGCAGAATGTGACGTTCGATCTCACGCCAGCCACGCCACTTGCCGCTGGCGCCAGCATCGCCGTGACATACAGCGTAAATATCGCTGCAACAGTAAGCGGAACCTTGACCAACTACGCCAGCGTAAGCGGTGGCGGCGATCCTACGGCAGCAATCCCGCCGGGTGCAGCCTGCGCTGATGCAAATCATTGCAGCAACGATCAGACCACGGTTATCTCCGTACCTACGCTGTCGATAGCCAAGGCACATACCGGCAGCTTCACGGCAGGTTCAAGCGCCAGCTACACCCTTGCTGTCAGCAACACCAAGGGTGGGCCAACCAGCAGTGCGATTCATATCAATGATCTGCTGCCAATCGGCATGACACTGATCGCCGGCTCGCTCAGCAGCACCGCCGGCAGCATCAGCAATGTGGCGACCAATGGCCAGAACGTGACCTTCGATTTTACGCCCGCAACACCAATCGTAGCCGGCGCTAGTGTGACACTGACTTATGGCGTCGATGTGGCGCCGACTGCCAGCGGGACGCTGACAAATTACGTAACGGTAGCAGGGGGCGGCGATCCGGCATCGCTATTGATGCCTGGCGCCGCATGTAACGATCCGATTCGTTGCAGCAGCGACGCCACGCAGATCGCCAATGCGACTTTGCTGGTGCTGACCAAAGCCGCCAGCGTGCGAGAAGCGGAACAGGGTGACATGGTGACTTACACCGTCACCGTAACCAATACCGGCACAGCAGCGGTGGTGCAGCCGAATATCATCGACCGGCTGCCACCAGGTTTCCGGTTGATTAACAACAGCACGCATGTAAGCGGTGCGACGCTGGTGCGGCAGGACGGCGCGCCCGGCCCGGTGCTGACTACGGTGCTCGATATCATCAACCCGCACAGCAGCGTGACGCTGACTTATCGCATACGGTTGGGCGTCGGCTCGATGAATGGCGATGGCATCAATCGTGTCACCGCGACTTGTCCGCGCAACAGCAATGTCAATTGCGGCAATGAGGCCAGAGCCAAGGTGCGGGTCACCGGCGGCGTATTCACCAATGATGCCTGTTTCGCCGGCATGATTTTCGTCGACTGTAACGGCAACCAGATCAAGGATAAGGAAGAACTGGGGATTCCCGGCGTGCGTCTGTATGTGGAAGACGGCACGTTCCTGATCAGCGATGTGGAAGGCAAGTACAGTTTTTGCGGCCTGCCGCCCAAGACCCATGTGCTGAAAGTCGACCAGACTACGCTGCCGCGCGGTAGCCGGCTGGTAGTCAGCAGCAACCGCAATGTGGGGGATGCCGGCAGCCTGTTCCTGGACTTGAAAAACGGTGAGTTGCAGCGTGCCGATTTCATTGAAGGTTCCTGCTCCAATCCGGTGCTGGAGCAAGTCAAGGCGCGCCGCGCCCAAGGCGAAATCAGCGCACCTCAGATCGAGAAAAAGCGCGGCCCTGGATTCAAATTCGAAGGCAAGGCGCCGGATTATCCGCAGCAAGGTACCGACAGCGCCAACCAGGTTATCGTCAAGCCACGCATCAAGGATGCCGCGAGCATGCCGCCGGTGCCGGACACCAACAGTGAGCGAGACACACCGCTGCAGGATTTGGAAATGAACCAAGGAGCCAGCCATGCGCAATAAACTGGCGACGGCTGCGGGCCGCAAAACATTCGGCCATGCAGGCCGCAACACCACGCTGGCTCTGACGTTGATGAGTATCTGGCCGGCCTGGGGGCAGGATGCAAGCGGAGCGCGCCATGATTTTGGCCCGCCTGCCGCGCAATTCAATACGGACAGCGGGTTTTATCAAAACGGTTTGACACTGCCGGCGCTGAATGGCGGAAACAGTAATCTGACCACCGGCCCGCAGGTATATCCGGATCAGATTGAAGGCGCTCGCTATGGCCAGAATCGCCAGGTCGGCATGATCCGGGTGGAAGTCGATCAAAACAGTTTGCCGGCGGATGGACAGACGCCGGCGCACCTCGGCATCAGCGTGCTCGATTACAAAGGCCAGCCAGTCAAAGGCGAAACCACCATCACGGTGGAAGCATCCGGTGGCCGTATCCAGCTGCCCGGCGCCGCTACCGACGAGTTCGGCCCGGGCCGCATGGACCGTGACCGGATTACCCCCGGGACCCAGGTCAAGGTGGTGGACGGCAAGGCCGATGTGCTGTTGCTGGCGCCATACCAGCCGCAAGATGTGACGGTGCGGATTACCGCCGGCCGCGCTCAGGCGCAGGGTGTCATCAGTTTTGTGCCGGAGCTGCGCGAGATGCTGGCGGTTGGCCTGGTGGAAGGGATTATTCACTTTGACGGCAAGTCGCCATTCCAGCTCTCCGGCGCACAGCGCGGCGACGGTTTCGAGCAAGAGATCAATAGCTGGGCGCGCAGCAGCGGCGACGGCAAGCGCTACGGCGCGGTACGTTCAGCGTTTTTCCTGAAAGGAAAAATCAAGGGCGACGCACTGCTGACGATGGCCTACGATTCCGACAAGGATACCTCTGCCAGATTGTTCCGCGACGTCCGGCCTGACGCCTATTACCCGGTCTATGGCGATGCCTCGATCAAGGGCTTCGACGCGCAGTCGGTATCCAAGCTGTATGTGCGGATCGACAAGGATAAATCGTATCTGTTGTATGGCGACTTCAACACCGGCGACGGCTTCAGCCAGCAAACCGGCGGCGGCAGCGTGGCCAATCTGCGCAAGCGCGATCTGGGCAACTACAGCCGCAGCATCAACGGCGCCCGTGGCCATTACGATAAAGACGGCATCCTGGTCAACGCCTTTGTCACCAAAGATACACTGGTGCAACTGGTGCAAGAGTTCGCGGCGCAGGGCACCTCGGGACCGTTTGCCGTGTCCAAGGCGAACGCCGTGGTGGGCTCGGAAAAGGTCGAAATCGTTACCCGCGACCGCTACCAGCCGGCAGTGATCCTCACCGTGCAATCGCTGCAGCGTTATTCCGACTATACGTTCGAGCCGTTTTCCGGCCGCATCCTGTTGAACCAGCCGGTGCCCTCGGTGGACGCCAACGGCAATCCCAATTCGGTGCGGATTACCTATGAAGTAGATGCAGGCGGCGAGACCTTCTGGGTCTATGGCCTGGACGGCCAGTTCAAGCTGGGCAAGATGCTGGAAATTGGCGGTAGCTACGTCAAGGACAAGAATCCGTATACCCCTTACACCTTGATGAGCGGTAACGCCACCGTCAAGCTGGGCGAAAATACCGCGATCGTGGCTGAGTACGCACGCAGCAAGAGCGTGCTCGGCAGCGGCGTCGGTTCCAGCCTGCTGGGCAATCCATTCAGCCTGCAACCGACTACCGGCCAGACCGGCGCGGCTGCCGGCGGTCTGTTGCAAGACGTAACCGGCAACGCCTGGCGGGTTGAAGCCTTGCATCAGACGGAAGACTTGCAAGCGCGTGCCTACTACGGTCGCAGCGATCCTTACTTCAACAACCCTTCGTCTTCGCTGGCGCAGGGACGGGAAGAGGGCGCGCTCAAGGTCACCAAGAAAATCGACGAGCGCTGGAGTGCCTATGCCGAAGGTACGCATAGCAAGGACCGGGTGGCCGGCGCCCAGCGCGATGCCGGCGCCGCCGGTGTCAGCTATGCCGTGACGCCTAAGCTGGATGTCGATCTCGCGCTGACCCATACACGCGAGGATGCCGGCAGCTACGTCAACACGCCGCTCGGTTTTGGCAGTGGTTTGCTGGTCAGCCCGCAATCGACTTTCGGTTCCGGTTACAGCGTGCTGAATCCGCAGACCGGTTACGGCCTCAACGGCGGTAATTTCGGATTAGCCGGTGTCAGTTACGATAGCACCGGCTTGCGTTTGCGCGGCACTTACAAAATGACGGAAAAGGTCGATCTCACCGGCGAATATGAAAACGGCATCGCCGGCAACAACTATCATCGTGCCGCGCTGGGCACCGCCTATCATTTCTCCGAAGCGGGCCGCTTGTATGCGAAATACGAATGGCTGACCGGGCTGTCGTCGCCGCAAGCCACCGACGGTGTCTATAACAGCAACGCTTTTGTATTCGGTATCGATAACGAATACATGAAAAACCAGAGCGTGTTTTCAGAATACCGCATGCGCGATGCAATCGACGGCAACCAGCTGCAATGGGCTAACGGTCTGCGCAATGCCTGGAACATCAGCGATACGCTCAAGCTCTCCACCTCGGCCGAATACCTGAACGCCATGCGCGGCCAGACCCAAAGCGCGTACGCACTGACCGGCGGCGTCGAATGGCGGCCTAGCGAGTTGTGGCTGCTGGGTGGCAGGCTGGAGTGGCGGCGCACGCAGGATCTGACCTACACCAAGGTCAATACCGCCAATACGCAAGTGGCGCCGACCACCTCCTTCCTGGCCGGTAACGATACTTATCTGTCGACACTGACAGCGGCACGCAAGATCAGCCGCGACTGGACTTTCCTCGGCCGCAATTATTTCCTCTACACCGACAACCGTGGCCACACCGGCAACCTGTGGGAAGACCGCTTGCAGACCGGTATCGCTTTCCGCGATACCGACACCAATCGCCTGAACGTGCTGACGCGTTACGAATACTGGCTGCAACGTGACAAGAGCGGCTTGAACCAGTACGTGCCACCGAGCACCAACGACGGTATTGGCGGCATCGGCAGCAGCGATCCGAGCGCCAGCCAGGGCTTCGACAAGCACATCATTTCGATGCATGCCGATTATCATCCAAGCCGGCCTTGGTGGCTGGATGGCAGGGCGGCAGCGGAATGGCGGCGCGATTATTTCGGTGGCACCAACAACACCTATCAAGCCTATCTGCTGAGCGGGCGGGTGACTTACGACATCAGCAAGCGCTGGGATATCAGTGCAATGAGCTCGGTGCTGTATAGCCCGCAAGGCAGCGCCAAACAGTATGCGCAAGGCTTCGAAGCGGGTTACCAGCTGCAGGACAATTTGTGGCTGTCTGCCGGCTTCAACTGGCGCGGTTTCAGCGCCACCGACCTGACCGGTTCCGATTACACCAATCGCGGCGTTTATATACGGATTCGCTTCAAATTTGACGAGGATCTTTTCGGCGGCAGTAAATCCTCAGTCAATCCAGCCCTGAGCAGAGATAAATCATGAAGACAATCAAGCAAGCGAGTAGCGCGGATAGCAGTCTGAACCAGAAAGGAAAGACCATGAAGTTGTCGTGCATTCCAATTCCATGCCGTTCTGTCGGGGCTGCTTTGATCATGTTGGCGCTGGGCGCGTGCGCGCAGCCCGGAGTGCCTGCAGCCGGCGAGCTGGCGGCGCAGCAAGACCGCATCAGCGACGCTACGATTCATCGCGACTACGGCGTATACCGCGAGACGCAGCAACGTATCAAGGCACTCAATGACGGCGGCCGGCGGGTTGCGGATTACCAGTTATCCAAGGCGCAATGCTGGCTGGACGTTTCCTTTCATGAATACAGCCGCAATGACCGCGGCGGTTTTCCGCAAGCTGCCTTGAGCGAAAGCCAGCGCATCATCGGCGCGCTCGAAAGCGGCAAGGATGCCGGCTGGGAGACGCCGCTGGTGAACCATGCGGAGAAACTGCGTCCCGACTTGTGGGCGCGTTATGACGCACTGAAGCGATCGCCAGGATTTTCCTGTGCCGCGCAGCAGACCGCGTGTGGCGAAGTGGAGCTGGTCCATGCCGGCAATGAAATCCATGACGCTGGCTGGCGTCATGCCAAACCTTACGTCCAGATTGCCGAAGACCTGACCGGCGGCGCCGAAAAATCGGCCGCAGGCTGCATCCCGCCAGCGCCGGTGAAACCTGTTGTAACGGTGGAAAAAGTCACCTTGTCCGCCGATGCCTTGTTCCACTTCGATAAATCGGGCGTCAAGGATCTGCTGCCGAAGGGACGTGCAGAACTGGATGCGCTGGCGCAGAAGCTGGCTGCCGGCCAGGTCACAGTGCAATCGATGACTGTCACCGGCTACACCGACAGGCTTGGCAGCGCAGCCTACAACCAGCGCTTGAGCCAGGCACGCGCCAACACGGTCAAGCAGTATCTGCAAACGCATGGAGTGACAGCGCCGATTACGGCTGAAGGACGCGGTTTGCAGGATCAGGTCGAAGCCTGTGCCGGCGTCAAGCCGCAGGCAGCATTGATTGCATGCTTGCAGCCGAACCGGCGGGTAGAAGTGTCAATCAAGGGCGTAAAATGAGTCAGGGTACAAAGAGGGTAAAAAGTGGGTAAAAAGCCACTGAATCAAGCCGTTGGCTCGGGAGCATCGCAATGGACTACGTTAATTTGACTGCATTGACCGAAGTCATGCTGCAGAAAGAGAATTGCAACGGTGTCGTGACACTACGCATGAACCGGCCCTTGCAGTTCAACGCCCTGTCCGAGGTGCTGCTAGATGCCTTGCAGCACGAATTGGATGTGATTGCCGGCGATCCCGGCATTCGTTGCGTGGTCCTGGCTGGTGCTGGCAAGGCGTTCTGCGCCGGCCACGATTTGCGCGAAATGCGCAGTCATCCTGATCTCGCCTATTACAAAACCTTGTTTATCCGCTGCAGCCGGTTAATGCAGAGTATCCAGGCGCTCCCTGTGCCGGTGATTGCAAGGGTACATGGCATCGCCACCGCCGCAGGCTGCCAACTGGTTGCCAGCTGTGATTTGGCGATTGCCTCGGACTCCGCGCGGTTTGCCGTCTCCGGCATCAACGTCGGCCTGTTTTGCGCAACGCCTGCGGTCGCTTTGTGCCGCAATATTTCCTCAAAACGCGCCTTCGACATGTTGATCACAGGACGTTTCATCGACGCTGCAACAGCCAAGGATTGGGGCTTGATCAATGACGCAGTTGCAGAAGACCAGCTCGATGCCGCTATAGCAGGCAAAGTGGCTGAAATCATGGCAAAAAGCCCAGCCGCGGTGCGTCACGGTAAATCGATGTTTTACCGGCAGCAGCAGATGAGCGTGAGCGATGCCTACGATTACGCCAGCGACGTCATGGCCCGCAACATGATGGAGCACGATGCGGGCGAGGGGATTGATGCCTTTTTGGGCAAGCGCCAGCCGGTATGGGCGTTTTGACGATAACGCTACCGGGATTTTTCTTCAAAGTCAGCGCCGCATTTTGCCGGAACGACGGCTGAACCGTTGTTCGACAACCGTTGTTCCCCACTGCGATCCTTCCGCTTCGTCTGTCAGATTGAAGCCTGACGATTCGTACAGGTGGCGCGCCGCGTCGAGGCCCTTGAAGGTCCACAAGTACGTCTCGTCGAACCGGTCATCGACAAACTCCATTGCCAGCGACAGCAGGCGACGTCCGACGCCGGATCCGCGCAACGTATCGTCAACGATGAACCAGCGCAGGTGAGCGATGCCGGTGGTTTCGTCGCCATCTATCGCGATCGAACCTAATGTCTTGCCGTTTTCGAGATAAAGCCAGAGCGCCTTGTTTTTGGCAGGCAGGGCCTGGGCGAATTCGGCCAGTTCCGTGGCCACTCTCCTTTCGAAGAAAACGCCGAAGCCGGATGCCTGCGAATAGTAGCGCGCATGCAAGCTTGCAATATCGCCTACGCATCCGGGCTGGTAGCCTTGTACGATCTGCTGATCTGTCGAACCTTCTGGTTGCAGCGCCTTGCCAGCGTTGTTCTGCGTTAACGCATCCGTGTACAGAGCGAGAGATCTAACCAAAGTCTGCTGCTCGGCGGAGGTCAGCTGGCGCAGTGCGTTGGATACCTGGTCCGTTGCAAACCGGTCGATTTTCTCGCGCAGTTTCTGGCCTGCTTCAGTCAGGTAGAGCCGGAAAGAACGTCCGTCATCGTCTGCGCTCGCGCGAGTTATCAGGCCGAGCGCTTCAAGTTTGGCCACCTGCCGGCTGGTGTTCGACTTGTCCAGCCGCAGCACGCTTGCCAGGTTGCGCGCCTGGATGCCAGGAACAAGGCCGATTTCGATGATCGCATGCACCGCCGATGGCGCGAGATTGCTATCTGCCAAAGAGGGCCGCATGAAACCGAGCTCGCGCACCAGTTTTCGTGAGTGCTCGCGTAATTCGAGAATCGTATGTTCTCCGGGTTTGACCGGGAAATTGAAATAGCGCATGGCACCCTCAATAAGGTTGTCAATAAGGTTGCGTAACACAACCAATATACTTGCGAAATGCAACTATATCAAATGCGATTACTTCCGGGTTGTTCTCAGCGACTACGTTTGATGCTTGCGGCAGGTTGCGATAACAATGTTTAGCCAGAGAGCCGCCGCCGCCGAAATTTGCAAGCTACCTGCCATTGCCTATACTGGATTCAACTTATTCTTTAAAAAATTGGGCCTCCGGCTCAATCATGGACAGCGTGAATCGTCGATCTGCGCTTGCCGTCGCTTTGGCGACCGTAGCTGCTTCACCCGTTCTATTGTTGCCTGTTGCAGCCTCCGCGCCGATGAGGGAAAGCAAGTCGCGATTTGTTCTACGCGCCTCGGCAACGCGTAGTGTCATCCCCGCCGACAAGGAGACTCACCATGGCAACTTATATCGTTCTCACTAATTTCACAGACCAGGGAATCCGCACCGTGAAAGACACCACTAAGCGAGCAGCTGCTGTTCGCGAAATGGCAAAGAAGTGTGGCATTGAAATGAAGGATGTTTACTGGACGCTTGGTAGTTACGATTTGGTAGTAACCTTCGAAGCGCCCGACGACGCGACCATTACCGCGTTCGGACTGTCCCTCGGCGCGCAAGGTAACGTCCGGACGCAAACACTGCGTGCATTTTCCACAGATGAGATGAGCGGGATTCTCAGCAAGATGCCGTAAGGGATCGACGGCGCATCTACTCCGGTCACAGGGAGCACCAAGGTATCTCGGGGGCAATCCGCATGGAAATGGAACAAATCCTGAAATCCTGTCGAGGAGACGCAGGCAGGCGCGCCACGATAGGCCTGCAATTGGGGCTTTCTGATGGAGAGGCACATGCGAAAAATATCGGCGTTGTTCGTCGCGAGCATGGTAGCCATCGGCAGCACCCTCCATCCGGCGGCCAGAGGTCTGGGGGCAGGCATCAAAAGCAGCTTATGCCGGTATTGTAAAAGACCAGGTTTACGCTAATATACTGTACATATATACAGTAATTGGTGTCGCAATGTCAGATTATCAAAAAAAACCGTCACCCCAAGTAATCACGCAGGTACTTAAGTTCCAGGCTCCCGACATAGTGCGCAAGGGCCGTGGCGCGACCAACAATATGCAGGGCCGCTACGAAGTTGCGCAGCGTGAGGATTTTGATGATGGCTGGACTACCGAGGACGGGCAGCTTGAGCCGGCAGCGGTGCGGACTATTGTCACCGAAGAGCAGGCAAAGACCATCCTGAGCCGTAATGCTTCACCGGATTTGCCGTTCAATGTGTCCCTGAACCCGTACCGCGGATGCGAGCATGGCTGCATTTATTGCTTCGCCCGGCCATCCCATAGCTACCTCGGCTTGTCGCCCGGGCTGGATTTCGAGAGTCGGATTTTTGCCAAGGTCAATGCGCCTGAAGTATTGCTCCGGGAGTTGGCCAAGCCTTCCTATGTCCCGGAATCGATTGCGCTTGGCATCAACACCGATGCTTATCAACCATGCGAACGCGAATTGAAGCTGACCCGGCGTATCTTGCAAGTGCTGCACGATTGCGAACATCCGCTGGCCTTGATTACCAAATCGTCGCTGATAGAGCGCGATATCGATTTGTTGGCTAGCATGGCGGCCAAACGGCAGGCGGTAGTGGCAGTCACCATCACCACGCTGGATGCCGCCATCGCCCGCACCCTGGAGCCGCGTGCCGCAGCACCGGCGCGGCGCCTGCGCACCATCCGTACGCTGGCCGAGGCGGGTATCCCGGTCAGCGTCAGCATCGCGCCGATGATTCCATTTGTCACCGAACCCGATCTGGAGCGTGTGATGGAGGCGGCGGCCGAAGCGGGTGCGGTGCGCGCCAGTTACATCGTATTGCGCTTGCCGTGGGAGGTGAATCCGTTGTTCCAGAATTGGCTCGATGCGCATTTTCCTGAGCGCGCCAATCGCGTGATGAATCGCATTCGCGAGATGCGCGGCGGCGCCGATTACGACGCCGATTTTGCTACCCGCATGCGCGGCGAGGGCGTGTGGGCGGATCTGTTGCGGCAGCGTTTTGAAAAAGCCTTGATCCGGTTCGGCATGGTGCAGCGCGGGTCGTTTGCGACGCTGGATGCGAGCCGCTTCCGGCGGCCGTATGTGCCACCGGAAAAAGACCGGCTGTCAGGTCAGTTGGGTTTGTTTTAGCAGGAGGTGGTAGGGGCGGCGGAGGTTGTTACGAGGCGGCCTGGCCCTTGAGCAGCACCAGCAAGGCGCCAGAACCACCTTCGGCGGCGGTAGCCTGGCAGAAGGCCAGTACTTCTTCCTTCTGCACCAGCCAGTTGCGGACTTTGGATTTCAGCACCGGTTCCTTGTTGACCGAGCCGAGTCCTTTGCCGTGGATGATGCGGACGCACCGCCAGCCGCGCTTGGCAGCGAGGCGCAGGAATTCGGCCAGGGCTTCGCGTGCTTCTTCGCGCCGCAAGCCGTGCAGGTCGAGCTGTTGCTGGATGGTCCAATGGCCGCGCCGCAGTTTGCGCATGACATCCGGGCCGATGCCGTTGCGGGCAAAGCTGAGTGATTCGTCGCAGTGCAGCAGGGTTTCGATGGTGAAATCGTCTGACAGCGATTCTTGCAGCGCCGCTTGTTCGTCCGCCAGATGCTGGCGTGCGATCGGTAGCGGGCGTGGCACGCCAGGAGTGAATTTGGGCGGTACGGTTAATGGCTTGACGTTGCCGATGCTGCTGCGAAAGATATCGGCGTCGCGCAGTGCTTCCTGTTCGCGGCGCTGGCGCTCGGCGGCAGCGGCCTGACGTGCTTCGTCCTGCGCTTTGAGTTCCTTGCGCATTGACTTGAGGGCGTTGAAGTCCTTGATCGGACCGGCCATGATGTGTGGTTCCACGAGTTTGTAGGGTGGGCAGCGTGGGCACGCCTTTGTGCCCACGCGTCAACTTTAATCCTCCAGGAAGCGCTGCGCATCCAGCGCCGCCATACAGCCGGTGCCGGCGCTGGTGATGGCTTGGCGATAGATATGATCCTGGACGTCGCCGGCGGCAAACACACCTGGCACGCTGGTGGCGGTAGCCATGCCTTCGAGACCGGTTTTGGTCTTGATATAACCATTGTGCATTACCAGCTGGCCGTCGAAAATCCCGGTGTTCGGCTTGTGGCCGATGGCGATGAACACGCCGTGCAGTTTGATCGGCGTAATGCTGCCGTCGGCGGTCGATTTAATGTTGATGCCAGTGACGCCGCTGGTGTCGCCGGTGACTTCGTCCAGCGTGTGGTTGTACTTGATGACGATCTTGCCCTCGGCCACTTTGGCATTGAGGCGGTCGACCAGGATCGGCTCGGCGCGGAACTTGTCGCGGCGATGGATCAGGGTGACCTTGCTGGCGATGTTGGACAGGTACAGCGCTTCTTCGACCGCGGTATTGCCGCCGCCGACCACGGCGACTTCCTGGCCGCGGTAGAAGAAGCCGTCGCAGGTGGCGCAGGCGGACACGCCTTTGCCCATGAAGGCTTCCTCCGACGGCAAGCCGAGGTATTGTGCCGAGGCGCCGGTGGCGATGATCAGGGCGTCGCAGGTGTATTCACCGGAGTCGCCGATCAGGCGAAATGGTTTTTCCGATAACTTGGTGGTGTGGATATGATCGAAAATGATTTCTGTCTTGAATTCTTCTGCGTGTTTGAGCAGGCGTTGCATGAGTTCCGGACCTTGCACGCCGTGCGGATCGCCGGGCCAGTTCTCGACGTCGGTAGTGGTCATCAGCTGCCCGCCCTGTTCGACGCCGGTAATCAGCACCGGGTTCAGGTTGGCGCGGGCGGCGTAGACAGCGGCGCTGTAGCCGGCAGGTCCGGAGCCGAGAATCAAGACATGGGCGTGTTTGGCGGGTTTGGTAGTGGTCATGTGTGCCCTCAGGTAACAGATATCAGGTAACTGATCATGACGGTGGATTTATCGCGGGTAGCGGATAAATATTGTCAAGATCATCAAATTGGGTGCAAAAACTCGGTAAGATTATAGTCTACACGTGTGCGGTGCATCAAAATTCCATGCCCGCCGACGCTGCTCTTTTGTCTATGTTTCAATTGGAAACATCAAACACTGGTTATATATATAGGTATTGGGTGCATAATTTCAACTTACGGTTACATGCTGAGCAGCAATCTGTAACCATAGGGCAGTAATTGTCGAGCAGTAACTGTCGAGCAGTAACTATCGAGATACAACAACGTAGCAACACTCACCGGATTTATGACTAGAACAAGCCAAGCCTATACCCGCAACACCAAACCGCAGGAAGCGCAGCCGCTGCCGAGCCGTCTGGTCCGGCTTTTGTATGAAGCGCGCTGGATCGCCTATGCAGTCATTACGGCCTATCTGATTATCATTTTAGCCAGTTACTCGAAATCCGATCCGGGCTGGTCGCACGCCAGTGTGGTGCCGCATCTGCACAATTGGGGCGGCCGTATCGGCGCATGGCTGTCCGATCTGATGTTGTTCGTGTTCGGCGCTTCCGCATGGTGGTGGTGCGCGCTGCTGTTGCGCACCTTGTGGCAAGGCTACAAGCGCATTTCACAGCGTTTCCTGGTGGATAAAGCGGCCGAGCCGGAACATCATCAGGAAGGCTTGATCCGCGGCGCCGGTTTCGTCTTGATCCTGATCGGCAGCATGGGTATCGAATACACCCGCATGTCGACGCTGCACATGCAGCTGCCGCGTGCGCCAGGCGGCGTCCTGGGCCAATTGATCGGCAGCGGTGCGCAAACTGCGCTGGGCT
This sequence comes from Collimonas antrihumi, assembly GCF_018304965.1. Classification (GTDB taxonomy): domain Bacteria; phylum Pseudomonadota; class Gammaproteobacteria; order Burkholderiales; family Burkholderiaceae_D; genus Collimonas; species Collimonas antrihumi. The sequence continues at coordinate 138,749 of NZ_JAGQED010000001.1, forward strand.
TTACCGGCTCTACGTTATTCTTGCTTTTGCTGATTGCACTGGGCATCAGCCTGTTTTTCCATGTCTCATGGCTGACGGTGGCTGAACGCATCGGCGCCGGCATTGAAAATGGCGCGCTGTGGCTGAAGGATTTCTATGTGGCCCGCGAAGACCGCAAGGTAGGGCAGGTTGCTGCCGTCAAGCGCGAAGAGGTGGTGGTTCAGGAACGCGCCAAGATCGTTGTAGCGCCGCCGATCAGGATAGAGCCGCAAATCGTCGCGGTACCAAAATCGGAACGGGTCGAGAAGGAAAAACAAAGCGCCTTGTTCACGGATCTGCCGGACACCAATCTGCCGCCGCTGTCGCTGCTGGATGAAGCGCCGCCGCAGCAGCAGACCGTCAGTGTCGAAACGCTGGAATTCACCAGCCGCCTGATCGAGAAAAAACTTTCCGATTTCGGCGTGCAGGTCAAAGTTGTGGCCGCTTATCCGGGGCCGGTGATTACCCGCTACGAAATCGAACCGGCAACCGGTGTCAAGGGCAGCCAGATTGTCGGCCTGGCGCGCGATTTGGCGCGCTCGCTGTCGCTGACTTCGATCCGTGTGGTCGAAGTGATTCCCGGCAAAATGTTCATGGGCTTGGAGTTGCCTAATCCTAAACGTCAAATCGTGCGCCTGACCGAGATTCTCGGTTCCAAGGTATATAACGATGGCGTCTCCAGCCTCACCATCGCGCTCGGCAAGGATATCGCCGGCCATCCGGTGGTGGCGGATCTGGCCAAGATGCCGCACTTGCTGGTGGCCGGTACTACCGGTTCGGGTAAATCGGTGGGTATCAACGCCACCATCCTGTCCTTGCTCTACAAATCTGATCCGAACCAGGTGCGCCTGATCCTGATCGATCCGAAGATGCTTGAGTTGTCGATCTACGAGGGCATTCCGCATCTGCTGGCGCCGGTGGTGACCGACATGCGCCAGGCCGGCCATGCACTGAACTGGGCGGTCAACGAGATGGAGCGCCGCTACAAGCTGATGTCGAAGATGGGTGTGCGTAACCTGACCGGTTACAACCAGAAGATCACCGAAGCCGACAAGCGTGAAGAGAAAATTCCGAACCCGTTCAGCCTGACGCCGGACGCGCCGGAACCTCTGGAAAAATTACCGACCATCGTCGTCATCATCGACGAGCTGGCCGACCTGATGATGGTAGTCGGCAAGAAGGTGGAAGAACTGATCGCGCGTATCGCCCAAAAAGCGCGCGCTGCCGGCATCCACTTGATTCTGGCGACGCAGCGCCCATCTGTAGACGTGATCACCGGCCTGATCAAGGCCAACGTGCCGACCCGGATCGCGTTCCAGGTCAGCAGCAAGATCGATTCGCGCACGATTCTCGACCAGATGGGGGCGGAAGCGCTGCTCGGCATGGGCGACATGCTGTACATGCCGCCGGGCACCGGCTTGCCGATCCGGGTGCATGGTGCGTTCGTCTCGGATGAGGAAGTGCATCGGGTAGTTGATTATCTGAAGGAACAAGGCGAGCCGAATTACATCGAAGGGATACTCGAAGGCGGCGTGCTGGAAGATGGCGGCGACGGTGCGATCGGCGGTGCAGCTGCCGGCGGCACCGAAGGCGACGAGCTGTATGACCAGGCGGTGGCGGTGGTGCTGAAGAACCGGCGCGCCTCGATTTCGCTGGTACAGCGTCATCTGCGCATCGGCTACAACCGCGCGGCGCGCTTGCTGGAACAAATGGAAACAAGCGGGCTGGTCTCGACCATGCAATCCAACGGCAACCGGGAAATACTGGTGCCGGCAGGAAATAACAACAGCAGCAATACGGAGTAATACGGAGCAAAAACATGCAAAAGAAAATTACCGCCAGCATCATCGGCAGCACCAAAAGCAATATGTTTGCGAGATTCAAATCGGGGCGTTTGATTGTCGGCCTGTCTTTGACCATGGCCTTGCTGCCGTCGCTGGCCGGCGCCAGCGCGCTGGAACAGTTCAAATCCTTCGTCAGCAGCACGCAATCGGCCAAGGGCGAGTTCTCCCAGCAACTGGTGAAAATCGACGCCGGCAAGGCACCGAAGGTCACTAGCACTTCCAGCGGCATTTTTATTTTTGCCCGGCCGGGCAAGTTCATCTGGACTTACCAGAAGCCGTACGAACAGATTTTGCAGGCCGACGGCGACAAGCTGTATATCTACGACAAGGATCTGAACCAGGTCACCACCAAGAGCCTGGGCAATGCGCTAGGTTCGTCGCCGGCGGCGATTCTGTTCGGCAGTAACGACCTGGAGAAGAATTTCGTGCTGAAAGAAGGCCAGGCCAAGGATGGCATGGAGTGGCTGGAAGCGACGCCTAAAGCCAAAGACACCACTTTCGATCATATCGGCATCGGCTTGAAGGATGGATTGCCGCAGGCGATGGAATTGCGCGATTCATTTGGCCAGGTATCGTTACTGACATTCAAGAACTTCGTCAAGAATCCGTCGTTGTCTGCCGGGCAGTTCAAGTTCGTGGTGCCTAAGGGCGCGGACGTTTTGAATCAATAAGTAACGTGGGCAAGCATTTGTGCCCACGTTACGCCAGCTTCAGGAATTCCAGCTTATTGGCGACTTCGCGCCAGGTTTCATGGTCGGGCAACGGCGCTTGTGAGCGAGTGATCGGTTTCCAGTCAGGATGAGCGGCCAGGCGGGCGTTGATTTCGATGAAATGGCGTTGCTCGTCGGGCAGGTCGATTTCGTTATAGATCGCGCCTACAGGACATTCAGGCACGCACATCGAACAGTCAATGCAATTGTCCGGAACGATCACCAGGAAATTCGGCCCTTGTCGAAAACAATCCATAGGGCAGACATCGACGCAGTCGGTGTATTTGCAATGGATGCAGGAATCGGTGACGACAAAGGGCATGGTTTGGCGGAGAGTGGTTTCTGGGCAAAATCGACAGCGATTCTCTCATAATCGCCATTTTTGCGCCGAGCAGCCAGAACTAACCGGGGTCAGCGTGAACTTTCGGTATGTTTTACCGCCGAAACTTCACTCTGACCCTAATGCCGTTAAGTTAAGCCGCGAACGGTATTCTTTAGATGGACCAATGCGGTCACTGCGTCATCCCCGCGAACGCGGGGATCCATGTTGCAGAGTATGGTGGTTAAAATGGATTCCCGCGTTCGCGGGAATGACGTGCCAAGCGCTATAACCGGTAACCTTAACATAACCGGTAACCTTAACTTAACGGCATTAAACTCTGACCCCAGATCACTATGTCGTCGATTCGCATCTGCATATCGTTACTTATGCTTTATCGTTTTTCATTTTCCAAACAAAGAACATTTTTCACCGAATCATCCCTATGTCCGATCTCTTCAAAGTAGAACCCACTCCACCATTGGCCGAAGCCCTGCGTCCGGCGACGCTGGACGAGGTGATCGGGCAGAGCCATTTGCTGGGTGCAGGCAAGCCGCTGCGGCTGGCGTTTGAATCGGGCAAGCCGCATTCCATGATCTTGTGGGGGCCGCCTGGTGTCGGCAAGACCACGCTGGCGCGTTTGACCGCAAATGCTTTCGACTGCGAATTCATCCCGTTGTCGGCAGTGTTTTCAGGTGTCAAGGATATCCGTGCGGCGATGGAGCAGGCGCAGCAATATCTGGCGCAGGGTAAACATACGATCTTGTTCGTCGATGAAATTCATCGCTTCAACAAATCGCAGCAAGATGCCTTGCTGCCCTATGCAGAATCGGGCCTGGTGACCTTCATTGGCGCCACCACCGAAAATCCTTCATTTGAAGTCAACTCCGCTTTGCTATCGCGGGCGCAAGTGTATGTGCTGCAGGCGTTGAGCGAGGATGAGTTGAAACAGTTGCTGGCGCGCGCGCAGGAACGGGTATTGTCACATCTGCAGTTTGACGATGCCGCCGTCGATACCCTGATCGGCTATGCCGACGGCGACGCGCGCAGGTTGCTCAATTTGCTGGAGCAGAGCGGCAGCGCTATCAAGGCTTCGGGTGTGACGCAAGTTACCGCAGAGTTCCTGCAAAATGCACTGACTTTGAATGCGCGCCGCTTCGACAAGGGCGGTGACAATTTTTACGATCAGATCTCGGCGTTGCACAAATCGGTGCGCGGTTCCAGCCCTGATGGCGCGCTGTACTGGTTGTGCCGCATGCTGGATGGCGGCGCCGATCCCAAATACCTGTCGCGCCGGATTATCCGCATGGCCTGGGAAGATATCGGCCTGGCCGATCCGCGCGCGATGCAGATTGCGACCGATGCCGCAGCGACCTACGAGCGATTGGGTTCGCCTGAAGGTGAGCTGGCGTTGGGGCAGGCGGTAATTTATCTGGCGATAGCAGCCAAAAGCAATGCCGGTTACAACGCCTTCAATCAAGCCATGGCGTTTGTCCGGAATGACAAGTCGAGAGAGGTGCCGGTGCACCTGAGAAATGCGCCGACCAAGCTGATGAAGGAGCTCGGCTACGGTCACGAGTATCGCTATGCGCACAACGAGCCGCACGCCTATGCGGCGGGCGAAACCTATCTGCCCGATGGCATCGGCGATCCCGGCTGGTATCAGCCGGTGCCGCGCGGGGTGGAATCCAAGATCGCCGAGAAAATGCAATTCTTGCGAAGTCTCGACGAAGACGCAAATAGTGGCAAGTAATCACTAAATGCGATGTCACAGGTAACCGTGTAACCTCAGAGGTTCTAAGGTAATCTGAAAAAGATCCTTGACTCAAATTTTAGTGTGACTATAATTTCCGACGCCTGACAAGCGAAATCGCAGCGGTAATGGCAGCCGCGGTGCTAACGCTAAATATTAAAAAGTTACTTTTGAATTAACGCGGCCAAGATCGCGTTGATCGATTGGGAAGTAATAAATCCCAGGTACGACCAGAGACAGGCCGGAGACAGAAACAATGGAAATGCCACAGCTGGGCAAGTCGATCCGCGCGCGGCGTCATGCTATCAAGAAGACGCTGGTGCAAGTCGCGACCGAAACCGGATTGACCGCGGGATTCATCTCGCAGCTTGAGCGCGGCCAGACCAGCCCCTCGATTACCTCGCTGGTGGTGATCGCCAAAGCGCTGGGCGTGGCGATTGGCGACCTGATCAAACAACCCGTGCAATTGCGGCCAGATACCTATCACAGCCAGCGGCAGCCGTATTCGGTCGCCAGCGGACGGGTTAAATACGAACGGCTATCGACGGTATTCCCCGGCAGTCAGGTACATTCGGTGAAATTCACCATGCCATCCGGTTATAAATCGGAAATGGTGTCGCACGAAGGCGATGAAATGATCTTCGTGCTCAGCGGGCAAGTCGGCTACACGGTTGGTAAAGACAGTTATGTGCTGAATGTCGGCGATAGCTTGCATTTCGACGCGAATATTCCTCACAGTATTGAATCCCTGCCGCATGAGAATCAGGTGGCTGAGGTGATCTGGGTCGGCACCGTGGCGCTGTTTGACGGGCCGCAATCGCCGGCATCCGAGGAACAGGAAGAATTATTGCGCGGGACCGAATTTTTTTGAATGGATTTTTTGAACGTGGGGCAAAGGCCGCTTGTGGCATGATTTTTGCAATTGCAAAAAGCCATGATTGCTGGCGCTTTGCGTGAAGCTGAACGATGATGTCAGTAGTGACTGCGGAATGGAGTAGTGATGAATCAAGATGCATTTAAAGTTGCCGTACTAGCGCGGGGTTACCATGTTTGAGTCAGCGATTTACGCACAGCGCCGGCGCCAGCTCAAGCAGAAGTTCTCATCCGGCTTGCTGCTGTTGCCGGGTAATACCGACGTCTCCATGAACTACCTGCATAACCATTACTGGTTTCGCCAGGACTCCTCGTTTTCCTATTTCTTCGGCTTGAACCAGCCGGATCTGGCGGCGCTGATCGATATCGACGCCGATAGCGAGATCCTGTTCGGCGACGATCCAGGCCTCGACGATGTGATCTGGGTCGGGCCGCAAACCCCCTTCGCGGAGCGTGCCGAGTCGGTAGGCATCGCGGCGGCGCAGCCGTATAAACAATTGGCTGACGTGCTGGCACAGGCGCGCAGCCAAGGCCGCACGATTCATTACCTGCCGCCGTATCGTGGCGAAACCATATTGGAACTGGCGAGCCTGCTGGGCTGCACCCCGGAGCAATGCAAGGCCGGCGCCTCCGAAAGCCTGATGGCTGCCGTGATCGCGCTGCGCGAAATCAAGGGCGACGAAGAAATCGCAGAAATAGAAAACGCGCTGAGCGTCACGCGCGACATGCATATCGCCGCCATGCAGCAGGCCAAGGCCGGCACCTATGAATATCAGGTGGTGGCGGCAATGGAGGGCATCATGCGCAGCCATGATTTGCAAAACGCCTATCCGATGATTTTTTCCCGCTGCGGCGAGATCTTGCACAACCGCGATCACAAGAATCTTTTGCAAGCGGGCGATCTGGTGGTGAACGATTCCGGTGCTTCCAGCGCCTTGGGTTATGCCAGCGATATCACCCGCACGTTTCCGGTTGGCGGCCGTTTCAGCGAAAGCCAGCGCAGCTTGTATGAAATCGTGCTGGCTGCGCAGCTGCTGGCTATCGACACCATGCGGCCGGGGATTTCTTATCTCGAAGTGCACAAGCTGGCTGCCGGTCATATGGTTGCGGCCATGATCAAACTGGGATTTTTTAACGGCAGCCCTGAGCAAGTGGTTGAATCTGGCGCCTACGCTATCTGTTTCCCGCACGGCCTCGGCCACCAGATGGGGTTGGACGTGCATGACATGGAAGGCCTGGGCGAAACCCGCGTCGGTTACGACGCCAGCGTCAGCCGCAGCGAACTGTTTGGCCTGCGCAATCTGCGCCTGGCAAAGCCTTTGCGCGCAGGCATGGTGGTGACGGTCGAGCCGGGCATGTATTTTATTCCGGCCCTGATTCAGCGCTGGCAAGCGGAAGCACGCCACAGCAACCTGATCAATTATGAGAAGTTTGTCGAATATATGGATTTTGGCGGCATCCGGATTGAAGACGACGTGCTGGTGACCAGTTCAGGAGCGCGCGTATTGGGCCCGGCGATTCCTAAAACCTGTGCCGAAATCGAAACCTTGATGGCGGCTTGAAGAAGGTTTGAAACCGTAGTGAAATGCGTTGTACATTCCAACTTGTGTTCTCGATGTGAATTGTTGTTAAATACACCACCTTCACCATAACCTTAAGAAAGAGACCTGTGATGAAAAGAAAATTGATTGCCAAGGCTGCCTTGCTCGCCGTCCTGTGCGCCACCGCCGGTTATGCGGCAGCGGCCAAGACATTGGTGTTTTGCTCGGAAGGCAGCCCGGAAGGCTTTAATCCGCAGCTGTACACTACCGGCACTACTTTCGATGCATCGTCGGTGCCGATGTACAACCGCCTGGTCGAATTCGAACTAGGCACCACCAAGCCGATTCCAGGTCTTGCCGAATCGTGGACTGTGTCCGAAGACGGCCTGACTTACACTTTCAAGCTGCGTAAAGGCGTCAAGTTCCATAGCAGCGCCAAGTTCAAGCCGACCCGCGATTTCAACGCCGACGACGTGCTGTTCTCGTTCAACCGCATGGGCGACGCCAATCATCCATATCACAAGCTTGCCGCCGGCCAGAGCTTCGGCTATTACCTCGACATGGGCATGGACAAGATCATCGACAAGGTTGAAAAAGTCGATGACACCACCGTCGTTTTCAAGCTGAAGCATCCGGAAGCGCCGTTCATCGCTAACCTGGGCATGGATTTCGCCTCGATCCTGTCGGCCGAATATGCCGATAACATGAAGAAGGCGGGCACGCCTGAAGTGATCGACCGTGAACCGATCGGCACCGGCCCGTTCCAGTTCGTGTCTTACCAAAAGGACGCCGTGATCCGCTACAAGGCGTTTGACGCTTTTTGGGGCGGCCGGCCAAAGCTGGATAACCTGATCTACGCCATCACCCCTGATGCGTCGGTGCGTTACGCCAAGCTCAAGGCGAACGAGTGCCAGGTAATGGCGTTCCCGAAACCGGCTGACATCGAATTGATGAAAGCGGATCCATCCATCAAGATGATGACCAAGGAAGGCTTGAACATCGGCTACATCTCGTTCAATGTCGAGAAAAAGCCGTTCGATAACAAGCTTGTGCGCCAGGCGCTGAACATGGCGGTGGACAAGCAAACCATCCTCAAGACCGTTTATCAAGGCGCCGGCATCCTGGCCAAGAACCCGATCCCGCCAACTCTCTGGGGCTACAACGACAAGATCAAGGATTACACCTACGATCCGGTCAAGGCCAAGGAATTGCTGGCTAAAGCCGGCTATCCGAACGGCGTTGAAGTCGAAATGTGGTACCTGCCGGTCACCCGCCCATACAATCCGGATGGCAAGCGCATGGCCGAGCTGATCCAGGCTGACTGGGCAAAAATCGGCGTCAAGACCAAGCTCACCACTTACGAATGGACTGAATACCTGAAGCGCAGCAAGCAGGGCGATCAGCACTCGATGATGTTCGGCTGGTCTGGCGACAATGGCGATCCGGATAATTTCTTCGCGCCGTTGCTGGGTTGTGAAGGTGTAAAGGGCGGCGGCAACACTGCGCGCTGGTGCAACAAGGATTATGAAGCGCTGATCCAAAAGGCCAAGCTGACACCGAAGCAGGACGAGCGTGCCAAGCTGTATGAACAGGCGCAAGTGATCTTGCATGAAGAAGCACCATGGATAGACCTGGCGCATTCGGTCCGTTTCACACCGGTGCGCAAGGAAGTGATCGGCTTCAAGATGGCCGTGTTTGCCCATCATCACTTTGAGAAGGTTGATCTGGCCAAGTAACGTATAGCTAATCACGGCCTGATTATTGTTCCATCGCGTAGGGTGGGCACGTTGTGCCCACGCGTGAACTCACTCCACGCCCATACGGTGCGGCCTGGTCTCCGGTTATCACGGTCACGCGTGGGCACAGGTGCCCACCCTACAAATGACAGTGTTGTTGCTGTCCTCTTTCATCGAACAGGTAACGCCAATGTTTGGATTTCTCCTGCGCCGTGTCGGTTTGGTCATTCCGACCTTTCTCGGCATCACGCTGCTGGTGTTTTTACTGATACACCTTATCCCCGGCAACGCCGTCGAAGCCATGACCGGCGAGCGCGGCATGGACCCGGCCCGTTACGCGCAAATGGCGCACGAGCTTGGTCTCGACCAGCCGATTTACATGCAGTACTTTAACTATCTCGGCAACCTGTTCAAGGGCGACCTGGGCATGTCGATCATGACGCATACCTCCGTGCTGGGTGAATTCAAAACGTTGTTTCCGGCGACGCTGGAGTTGTCTTTTTGCGCGATACTGTTTGCCCTGACCATCGGTTTGCCGGCCGGCATACTGGCCGCCTTGAAGCGCAATACCGTACTCGATTATTCGGTGATGGGCGCATCGCTGACCGGTTATTCCATGCCGGTCTTCTGGTGGGCGCTGCTGCTGATCCTGCTGTTTTCCGTGACCTTGGGCTGGACCCCGGTCTCGGGCCGTATCGATATCCTGTTTGATGTGCCGCCGGTTACCGGCTTCATGCTGATCGACAGCTTGTTGTCGGACGATAGCGGCGCTTTTAAATCTGCGCTGTCACATCTGATTCTTCCTACCATCGCGCTCGGCACCATTCCGCTGGCGGTGATTGCGCGCATGACGCGCTCCGCCATGCTGGAAGTCTTGCGGGAAGATTATGTGCGCACCGCGCGCGCCAAAGGACTCTCGCCGTGGCGGGTAGTGGGTGTGCACGCTCTGCGCAATGCCTTGATTCCGGTAGTCACAGTGGTCGGCCTGCAAGTCGGCACCTTGCTGGCCGGCGCGATCCTGACTGAAACCATCTTTTCCTGGCCGGGCATAGGCAAATGGCTGGTAGCGGCGATTCAACGACGCGATTATCCGGTGGTGCAGGGCGGCATCCTGATGTCGGCGACCATCATCATCCTCGTCAATCTGGCCGTCGACTTGCTGTACGGCGTGATTAATCCACGTATTCGCCATCGCTCATGAACAACGTCAATGTACCGCCCGTTAGTGCGCCGCAAACTAACGCTTCACCGAAGACCACCGTCAACGCACCGCCACATCCACTGCGCGAATTCTGGGGCTATTTCAGCCAGAACCGCGGCGCCGTAATCGGCTTGGCCGTCATCATCGCGATGGTGTTGGCAGCCTTGTTTGCCGATGTGATTGCGCCACATTCGCCGATCGAACAGTTCCGCGATTTCACCCTGGTGCCGCCGGTATGGCAAGCAGGCGGCAGCAGCCAGTTCCTGCTCGGCACGGATCCGGTCGGGCGCGATATGCTGTCGCGCCTGATCCACGGGGTTCGTCTGTCGTTGCTGATCGGCCTGGTTTCCATCTCGCTGTCGCTCACTACCGGTGTGTTGCTTGGCCTGTTGGCCGGTTACTTCCGCGGCATGGTTGAAGTCGCCATCATGCGTTTGATGGACATCATGCTGGCGTTGCCGAGCTTGCTGCTGGCCATCGCCGTGGTCGCCATCCTGGGGCCAGGCCTGATGAATGCGATGTACGCAATTGCCGTCGTGATGCTACCGCACTATGCGCGCCAGACGCGGGCCGCGGTCATCGGCGAGATGTCGCGCGATTACGTCAGCGCCTCACGCATCGCCGGCGCGGGTACCTTGCGCATCATGTTCAATTGCGTGCTGCCAAACTGCCTGGCGCCGTTGATCGTACAAGCCACGCTCGGTTTTTCTTCCGCCATCCTGGATGCGGCGGCACTGGGCTTTCTCGGCATGGGCGCGCAGCCGCCGACACCCGAGTGGGGCTCGATGCTGGCCAGCGCCATGGAATTCATCCAGAGTGCCTGGTGGGTGGTCGCGTTCCCCGGCCTGGCGATTTTGATCTCGGTACTGGCGTTCAACCTGATGGGCGACGGCTTGCGCGATGCGCTCGACCCGAAACTGAAACGATAAGGCGAGATTCGACATGGCACTCCTAGAAATTAAGCAGCTGCGGGTCGAGTTCGGCTCGACAGCAGCGCCCTTTACCGCAGTCGATGGCCTGGATCTGAGTATCGAGGCTGGCGAAGTGGTTGGTATCGTTGGTGAATCCGGTTCCGGAAAAAGCGTCACTTCACTGGCGTTGATGGGGTTGATCGATTACCCGGGCCGCGTCAAAGGCGAACGCATGGCTTTTGACGGCCGCGACTTGCTGACAATGCCTGAAAAAGAACGGCGCAGCATGCTCGGCAAAGACATCGCCATGATCTTCCAGGATCCGATGACCAGCCTCAATCCGTCTTTTACGGTTGCTTATCAATTGATCGAAACCCTGCGCGTGCATCAGGGCGGCTCCAATAAAGAATTGCGGGCCAAAGCACTGGCGCTGCTCAAGCAGGTCGATATTCCCGATCCGGAACGACGCCTGGATGCTTATCCGCATCAGCTTTCCGGCGGCATGAGCCAACGCGTGATGGTCGCCATCGCGATCGCCTGCAATCCGCGTTTGCTGATTGCGGACGAGCCGACCACGGCGCTGGATGTCACGGTGCAGGCACAAATGCTGGAGTTGCTGCTGCAGTTGCAGCGCGACCGCGGCATGGCCTTGATGTTGATTACGCACGATCTTAGCGTTGTCGCCCAAACCGCACAGCGGGTAGTGGTGATGTACGCAGGGCAGGTGGTGGAGACCGGCCGCGTACCGGATATTTTCAACGCGCCCAAACATCCGTACACCCAGGCTTTGCTGGCGGCGCTGCCGGAGCACAATATCGGCCGCGCACGTTTGCAAACCATTCCTGGCGTGGTGCCCGGCCAGTACGATCGCCCCACTGGCTGTTTGCTCAGCCCGCGCTGCGCGTATGCGCAAGACCGTTGCCGGCAAGTGCGGCCGGAATTGCTGGGAGAAGCAAAAGAGCAGGTGCGCTGCCATTTTCCGCTTGATCATGCCGGCCAGCCGACTAACGGCTGGTCGGAAATATCCCGCAAAACACCAGATCTGATATTAAGCAGTGGGGTTGCATGATGATGAATTCGAATATAGAAGCGCTTGCCAGCCCGGTGGTTTTGCTTGAAGCAAAAAACCTGATCAAGCATTACAGCGTATCGCAAGGTCTGTTCAAGCCAAAGGCCACAGCACGCGCACTGGACGGTATCTCGTTCGTCTTGGAGCCCGGTAAAACGCTGGCGGTGGTGGGCGAGTCCGGTTGCGGCAAATCCACCCTGGCGCGCCAGATCACGATGATCGAACCGCCTACCGGTGGCGAGTTGTGGATGGACGGCGCTAATATTGCCGATGCCGATCACGCCACCTTGAAACGGGTGCGGCCGCTGGTGCAAATGGTGTTTCAAAATCCCTACGCCAGCTTGAATCCGCGCAAGAAAGTCGGACAGATGCTGGAAGAGCCGCTGATCGTCAATACCCGGCTCAGCAGCAAGGAACGCGCCGACAAGGCGCAAGCGATGATGGCCAAGGTCGGCTTGCGGCCGGAACATTACAGCCGTTACCCGCACATGTTCTCCGGCGGCCAGCGCCAACGCGTAGCGATAGCGCGCGCCTTGATGCTGGATCCCAAGGTGATCGTCGCCGATGAGCCGGTTTCCGCCCTCGACGTATCGATCCAGGCCCAGGTGTTGAATCTGCTGATGGATTTGCAGCAGGCCAGCGGTGTCGCCTATCTGTTTATCTCGCATAACCTGTCGGTAGTCGAGCATATTGCCGACGACGTGCTGGTGATGTATCTCGGTAAAACCGTGGAGCACGGCAGCAAGCAGCAGGTGTTCAGCCGGCCGCTGCATCCTTATACCAAGGCGCTGCTGGCCAGTACCCCGCGCATCGATCCGGCCCAGCGCCAGCAAAAGATGATGTTGCCGGGAGAGTTGCCGTCGCCACTGGCGCCGCCGCCGGGCTGCAGTTTTAATAATCGCTGCCCATATGCAATCGAGCGCTGCCGCCAGGAAGTACCGGCCTTGCGCGAGTTTGACGGCAGCCGGGTGGCATGCCACAGGGTGGAAGAAATCCAGTGACAGGAAATGGCATGGTAAAGGGGACGCAGCAGGGCACGAAATTGAAACTCGCCGCCGCGATCGGCATGGCCGCGCTGCTGTGCTTCACCGCCAATATGGCGTTTGCGGCCAAGACCTTGGTGTTTTGCTCGGAGGGCAGTCCGGAGGGCTTCAACCCGCAGCTGTTTACCACCGGCACTACCTTCGATGCTTCCTCGGTGCCTTTGTACAACCGCCTGGTCGCCTTTGAATTGGGTACTACCAAGATTATCCCGGCTTTGGCAGAATCGTGGACGGTGTCGGATGACGGCCTGATCTATACCTTCAAGCTGCGCAAAGGCGTCAAGTTCCACAGCAGCGCAAGGTTCAAGCCAAGCCGCGATTTCAATGCCGACGATGTGCTGTTTTCATTCAATCGCATGGCAGACGCCAGCCATCCGTTCCATCAGTTGGCTACCGGCGCCAGCTTCAGCTATTTCCTCGACATGGGCATGGACAAGATCGTCGACAAGATCAGCAAAGTCGATGCCTACACCGTGGTCTTCAAGCTGAAACATCCGGAAGCACCGTTCATCGCCAACCTGGGCATGGACTTCGCCTCGATTCTTTCCGCCGAATATGCAGACAAGATGAAAGCGGCAGGCACCCCTGACGCGATCGACCGCGAGCCTGTCGGCACCGGCCCATTCCAGTTCGTGTCCTATCAAAAAGACGCGGTGATCCGTTACAAGGCTTTCGATGCCTATTGGGATGGCCGGCCGAAACTGGATAACCTGATTTTTGCGATTACGCCGGACGCCTCGGTGCGTTACGCCAAGCTCAAGGCCAACGAATGCCAGGTGATGGCGTTTCCCAAGCCGGCTGATATCGAATTGATGAAAGCCGATCCGGCGATCACCCTGTTGACGAAGGAAGGCTTGAACGTCGGCTATATCTCCTTCAATGTAGAGAAAAAGCCATTCGACAACAAGCTGATGCGCCAGGCCCTGAACCTGGCCACCGACAAGCAGGCGATTCTCAAAACGGTGTATCAAGGCGCCGGCCAGATCGCCAAGAATCCGATTCCGCCTACGCTCTGGTCCTACGACAACAAGATCCAGGATTATAGCTACGATCCGGTCAAGGCCAAGGCTCTGCTGGCGAAGGCCGGTTATCCCAACGGTGTAGCAGTCGAACTCTGGTACCTGCCGGTGACCCGTCCCTACAATCCGGACGGTAAGCGCATGGCCGAACTGATCCAGGCCGACTGGGCAAAGATCGGCGTCAAGGCCACTCTCGCCACCTACGAATGGACCGAATATCTGAAGCGCAGCAAGCAAGGGACGCAGCAGGCGATGATGTTCGGCTGGTCAGGCGACAACGGCGATCCTGATAATTTCTTTGCAACTTTGCTGGGCTGCGAATCCGTACGCAGCGGCGGCAATACTGCGCGCTGGTGCAATAAAGGTTTCGAGACACTGATCCAGAAAGCCAAGCTCAGCACGAACCAGGCCGAGCGTGCCAAGCTGTACGAGCAGGCGCAGGTGATAGCGCATGACGAAGCGCCATGGATACCGCTTGCGCACTCGCTGACGCATACGCCGATACGCAAGAATGTGATCGGTTTCAAGATGTCGGCTTTCGCGTTGCATGACTTCAGCAAGGTCGATCTGGGTAAGTAAATTTGCTGACGTATGCTGTGTTGGCTTCTATTTGTTTCTTTTATGGCAATTCCTGTTGCTGAGATTGGCTGGCCGGGGACTGGCGGGGCTTGGTACAATGGCAGCTTATTCCTTCCCCTATCTATACCAAGTCCATGATCGACATCCAACTTCTTCGCAAAGACATTGCCACCGTCGCCGCCCGTCTGGCCGCGCGCAAATTCCAGTTAGACGTCAACGGCTTCAATGCATTGGAGGCTGAGCGCAAGCAAATCCAGACTCGTACTGAAGAATTGCAAGGCCAGCGCAACGCGCTATCCAAGCAAATCGGCATGCTGAAAGGCAAGGGCGAAGACCCTTCGGCCGTGATGGCTGAAGTCGCAGGTATCGGCGATGAACTGAAAGCATCGGCAACCAAGCTGGACCAGATCCAGGAGCAGGTCAGCGCGTTCTTGCTGTCGGTGCCGAATATCCCGCACGAAACGGTGCCGGTCGGCTCCGACGAGAGTAGCAATGTCGAAGTACGTAAAGTTGGCACGCCACGCAGTTTCGATTTTGAAGTACGTGACCACGTTGATGTCGGCGCGGCGTTGGGCCTGGATTTTGACGTCGCCGCCAAGATCACCGGCTCGCGTTTTGTCGTCCTCAAGGGCGGCATCGCCCGTCTGCACCGCGCTTTGGGCCAGTTCATGCTGGACACCCACGGCGCCGAACACGGCTACACCGAATGCTATACGCCCTACATTGTGAACGCCGATTCGCTGCGCGGCACCGGCCAGTTGCCGAAGTTCGAAGAAGATTTGTTTGCGGTCAAAAAGGGCGGCCAGGAAGGTGAGCAGGGCGCCGACCACGCTGCGCTGTACCTGATCCCGACGGCCGAAGTACCGTTGACCAACATCGTGCGCGACGAAATCGTTGCAGGCGAAACGCTGCCGATCAAGATGGCCGCGCATTCGCCGTGCTTCCGTTCCGAAGCCGGCAGCTACGGCCGCGACACGCGCGGCATGATTCGCCAGCACCAGTTCGACAAGGTCGAAATGGTGCAAATCGTGCATCCGGAAAAATCCTATGAAGTACTGGAAGAAATGGTCGGTCACGCCGAAAACATCTTGAAGAAACTCGGCTTGCCGTATCGTGTGGTGTCGTTGTGCACCGGGGACATCGGGTTTGGTGCGGCCAAGACCTACGATCTGGAAGTATGGCTGCCGGCGCAAAACACCTACCGCGAAATTTCCTCGGTCTCCAACTTCGAAGCATTCCAGGCACGCCGCCTGCAAGCGCGTTTCCGCAATGCGCAAGGCAAGACCGAGCTGGTGCATACACTGAACGGTTCCGGTTTGGCAGTCGGACGCACGCTGGTTGCGTTGTTGGAGAATTTCCAGCAGGCAGATGGCAGCGTGGAAATCCCTGCGGTGCTGCACCCGTACATGGGCGGCATCACCAAGCTGAGCGTGTAAGTAATTGATTCTTCGGAATTATTTGGTGTGAGGGAAGGGCGGATGTTTACTGTGGAATGGCGCAAATAAAAAGACATTCCATAGTCAAAAAGAGTCTGCTATAATCTTGCGCTTTGCTGCATTAAACACAGCAAGTCGACCGAAACCGGAGAGGTGGCAGAGTGGTCGAATGTACTTGACTCGAAATCAAGCGTACGTTAAATCGTACCGTGGGTTCGAATCCCACCCTCTCCGCCAAAAACACTGATAACCCCTTGATTTTATTGATAAATCAAGGGGTTTTTCATTTCAACTATCAAATCAACATCAAATTGATTTGCCTTCCTCTTGTTCATTTTGCGCATGAGTTTGTGGGCTGCCTCAGCTACCACGCGAGAATAGTTCGTTGTTTTATCTAACGTACAGTCGTTACGTTTCAATGATCATTTAATTGCCGCAAAGCTATAAATAGAGTTATATTCTTGCTGACATTGCTTTGCGGGATGGTCGTCTTCCCGGTTCATAACGAGCGCATTCAAATGTATAGGTGCATATTCGCGAATATTTCATAATCAACAAGATTGTGAAACTAATTCGGAAGGGGAGGCGGCATGCCCGATTTACCCGGCACGAGCAATAAATCAAATAAATCGCCGGATGGCGCATTCGGCGCTACGGCGCCTGCGATTACGCTTCCGAAAGGCGGGGGCGCTATCCGTGGTATGGGTGAGAAGTTTGCCACCAATCCTGTTACCGGCACCGGCGTCATGTCGGTGCCAATCGCGACTTCGCCAGGAAGATCGGGATTTTCTCCTCAGCTTTCCCTATCCTATGATTCCGGCAGCGGCAATGGTCCGTTTGGTATCGGCTGGAACCTGTCTTTGCCTGCTATTACACGTAAGACGGACAAGGGGTTGCCGCAGTACCAAGATGCCGAGGAGTCGGATGTTTTCATTCTTTCTGGCACTGAGGACCTGGTCGCGGTGCTCAAAAAGAACCCCGATGGCAGCTGGGCTCACGATCAGGATGGAAAACCGACGTATGACGAAGAGCTGCGCAACGGCTATGTGGTCAAGCGCTACCGCCCTCGCATCGAGGGACTGTTCGCACGGATCGAACGCTGGACGCGGCTCAGCGACGGCGATACCCACTGGCGCTCAATCTCGAAAGACAATGTTCTCACCGTCTATGGCAGCACACCCGAATCGCGCATCGCTGATCCCGCCAACCCAAGCCACATCTTCAGCTGGCTGATCTGTGAAAGCTACGACGACAAGGGCAATGCGATCACCTATGCATATGTTGCAGAGAATGATGACGATGTCGATCTCTCGCAGATCAATGAACGCAATCGCGTGCGTTCCGCGAATCGCTACCTGAAATATATCCGCTACGGAAACAGGCAGCCGCTATTGATCGATCCGAGCCGGCCCAGCTTCCGTCAGCCCCACATGCCCACGCCAGACTTCGGCAGCGCAGGCTGGATGTTTGAAGTCGTGTTCGACTATGGCGAGGGCCATTATCAGGAAACGCCGGCAGATGCCGATGGCCGGACGTTCGCGACCGCTATGTTAAAGCCGCCCATCGGCGGCGCCTGGCCTGCGCGCCTCGATCCGTTTTCTACTTACCGACCCTGCTTTGAGGTGCGCAGCTACCGTCTGTGTCGACGAGTGCTGATGTTCCATCATTTTCCAGATGAACTGAGTGTCGATGACTATCTGGTGCGCTCTACCGAGTTTGCCTATAGCGAGAAGGCCAACGGCTCCTTCATCACGCAAGCTTTACAATCCGGTTTCAAACGGATTGCCCAGACCGTTCCGCGCTATCTTAAGCGCTCACTACCGCCGCTTGAGTTCACCTACTCAGCCAGCCCGCTCGATGATTTGAGCTACGACCAGCTTCCTTTGCAAGAAGTCAATGAATTGAATCTGCAGAGTCTTCCCGCCGGTATCGATGGCAACAGCTATCGCTGGGTTGATCTGAACGGGGAGGGCATTTCCGGTGTGCTCAGTGAACAAGCCGACGCCTGGTTTTACAAGCCGAACCTTGGCGAAGGGCAGTTCGGCCCGATCGAATATGTTTCGCCCCGCCCGTCGTTGGCGGCACTCAGCCACGGACGGCAGCAACTGTTGAATCTGGCGGGCGATGGTAATCTCGCTCTGGTGGAGTTCGGATCACCGACGCCAGGGTTCTTTTCCCGCACCGACGATGCGAGCTGGGACCGCTTCCGCACTTTCCTCAATCTGCCAAACCTCGACTGGCAAGACCCCAATTTGCGCTTTGTCGATCTGACCGGCGATGGACATGCCGACATTCTCGTAACAAACGATCAGGTCTTTGCCACCTGGTATGAATCAAAAGCGGTGGACGGATTCTGCGCCGCCGCCCATGTGCCGCTCGCAAGCGACGAAGAAAAAGGGCCGCGCCTGGTATTCTCCGACGGTACGCAGTCCATCTTCCTGGCCGACATGTCTGGCGATGGCCTGTCCGATCTGGTGCGGATACGGGTGAGCGAGGTCTGCTATTGGCCGAACATCGGCTATGGACGCTTCGGCGCCAAGGTCAGCATGGACAACGTGCCATGGTTCGACGACGTTGCCTCCTTCGACCAGCGCCGTATTCACTTGACCGATACCGACGGTTCCGGACCCACCGATATCATTTATCTGGGACGCGACGGTGTTCGCATTTATCTCAACCAGCATGGCAATAGCCTGTCCGCAGCCAGGCAGTTGAACCGGGTGCCACGTACCGATCAGTTATCATCGGTTTCCGTCGTCGATTTTCTTGGGCGCGGCACGGCTTGCTTGCTTTGGTCGTCTCCCTTGCCCGGCGACACCCGCCGCTGCCTGCGCTATCTGGATCTCATGAACGGGGTCAAGCCGCATCTGCTGACGACGGTGCGCAACAACCTGGGTGCGGAAACCAGCATTGAATACGCATCATCCACGCATTTCTACCTGGCCGACAAAGCCGCCGGTACACCCTGGATAACGCGTCTGCCATTCCCGGTCCATGTCGTCACCCGGGTTGAAACGCGCGACCTGATCAGCGGCAACCGTTTCGTCACGCGCTCCACCTATCATCATGGCTGTTTCGACGGCATCGAGCGCGAGTTTCGTGGCTTCGGGCGCGTCGACCAATGGGATACCGAGGAATTCGGCGTGCTTTCTCAAGCGGTTGCGGGCACGCCAGCCAGCAACCTCAATGCCGCCTTCCATGTACCGCCCACGCTCACGAAAACCTGGTTCCATACCGGCGCTTACCTGGCCGGTAAGCGCATCTCGCGTCATTTCGAAGATGAATATTATCGCGAGGGCGATCCTGGACGACCGGGGGAAGTGCTGAGTCCAATCCAGCGCAAGGCGATGCTGCTCGACGACACCGTGCTGCCAGCGGACCTCGCCAGCGAAGAAGCCGCTGAAGCTATCCGCTCGCTCAAGGGAGCGATGCTGCGACAGGAAATCTACGCGCTCGACGGCACGGATGCTGCCGGTCGGCCATACTCCGTAGCAGAGCACAACTACACCATCCAGGCTGTGCAACCGCGCGGCGCCAACCTCCATGCTGTTTTCTTTACCCACGCGCGCGAGGCCGTCGATTTCCATTACGAGCGTAAATTGTTTCCCGTCCTGAATGGGCAGATTGTCGATGCCGTAACCGCCACCCAGAATCCAGCGACGAAATGGCTGGCCGATCCCCGCGTCACGCATACCGTGATCCTGGACGCGGATGATTACGGCAACGTGCGTCAATCCGTGACGATTGCCTATGGGCGTCGCTTCGACGATGCCGATCCGGTGCTGACTGATGCCGACCGTAAAAAGCAAAAACAACTTTTCGCGACGCTCGGCGAAGACAGCTTTACCAACGCAGTTCTTGCCGCCGACGCTTATCGCACACCGCTGCCGGCCGAGGCACAGACTTACGAACTGCTCAAACTGCGTCCCGGCGGACAACAGCCCGATATCACCAATCTGTTCCGGTTCGATGAGTTGATTGCCATCGCCGCTCAGGCAGAAGACGGTGCGCACGATCTTCCGTACGAAGACATCAACGCGACTCAGGCTATGGGTGGTGGCGTCTACCGGCGTCCAATCGAGGTTCAGCGAACCCGCTACCGTAGCAATAATCTCAGTCAACTACTGCCGTTGCAGACGTTGCAGGCGCTCGCCTTGCCGGGAGAGAGCTACAAGCTGGCCTTTACGGCGGGATTGTTGAGCAGCATTTATCAGCGGCCGCATGCCGGACTGGCAACGGAAAATCTGCTGTCCAATCCAGGAACTGTTCTTCCGGTGGACGCCAGCCTTGCATCCGATCGTGGCGGCTACGTCGATCTCGATGGCGATGGCCGCTGGTGGCATCCCTCCGGGCGCGTGTTCTTTCATCCGTCCGAGACTGCCACTGCCGCAGACGAACTGGTGGAAGCTGCCGGCCACTTTTTCCTGCCGCGGCGCATCCGTAATCCATTTGCGGATAGCAGCTTCGTGGACTATGCAAACGATCTCTTCCCGGCCAAAACCCGCGACCCATTGGGCAATTCCGTCGAAGCGCTACATGATTATCGTGTCTTGCAAGCGAAGCAACTGACCGACCCCAATGGCAATCGCTCCTTCGTCGCTTTCGACGCGTTCGGCCTGGCGGTTGCGACGGCGGTGCGTGGCAAGAGCAACGAGGCGCTCGGCGATAGCCTGGACGATTTCGGCGATTTCGATGCCAATCCAAGTCTGCTGCAACTGCAAAGCTTTGCCGCACGTCCTGCCGATTTCAAAGCAGCACTGCTCAAGAACGCCACCAGCCGTTTCGTCTACGACCTCGATCGCTACCGCCGCTGCGGCGAGCCTCCCTTCGCCGCCACATTGGTGCGCGAAACCCATGTCAGCGATCCGGTGCCGCCGCAGGGCTTGCAAATCCAGGTCAGCTTTGCCTATTTCGATGGTTTCGGGCGAGAACTCCAATCGAAGATACAGGCCGAGCCAGGCGATGCGGCGATCCGTGCGGGAAATGTGATGCTGGCGAGCGGCGATGTCAGTCCGGGCGCATTGACGTTGAACAATGGCGTGCCCGTGTCAGGCGCCGTGAATCCTCGCTGGGTCGGCAAGGGGCGCACCGTTTATAACAACAAGGGAAAGCCGGTCAAGCAGTACGAACCGTTCTTCAGCAGCACGCAGTTGTACGAGGCGGAGCCTGAGATGACCGATACCGGCGTGACGCCTATCCTGTTCTACGATCCTGCGGAACGGGTGGTGGCGACACTGCATCCCAATCACACCTACGAGAAAGTCGTGTTCGATCCCTGGCGGCAGGAAAGCTGGGACGTGAACGATACGGTAACGCTGCTTGACCCCAAGACCGATCCTGATGTCGGAGAGTTCTTTCAATTGCTTCCGGTTGCCGACTACCTGCCCACGTGGTACGACCAGCGCCGCAACGGGCAGAGGGGAGCGGACGAAAAGGCTGCGGCAGACAAGGCAGCCGCCCATGCCGCCACGCCCATCGTGGCATACTTCGATACGCTGGGCCGGCCGATGTTGACGGTTGCCGACAACGGCAAGGATGGCAACGGCGTGGCGCAAAAATATGCCACGCGCGTGACATTGGATATTGAAGGCAATCAACGCGAAGTCAAAGACGCCAGCAATCGCATCGTCATGCGCTACGGCTACGACATGCTTGGCAACCATGTCCATCAATCCAGCATGGAGGCCGGCCAACGCTGGATGCTCAATGATGTGACCGGCAAAGCCATCCGCAGTTGGGATGATCGAGGTCACAGCTTGCGCAGCGAATACGACGAGTTGCGCCGCCCCTTGCGTTCGTATGTCATCGGTGCCGATCTGCAAAACCCAACGCGTGAAATCTGCTTTGAAGAAACCGTCTACGGTGAATTTAGCGGCAACGGCCTCACTGCCGCGCAGATTTTGCAAGCCAATCTGCGCGCCAAGCCGTACAAACACTATGACACAGCAGGCATTGTGACCAGCGAGGCGCATGATTTCAAAGGCAATCTGCTGCGCAGTTCGCGGCAGCTGGTGCAGGATTACAAGGCCACGCCAGACTGGTCGCAGAACCCGTCCCCCGTTTTGGAAACAGACATTTTCGCCAGCAGCACCAGCTATGACGCGCTCAATCGACCTATCCAACTCATCGCGCCGCACAGCAATCAAGCCAGCACCAAGATCAACATCATGCGCCCTGGTTACAACGAGGCTAATTTGCTGGAGCGAGTCGATGCCTGGCTGGGGCTAATCGCTGAGCCATCTACCTTGCTCGATCCCACGTCAGCCAATTTGCATGCCGTCACGAACATTGACTACGACGCCAAAGGTCAACGCAGCCGCATCGACTATGGCAATGGCGCGCAGACGGAATATTTCTATGACGAGCAAAGCTTCCGCCTGATCCATTTAAAAACCAGCCGTACCGGCGCTGCGCCACAGAACTTCATGCAACGCCTGCTTAGCTCCTCCGCGCCACAGGTGACCTCGATATTTCAAGATTTGTTCTATACCTACGACCCCGCTGGCAACATCACCCGCATCCGCGATGATGTCCAACAGACGACCTATTTCAACGGCCAGGTCGTGCTACCGCAATGCGACTATGTCTACGACGCCATCTACCGGCTGATCAACGCAACCGGCCGCGAACACATCGGCCAGCTGGCGCAACCGCAAACCAGCTGGAATGACGAATTCCGCATCAACCTGCCGCAACCCGGCGACGGCCAGGCGATGCGCAACTACACCGAGCAATATCTGTATGACGCTGTCGGCAATTTCGAGCAACTGATCCATCAAGCGGCCAATGGCAACTGGACACGCACCTATGCCTATAACGAAGCAAGCCTGATCGAAGCCGCCAAGCACAGTAATCGCCTCAGCAGCACGGCCATAGGCGCAACGGCCGAGAGCTATTCCTACGACGTCCACGGCAACATGACCAGCATGCCGCACCTGACGCTGATGCAATGGGATTTCAGGGATCAATTGAGCGCAACATCGCGCCAGGCGGTCAATGCGACACCGCCGCCTAACATCGTGCCGGAGACCACTTTCTATCTTTACGATGGCGGCGGACAGCGCGTGCGTAAGGTCACCGAACGGCAGAACGGCTCGCGCAAGAGCGAGCGAATTTATCTTGGTGATTTTGAGATTTACCGCGAATTCGATGGCACCGGCGCCGGCGTCGCGCTCGAACGTGAAACGCTGCACGTCATGGACCACAAGCAGCGCGTTGCCTTGGTCGAAACCAGAACACAGGGCAAGGATGGCTCGCCGCTGCAACTGATGCGCTACCAATTCGGCAACCACCTCGGTTCGGCTAGTCTCGAATTGGACGACAGCGGCGACGTTATTTCGTACGAAGAGTACACGCCTTATGGAAGTACTTCATATCAGGCGGTGGATCAGGGTGTCAAAGCGGCGGCGAAGCGGTATCGGTATACGGGGAAGGAGCGGGATGATGAGACGGGATTTAACTATCACGGGGCGAGGTATTTCGTATCTTGGCTAGGAAGATGGATACGTACAGATCCAAATTGGTTTGCCGATGGCACAAACCTATATGTGTATGTGAGAAATACTCCCACGATACTTAACGACCCTACTGGTCGACAAGCGCCACCACGTCCGGCTCCTTATAGGCCATTAGTTATTCCGCCACCACCTCCACCTGAGCCACCAAAGATCAATGTTCAACGATATATAGATCTTGGAGAACCAATGCCCCCGGAAAAGCCGTTAACGCGAGCGAGATTACCTCAACTTAGAGTTGTCATTGTTCGCGCGCCGAATGGACCACTGAATATTGCTCCGAAGTTAGGAGATGAGCCCATTGCCGGCTACACGGTCGCCCCTTACAAGATGCAGCCAAATAGAAGAAGTGTAGAAACACCACTCGAAGCGCACCATGGTGTTATGAATGAACTCGCAAGTCGGCTTGTATTCAGATACAGCATCGATGCAGCCCCAACGGTCCTTTTAACTCGCGAGGCGCACAGGGATGCCAATGCTGCCTTCGAAACTTGGAAGAGTCAGTTAGATGCTAAATATAAAGTTTCTGATGGAAAAACGCAGCGACAGAATGTCAACTGGGATTTGGTGGCTCGCGATCCCAAACTTGTTCGCGATCTAAGTGAGTCTCAATTTGATGCAGCCAAGGTTTCTAAGGAAGTGCGAACAGAATATTACAGGCAATTTGAAATTTACAAGGAAAATCAAGAGTACAAACGACAAGAGCAAGAGTACGAGACCGCAAAGTCCCTATGGAATATTGAGTATGGGCCTGCGATCGTGCCGTACGTGGCGCCAACACCGGAGTGACGATCATGAGCTCTCAATCGGAGTAGTAAACCATGCTATCAAAAACGCACAACATCGACACCAGAATCAACACACTGAATGCGGTTTTTGGCACGCCCCATGACCAAAAAATCGTCAGTGCGGCTTTACAATCGGCGAATGGTAACTGGTCAGACGCCCTAAACAATCTCAAAGATAAACTGCCTGAAGCGTCGCTACAAAAAGCAACCTTGGTTCACTCATTAGCAGCATGGTCTGGTGACAATATCCCGGTGGTTGCAGCACTTGCCAGACAACCGGATATGACGAATCTGCGTGCGGTGGCCTTGAATTACAACGTCGATAAGCTGGCCACTTTGGTAGACCCGAACAGCGTACCGGCTAACATAGCTGGCGCTACGCCAGCCGAAAAACAAAAGAACTTCGCCATCACCCTGCAAAACAATTTGTTCACCGCCGAACCCAGCGCTGTGCTGCAACGTATGGTGCAGGATGCCGAAGTCCCGATTGCGGATGCGAATCTGCGTAGCGGCACGGTGAGCTTTCTGAATAATCAGCCTGATTTCAACATACGCACAACTTCGATATACACCGCGCTTCAGCACCCAGATGCTTTTAACGGTATCGCAGATGAAAATCGTGCCGGCGTTGTCGAGCAGATGAAAACCTTGCAAAGGGTACAGGCAATCAGTCCGGTACCAACCGCTGTGCCGGTGTTGATCAAGGCGAACCTGACATCGGCGTTTCGCATCGCCGAGATACCGGAATCCACGTTCATGGCTGCGCACGGCAATGCGTTGGGCGAGGAAACCGCGCAGCAGGTTTATACGGGGGCGATCAACCTCCATATCCGCAATGAGCATGCCTTGATGACCATGCGCGAGGTCTCGCGCGGAACCGGGCTGGCGATGATGGATGGCTCGCAGCCTATGGAAGCGCGGATGGCTGCGTTGCAGGGTGTGGCCGACGCACATGCCGTTCCGCTGGATCTGGAGACGCTGTTCGGCGGCATGGATTATTGCGCTTGCGATGATTGCTTATCGGTGTATAGTCCGGCGGCCTATTTTGTCGAGATACTGCAGTATCTGAGAAACAACGATCTTGATCCAAAAAAAGCAAAATCCGACCCAAAGGATATTTCCAACACGCCGCTGGAAAACCTGTTACGCCGCCGTCCGGACTTGGGCTGCCTGGAACTCACTTGCGAAAACACATTCACCGTCCTGCCTTACATCGATCTGGTGAACGAGGTGATGGAGAGTTTTGTCGTCCATCTGGATAAATATAAAGCCGATGCGAACAGCCCCAAGCAAGCGACCTTGGAAGTTTTCAACGTAACCGACGAAACCACCAGCGAGCTGTTGGCGGAGCCGCAGCACATCAATTACAAGGCTTATTGCATTCTCAAGGACGCAGTCTATCCGTTCACGCTGCCCTACCATCAGCCGATTGATGCTGCGCGGATTTTTCTGAAATACATGGGTAGCAGTCGATACGAGGTATTGGATACATTCCGTACCGCGACAGAAATCGATGAAGGCGCGGCTCTGTCACCACCGCAATTGCAACAACTGAAGGCGTTGCATGGTTTGGTACAGCAACGCGCTGTCGATGCGGAGTTTCTTGGCATTACGCAAGAGGAATACATCATCCTCACGCGTGAAGCATTTTGGCCGAAGGTGTATTTCGAACTCACACAGCAGCAGGTTTATACCGATGACGACTACCGTCAAAAGATCGGTGTCAGGCCAGTGCATGAATATTACGGTTGCAAAACCGAGGCCGAGATGCTGAGTGTTGATGAGACAGCGCAGCTCGGTTTGACCTTCGTAAAGAAACAATTCTTGCCACGCACCGGTATCGCGTATGTGGATTTGATTGAATTGGTGAAGACGCGATTCATCAACCCGGCGTTTCCTCAAGGCAGGGCGTTGGCGATACTGGAAAACATACGGTTCAGCTACCGCTTTCTCCAGACCCTGGTGGACACCAACAGCAATGATCGGAACGTGCGCTTTGCGAAATTAATCGCATTCCTGGACGGGACGCAGCCGCTGGTTCCTAAAATAGACGCACTGCTGCATCCGGACCCCTGCCATCAGCAGGGCACCGAACACTGCCTGTGCGAGACAGATTTTCATGATTGGGTGCTCTGCTATTTCGAGAGAATCGGCAAATTGATTGTTCTCGAATCGGGCGAGGGGCCGCAATTGCCTGTCGAAGGTCAGTTATTCAAGGAGGATGCGCCGCCGACATATATCGGCACTTTGCACAAGGACGGCACGGTGGTCGATAAGAATGGGGTCATGATCGGCAACGTCACAATCACAGGGCAACTGGTCGGCACGGATGGCAAGCCATTTATCGAACAATTTGGAACGAGTGAGTTGCTTGTAGAAAATGCGAACGGCGACAGCATCGCTTTTGTTGATGCGATGGGCTTGCGAGGGCCACGCGAACAACGGCTCAATTGGCTGCCGGCGCGCGACACCTGTGACCTGGATAAAGTACGTCTGACTCACCTTGACGGCAGCGTTCTCTCCGTGGGCGAGTATGATCGCATGCAATGTTTCATCCGCCTGTGGCGTAAGCTGGGCTGGAGCATTGCCGAAACCGATCTGGCGCTGATTGGCTCGGGCGGTTCTGCTGTGGGTGTTAGCGTGTCTGGCGCGGTAACAGTCCTGACTGCAGATGGCGGATCCGTTGGCTTCGATATTTTCCAGTCTGATTGCAGCACCGTCAGCGATGGCAACGCAGGCGGATGTTGCGACACGCCAGAACACAATGACGACAGTAATTGTCCCGCACTGGTGAAAGTGCCGGAGAATATCTCGATGGGATTTCTGCATCAGCTGGTCGCGATCCGTCAACTGCTCGATCTCACCGGCATGCCCTTGGATAAGATGCTTTCGTTCTGGGCGGACATCAGCACCAGCGGAGAAAAATCGCTGTACTCGCGCTTGTTTCTCACCCATAACCTGCTTGGCATCGATAAGATATTTGCATCAGATGCGAACGGCAATTACCTGACGCAAGCCGCCAAAATGGCGGACCATATGCCGGTACTGATAGCGGCATTGAAGATGAAAGCCGACGATGTAGCGGCGATCGTCAAGTTGCGCCAGCTGACCGATGTGTTGACCCTGGCGAATGTGTCGGCACTTTATCGCCACAGTCTGCTAGCAAAAATCCTGCATGTGCCTGTCGTGGATCTGTCGGATGTGTTCACGCTATTTGGCGATCCATTCAAGAGTGCTGAGGGTACGTTGGCATTTCTGCATAACTGGGGAAAAATGGAGGATGCGGGATTCACGTACCGTCAGCTCGATTATGTGATTCACGATCAAGACGACCTCAAGCGCCCGCTGGCGCCGGCCAAGAAGACGATTCTGCAAATCAGCAAGGCCCTCTATGATGGCCTTCAGGCGATTGATCGCGATCACCAGGATGTACCTCTGGACCAGAAGGATCAAGCAAGCGCCGACCGCATACGCACCGAAGCCGGCTTGTTGTTTGACCCATCGGTAGTGGAGCAGATTATCAATCTGTTGGAGGGAACATCGATCTACACCACCAACGCGCCGGTTAATCAAGTCATCACGTTGCTCGATACGGATACGCTGAAAAAGAAGCTCAAGTACAGCAATCAGAAAGATGCCATCCCACCGAGTGCGTCTATCCAGGTCACAGGCATCTTGACCGATGCTGAAAAAGTGCAGGCGAAAGCACTTTCAAATGATGCAGACTGGGCCAAGGCCATCGACAGGGTGGGCAAGAAGGCGCTGCAGTTCTTCAACGATAGCCTGTTGGGGATATTCCCCAACAATGGCGAAGCCATCGCCACACTGTTGACCGGCGATATCAATGTCGCACCAGATCCTAATAAGCCTGGCGCTAGCGACGCCAATACAGGGCCCATCAAACGCAGCTATTTCCTGCAATTTTTCCTGCCTTTTCTGCGGCAGCGTCTGGCGCACCGCTTGATTGTGAGCAATCTGGCCGGTTCAGTGGGGACGGCGACGGATGTGACGGATACGCTATTGAACGAGGTGTTGCTGATCGGCGCATCCAAGCAACACGCCATCGACATATTGGAAAAAATTCACCAAAAACCTGCGGCGAGCGGTAACGACTGGAAAGGCTATCTGATCCCTGCCATTGACGATGCTTATACCTTTGTTGCACAGAGTCTGGTAGGCGACACGCAACCGCCAGCTATCGTCATTGATGGTCAAGTGATTCCGTTTACTCTTCAGCAGGAAGATCCGACGAATTTCTGGTCGACTGATCCTGCAACGCCGGTGAAGCTAAAAAATGGAAAGTCCTATGCCTTGGAAGTGAGCGGGCAGCCTGCCACCAACTTGCAATGGCGGACATCTTCCTCGCCTACCGCGTTCATTCCTGCATTGGTATTGTTGCCCGATTATTCATCTGACGGCACGGAGGAAGTGTTTGTCAAACTGGTGAAGGCGGCACTCATCGTCAAGGGCTTTAACCTGACCGTTGACGAGGTCAGTTATTGGCAAACGAATGGCGCCGACTTTGCTGCCGACGCGATGAATTTTGACTTCAATGCCATCACGCTGGGGCACTGGTATCGACTACAGGCATACGCTAGCCTGCGCGATCAGCTGCCGAAAACCGAGATGACCTTATTGGCACTGTTCAAATGGGCCGGCAAACCGGACGACGCCGCCAAACTGAGCGAAAAAATTGATGCTGTGACGCTCTGGGACAAGCGCGACATCAAGAAGCTGATGGCGCCGGAACATTTCGACCTGGATCATCCGGAAGCGTTTCACAATGAAATTAACCTGATCAAATTGCAAAAGGCGTTGCAAATTTCAACTGCCATCGGCACTGACATCGATCGCCTGTTCGAGTGGGCCAATCCGGTATCCAAATTCTCCGTCTGCCATCAGATTGCTGAAGACATCCGCGCCACGTTGCGGGCCCGCTACGATCAGGAGGACTGGGAGCTAGTCGTCAAGCCTTTGAACGACCAGTTGCGCGAAGACCAGAAGCAGGCGTTGATCCGCTATCTGGTGGTGCAGCCGGATTTGCGCGAATGGGGAGTGGTCGATGCCGACAGTTTGTTCGAGTTTTTCCTGATCGATGTGCAGATGTGCGCCTGCATGGATACGTCGCGCATCAAGCAGGCGATCTCGTCGGTGCAGTTGTTTGTGCAGCGTTGCTTGCTGGGACTGGAGATCCCGTATGGCGTGGGCAGCGAAGTGCTTGACCGGGACCGTTGGGACTGGATGCAAAAATATCGCGTTTGGGAGGCCAACCGCAAGGTCTATCTCTATCCGGAAAATTGGATCAAGACCACATTGCGCGACGATAAAAGCTCGTTCTTCAAGGAACTGGAATCGGAGTTGTTGCAGAAGGATGTCAATACGCAGACCGTTGAGGATGCGCTGAAGGCCTACTTGTTCAAGGTGGATGAGGTGGCGAACCTGAAGGTAGTGGGACTGTTTCAAGATGATGCGGGAAATAAGCTGCACATCTTTTCCCGTACACGCAATGCGCCTTATTTTTATTATTACCGCTACTTTCGTACTGACGAGCGCAACTGGTATCCCTGGGAGAAAATGCAGTTGGATATCCCTACCTATGACATGGAAGGCGCCAACGGACAGATCACGAAGCACGGTAGTTATTTGACTCCTGTCGTGTGGAATAGCCGCTTACTTATTTTCTTTCCGCAGTTTATGAAAAAAGCTGCGCCCAATCCGGCAATTGGTAATAACAACTTCGAAACGACCGCAAAGACGAAGAGCCCGTCGGACTGCCAGTCAATCGAATATTGGGAAATCAAGATGGGCTGGAGTGAATATCGTAATGAGAAATGGACGCAGAAACAAATATCTGCAGAGGCTATTTATAACAATCCGAATCAACCAAATGCCCTTCCAGATATTAATTCACATCAATTCATTCCGAGGTTTTTTTCCACCCCCAGTTCGCAACTTGCCATTGCCGGTTACGAGGGAAGTAAGATTCTTGGGGCATTTCTTTTTTCAGGTAGCCAGCTTTCGACGTTCACTGGCGTGATCGACGCTATTAGCTTTACGACAGATTTTCACTATACAAACGGAACCGACGAAATTCACTCTTTACAGGCCATCGATAACGAAGAGCCGAGCAAACTCACGGTAGAGCCTTACTTTGAAACGCCGCAGACTAATGTAACTGCGCATGTGATGGGGGCCACATTCCCGTTTTATCACGTATTTGCGCATGAATTATTGGGCAAAGTTGCGGCGGGCGGGTTGGACACACTGTTTGACTATTATGCCAACAAGATACCGGACGACAGCGCCACCATCCCGCATAAGGTCGATGCTTTTGGCGGCGACGCGCAACCTGTTGTCTATCACGAACTGAAACGTCCTTATTCTCTCTATAACTGGGAAGCGGCTTTTCACGCGCCCATGCTGTTGGTTGATCGCCTGCTGGCGGCCCAACAGTTCGATCAGGCGCTGAAGATGTGCCACTACGTTCTCAATCCTTATGCAGCCGGGACAGACGCCAAGCGCTTTTGGCAATTTCCGCCGTTTAAGGAAGTCGATGCAACGGGCGTCCTGGAAAAACTGTTTTCAGGATTGCAGCCAAACCAGCCAAACCAGCAGATTAACGAATGGCGCGACAAGCCGTTTCAGCCTCATGTCGTCGCCCGTTCTCGCCCGTCCGCCTACATGAAGTGGGTGGCGATGAAATACATCGAGATATTGATTGCCTACGGTGATTACTACTTCCGTCAAAACACGCTTGAAACCATTCCTCTTGCCATTCAATGTTTTGTCCTGGCTTCTCATCATTGCGGGACGAGGGGGCAAAAAATCCCGAAGAGCGGCAAGACCCTTCCGCAAACATACAACTCTTTATTGGACAAATGGGATGCGTTCGGCAATGCGATGGTAGAACTGGAACTGGCGTTCCCGTTCAGTAATCAGACGCCTTTGCCTATCGGCGTGAGCAACGGTGTGGTGGGACTCGCCAATGTCTTCGGCTTTGCGAGCACTCTGTATTTCTGCATTCCTGACAATCCACAGCTGACAGCGTTGCGTGAAACCATCGACGACCGCTTGTTCAAGATCCGCCATTGCGAAGATATCGACGGCGTGTTCCGGCAATTGCCTTTATTCGAACCGCCGATCGACCCGGCTCTGTTGGTGCAGGCGGCTGCGCAGGGGCTTAGCCTGTCGAGCGTGCTGAACGATATGAACAGCCCGATGCCGAATTATCGCTTCTATTATTTATTGCAAAAGGCGTTGGAGCTGTGCTCGGAAGTAAAAGCGCTGGGTGGTGCTTTTATGGCGATTAAAGAAAAGACTGATGCAGAGGATTTATCCCAGATCCGAGCCAGGCATGAAAGCAGCATTCATAACCTGGTGATGGAAGTTAAAAAGCAGCAGTTGGATGAAGCAGGAAAATCGTTGGATGCCTTGCAGCAAAGTCGCAAGGGGCCGGTGTATCGCTTGCAGCATTTCATCAAACTCATCGGCGAAGATTTGGGCAAGGTGCCGGATGAAAATACGGATTTCAGTGAATTTGCCGACACGATAGAGCAACCGGTCGACGAGAGCGGGTTGAAACTGATTTCCTATGAAAAACAGGAGATGGACAAGGCGAGCGAATCTTCCGACTGGCAAACTGGGATCGGCGTAGTCGAGACACTTGCAAGCGTCTTCCACGGCTTACCGACAATTAATAGCCATGCAACGCCATTAGGGGTTGGAGCAGCTATATCTTGGGGATTCCCAAACATGGGAAATGCTACTCAATCTATAGCCCGGGGATTGAAGATTCACGGCGATTATCTTTCTTATCAATCTTCTAATGCAGGTCGCAAAGCGGGTTTTTTGCGCCAACTGCAAGAACGCGTACAACAAGCCAATGTCGCCGGCTATGAGATCAAGAATATCGACAAGCAGATACTCACCCAGCAAATCCGGATCAGCATCGCCCAGCAGGAAATAACCAACCAGCAGAAGCAGATCGACAATGCGCAAGAGGTGGAGGAATTCTTGCGCAACAAGTACACGAAGAAAGATCTTTACTCGTGGATGGATAATCAAGTCAGCACCTTGTGGCATCAGGCTTACAACATGGCGTACGACATGGCTAACCGCGCCGAGAAAGTGTTCCGCTTCGAACGTGGATTGACGTCGTCCAATTTCATCCAGTATGGCTACTGGGATGCCGCTTACGACGGCCTGTATTCGGGAGAGCGCTTGTATTCAGCTTTGAAGCAGCTCGAAGCCGCATATCAGGAAAAGCGCGGCCACGACTACGAGATAAGCAAGTCGATTTCGCTGCGTCAAATCGATCCTCTGGCGCTGATCCAGCTTAAAGAGACCGGCAGCTGTGAATTCGCGCTGCCTGAAGTGTTGTTCGATATGGACTATCCCGGCCACTACATGCGCCGTATCAAGTCCGTCAGCCTGAGAATTCCTTGCACCATCGGGCCGTACACCAGCTTGAACTGCACTCTGCGCTTGCTTGAGCATAAGTTTCGAAGCAGCGCCATTGCCAAGGGCAAGGGCGATTATCCAGAGCAAATCGACCAAACCGATGCCAGGTTCAACACCGTCAATGTGCCTATCACCTCCATTGCGGTCAGTTCGCTAGACGACGAAAGTGGCGTGTTTGAACTGAATTTCCACGATGAACGCTATCTGCCGTTTGAGGGGGGGGGCGCGATCAGCAAATGGCGCCTTGAGTTGCCGGAGAAATTTCGGCAGTTCGATTACGACACGGTCACGGATGTTTTCATGCGTCTGCGCTATACATCGGTAGGTGATGACAAACTCAAGGCAGCGGCGGCTGGTTCGGTGCAGGATTACATCGCGAGCGTAGAAAACCTTAGTCGCGAGGAAGGGCTGTTTGCCATCTTCGATTTGAAAAACGATTTTCCAAACGAATGGTACAGCGCCGGCAATCTATCCGCGGGGGCGACCGAACGGGTATTGACGATCAAAAAACTTAACGAGAAATTGCCGATTTTTACCAAAGGGCGACCGCCTGAGAGGATCTTGGCGAAAAACATTTATCTATTTGTCTCGGGAGCGATCCCGGCTGCTTCGATCGTAGCCACGCAAGGCGGGATTGACATAACATTTCTGGCTGGCAAATCTATAGGTTCCATGCGTTCTTTTGTGGCAAATGACGTCGAGGTTCCCTTGGGAGATTTACAGATAAAAATTCACGATACGACGACAGTGATCGACAAGATGTTGCTATTGCAGCGGTATGTGTTGGCTTGAGCGCAGGGGGGAGGGATATCCGTCCAGACATAGTTCAGTTGGACAGAATGCCATGTGGATCATCCGTCGATGCCTTTCCAGCGGTATGTCCAGCAATAGCCGTCAAGTTTCAGTGCATGCATTGTCGATCTCTGCATCTTCTGGAAGACTTTTGCTTAACCAAAGGCCCCAAACTCCTGACCGCTACGACGGTAATCTAGTGGTCGGAGCCGCCAGGGTTACTAACATTCCAGCCCCCTCCGTTTTGGTTGTAGCCACCGCGTCCGTCGCCTCGGCCTTCGCGACCTTCTCCGCCCCTGTAGTGGTCGCGCTGTCCAAATCCGTTCCCGCCGCCATAGTAGCCATAGCCCCCGTCGCCTGGAGCGTACGGCCCCGCTACACACCCGGCGAGGAACAGGGTTGTCAGCGCAAGCAAGATAGTGAGACGTTTCATGACGAACTCCGTGGCAAATGGTGACATTTGTTTGGACAGCAATGTCTGCTTGCCGTTCAGATTAGCTAGCAGCGATAGTCGCAATGCTTGTTGATAGCGTTGCAGGATACACGCAATACTTTGCTATATCGTCAACGCAAGGGAGATTGAAATGGGTTACTGCAGGCGAAAGAAACAGACTGGCTAATACAGATGCCGGAAGGGCTTATTGTGTGCGGATGTGGCATTTTGCTGATTTTTGCATAATGACCCAGATTCAGCGTTCACCGATTCAAACCCACATCATCAAGGTATTAGCAGTAGCCTGCAGCACCGGCAAACAGCGCGCCGTCGCCTCGGCTTTTGAGCAGCTGGAGATCATCATCGAGACGCTTAACGCGCCGATCAGGGCGCCGCGACGGCTCTTGATCGGCACGGAGATGCCACGTAGCCCGATTTCATACTGGTTTTCGGTCACGCCAAAGCCATCCTCGCGGATGGTGATCAGCTCCCGGAACAACTGTTCCTTGTCCGTCACGGTCAGGTGGGTGTAGGCGATCAGGTCGATCCGGTCCAGATATCCACCTTTACGGTCGGTTTGTTGCCCACTTACGGCCAGGTCGGCATCGCTGCGCCAATCATGCTGGTGATACTGCGCATGCTGCAAGGCGTGTCGGCGGCAGGGGAGCAGGCTGGCGCCAATTCGATGGCGCTTGAGCATGCACCGTCGCATCGGCGCGCCTTTTTTACCAGTTTCACCCTGAGCGGAACCCAGGCCGGCCTGATTCTCGCAACCCTGGTTTTCCTGCCGATTTCGGCGTTGCCTGAAGACCAGTTAATGTCCTGGGGCTGGCGCATTCCATTTTTCCTGAGCGCGATTGTGGTGTGGGTTGGCATCTGGGTGCGCCGCGCCTTGCCCGAGACACCTGCCTTCGAACAGGAAAAGTCGCAAGCACAGGGAGAGAAGGAAGCCAAACTGCCGGTCATGGTGCTGCTGCGCGAACATAAGAAGAGCCTGGCGCGTGTCATCTTTGCTGCCCAGATCTCGGTAGTGAGCACGATTTTCAGTGTGTTTACGTTGTCATACGCCGTCAACACCATCCATATTCCACGCGCCACCATGCTGACCGTGCTGGTACTGGCAAATGTGGTGGCGCAAGCGGCGATTCCGGCCTTCGCTGCATTGTCGGACCGCATTGGCCGCAAGCCCGTGTTCATCTTTGGCGGGCTGGCTTGTGCCTGTCTGATCTGGCCTTATCTGTGGAGTATCAGCCAGGCCAATATCCCGCTCATCTTTGTTTTCGGCCTGCTTTTGTCCGGGGTTGTGTATAGCGCGGCAAACGGTGTCTGGCCATCCCTGTATGGCGAAATGTTCGATACCCGGGTACGCCTGTCCGGCATGGCCATCGGTACCCAGATTGGTTTTGCCCTGGGTGGCTTCGCACCGACTATCAGCGCCTCGACCTGCAAACTTTCAGCTTTTGCCGCTGACCTGGTCAAAGGTCTTTATCAAATCGGCCAGCGACTGCTTGCAAGCTGCTGCATTCGGCGTGCTTGCTCGCAGCGCCTCCAAAGCATGGTCGATGGCTTTGTCGAGGAGGTGCCAATCGGCTGCGGCACGCGGTTTCAGCCCGGCTTCGGCCGAATCCCAGGATAACTCCAAGTCTTTGATGCGCTTCTTCGCGCCTGGTAAATCACCTTTGTCCACGATAGAGGCGACGTCAACAGCGATGGCACGGAAAGAGGTCAAATCCCCAAGCTTCGATGGCGTTGCTGCTTCGACTGAATTGATCATGCCAACGGATGACGGTGCGACATACCCTGTGGCCAGCACGACGAAGGCAAACATTGCTGCAGAGAGCGGGCGGGTAATGGCGCTTGAAATAGAACTTGAATTAATGGCGATTGAATTCATGACGTTTTCCTTAAAAAATAAATTGACTGCTGCATCAGGCTGGCTAACTTGTTGCCCGGTTATTGGGCAGCTTCCGCTTTGAGGACTGCATTGCGCTGTGCCGCGACAACCAGTCCGATGATGACCACGAAGAACATTGCACTCGTCAACCTCGCACCGAAACCGAGACCTCCGTACTTCTCGGACTGCGACAGCAAGTCACCAAGCGCGGCACCTAACGGTCTCGTCAGGATGTATGCAACCCAAAAGGTCAGCACCTTATTCGCGCCCAGATAGAATGCCGCCATTGCGATGGCAATCAGTCCGCCAAAGACAACCACTCCCCATTGGAATCCCAGTCCCAAGGCCTCGGTGGCCAAGTCGCCTGCTGCGGTGCCTAGCGCAAAAGTGCACAAGATGGCAGCCCAGTAGAAGATCTCTCGACGCCGCGTGAAAATCGCCTGGATTGAAAGCGTCCCCTCGCTTCGGTGCCACAATGCAAATATCCCGGCAAGAGCGGCGGCAAAAGCAGTCGTACTGAGATAGAGACTTACGCCTAGGCCATCGGTTAACGCATCGGTGATTTGAGTGCCCACCACGCTGACCAGCACCACGGTCAACCAGTACATCCACGGGACGTAGCGCCGTGCGCGGAGCTGCACGAAAAGTGCAATCGCCAATAGCGCTGCCATCACGCTGCCGGTAATTGTCTGGCCGAAACCTGCGTTAACCGCAAGATAGTCCGCGCCGGTTTCGCCGACTGTGGTCGACATGATCTTGATGATCCAAAAACCTAGCGTGACTTCAGGAACTTTGTTTAACCAGCCAGATGACATTTGATTTGGCAATTTATTCATGGCACGCTCCAAGAGTTATGACAAGGCCGACTATGAGCCAAAATACTTAGGCCAAGCATAGTTGCAGGAATGAAAAAATTGGCGCCACGGCACCATGGTCTTACGAGGCGATCGCATCGACACTACGCTGGTGCTCTGTGAGCGTAAGTTCCTCGGCGCCTGGCGCGCGCACCAGGGTGTAGTAGAACTCGCTGGCCCAGCGGAACATCGATTCGACGATAGACGGGAAAATCGAGTTGCCGTTGATGTCGGCGATTTCGCGGTGGAACGCCATGTCGCGCTCGATGAATTCTTCCGGGTTGACCATGGAAGCCCGATGCTCGGCTATGCTCAGGTACAGGCTTGCAATCTGCGCCTCCGTAGCGCGTTCGGCGGCCATGCGGGCCGTGCTGGTTTCGAGAAAGACGCGAGCCTCCTTCAAGTGTCCCAGCATCGCCGGCTTGGTGCGCAACAGATGCAGGGCGCCGATGGCAATCTGGACAACCGAACGGCGCTTCTTCGCGCACGTCCAGCAAAGCCAGTTCCCTACGTTCCAGCAGGGCGGCATGAACCTGTTGGAACGTGAGAGTGGCAAAGTCGGCTTCGGCGATATTGATAGTGTTGATGGTCATGGCGTTTTCAATTCCATGGAGCGGTCCCATATATTCGGTAAATGGATGTTGGAGTAACCGGAGATAAAGGTTTTGCGGTTGCCGTCCTCGGCATACACAGAGCGTTGTATTGCGCCGATATTGGCGCCATATGGACAACTGTTCCAAATTGCATCAATCCGCTGTTTGAAATTGAAACACTTCGAACACTTCGATATCTCACCTCAGTTATAACTGAAGCCCCAATTAACTAATCAGTGCCTGGCTCCTGTGCCGGCATGTCGGGCATGCATATTGCGTTATATGAATCGTGGCACTCATGTACACCATCGCATTACGTTCGACCATCTCCGATAGGTACCTGCATTATGAAGAATAATTACTTTCTACATATTTTCGTGACGTCGTCATTTACCGGCCTTGCTAAACGAATGGCCATGGCCGGGGCATTGTCTGCGTTATTGACGCCCTGTACGTCGAGCGCGCTGCCGTTTGCCTATGTTCCGAATGAAAAATCGGGCACGATTTCGATCATTGATTGCGCCAGCGATAGCGTAGTGGGACAAATCAAGGCCGGCACCAGGCCTCGCGGCGTGGCGGTCAGCCGCGATGGCAATACCTTGTATGTCAGCGACCAGCCGGCCAACGCCCTGCTGGTTATCGATCTGAAAAAAAGAGAGCAGACCGGCACGATTCCTTTGGGAGAGTCGCCCGAGGGCGTCGATATTTCGCGTGCAGGGGATTGGGTTGCCGCCGTCAGCGAAATCACGAACACGGTCAGCTTCATTTCCACCGCGACAAACAAGAAAGTGTTCAGCGTCAAGACCGAAGGCAAGAATCCTGAGCACGCTACCTTTAGTCCGGACGGAAAATGGCTATATGTCAGCGCCGAAGAAGCAGATTCAGTGGATATCGTCGATGTGGCGAAACGCCGGCAAGTCGCATCGGTCAAGCTGGGCCTGCGCCCTCGTGGCGTAGCCTTCAGCCCGGACGGCAGCCAGGCCTACATCGCGGCGGAAATGGCTAGCATGGTGTATGCGGTAGATGTGGCTACGCAAAAAGTCGTAGCGGAAATCAAGCCCGGCAATTTTTCGAACGGCGTCACGATGTCGCCTGACGGTAGCCGCGTCTATATCTCTAACGGGAAGGATGGCACGGTGTCGGTGATTGACGCTAGTAGCAACACGGTGATTGCGACGATTGCGGTCGGGAAGCGTCCATGGAACATGGCAATCACGCCTGACGGCAAGAAACTGTATGTAGCTAATGGCCGTTCCAATTCGGTGTCCGTCATCGATACTGCAAGCAACAGCGTCAGCAAGGAAATATCGGTCGGAGAGTTGCCTTGGGGCGTGGCGATCAGATGAGCGCGCTGCCTTTCACCGCTGATAAAGTCCGTTATACGTTGCCGGCGATCGCTTTGCATTGGGTGATTGCCTTGCTGATCATCGGCATGCTGTGCCTGGGCTATTACATGGTGGATATTCCAAAGGGCATTCCTGGCAGGGCAGTGTATTTCAATGTGCACAAATCCCTGGGTGTTCTGGCCGGCGCATTGATTCTGCTGCGGCTGGGATGGCGCCTGGCACATCCGCCACCGCCGTTGCCGAGAGGTACTTCGCGCCCGATGGCAAGGGCAGCGCAATGGAGTCATGGCCTGCTCTATCTTTGTATGGCGTTGCAACCGGCGACCGGCTATCTGTCGTCTTCTTTCAATAAATATGGGATCAAGTTTTTCGGCGTGGCGTTGCCGAACTGGGCTTGGGAAGACAAACACCTGCGTGAGTTGTTCATGACATATCATCGGCTGATCGCTATCGCATTTATCGTACTGATCGTGATTCATGTACTGGCCG
Organism: Collimonas antrihumi; assembly: GCF_018304965.1. Lineage (GTDB taxonomy): Bacteria > Pseudomonadota > Gammaproteobacteria > Burkholderiales > Burkholderiaceae_D > Collimonas > Collimonas antrihumi. Next base: position 177,964 of record NZ_JAGQED010000001.1, read on the forward strand.
CATGCAAGCATTTGCTGATCGACCGTGACCGGATGTTCGGGCGCATGCTTCCCTGATCTGTTATCTGCGCGGCGTCTAAGCCCGTGAAGCACGTAAGCCTGGCGTAATCCAGGTTTTCCCTCGTTTATCGACCAGCAAGACATCGACATTGTCTAGCTGTGCGGCGATGGACATTGCCTTGGCTGAGCCCATGACAAACAGAGCCGTCGATAATCCATCTGCCTGCAATCCTGTCGGAGCGGCGACAGTGACGCTTGCCAGTTCCAACGGGGAATCGCCGGTGGCCGGATCGAAGATGTGGTTGTGGACGAAGTCCGGAGTAAATATCGTTTCGTAATCGCCGGAAGTCGCGACGCTGCGGCCATCCATCTGCAGTACCGCGGTTAACACATCGTCGTGCCTGGGATCCTGCACACCGACCATCCAGGCGTGTGAAGGCGCTTTGTTTCCTGAAGAGATGAATTCGCCGGTATCCAGCAGCGCATGCCTGATTCCTCGCTGCCGCACTGCCGCGAGCGCAAGATCGACAGCATAGCCTTGCGCCACGCCATTCAAGGTAATGGACATTCCCGGCTTGTGCAAGCGCGCTTCGTGCTGGCCGATCGATAGATTCCGCCAATTGACGAGTGCCTTGGCGCTTCTTATTTCTGCAGGCGACGGTAAGGTATTCATTGCAGCCGCCTTGGTGAATTGCAGCCAGAGCGGTTGCACTGTGATGTCGAAAGCACCGTCGCTCAGCGTCGAAAGGCGCATGGTTTCTTGCAGTACGCGCAATAGGTGCGGATCGGGCCGGCGTAGCCTGCCATCTCGATTTAACTGGAACACCTGGCTGGATTCACTATAGATGCTCATCAACGCATCTATTTTTTTTGCTTCGTGAAATCCATCCTGGATCGCCAGCTCTGCCTGCCGTTGATTGTCGTGCAAAACCTGTATGGCGATGGTCGTGCCGAATGCCAGATCGGCGCCGGTATAGAGGCGCATTCCCGGCTGCGCTTCCCAGCCCCGCACAATCGTGCCTGCCTGCGGGCGAGGTTGGAGAAGACCCCAACCTGCGGCGCCGGTCAAGGCACCACCTAAGACAGCTGAAATCAAGGTACGTCGTTGCATGATAAGTCCTTAATCCTTTAGTCGATGACCGGCAACGCTGTCACTGGAATAAATTTAGCCCTTTTCTTTTCCAGGATGAGCGGTGCGCATTTTTCATCGCTGGCATAAATGACGACGCAATCCATGCACTGAAAACATTCCTGGTAGTCGATTTTTCCGCTAGCTTCAATTGCCTGGTAATCGCACCTGTGACGACAGGTCTGGCAGGGTTTGCCGCAATCCTTGCGCCGCGGTATCCAGTCGAGCACCCTGAAACGCCCGAGCACGGCGAGGCCGGCGCCGAAAGGGCAGAGATATCGACAAAAGAATTTGTAGATGAAGGTGCTGGCAAGCAGTAAACCGACGGCATAGGCGACGTAGGGCCACGAACGCATGAAATTGAGGGTGATCGCGGTCTTGAACGGTTCGATTTCAACCAATGCGTCGGTGATATTGCTTGAAAAGAAACTGCTGGCCACTATGCCGGCAAGCAGAGCATATTTGACGCGTTTCAGCCGTGCATCGGTTTTCGCCTTGATTTTCAATTGCGGGATCTTCAGGGCGCGCCCCAACTTGCCGGTAAATTCTTGCAGTGCGCCGAATGGACACAGCCAGCCGCAAAATGTGCCGCGCCCCCATACCACTAGTGAAACTGCGACGAATCCCCAGAGCAGGACTGTCATCGGGTCGTACAGGAAAAAATTGAGACTACGTCCGGCGAGCGACGCTTGAATCAAGCCGGTGATATTAACGATCGACAATTGCCCCTGCGAGTACCAGCCGATGAAAAATAGTGTAAACAACAAAAAACCACGTCTGAACCAGATGAAGCGCTTGTCGTTTTCGGTCAGGGATTTTTGCCTGCTCAAGGCGATAGCCAGCACAGCGAGGCCAATGATCAACGCCGCAAGTTCATACCATCGGCTTTTCCAGATGCCAACCCAGGACTTGTTGTCGCTTTCTGCGGCGGTATAAAAACGGGATGGCAATTGGGTGTTGAACGAGAAATCCTTTGTGATTCGCTCAGGATAGATGATGCCCTTGCTGCGGGTAACCGGCAGCGAAAAATCGAAAGGCCGGGATGGATCCAATCCGGACTGGCTCATGATACGGAACACTTTCATCGACTGTGGATGCGGCAGCGCGTCACTATTTTTCAGTGACATATCAAGATTCAAATCGCGCATTTCAATCGGCAATCTGTCTTGCTTTAATACCAGGCGGTCTGGGATCGAGCCAGGGATGAAGTCTTCGCCGACGATGTCGTAGCGTCCCTGGGACAGGACCAGAATTGCGTGGTCACCCGGTTCCAGGCGGTTTTCCAGTTTTTGCCAGCTTGCCGGACTCAGAAGATTGCGGCCTATGCTTGGAATGGAAACATAGGCCATGTACAGATCGACGAAGGGTGCATCCGGTTGTTGCAGTGCTTCGGGGTCAAGTTCTGCTCCAGGCGTGCCTGAAAATTGTTTCTCGATGTCTTTGTTGCGCAGTATCACGTGCTTGATCAATCCCTGGTCGATCAAGTCTTTCACACTGTTAGCCTCGAACAAGGCCGTTTTGATTCTGGCAATCAAATCCGGATCCCGGCCCTCGGCAAAACCGAGCTTCTTGCGCGCCACCTTCAAGGCTGAACTGAGTACGCTCTGATTGATGATGCGTACCGACGCCGTGGCCTTGGTGACGCCATCCAGATAGGCATTTGCAGCAGTGGCCTTGCTGCCATGCGCTCCTATCTTGATGTTTTGGTTCAACGACAATCCCTTGTATTGACCCACAAACTGAAACATCGGGGTTTCGCCCAGTCCGTCGAGGAACACCGGCTCGTGATGGGAGATGACTTTGACTTCCAGAAAATTACCCTTGGGATCGAGCGCGATCAGCAAATTGATCGGTATCCCTGAGAAACCGGGGATGGGGGCCAGGTCGATGGATTCAAATACATAGCCGACCAGTTCGTTGGCGGTGGCATTTTGTTTGAAGATGGGCCAAATCTGTATGCCGGCATCCTTTTCACCGACGATCATTGGCGGCGGAAAGCGCCTGGCCAGTTCGTCGTGCGTCATGACACCCGCCTGACTGGCTGACAGCCAACAGGATGCGATAAACATCAAGATCCCGGGTATCCAGTGACGCATGCATGGCCTTGATAGATTGGGTATAGGTGCTCAATGCGAGCAACTAACGTGCCATCTTGTTACCTTGTTTGCCAGGCGGTGCTTTGCTCGGAGGATCATTCGAGCGATCAAAATTTGAACAGGTTGTTGCACCGTTGATCCTAATTTACACAGGTCATGTCCTATGCGATTGCCCCGGATCGGCGCCGTTTGAGATGTTTGCTGATTGAATCCGACGCCCTCAGTCGGGTGAAATACAGTTTCAGAAAACGCGGTATTTCATTCCTGAACCCGACGTCTTTCCTATGGCAGCGGCGAGCGCTGTTGCGGCCCGAAAAATTTCACATGGCAATGCGAGAACTCCACTGGCATGCATTTTGCCCATTGGCTGTTGCATCCACATGTTGATGCGTAGAAAAAATCAAATATACAAAGGAGATCTCGGTGGGAAAAATACTGAATAAATCGCTATGGACGTTCATGGCCTTCGGCGCCGCAGCCGCAGCCGATGCAGCGCATGCACAATCGTCGGTGACTATCTACGGTGTCGTCGATGCGGGAATTGTGGCGGTCAACAAGCAGAAAACGCCGTCTGGCGGTACCGGCAGCGTTTTCGCACTCAGCTCAGGTGGTGTCAGTCCAAGCATCTTCGGGTTCAAGGGTTCCGAAGACCTGGGCGGCGGATTGAAAGCCAATTTCGATCTTGAAGGTCATTTCTTTTCGAATTCCGGTGCGGGCAATCAATGGGGAGGCTTGTTCGGCCGCCAGGCCAATGTCGGCCTTTCCAGCAGCTTCGGTACGGTGACGCTGGGTAAACAATATTCGCCTGCGGTGCTGGCATTTGCCGCCACCGATCCGCGCGGCTTGAAGGAGACTTTTTCCGGTTTGATTTCATGGGCGTTGACGCAGAATCCCTTGAATGCCGGTACCGCAAAAGCACCCGCCAATTCGAATGCCGTGATTGATGTTTTTGTTGCGAATGCGATCAGCCTGAGCACAAAAATTGCCGATGTCAATTTGAGTGGTTCATACAGCCTGGGCGAAGTTGCCGGCAATAACTCCGCGAACAGCGTCATTTCGCTGGGTGCAACCTATACCGGCCCGATCACCTTGTCAGCCGCCTATCAATCCGACCGCGGGCAACCGGCCGGCATGCTCGGCGGCAGCGGCGTGCAAACCAGGAAATACAGCGTCGGCGCCGCGTACTCGATAGGCGATGCAACGTTGACGGCCAACTACCTGAACAACAGGAACAGCGACCCTGCGTCAGGGGCCAGCCTGGCGCAATACCATGTTTATGGCGCGGGTCTGAATTATCGGACATCGCCAAGCAATACCGCGACGCTGGCTTATTACTACTCCAGCAACAAGAGCGGTGTCAGCGATACTTCCAGGACATGGATACTCAGCGACGACTATGCATTGTCCAAGCGTACCACCCTTTACGCGCTGGTCTCCGGCGTCAATGCAGGGAGCGGCTATACCTCCGGTGCGGCCTTCGGTGTTGCCAACGACAACGCCTTTCTCGCCACTGCCGGAAAGACGACAACAGCAGTACAACTGGGCATCAAACATTCCTTTTGACGCCCATGCCGGCGCTATCTCGATTTGAGGTTTGCCGATCTTGATAGCCACGGGAGCGGCCGGAAAACACTATGTTCCGGGCGCTCTTGTGACGGCTTCCGGAGCAATACGTTTCAACAATTTGGAACAGTCGATTCAGCGAGTGTTCAAAAATATGACAGTTTCAACCTGGTCCGTCGGAGTGTTCGTTCTGCAGTTGTCGGCTTCTTATCCGCTAACTGGCGTTTTTCCTCTGCGGCATTGCGATTTTGGCGGCTGGCATGGCGATTGCTGAGTAGTTCTTGCATCGGAGATGCACAATCCGAAAATTTTGATTCAACAACACACGATTCAACAACACATTAACCGGAGGATGACATGAATCTCGCAGACATTAGTAAACTCGGTGTCAAGAACCCATTCAAGAAGCGTTACGATAATTTCATCGGCGGTCAGTTCGTGCCTCCGATCAACGGCGCTTATTTCGAAAACGTAACACCGGTGACGGGTGAGGTATTTTGCGAAATCGCCCGTTCCTCTGCAGAAGATGTCGAGTACGCGCTTGATGCAGCGCATGCCGCCAAGACCGCCTGGGGCAAGACTTCGCCTGCCGAGCGCGCGAATATCCTAAACAAGATTGCCGACCGCATGGAAGCCAATCTGGAAACCCTGGCAATCGCCGAGACGATCGACAATGGCAAGCCAATCCGTGAAACGATGGCAGCGGATATCCCGCTGGCGATCGATCATTTCCGTTACTTTGCCGGCTGCATCCGAGCCCAGGAAGGCTCGGTAGCCACGATTGACGACCAGACCTACGCTTACCATTTCCATGAACCTCTGGGCGTGGTGGGGCAGATTATTCCGTGGAATTTCCCGATCCTGATGGCGGTATGGAAACTGGCCCCGGCACTGGCCGCAGGTAACTGCGTGGTACTGAAACCGGCCGAGCAAACTCCGGCGTCGATTCTTGTCCTGGTGGAACTTATCGCAGATCTGTTACCGCCAGGCGTGCTGAATATCGTCAACGGTTTCGGTCTGGAGGCAGGCAAGCCACTCGCTTCCAGCAAGCGTATAGCCAAGATTGCCTTCACCGGGGAAACCGGCACTGGCCGCCTGATCATGCAGTACGCGTCGCAAAACATCATTCCGGTGACACTGGAACTGGGCGGAAAATCACCAAACATTTTCTTTGCCGATGTGATGGACCAGGACGATGCATTCTTCGACAAGTGTCTTGAAGGCTTTGCCATGTTCGCGCTGAACCAAGGGGAAGTGTGCACTTGCCCGTCGCGCGTCCTGATCCAGGAATCGATCTACGACCGTTTCATCGAACGCGCAATCAAGCGTGTCGCCGCGATCAAGCAGGGCAACCCGCTCGACAGTTCGACGATGATCGGTGCGCAGGCATCGCAAGAGCAGCTGGAAAAAATCCTGTCGTATATGGATATAGGCAAGCAAGAAGGCGCGCAAGTCCTGATCGGCGGTGAACGTAACCATCTGACTGGCGATTTTGGCGGTGGTTACTATGTGCAGCCTACGATCTTCAAGGGCCACAACAAGATGCGCATCTTCCAGGAAGAGATTTTCGGCCCGGTAGTGTCTGTGACAACCTTCAAGGATGAAGACGACGCGCTGGAAATTGCCAACGATACCTTGTACGGCCTGGGCGCCGGGTTGTGGACGCGTGACGGTTCTCGCGCATTCCGCATGGGCCGCGGGATTCAAGCCGGCCGGGTATGGACCAATTGCTATCACCTGTATCCGGCGCATGCGGCATTCGGCGGCTACAAGCAATCCGGCATTGGACGCGAAAACCACAAGATGATGCTTGATCACTACCAGCAAACCAAAAATCTTCTGGTCAGCTATAACCCCAACGCGATGGGTTTCTTTTAAGGGCGTATTGCGTTGGCGTCGACGCGTCTTCCAGGCGGGGGGCGCGTCGCAGATCTCAGTGAGTCCAGTGAGGAAAATATGACACAGCCAACCGTTCATCGTGTGGTTGCGACCGCTGCTGCCGAAGAATTCATCAGGTTGCTGAGCGAGCAACACGGACCATTGATGTTCTTCCAGTCAGGAGGATGTTGCGACGGCAGTTCACCCATGTGCTACGTGCTGGGCGAATTCAGTATCAGCGACACCGATGTGCTGCTCGGAACACTGTGCGGCCAACCCTTCTACATGGGAGCAGAGCAGTTCGGCTATTGGAAGCACACGCAGCTCATCATCGATGTCGTGGCCGGAATGGGCGGAATGTTTTCGCTGGATAACGGATCGGGGAAACGATTCCTGACACGTTCGAGATTATTTTCCGATGAAGAATACATGCAACTCGTATAGGGCGCCGCACCTTTCGGAGTGGATGCCATCAATTAGCAGTGAACTAGTGTTTTTAAAAAAACAGGAGGATGACATGAAGAGAAATCTGATAGCGACATTGGTTGGGATGATGGTGTGCGGTGCGTTTTCGGCCCACGCGGCAGGTGTTACCGATGCAATGATTGCCAACGACGCCAAGGCGCCGAACAACGTTTTGTCCTGGGGCATGGGTACCCAAGGACAGCGCTTTTCGCCATTGACGCAAATTAATACGCAGACCGTGGGCAAGCTGGTTCCAGCCTGGTCTTTTTCATTCGGAGGGGAGAAGCAGCGCGGGCAGGAATCGCAACCGCTGATCTATAACGGCAAGATGTTCGTCACCGGTTCGTACTCCCGCATCTACGCGGTTGACATGAAGACCGGAACCAAACTGTGGAAATACGAACACCGGCTGCCGGACGGCATCATGCCTTGTTGCGATGTGGTCAACCGCGGTGCGGCGCTATACGACAATCTGGTCATTTTCGGGACGCTGGACGCGCAACTGATTGCACTCGACCAGGATACCGGCAAGATCGTCTGGAAAGAAAAAGTGGATGACTATGCTGCCGGATATTCGATGTCTGCAGCACCGCTTATCGCCAACGGACTGTTGCTGACGGGCGTCTCCGGCGGTGAGTTCGGCGTGGTAGGCCGCGTCGAGGCGCGCAATCCCAGGACCGGCCAGCTGGTATGGAGCCGCCCGATGATCGAAGGTCACATGGGTTACAAGTACGACAAGGACGGCAAGGCCACGGAAAACGGCGTTACCGGCACGGTCAACAAGTCGTGGCCCGGCGATTTGTGGAAAACCGGCGGCGGCGCGACATGGCTGGGTGGAACCTATGATCCCACTACCAAGCTGGCTTATTTCGGCACCGGCAATCCTGCACCATGGAACAGCCATCTGCGTCCTGGCGACAATCTGTATTCTGCATCGACAGTGGCCCTGGATGTCGACACTGGAAAAATCAAATGGAGTTACCAGACTACACCGCACGATGGCTGGGATTACGACGGCGTCAATGAGTTCGTTACCTTCGACATGGATGGCAAGCGGATGGGCGGGAAAGCCGATCGCAATGGCTTTTTCTATGTGATCGACGCCAAAGACGGCAAGTTGGAAAACGCCTTCCCGTTCGTCAAGAAAATTACCTGGGCATCCGGCATCGATTTGAAAACAGGTCGTCCGAACTATATTGAAAGCGGCCGTCCTGGCGACCCTACCAAGGGTGAAGAAGGCAAGAAGGGCGCGACCGTGTTTGCCGCACCTGCTTTCCTCGGCGCCAAGAATCAAATGCCGATGGCTTACAGCCCGCAAACCAAGCTGTTCTATGTGCCGGCCAATGAGTGGGGGATGGATATCTGGAACGAGCCGGTCAGCTACAAGAAAGGTGGAGCGTTTCTAGGCGCCGGCTTCACGATTCATCCGCTTAACGAAGACTATATCGGCGCCATGCGTGCTATCGATCCCAAGACCGGGAAGATCGTCTGGGAAGTCAAAAATGGCGCGCCGTTATGGGGTGGAGTCATGACGACTGCGGGCGGCCTGGTGTTTTACGGGACGCCTGAAGGATTCCTGAAGGCGGTCGACGCCAAGACCGGCAAGGAACTCTGGAAATTCCAGACCGGTTCGGGCGTTGTCGCGCCGCCGGTAACCTGGAAGGATGGCGACACCCAGTATGTCGCGGTGACGTCCGGATGGGGTGGTGCGGTGCCGTTGTGGGGTGGCGAAGTGGCGAAAAAGGTCAACTTCCTGGAACAGGGCGGCTCGGTATGGGTATTCAAGTTGTCTTCAAAGTAATGACGGCTGCCCTTCAGACTGTTGCGGTATAGCGTCGGCTCCTCCGCTCCTCCCTGGGCAGTTTTGGCTGACGACTGCGGTCGTCAGCTTTTTTTTTACGTGCGGGATATAGATAGATATGGACGATATTACACTGTCAAAGCAAGCGTCGAGGCAATTTCACCCATCAGCGGATTTTGTAAAAAGCGCCACGATCTCTGGCATGGATGCGTATCGCGCCCTATGCGCAGAAGCTGAGCGCGACTATCAAGGCTTCTGGGCGCGGCTGGCGCGTGAAAACCTGATCTGGCAAAAGCCGTTTACCAAGGCACTGGATGAAACCGATGCGCCGTTTTACAGATGGTTTGAAGACGGTCATCTGAACGTTTCCTACAATTGCCTGGACCGGCATCTTGTCAATGGCAATGCCGATAAAACGGCGATCATTTTCGAAGCGGATGGCGGCGAGGCGACCGGGGTCACTTATCGGGAATTGCATCAGAAGGTCTGCAAATTTGCCAATGGCCTGAAAGCGCTGGGCGTCAAGAAAGGCGACCGGGTTGTCATCTATATGCCAATGTCGATCGAAGGCATCGCCGCGATGCAAGCCTGTGCCCGCATAGGCGCCATCCATTCGGTGGTATTCGGGGGATTTTCGGCCAAATCGCTGCAAGAGCGCATCATAGACGCCGGCGCGGTTGCCGTCATTACGTCGGATGAACAGGTACGCGGCGGCAAATCGTTGCCGCTGAAATCGATTGTCGACCAGGCGCTTGAGATGGGCGGCTGCGATGACGTCAGAAATGTCATTGTCCATCGCCGTACGGGAAACATGACAGGGCAAGTCGCAGGACGGGATCTGTGGCTTGCCGATTTGATGGCAGATCAGTCCGACGTGTGCGAGCCGGAGTGGGTCAGCGCCGAACACCCGCTCTTCATCCTCTATACATCAGGTTCGACAGGCACGCCAAAGGGTGTGCAACATTCAAGCGGCGGCTTTTTGTTATGGGCGACGCTGACGATGAAGTGGACATTCGACCTCAAGCCGTCCGACGTCTTCTGGTGCACCGCCGACATCGGATGGGTGACCGGCCATAGCTATATTGCATACGGGCCGCTGGCTGCCGGTGCGACTGAAATCGTGTTTGAAGGGGTGCCGACTTATCCCGATGCAGGACGTTTCTGGCAGATGATACAAAAACATAAGGTGACGATATTTTATACCGCGCCAACGGCAATCCGCTCCCTGATTAAAGCCGCCGACACAAATCCGGATGTGCATCCGCAACAATACGATTTGGCGAGCTTGCGACTGTTGGGCTCGGTCGGCGAGCCGATCAATCCGGATGCCTGGCTTTGGTATTACAAGCATATCGGGCGCGAGCAATGCCCGATCGTCGATACGTTTTGGCAGACCGAAACCGGGGGCCATATGATTAGCCCGTTGCCTGGTGCGACTGTCATGGTGCCCGGTTCGTGCACTTTGCCGCTGCCGGGCATCATGATCGGCGTAGTCGATGAAGCCGGCAAAGATCTCCCTGACGGGCAAGGCGGCATCCTGGTCGTCAAGCGCCCGTGGCCGTCGATGATCCGCAATATCTGGGGTGATCCGCAGCGCTTCATCAAGAGTTACTTTCCGGAAGAGTTGGGTGGCCAGCTGTATCTGGCCGGCGACGGCGCTATCCGCGACGTCGATACCGGCTACTTTACGATTACCGGACGCATCGACGATGTGCTCAATGTATCCGGCCACCGGATGGGGACGATGGAGATCGAATCGGCGCTGGTCGCTCATCCGTTGGTGGCGGAAGCAGCGGTAGTCGGCAAGCCGGATGCGACGACGGGCGAATCGATTTGCGCCTTCGTGGTTCTCAAGCGATCGCGGCCTGCGGGTGACGAGGCGAAGCTGATTGCGGCCGAGCTGCGTAACTGGGTGGCGAAGGAAATCGGTCCGATCGCGAAGCCGAAAGAATTGCGTTTCGGGGATAATCTGCCGAAAACCCGCTCCGGCAAAATCATGCGCCGCCTGTTGCGTTTGCTCGCCAAGGGAGAAGAAGTCACGCAGGATATCTCGACATTGGAGAATCCGGCTATTCTGGGGCAATTGAAAGAGGTGACCTGAGGAGGACGCCGGCGGTGCCGGCGTCAGCTCTTGTTCTCAAAGAAAAGGCGCGAATTGGCGTCGGTCCGGAACAGGACCGGTTCTTCCGTTGACGCCGCATCATCCCGCGACCTGGCATGCAAGACGATCTTCTTTACTTCGTCGTGATGCGGCGACTTGCTGCACACCGGGTCCGCGCCGGCCGCATCGCCGGTGAGTGCGTATGCCTGGCAACGGCAGCCGCCGAAATCCTTTTTCCTTTCGTCGCAGCTACGGCACGGCTCCTGCATCCAGTCGTCGCCGCGATAACGATTGAAGGCGTCGCTATGCTGCCAGATGTCGTTCAGGCTGTACTGCGTAACATTCGGGAAATCCATGCCGGGTAATGATCTGGCCGCATGGCAAGGCAGGGCGGTGCCGTCGGCGCCAACCGCTAGAAAAACCGAACCCCAGCCGTTCATGCAGGCTTTTGGCCGTTCCTCGAAGTAATCAGGAACGACAAACAGGATCTTGACCCGGTTGCCGATCCGGGCGCGATAGTCGTTGACGATGGCTTCCGCCTTTTCGACTTGCTCGCGGGTCGGCAGGAGATGCGCTCGATTGACCAGGCCCCAGCCATAGTATTGTGTATTCGCCAGTTCCAGGTATTCGACTCCCATCTCGAGCGCCATATCGATAATGCGCGCGACATGATCGAGATTGTAGCGATGCAGCACGACATTGAGCACCATGGGATAGTCGTATGCCTTGATCAGTTTGGCGACGCGCGACTTCAGGTCGAAGGTCTTGGTGCTGGACAGGAAATCATTCATCTCCCTGGTTGAATCCTGGAATGACAGCTGGATGTGGTCAAGCCCCAGTTGCCTCATCCGGGCGATCCGGGTTTCCGTCAGGCCGATACCGGATGTGATCAGGTTGGTGTAGTAGCCGAGCTTGCGGCCTTCCTCTATCAAGTCTTCGAGATCGTCACGCAGCAAAGGCTCGCCGCCGGAAAATCCGAGTTGGGCCGCACCCAGTTTGCGGGCCTGGCGCATCACGTCGATCCATTGTGCGGTACTCAATTCCTTCTTGTTTTCTGCGTAATTGAGCGGGTTGTAGCAAAACACACAATGCAACGGGCAACGATACGTCAGTTCAGCTAACAGCCAAAGTGGCGGCGGGGCAGCCTGACCGCTATTTTCAGGAAATCCAGTTGCGTTCATTGGCAGTCCGTAGGAAATCGATTACATCTTCTTTTAATCCGGCGACTGAGAACGCACGTTCCAGGTCGTGCGTGATCGTGCGGATGTCGCGTTCGCCATTGCAGAGTTTGAGGATCTCGGCAGCGCTGCGATTCAGTTTCACCATGCCTTCGGGGTAGAGCAGCACGTAGTCGCTTTGCGCCTCTTCCCACTGCAGCCGAAACAGTCTGGATAATTTTGGTTTTTCTGGCGGGGTATTCATGTTGGTTCCAATATGGAAAAAAAAGAGGAAATACGAAGTGGAAATGCGTTATGGATAAGCCTTTTCGATTGCGTCCAGCATGCTCCACAACACGTCGAGTTTGAATTGAAGTATCTCCAGCGCACGTTCCTGCAGCGCACGCGTGACGAAATGCTCCAGCGTTACCTGCAAGCCGTGCTCGACGTCACGCTCGGCCAGCGAGATGCGGCTGCGGAAATATTGCAAGCCGTCGGCTTCGATCCATGCATAGTGCTGGGGCCAGTTGGCTAATCGATCCTTGTGGATTTTGGGAGCGAACATTTCAGTCAGCGACGAACAGACCGCTTCTTGCCACGGTGCGTTGCGGGCGAAATTGACATAGGCGTCGACCGCAAAGCGCACACCGGGAGCGACATGCTGCAATGACCACAGTTCATCGCCGGGAATGCCGGCTGCCATGCCGAGCCGCGCCCAGGCTTCGATGCCGCCGGCATTGCCATCCCAGCCGTCGTGATCGAGTATGCGTTGCACCCATTTGCGACGGGTTTCGCGGTCAGGGCAATTGGCTATGATGGCAGCATCTTTTTGTGGAATCTTGATTTGATAGTAGAAGCGGTTGGCGATCCATCCGCATACTTGTGCGCGGCTGAGCAAGCCTTCGTTCATCTTTACGTTGAACGGGTGATTGATGTGATAGCCCGCTCCTTTGGCGCGCAGTTGCGCTTCGAATTCGGTGCGATTCCAGGCTGGCAGAATGATATTTTCCAGTGCGTCTCTCATAACGTGATTTCCATTCCGTCAAATGCGACCTCAATCCCATGTTGCGCAAGTGTCTCGCGCTCAGCGGAATTTTCATCAAGGATAGGGTTGGTGTTGTTGATATGAATCAGCACCTTGCGCTTAGCGGGAATCGCGTCCAGCACTTCTATCATTCCGCCTTTGCCGGATTGCGGAAGATGCCCCATGTCGGCGGCCATTTTTTTTGAAAATCCCAGCTGTATCATTTCATCGGCGGTCCAGAAGGTACCGTCCACCAGAATGCAATCGGCGGCATGCATCGCCTTGAGGACGTGGGGCTCGATTTCGCCGAGACCGGGCGCGTAAAACACTTTTTTCCCGGTCTTCCTGTCCTCAATGACCAGGCCCAGGTTGTCGCCAGGCTGTGGCATTTCCCGATGAGGGGAGTAAGGAGGCGCCTTGCTTGAAAGGCTCAGCGGCGTGAAGCTGATATCTGCTATCTGCGGCAACTCCACCGGCGCGGCGGTGTGGTTGACGGCGAGCATATGCCATTGGACGCCGCAATAGTGCGACAGCACGTGGACCAGCGGCAAACCACCGGTCAGGTCGTCCCACACTGCGCTGGTGCAATAGAGCGGAAGCGGTTTTCCTTCCCGCAGCATTAATAATCCGGTGACATGGTCAATCTGCGCGTCCATCAGCATCACGGCAGCGATGCCGGTATCGCGTTTGCCGCGTGCCGGCTGCAAAGCCGGATTGGCGCGGATTTGCGTCAAGATGTCTGGAGATGCGTTGATCAAAACCCAATCGCTGTCGTTGGATGAGACAGCAATCGACGATTGCGTACGCGCCCTGGCGTTGATGCTGCCGTTGCGTACACCGTTGCAGTTACGGCAGTTGCAATTCCACTGCGGGAAACCGCCACCGGCTGCAGAGCCTAATACGATGATTTTCATTGTGTTTTCGATTAAGCCTGGAATGAAGCGCGGTGACCGTTTCGCGGTCGCCGCGCAATCCTCTTGAATCAGAGGTGCTTAACAACTAAAGATCAACGATTGGCGATATACATCGTGATTTCAAAGCCAAAACGCAGGTCGGAAAATTCAGGTTTGCTCCAGGTCATGATTGTCTCCATTCAATTAGAAAAATACCGGGTACGATTTGTGATTGCATGTCAGCATTGCCGATCGTGCTTCTTGATAACTGATGCAATCATGTCGATAAACGCAAGTTCCATGCCGAAGGCTTTTCCTGTGCCTTGTCCTTCATCTTTTCCTGCATCTTCTCCTGCATCTTTTCCTGAACCTTTGAGTGACGGATATCTGTCCGTGGGTGATGGCCATCGCTTGTATTTCGCCGAATATGGTTGCGGCGACGGGCCGGCCGCCGTGGTTTTACATGGCGGCCCGGGCAGCAGTTGCCACGCGGGCATGCTGGACTGGTTCGATTTGTCGCGTCAGCGCGTGGTGCTCTTCGATCAGCGCGGAGCCGGACGGAGCCTGCCTGCTGCTTTGCTGACGCATAACCGGACCTCCGACCTGATCGGGGATATAGAACGCTTGCGCGAACACTTGCAGATTACACGGTGGATGGTCGTGGGCGGCTCGTGGGGCGCTGCGCTGGGAGTCTTGTATGCCGGGCGCCATCCGGCACGATTGAGCGCCTTGCTGTTGCGTGGGGTGTTTCTAACCAGTCCACGGGAAATGACCTGGTTTTTCCAGTCGCTGCAGGCGTTGGCGCCGGAGGCATGGGCGGAACTGACAAGTGGATGGAGACGAGCGCAAAAGGACAATGTGCTCCAATTCCTGACAGCGCTGTTGCAGAATGGAACAGTGGAGCAACAACGCGATGCCGCGACGCAGTGGCGGCGATATGAGAATGCGGTGATGCAGGCGATGACCGGAGCGCCGGCCTCACCCGGTTCAGTTGAGGCCGACCCGGCGGCTGTAGCGAAATACATGGTGCAGTCGCATTACCTGTCTCAGGGTTGTTTTACCAGCGAACGGGAGTTGTTCCGTGCCGCGCGCAATGCGGCGACGGTGCCGGCTATCCTGATCCATGGCACGGGTGACTGGATTTGCCCGCCGGAGAATGCGTGGCGCTTGCGGCGGTTCATGCCGCAGGCAGAGCTGCGATGGATCGATGGCGGAACGCATACGCCGGCAGATACCGCGATAAAGGCAGCGTTGACGCAGGCTATCCGCGATCTGGGATGAATAGCCAGAATGGTAATTCCGGGTCGATAATCTACGCTCGGAGCTTACTTCTGGGGAGGGAGTTTCCGGTAAATGGTGTTGCGGGATACGCCCAACGCCTTGGCCGTGGCCGAGACATTGCCGCCATTGGACTCAAGCGCTTGCTGGATGACCGAGATTTCCATCTCTTCAAGATTGGCGCCGTTGGACACCCTCCAGTTCGCGCTTTCTTCAGGTTTCCGGGTGCGGCACAGGTCGATGTCTTCAAGAAAATCGTCCGGCAGGTGCTGGCGCTGGATGATGTTTTCGCGGTCCGCCATGACGATCGCGGTGCGCAGCAGGTTCGTCAACTGGCGGAAATTACCCGGCCAGTTGTGTTGCTTGAACAGCTGCATGATTTCTGGCGAGACCGTATAGGTTTTCCCCGCCGATTCCGCCAGCAATATTTTTTCTACAACCGTTTCGATGTCGGTGCGCTCGCGTAGCGGCGGCAACCTTACCACCAGGCCATTGAGCCGGTAGTAGAGGTCTTCGCGAAATTCACCCTTGGCGATCATGTCGCGCAGATTGCGATTGGTCGCGCAAATCAGTTCGATATTCACAGGAATCGACTTGGTGCTGCCCAATGGCGTGACCATGCGCTCCTGTAGCACGCGCAGCAAGCGGGCTTGCAGGCTGAATGGCATATCGCCGATTTCGTCCAGGAAAAGGGTACCGCCGTTACCCTGCAAAATCTTGCCGACGGCGCCTTTTTTGCGGGCGCCGGTAAAGGCGCCGTCCTCGTAGCCGAACAATTCCGACTCGATCAGCGTTTCCGGAATCGAGGCGCAATTGACGGCCACGAAAGGGCCGTTGGCACGCGGCGAATCATTGTGTATCGCTTGCGCCAGCAATTCCTTGCCAGTCCCTGTTTCGCCCATGACCAGAATCGGGATATCGCGTCCCAACACCTTGTTGACCTTGTCGATCAGCGCCGCGACCTGCGGATCTCCGGTGTTCAGATAGCGCAGGCCGGACAGGCGCCTGGCGTTCTGGTTCGTGGCATGGGCGGAGGGAGAACCAAGGTTGCCGCTTCTGGCACTGTCTCTGGCGTCATCGTCGTTGCTGCGGACCAGCTCGGCCGAGTGCTGGAACAGGCTATTGGCGCTATTCAATTCAGCGCGTCCGTATACGCGAACGCCGCTGGGCATGCAAAGATTGAGCAGGCCCGGCATCGCCGTACGGTAGTGGTCGAACAAGGCCGAGATGGGCAGACCGAACAGGGAGCTGAAAGTGTGCGATTGCAGTGCCGAAAGCGACAGGCCAAGCTGGAACAAGCCGGTCTTGTTTGCGGAAAGAAAACTGCCGCTGGGCGAGAACGAAGCGATGCCTTCCATCAGTGTGCCGATGAATTCCGGCCTGGTGTTGAAGTGCAGGGTGATCGAATGCTGGAATGCGGTCGAAAACAGATGATTTTCTATCATTTGTGCAGACATGCGCACCAGCGCCATCGTGTGCTTGTGAAAGCTGGATTGATCACCGGTTACATCCAGTACGCCGATCACATTGCCCTGATGATCGGAAATTGGCGCTGCGGAACAGGTCAGGAAGTGATTGGCTTGCAGGTAATGTTCATTCGCGTGGATTTGCACCGGTTGGTTTTCGACGATCGCAGTGCCGATCGCATTGGTTCCCTTGCTCGCTTCAGACCAGATGACACCGGGTTTCAACGCAACCCGGTTGGCTTTTTCCAGGAAGTCGTCATCGCCCAAGGTATGCACGATCAAGCCGTTGACATCGGTCAGTATGACCATGTTGTGCGTATTGATGATTTGTTCGTACAGCGTTTCCATTACCGGCAGCGCATGTGCGTGCAGGATGCGGTTCTGTTCCAGCAATAGAGAAAAGTCGGTCCGCGCGATGGGACTGAAATCCGGCTTTTCCGTTTCGGACAAACCGTAGGCGATCGAACGTTGACGGGATTCTTCTATCATCATATGCGCATCGCATGCAGAAAACGTGCCACTGTTTGCGACAGCCGTAGATCCTCCCTTGGACGAACTTTTATTCGTTTCTTTAATTGTCAATCGTGACATGACTTGTCTCCTGCTGAATCTGCTGCTGAACTCCGGCTGACTCTGCTGCTGAACTCCGGCTGACTCTGCTGGTGTTCATTTTTATATTTTGTATTGTTGATTAATGTAGCACCTGTTCAGTTATGTGACAGAAAAATCGTGTTGTATGCGGAAATCCCGCTGGCACGGCAATTGCTGAACCCTCCTCATTCTTTTAAAAAACTGTTGAGGAGACTGTATGAAAACCATCCGAACCATCATTTCAGCGTGTGCTTTGCTGGCCGCTGCATCCATGCCCCTGACGGCGTCAGCGCATGGCGATGTCACCCCGCAAGCTATCGACACCAAGACCTTGCCGGCGCTCGGCAAGGAGTGGCGAGACGAGAATCCTTATCGGGGGCAGAAAGAGGCGATAAAGATCGGCACCTCGGGCTACGCGGAAAATTGCGCGCGCTGCCATGGATTGCAGGCGCAATCCGGTGGCATCGCTCCCGATCTGCGTTTGCTGGATCGCGATTGCGTCGACCTGAAAGGGGATGCTAAAAAGCAAGCTTGCTATAAGGAAACCGATAAATATTTCCTGACATCCATCCGTCACGGGAAGGTGCGCAACGGCGCGGTTTACATGCCGCCGTTCGAAGGTATCCTGAACCAGGAAGCGATGTGGTCTATCAAGGCTTACCTTGAGACTGTGCGCGCGATTAAATAATCGAGTGGCCGCGCCGCCGGTTGAAATCCGGCTGGCGCGATCATCTGGCAGATGAATGCCGATACCAAACACCGGAGCGCCGCACCATGACAAAGATTTCTTACCGAGCCTGTATTGCGATACTAGCGCTGGTTTGCCTGTTCCTGGGTATTAGTCCACCGGTAAGAGCCGGGGAGGATTTTTCAAAAATAAAGCAGTCGGGTATTTTGAAGGTGGCTGTGTACAACGAGTTCGCGCCGTTTTCGGCGAGTGACGGCGGCATCGATATCGATCTGGCCGAAGCGCTGGCGAAAAAAACGGGATTGAAGCTGAGTCTGCTGCCATTTCCGGCCGGTGACGATCTCGACGAAGATTTGCGCAATATGGTGTGGAAAGGCCACTATCTCGGCTACGGTCCGGCCGACGTGATGCTGCACGTGCCGGTCGATCCACGCCTGATGAAACAGAATGACAAGGTCGAAATTTTCGCGCCATATCATCGCGAGGTGGTACGCCTGGTTACGGACGTGCGCAAGGTGCCGCGATTCGAGAAGCTGGATTCGATCGCCGGGAAAAAAATAGGCGTGGAAAAAGTGTCGATAAGTGCGGTCGTGCTCCTGGGTGCGGAAGATGGGAAATTCCGGGATGACGTAAAAATCTATCCGACGGCAACGGCGGCATTGGAACAGCTGAAAGTGGGCGAGCTGGATGGCGTTGTTGCGAGCCTGTCGGAAATCGAATCGGTGTTGAGAGACGATCCGAATTATCGCATCAGTGAAGTCACGTTCCAGCGCTTGCCGCCAAAAGGCTGGGTGGTGGGCATGGCGGTCAAGAAGAGTGACCCGGAGCTTGTCAAATTATTGCAAGACGCAACCAATGCGCTGGTGACATCCGGGGAGATGGCGGCAATCTTTGCCAAACATGGCGTGAAAGTGCTTACGCCCTGAGGTTCCCGCTGTCCTGATAACACAAACATAAAAATTCAAATAATGAGACACGCTCTTGCTGCATTGCCGTCGGGGTTCCTCGTCAGACGCAAAATTGTTGTCGTTATTGCTACTGCATTCGCTGGTTGCTGGTCCGCTCACGCACGCGCCGACAATCCAGCCGAAGCTATGGAGTTGCCGACAATTGAAGTGATTGGTACTACGCCGCTGCCAGGGCTTGGCACGCCGATCCGTGATGTTGCCGGCAATGTGCAGGTCTTTACACGTAAGGATCTCGCCGCTCAGCGACAAGGTAATCTCGCTGAATTTCTGGAGCAGAATCCAACCAGCGTCACCATCAATTCGTCGCAGGGTAATCCGTTTCAACCGGACATCAGTTTCCGTGGATTTACCGCATCGCCGCTGCTCGGCCTGCCGCAGGGCTTGTCGGTATTTCAGGACGGCGTGCGGATCAATGAAGCGTTCGGTGACGTAGTGAACTGGGATCTGCTTCCGCAATCGGCGATTTCCAGCATCCAGTTGATTCCCGGATCGAATCCGATTTTCGGTCTCAATACACTCGGCGGAGCGTTGGCGATCTACACTAAAAGCGGAGCGCAAAATCCAGGTGGGGCGGTGGAAGTATCGACCGGTTCCTTCGGACGCAAGACGGTCGAATTCGAACAGGGCGGGAAGATTGGCGCGGCCGGCAATCTGGATTATTTTTTTACCGGTAATTATTCCAAGGATAATGGTTGGGCCGACCACAACCCGAGCAAGGTGCAGCAGTTCTTCGGTAAAGTGGGCTACCAGACCAGCACCACCGATCTGGATATCAGCCTGAGTGCGGCCGACAATTCGCTGCAAGGCGCGCAGACATTGCCGATATCGTTTTCCAATAATATCCGCCAGGCTTATACCTATCCCGATAGCAACCAGAACCAGCTTGGTTTTTTGACGGTGAAGGGTAGTCATTTCATAAACGACAAGGCGCTTGTCAGCGGTAATCTGTATTACCGCCACTACAAGAACAGCGGGTTCAGCAGCAATGTCAACGGTGGTGGCGATCAGGCAGATGCTGCCGCAGGTCCGATCGATAGGGCGCAGGCAACGAATAATCGCTCGGAGATCGATCAGACCGGATACGGCCTCGGCCTGCAAATGACCTTGCTGGGTGAGCTGGCCGGAAAGAAGAACCAGTTTGTAATGGGCGCCAGCGGCGATTTCGGCCATGCCCGCTTTACCCAGGCAAACCAGGATGCGGAATTCACGCCGGCTCGCGGCACGGTCGCCATCGGCGATTTTCAACAGGCTACGGATGCCAAAACCCGCAACAGTTATTACGGGATTTTCTTCTCGGATGCACTATCGATGACTGACCGCTGGACGCTGACATTGTCCGGACGCTACAACCTGGCGCGCATCAGTATTGCCGACCAGACCGGCGACTCGCCGAAGCTCAATGGCGATCACCAGTTTTCCCGTTTCAATCCGGCCATCGGTGTCAACTACAACCCGACGCCGAAGCTGACCCTCTATGGTTCCTACAGCGAAGGAATGCGTACGCCTACACCGGTGGAACTGACTTGCGCCGATCCTGACGCACCGTGCCAGTTGCCCAATAATTTTATTGCGGATCCGGCGTTGAAAAAAGTGGTTTCTCGCACGCTAGAGTTCGGAACTCGTGGCAAATTCGGTGAGGAGTCCCAATGGAGTGTGGCGCTTTATCGCACCGATCTGGACGATGATATCCAGTTCATCAGCAGCAATGGCGTCGCCACGAATGCAGGTTATTTCCAGAATGTCGGCAAGACGCGCCGGCAGGGACTCGAACTGTCCGCAAGCACCAGGTTTGGCGCTTTGGGTGTGTCTGCCCACTACAGTTTTATCGATGCGACTTTCCAGTCGCCGTTCGCGGAAAGCAGTCCGAATAATTCTGCCGCGGACGCCAACGGTGTCATTCAGGTCAAGTCCGGCAACCAGATTCCGGGCATTCCACGCCACTCTTTCAAGTTAAGGCTCGACTACGACATTAACGAAAAATGGTCGGTCGGCGCCAGCGGCACTCTTAATAGCGCCATCTTTGCGCGTGGCGATGAAAATAATAGCGACAGGCAAGGCAAAGTACCTGGCTATGGCGTGGTCAATCTCGATACCCGTTACAAAATCAGCCGTGACCTGGAATTTTTCGCACGCGTCAATAACCTGCTGGACAAGCGCTATGCAAATTTCGGTATTCTTGGTCAGAACTATTTCAACGGGCCTAATCAGTCATATGACGCGGCCAACCCTGTTGTCGAGCAGTTTCGCGGCTATGGCGCACCGCGCGGAATCTGGTTAGGTCTGCGCTATAGCTGGAAATGATAGCGGCATCACTTGACGATTTCAGCTCGTTCAATCTGGCGTTCGTAATGATATCCATCAGCTGCTCCATAATGTCGCCGATGGTCGTATTCTGCTGATTTGCCAGCCGCCTTAGTTTCTTGTGATGTCTTTCACTGATGTTCACAACCAGCTTTATGTCACCCGCCAGCACCAGCCCGTCTTTCGCAAAACACAGCCAGTAAACGGCAATGCAGACGATTGCGCCGAGAAGAAAAAATTGGAATTTTGCAGAAGTCCGTCCGTCATAAAGCCAAAGCTCCACTCCGGCGGCCAAGCTTGCCAGCAAGGTAAATGACCAAACGATCGCTACTAATATCAGTATTTTTTTCGCTCTTCCAACCTCGTCATACAGGAAGTGTTTTCGCAGTTGCTGACGGAATTCTTTCATAGAATTCTCCTTTTATAGCTCGACGGAACACTGCACCGGAGGCTTTTCTTGATTGGGTTGCAAGAGAATTATCCGGCGCGCATCCCACTCTCCCAAGTAGCCAACATAGTACATTTTCAGATGAAAACAATGTTTTTTCCGGCAGCAGGGGCTGCGCTCGTCAGGCAAACAACAAGCGGTCGGTGTAGTGGATGTCGCCGGGATTAAAGTGGAGCTTGGCCCTAATGCCGTTAAGTTAAGCCCCGAACGGTATTCTTTAGATGGACCAATGCGGTCACTCCGTCATCCCAGCGAATGCGGGGATCCATGTTGCACAGTATGGTGGTTAAAATGGATTCCCGCGTTCGCGGGAATGACGTGCCAAGCGCTATAACCGGTAACCTTAACTTAACGGCATTACAGTCTGAAAGGAAATCTCATGTCCAGTCATGTCGCTACTATCGAGTGGCAACGAGCGGATGCGGCATTTGTCGATAACCGGTATAGCCGCGCTCACCAATGGCAATTCGACGGCGGCGCGGTAGTGCCGGCATCGAGTTCGCCGCACGTGGTCAGGGTGCCTTTGTCGGATCCGGCCAATGTCGATCCGGAAGAGGCTTTTGTCGCCTCTTTGTCGAGTTGCCACATGCTGTGGTTCCTCGACATTGCGCGTAGCGCGGGTTACCTGGTCGACCGGTATGTCGATCACGCCACGGGGCATATGCAGCGCGGAGCGGATGGCAAAAGCTGGATAGCATTGGTTGAATTGATGCCGGCGGTGGCTTTCTCCGGCGCCAAAATTCCGGATGATGCAGCGCTCCAGCAACTGCACCACAAGGCGCATGAAGAGTGTTTTCTGGCGCGCTCGGTGAAAAGCGAAATCCGGATCGCCGGCACGTGGAGCCATGCCGCGTTATGAACGTCATCTGGCCATCTTTATCTTGAGCAACGCAGAGGCGGGTAAAATACCGCCGGTGCAATACCTGTGATGCAGGTTTGCCGCCGTGGGTGTTGGCAAACTGCCACTACAAGACGTTTAAACAGGAAAAATGATGGCAAAGAAGAATGAAGAGCTGGATCCGGAAACGCTGGCTTTGATCAATTGGTGTATTGAAGTCGAAGGCTTCCTGGTAGCCGGCGGCGCCACTCTGGAGCAGGCGCAAGAACATATCGAAGAGCAGGTGGAATGGTTCACCGACCAGTTTTATGATGGCCTGACCCCGGAGCAGGCGGGCAAAGCGGCACTAAATGGGCACTAAATGGGCACTAAATGATTATTGAGCGATTAAAGATGTCTGCCGAGGCGCGTTTGACACAATGAATCAACATGAAATAGGGCGCGGCATCGGCTTGTCGGTTGGTGCCTCGATGCTGTTCGCCCTGATGTCCGGCTATACCAGATTGCTGGCGCCGCTCGACGGCCTCGATATATTTGCGTGGCGTGTAGTGTGGACGGTGCCCGGCGCACTGGCCTTGCTGGTCCTGCGTCAGCGTTTGCCGCAGGCGGGCGCCTTGTTGCGCCGTCTCGCTCGCGAGCCCTTGACTTGCGTTGCCTTGGCGGTGGCGGCGGCGTTGCTCGGGCTGCAGGCCTGGATTTTCATGTGGGCGCCTTTGCATGGCCGCGCGCTTGAGGTCTCGCTCGGCTATTTCCTGCTGCCGTTGACGATGGTGCTGGTCGGCCGCTTCTATTATCGCGAACGGCTGGATCTCCTCCAATGGCTGGCGGTCGCTTGCGCGGTGGCCGGTGTGCTGCACGAGCTGTGGCTGACGCGCAGTTTTGCGTGGCCGACCCTGGTGGTGGCGCTTGGCTATCCACCATACTTTATCCTGCGCCGCAAGATCAATGCCGATCCGGTGGTGTCGTTTGCTTTCGAGATGACTTTGCTGTTGCCGGTGGTCGTCATCATGCTGTATTTGCGTGATTCCTTGCCGGTGATTGCCCACAGGCCGGATATGTGGCTATACCTGCTGCCAGGGCTGGGTTTGTTGAGCACCGTGGCGCTGGGCGCTTACCTTGGCGCCAGCCGGCTGTTACCGATGGCCCTGTTCGGTATCCTCGGCTACGTCGAGCCGGTGTTGCTGGTCGGGGTCGCTATCCTTTTCCTCGGCGAATCCATGGCGCCGGGACAGCTGGCGACTTATATTCCCATCTGGTGCGCGGTGGCGTTGACGGCGGTGCACAGCGTGCGCCTGTTGCGCAAGTAGCGCCGGGTGAGGGAGGGCGAAGGACGGGCGACAGGCAAGCTGATCAGGTGCGCCGGAAATTTGACGCTCCGTCAAAGTCATCGTGCTGTCACAAGACTGCTATAAGTTGAGGCTCTGTGTCCCGTGGCCAGATAAATCATGTACAACAATAGCAAACGATTAATTATCCTTGATGCAGACGGCACGACTATCGATGCCTATAGCGCCATCGACAAGACGTTTTCCAGGCATGGCATGGTGATCGGCGATGAAGAGCGGTTCCAGAAACGGCGCCGTCTGTTCAAATACCTGGGTGGCTTGAAAGAGTTTCCGTCCAATTTGAAGAGGCAGATCGGCAAGCAGAGCCGCAAGCAATTGATCGCCACCCTGACCGAGGTGTACCGGGAAGAAGCAAAGCTGTATCCGGGTATTGCCGGGCTGGTGCAGAGCCTGATGGCCGCGCCGGACATTGCAGTCGGCCTGGTGACACGGAACATGACCAATGAGCCTGAACAAACATTGAGGTTGTTGTTCCGCCGTCACGATATCGATCTGGATGCCTTCGATTTTTTCGCTCACATTCCGCTGCACCTGGAAAAAATGCAGCAATTCCGGGCTATTCGCGAGCAGATGGACATCAACCCGGCGCGCGCCTACATCTGCGGCGATGAGCACAAGGATTACCTGGCGGCCATCGGCTCCGGCATGCATCCTTTCATGGTTTCCTACGGATTCGAGAGTTACAAGCGGCTCATCAAGAAATTCATGGTGCCGGAAGAGATCATTTCCCGTTCGCCCGAGGAGTTGTGCGAGCGCGTGCGGCACGCCATGGGCTTGACGGACACTGCCTGAAGACGTTCTACTGCATGGCGCCACTCCCTGTTAGAATTTACTTTTGCAGTGCCTTTATCTGCCGGCAGAGACCACCGATTTACGCTAAATAAAAATGCGGAGGCCCATCATGCAATTGCAAACCGAGTTGTCTGAAGATCAGTTGACGAAGAAGGCGGCATGGTGCCGGGCGCCATTGCCGATTCTGGCGGTTTGCCTGGCAATGTTCGGCGCGGGCGCTCTGATGGCGATGCGCTGGCAGCGCAAGCGCTATCTGGCGGATGAGGATGATAGCGCGCGGCAGCGTTTGGTAGAGTTTCAGGACGATGGCAGCGAAGATCCTGGCGCCGGTATCGATCAGATGCTCGATCTGCATCCTGATCATCTGGAAATGCCTCACGAAAAGCCTCACGCAATGCCCCACGAAAAGCCGCCAGAACATTAACTTCGGCGTTATCAGTGAAAATCGCGGCTGCTGGTTCCTAGCTTGCCCAGCATGGGCGACATATCGATTAACAGTTTGGCGACCAGATGCCTGACGCCATCCTGGGTTTGCCAGATGCCGTTCACGCCCATCAGCCTTGCGCCGCGCAGTTCCTTGCGCTGGCGGTCTGCCAGGTCCGGCCAGACGATGACATTGACGGTGCCGGTTTCATCTTCCAGGGTGACAAACACGACGCCTTTGGCGGTGCCGGGACGCTGGCGCACCGTGACGATGCCGCAAGCCCTGGCCAGCCGGCCGTTGCTGTATGTGTTCAGCACCTCAGCCGCCATGAAGCGCTGGGCGTTTAATCGCGGGCGCAGCAGCGCCAGCGGATGACGGCCCAGGGTCAAGCCTAGTGAACTATAGTCGTTCAGCAGGTTTTCTCCTTCCGAGGGTGCGGCCAGCAGCAGTTCTTCTTCTGCCACCCGGGTCTGCTTGAGCAAGCCTTTTTCCGGGGTGCTGACCAGCGCCTGCCACAGCGCCTGGCGCCGGTTGCCGACCAGCGGGGCGAGGGAATTGGCGGCCGCCAGCGCTTGCAATTGATCGCGCTTCAAGCCGCTGCGCAAGGCCATGTCGTTGAGACCGGTGAACGCACGCACTGCGCGTGCCGCTTCAATTTCTTGCGCATTATCGAAGTTCAGGCCACGTACCAGGTTGAGTCCCAGCCGCACTGCCGGGCGTGGGGCTGATGTCGGCTCCAGCGTAGCCTCCCAATTGCTCAGGTTGATGTCGACCGGCAGCACTTCGACGCCATGCCGGCGCGCGTCTTGCACCAGTTGCGACGGCGAATAAAATCCCATCGGCTGGCTGTTCAGCAGCGCCGCCAGGAAAGCTTCGGGCTCGTGGCATTTGAGCCAGGAGCTGGCGTAGGCCAGCAAAGCGAAACTGGCCGCGTGGCTTTCGGGGAAGCCGTATTCGCCGAAGCCCTGAATCTGGCTGTAGATGGCTTTGGCGAAATCTTCTTCATAACCTTTGTTGACCATGCCATCGATCAGCTTGCGTTCGAATTTGTCGAGGCCGCCTTTGCGCTTCCATGCCGCCATCGAACGTCGCAGGCTGTCGGCTTCGCCTTCAGTAAAGCCAGCCGCGATCACGGCGATTTGCATTACTTGTTCCTGAAAAATTGGCACACCTCGGGTTCTACCCAATGCTCCCTTTAATTCGGGCTTTGGGTAAATGATGTCTTCTTCCTTTTTTTTCCTGTTTTGCAGAAAAGGATGAACCATGCCGCCTTGAATCGGCCCCGGCCGGACGATCGCGACCTGGATCACCAGATCATAGAATTTACGCGGCAGCAGGCGCGGCAGCATGCTCATCTGAGCCCGGCTTTCAATCTGGAACACGCCTATAGTGTCGGCCTGGCAAATCATGTCGTACGTCGCCGGATCTTCGCGCGGGATATCTCTCATTTCGAACGGTTCACCGCGTTGCAATGCCACCATCGCCAGCGCCCGCTGCAGCATCGACAGCATGCCCAGCGCCAGCACATCGACCTTGAGTATGCGCAGCGAATCCAGGTCGTCCTTATCCCATTGCACCACGCTGCGATCTTTCATGGCGGCGTTTTCAATAGGCACCAGCCGCGACAGTTTGCCGCGCGCAATCACAAAGCCGCCCGGATGCTGTGACAAATGACGCGGAAACCCCAATAGCGTATGCGACAGATCGGCCCATTGTTCTGCAATCGGCGTGTTTGCCGCCATGCCAAGCTCGCTGAAATTTTGTTGCAGCTGCCGCTTGTCATCCCACCAGCGTTGCGATTTGGCGACCTGGTCGACCAGGCCCGGATCGACGCCTAACGCTTTGCCGACATCGCGTAACACGCTACGCGGCCGATAACTGATCACCACCGCGGTGAGGGCGGCACGCCGCCGGCCGTATTTGTTGTAGATATACTGGATTACTTCTTCGCGCCGCTGATGTTCGAAATCGACATCGATGTCAGGCGGTTCATTGCGCTCCCGGCTGATGAAGCGGCCGAACAGCAAGGTGCTTTGCGCCGGATCGACCTCGGTAATGCCGAGGCAGTAACACACTGCCGAATTGGCCGCCGAGCCACGGCCCTGGCATAAGATGCCTTGCTGGCGGGCAAACTGGACAATGTCGTAGACCGTCAGGAAATAAGCTTCGTATTCGAGTTCATGAATCAGATCCAGCTCGTCTTCCAGCTGTTTCTGCACTGCCGCCGGAATTTCATCGGTGAAACGGCCACGTGCGCCGATATAGGTTTGCTGGCGCAGATAGCTGGCCGGAGTATATCCCGGCGGCACAATCTCATCCGGATATTCATACCTCAGCTCATCCAGCGAGAATGTGCAGGAGCCGGCTATCTCTATGGTTTCGGCCAAGGCGGCGGCCGGATATAAGTTGGCCAGCCGCACCCTGGCGCGCAGATGCTGTTCGGCATTCGGCGCCAGTGCATAACCGCATGCGGCGACAGGCTTGCCGAGCCGGATCGCAGTGAGCGTATCTTGCAGCGGTTTGCGCGAGCGGCGATGCATGCAAACGTCGCCGGTGGCAACGACCGGCAAGCTGAGTTGCTGCGCGACTTGTTCAACTACGGCACGCTGCCGTTCATCGCCGACCTGATGCAGCATGGTCAGGCCGATCCAGCTGCGGCCGGGAAATGTGCTGCCTAGCCATGTCGCCTGGCGTGTCAGGGTTGCGTTATCAATGCCATGCGCGGGTAACAGAATCAGCAGGCAATCGGGCAACTGGCGCAGATGGGCGTTGGCGCTGTCTGGCATCTCCAGGTCTTGCGGCGTGAGCAGGTAATGACCTTTGTCGGCGCGGCTGCGCGCCAGTGTGATGAGTTCCGACAGATTGCCGTAGCCTTCACGATTTTGCGCCAGTGCGATGAGGGAAAAGGCAGGGCTGCCATCGGCTTCATGCAGCTGGAACTGGCTGCCGATCAGCAGCGAAATTTTGTGTTTCTTGGCTTCCATATGTGCTCGAACTACTCCGGCCAGCGAGCATTCATCGGTAATCGCCAGCGCCTTGTAACCGAGCTGGGCGGCACGCTCTACCAGTTCTTCCGGATGCGAGGCGCCGCGCAGGAAACTGAAATTCGAGACGCATTGCAGCTCTGCATATTCTGGCAACATGGGCGGTGGTGCAAAGGAGGAATTTTCGTCCATAGGTAATACCCCTGAATCAAGCAAATAAGCTCAGGCAAACAAGCCATGCAGGAACCAGCGGACGTCATCGTCGTCGCGCTCGCGGTAGATCCAATAACAAGCGGCGTCTTCACCTTCCGCAACGAAGTAATCGCGCACGGCTGCCGCGCCATCCCACCAGGCGCATTCGATACGTTCCGGCCCTGACAGCAGGCGCAGGGGCGAGCCATAAAACGGCCGGTTTTGACGCCACGTCAAGGCTAGCGGTTGTTGCAAGAGCCAGAATGGCCGCTGCGGCTGGATCCGCCGCAACGTTTCCTCCGGCGGCTGCCGGCGGTCGCTGTCAGCCGCAGCTTGCCAGGCGTTAGCGATTTCCGGCCGGTGATCGGCTAGCGCGGCTGGCTTCAACACATTCTCGCTGCCGAGCCGTGCGCTTAACAGTTCCAGCAGGCGTGCATAAGCGCCGGGTGCGCCGCCCGGTTCGGGAAATAGCGAAGCCGTCGGCGGCAACATCGCTGCCACCTGCGATGCCTGCAAGCGCAAGGCAATCACGGGGGCATCGAGTTGCAGCCGGCCCAGCCGTTCCTTTAACAAGCGCAACAGATGTTCTTCATGCCAGGCCGGTTCGGCCAGTGAGATTTCCAATGACGTGGGAGCGATTGCCTGACGCCCGCGCTCGTGTTCCAGCGACAGTAAAAAACGTGATACCGCCAGTTGCTGCGCCACCAGCCAGCCGATCATTTGCAGGATCAGGCGGCGTGCAGAAAACAGCACTGCTTCGGCATGCTCGATGCGGTCCGGCAGTTCCAGCCAGGCGCAGAATGTGTGCGGCGCCTGCACCCATTCAAACATTTCCGGTGCTGTGCCGTAGGCGCGATCCAGGGTTTCCAGGACATGTTTGTCGCTGCGCCGCTGTAAACCTGCGCGCGGCAATCTGCGCAAGTCGGCCAGGGTCTGGCAACCGATACCCGCCAGCCATTCCTGGTAAGGACGTGCCGCCGGCAAGATCATGAATGGCAAGCGGTCCAGGTGACGTTGCATGCTAGCTAAACGCAAGCTGCGGCGTTGTCGGGCTAGGCCCGGCGCATGGCGGCGATAGCGAGCCAGCAACCATGCCCCTTGTGCCGTCGGCGCCATACTGACATGCGGCGTGAATCCAAGTGCCTGGATACTCTCGCGGATACGGCGGCATAGCGCCAGCCGGCCGCCGAAAGCACTCAGGCTGGCGCTGACATCGAGCAGCAGCGAATCTTCTTCGGCATGCGCCACTTCCGGCGTGTATTGCAGCAGGGTCAGCGCGATATCGTCGCGCGCGCCTTGTTCGCGCGCCGGGTCACGCTCGCACAGCAACGCCTGCGGCGCCAGCGCCAGCACGCCGCCGCGGCGCATGCCCGGCCGGATGCCGCTGGCAGCCGCGCTGGCGGTCATGGTCAGCACCTGATCACGCTCCAGAATCGCGAGCATGCAGGGCTCAGACCAGCGCGGGCGCAATGTTTCCAGCGCCAGCAGCGGCAGGTGTATGCCTATCCAAAGAGCCATGATTGCGTGCGGTAGAAGGGTTTAGCGGAGTGGGCGGAACAGCGGCGGCCGGATCAATCTCGGGAACGACTGCCGACAAGGGCAGGTAAAACGCGTGTTCGTGCTGCGGTCCTTTGCGTTTGAGCAACTGGATTTCGACACCGCCGCGCGCCGGCCGCAAGGTCAGGCGTAAAGGTGAGGGCGACGATTCGTGGGCGGCGCTGAGCGGACGCAACACCCACAACATGGTGTCGCTGGCCTGGGCTGCCAGATGCAAGCGGCGCAAAGCCTCGCCCCGGATGTGCGACTGCCACAACAGCAACGCGCCGCAGCTGCCGTTACGCAACACCTGTTCCGCCGACCACAATGCATCGGCGCTGCGTACTGCCTTGATCCATAGCAGTTGCTCACTGGCCAGGCCGGAGGCGTTCCAGGCGCCGATCTGCGGCAAATGCGGCGGTTGCAGCAAGACGATCCGGCGCTGCCGGGCAATGCGCGCCAGCGCCGGCTGCAACAAGCGTATTTCACCGCTGCCGGCTTGTTGCAGCAACAGCTCTATCAATGCCGAATGCGGCCAGCCGCCATTCGGCAACTCGCGGTCCAGGGATGGATAGCCGGAAGCGGTGACCACGCCCTGGTAAGACCCCATCTGGTCTGCACGCCACAAGGCATGCGGCAAAGTCGCAACGACCGATTGGGCGGCGGCGGAAATGCTGGATGGGGCGCTGGCGGACATGGGCATGACGAAATGATATTAGGTAAAGGCATAAGCGAAGAAACATTATACTGTACATATATACAGTATAAATTCGATTTGAATTTAGTCAATCCATTCATCTATCTACGCCGTGATGGGGATCACCCCAGCATGTTTATCTATATTTGGGTATAATTTATGATATCTGCTTTTGCGAGGCCTTTACGATGGGTGGGCTCGGCGAAAAAAGACCTGACGGGGATGCCAATAGAAGTGCAGGCCGCTTTCGGTTATGCGCTGTATTTGGCCCAAGCAGGAGGCAAGCATGATCAGGCTAAGCCGCTGAGAGGTTTTGGCGGCGCTGGCGTATTGGAAATAGTGGAAGACTGCCAGGGAGATACGTATCGAGCCATATACACGGTGCGCTATGCCGAGGCGCTTTACGTGTTGCATTGCTTTCAGAAAAAATCCGTTAGCGGTAGCGCCACACCCAGGCCAGATATGGATTTGATTCGAGCCCGATTGAAAACTGTAATCGCAATGCAAAGGAGTGGAGAGTGAATCAGAAAGTCACTATTAACGGCATCGATATAGAAATGGGTAGCGACAATCCCTATGCCGATCTCGGCTTCCCCGATGCCGATGAAATGTTAGTCAAGGCCAAGCTGGCGCACCAGATTGCACAGATCATCAAGAGCCGGCATTTGACTCAGCAGCGTGCGGCCGACTTGCTGGGCATGCCGCAGCCTAAATTCTCAGAAATGTTGCGCGGGAAATTCAGGGGCATCAGCCAGGCAAAGATGATCGAGTGCTTGAATCGACTGGGGCGGGATGTAGAGATCGTGGTGAAAAAATCCCGTAGTGCCACCTTGGGACACACTCAGGTGGTAGTGGTCTGAAAATACGCCGCAGCCCGATCCGCAAACCAGCCCAGTCCCGCGCACAGCACAAAATAAATCAAGCCGATGAACATGAATATCTCTGCCGGATAAATCATCACCCGGCTATTCACCTGCGCCGCCACGAACGACAGTTCGCCAACGCCGACGATGTAGGCCAATGAACTGTCCTTGATCAGGGTTACCCATTGATTGACGAACGAGGGCAGCATCATTTGCAGCGCTTGCGGCAGCACGATATGACGCAGCACTGCCGTGCGCGTCATGCCTAGCGACAGGCCGGCATCCCATTGGCCGGCCTTGATGCCGCTGATGCCGGCGTGGACCGAGTGCGCCAGATAGGCGCCGCCGATCAGCGCCAGGGCGCACATCACGGAGAGTACGCCGGGCACATTGATATGGAAAACAATCGGCAGCAGGAAGTAGGTCCAGAAAATCAGCATCAGCACCGGAATCGCCCGGAAGAAGCCGAGCACCATAGTCAGCAGCAGATGCGGCCAGCCGCGCGCCAGCGACAGGGCGATGCCCAGCACCAGTCCCAGCAAGGCCGAAGCCAGCGCCGAGCCGATGCTGAGCAATACGGTCAGTGCGGCTCCGCCCAGCGGGCCATCGGGATAGGCACCCCATAGCAGATATGGCAGGTTGTCCGTCAATACACTGAATTGCATGCTCATCGTTGTGCAACACCGGCAAGTTTCTGTCTGCGCCGGATCAATTGCCCCATGATTTCAATCAACGCGATGGCGGCGATGTAAAACAAGGTCGCCACGCCGAACGCCTGAAATGTCTTGAAGGTTTGCGCTTCCACCTGGCGCGAGGTGTAAGACAGTTCAGCCAGGCCGATGGCCATGGTTAATGAAGTGTTCTTGACGATATTCATGGTCTGGCCAAGCAATGGCGGCAGCGCGATGCGTATCGCTTGCGGCAGGATCACGTAACGCAATCCCTGCCAGCGATTCAAGCCTAGCGCGGCAGCTGCCAGTCTCTGCGCGTCTGCAACGCCACGCATGCCGGCGCGGATTTCTTCGCTGACGTAGGCTGCGGAATACAGGCTCAGGCCGAAGATCGCGCACAGCAGCTCGAACGATGGCCATGTCAATTTCAGATAAGATCCCAGCGTCAGGCTATGCACTGTATTCAGCCATTCCATTGAAGATTCCGGCAACAGGCCGGAGACACCGAAATACCAGAAAAACAGTTGCACCAGCAGCGGAGTATTGCGAAAGATGGAGAGGAAACTGCGGGCCGGTAGCGACAGGAAGCGCCGCTGGCTGGAGCGTGCGGCTGCAATGGCTATGCCCAGTAAGGTGGAAAGCACGCTGACAATGGCGGACAGCAGTAATGTCAACCACAGGCCGTCGACCAGCCAGCCCAGGTATTTGGGGGCCAGCATTTGCCCCAGGATAGATTGAAACTCAGTCATATTTTCTACTTTGCTGCGGCTAAACAAAAAACCACCGGCAAGTCCGAAGACTTGCCGGTGCAAGACAGATACACGGTAGGTGACAAGTGGGGACTAGTTTTGGCTCAGCTTGGTATCGCCAATCTTGAACAGGCGCGGCAGCGGCGATTTGCTGTTGGGGCCGAACCACTTGTCGTAGATCTTGAGCGCGGTGCCATTCTTTTCAAATTCGTGGAGGGTGTTGTTCAGTACATTGACCAGACGGGTTTCACCCTTGGGCACGCCGATGCCTTCGTACTCTTCGGAAATGGCAAATGCCGGGATTTCATATTTTTCCTTATCCGGGATATTCGCCAGCAGCGCGATCAGCTTGGAGCCGTCCTGAGTGATTGCCTGGACGTTGCCGTTGCGCAGGGCGGCCAGGGCGAACGGGGTGTCATCGTATAGAACAACCTTGGCTGCCGTGTATTTCTCGCGCAAGGTGGTTTCCATGGTGGTGCCTTTATCGGTACCTATGCGCAGATCAGGAATTTGCGCGGCATTTTTCAAGACGCCTTTCTTCGCCAGGAACTGCTGGCCGGAAGCGAAATAGGGGATGCTGAAATCGATCACCTGGGCGCGCTCCGCGTTGATGGTGAAATTGGCAAACACCACGTCGACCTTGCCGGATGTCAGCAAGGGAATCCGGTTGGCAGGGTTGGTCGGCACCAGTTCCACTTTGACGCCGAGTTTTTTGGCGACTTCGTTGGCGTAATCGACATCCAGGCCGATGATTTTGTTGGTTTTCTGATCGACAAAGCCAAACGGCGGATTACCGTCGAAAGTGGCGACCCGCAATACGCCGGCCTTCTTGATGTCGTCGAGTTTGTCTGCATGGGCCAGTCCTGACAGCAGTGTCAGGCCGGCAAATAAGATGGCATATGATTTCATTGTTGTGGTGGTCCCTGGTTGGTGTTTCGATTTGTTTGGCGGTGCGTGAAAAGCGATCGCCATGCAGGGCAGATTAACAAAACAACATATTGGTGTGAACGATCAAAGTCGCATTTGAATATTACAAGTTTGCATGCCCTGTTCGGGCGATATCGGCTTGGTACAGAAACACCGTTAAAATGGAGGGAATGCGTGTAGAAAATTAGTGTAAAAAAACAGGTCAAGGAGTACACAGATATGGCAACAACGAAAAAAGTCGCGCTGGTCACAGGCGCAGGTTCCGGTATCGGCAAGCACATCGCTTTGGCCTTGCTGCGCAACGATTACAGCGTGGTGCTGGCGGGCCGGCGCATCGCCGCGCTGGAGGAAACGATTGCCGCAGCAGGAGTGCTGGGCGCACATGCGTTGCCGGTGCTTGCAGATGTCAGCGATCCGGCATCGGTCAAGGCGCTATTTGAAAAAATCCGGGAACGGTTCGGCCGGCTTGATCTGCTGTTTAATAATGCCGGCATCTTTACCAAGTCGGCATCGCTGGAAGATGTCGAATTTGCGCAATGGAAGGCGTCCGTCGATGTCAACCTGAGCGGTGCTTTCCTGTGCACGCAGGAAGCGTTCCGCATCATGAAGGCGCAAACGCCGGGCGGTGGCCGCATCATCAATAATGGTTCGATTGCGGCCCATGTGCCGAGACCGAATTCGGTGGCTTATACCGCGACCAAGCACGCCATTACGGGCCTTACCAAGTCGACCTCGCTGGACGGCCGTAAATACAATATAGCCTGCGGCCAGATTGATATCGGCAATGCTGCCACCGACATGACTGAACGGATGGAGCAGGGTATCTTGCAGGCCAACGGCCAGATTGCGGTGGAGCCGACGATGTCAGTTGAAAATGTTGCCAATGCGGTGCTGTACATGGCCAGTTTGCCGCTGGATGCGAACGTTCAGTTCATGACGGTGATGGCGACCAATATGCCGTTTATCGGGCGCGGCTGATGCCGAGCCGGCATCGAACTGAATCCTCGCTTCGCTTCCGGCTCGGCGTTAAATGCCTCGCGGTGGCAGGGCGCGCCCGTGATCGGGATGCATGCTTCAAGGTTTTATCAATGCGTCCCGCTGACGGGCGTTTGCGCCAATTTGAATGCCGCCTTTTAGTTGCCGATGCGCTGCAATACCGCAGCCAACGCTTCATCGTCAAGAATTGGGACCGTCGATAATTCCATCAGGTCGCTCCACATCAATGCAAACTCCGCGATGGCCTTTGGATCGTCACTTTCAATCAGATCAAAGCCACCGTCTAAATCGACGCGTGTCCAGCGTCCCAGCAACGTGACCCCTTTTGGTGGGAGCCCGCCAGTCTTTTTGAACCGGGCAATACCTTCCTCGCGGGTTTTCGGATCAGGTTTCCAAGAGAACGTCGTTATGAATTTCATGGGATTCCTCCTTCGCCATCTGTGAAGCGCTGCCTTGCCAGCGATTTCGTCTTGACTCCTCCTCTTGTACCATCGTTTGTGCAGCGCGTTATAGCGTGCGAACGCGCACGCCAAACTGAATGCTAGGTCAGATTAAGCAAATATCAATCAGGCATTACAAAGATCTGAGCGATGTTGGAATCCGCGTTGATCGTGGCTGATTCCTTGTCTGCGGGAAATTGAATTCTCGTTACGGCTTCATTATCCGTGTTCGAATTTTCAGAAATTCCTTACAAAATAAGACCGGGTTTGTTCTTGACATACTTGTTATTAAATCTATACACTTCGGGCATTGCATTATATGGAGGCCCACTGTGGACTGTAGTTCTAATAGTAGAAGTGGATGGGTGATCAGCCCGGCACAATACGCATAGTTTTAGCAGACCTCCCTCCGCTACAGCTTTGCGCAAGCCGAGTTGTAGATGCGACCAGCAAGACCGCACTTTAAATCCCCATCCAATTATTCAATCCGGGTATTAACCGTTTTCCGCATTGCTATAACGAATTTTTCGTGTCTAGCCTGACCTCCGGTTGCGCGCGTTCCGGCTGATTACGTCATTGCCATTGCGGAAGTATTGGTTAAAGGAGATTGGTGTGCCCCATCTTTCCAGACAAATAAATGCGCCCCGAGCATGTGCGGCGTATAGCGCAAGCTTGCAACAAGCATCCAACACGCGGTTTCCTTACCGCATCGTTACGCTTGTTCGTAGTGCAGACAGTGCTGCCATCAAAGACTTGTTGCGGGTATGCCTGCAAGATGGCCTGGCGCAATATGATTGCTATCAGCGTTCTGTTTCGCGCTTTTTGAGCCGCATCACTATTGAATTACTGTGCTCGGTCAGTGAGCGTGCAGCTTTGGTGCGACTGGTGAATCGCCTTGGCTTGGAAAAAGGCGTACGCAACGTCCATTGGGAAAGCATCACGGAAAAATCACTACTGGCATCGCCAGGCAACGCACTGGAGGATCGGCGTCGCCCGGATTCTTCAGCCCTCTCACCAGCTGTTGGCAACCATGAACTGGTTGCCGTTCCGGCGCGTTTATAAAGGAATGTTGACTTGGACTGTCCTCCCAGTTGTCCCTGTTGTAAGGCATCTCTAATACGCAAGCAAGGGCCGTGCAGTGTTGCCGTTTTTTCTTCTGATATCGCTTTAGCCTATCGTCATTCTTTTCCTGCGTCGATAAGCTAGCTGTTGATGAACTAGCGATCCGCTGGCATAACGATCACATATCGTTTGCTCTCACACCGCTGCCAGGCTGACTAAAAAACTGCCAGGCGCCTTGTCATTGCGCATGCACTCCATGCGCGGCCCTTGCTTGCCTCTGATATCGACTCTCCATCCGAAGAGCCGCTATTCAATCACGACCATTTGAGGCAAATCATGACAATCAAATTATTCGCAACCAACAATCAACATTCTCGCGCCGCAAACAAATCCAAAGGCTGGATTTTTGGCTGGACTGCCCGCCAGGCCACTACAAATACACGCGAGATACGTTCTCACGACCCCAGCCAACATGCGCCGAATTACGGCATATATGGGGCTTTGACACGTAACAACGGCCACTGATGGTCAAATGAATCGCGTACGGAGGTCGGCATGCATCATCAATTTTTAAGCGCAAGAAACGCAGTATTGCTAGCCCTCGCTGTAGCCATAGCCTGGCTGTTTATCCTATTGAATATATTGTCTCCATTGGAGACGGATAGCGCAAAGCAGGTGTACACCGCCCCCATCTTTATGAATCATTGATTGGCGTGAAAAGGACGGATTTCATCAAGGTCGTGGACTTGTAAACGTACACAACACTGCGCACAAAAGCGCACGGAAAAATTATTTTCAACAAGTGTAACTAAAGGATTTCATGGAAGGCGACAGCGAAGGCAGCGATAGGACGCCCGCTTGGATAGTCATCACGATAACCACAGCGGGCGGCCTTCGTCCAATTATTTTTATCAACCGAACACGCTTGGTCGTGGCGCGGCGGGGGATGGTATTGTCTGAATAAAGACAGGATTTTCTCGCGCCGGCCACGCGGCGCAGGAGAATCAAATGACTCAGATACCACCACATAAAACAGGTAAGCCCAAGCAGAAGCAGAAAGGATTCGTATCGACATCCCCGGCACCGGAAGAAGAACTTTCGATGCGCGTAGCCGAAGAATCCGGCAAACCTTTTCAATCCACCTTTAATAGCACCAAAAGCTCGCCACTTGGCCTGTTTGCACATGAGGCTGCGGAGCGTCTGCGGCGCTCCGGTCCAAACGAAGTCGCGCACGACAAGGCGCCACACGTGCTGGTGCAGCTATTCCTCGCCTTCAAAAACCCTTTCGTGATTGTGCTGCTGGTACTGGCATGCGTCAGCTTTGTGACGGATGTTTATCTGGAAGAGCCTGACGATCGTAGTTACACCGGCATCATTATCCTGGTAACGATGGTGCTACTTAGTAGTTTCCTCCGTTTCTATCAGGAATATCGCTCGAATCAAGCGGCGGAACGGTTGAAATCCATGGTGCGCAACACTGCAACGGTCCTGCGCCGGACGAATGATGCCGCCAAGCCCGAGCGCCGGGAAGTTCCAATGCAAGAACTGGTAGTCGGCGATGTGGTCAGTTTGCAGGCTGGCGACATGATTCCGGCAGATATCCGGCTGTTTGCATCGCGCGATCTTTTCATCAGCCAGGCAATCCTGACCGGTGAAGCGCTGCCAGTCGAAAAATACGATACGCTTGGCGCTGTATCGCAGAAATCCGCCAATGCCGATCCAAATGCCAACGCTGATCCTGATAGCAAAGCTGACTTACTTGAACTTTCCGATATCTGTTTCATGGGAACTAACGTCGTCAGCGGCACCGCAACTGCCGTGGTGGTAGCCACCGGCGCCAATACCTATTTCGGTTCGCTGGCAAAAAATGTGGTGAGTCACAAGCGTGTTGAAACCAGTTTCGATCGTGGCGTAAGCAGTGTTTCCTGGTTGTTGATTCGCTTCATGCTGGTCATGGTGCCCGTCGTTTTCATGATTAACGGCCTGACCAAGGGCGACTGGATGTCGGCGCTGACATTTGCGCTGGCGGTGGCGGTTGGCCTGACGCCGGAAATGTTGCCGATGATCGTCTCAGCCAACCTGGCTAAAGGCGCCATGGCTATGGCGCGCCGCAAAGTGGTGGTCAAGCGCTTGAACTCGGTACAGAATTTTGGCGCAATGGATGTATTGTGCACCGATAAGACTGGCACGCTGACGCAAGACAAGATCATCCTGGAGCGCCACTTGGATATCAGCGGCAAAGAAGATAAGAATATATTGCAACTCGCCTGGTTGAACAGCTTTCACCAAAGCGGGCAAAAGAATTTGATGGATATCGCGGTCGTCAGCCATGCTGATGAACGTGGCCCGGCTGCGAAACTCCTGCAGTACAGCAAAATCGATGAAATGCCCTTTGATTTCATTCGTCGCCGTCTGTCAGTAATAGTGGAAGACCAAAACGGTGCGCAGTTGATGGTGTCCAAAGGCGCCGTCGAAGAAATGCTGGCCGTATGCACGCATACGCAAGAAGGTAATGTCATTCAGGTGCTGGATGAAAGTGCGCGTACCGAGTTGCTGGAAAAATCGCGAGAATACAACGAAGAAGGCTATCGCGTCCTGGTTGTCGCGACTCGCCAGATCGATGCTGCAGATGCCAAGGCGCAGTACAAGACCTCTGACGAAGAGAAACTGGTAGTGCGTGGTTTCCTCACCTTTTTTGATCCGCCAAAGGACTCTGCCGCACCGGCAATTCGCGCGCTGCAGGATTACGGTGTTGCAGTCAAGGTATTGACTGGCGATAACGCCATTGTGACGCTCAAAGTCTGTCGCGATGTCGGCCTTGATCCGGGTGTACCTCTGGTCGGCCCGGAAATTGAGGCGATGGACGATGAACGCTTGAATGACGCGGTTAAATACACCACAGTCTTTGCCAAACTTACTCCCCTGCAAAAATCACGCGTAGTCAAAGCGCTGCAAGCGAATGGCCATACCGTCGGCTTCCTTGGCGACGGTATTAACGATGCGCCTGCATTGCGCGATGCCGACGTTGGTATCTCTGTCGATAGCGGCGCTGATATTGCGAAAGAAACCGCCGATATCATCTTGCTTGAAAAGAGCTTGATGGTGCTGGAAGAAGGTGTCGTCAAGGGACGTGAAACATTCGGCAATATTCTCAAATATCTGAACATGACTGCCAGCTCCAATTTCGGCAACGTGTTTTCGGTGCTGGTCGCGTCTGCCTGGCTGCCGTGGGAACCAATGCTGGCGGTGCATTTGCTGATTCAAAACCTGATCTACGACATTTCGCAAATGATGCTGCCGTGGGACAAGATGGATGAAGACTTCCTCAAGAAGCCGCGCAAATGGGAGGCTAATAATATCCGCCGATTCATGCTCTGGCTCGGCCCGACCTCATCGGTATTCGATATGACTACCTATATCTTGATGTGGACAGTGTTTGGCGCTGGCGCCGCTTACTACGCGGGCACCGGAGATGGTGGGCAAAGCATCATGCATTCCGGCTGGTTTATTGAAGGCCTGGTCTCACAGACGCTGGTCGTGCATATGCTACGTACTCGCAAGATTCCTTTCATTCAAAGTACAGCGACATTGCCGGTGCTGCTGTCGACTTCGATTGCCATCGCGATCGGTTGCTACCTGCCGTTCTCGCCGCTGGCTGCGTCTATCGGATTCATTCCTCTCGATAAATCGTATTTCCTCTGGCTGATCGCCACCATGGTTGGTTACATGGTGCTGACTCAGATAGTGAAGACGATCTATATCCGTCGTTACGGCCAGTGGTTCTGACCGCTCATTAACTTGTCACAAGCAGTCGGGTGAGGTTCATCTGCCTGCTTGTGCATCGCGCATTCAAATCGTGGGAATATTAGGAATACAAGTATGAAAAACTTATTAAGTATTATTGGCAGCAGCTGCGCGTTCGCATTCTCACCGACTGTCCTGGCGCAAACCGCCATGCCGGAGGACGATAAGAAAAATGTGCCAAAAACCAGTGTTGTAT
This sequence comes from Collimonas antrihumi, assembly GCF_018304965.1. Classification (GTDB taxonomy): domain Bacteria; phylum Pseudomonadota; class Gammaproteobacteria; order Burkholderiales; family Burkholderiaceae_D; genus Collimonas; species Collimonas antrihumi. The sequence goes on from NZ_JAGQED010000001.1 coordinate 218,327, forward strand.
TTTATGGTGTGTTGGATGCAGGCGTGACCTTCGTCAGCAATGAAGCCGGTCAAAGTAATAGAAAATTGGATACCGGAGTGATGGATCCCAATCATTGGGGCATGAAAGGCGTGGAAGCCCTGGGGGGCGGGCTGCATGCTGTGTTCCAACTGGAAAACAGCTTCAGTCTGGACGATGGCTCCTTGTCCTCGGAGGGTACCTTGTTTGACCGGATTGCCATGGTTGGCTTGGGAAACCGCTATGGCCAGGTGACTCTCGGCACCCAACTCGATTTGATCAATGACTATGTCACGCCGTTCAACATCAGTGCCGGCGCCAGCGGTTACGCCGCGCATCAAGGAAATTTCGACCGCATCGCAGGCAATGCGGTACAACGCTCAATCAAATTTTCCAGTGCCGATTTCGATGGACTGACTTTCGGCGCACTGTATTCATTTGCGGACAAAAGCGCTCAGCCCGACCAGGAAACTGCCGGCGGTGGCAGCGGTAGCGCATGGAATATAGGGGCGCACTACGCCAACGGTTCATTTGCCATCGGCGCTTCCTATATGCAGCTCAACAAGCCGCGCGGCACGGAGGCTATCGGCCCTTATCAAAGCCTGGGTCTGTCAACTTTTCTGAGGCAACCTACGTTCGAAATTGATCCTGAAACCGGCGAACGAGCACCGATGGAGGATATGGCGATTGATAACCAGAAGATTTTTGCAATCGGGAGTGCCTATGAGATTGGCGACTTTACTGCGATGATCAATTTTGCAGACATCAAATTCAAAGGTTACGGCAATACAGAAAATCTGCGGTTGATGGAAGTCGGCGGTCATTATCATATCAGTGCCACGCTTGATGGCACGCTGGGTTATCAACATATGAAAGTTGCCGGCACAAAAGCAAATCAGGTGTCGCTGGGGCTGAATTACCATCTGTCCAAACGTAGTGATATTTACGTGTCAGCGGACTATCGCAGGGTGTCGGATGGCGTGGCTGCTGTCATCGGCGATTCGTTCGAACCGTCAAGCAATAATGCGCAGGCGTTGCTACGGGTTGGAATGCGCCATATGTTTTAACGCATGTTCGAATAGTGCTTGTCATGTCATTCCGACACGTGTCGGAATGACTTTTTTACGATCTTATTCGGTCTTGGTGACCTTACTCAAATGCCGCGGCTGGTCAGGATCCATGCCACGCGCCACTGCCAACTGTGCCGCCATCACGTAGAAGGCCTGGATTGCGACGATCGGATCGAGATCCGGAGCGGCGGCGACCGGCAGCGTCAGGTCGCGTGCCGCAACATCGTCCGGCGCTGCCAGCAACACCTTGGCGCCGCGCCCGCGCATTTCTTCCGCCAATTTGAGCAAACCGGCCTGGGTCGGTCCGCGCGTAGCGAAGATCAGCAGCGGATAACCTTCGTCGATCAAAGCCATAGGGCCATGCTTGATTTCGGCGCCGCTGAAGGCTTCAGCCTGGATGGCCGAGGTTTCCTTGAACTTCAATGCAGATTCCAAAGCCAGCGGCAAGCTGATGCCGCGGCCAACCACCATGATGCGCGAGGAGGGGGCCAGCACTTCGATGGCGGGAGCCCAGTCAAGCTGGGTAGCGGCGGTCAACGCTTGCGGCAGGGCGTCGATGGCGGCCAGGAATGCGGTGTCGTCTTGCCAGTGTGCAGCGAGTCTGGCGGCAGCAACCAGGCTGGCGATAAAGCTCTTGGTGGCGGCCACGCTCAGCTCGGCGCCGGCATGCAAGGGCAGGGTCCATTCGGCGGCAGCGGCCAGTGGCGATGCAGCGTCGTTCACCAGTGCCACAGTAGTGGCGCCGCTATCACGGAAATAACGGATAGGTTCGATCACGTCAGGGCTTTGGCCCGACTGTGAAATAGCGATGGCGAGTGCGTCGCGGGCGATCAACGGCGCTTTGTTCAGGGTCACCAGCGATAGCGGCAGCGAGGCGACAATCCGGCCCAGGCGCGCCATGATCAGATACGCGCAATAATTGGCGGCATGGTCGGAACTGCCACGCGCCACCGTCAGGATGGTCGATGGCGGCGTGGCCCTGAGACGTTGCCCCAGTTCTGCGTAGCGGTCTCGATCCTGGCTGAGCTGCAAGGCGACATATTCTGCCGCCGAGCGGGCTTCTTTAAGCATCAACGAGGTCAATTTTTTCTCCTTCTACATATACGGCTTTGAGTTTGAGCTGGCGATCCAGCACCAGGATGTCGGCGAAGCAGCCTTCTTTGAGGCGGCCGCGTTCCTGCATGCCGAGATAGTCGGCCGGATAGGTGGAGACGCGCAGCGAAGCCTCGGCTATTTCCAATCCGAGCGAAACCAGGTTGCGCAAGGCTTGATCCATGGTCAGGGTACTGCCTGCCAGCGTGCCATCGGCAAGGCGGACGCCGCCCAGGCATTTATGGACTACCTGGCGTCCCAGCATATACTCGCCGTCCGGCATGCCGGAGGCAGCAGTGGAATCGGTGACGCAATACAGGCGCGGGATAGCCCGCAGCGCAGTCTTGATAGCGCCCGGATGAACATGCAGCAGATCCGGAATCAGTTCGGCATATTCGGCATGGGCCAGGGCGGCGCCAGCCATGCCGGGTTGCCGATGATGAAATGAACTCATGGCGTTGAACAGGTGGGTAAAGCCGGCGGCACCATTTTTCAGGGCAGCCACGCCATCTTCATAAGTGCCCAGGGTATGGCCGATCTGTACCCGCATGCCGAGATTGGACAGGGTTTTCACCAAGGCCATGTGGTCATTGATTTCCGGCGCGATGGTGATCAGTTTCAACGGCGCAAAACTGCGTAGCCAATCTACCTGTTCCAATGTCGCGGCAATCGCAAAATCGGGTTGCGCACCGAGCTTGCCGGGATTGATATAAGGGCCTTCCAGATGCGCGCCAAGCACCCGTGCGCCACCTGCGCGGCGGCCACGGCAAGCGCGGCCGATTGCGCCCAGAGCGGCTTCCAGTTCCTCCGCCGGCGCGGTCATGGTGGTGGCCAGCATGCTGGTGGTGCCATGTTGTGCATGCAGGCGCGAGACCACATGCACTGCGTCGCCGGCTTCCATGATGTCCTTGCCGCCGCCGCCGTGGACGTGCAAATCGATAAAGCCGGGCAAAATATAATCGCCATCGGCCGGCGCATGGTCCAGCGCTTCGCCGCGGATTTCGGTGACCATGTCGCTGAAGCCGATGCTGCCGGCAACCCAGCCGTCGGTAGTCAAGACATTGCCATGCAGTTGCGTTGTGTTGTTATCCATGCTGCTACTCATATCGTTTCTCCTACGGACTCTGTTTCGAGTTGCTGACGCAGCAGCAGCAATGCGCCGGTTGCGGCGTTGGCGCGCGGCCTGATCGCGCGGGATTTTAACGGTTCCGGCAGATAGGCTTGCAACGGGCCGGCGAGGCCGCCGCACAGGGCGATCGGCAATTGCTGCGAAGGGTCGAGCGCGTGGGCGATCTGGGCGATTTCATGACCTGCTTTGCGCAAGATGGTCAGCGCGGCTTCATCCTGTCCGGCGTGGGCTACTACCAGCGGCGCCAGTTGCGCAAAGAGGCTTTGATTGGCGCTGTTGGCCCAGGCCAGCACCCGCTCCCGGTTTTCGCTGGCGCTGCATGTTTCACCGCCGCCGCAGAAACGGACGATGGCGCTGGCCAGCGTCCCTCCTGTGGCACGGCCATCCAGAACGCGTTCCACATGATTGGCGGCGCGCAGGCCGATCCAGCCGCCGCTGGCTTCGTCACCGGTGATGAAACCCCAGCCGCCGACCTCGTTGCGGCTGCCGTCCGCCCGCAAGACTTCGCCGACGCTGCCGGTGCCAATCGCTACTATCGCGCCGGCCTGGCCCAAATGCGCGCCCAGCAACGTGGTGAAGGCATCGGTGCCAATTGCCAGCGCGCCGAAACCGGGGTTCTGCTCAGTAAATTGTGCAGCCCACAGCGGGTTGTTAACACCCGACAAGCCGCAACCTGCTGCGATCGCCTGAAGCGGCGGGCGGTTGATGCCTGCACTCTGAAATGCACTATCCAGCGCCGTGACGATGGCGTCCCAGGCGTTGCCGGTGCCATGCATCAGCGCGGATGGTCCGCTGCTGCCGTCGGTGACATGGCTGCCATCCGGGCGTTCCACGCGGATGTGGGTTTTAGTGCCGCCGCCGTCGACGCCGATCAGATATTCGTACGCTGTTTTCAATTCAACTCCCACGCCTTTTTCGAGGCGCATAGTGTATCTAATGTCTGTGACTGCATTGTTATTGTTTAGATGAAATCATATTGCCTGGCTTCAGCCGTGCCAACGCCAGGCCTTTGGCGTCGAATACGTGGAAAGCGTTGCTTGGCGCTGACAAGGTAACGCTGTCGCCGATATGCACCGGGTTGTTGCCGTCGCCGCGCACCAGCAGATCCTGGCCGTCCTGCAGCGTGACGTAGATAAAGTTGGCTTCGCCCAGATGCTCGACGATGCTGACTTTGCCGCTGAACACTTCACCACTATGCGCGTTTTCCAGAATATGTTCAGGCCGCAGTCCAATCGTGACGGCATCGCCGGCCTTGGTGCTTCCGGCGCTTACGTCGGCACGGATTTCCTGGCCGCTGCTGAGTTTGACTCGCAGGTGATCGGCCTCGACTGCCGCCACCATGCCGTTGAACAGATTCATTTTCGGCGAACCGATAAAGGTCGCGACGAACAGGTTTTGCGGGCGCTGGTACAGCTCCAGCGGCGAACCGGCTTGCTGGATATAGCCGTCGTTCATCACCACGATCTTGTCGCCCAATGTCATGGCCTCGACCTGGTCGTGGGTAACGTAGACGATGGTGGCCTCCAGTTGTTTATGCAGCTTGGCGATTTCGAGCCGGGTCTGGACCCGCAATGCGGCATCCAGGTTGGACAGCGGTTCGTCAAACAGGAACAGTTTCGGCTTGCGCACAATCGCGCGGCCGATGGCGACGCGCTGGCGCTGGCCGCCCGACAGTTCGCGCGGCAAGCGATCCAGCAGATGATCGATTTTCAGGATGCCTGCAGCATGGCGGATACGCTGGTCGATGGCAGCTTTGTCGGCGCCGGCGATCTTCAGGCCGAAGGCCATGTTCTTGTACACGGTCATGTGCGGGTATAAGGCGTAGCTCTGGAACACCATCGCAATACCGCGCTCGGCCGGCGGTAAATGATTGACTACCCGGTCGCCGATCGACAGCTCGCCGCTAGTGATGCTTTCCAGCCCGCACAACATGCGCAGCAGGGTTGATTTACCGCAGCCGGAAGGTCCCACCAGCACGACGAATTCGCCATTCTTGATTTCCAGGTTGAGGTCGGCCAGCACGTTCTGCTTGCCGTCATACGATTTGGTGAGTTGCTTAACGCTTACGTTTGCCATGGAATGTCTCGTCTTCTGCTGTGTTTTACTTGATCGTTACTTAATCGTTATTTAATCTCAGTAGTGTCCCAACGTTTTCACGTCAGGAGTTCGTAAGTTAATGATTTGCTTGTATAAATTGATGTTTTTGTTTGGTCTCGATTTGAACGTCGAGGCGCAAAATTGGTGCTTTTTGCGGATTTCCGCCGAAGGCTCCTATGCATCAAGGCAAGCTCGTTTTCTCGCAGCTCATGACCTATCTGCCGTTGACAACCTTTCGGCGTTGCGTGGCCGCTCATCGTGGCGAACACAAGGTCAAAGATTTTTCCTGTCTGGATCAGTTCTTTGCCATGGCGTTCGCGCAACTGACTTATCGGGAATCGCTGCGCGACATCGAAGTCAATTTGCGAGCACAAGCCCATCGGCTGTATCACATGGGCTTTCGATGTTCGACAATTTCTCGCAATACATTGGCCAACGCGAATGCTACGCGTCCCTGGCAAATCTACGCCGATCTTGCGCAGCATCTGATTGCGATGGCACGCCCTCTGTATGCCAACGAACCGTTTGGGGTGGACTTGGACGCGACGGTATACGCGTTCGACGCCACAACGATCGATTTGTGTTTGTCGGTGTATCCGTGGGCGCCGTTTCGATCCGCCAAAGCTGCAATCAAATTGCACACGCTGCTCGATCTGCGTGGCTCTATCCCCAGCTTCATTCACATCACCGACGGCAAGACCCACGAAGTCAACATCCTCGACGACTTGGTGATCGAGCCTGGCGCGTATTACCTGATGGATCGCGGCTATCTGGATTTCGGACGACTGTACAAGCTGCATGCGATGAACGCCTTCTTTGTGACACGAGCCAAAAGCAATACGAAGTTCAAACGACGATATTCGCATCCGGTCGACCGAACCACGAGCAACATCGTGTGCGACCAAACGGGTGTACTGACGGTTTTCTATTCGAGCAAGGACTATCCCGCGGCACTGCGGCGCGTCGTAGTCAAGGACGAGGCCGGAAAACGCATCACCTTCTTGACCAACAATTCTGCCCTCAAGCCAGAGATGATTGCGGCACTTTACAAGCAACGCTGGCAAGTCGAATTGTTCTTCAAATGGATCAAGCAACATTTGCGTATCAAAGCCTTTTTGGGGACCAGCGAGAATGCCGTCAAGACGCAAATATGGATCGCGGTCTCTACCTACGTCCTCATCGCTATCGTCAAAAAACGTTTGCATTTGCCTCACAGCCTCTACGAAATTTTACAAATCTTGAGCCTAACCATGTTTGAAACAACACCAATAAATCAACTACTTGCACCGCCTACCGAAAAATCTGATGCGGAAAGTGAGCAAATCCAGCTCACTTTCCTATGACGAACGTTGGGACACTACTGATTTAATCTTTTACTTGATTTTTACTTCACTGCGCCCGAAGTCAGGCCACGAATCAATTGCCGGGAGAATATTACGTACATGATCAGGATCGGAATCACGGCCAGCGACAGTGAGGCCAAGACCGAATTCCAGTCGGTCACATATTGGCCGATGAATTGCTGCACGCCGAGGGTGACGGTTTTGGTTTCATCCGAAGGCGCCAGGATCAACGGGAACCACAAGTCGTTCCAGGCCGGGATCATGGTGAATACGGCCACCGTGGCGATCGCCGGGCGGATCAGCGGCAGGATGATCTGGAAGAAGATCTTGAACTCGCCGACGCCGTCGCAGCGTGCAGCATCCTTCAACTCCTTGGGAATCTGCCGGATGAATTCAGACAGGATCATCACCGCCAGCGGCAAGCCTTGCGCGGTGTACACCAGGATCAGTGCGCTGCGGGTGTTGATCAGGTTGAGGCTGACCACCAGTTGCAAGATGGAGACGGTGCCGAGCCGGATCGGGATCATGATACCCAGCGCCAGATACAGCGCCATCAGGCGGTTGCCGCGGAATTTGTATTCCGACAAGGCCCAGCCGGCCATCGCGCCGAACAGCACGATCAGCACCAGCGAACCCAAGGTGACCACCAGGCTGTTGCCGAAGTACAGCATGAAATTAGTGTTATGCAATACCTTTTCAAAGCCGATCAGCGAAAACGACTCCGGCGTAGGGAACGCCAGCGGGTTATCGAAGATGGCGTCGCGCGACTTGATCGAATTGATCAGGATCAGGGCGATCGGAAACAGCGCGATCACTGCATAGGCGCACAGCACCACATGGACCCAGATGCGTCCCAGGTTGGCAAGCCGGCTAGGGCGGACAATCGGCGCAGCTGCGACTGGAGAGAGCGAGGAAATGGATGTCATGAGCGGTCCTCGTTACAGTTCGTAGCGTGTCAGCTTGCGCTGCACGAAATAAAAATAGCTGGCGACGCCAAGCAGGATGACCAGGAACATCAGGGTTGCCACCGCGGCCCCCATGGTCGGGCTGCCGATCTGCGCCTGGTAACCGAAGAAGGTGCGGTAGAAGAAGGTGCCCAGGATGTCTGTGGAGTAGTTAGGCCCGGCCAGCGCACCCTTGACCGAATAGATCAAGTCGAAGGCATTGAAGTTGGCGACAAAAGTCAGGATCGTCACCAATCCCAGCGTCGGCAGAATCAGCGGCAGCTTGATTTGCCAGAAAATACGGAACGAACTGGCGCCTTCGGCATACGCCGCTTCCAGTACTTCTTCCGGCACCGCGAGCAGGGCGGCATAGATCAGCATCATCGGGATGCCGACGTATTGCCAGACCGAGACCAGACCCAGCGTCAGCAGCGCGGTGGTTTCTTGTCCCAGCCATGGCGCGAAATAATCACCCAGGCCGACATGCGTCATCAAACCTTCACCGACGCCCCACAGCGGTGACAGGATCAGTTGCCAGATGAAGCCGATGATCACCACCGACAGCAGGGTCGGCAGGAAAATCAGCGTGCGGTAGGTGCGGGCGCCACGCAGGCCCTTGAGGCTGAACAGGGTGGCAAGCAGCAGGCCGATCGGATTTTGCAGCAGCATGTGAATCCCGAAAAATTTCAGGTTATTCAGCATGGCGTTCCAGAACGCCTTGGACCAGTCCGAATCGAACAGGATGGTGTGGTAATTGGCGAGGCCGACGAAACTGTGGACGCCGGCATCGTTGCTGGTATAAAAGCCCAGACGCAGCGTATCCAACAAAGGCAGCGCGCTGAACATGGAATAGATGATGACTGCTGGCGCCAGGAATATCACGATGTGCCAGGGGAATGTCTTTTTTTGAAGATTCATACCGGTTTTCTTTGAGTGCAAGAAATGCAGTTCGCCCGGGGCGCAACGACCGTCACGGGGAAGATCGTGAAAATCGCTACGGCCCCGCTGAGCGGACCATGGGCGTGATGACGGCTTATTTTTTGTGTCAGTGCCGTTCTTCACGGGCTTACCTTAACGGCAAGCCTTGGATGCAAGTGTAGTACTACTTCGGAGAAACTACACCTGCTACCTGGTCGGCAAAGGGCAAGGTCGATCTTAAACCCTTCCTTCGCCAACCGATAGCACTGTTGCAACAGGCGGCAATAGGCTGCAATAGGCCTGCAATAAGCGCTTACTGTTGCGGCTTATACCACTTGGCGAAACCAGCCTGGATTTGTGCAGCAGCTTCCTTAGGCGCCAGTTTGCCGTTGAGAACTTGGGCATTCACGTTCCACAGCTGGTTTTCCATGCTTGGTTCACCGCGGTTGAGGATTTGCGCGTTGAGGCGGATGGTCGACGAGCACGATTTACGCCAGTCGATCATCTGCTTGGCAACCGGGTCCTTGACCGAGATCAGGTGATCCGACAATGAGAAAAATCCAGTGACTTTGTTGGTGTAGATGTCAGCAAATTCTTGCGAACCAAGCCAGGCCAGGAATTTGTAGGCATCTTCCTTGTTCTTGGATTTCTTGTTGACGCCCATGCCGATATCGTTGTGATCGGAGATATAGCATTTGTCGCCGGCTTTAGGCACTGGCGGCGGGAACGCACCCATCGAGATTTTTGAATTGTCGTTGAAGTAGGCGATATCCCAGGAACCAGCTGGATAGATCGCTGCCTTGCCCAGTGCAAACTGATTCTGGCTGTCGCCATAAGTTTGCGAGCTGGCGCCCTTGGACAGGTATTTGCCCAGTTTGGCTTCGTATTCAAAGGCGTTGACGAAGTTAGGGTCGGTGAACTTTTCCTTGCCCGCGATCAGCGCCTTACGGCCTTCTTCGCCTTTCCAGTAGTTAGGACCGATACCGGTGAAGACGATCTGGCTGGATTCCCACTGGTCATTGGTGCCCAGCGCCAGCGGTGCGTATTTGCCATTGCTCTTGATGGTGTCGAGCACCTTGAAGAATTCGGCTTCAGTCTTCGGCGGTTGCAGGTTCAGGTCTTTGAAAATCTTCTGGTTGTACAGGAAGCCGTGGATCACCGAGGCGATTGGCATACAGAACGTGTCTTTGCCATCATCGCTTTGCCAAGCCGTCTTGGCCGAAGCAGGGAAGTGCTCCATGCCTGGTTTGCCATCCAGTTTTTCCAGGTTGCCCTTCTTGTATAGCGATAGGGAGACATCGAAAGGACGGCAAGCGATCAAATCGCCAGCGGTGCCGCCAGCCAGGCGCGCGGTCAGGCTGGAGTCGTATTCGGTAGGAGCGGTAGGCGCAAATTTGACTTCAATCCCGGGATTTTTTTTCTGGAAAGCCGGGATCAGCACGGTTTCCCACAAGGTCTTGTCATCGACGCGCCAGCTCTCAATCGTCAACGTGCCGGCTTGTGCCGTGCCAACGGTAGCCAGGGCGATCAGTACGGCATTGCGGATAGTGCGAATTCGGTTGATGGTTTGCATCAATGTCTCCTCTTGGATTTTTATGGCTTGGCTTTTATCGCTTGGGGTTTTAACTGTTTCTTCAGCTGCTTCTTTACTGCATCTGTAATGCGGCTCTTTCTAGAGCTCGAAGCCAATTAAAAGTGCCGCGAACAGACATTAGCACCATAAAAAATGTGCTGCCATCTTAGTTGTAATTTATCTTGATACTTTGTTTAAGTGATTGATTTTATTGGGGAAAGTTAAATTCTGTGATTTTTTACGATTACATATCTTTACAGAGCAACCAGCCAATTATTGTTCCCTCATCCGGCCGCAGGATCGATCGGCAGCGATACGGTCCTTCCGACACTATAGATAAAATTACGAAAACTTACGTTTCTTTACAAAACGAGAAGAGCATTAACGTTGTGTACCGGACTTGCGCTATAGTCACACGCGATGTGGGAGACGGAACAAGCATTTATAAGAATATCAACAAGGCGCTAGATGATTGATAAGCGACACGCGAATGACAGGGGGGAGGCGAAAACCCGGGCTTCAAGATCTTGTAGCTCGATCGTACTTCTGACAGTACTCCTGGCACTATTTTACCTATTCAAATATACGATCAGTATGGCCGACGCCGCCACCATGGCGCCGGTCGCCGTCGCGAATCAACCTGCCGCTGCTCTGCAGGTGGTGCACTGGTGGACCTCCGCCGGCGAGCGCAAGGCGGTTGACGTGCTGACCAGCAAACTTGCCGAAGAAAATATTCAATGGCGCGACCTGGCAATTCCTGGCGGCGCCGGCCTTGGCGCCAGCAAGGTGCTCAAGAGCATGGTGCTGGCAGGCAAAGCGCCTGAAGCCACCCAGCTCAACGGGATTGTGTTTGGCGAGTGGGCCGATCTCGGCTTGCTGCTGGAACTGGACGACGTCGCTACGCCGGGCGGCTGGCAAAAACTGTTGTTTCCCACAGTGTGGTCGCTGGTGCATAATCGCGGCCACGTGGTGGCGGTGCCGCTGGGCATACACCGCATCAATAACCTGTTCTATAACAAGAAGATTTTTGAGCGGCTCGGTTTGGTAGCGCCAAAAACCTGGGCTGAACTCGACCGGGTGGCAGAAAAACTCAAACAGGCCGGTATTACTCCGCTGGCGCAAAGCAGCGAAGCCTGGCAGGTCGCTACCTTGTTTGAAGCACTGGTGCTGGCCGAAAGCGGCCCCGCCTATTACCGCTCTTTGTTTGTCGATTTGAATCCAGGCGCATTCGGCGACGTCCGCATGACCCACGCGCTGAAGCGTCTGCGGGCGCTCAAGGAATGGATGCCGGCACCGCTCAAGGAGCGCCCGTGGCCGGACATGACACGGCAACTGGCCAACGGCGAGGCCGCCATGTTTGTCATGGGCGATTGGGCCAAGGGCGAGTTGCTGGCCTGGGGCTTGACCACTGACCAGGATTTTTCTTGCGTAGCGGTGCCAGGCACTGCAGACTATCATTTGTATAGCGTCGACACCCTGGCCATGTTTGCCGGCGACTATTCGCATCAGCCGGTGCAGGAAAAGCTGGCCCAGCTGATCATGTCGCAGCCGGTGCAAACCGCTTACAATCAAGCCAAGGGTGCGATTCCGGTGTGGCGCTCCCCGGATTTGTCGAAAATGGATAGCTGCTCGCGCGCTTCATGGAGCGCGTTCAGCAAGGGAAGTGCATTCCAGGCGCCTAGCCTGGTGCATCGCATGGCCGCCGACGAAACCGCGAAAGACGCCATCGTGGCTGAGGTGCATCGTTATTTCATGGACGACAAGATGGCCGAGAGCGATATCCAGCGTAAGCTGGCGAGCATTGCCCGGTCATTGTCGAAAACAGGAAAGCAGGAATAATGCGCAAGATATTGATCGTCGACGACGACCAGAAAACCCGGACGCTGTTAAAAGCCTATCTGGAGAAAAATCAGTATGAAGTGCGCCTGGCGCACAATGGCGAAGCATTCCTGGCAGAGTTTCAGCGCTACGCGGACGAGTTGTCGCTGGTGATCCTGGATGTGATGCTGCCGGATACGGATGGTTTCGCCCTGTGCAAAACCGTCAGGCGCCGTTCCAACGTGCCGATCATCATGCTCACAGCCAGTTCCGACGAGACTGACAGGGTGGTCGGCCTGGAGCTTGGCGCCGACGACTATATCGCTAAACCCTACAGCCCGCGGGAACTGCTGGCGCGGATCAAAGCCATCCATCGCCGCAGCGGCATAGACAGCGCCGTCGCGCCGCGCTATTACCGCTTCGTCGGTTTTACGCTGGATACGGTGGAGCGCACCCTGAGCGACCCGGACGGCCAGCTGGTGGCGCTTACCGGCCTCGATTATCAACTGCTGAAATATTTTGTCGAGCACCCGGGCGATGTGCTCGATCGCGGCGTGCTATGCGAAGAAACCCGCGGCCGCGATGTCGGACCGTTGGACCGTTCGCTGGATGTGCAGATCAGCAAATTGCGCTTGCGCCTGAACGATGGCGGCAAAGATCCGCATTTGATCAAGACGGTGCGTGGCGCCGGCTATGTATTCTCTGCCGATGTGGCCGCTGCGCAAATCTGAAGCGGTACCCAAGCGTAGCTGGTCAGCCTGGTATAGCCAGTTGCTGTCCTGGCTGTTGCCGCATACGTTGCTGGGGCGGCTGTCGGTAGTCATGGTGTTCGGCGTGCTGGTGACGCAATTGGCAGGCGGCTTGATCTGGTCTGCGCAGTTACGCAGCAAGGCGGAAGTCGAAACCAAGACTGCGGCCCAGCATCTGGCGCACACCGCGGCCAGCGCGATCCGTTTTTTCATGAGCTTGCCGGCAAATTATCGGCCGATCCTGATCCAGCAGTTGCGTGAAATGGGCGGCACCCGATTTTTTGTAAATACCAACGACGGCCCCGTCACCATCCACAAGATTGCAGACAACCCCCTGGCCAACATGGCGCTGGCCGATATCGGCGCGACACTGAAAACCGATCTGCCTTTCCTGCCCGGATTCCGCCTGGCGTTTGCCTGGCCCGACGATCTGATGGTGTCGCCGGAAGGTTTGCAGGTTGCGGATCTGCCGGACAGCTGGGTTCAGCACACGCTGTTGATCAAGCCCAACCCGGCGCCGGTGCTGGTAATCCAGACCGAGCTTGAGCCAGGCAACTGGCTATATCTGGCGGCACTGATGCCTAATCCTTATTTCCTCGATAGCGATAATCCCTTGTCGCCGGAACGGCTGTTGTTGCAAGGCGTGTCGTTGGCCACCGTGCTGTTGCTGTCGATCCTGGTAGTGCGCTGGACCACGCGCCCGCTGGCGGCGCTATCGGATGCCGCCGAAGCGTTCGGCAAAGGCGAGATTGCGCCGGAACTGCCGGAAACCGGCAGCCGCGAATTTATCAAGACCGCGCGCGCTTTCCGCGCCATGCGCGAGCGCATCAAGCGTTATCTGGATGATCGCGAGCGTTTGTTTGTCTCTATCTCGCATGATTTGCGGACGCCGATTACGCGCCTGAAGTTGCGTACCGAATTGCTCGACGACGAGGAGCTGCGCAGCGAATTCCATGAAGACCTGGATGAGCTCGACATGATGGTGAAAGGCGCTTTGCAATCGGTCAAGGACAGCGATATCCATGAAAACCGCACAGAGGTAAAGCTTGACGCGCTGATCTTGCGCATGATCCGCGACGCCCGCATGGCGGGGCATGAAGTGGCGTTCAATGAATCGGGATTGACGGTGATGGCAAAGCCGCTGGCGCTCAAGCGCGCTATCGGCAACTTGTTCGACAACGCCTTGCACTACGGTGAAAAAGTCGAAATCGCGGTGACTGCCGTTACCGACGAGTCAGGCAACGAAATCCAGATCGAGATTCGCGATCACGGCCCGGGCGTGCCCGAAGAAGCCTTGCATAGTTTGTTTGATCCATACACCCGGCTGGAGCATGGCCGCGACCAGAACGCCGGCGGCATGGGGCTAGGCTTGGGTATCGCACGCAATATCGTGCAAGCGCATGGCGGTGAGCTGCAGTTGCACAACCACATCGATGGCGGCCTGGTGGCAACCATCGTCTTGCCTGCGAGTTAGCTCAGCCGGCCGTAGAAGCTATTCGTTTTTACCGCAAATGCGACAAGCAACCCGAACAGACCTCTGATCACTACGTCGTCGATTCGGCTTGTACTACAAACCGAAATTATAGTTCTTCGCAACGTGCAAGGCCGCCTCGCGCAGGTCATGCGCCAGTTCCGAGCGGATGCCGCCGCTTGGATAGGCGAGTATGTATTTGTAGGTGATATCGGCCTTGAACGGGCGCGTGATGACGCCGTGAGGGCGCCAGATCTTGGCTGCAAACGGTTCCACGATAGCCACCCCGAAACCATTCGCAACCATGGCGTAGCGGGTGTGCGAAGTATGCGTCTGAATCGTGTAATTGGGACGGATCTCGGACGATTTCAACGTCGATAATTCGCGGTCATAGGACTGCGCGCTGTTGGGCATCCAGCCGATCACGTTTTCGCCGTCAAGATCTTCGGGTACGATGATTTCTTTCTGCGCCAGGGGATGGGTCGCCAGCATCGCGCACAGTACGGTCGCTTCCATGATCGGTTCGACCTCGATACCGGCAAATGGCGGAAACGCCAGGCTCAACGCCATGTCGACCTTGAGGTCTTGCAGGCTGACCAGGATCTCGGGCACGGTGCAGCTATCGATCTTGACCGAGACATCCGGATGCTGTTTAAAGAAACGCTGCAATATCTCGGGCAGCAAGGTGGTGGATAACACCGGCAGGCAGGCAATCGTGAGGCCTTCCGGCGCTTCATGGCGAATGGTGCCGGCCACTTGCATCAGCCGCTCCAGCCCCAGGAAATTTTCTTCAACCGCCTTATAAAAGCGCACACCGGCGTTGGTCGGCTCCAAACGGCCTTTGGCGCGGTTGAACAAACGGAAACCGAGGTCAGCCTCTAAATCTGCGATCAGCCGGCTGATTGCCGGTTGGGTCACATGCAGGCGGCGGGCGGCAGACACGCTGGTGCCGGAAATCATCAGGGAACGGAAGGCTTCGATTTGTCTGAAACGGATCATGGTCTTGTATCAATGCTGAGTGCTGTCTCGTGCGCACCTTACGCCATATAACAAACTGATATGGTGCATACGAATTTGTGAGTGGACATGATATTCCATTCTTGTAACACTGTGTGCATTGGAGATGTGGTAATTGGCGCTGCCAATATTACCCGTCTCGCGAAGAATTACGCTGAATAACATTCAATGATATTCGATGATATTCAGTAAGCGCACGGACAGATCCATGCTGTCATCTGCGCGAAAGAATTCTGGTTATGTCCAGATTTGCCCACAAGGCGCCCTGTATTAAGAGATTTCGAGGCCCTCACGAGGTGGCTTTCGGATCCTGGGGTTGAGCTAAGCCGCCAAGGCCGTCACGCTTTCAATCACCGTTCCTTCTGGTTTGCCCCGTCCGCAATCTTTCACTGCTCCCATAGTTCGCCTTTGCCATTCACTGCTATCCCTGCTATCCCTGCTATTTCCGTTAGCGAATGAAATAGCCCGAAACTTTCCAGCTGCCGTCTTTTTCACGCATAGGTGTGACGGCCTCGAGTGCGGACTTTTTGTTTTCGAACTGTGTTTCGTACTGGATCAGCACATATTCGCCATCGGGCGCACCGGGTAAGGTGGTCGCATATTCCGTGCTTTTGAGCTCACGTGCCTTGACCGTGCCAAGCGGTGCTCTTAACGAGCGGATGTTGGTTTCCCACGTGTTTTTTGCGATGCCGGTCTTAAAGAATGTACCGGCACGCTCCCAGCTTTCGCCGTATTTGCCGGCATCGGTTAGTGTCAGCCACGCAGTGGCCGCTGCCTCGGCTTGCTTGATGAGTTCGGTTTGCTGGTCCGCAGCGAAGGAGGGCGTGGCGGATGTCAGCAGCACGGCGGCGACTAGTGTCAGTATGGTTTTCATTTTCCGTTTCCCCCTGGATTAAATTTCAGTAGGTCGCGCAGATGGGCATATGTCTTGCCGATACGATCAGATCATAGGGGTTGCCGCAGCTATTTGCAATGCAGCCGTATTGCTCATGCTGCCCGGTAGCGAGCTGCGGCAGAGAAACCAAAAAAACAACATTTTCGGGACTTTACATTGACATATATAATGAGAATCATTATTGTTTGTAACTTTCCGTAACTCACCAACCCACCCACCCACCGCCAGCCAGTATCTCCCGTTCCCGACCATGTCGCGTAGCAATAGAACAGCCAGTGCGAACATGAATTGCGTATCAGGAGAATAAACCGCATGGCAGCCTTTGAATTTCCCCAGACTCTGACCACCCCGCGCTTGAAATGCTCTGCTGCCGTCACCTTGGCGCTGGCAGTACTGGCGTCGCCGGCGACGCTGCACGCGCAACAGGCTGATGCTTCCGCCGCTACAGCTGAAGAACATACGCTGGAATCGATCCAGGTCAGCGGCGACTGGCTCGGCACCGGCTTGCAAAACAGCGTCAAGCGCTATCCCGGCGCGCGCACGGTGGTCAAGAAAGAAGATATCGAGGATTCCGGCGCGGCCAGCATCGGCGACGTGATGCGCCGTATTCCCGGCGTACAGGTGAGCGACAATTCCAGTTCCGCCGGCAGTTCAGTTTCGCTGAATATCGGCGTGCGCGGCTTGGCAGGGCGCTTTTCGCCACGCTCCACGGTACTGCTCGACGGCATTCCGCTGGCAGTCGCGCCCTATGGCCAGCCGCAGTTGTCGTTTGCGCCGGTCAGCCTGAACAATATCGAATCGATCGACGTCGTGCGCGGCGCCGGCTCGGTCCGCTTCGGTCCGCAGAACGTCGGCGGCATCATCAATTTCAAGACCCGCGCGATTCCTGCCGAGCCAGGTTTCAATGGCGACGCTACCGTGCGCACCAACAATTACACCGAGGCCGGCGGCGCCAACCGCCAATACAGTGCCTTCGTCGGCAGCCAGCTCGATAACGGTCTCGGCCTGGCGGTGCTGTATTCCGGCGTCGATGGCTCCGGCTGGCGCGCCAACAGCGGCGAAACGGTCAACGATTTCGCCTTGAAATACCGCTACCAGCTAACCCCGGGTTCCGAGATCTACGGCAAGCTGTCGTACTACGATGTGCGCTCGCAGACGCCGGGCGGCCTGACTGCGGCGCAATACGCCGCCAATCCTTTCCAGAACACCCGGCCCACCGACTTCTGGAGCGGTACCCGCAAAGGCGCCGATATCGGCTACCTGAACACGATTTCCGACACCCAGGAATTCGAGGTCCGCACCTATTACAACGAGAGTTTCCGTCAAAGTACGCTGATCAACGGGAAAGTCCTCGGCCATCAGCCACGCACTTACCAGACGCTGGGAATCGAGCCGCGCTACACGCAACGCTTCAACCTCGGCGGTAGCACCAACGATGTGACGGTCGGCTATCGCTATATCCGCGAAACCGGCAATGACCTGGTGTACAACACATCGGTAGCAACCGGAATCGCAACGCCGCCGTCTAGCTCATTCGATAATTTCACCGGCGCCCACTCGGTCTACATCGACGACAAGATTTCGCTCGGCGACTGGCGTATTACACCCGGCATCCGCTACGAGCATATCCGATCGACCCGTACCGATGTCCTCAACGGCCCGGTATTCCCGATCGATAACAACAAGGCGCTGCCATCACTCAGCTTGGCTTATCTGCTGAGTCAGAACCTGACGCTGTTCAGCAATTACAGCACTGCGTTCGGCCCGGTCCAGAATACCCAGCTGAATGCCGCGATCGTCGGCAATCCGCTGGTGCCGGAAGTAGCGAAGACCGCCGAAATCGGCGCGCGCTGGAAGAGCCGCCAGCTGTCGGCCGAGATCACCGCTTTCGACATCCGTTTCGACAACCAGATCCAGCAAGTGGCAGGCAGCTCGCCGGCAGTGTTCCAGAATATCGGCGCCACCCGTCACGATGGCGTCGAGACGGCCATCGACTATGCTTTTGACAAGGCAGGCGTGCTGGCCGGCCTGAATCTCTACGCCAACTATACCTACACCCGCGCGCTGCAGAAATCCGGCCCGACCGCCGGTCTCGACGTGCCTTTCTACTCGCGCAATACAGACACCATCGGCGCTCGTTATGCGATCGGCGCCTGGGGCTTCGATCTGTCGACCACGCATCAAAGCCGGCAGTTTTCGGATAACGCCAATACCATCGCCGAAAGCGCGAATGGCGGCAACGGCGAGATTCCCGGCTTCCGCACCTGGAATGCGCAAGTCAACTGGAAAGTGCCGGGTTTGAAGGG
Organism: Collimonas antrihumi; assembly: GCF_018304965.1. Taxonomy (GTDB): domain Bacteria; phylum Pseudomonadota; class Gammaproteobacteria; order Burkholderiales; family Burkholderiaceae_D; genus Collimonas; species Collimonas antrihumi. The sequence goes on from NZ_JAGQED010000001.1 coordinate 236,746, forward strand.
GGCGGAGCTGCTGGCTGGCGTCAATAACCTGACCGACAAGCGTTATTTCACCCGCACCACCGATTCGAACATCGGCAAGCTGGTTGGCGCGCCACGCATGGTATACATGCAAGGACGCATCGTCTTCTGATATACAGAAAGATAGTAGGGTGGGCACGCATGCCCACCCTACGGGGACTTAGTTGGCAAACGCCGCTATCCCGGTTTGCGCCCGCCCTAGAATCAGCGCATGCACATCGTGCGTTCCTTCGTAGGTATTCACCACTTCCAGATTGACCAGATGACGAATCACGCCGTATTCGTCGGAAATGCCGTTACCGCCCAACATGTCGCGCGCAACCCGTGCAATCGCCAGCGCCTTGCCGCAGGAGTTACGTTTCATGATGGAAGTGATTTCGACCGATGCACTGCCTTCATCCTTCATGCGACCAAGTCGCAGACAGCCTTGCAGCGCCATCGTGATATCCGTTTGCATGTCGACCAGCTTGACTTGCACCAGCTGATTGGCGGCCAGCGGCCGGCCGAACTGCTTGCGATCCATGGTGTACTGGCGCGCCGCATGCCAGCAGAATTCCGCCGCGCCCAGCGCACCCCAGGCAATGCCATAGCGGGCCGAGTTGAGACAGGTGAACGGGCCTTTCAAGCCGCGCACATCCGGAAAGGCGTTTTCTTCAGGGCAGAACACCTGATCCATCACGATTTCACCGGTGATTGAAGTGCGCAGGCCGACCTTGCCATGGATGACCGGCGTCGTCAGGCCTTTCCAGCCTTTTTCAAGAACGAAGCCGCGGATAGCGCCCTCATCATCCTTGGCCCAGACCACAAATACGTCGGCGATCGGACTGTTGGTGATCCACATCTTGCTGCCGGAGATCTGGTAGCCGCCGTCGACCTTGCGTGCGCGCGTAACCATGCTGCCGGGATCGGAGCCATGATCCGGTTCGGTCAGGCCGAAGCAACCGATCAGCTCGCCGCTAGCCAGTCGGGGCAGGTACTTTTGCCTGGTGACCTCGCTGCCGAATTCAAAAATCGGCAGCATCACCAGCGAGCTTTGCACACTCATCATGGAGCGGTAGCCGGAATCGACGCGTTCTATTTCGCGGGCAATCAAGCCATAGCTGACGTAATTCAGGCCGGCGCCGCCGTATTCTTCCGGAATCGTCGCGCCGAGCATGCCGAGCGCACCCATTTCCCGGAAAATTCCGGTATCGGTTTGCTCCTGGCGGAACGCCATCAGCACCCGTGGCGCCAGTACGTTGCTGGCGTAGGCAGCCGCGCTGTCGCGCACCATGCGCTCATCGCCACTGAGTTGCTGCTCCACCAAGAGCGGATCGTCCCACTGGAAGCTGGTGTTTGATGAGGACATTTTTTCTCCAAATTTATTTTTGATGCGATTTGACTATCTGCTTACCCACCTACCTACCTATTGCATAGGTAGATATCAGCTTTGCAATTTGCTTTACGGTTTGCTGCTATCGTACTAAAGTTCTTGTCATATTACTCGATGAAAAATGCGCTGAGCTGGCCGCACCGCAGCAATTTTTGATGGCGGGTCAGCTTGCATAACTACAACAATATTGATATCGCAGGAGACAGCCATGAAATTCGATGAAGGCGATGCCACATCCAGCCGTCGTAAATTTTTGCAGCATGCGGGGCTTGCTGCAAGTTCGCTGGCGCTGGCGCCGCTGCACGGTTTTGCGGCCACCACCAGCATACCGGTGGATAACGGTGAGCGAGACCTGGTCGCCTATCCGCAAAAACGCCCCTTGATGCGGATTACGACGCGCCCGCCGCATCTTGAAACGCCGTTCAGTGTGTTCAACGAAGGGCCGCTTACTGCGAACGATGCATTTTTCGTGCGCTACCACCTGGCCAACATTCCGACCTCGATTGATGCCGGCACCTATCGCTTGAAGATCAGCGGCCGGGTCACGCGTGAACTGTCGCTGTCGCTGGCCGAGCTGAAGGCGATTGCGCCGGCAGTAGAAGTGGTGGCGGTCAACCAGTGTTCCGGCAACAGCCGCGCCTTTTCAACGCCGCGCGTATTCGGCGCCCAGCTCGGCAACGGCTCCATGGGGAATGCGCGTTGGGTCGGCGTGCCGTTGAAGGCGGTGCTGGAACATGCCGGCGTGCTGGCTGACGCCAAGCAAGTGAGTTTCAACGGACTCGATCAACCAGTGCTGCCGACCACGCCAGACTTTATCAAGGCGCTTGATATCGATCACGCCCTCAGCGGCGAGCCGATCATCGCGTGGTCCATGAACGGCGCCGATATTCCTTTTTTGAACGGCTATCCGATCAAATTGATCGTACCTGGATATTTCGGCACATATTGGGTCAAGCATCTGAATGAAATCGAGGTGCTGGATCACGTCTATGACGGCTTCTTCATGGCGACGGCGTACCGGGTGCCCGACAATGATTGCATGTGCGTGACGCCCGGAACCGCGCCAGGAAAAACACGGCCGATTTCGCGTCTGAAGACACGTTCCTTCATCACCAGCCTGCATGACGGCTCGGTGATCCATGCCGGACGCCGAACTGAACTGAAAGGAATTGCTTTCGATGGCGGCAGTGGCATCAAGGCCGTCGATATTTCGGCCGATGGCGGTCAGACATGGAAGAGTGCGGTGCTGGGCAAAGATCTTGGGAAATACTCTTTCCGCGAATGGCGCTTCGGCATTACGCCGTCGCACAAAGGGGAATTGCTGCTGATGGTAAGGGCGACCGCGCAGAGCGGTGAAATCCAGCCGCTTGAAGCCACCTGGAATCCTGCAGGTTACGCGCGCAACGTGATCGAAACCACCAAAATAAGCGTTGCTTAGGAGATCGCCATGAACTACGTAAAAACGATGGTTGCCGGCGTACTATTCAGCGTTGCTGCGATTGTATCGGCAGCCCCCTTGAGCATTACGCTGCCGCAGGAAACGGCCCAGCTCAAGCCTTCCACGCATCCGGGTTATGTGGTTGCTACGCAAATGTGCGCGATTTGCCATTCTGCCGACTACATCAACCAGCAGCCCGGCAAGATGAGTCTGACGCAATGGACTGCGGAAGTGGCGAAAATGCAGCACGCATATGGCGCGCCTTTGAGCGATGACCAGGTTAAGCAGATTGGAGAGTATCTGGCGATCACCTATGGCAGTGAGAAGCCGGCAGCAGCACCATAGCTGCGCCGGCTATGAGTCTCGATCGCTTGTGCAATTCGGATGAGGTGCGCAAGCGGATCGCTTCGATTGCTGGTTACGCTTCCGTCAACGCCGGGTAATCGGTATACCCGTGTTCACCCACGCCGCCATACAGCGGCGCATCGGCAAACGGCACGTTCAACGGCAGGTTGTGCTGCAAGCGATATACCAAGTCCGGATTGGTAATGAAGGCGCGGCCGAAAGCGACCAGGTCGCCGTGACCGCTGGCGATGGCTTCGCGTGCCATCATGCGATCGTAGCCGTTATTCACCAGCCAAGCGCCGTCAAAGCGCTGATGCAGTGCTTCATAGTCAAACGGTGCGTTATCGCGCGGGCCGCCGGTGTGGCCTTCGACCACGTGCAAATAGGCCAGGCCAAACTGGTTGAGCTGTTCCACCAGATAGTTGAACAACAGCTGCGGCTGGCTTTCGCTGGAATCGTTGACCGGCGATACCGGTGAGAGGCGTACGCCGACCCGGCCGCCGCCGATTTCGGCGCTGGTTGCGGCCACCACTTCCAGCAACAGGCGGCTGCGATTTTCAATGCTGCCGCCGTAAATGTCGGTACGGTGGTTCGAGCCGTCACGCAGGAAGCTGTCGAGCAGATAGCCGTGCGCGCCGTGGATTTCTATACCGTCGAAGCCGGCTTCCATGGCGCGTCGCGCCGTTTGGCGGAAATCATCCACTACGCCAGGAATGTCTTCCAGCGCCAGTTCACGCGGCACCGAGGTGTCGACATAACCTTCGCCGGGAACAAAAGTCTTGGCATCGGCGCGGATTGCAGACGGCGCTACCGGCGCCTTGCCGTCCGGCTGGAACGAGACGTGCGACATGCGGCCGGTATGCCAGATTTGCACTACGATGCGGCCGCCTTTTTCATGCACGGCGTCGGTGATTTTTTTCCAGGCGGCGACTTGTTCCGGCGTATGCAGGCCTGGCGTGTTGGCGTAACCCTGGGCCTGGGCTGATACCTGGGTCGCTTCGGTAACGATCAGGCCGGCCGATGCGCGCTGGGCGTAATATTTCAGGTTCAATTCATTCGGCACATTGCCTTCGCCAGCGCGGTTGCGGGTCAGCGGCGCCATCACAATCCGGTTGGATACTTCGATGTCGCCGATACGGGCGGGTTGGAACAGGCTGTCTTCGGTACGGGTTTCAGGTGTGCGGCTCATGTACATTCCTTCGTGAATAAATCGCTGTCAGGCGATTGGTGGTTTGACTTGCTGCTGAAAAAAACAAACTGGAATACAGATTGATAATATTGATATTACATTGATAATGCGGATCAATAAATGACCGGTCGTCTCGAGTTTATTTTAAAAAAAGAATTCAATTCCTCCTGTTGCTTCTGTAACGCTACGGCAGGAAAAAATGATCGAACATCAGATTGACGCAAGCGCGCACCGGCACCGTCGAGCGCTCGATTTTCATGCGTAGCAGGGCGCCTTCCCAAGCATTCCAGAAAAAATCGGTTAGCTGCTCTGCGCTCAGATCGGTACGCACCGAGCCATCGGCCTGGGCTTTGCGCAGATAGCTGGCGAAGCGTTTGCGCCAACCGCCGACTACTTCCTGCAGGGTAAGGCGGCAGAGCTCACTGGATTCCGACATTTCGGCAGCAAAATTGCCCAGCAGGCAGCCGGCCTTCACCTCACACTGCTCGTGGTAACTGATGATGCGTTCGTAGGTATAGCGCAGCGCCGCCAGCGGTTGTTCCGGAGCCTCGGCAAAATAGGCCGACCACTTGTCCGCGAAGCCGGTAGCGTAGAACGAGATGACCTCGGCGCCGAAGTCTTCCTTGCTCTTGAAGTAGTTGTAAAACGAACCCTTGGGCACGCCGGCGGCATCGACGATTTCCTTGATGCCGGTGCCGTTGTAGCCTTGCTCCGCGAACAGCCTGAGGCCGGTTTCGAGCAAGGTTGCGCGGGTATCGTTGGGGGTGAGGGCTTTATTCATTCCGCTATTATATGACCAGTCGTCTCAAATTGCTTGACGTTGAATAATAATAATTTATTGATATCTTTTCCGTGCTTCGAAATTATCTCGAAAAGCTGCGGAATGCATCTTCGCGACCGTTCATTTCACCTATGAACATCCAGCATATTTAATTTGCGGCGGCAGGTAAATGTCGGCTGCATTACTGCTATCATTTGGTTAATGTTCCCATCAGGAACTATCCGTGCCGCGCTTACTTACCCAGTGTTGCCGCTTTCAGAGAGTTGCATTATTTTTAACGCATTCCGTCAATTTTTCATGCGCAAGCTGTCGGCTGATCCGATGCTGCGCCACCGCGATTTCCGCCGCTTCTGGCTGACCACCGTCATCGCCAGCTTCGGTGAACAGATCAGCAGCCTGGCGATTCCGCTCACCGCAGTACTGCTGCTGCAAGCCACTCCGGCCCAGATGGGCATGCTGATTGCATTGCAGACCTTGCCGTTCGCCTTGTTCTCGCTGCCGGTCGGCGTCTGGCTGGACCGGCGCAGCAAGTATCCGGTGTTGCTATGGTCGGAATTCCTGTTTGGCGTCGTGCTGGCGGTGATCCCGATAAGCTACTGGCTGGGTTTGTTGAACATGCATGTGCTGTACGCGGTCGGCTTCCTGATGGGGATCGGCTTTGTCATAGGCGGCAGCGCTTCCCAGGTATTTTTGGCGCAGTTGGTAGGGCGTGAGCATTTGCTGGATGCGCAGGGCAAGTTTGCCGCTACCGATTCGATGGCGCGCCTGGTCGGGCCGGGCATCGCCGGCATGCTGGTGCAATTGCTGACGGCGCCGGTAGCGGTGCTGGTCGATGCGCTCGGGTTCATCGGGTCTTGGTGGAATTTGCGGTATCTGCGCAAGCGTGACACCTATCCCGCGCCGTCCGATCGCCATCCTTTCCGCGAAATGGTGGATGGCATCAAGATGGTGTGGAACCATGAAGTGCTATGGGCGCTGGCTTGGGGGACCGCCTTGTGGCAGGTGCTGTTCAATGGTTACCTGGCCTTGCAGATCCTGTTCGCCACTCACCAGCTAGGCATGTCGCCAGGGGTGCTGGGTGCAGCGCAAACGCTGGGCGGCCTGGGAGTGCTGGTCAGCTCTATATTGCTCAAACCTTTGTCACGGCGATTCGGCAGCGGCCGCACGATCCTGATCGGCCTCGGCGGCACCGGCGCGGCGTGGCTGTTGCTGGCGACGATCCCGGCAAACCTGTTTGGCTCGCCGCTGCTGAGCGCACTGGCTTACGGCGTGGTGGTGTTCATCTTCGATTGCAGCGCCATGCTGTATTTCATGCCTTACCTGGCGCTGCGGCTGAAACTGACGCCGGACGCTTATCACGGCCGCATGGTGTCGACCATGCGTTTCATGACCGTGGCGGCGGCGCCGTTGGGCGCTTTGTCGGCCGGCTGGATTGCCGAACATCTGGGGGTGCGCAGCGGATTGATTGCTATCGCGGTGGGCGGCAGTTTGCTGACGTTCGGCTTACTGAAGACTTCGCCCTTGCGCGATATTCGGGATTGAAATTCTAGATTGAAGTCAGAGCCGATCCGGCACAGCGAGGCCGTCCCGTTCGTCTTCCCAGGCGAGCGAGACCAGCTTCCAGCCGTCGTCCATGCGGATCAATTGCAAAGTCTTGACGCCACGGGCTTGAAATGCCTGGCCGTCAAGGATCCCGGATTTTTCGTAAATGCAATAACGTTGGGCAATGCCGCCGAAGATATCGGTACGGGCCGACACTTCCTGTTCCTGGAACTCGGTCAATCGGCCGCCGCTCAGCAGTAGCCGGCGCGGTTCGATGAATTCCTGCAGCGTGTAGATTTCGCGGTCGGCGCCGTTGCACTTGATGATCAGGCCTTGCGGAATGAACATGCGATGGATGGCGTCGACATCCGGCTTGATGCCGTTCTTGTTGGTGAAGACGGAAAAAAAAGCCCGCGTCAGCGCGTCGATTTCGACTTCGGCTGTGGTGGACAGGGGCGACGTGCTTACAGTATGGGTAGGTGTGCGCATATGATTGCCAGGTGGCGATGTTGAAGACTAAGTGTATTAGTTTTGTACTGCCGTATTTATATTTTTTGCTTTAGCGCTCTCTTCAAGTATTTGGACAGCGTTAAAGCATGGTCATGCAAGAGGGCCTCGAATTCCTCGACAAGTGCGGAGGATGGCCGGTGATCCGGCCTGATGAGGCTAACGATAAACGGTATGGACTCGGAGAAGCGCCGTAATTGAAGACCGCGGCCCGCTTCGTCCATCGCTGTCAAGGGATTTACGATAGCCAGCCCTAAACCTTGCCGGACCATTGAGCATACAGACGCGGCACTCGCCGTTTCAATCGCTATACGACGATCTACACCGCTACGCTCGAAGACGTTGTCCAGCTGGCGCCGATAAGTGTCAAAGACAGACAAATTGACGAACGACTCTCCCGAAAAGTCCTGTGGTGTTAGCGTTGTCTTGGCCAATAGCGGATGTCCGTCTGGCAGGACGCATACCATATCCTCGGAAAACAAGAGCGATCGCCGGGTGGCTTGCGGCGTGACGGGAGTTTCGGTAAGGCCAATGTCATGACGCTGTGATGTCAGCCATTCCTCCAGCAACGGCGATTCCTGCGGCGTGATACTCAGACTGACAGCCGGGAATCGTTCCAGAAAACGACGGCACACCGAGGGTAGCAGCGTCTGTGAAAATGTAGGAAGACAAATAATAGATAGCTGCCCCTGTTTGAACTGCCTTATCGAAGAGGCGAGAGTAACTACACGTTCCAGGCCCAGGTATGAACGTTTCACTTCCTCAAAAAGCAATATGGCCGGCACGGTCGGCACTAGCCGACCGCGTACACGGTCGAACAAATTCATGTGAACCAGTGATTCAAAGCGGGCCAGATCCCTGCTGACGGTCGGTTGCGACGTGCGCAGCAAGGCTGCTGCCTCAGTCACACTGCCGGTGGTCATTACAGCTCGGAACACCTCAATATGCCTGAGTGAAATGGACATCGTTAGCAAATCCGAAAAATGTTAATCCATATCATATATGAATGGACTCCATAAAAATTGATATTTTATTGAATTCATTTTTTAACAGATCATTAAACCTGATTCCTTCCCGATTCCTTCTTGAACTGGTCACTACGTATGAATACAATTTCCCCGGATATGATGGCCGATCTCGCTCGGAGCTACGGAACGCCGTTATGGATCTATGACTCAAAAGCCATCGAGAACCAAGTGAAAAAACTGCGAGCCTTCGATGTGATTCGCTTCGCTCAGAAAGCCTGCTCAAATACTCACATACTAAAATTGTTGCGTGAACAGGGGGTGACTGTTGATGCGGTTTCACTGGGAGAGATTGAACGCGCATTACGCGCGGGGTTTAGCCGACAAGGGACGCCGGCGGGATTGATTTTTACCGCAGATGTAATAGATGCTCCCACCCTGGCAAAGGTCACAGAACTGGATATTGAGGTCAATGCCGGCTCGATCGACATGCTGGAACAGCTTGGGGCAGTTAAACCGGGTCACCGAGTCTGGCTGCGGGTCAATCCAGGTTTCGGCCACGGCCACAGCCACAAGACTAATACCGGCGGAGAAAACAGCAAGCATGGCATATGGCACGCTGATCTGCCCCAAGCGCTGGCGGTGATCGGGAAGCACAGCCTGCACTTGGTCGGGTTGCATATGCATATCGGTTCCGGGGTCGATTACGATCACTTGGAAAGGGTGTGCGCCACAATGACCGCGTTGGTGAAACAGCTCGGCCATGACATTGAAGCGATTTCAACCGGCGGCGGTCTTTGCATTCCCTATCGTGAGAATGCTGTGGCTGTCGATACCAATCATTACTTTGGTGTATGGGACGCGGCGCGCAAAGATATGGAGCAATATCTCGGCCATCCGCTTCGACTCGAGATTGAGCCAGGTCGTTTTCTGGTCGCTGAAGCTGGAATACTATTGTCAGAGGTGCGCGCGGTAAAGAACAGTGGGGCCAATCACTTCGTGCTGGTTGACGCCGGTTTCAACGACCTTATGCGTCCATCCATGTATGGCAGCTACCATCGCATATCGGTGATTCACAATAGCGAAACGTCGTCTGATGCGATAAGGCCACGCCCTACGGTGGTCGCCGGCCCACTTTGTGAATCCGGCGACGTGTTCACTCAGCATGAAGGTGGAATTGTCGAGCCGCGCATGATGCCTGGAGCTCGAGTCGGCGACTATCTGGTGTTTCATGACACGGGCGCATACGGTGCATCCATGTCATCGAACTACAACAGCCGGCCGCTATTGGCCGAAGTGCTGATCGACGACAACGCACATCGCCTCATTCGACGACGACAATCCATTTCAGAGCTGATTGCACTGGAGACCGGTTTGTGAAGTTGCGTAAGCAGCATCTTCGAAAATGGCGATGCGACACCAGTCACACCGCCACACCGCCATTTTTAAAATTGCTTGGTTACTTAGCCAGAGCCAAGGCGCTGTTACTGGCGGCAGCTTCATTCCAGCCGCCACCCAGCGCACGAATCAAGCCAACCGACGCCACTGCACGCTGGCCAACGGTCTGGCTTTTCGCACGTTGCGCGGAAAGACTTGAGCGTTGCGCGTCGATCACCTCAAAATAGCTGGTAGAGCCATTCCGATAGCGCGAATCGGCGAGGCGGGCTGCCAGTTGTGCCGACTTCACCGCATCTTCCTGAAAACGGATCTGATTATCCAGAGTGCGCAAGGCGCTCAGGTTATCTTCCACGTCCTGGAAGCCGACCAGCACCTGCTGCCGGTAATTGGCCACCACCGATTCATAGTTGGCATCTGCCTTTGCCAGGTTGGCCTTGTTGCGGCCACCGTCCAGCAAGGGCATATTGAGCACGGAGCCGACCACCGGTCCCAGCAGCCAGCTGCGGCTGGACCACTGGAACAGGTTGTGCAGCGCGTCCGACGCGAAGCCGCCGGAAGCCGTCAGCACCAGGCTCGGAAAGAAACCGGCTTTGGCCACGCCGATACGGGCGCTGGCGGCGGCCAGCTGGCGCTGCGCCTGGGCGATGTCCGGGCGCCGTTCCAGCAGATCGGAGGGTAGGCCTGGCGGCACGCTGACCGTTACCGGCTGCAGCGGCGCGGTGACCAGCGTGAACTGGGCCGGGGCCTTGCCGAGCAGGATTGCCAGCGCATGATCGCGCTGAGCGCGGCTGCGGCTGACACCTTCCTGTTCCGCTTGGGTCACCGACAGTTCGGTCTGCGCCTGCGCCACATCCAGCTCGCTGGTGTCGCCGGCATCATAGCGATGCTGCACCAGTCGCATGTTTTCCTGACGCAGCTTGATGGTTTGCTGCAGCACGTCGAGTTCCGAATCGAGCGAGCGGATCGCAAAATACTGCTGGGCGACATCGGCCTGCAGCGCCAGCAACACCGAACGGTAAGCCGCTTCCTGTCCTTCAACATCAAGGCGGGCGGCGCGGCTGCTGTCCGACAGACGGCCGAACAGGTCGACCTCATAGGAGGCGCCCAGCTGCGCCTGCCATTGGGTGGACGTGGCGCTGGCCGTGCCCTGGCGGGTCGGGCCGAAGGCGGCGCCCAGCTGGAACGCGCGGTCGGCATCGGCCAGGCCGGCGGTGGCGCGCGCTTCCTTGACGCGCGCCAATGCCATTGCCAGGGTCGGGCTGGATTGTGTGGCTTCACCGATCAGCCGGTTCAGCTCGGTATCGCCGAACACCGTCCACCAGGCGCCGCGATCGGCGCCATCGGCCGGCTGCGCGACTTTCCAGCTGCCATCCAGATTGGCGGCTTCCCGATATTGCGTCGGCAGATCAACCGCAATTTTTTCCGGCGGTTTGGTGGTGGAGCAACCGGCCAGCACCAGTGCGGCAACGAGCGTGCTGAGTTTCAGATTAAGGTCGAGACTAAGCGTTTTCATATTCAGATTCCTTCGATGTGCGCCACTGTTGCAACGGCTGGCGCTGCCGGGCCATGCGCTGTCGGCGTCGGGGCTGCATGTTGTTCGGCTATCGGTTTTGAACCGGTAAAGCGCGATGCCAGGGTGCGCAGCAAAACGTAAAAGATCGGTGTCAGGAACAGCCCGAAAGCGGTCACGCCAATCATGCCGGAGAACACCGCAACTCCCATTGCATGACGCATTTCAGCGCCGGCGCCGGTCGACAGGATCAGCGGGATGACGCCGGCGATGAAGGCGATCGACGTCATCAGGATAGGGCGCAAACGCAAGTGAGCAGCTTCGATTGCAGCGGCGTAGATGGAACGCCCTTGCGATTCCAGCTCATGCGCAAACTCCACAATCAGGATCGCGTTCTTACACGCCAGGCCGACCAGTACGATCAGGCTGATCTGGGTGAAGATGTTGTCGTCACCTCTAGTCAGCCAGACGCCGAAGATTGCAGACAAGATTCCCATAGGTACGATCAGCAACACTGCCAACGGCAAGGTCAGGCTCTCGTATTGCGCCGCCAGCACGAAGAACACCAGCAATATCGACAACGGCAGGATGATGAACAGCGTATCGCCGGCGATCTTGTCCTGGTAAGTGATTTCGGTCCATTCGTAGCTGATGCCGCGTGGCAGCGTCTCGGCGGCGATGCGTTCTACCGCAGCCTGAGCCTGGCCGGTGCTGTAGCCAGGCGCGGGTCCACCGTTGACATCGGCCGAGGGGAAGGCGTTATAGCGTATCGCCTGGTCGGGGCCGTAGCTTTGCGTCATTTTCAACAAGGACGACAACGGCACCATCTCGCCGCGGTCGTTGCGCGCTTTCAGCAAGCCGATGTCTTCGGCATGGGCACGGAACGGCGCATCAGCCTGGACCCGTACCTGGAAGGTGCGGCCGAACTTGTTGAAATCGTTCACGTACAGCGATCCCAGGTAGATTTGCAAGGTGTCGAATACCGCCGGGATCGATACCCCCAACTGCTGGGCGCGAACCCGGTCGACATCGGCGTACAGCTGCGGCACGTTGATCTGGAAACTGGAGAACATGCCAGCCAGCTCCGGCGCTTTTTGCGCTTTCGCCATGAATGCCTGCAAACCGTCACTCAACGCCTGGTTGCCAAGCGCAGCGCGATCTTCGATCTGCAGCTTGAAGCCGCCGATCGTACCTAATCCCTGCACCGGTGGTGGCGGGAAGACGGCGATGAACGCACCTTGGATAGCCGCGAACTTTTGATTCAGCTGCTGTGCAATCGCAATCCCGCTCTGGTCGGCGCCACGGCGCTCGTCAAACGGTTTGAGTGTGGTGAAAACGATGCCGGAGTTAGGACTGTTGACGAAGCCGTTGATCGACAGGCCAGGGAAGGCCACGGCGGATTCCACACCAGGTTGTTTCAGCGCGATTTCGGACATCTTGCGCATCACGTCTTCGGTACGGTCCAGCGATGCGGCGTCAGGTAATTGCGCAAAACCCACCAGGTATTGTTTGTCCTGGGCCGGGATGAAGCCGTTCGGCACGGTATGGAACAGCAGCACGGTAACGCCGATCAATACCGCATACACTGCCAGCGCGGCAGATTTTCGTTTCAGGATGCCGGTCACGCCACCGCTGTAGGAGTCCGACGCACGATGAAAGACCCGGTTGAACACGGCAAAGAAGCCGCCGAAGAAGCGATCGATCAGGCGTTGGAATGCATCCTTCTTGGCACCGTGGCCTTTCAGCAGCAGGGCTGCCAGCGCCGGCGACAAGGTCAGCGAATTGAATGCGGAAATCACGGTCGAAATCGCAATCGTCAAGGCGAACTGCTTGAAGAACTGGCCGGTCAGGCCGCTGACGAAAGCCAGTGGAATAAACACGGCGCACAAGGTGAGGGCAATCGCCACGATAGGCCCGGAGACTTCGCGCATGGCTTTATAGGTGGCTTCCTTGGCGGATAAGCCGTTTTCGATATTGCGCTCGACGTTCTCCACCACCACGATGGCGTCATCGACCACGATCCCGATGGCTAGCACCAGCCCGAACAAGCTCAAGGCGTTGATCGAAAATCCCAGGCCCATCATTACCGCAAAGGTGCCGATCACCGATACCGGCACTGCCAGCAACGGGATGATCGAAGCGCGCCATGTTTGCAGGAAAATGATCACCACGATCACCACCAGCAGAATCGCTTCCAGCAAGGTATGGACCACGGCCTCGATGGATGAGCGGACGAACTGGGTCGGGTCGTACACGATCTTGTAGTCGACGCCTTCCGGCATGTCTTTCTTCAGCTCGGCCATGGTGGCGCGGACGTTATCGGAGATTTCCAACGCGTTGGAGCCCGGCGCCTGGAAGATAGGAATCGCTACTGCCTGCTTATTATCGAGCAATGAGCGCAACGCATATTCGCTGGCGCCGAGTTCGATCCGCGCTACATCTTTCAGATAAGTGACGACGCCATCCGGAGAAGTGCGGATCACGATGTTGCCAAATTCTTCCTCATTGGCGAGGCGGCCGCGGGCATTTACCGAAATCTGATAATTCACGCCGGGCACCGACGGCGAAGCGCCAATCACACCGGCGGCGACGTTGACGTTTTGCTGACGGATGGCGTTGACGACGTCGGTGGCAGCCAGGCCACGTTCCGCCACCTTGCGCGGATCGAGCCAGATGCGCATCGAGTAATCGCCCGAGCCGAACAGCTGGACCGAACCAATCCCGGGCAGGCGCGCCAACCGGTCTTTGACGTTCAGCACGGCATAGTTACGCAGGTAAGCCATGTCGTAACGGTCGTTGGGCGACAGCAAGTGCACCACCATGGTCAGGTTGGGTGAGCTCTTGACCGTGGTGACGCCGAGTCGCTGGACCACATCCGGCAATCTCGGCAAGGCTTGGTTGACGCGGTTCTGCACCAGTTGCTGGGCCTGGTCCGGTGAAGTGCCCAGCTTGAAGGTGATGGTCAATGTCATCAAGCCGTCCGAAGTAGCTTGCGAAGACATGTACAGCATGCCCTCGACGCCGTTGATTTGTTCCTCGATCGGCGTCGCCACGGTTTCCGCGATGGTCTGCGGATTGGCGCCCGGGTACTGCGCCTTGACGATCACCGATGGCGGAATCACTTCCGGGTATTCGGAGATCGGCAGGCTGAGCATGGAAATCAGGCCGCCGATCAAGATGATCGCAGATAGAACGCCCGCAAAAATCGGACGGTCGATAAAGAATTTTGAAATATTCATGGTGTTGGGCTCTGCTGAGTGTTTGGCATCGATGCGATGGTGCGATGGTGCTGATCGTCGTTGCCTTTGTTATTTAGCGCTAGCCACCGTCACTGCAGCCTTGGATGGAGAAGTGTTTTCTCCATCCATGCTGACAGTCACCGGCGTGACCAGGTCATTCGGACGTATCCGTTGCAAGCCGTTGACGACGATCCGCTCATCTTTCTTGAGGCCGGAACGGACCACGCGCAAGCCATCGACAATCGGGCCGAGCTTGACCGGGCGATACGTGACCTTGTTGTCGGCGCCCAGCACCATGACGTATTTCTTGTCCTGGTCGTTGCCGACTGCCTTGTCGTCGATCAGCACGGCCGTTTCAGCGGCTGAACCACCGGTGCGTACCCGGGCGTACATGCCAGGGGTGAGGGCACCGTTCTGGTTGTCGAACACGGCGCGTACGCGCATGGTCCCGGAGGCGGTATCAAGCCGGTTGTCGAAAGCCTTGATCTGGCCTTGATGCGGATAACCGTCTTCGCTGGCCAGACCGATCGAGACCGGCAAGTGACTCACGCCCGAGTTGCCGACCGCGCCGTTGGCAGCGTAGCGGATGTAGGTCTGCTCATCCACCTCGAAGCTGACATACACCGGCGACACCGATACCACGGTAGTCAATGCAGGCGAAGCGACACCTGCGCCAACCAGATTGCCGACCGTGATTTCAGCGCGTGAGACACGGCCGCTGACCGGCGCTGAAATCGATGTGTATTGCAGGTTCAGGCGCGCGGTTTGCACCGCCGCATCCGCTGCCTTAAGACTGGCGTCTGCTTCCAGCAGAGCATTGTTGCGCTGATCCAGTTCACGCTGGGCTACTGCATGTTCCTCGATCAGACGGCTGGTGCGGGCCAGTTCGGTTTTTGCCAATGCCAATCCGGCTTGGGCGCCAGCCTGGGTGGCTACTGCGCGCGCCAGTTCGGCTTGATAGGGGCGGGGATCGATGGTGAACAGCAGATCGCCCTTTTTCACCAACTGGCCTTCCTGGAAATGCACGGCGTCGATGGTGCCGGATACGCGTGGCCGTATTTCAACCCGTTCGATGGCTTCCACCCGTCCTGAAAAATCATCCCATTCAGTAACCGATTTTTCCAGGGCGGCAGCCACCGAGACCGATGCCGCGGCAGGTGGCGGGCTGACCGCTTTAGCCTGGCGGCTGGTCAGGGTGAAGGTGCCGGCGGCGGCGAGGATGAGGATGCCGACCGCAATCGCAATCGCTTTGCGAGAAAATAATGGTGTCGAAGTTTGCATGTGAGACCCCTGGATTGGTATGTGTAAAAACGGTTTAAAACCGGTGTGAAAACGGAAATGGATAACTGCGTAACTAGAAACAATCGCTTGAGCGGAAGGCCGTACAGGTAAGATTTCAAGGTTTAGGCTGGGTCGGGCGACCGGCATTGGCGTTCTTGATTGGCTTGGAATGCCTCAAATCATGATTAGCAATATAAGGTCGGCAAGCCGTCAGCCGATAGCCGCTTACTGCACGCTTCTTGTCCGATCCTCCAAATGTGCCGATTTCCCCCTTGCCCGAAAGCAAAAAATCACGCCCGGAAAACATCAAATTTAATTCTGTGAGACACTAATATTTCTTTTTGGCCACATCCGGCAACTTCAGAATTTCTATTTAATAGTGATCGCTATGAATTATGATGCGACTCTAGCGGGCTTGTTTTGCGCTGTCAAGTGGTTTAATATCGATCACTATGGAAATGACACAAGACAAGCCGCGCAAGAAGGCCGGCCGTCCTTTATCGTTCGATAGGGAAACCGCGCTGGAGCGCGCGATGATGGTTTTCTGGCGTTACGGGTACGAGGCGACTTCGCTCAATGACCTGACTACCGCCATGGGAATCACGCCGCCCAGCCTGTACACGGCATTCGGCGACAAGGAACGCCTGTTTCTGGAAGCGGTGGAATATTACCTTGCCAAAAAGCCCTGTTTTTTTGAATCGATCGTAGCCGAGCCGCTGACTGCAAAAGAAAGCATCAGGAGTTATCTCGAGGTCATCGCGATTTCACAAACCGATCCGAATCAGCCGCCCGGCTGCATGGTCGTGACTTCAGCCACCAATTGCACCGCTGCCTCCTCGCATGTGCAGGAAGTACTGGCGGATTACCGCGGACAGATGGAAGCCGGCATCAAAGCGCGGCTGGATCGCGGCGTCGCCGAAGGCGAGATGGCGGCCGATACCGACACTGCTGCACTGGCCAGTTTTTTCGTCACTGTCATCCACGGCATGTCGACCCAGGCCCGTGACAACGCCAGCCGCGAGAAGCTGCTGGCGATAGGCGCGCAAGCGATGCGCGCCTGGCCGGATCCGCTCTGAGACTGGCTGGATAGGGCAACACATTGCCCCTCAATTTTAAGATAAGTCCTATATTCCTTGCCGACCCCCGTCGCTAGAATGTTAAGCCTGAGCCTCGCAAGAGAGGCGATTCGCGCAACAGAATTTTTTCAGGGGCCGCCACGATGGACCATGTGCAGAAGCAAGAAATCAAACTTCAAGATGAGCAATGGCAAAAGCTGGAACCGCTCCTGACGGGCAAGCAAAGCGATCCAGGCGCCAATGCAAAAAACAATCGCTTGTTTATCGAGGCGGTATTGTGGGTAGTGGTGAATAAAAGCGTGTGGCGCCATCTGCCACAGCAGTTTGGCAGTTCCAGCACGGCCTACATGCGTTTTCGACGTTGGACCGAATGCGATTTCTGGCGTCAGCTGGCGCAAAGCGGGCTTGAGGATGTGGAACTGGCGCGGACGTTGGAGCGAATTGTGGAATACAGCGATTTGTATACCCGGCGCATCGAGCAACGGATACAAAGAAAAAATCAAAAGACCATCTATAAATCGACTATCGCAACAGCCAAGGTCGTTAAGCCAGCCAAGCGCACGCAGTTTGCAGCGGATGAATCAACCTTGCATTGGGTCGGTTTGGTCACGGCGTGAGCATCAGTTGATGCGTGGGGAAGGGCAGAAACAACGATCGATATTTAATTTGATAGATATTCCCACGAAGAACTAGCAATTAAAATAAACAGCGGCTATAATTCGTCCCCTGTTGGGGCGTTAGCTCAGCTGGTAGAGCAGCGGACTCTTAAACACACTCCTGTATCATCAAACTCCCCAAGTTATCAGCATAAACTGCCAAGTGCCCGGCAGATAAATGCGCGTATCGTCGAACCATATCTGCATTCTCCCAACCGCCTAATTCTTGTAGCACGTACAAAGGCGTACCGTTCTGCACGTGCCAACTAGCCCATGTGTGCCGAAGATCATGCCACCTAAAATCATGAACGCCGGCACGCTTTAAAGCCTTATACCAAGCCGCTGTAGTCGTCTGCACAATCCGCTTTCCCTTATAAGCAAAAACGTAAGTCTGATTTTTCCCCACCTGCTTTGAAATAATACGTACTGCATCGCCATTAAGCGGCACAGCGATAGCTTTACGCATCTTGGCTTGATCAGGATGTATCCATGCCAGCCGACGCGACAAATCGACCTGAGACCATTCCAACCCAGTTACATTAGACTTTCTAAGGCCAGTAGCCAAAGAAAAAGCAGCCATATCAGACAAATGTTCAGGCAACTCGTGAAGCAACCGAGTAGCCTGGGATCTAGAGAGATAACGAACTCTACGCAATGGCTCACGAAGGAGGCGAACCTTAGGCACCGAACGCAACCACTTCCAATCAGAAAAAGCGCGATTAAGTATTGCACGCAACAACGCAAGAGTACGATTCACCGTAGCATTAGCAGCACCAGTAGCCAATTTTTTATGATGAATTGCAGCTACAACAGAGCGATCGATCTGAGACAACGGTATGCCAGAAAGATGTTTGTTAAGCCAACGAATAATAGATTGATCAGAGTGCAGAGAACTCTTATGCGATTGCTCAGAAAGCCATCTAGCCGTAGCGTCATCCCATGTATAAATCATGTCTTCAGTGAGATACCAAAAAGCTAAAAATCCCTACACACCGGCTATGGACATGTCGCAAGCGACACCGTGTGGATAAACTATTGATTGAGGATGGACAATTGTCGAAAATCGCTACAACCCTTAGCAAAAATCAAGATCGACAATTGACCACGCTCACTCAACAGCTTACCCACACTTGCCCACAGCAGTAGTCAGCATGCAACCCGCGTATTCTCACTAGCAAATTAAAAATAAAACTCAAAACAGAATGAACGTTCAAACGACATCAAAATGCATAGGCAGAAAAAATCAAAAAGCCGAAAAAACGACCATCCATACCCTAACTCCCGCACCGAATCCCAAAATACAAACAGAACCCGAAGAACCAAAGACAAAACCAAACAACAAAAACAAAAAAAATAGATAATAAGAAACATTGTAAATCAACAAGATAAAACAAATCATGTTAAAAAATATTTCTCAAATGGCAATATCAATAACACTATCAATAACAATAGTGGGATTAGGCATCTGGTTAATGACAGCATCGACACCTAAAAACACAACCAAACCAACAGAAATCGAGATCGTCAAATACGACGAAGAAATACAACAAGAACAAAACAAAGAACGAACAGCACAAGTAAAAGAAGAAACCAAAACAGCAATACAAAAGTGTGAAAACAAAAAAAGCACAACCTACACAGATCAACTATGCGACACAAACACAACCGCAAAAAACGTAACAATCAAAGACCCAAGCGCTGGATTCGTTAGCCCAAGCCAAAGAGCAATCGCAGAGACACGAGAACACAACCAAAACACAATAAAAACACCTGGATACAGAGAAAGTACAGAAACAAATAAATACATAAAACCAACAACAGCAGGAACATCAAACGAAGAATAAAAAACTAACGCTTACGTAACAACTGAGAACGAATCAACTTAGTCAACACCTGCGTTTTGGTCATATCTTTAAACTTCAAAAATTCATCAAGCCCATCAACAACATCACGCGGCAAATCAACAGTGATAGCAACCAACTGATGCCGAGCACGAAACGCACGAAGCTTTTCAGCATCATCAGAATATTTTCGAGCCCTAGGCATAACACCCCCAAAATTGAATCGTTACAAGTAACGTTGCGATCGCAGCCGATTAAAACGGTACATCAAAGACACCGCCAGCAGAGCGACCAGCAATAGGACAAGAAGCAAGCCACACAACACCCAAACCATTGTTAACCCAAGTCTGCAAACCATCAAAATTATAGTCACCAATAATTGCAAACGCAGTCTGCACAGCACCCAACATAGTAGTAGAAGCAATACGCCACGAATCAGATTCAGGTATATCAATACCCCGAGAACACAAATACCTTTTTTGATTCAAGCCACGACAATCCATTTGCTTAGAACAGTATTTCGCAATGTAAGAAGCAAGTTTATGAAGTCCATTACGACCAAATCCGAAACGATGAGGATCACGAACGTTTACCTGCCCCATCTGTTCACCATACTGCCCAAGCCCAACAACAGATTGCCAAATCGAGCGAAGCAAATAGTAATTTTGACGACCAGCTACAGCGACATGAAAATGTAAAGCCCCGCGCTTTTGCTCTTCAATGACAGCCACATATTTAAAGGCTTTAGCCTTATTTAAACGCCGCGTAAATTTCTTCCAATCAGCCAAGGCGCGCTCACGATCAACCATATTTTCACGATAAGTAAGAGTAACCAAACGATCTGCCCCCAAAGCCTTACAACATTGACGGACACGTTTTTTTGCACGCCGACCAGCATCATCATCATTGGCCAACCGGTTCTCACTCTCACCACGTTTAGAACGAGGCACAGCGACCAATGCAGCGCCAACAAAGAACTTTTCCTTGCGTACCATTACCTCGACTTGACCATCAGGAAAAACACGCTTAGTAGCGATATATGTATCCTGCCAGCCATGACCATCATCAGACCACCATTCAGGCTTATCAGCCTTATGTTGTAAATCAAACGAAACTTCATTATTAGAATCTACGGAAACATCTTGACTTGCACTGGAATCTGTATAATTGGAATTCATCGGTAGCCATTCAGAGTGGTTATTGACAGGCCCACTACACTGCAATGTATGTGGGCTTTTTTACGTCCTAAAATCCTTACTTCAATCCTTTATTTTTCATCCCTGTTCTTAAGTGTCCCTAATACAAGTTTAGGCGCGCTACGCGCGCCACGCCGGAGCTTTGCTCCCCGGCGCCATCGGGGCGTCCTCATTTACGACCACCAGTACGTTTGCCAAGAACACCATAACCATCCTCATCACCAATCACCTGAACGCGACCGTTATCACCAAAGGATGCCTTGCCCCTCTCATCAGCATTAGCACGCGCTATAGCCTCACTAACAGCCTTAGATTGCGACCGTTCAGCAGACCTCGCAGGATCATAGTCAAAGTCCTCAAAATAGCCCTGAGCCACAATCAATTCACATTGATCACGATGCACACCCATTTTTGTACCCTGCTGCGAAAAACATGTGCACCGATCTTTAGACGCAACGCATGCAACCGGCATGGCAACCTTAGTAGGCTTAGTGAGCTGATCGTAACGCGGCGCTGTATGCGTCATTCCCGGCACTCTCTCAATATAAGAATTCAAAGAAGACGTGTCCAAACGATCAGCGGCAGAAACACCACCCACCCCAGAACCGACAGCACCCCCACCAGATACAGCCACCACGGAATTTTCACGTCCGTTTGGTTGTCCATTTTTATCACCCCACTTAGTTTTAAGATGCCAAAGAAAAATTGCAAGCCCAACGACGAGACCAACAGTCGCAGCCAATACCAGTAATTTCTTAATCGGCCAATTTCGCTTAATCGTATGCACATCCGTACTCTTATAAGCACCAAAATATTTCTTATTTTCTTTGTACTTATAATTTTTTATAGCCGTTTTTTTGAAATGATAATCATCAGGATCACCAACTTTCGAAAACTGTTGAACATTCGCATAAGACAAACCAAGCGGTCTAACATTGTGACGAAATTCATTCACCAAACGCCGAACAAAAACATCCACCATCATCGCATCTTGCGTAATCAGAACAATGTCAACAGCCCCCGAATTTGGCGCGAAACGATCAGCATGACGATGCAACGCAAAACGCTCTATCCACTCAGGCGGACGACCAGTACCACGCTGAGGCATCAACTCCTGCGCCTCATCAAAAACAATCACCGAGCCCTTAGGAAAATTCCACCACTCCCGAATTTCCTCCATTGTTTCAACGTTATGCCAATGAGGAACATCTAAGTCACGTATGCCATACGCATAGACCTCACGTTTTTCTTTTTCCACAAAACGTTCAGTCACAAACTGAATAGCAGACATCGTTTTGTAAGACCCGGGCATACCTGTAAAAAGAAAAATCATTTTGCCAACCTCGACAAAAACACACGACCGGCCGCAATCGACGCACCAGAAATATAAGCAGCAACAATCATCAAAACAGCATCACCACCACCAGCCAACTTAAACATCTGCCACGCCAACTGCCCAACCGCAACACCATTCACCGTAACGCCAACAGATCCAGAATAAGCACTCGCAATTGCACCCTCAATTTTTGAAACAACAAAACTCACGCCAGTAAAAGCCGTAACACCTAGCCCTAACCCGAGCAAAATAGCGCCCATACGCGACGCCAATACCCACAATAAAGCACGACCAACCCATGCCCCAATCGCCGCACCAATGACATATAAAGGCATGTTAAGACCCCACTCTCATCATAATTTTCATCGACAACATTCCAGCAGCAAGAATGACAAATACACGCATGGCCTGAGCCATACCGCAAAGCTGATCAAACGGAATAGAAATAGCCTTAGAAAAAACAGTGATCGACATCGGAGCGGGGCACGTGGCACCACCACCCATCATCGGTAAATCGTTCGCAGCCTGTTGTTGAGCATCAGAAAACTGCTTATTCACATCGATATCACGACTACGATGCGTGGGATCAGCAGCTAACGCATCAGCCTCAGCACCAGCAGTATCAGTTGCACGAAGCCCAGGCATAGTAGCCATGCCTTGCGCATCGGAATCAGATTGAGCGGCACACACATCCATCGCTTCTTTTTTATAAAGCGCGCCCAAAATTGCATCCCCCGAAACAGAAATACTTTGACAAGTGCCTGATACCTGATTGTTTATACAAATATCTAAATTGGAATGCTGAGCGCAAAAATCATTTTTCTTATCATCAGTACTATCATTTTTTCCAGCACCACCAGAACCATTTGCAGTAGTGGCGCCAGTAGCAGAACAAGTTTTTGTGCCAGATGCGGAAGTAGTGCATGTCGTAGTAATAGTCGTTTGACTACCATCACTATTGCCGGTCGTTGTAGAACCAGTAGTCGTAGTCGAACCATCAGCATTATTAGTTGTTGTAGTTGGACTCGTAGTTGTAGTTTGAGTAGGCGTCTGCGGAGCAGTACCCGTACCAGAACAAATTGGCGTACCACCCGAATCAGTGCCAACATTTTGAGTACCGGCCGGACATGAGCCACCAGCGCCAGAAGGGGAAGAGGCTGTATACGGCGGATTTGTACTAACATTAGGAATCTGCGATCCACCTGGAGAAGTCGGATCAGTACCAGCGGGAGCCGCCGTACCGTTATACGTCCCCTTATAGTCACACCACCACTCCTGAGGACCGGAAGTACCTGACACATAGTACGAACGACAAGCACCCAATTCAGTCACGTTAAACTGGCAGCTATTAGCAACCTTAGGATACGTTGGAGTATCCTTTTTTCCACCATACAAAGTGACGGAAACAGATTTCCCTGCAGGACAAGCATTGTCACACGAACCAGTCGTAGAATTATATACAGTGCCAACAGGACACGACGCACCAACCCGCCTCACACTAGTTCGAAAAGCAACCGGACCACCTTGCTGAGCGTAACAATACGCAGTAGTCGAATCCATCACGATATGATCATAGACCCAACCGAATTGCGCTTCATTCGTCTTCTCATAATCAATGCAAGCAGACACAGCATCAGGAAAATGCGCAGCTGAATTGTTAGACGGATGCACCCAGTAATAATCGACTGCATGACTCACCTTATGCACCAGCATCAGTACCAATGCGATGCACACCGAAACCAGAATCCGTTTCAAAAAATAAATCATGGCTTAAACAAAATCCAGATAGCAACGATAAAAACAAACAAGGCATACCCATATCCCGCATTAACCATATATCCCCCAGACGTAAAAAGGGCGTGGATACATCCGAAAACATAACCACGCCCCGACTACCCAACGCCCTTGTTTAAAAGAACGTCGCTTTCACCCACTTGATACCCATCGCGACCGCCGCCAAACCGATCACCGCAGTGCCAACCGATACGATGGCGGCACGAATATCACCGTTAATCAACGTCACCGCAGACGACACATCAAACGAAGTCGTTTGCGCCGACGCAGCACCAGCAACACCAATCAAACCAACTACCAGCAGCGCTTTCACAGCGTTAACCTTATTGCCCATGATTACTTACCCCTTTTACGTGTAAAAAAATGCAGCACTAGCTGCCACTTATCTGACACCACCACAGTGTCAAATTCCCCATACTCATTCATCAGCGAAAGAAACCACCAGATGACCAAGCAAATGCACATCAGCACGACCGATACAACAGCGAGAGCAGTCGAAACACGAATTGATAAATTTGCGATGCACATAAACAGCAGCGCAAAAACCATAAACGTCGAACGAAATAATTGAACACTCATTTCTTTTCTGCCTTGAAAAATGGATAGCGCACCAACACCGACAGCGCCACACCAAAAAACATACCGGCCAATGCGAAATAACAAAACAAACCGGACAAATCCATCGGAGTACAACGCATATCAGCCCCCAACATTCATGGTGTTACGAATCCAACGCAAACCGAAAGCGATAGCCCATACAACAGTAGTAGAAGAGCCAAGCTGAGCCACATCAGATTGAGAAAGGGGAGGGAATAGCCCTTGTGATTGAATGACCGAAGCGTCAACGTACTGAGCATTTGCACACGCACCGCCCGAACTAGGAACCTGATCACACACCAACACGTAAGCAGCCAAAATACACTCCCGATAGCAGTTAAAAAGGGTGGCGAAATCAACCACCCCGCACACATTACGCCGCTACTTTCTGATCAGCCCGATTAACAGCAGCACGAACCGGCGTCAATTCCGACACCACCGAGCCGACGCGTTTTTGCTGATCGATAGCAACCTCAAAATCAGCCTCATAAGAGCCAGGAGCAATGTCCTTAAATTTTTCCGGCAGAACCAATTCACCGACAAGCGGAATCACTTGACCATCCTTGTCAGTTTTATGGACGATGCATTGCGCCATGCGCATGTCATAGTCATTGCCAGTTTTCTTGGAACGGCCCGCAACCTTTTGAACATACAGAATTTGAATAAGTGTTTTAGACATGATTGACCCCTAGATCAAGTTATAAAGTTTTCGAAACGAAGGTATAAAAATGGGCAAGCCGCCCCTGCTTGTAAATGCGCTTTTTGGCGCGTGCTACAGCGACGGAAGATTCCGACGCGGATTCAATAAATTTTGTTAATAGCCATCCATTAGGACGAAAAACGTGTACTTCAAATTGCTGCAACCGCAGCCGAGCCATTACCGCGCACCCGCCAGCACCTGCTCATACACCAACCGCATGCCATCCACATAATCCATGGCAGGAACAAGCGCATCCGGTTCAGTACCTTGAAAAAATTGCGCAGCACCGGGAACACCCTCGATATCTGGAGCCTGACTGCAATATGCGATATACCCAATGCATCGAGCCTTATCCACGTCATACCATTCAAACTGAGGAACAATCCCGGATACAACCTGAGGCTTTATTAAGGCCGGTAATTCTTGATCAGCGCGAAATACATCCGACATAACTAAACCTCCCAAGGTTGTTTACGAACACCACCAACATCTGAATTGTCGACACAGAAAAACGAGCCAATCAAATAGCAAAGCCCAATGAATCCCAGCAAAGTCAGGACTGTGAAAATAATCCGATGAAAATCATCATTAGATTCCCAGCCAGTCACCAAAAAAATAATGGAAACAGGAGTAAACAAACACCACGTAACTGCAAAAAACGTAATCAAATTACGAAAACCTAACCACGTAGTGAAAAGGGCATCACGCATCACCACAAACTCCTCAAAAATGATTGCAGAAGCAGCGACAGACCGAAACCGACAAGCACAAGAAAAATCCATGCGCCAACATCACCGCCATTCAACAAATCACCAACAGAGGGAATCACGCGAGTGCCAACAACATGACCATTGACCATCTGGACGGCCACGACGATTTCATAAACAGCCGCCATCACCATTCACCTGCCATGCCACCGAGACAACTGATATGACAGGCTATCAATTCACCGAGACCTATATAGGCGTAGAACATATGCTGTTCCCGGCAGGAACGACGCTCCTGAAACATCGTATGTAGACCATTAGCCATATAGCCATTAACACGCAAATGACGAGCCGCAACGTCGGCAGGCGTTTCAAAAACACGGGTAGGAATCGCAGGAAGTGCAGTATTCGTTTTCATACCAAGCCCCTAGACTGGTTAAATTTCGGAAATGTGCTATCGTTTACATGAAGTGACTAACAAGATATTACTTTCATCAAGTTAGTATCATCATGTTAGCAAAAGAATTGCCCGTTTACAAGGACTTTCATCATGAAAACAATTGATTTTTACTATGCAGCCAGAGGAAGTAATAGGGATGCAGATATGGCGAGAATGCTAGGGATCACGACAGCAGCAATTGCAAATGCTAAGAAAAGAGAGCATTTATCTGCCTATCACGCCGCCAAGTGCGCACAACTAGCAGGCCTCAGCGTAGAAGAAGCAATCCTTGCATCAGCAATGGAAGCAGAACATGAGCCAGAAAAGAGAAAAGAACTAGCATTAATGTTGAACCCTAGCTATAATTCGCCTCCTGTTGGGGCGTTAGCTCAGCTGGTAGAGCAGCGGACTCTTAATCCGTAGGTCGTGTGTTCGAATCACACACGCCCCACCAACAGTATTCAGGTAGGGAAATCAAGCACTTGCGATTTATCGCGGTGCTTTTTTTTCGATTCAACTACTTTTGTCATTCCCGGCATACTTGGAACCGAGGACCGATGGCCGCATTACATACTGGCTGCACATCTCGATATCGTGTTCTGATACGCCGTCTTGCGCAAATGATGCCCTCCAATCACGTACCTGCACCAGTATCTCGGCAACCATATTCTGTGCGGCTTCCTTCTTCAGCAGAAATCTCTTGCTTGCAGAAAGAACGTTGGATAGTGTGGGCGCATGGCCATCGTCGCCGATCCGCAGCTGTTGATATCCAAGGCCTTGAAGCTGTGGCTGGATATCGTAGGCCGGTGCTAACTGCCACTGCCTTTCCTTGAACAGGAACGCATGATTCTTTTCATGATCGTCGGTATTTTCCAGGCAGACGTTCAGCGCCATGCGTCGAAACAGCTCGTGGCAATCTTCTTGCGGCGATTTTGATAAGCGGCGTGTCAGGTCGGCGATGTCAGCGTATCCCATATCGTTTTCGCTCACGCCTTCGGCTATCAGCATGGTCCTGGCGCTGGCAAAATGCACCCGGCTATCGCCTTCTCGATCGAATCGCTTCACCAGCAGTATGTTGCGCCCGCCGATTTGCACCAGGGACGATTCGGGAACGCGAATACCGCAGCGTGCAGCCAGGCTGCAGGCTGGCGTGCTCAAGGGCGCAAACATCGGCTTCATCGCTTTCGGCGGGGAATTTGGCTATCCAATCTTCATTGTTGTGCTTGATGATGGCTTTCGGGCGTGCGCCCCCGGCGCTTGCGCCTGGACGCAGCAGGCGGCTCATGGCCTCATCGATCGGCATCTGACTTTCCAGCGCCTTGGCTGCCCGTATCAGTCCCGGCAAATCAGCGGTATGGAACGCCTGCTCTTCCGCCACCAGGTAGTCGTCGTGCGATCGTGAGTAGCCTAGCGCGCCGATGCGATCTTCGCCGGCCAACTCCAGGTATTCCAGATGTGAGCGCCGGCGAGGATTGAATATCTTGTTAATCACCGCTTGTCCCCAGCGATCCGGACCGGCGTCTTCGAAGATAGGGTGAATATCTTGGCCCATCGGAGGCTCCATGACGCCGGATCTCAGTGGCATGTCTGGGGACAGCGCGAAGGACTGTGGATGCTGCAGCCAGGCCTCGTCATACGAGAAAAGGCAACGCCGGCCGCGCAGCAGTTCCAGCTTCCCGCAAAGAGCCGGCTTCTGACTGTGTTCAGGATAAATCCACGCGTACAGGATGTCGTCGTTCATGAAGATACCTTTTTGCCCTTTTTAATGCTTCGCAGTTCCTGTAACAGCGCCATTTCATCCGCCTCAGGATTGGCCAGCTCGCCTAGGAAATGGACGCCGCCGAGCGCCCACAGTGCAGTCGCATATGCGCCCATTGATACGGAAGGGTCGCCGGCCTCGACGCGGCGTAGCGTCGGAATCGATACCTGGATCCGGCTGGCAAACGATGCAAGGGATTCCTTGCGACGTCTGCGCGCGATATGAATATGCTCCCCGAACGAGCGCAGATTGCGCTCGACCGCAGCTGGCAGCATGATTTTGGCATTTGAATTCTTTGACATGAACATATAGTTACAAATATTCGAAATTTATGCAAATATATGTTCTGTTTTGAGATTTATTTATTTTCCCATGGGAAAATATTATTGTTTGATGGGCCGAAAAAAACCATATTCAAAGGAAATATATTGAGGTAAAGGCTGGGGGAAGGCCGTCGTTTGTTCGAGTCGCACACATCACACCAACAGATGAAAGACTGCCGGCCACTACCCTAAGGCTGGCGCGCATCACCACGCTCATATTCCGGCGGCGCCCACAGGTGTTTCAGGCGTTGCTTCAAGCTACCCGGCTGCGCCACGTCGCGCCACATCGCAACGAATTCGTGAAAGTTGAGGGTCAGCGGATTGTGGCTGTAGACCTGGCGCTTGATGCCGTAATCCACTGTTTCTTGTTCTTCCACATAGGTCCCGAACAGGCGGTCGAAAATGATCAGCACGCCACCATAATTTTTGTCGATATAGCAGTCGTTGCGGCCATGATGCGCGCGGTGGTTGCTGGGAGTGTCGAACAGATACTCCAGCGCCGGATGCAGCTTGCCGACGCTTTCGGTGTGGATGAAGAACTGGTACACCAGATCGCAGGCATACAGGATGAACACTACTGCCGGATGCACGCCCAGCAGCACCAGCGGCATGAAAAACAGCCACCAGCCGGTGATCGGATAGAGCATAGACTGACGCATGGCGGTCGTCATGTTCATATGCTCGCCGCTGTGGTGCACAACGTGGGCGGTCCAGAACCAGCGCACGCGATGGCTGCTGCGATGGAACCAGTAGTAGCAAAACTCGACGCCGACGAAAATCGGCAACAGGGTCCAGCCGTTGATTGGGATCGTAAAGAAACGATGGTGCCAGAACCAGAAAATGGCGGCGCCGACGAATACCACGTGCACCGCCAGTTCGAACAGCTGATAGCTGCTGCCGAGGGTGAGATTGGTCAGGATGTCTTTCCAGTAGAACTGCTGGCGAGCACCGCGCTTGCGCATGACCTGCCATTCGATGGCAAAGCCGACCAGGAACAATGGCGTCATGCCGATCAGCACCACCTGTTTCCACTCTATATGGGAACCGAAAGTGGCTTCCATCCAGGCAATCAGATCCATCATGATGTACCACCCTATGCGCTTTGTCGATGCAATGGATTCTAGTGCCCGGGAAGTTTAAAGGCTTGACCGCGACAGACAATTATTTGACAATTCTCGCCATGCACTCAACCATAACGGAGCAATCGGTGCGGGGTGTCGTTCCCGGCACCTACGTGCGATTGCTGTATGAGTATCTTGAGAAGCAGGGTGTGGCCGCTGCCGCCTTGCTGGGCGTCGCCGCGCCGGAAGCGGCCGACCGCGGCTTGTTGCGTTACCCGGTGGTGGCCTGGGGTGCCTTGCTGCAGCGCGCCGCCGAACATCTGCATGATCCCTTGCTCGGCCTGCACCTGGGCCAGACCATTACGCCGGCCCATTTTGGCGTGATGGGATATGTGCTGCTGGCTTGTCCGAATCTGGGCGCGGCGCTGGCGCGCACCTTGCAATACCAGCGCCTGCTGTATGACGTTAATCCGATGCGTACTACCGTGGAGGACAGTGATCTGCTGCTCGAATGGGGTGTCGACCAAGGCCGTCCCGGGCCGCTGGTGGACGAATGCGCCATCGCCGCACTAGTGCAGCTGATGCACAACGCTACCGGCCGCCGTATCGTGGCGACAGAAATCCGCTTCGTGAATCCGCCGCCCGCCAGCATCCGGCCTTATCGGGATTGGTTCGGCTGCCCGGTATCGTTCGGCCAGGCGGTGACTTCGATCCGCTTCCCGCGAGCGCTGCTGGCACTGCCGTTGCGGCAACCGGACACCGTTTTGTTGAATGTCCTGGAAAGACAGGCCGACGCGTTGCTGGCGCAATTGCCGCCCAGCGACGATTTTGAGCAGGCGGTGCGGCGCTGCATCGCCCGCCTGGTGCGCGAAGGCCAGCCGGAACTGGATACGGTTGCGAACGAGCTGCATGTTTCGGCGCGCACCTTGCATCGCCGGCTGGCTGCCAGCGACATCAACTTCAGGGAACTGCGCGAGAGTATCCGCCAACACCTGGCCGAAGACTATCTGGCCGATCCGCGCCTGCAGCTGGCGGAAATCGCTCAGTTGCTGGGCTATTCCGAGCAGAGCGCGTTTAGCCGCGCATTCCGCCGCTGGAGCGGCCAGACGCCATATGTTTATCGGCAACGCTTGCTCGGCTCAATGTAAGTACCTCATTATCATTGCTCCTGAAGCTTTGAAGATTGAGTACTTGGCGGTTCGCATATTTGGAGTGATCCACGGGGATGCCATTGTCGCTTGCCTGTACAGCGCCCGTCAGCGTGAGGAAAAGCGTTGTGACGCTAGTGATGAATGAGAATAATTTCATTTTTATGGCTCCCCTGGAAATTTCATTTTGCTCTGCAAAAATACTCATGGCTTATTGATCTGTTCTGATTCAACAAGCCTCACCCCGGCATCAAGGCGTATTTCCCCGGTCCGGTGACTGCTAATAGCAACAGGCCACCCAGGCGAGTATCAGGTCGTCGAGCATGTTTTCTACCCTTATTGGTGGATAGTTTTGTGTCGGGAAAACGTATGCGATGCTGCGTATCCTATGTCGAAATTTGACTGCTGTGTACAGATTTATCCGACTTTCAGTTTGATGTTCATATCGGCATTGGCCGGTTACCACGACGAAACCGGCATTAATATTTTTTGCCTTGACGAAAATGGAAAACTCGCCGAGCATGGATAAGTGCCGCAACGCATCCCAATGCAGGCGGCTAACGACGCCACGATGTTCTGACGACGTTTGCTCACTGCCATCTTGATTGCCATGAAAGGAAAATCAACATGATGCTCGAATGGAATGACTACCAGAAAGAGTTGATGACCCGCATCGGCGAGATTGGCAAACTTAGTCCGGATACCCTGCGCGGATATCAGGCACTTTCCAATGCCGGCCAGAAGACAGGAAAGCTTGATGCCAAGACGCGCGAACTGATTGCCCTGGCAGTCGCGGTTACCCGTCAGTGCGACGGTTGCATCACGGTGCATACCGACGCCGCAGCAAAGCACGGCGCCACCGCCGAGGAAATCGCCGAGGCGCTGGGTGTTGCGATCGCGGTCAATGCGGGCGCCGCGATGGTGTATTCAGCGCGGGTGATGGATGCCTTTTCAGTCAAACATCCCTAATCCTACACTGCGGTGCAGCACCGGCAACTGATCGTAGACAGTAGTCCGCAGTAACGGTAGCAAACTCAGCATCTCACTCGTACGACACTTGATCAGACCGTACTGATGGCAGGCGTGCGCCATTCCTTTTGACCTTCTTCTGGGATAGGAACGCACCATGGATCATCCTGGGAAAGTCGCTGAGATTTCTACTCCCTCCAATCCCGCACGACGCACATTGCTGGTCGGTTTACTGTCCGCTTAAAGCGCATCACTGATACCGTGGGCGCTGGCGCAACCGATGGCCGATGCGGACCAAGGTGCATTTGTGGCGGTTTCCGCGATACTCGCCGGCCGTCAGGCACTTGATGCCATGCAGGCAAAGCGCCTGTATGACGCGCTCACCGCCGATGATTCCGGTTTTCCTGCGGCTGCCCGGGCATCGCTGGCACTGATCAATGAGCGAAAAATCGACCCTCTCGCATTGCAGAAGGCTCTCGATGACGAACACTCGCCGCTGGCCGCAATGCCACGAAAAATCGTGACGGCCTGGTGCATGGGCACCGCCGGCGATTGCATCGCTTGCCACACGCCACGGAATATCCTGATGGCGGAAAACCTGTCACGCGAGCTCGGCAGCTGGCATGCGCCTAACATTACCTCGGATGCGAATAGTGGTGTCGGCGGATGGAGCGAACAGGAAATTGCCGATTACGTGCGCTTAGGTCCTGCTGCCAACAAGGCGCCGGCAGCAGGACCGATGGCCGAGGCGGTCGATAACAGCCTGCGACACCTGACCGACGGCGACTTGCGCGCAATTGCCGTTTATCTGAAGAGCGTGCCGGCACAACACGATGCAGCTGACGCCAAGGCGACATACGCATGGGGTGCGGCGGCCGACGACTTGAACCGTATCCGGGGCGTGGCCTTGCCCACGGATCCGAACCAGATGACCGACCCGCAACTCTACGACGCCCAATGCGCAACTTGTCACCAGGCCCGCGGCCAGGGAAGTTTCGATGGCGGTCTGCCGCCACTGTTCCACAACACGGCGCTGGGTCGAACCAACACGAACAATCTGGTGATGGTGATGCTCGATGGCATACAGCGGAAGACTGATTCTGACGAGGTGCTGATGCCTGGCTTAAAAAAGGAACTGTCGGATCAGCAGATCGCGACCCTCGGAAATTATCTGACCAGGAATTTCGGCAATCCCGCAGCGGCGGTGAGCGTGGATCAGGTGAAGACACTACGCGCCGGCGGCAGTTCGTCCAACTTGGTAACGGTGGACAGGGTGGGAATGGGGGCGTTCATCATCGTGGTCATCGTGGCGATTTTTGGCTTCGGCAGGCGCAAGCGGCGCAAGGTACAAGGTTCGATGTAACAGCAGACATGTAGATCCTATGATTTAAAAAAGCGGAATCAGGAGATCTTGACGCGTTTTCCATTACAACTGGCTCGGATCGCCTTTTGACACCAATACAATGATTTTTCCTGTTGCGGCTCGCAGCCGGTTAGCAGGCACATGGTGGTAACGCCCAGCATGTAAAGCTTGAACCACCAGGCCATCCGGAATTCGATCAGATCGGTGGACATGATGGTTTCTCGATAGTGATGGCGACAGGGTCGCTGGCAGGAAAGCTTTCTTCCAACGCTTCATCCAGCGCATTTTCAATATCGCATTCCTTGCCTTCGGCGGCGCCGCTGTCCTGATGTAGCGGCGCTGTATCGGACTGCGTATCTGGTTTGGTATTCATTTGTTGTATTCCTTGTTGTGACTCGCCAAGTTCACTCCAATGCCAAATTGCAGCCGGATAAAGCTGCCGGCAATGCAAAAATAGTCGGTGTGGCCAGGGATGCAAAACGGTTGGCGAGCGTAATCATGTTTTTTTAGTGCAAAGTAAGAGAATTCCAATCGATGTACAGAACTTTGATCTTCACCATGATTTATCTCTGTTCGCTAGCACACCTAGCGAACAATAGATTTTTCAATGCCGGGCATTTGAAAGCATCTCGGCTCTATATTCTCCCGGCATGAAGGAAAGTTGATGCAATGTGGGATAGCGAACGGAGCTGAGGCTAAATAAGTTTTATAAGATCTTTCATTGAGCGAGTAATGCGGAATCCCTCCTCGTTGCATTCGCTATTCCACACTCGCTCAATGCTAAAAAGAGCGAACGAGCATGGACAAATATGTGCTGGGATGGATTTTGGGCGCACCGATGGTGATGTTGGTGGCGCTCTATTTTTTGTGCACTGATCGATTGCAATTGTTATTGTGCTCACAGAATTCTTTATTGAATTGTCCCCCTGATAAAAGGATCCAGCATGGGAATCGAATGGATTAGCGGATGGGCCAGACGGTACGCGGTGACACCGGAAAAATTGGCGAAGAATGAATTGAGCGATGCGCGCCTGTCATTATTCCAGTCGGAAAGACAGTTGCTGGAAGCGGAAATGCGGGTCGATTACCGGGTGTGCATTTTTTGCCATCCGATATCTGAAAAGCGCCGAGATTAAAGTCTATCGGCCGGCTGTCGAATCGTGGTGGATTGATCTCATCGCATTGGTTGGCAGATATGGATTTCGCTTCGATAAGAAAGTAGTGAATGAAGTAGTGAAGAAGTAGCAAAAGCACTTGCGTCGAAACAAACAGTCCGGCATACTCGGTTTTGATATGCGCGTCATCACACGCAACTAAAAAATATTTGATGGCAGATACCTGAGTAGATTCATTCGCGGCGCAATCACTTTGCAGATAGCATTGGATGGCGCGAATCTCCTCAAGTATCGGTAATTATCAAAGCCCGCTTCGGCGGGCTTTTTTTATACAGACGAGCATCAGCGTCGATTGCGCTTGCCGCCCTTGCTATGCCAATTCACCGCTCCCTATTTTTTTATAGAAGACGGTAGTTGGACACAGTCCGCCAGTCGGCCACAACGCGTAGTCAGGAATAATTCCGGATACTTGCCACCCCAGTCGTTTGTACAATCGTTCCGCCGTGCTGCCGGTAACCGTGTCCAACACCAGCAAACTCTTGCCGGCAAGCGCGGCGAAATTTTCGGCTGCCGTTACTAATGCCGCTCCCAGCCCGGCTTGCCGCGCCTTGCGGTGAACCAGCAGTTTTGCTACATCGGCGCGATGCGGCTGGTTCTCCGGTTGGCTCAGTACCACCTGTATCGTCCCTAAGATTGTTGCATCCTGGTCTTGCGCGACCAGCAATATGCGTTCGCCGGCAGCTACGCCGGGAGCAATGCCGCGCCAGAAATCTTCAGCCCGGGACGGTGTAAGGGGGTGCATGAAACTAACCGAGGCGCCGCCGTCCACGCAATCGATCAGGATCTCGCTCAATGCGGTAATTGATGCCGGTTCGTCGAGTGATGGCAGCCGATTGATTTGTATGTTTCCGTGCATGGATGATTCCTTATAGGCGCGCGATGTCCGTGCTGGTAATCACGGCGTAACGCGCAGGTTTACGGTGGGGGTTGTGAAAGGCGGTGGGGCTGTTTAACTGGAATGCGAGGCAGTCGCCTGGTTCGATCGAATAGTGCGTAGCGCCGACGATGACATCCATCTTGCCTTCCAGTACCCATACCTGCTGATGCACCAGAGCGTCGCGTGCCGCAGTCTCATAGTTTACTTTGGCGCCCGCGGGAAACAGCACTTCCACTATCCGCAGCGGCGATTGCGGATCAGGCGGCGAGATATTGCGACGCAGGTATCCCGATTGCGGATCGCGCCACGCCGGTTGATCGGCATGGCGGATGAGCGGGGTGGGTTGCTGCTGCGGATCTTCGAACAGGGCCGGCAACAGAACGCCGAGCCCGGTAGCCAGCTTTTCCAGGACCACGGCGGTGGCGTTGCTTTGGCCTCTCTCAATCAAGGAAATCATGGAGCGGCTGACATTGCACTTGGTCGCCAGCGCATCCAGCGACAGGCCGCGTTCCTGGCGCAAGAAACTCACGCGGGCTGCAATGCGGGCGTTTATATCCATAAGAGACCGTTTCTCTGATATCCATAATAATGGAAATATTATCTATTATATTGGATATCAGGGTCAACTATAAAATGACCAAGCCGACGACGCACCCATGGATGGTCGCCACGGACCAGATGTTTGTTTGATGCTGCTTGCATGGCAGGAGCAAAATAGGACGTTATCCGCCCTGTTTTAAGAAGAGCCGAAAAGATGATTCGATTATCTTTTGCCTATGAATCGGAAGCGTCGGAAGGGCAGTAATTCGAGGTATTATTCCGGTGTTACAGGAACCCGCAAACCGATCCGGGCAGACAGCAATCGCAAGCCGATGTGCTGCGCCGCGCAAAAGACAACCGCCAGAGACGATGCCAATAAGCGACACGATTGAAGGTATTTACCGCAGCGAATCGCGACGCGTATTCGCCACCTTGATTCGTCTGCTGGGCGACTTCGACACGGCCGAAGAGGCCTTGCAAGATGCATTCAAAGCGGCGATCGAGCAGTGGCCGCGCGACGGCATCCCCGACAAGCCGGTGCCGTGGCTGGTATCGGCAGGGCGCTTCAAGGCGATTGACGGCATCCGCCGCAGAGCAAGATTTACTGCCTATGACGAGGTGGCAGACACGATCGAGGCGATCGCCGACGAGACGCCGGCGCTGGACGACCGCGAACATGTCGAAGATGATCGCTTGCGCCTGATTTTTACCTGTTGCCACCCCTCGCTGGCGCCGGATGCGCAGATTGCATTGACGTTACGCGAGGTCTGCGGCCTGACAACCGAAGAGATCGCACACGCTTTCCTTACTCCCGCAACCACGCTGGCGCAACGGATTGTCCGCGCCAAAGCCAAGATCCGCGACGCTCGCATTCCGTACCAGATCCCGGGCCGCGACGAATTGCCTGTGCGTCTTGAGACGGTCTTGCGCGTCATCTACCTGGTGTTTAACGAAGGCTACTCCGCCTCATCGGGAGCGACGCTGACCCGCCATGATTTATCGCAAGAAGCGATTCGGCTGGCGCGCCTCTTGCTGGAGCTGCTACCCGAACCCGAAGTGATGAGCTTGCTAGCCTTGATGCTGTTGCACGAATCGCGTCGCGCTGCGCGCAGTTCTGCTGCCGGCGACCTGGTGCCGCTGGACGAGCAGGATCGGAGTTTGTGGAACGCTGAGCACATAGCCGAAGGCTCAGCCTTGGTGGAACGCGCCTTTTCAACGGGTCGTTTCGGAACCTATGCGTTGCAGGCTGCCATTTCAGCCATCCATGCAGAAGCCCGCCATGCCGACACTACCGACTGGGAGCAAATCGTCGGCCTGTACGACGCTTTGCTGCGGCTGGAGCCTACGCCGGTGATCGAATTGAATCGCGCGGTAGCGATCGCCATGCATCAGGGGCCGGCAGCCGGGCTGGTTTTGGTGGATAACCTGATTGCGGGTGGCCAGTTGCAAAATTATCATCTGGCGCATGCTGCCCAGGCCGATTTGCACCGGCGTCTGGGACACGTTGCTGAAGCACGCGCCGCCTACGGGCGAGCCTTGGCGTTGACCCGGCAAGAGCCGGAACGCCGATTTCTGCATCGGCGCCTGGCTGGCTTACCGGATTAGCAACCTCTGGTTGCGTTTGTTCGTGGCTGAAAAATAAAAATATTGAAATAGTTGTCGATTAGTTGCCGATTCGTTGTCGATTTCGCCGTTCGTGGTTCGACTATCTAATGTAAATGCTTATGAAGCGACGCCGGCGGCGCGCTGCACCGCCGGCCGTCATCCGCCAATATCCATCCATCTATCTATTGGAGACAATAATGAACTATTTGTGCCTCGTCTATCTTGCGCAGGACAAGCTGCATGCCTGTCCGGACAGCGTCTGTTTTGCGTATGGGGAGGAACTCCGCAACAGCGGTCATTACATCGCGGGACAGGCGCTGCAATCGACCGACACCGCGACCACCTTGCGCGTACGCAACGGCCAGCTCTCCCTGACCGACGGGCCGTTCGCCGAAACCAAAGAACAACTTGCAGGGTTCTACATGATTGAAGCCAAGGATCTCAACGAAGCAATCCACCTGGCCTCGAAAATCCCGCCTGCGCGGTTTGGCAGCATAGAAGTGCGTCCGGTGCGGGAACTTGATGTCAGCAACACGGTATCGACTCAAGAAGCTGTCTAAAGTTGATTTGACCGCAGCGCCTTTCGTCAGGAATAGCGCATGTTCGGAACCAGACAAGGAGCGAGAAAATGCAAAAAATTACACCATTCCTGTGGTTTGACGGTAAAGCCGAGGAAGCAATGAATTTTTATACCTCGATTTTCAAGGACGCGAAAATCGGCAACATCATGCGATACGGCGATGCCGGACCAGGCCCCAAGGGGGCAGTGATGTCCGCCACATTCCAGCTGCATGGACAGGATTTCATCGCCTTGAACGGCGGGCCGCAATTCAGTTTTACGCCAGCTATTTCATTCTTCGTGAATTGCCAGACGCAGGAAGAAGTCGACGAACTGTGGGGCAGGTTTTCCGAAG
Organism: Collimonas antrihumi; assembly: GCF_018304965.1. Classification (GTDB taxonomy): domain Bacteria; phylum Pseudomonadota; class Gammaproteobacteria; order Burkholderiales; family Burkholderiaceae_D; genus Collimonas; species Collimonas antrihumi. The sequence continues at coordinate 274,407 of NZ_JAGQED010000001.1, forward strand.
GCGGGGAGTCGCAGAGATGCGGCTGGATCAAAGACAAATTCGGCCTTTGCTGGCAAATCATTCCGACCATTTTGGGTGAACTGCTGCAAGACAAGGATCCGCAAAAATCGCAAAGAGTCATGCAGGCAATGATGAAGATGGACAAGATAGACATCAAACTTTTGAAACAAGCTTACGAACAGCAATGAAGGTTAAGCCGCCGCTCACCGGTTTAGTTGAGCGGCGGGTGTTCTGACGCGCATGAATCGTGATTTGACTTGATTTCATCAATTACGGCGCGGGTCAGGCCTGCGTATCGTCATCGACGCCATCCCAGTACCCCAGCGTTTCTTATCGCTTATGGTTGTCTCTCGTCTCGTAAGCATAATGTTGTTATCGGGTGCTGTTTCACTGCTTGTCGGTACTGACTGCCGCAGCTTTTATCTGCGCCCGCCATTTTTTCAAGTACTGGTCAATCAGGGCAGTGTGATGTATTTGCGGTTCTGAATGGGTAACTTCACCTGATTTTCCGGCGGCCTTGATGTCATCGTTTTCCCAGGTCGTGACCAACGCCTTGGCTTTATCGAAAGCTTCGCTAAAGGATGCACTGCCAGGCAAGGATTTTTGGAAAAACGCTTTGCCAAAGTAAGTGAAGTCGTTGTCATCGGCACATCCGAAGGAGGTTCGATCCTGGCGGGCGGCGGCAATCACCATGGTGTGTTCGTCTTTTAACGGCTTGATGAAACCACCCGCGTAGCAGGCTGAGACCACGACCACTTTCCAGCGTATGCCTGACTCGGATAGCAATTTTCCCAGCTCCTGTGCTGGAAGATTGCGCAACTCCATGCCATTCTGGGCCAGGCTCAATTCGTGATCCTGCGATCCGTGGCTGGTCAGGTACAGGAACAAGATGTCGTTTTCCTTATCCATCCGGCTGGCGATGGCGTTCAGGCTTTCGCGGATGCTGGTTACTGTCGCCATCGGCGCCTGGGCTACCGTATTGCGGCTGTTGACCAATACTATGGAGCGTCCCCGGGTACCGAAATCGCGATCAAACTGGTTGCGGACAAAATCTGTCTCGCGGTGAAATACTTCTTGGGAACCGTCGCCGGCGACAGCCAGTAGATACAGATTGATCTTGCCGGCTTCATGCGGCGCAATTGCCGCCAAAGCCTTGTCAAGCAGGGTGCGTTGATTGTATAAGGCGGTTTCTATATTCAGCCTGGTTTGCGTTTCAGCTTTCTTGTCTTCCAGGACGCCGTAGCTCCAGGTGCCGCTGTCCTCGGTGCGGCCATCTTTTTGTGGCGAAGCGTAAATAAGGACGCCTTCACCCTCATACATGCCGTAGGCAAAATTTCCGGTGTACCGATCGCCCTTGGCACTCCGGTAAATCCCTTGTCCGTGATATTTCCAGTTTTTGAACTCGCCCACATAGCTGCTGCCGTCCTTGCCGATGTAGTGTGCTTTTCCGACCAGCCGGCCATCGGCAAAAATACCTTCATAGATATTGCCGCCTGCATCGGTAAGCCGGCCACCGCCTTGAGGGCGCCAGTTCTTGAAAGCGCCAACATAGCGAGAGCCTTTGTGTACATGATAGATGCCGTATCCTGTGAACTCTCCTTTGTCGAATTCGCCCTCGTAGGATTCTTCATCCTTTACTTCGAGTCGCCCTTTGCCTTGATATTGCCCGTTAGCGAATTGACCTGCGTATCTGCGCCCGTCCCGGTACTTTATTTCACCTTTGCCGGCGTACATTCCTTGCTTGAATTCGCCGTCATACCGGTCGCCTGCATCTGAACGGTATTTCCCCTTTCCCGAAAACAGTCCCTTGTCAAAACCACCTTCGTAGCTGGCGCCGTTCGCCCATTCTATTTTTCCCTGGCCTTGCATCTTGCCGTCCGTAAGCTGGCCATAATATTGACCGCCGTCAGGGGTAATGGCATTCGGAGGAGGTAGCGTGGCAGCGGCGTTGGCGATCATCAATCCCGAGAAAAATACGCATGCCGCGGTTGCGCTTGCCAGCGTGAGCTTGCAGCCGCGAGTGAATTTGATAGCTTTGTTTTCATGCATACGTTTTCCCCGTTTTCCCAAGATTTTTGGCTGTCGCAAGTTGCAGGATGGAAATTTAACATGAAGTGTTGTCTTTTTGCATAAAAATCCGGCTTGGCTGGCAAACACTGTGGTTTGTAGTCGTTCTGCGCCGATGTGCCCATTTTTTTGCCAACTTTTTTGCGGCCCGGTGCTCTGTGCGCTACCGGACATCAAAGTTTATTTCGGGTTTATACTCAAAAACTCGGATGCGGCAGCGTCTGCGTTACTTCCAGAAGCTAAACGAGCCTTGGAGTTTCATCATGGACAACTCTCCAAATCCCAGGAAAAACCATTTACTGGCTGCACTTCCGGACGCTGAGTGGGAGCGTTGGCAACCGCAACTGGAAGCCGTCGATATGCCGCTCGGCCAGGTGTTGTACGAATCGGGCAGCACGCTGAGCTATGTCTATTTCCCGACCACTTCCATCGTTTCGCTGTTGTATCTGCTGGAAAACGGCGCCTCGGCCGAGATCGCCGTGGTGGGCAACGAGGGTATCGTCGGCGTGTCCCTGTTCATGGGTGGCGAATCCACCCCCAGCCGTGCGGTGGTGCAAAGTGCCGGCCAGGGGTTCCGGTTGCGCGCGCGGGTCATGAAGGACGAGTTCAACCGCGCCGGGCCAGTGCTGCACCTGCTGTTGCGCTATACCCAGGCTTTGATCACGCAGATGTCGCAGACGGCGGTGTGCAACCGGCACCATACGCTGGATCAGCAGCTATGCCGCTGGCTGCTGTTAAGCCTGGATCGGCTGCAGGGCAACGATCTGGTGATGACGCAGGAGCTGATCGCCAACATGCTCGGCGTGCGGCGCGAAGGCGTTACCGAGGCCGCGGGAAGTTTGCAGACGGCTGGATTGATTCGCTATGTACGCGGACACATCACAGTGCTAGACCGAGAGGGACTGGAGAAGCGCACATGTGAATGTTATGCAGTCGTCAAGAAGGAGTGCGACCGCCTGCTTCCTGATAAATTGGCAATCTGATGCAAAATCGTCTGCCGGAGTCATTCATCATCGGCATGGCTGCCGTGTTTCTGCCCGCCCGGCTGTTTTATGGCCGGTGTCCCAACTAAATTTTCCATATGTGTGCTAACAGACGGTCAGGCGTGAATGCCTGCTGCAAACTGCTGTTACTACCCGACATTGTATTTGCCAATAACGCGATCTTCATCTCGCTCCGGCCTACCGCAAATTAAGGTGGTGGGCCGGCAATATACCGGAGAACTGGTTTGGGCACCGTCGAGAACCATTTGATCGAACTGCTTCCGCGCAAGGAGCGGTTGCGTCTGCTTGCTGTCAGCGAGTTGATTGAACTGGAGCCGAGTGAAATATTGTGCGAACCTGGCAAGCTTATCCGTCATGTCTATTTTCCTATCGATGCATCGATTTCGCTGATGGCTTTGATTGATGGCAGCCCCGGCGTTGAGGTTGGCATGGTGGGACGGGAAGGCATGTTGGGGGGGCAGATGGCGCTGGGTGTGGCCATGGCGCTGGTGCACGCTGTGGTGCAAAGCCCTGGTACTGTGCGGCGCATAAGTGCCAGTGCTTTCCGTAACGAACTCGCGTGCAGCCCGGCGTTACAACGCGGCATGCACAATTACCTGTATGTACGCATGGCGCAGATGATCACCTCGGCGGCGTGCCTCCGTTTCCATTTGATCGGACCGCGCCTGGCGCGCTGGCTCCTGATGAGCCAGGATCGCGCGCATTCCGACCACTTTCACGTTACCCATGAATTCCTGGCCACCATGCTTGGCGTGCGTCGAGAAGGTATCACGGCTGCCGCCAGCGCCTTGCAACGTGACGGGCTTATAGAGTATCGGCGCGGCAACCTCAAGGTGCTTGACCGACCGGGACTGGAAGCTGCTGCATGCGGCTGTTATGCGGTCGATCGGGAGGCATATGCAGCGTTGCTGTAGTTTGCGCTTGCGGAAACACGCATGGAAGCGGGCCGCGGCCTGCTATTTTTATTGCAAGACGCCGACAATTTTGTCAGTAGCAATCGTGTCGGCCCTGCCGCGCAATCAGCGTTTTCCTGCCTGGTTACCGATGACGCCGCCGACCGCCGCACCGCCGACTGTGCCAAGGGCGCTGCCGTTGGTCAATACAGCACCGCCGACTGCGCCTATGCCGGCGCCGATTGCCGTATCCGTGCCACGGCGAGACATGCCGTCACATGCGCTCAAGCCGAGTACTACAAGCAGAGTCATAGCACCGACTGAAAGTTTTTGGTTCGTTTTCATGGAACACCTCTTTGTCAATATCGAGTTATAGGCGAATGCCTACACCCTGACCTTGAAAATACCCTCAAAGCAGCAGTTGGTCGGTGCGGTGGCGCACCTAAGCCTGCATTTTGATTCGGGCTTCCAGATATAGTCCAGGCCGCCGCGAATGCAGCGGCAAGTCAGCCTGTTGCGGACGGTTGCCTTGCCGCTGCATTCGTGGCAGCATGTTCTGGAGAACTTTTCGCAGTCTGCAGTCATCACTGGGAGTAACCAGCTATGAATATCGACGAGCTGAAATCGGTGGCCAGCGCCATCGTTGCGCAACAGAAGGGTATCCTGGCCGCGGACGAAAGCGGGCCGACCATCAAGAAGCGGTTCGACGCAATCAAGCTCGAATGCACCGAAGAGAGCCGCCGCCGCTATCGCGAAATCCTGTTAACTACCGAGGGTGTGGAGCCTTATATCGGTGGTGTCATCCTGTACGATGAAACGTTGCGTCAGAGCTGTGCGGAGGGCACACCTTTTGCCGAACTGCTGACGCGCCGTGGAATCATCCCGGGCATCAAAGTGGATGGCGGCGCCAAGCCGCTGGCATTGCATGCGGGCGAGAAAATCACCGAAGGACTGGACGGCTTGCGCGATCGGCTTCAAGAGTATCGACAGCTGGGCGCCAGGTTTGCCAAATGGCGCGGCGTGATCGAGATTAATGAAAGCGACATCCCGAGTACGTCTGCCATCCAGGCCAACGCGCACGCTCTGGCGCGTTACGCTGCGTTGTGTCAGGAAGTCGGCATTGTGCCTATCGTTGAACCGGAAGTGCTGATGGATGGTTCCCATAACATCGAACGTTGCGAGGCGGTGACATCACAGGTGCTGGAAATTGTGTTTGCCGAGCTAGATGCGCAGCGCGTCGCGTTCGAGGGCATGCTGCTCAAGCCGAACATGGTCATCGCTGGCATGAAGTGCGCGCAGCAAGCTGATGTGCAGCAAGTTGCCGAGGCTACCATGCGTTGCCTGGCACGTTATGTGCCGGCGGCCGTGCCGGGCATTGTCTTTTTGTCTGGTGGCCAAAGCGCACAAGATGCGACGGCCCATTTGAATGCCATGAACCAGCTCGGCGCGCATCCCTGGCCGGTGAGTTTTTCTTACGGGCGGGCGCTGCAGGCGCCGGTGTTGATGGCCTGGAAGGGGCTGGAGCAGAACGTGGCCGAAGCACAAAAAACTTTCTTCCGGCGTTGCCAGTTGAATGGCCTGGCGCGTCTCGGCAAGTACGACAGCGCCATGGAGGGCGCGTCTCCATAAGGGCAGATGTGGATCAGCCAGAGGTGTTCCGTATCTTGGCGACTGGGTGGGCGCGCAGGCGGAAGCCGTCTGGCATGCCCGATCCCAGCAAGGGTTGCAGGTAGAGCCGGAAAGCATCGGTGACGTCGGTGCCGCTGGCGGCGATCAGCTCATCTTCCATGACCCTGGTTTTACCAGCCACCACATCCAGCTCCAACAATTCGTAGTCGACCGAATAAGCGCCGCTGCGCTTGATGGCGACTGTGCCGTTGCGATTGTCGTGCACCGCAAACTGCAATGCTTTTTCGCCGACCTCACGCGCCTCGCGCTGGTCCACGTCCGATACGCACCCCATAAACGAGCGCTGCAGATAGCCGAAGGTATCGCCGCGGACGCGTTTGATATTCAATTTCGATTTGATCTCTTCACACAGCAAATCAGCCAAGGCGCCGTTGCCGGATAGTTGCACATTGCCATGGGCATCGCGTTCCACCGTCTTCGCCAGCAGGCTGGCGATAGGCGTGCCCGATGCATCGTGTATGCCTTCGGAAACGGCAATCACGCAACGGCCGAAGCGTTGGTAGGCTTGTTTCACGTCGGCCAGGAATTTCTCCAGTACAAAAACCCGCTCCGGCAGATAAATCAGGTGCGGCCCGTCATCGGGGAATTTTCTGCCTAGCGCGGATGCGGCCGTCAAAAAGCCTGCGTGCCGCCCCATCACCACGCCGACGTAGACGCCGGGCAGGGAAGCGTTATCGAGGTTGGCGCCAGCAAATGCCTGGGCCACGAAGCGTGCCGCCGATGGAAAGCCTGGCGTGTGATCGTTGCTGACCAGATCGTTGTCGATGGTTTTGGGAATATGGATACAGCGTAAGGGGAAGGTTAGCTTTTCCGCCTCCAGGCTGAGAATGCGCAGGGTGTCGGATGAATCGTTGCCGCCGATATAGAAAAAATGATTTATCTGATGCGCTTGCAGCACCTGGATAATCTCCTGGCAATACTTAAGGTCAGGTTTGTCGCGCGTCGATCCCAACGCGGAAGATGGCGTGTTCGCCACCAGCTCCAGGTTGCTGCTGGTTTCCTGGCCCAGGTCGAGAAAGTCTTCGTTGACTATGCCGCGCACGCCATTGCGCGCCCCATACACCAGGCCGACATCTGATATGCCGCGCGCCGCCAGCACGACCCCCACCAGGGACTGGTTGATCACGGCGGTAGGGCCGCCGCCTTGCGCGATAAGGATTCTTCTGGATTGCATTTGCATTCTCCCTGAACTATCACTATCGTTGAACGGAGCTGACACTTTCCGATTCTACCTCCATCGCACAGGCGCGGGCTAACGACCTTATTTGGCCTTATTTCCCCCAGATTTTCTTATATTCCGCGCGGTAGCCGTTATTCGGTTCAAAAGTGTTCTGCTGGCCGCCGTGAAATGCAATGTTCTGCTCCGTGACCAGATACACGGGAGTGGTATAGGCGCTGGCTTTTTCGCCGGCAAACGAGCGATTCAACTCATCGACGATTTGCCAGCCTTGCTGGCTGAACGGTTCCGGCACGGTAGCAACCTGGATATTCTTGCTGCGGATGCGTTGATAAGCCGATTCAGAACCTTCGCCGGCGGACAGCGCCTCAATCTTGTTGCTGGAGATAATCGCCGCCGAGGCCGGCGTTGCCAGCAGATCAAGGTACTTGTCATTGACGCCGATGATGTGCGTCCATTTTTTGCCGAAGCGCTGCGCCAGTGAAGTGAGCAAGGCCGGCATCTTGTCGGCGGTGGTAGTGGCCGGCAATGCTTCTACGCTGAGTAAGTTGCAGGTCCGGCATTGTTTGATTGCCGCGGCGATGACATTCGATTTCGACTGCTCATACAAGCTGTTCGGATCGGTGAGAATCACCACGCCGGCCTTGCCGTTTGAATCGACCACCCCTAACAAGGCTGCAATCAATGCCTCTTCTTTAGGGTCGGCGGTGACGTTGGTAAACAAGCCGTCGCTGGGGCCGATCCTGGTCGAGGCATGCCAACCGATCACCGGCACCTTCTGGGTGTTGGCGTTGTTCATTTCCTTGGGTTGTTCGTTGGCGTCGATCCCGGCCAGGACGATGCCGTTCGGCTGCAAGGCCAGCGCTCTGCTGAAGGCTTCCGCGTGTTTGCTGTTGACACCCCAGCAATCGATCACGAAGACGTCCCAGCCGGCTACCGCCGCCGCTTCCTTGACGCCGTTGGCAACCCGCATGACGCCATTGTTCTTGAGATTGGAGGCGATCAGCACAATCGATTTTTTTTGTGCTGCGATTTTCGGGCCGCTGGTGGGGCCGTCCCAGGTGGTTTTGAAGGCCATCGCCTTGGCGATTTTTGCGTTGGCGCGGTTCAGGAACAAGGTTGGATCTTCCTGGGCAAACGCTGAACTGATAAAGCTGAAGACAAGTGCTACCGTTACGAAATTAAAATTGATCAATTTCATTATTTTTATCCGGATTTGACTGCGTATGGTCGGAGCGGATTTCCCGCCTGTTTTTTTTATTGCAAACTAACAGCGCCTGACAACTCCCTGTACCGCAAAAACCATATTTCTCCCTGAGCTAATGCTGACGCCGCTTTCAAGCAGATTAACGGGCATTGAAAACGGCGTTGGCAATAGCGTGCCTTAGCTTACGCAAAGGTTAAATGCTTGTCTATTGGAAATCTATTCTAGAGTTGATGCAGGAATGGTATTTGCACAATAAAAATGTTATTTTTGTAATTTCATCAATGTTAATGTCTAACGTTTGCCAATCTGCGGCGGCGAAATAACGTAAGGGCTACCGGTCAAGAAGACGGGCAGCCCTTATCGGTTGCTGTCGCTGCCGGGATACCGGCCGATTGCGGCTCAGGTCAGCGCTGAAGTGACTTTCAAGACTTCTTCCACCGTGGTGACGCCTTCCATTACCTTCAACGCGCCGGCCAGGCGCAAAGGTTTCATGCCATCGGCGATGCTTTGCTGTTTCAACGCGTGGATATCGGTTTCGGTCTGGATCAGTTTTGAGAACGGCTGGGTCACGCTCAGCAGTTCGTACAGGCCGGTGCGTCCACGGTAGCCGGTCTGGCGGCATTCCGGGCAGCCGACCGGGTGATAGACGGTGGCAGGCTTGGGCAGGTTCCAGCTTTCAACCAGCGTGGCCCAGACTTCATCGGCGACATGGCCGTCGGCGCTTTTGCAGTGGGTGCAAAGCGTGCGCACCAGGCGTTGCGCCATGATGCCGATCAAGGTGGTTTCCAGCAGATAGTAAGGCACCCCCAGTTCCAGCAAGCGCATCACGGCCGACGGCGCATCGTTGGTATGCAGGGTCGATAGGACCAGATGGCCGGTAAGGGCCGCCTGGATGGCCATTTCCGCAGTTTCCAGATCGCGGATTTCGCCCACCATGATGATGTCCGGATCCTGCCGCATCAAAGCCCGCACGCCGTCGGCGAAGGTGAGGTCGATACCGTGGTTGACCTGCATCTGGTTGAACGAAGGTTCCACCATTTCAATCGGATCTTCCACCGAGCAGACGTTGACTTCGGACGTGGCCAGCGCCTTGAGAGTGGTGTACAGCGTCGTGGTTTTACCGGAGCCGGTCGGGCCGGTCACCAGGATAATGCCGTGCGGCCGCTTGGTCAGCGCATCCCAGCGCAAAGCATCGTCCGTCGGAAAGCCCAGTTCCGGCAAGGTTTTCACCACCACATCCGGATCGAAAATCCGCATCACCAGCTTCTCGCCGAAGGCAGTCGGCAGGGTGGACAGGCGCAGTTCGATTTCCTGGCCGCCGGCGGTACGGGTCTTGATACGGCCATCCTGCGGCCGGCGCTTCTCGATAACATCCATCCGCCCCAGCAATTTGATCCGCGCGGTCATGGCAATCATGACCACCGCAGGCACCTGGTACACCTGATGCAGGACGCCGTCGATACGGAAACGAATGGCGCTGAAATCGCGCTTCGGCTCCATATGGATGTCGGAGGCGCGTTGTTCAAACGCATATTGCCATAGCCAGTCGACGATATTGACGATGTGCTGGTCGTTGGCGTCGACTTGCTTGTTGGATTTGCCGAGTTCAACCAGTTGCTCGAAGTTGTTGCGCAGCGCCAGATCTTGTCCGCCGGTTTTGTGGGCGCTCTTGATCGATTTCGCCAGCGTGAAAAACTGCGTGATGTATTGCGTGATATCGAGCGGATTGGCAATCACCAGGCGGATATTGCGGCGTGAAATCTTGGCGATTTCCGCCTGCCATTCAGTGCGGAACGGCTCGGCGGTGGCAATCACCAGCTCGGTCAGGCTGAGTTCAACCGGCAGGATATTGAAGCGCGTGGCGTAACTGGCCGACATGACGTCGGCGACCTTGGCGAAATCGATCTTCAGCGGGTCGATCCGGTAGAACGGCATTTGCACCTGGCGCGCCAGCCACTCGGTGAGCCATTCGAGCGTGATGGCGCGATGCGGCGGCAACGCCGACTGGCGCTTGCACTGGGCTACTGCATTGAGTGGATGGATCGCAATCGGCGCGTTGCGGAAAATTCCTTGCGCCTGGGTGTAGAAAAGTTTGACTTCGTTTTTGTCGACGGTGCCATCGTTCAGCAACCAGGTGAAGATTTGCTGCAAGTCCAGGGTTTTTTGCGATGCAGTGTTCATTGCAATAGGGATGTCGGTTGGTTGAGCCGGGTTTATCTGGTGTGCTCATCTTTAATTCAATTAAATTGAGCAGCACTACATTAATCTCTTATCTCTTTTATCTCTTACTGCGGCGAATGCCATGCCTTCAATCCATTGACCCACGATTTGGCCGGCAGTTTGGTGGCTGCGGTAATTTCGGCTGCGCGTTCGTACAAGGCGCTGAAATCGACTGGCGGCGCTTTTTTGAACGCGATGGCGATGACATTGCCTTCGTGGACTTCCGGCAGGCACCAGACAGCGTCGAAGGCGAATTTCATGGCTTTCAGGTTTTTGGCATAGCTGGGATGATCGCCAAACAGGTTGACCGTCATGATGCCGCCATCCTTCAGGCAAGCTGCACAAGCACTGTAGAACTCAGGCGTATCCAGTACCGGGCCGCGCACGGTGGCGTCGTACAGGTCGACCTGCAGGGCGTCGATGGTGTCGTGGTTGTGCGGATCGAGCACGTAATCCATGGCGTCCATCTCCAGCACGGACAGCCGTTCGTCGTCGGCAGGCAGTTTGAACATCGATGAGCAGATCGCCAATACCGACGGGTTCAGTTCGATTGCGGTGACACGCGCCTCAGGAAACTGGCGATAACTGAACTTGGTCAGCGCCGCCGTACCCAGGCCCAGTTGCACGATGTGTTGCGGTTCCGGATTGAACAGCATCCAGGCCATCATCTGCTGGGCATATTCCAGTTCAGGCCAGTCAGGCTTGCGCAGCCGCATGGCGCCTTGCACCCATTCGGTGCCGAAGTGCAGGAAGCGCACGCCGTTTTGTTCGGATAATGTGACCGGGGCGAATTTGGGTTTGCGGGCGGGTTTTGGCGTGTCTTTTTTTGCAACTTCGGAGCGTTTGCCGGGGCCGGCCATCCGGTTGGCATCGGCTTCTATGGATTTGCGTTTGATCAGCATGAGGCGTAAAGGGCGTAATAAATCGGACATCGAATAAAAATGTAGGGCAATGATACCGTGCCGCAGCCACAATAAGCCCAAAGTTGAGTCGCTTTCTTATGTTATAGGCGTAGCGGGATTGTTATCGAAGCGTACAGGCTCAATCGAGGCAATCTTGCAGCACCAGCCAGGCTTCCAGCTTTTCCGCATATGGCCGGGTATAAGCCGGGCTGCTCGAGGGAAGCTGCACGATGCGATAACGTGCAGCCAGCTGGCCCAGCGCCCTGAGCCCGAGTTTGGCTGCGATGCCGCCATTGAAGGCGATGGTGGTCAATTGCGGCAACGTGGCGGCCAAGGTGGGCAGGTCGTTATGCACATGGTCGCGGATATTGCTATCCAGGCTGCCGTCGCGCCGCGCTTCGGCCACCACGTCCCATAAACCGATGTGTTTGCTCAAAAGAGTTTGCAGCCGGTCCGGATAGGGCAGCTCCGGCAGGTCGGCGCCGGTCACTTCGGAAAGCAATTTCCAAAAGCGATTTTGCGGATGCGCGTAATACTGGCTATGCGCCAGGGACACGTTGCCTGGCAAACTGCCCAGTATCAGGATGCGGACCTGCTCATCCACTACCGGCGGAAAGCTGCGCTTACGGGTCATTGCTGCGGTGTCAGCTTGTCAGGAGTGGAACTGGCGCAAGCCGTCCAGGTCAAGAATGGTGATGCTGCCGTAATCGACCTTCAACAATCCCGCCTTTTCCAGTACCTGCAAGGCCTGGTTGGCGCGCTGGCGCGAGGCGCCGGAAAGATTGCCGACTTCTTCCTGGGAAATTTGCAGCTCGCGGCCTATGCCAGGATTCAAGTAGGGGTTGAATAGCGCCGCCAGGCAACGCGCAACGCGTGCATCCGGCTCCAGCATGCGGTCGTATTCCACCAGCGAAATAAACAGCGCCAGCCGTTCATTGAGCTGCGTGACCAGGAAACGATTGAATTGGATGCTGTTGTCGAGCAGCCATAGGTAAGTCGCTTTCGGCATGTACAGCAGCTGACTGTCGCGCAGCGCCACCACATCGTATTTGCGCGGCTCGCTCTTGAGCAATGAGCCTTCGCCAAGCCAGCCGCCGTTGGCCATGCCGGCAAAGGACACCGTTTTCCCTTCGGGGGAAACGCTGCTCATTTTTAGCAATCCCTCATGCACGCCAATCCAATGCGTGACCGGATCACCCTTGTGGCAAACAAAAGCGCCGCTCGAAATCTTGCGGCTGAACATCTCGGCTTCAACCCGCGTCAATTGTTCGCTGGTAAGCGATCGTGCCCACATGGTCTTGGCCAGCATGTCTTTAATCGAGGTTTCTATAATCATTATGATGCGTTGCAATATCGAAAATTCGGCAATTGTCTGCGAGATGACAACCCCATCTCTCGACTCACACTACTATCATCGCATAAAGCAGCGAATAACCGGCATGACACTACTACACTAGTAAGTGCGACGTAAGCATGCCGGCTCAGACTGACTTGACACTGACAGGTATCCACGGCATCGAAATCGACGCCGTGGGGCCATATAAAAAAGGTGGGGGCGATGGTGGAGACAACACAACGTCCAGGAGCAGAGACATTTCCAGGTTTGCTCCTGAAGCATGCCAAGGAACGCCCGCAGCAGCCGGCGTTCCGGGAAAAAGATCTTGGCATCTGGCAGGCGACGAGCTGGGCCCAGGTTGCCGAGGAAGTCCGGGCCTTTGCCTGCGGTTTGGCAGCGCTTGGCTTCCGGCGCGGCATGAGCCTGGCGATTGTCGGCAATAACTGCCCGCGGCTGTATTGGGCGATGTCTGCTGCCCAATGCCTGGGCGGCATGCCGGTGCCGTTGTATCAGGATGCGCCTGCGGCCGACATGGCTTACGTCATGGACGATGCTGAAATCGATTTCGTGGTGGTCGAAGACCAGGAGCAGGTCGACAAGGTGTTTGAAATCAAACAGACACTGGCGCCGCACCGGATCAGCCGCATCATCGTCGACGACGAGCGCGGCATGCGCAATTATCATCAGCCGGAACTGACAACGTTTGCCAAGGTGGCAGAGATGGGCCGGGCTTTTGACCAGATGCATCCCGATTTCTTCATGAGCCAGGTCAATGCCGGACGGGCCGACGATATCGCCATCATCCTGTATACCTCCGGCACCACCGGCAAACCGAAAGGTGTTTGCCATACGCATGCGGCGATGATCACCACGGCCCAGACGTTGGTTGAGTTCGATCAGTTGAACCAGCATGACGATCTGCTGTGTTACCTGCCGCTGGCCTGGGTTGGCGATTTCCTGTATTCGTTTGCGCAAGCGCATGTCGCCGGATTCTGCCTGAATTGCCCGGAATCGCCGAATACCGTGATGATGGACCTGCGCGAGATCGGGCCGACTTATTATTTCGCGCCGCCGCGCATCTATGAAAATATCCTGACGCAAGTGATGATCAGGATCGAAGACGCCGGCTGGATAAAACGCAAGATGTTCCACGCCTTCATGGGTATTGCGCGGCGGGTCGGGATTCGGATACTCGATAAAAAGCCGGATGTGTCGCTCACCGATCGCTTGTTGTACCGGATCGGCGATCTGCTGATCTACGGACCACTGAAGAATGTACTCGGCATGTCGCGGATCCGGGTCGCCTATACCGGCGGCGAGGCCATCGGTCCCGACCTGTTCGATTTCTATCGTTCGCTGGGCATCAACCTGAAGCAGTTGTACGGCATGACCGAAACCTGCGTCACCGTCTGCATGCAGCCTTCCGGCGACGTCAAGCTGGATACGGTGGGCCGGCCGATGAAGGGGGTCGAGGTGCATATCGACAGCAAGGGCGAGGTGCTGGTGCGTTCGCCGGGTTTGATGAAAGCGTATTTCAAGCGGCCGGATGCCACCGCCGAAGCGATCGACGCCGACGGTTATTTCCATACTGGCGACGCCGGATTTTTCGACGGTGACGGCCATTTGAAAATCATCGATCGCGCCAAAGATGTCGGCAAGATGGCTGGCGGCACCTTGTTTGCGCCAAAGTACATAGAAAACAAATTGAAATTTTTCCCTTTCATTAAAGAAGCGGTGGTGTTCGGCAATCAGCGTGAGCAATGCACGGCGTTTATCAATATCGACATGGATGCAGTCGGCAACTGGGCAGAGCGCCGCAACCTGGCTTACAGCAGTTACACCGACCTCGCCGCACAGCAGGCGGTGTACGGTCTGATCGGCGACTGCGTTGAGAAAGTCAATGCCGACCTGGTGCAGGATCCTTTGTTGGCCGCTTCACAGATTCACCGCTTCCTGATTTTGCACAAAGAACTGGATGCCGATGATGATGAGTTGACGCGCACCCGCAAGGTGCGGCGCGACTTCATCGCCAACAAGTATGCGGTGCTGATTGACGCCCTGTATGGCGGCAGGCAATCGCAGTACATAGAAACCCAGGTCAAGTTCGAAGACGGCCGGCAAGGCATGATCGCAGCCGACTTGAAGATCGTCGACGCCAAGACTTTCGCCACCATTGATAAAGCGGCCTGATAACTATGAGTGCGATCATGAAAAGACATGTCACGGAGGAAGTCTTCCCGGTGGAAACTGCGTTGCCTGGTGCAACGCTGCACGATCCGGAACCGCAAGCGACCGGCAAGGGCCGTAACATCGGCGAAGTGGTGCTGGATCTGCAGAATATTTCGCTGTCGTTCGGCGGCGTCAAGGCGCTCACCGATATTTCGTTCAATGTGAAGGAACATGAGATCCGCGCCATCATCGGCCCTAACGGCGCCGGGAAAAGCTCGATGATCAATGTCATCAATGGCGTCTACCATCCGCAAAAGGGCAGCATCGTATTTCACGGCGTGCCGCGGCACAGCATGAATCCGAGCACGGTGGCGCGGCAGGGGATTGCGCGCACCTTCCAGAATATCGCTCTGTTCAAGGGTATGACGGTGCTTGATAACATCATGACTGGCCGTAATACCAAAATGCATTCCAGTTTCCTGGCCAATGCTATCTGGTGGGGGCGGGCGCGCAATGAAGAGGTACAGCATCGGCGCAAGGTCGAGGAAGTCATCGACTTCCTGGAAATCCAGCACATCCGCAAAACACCGGTTGGACGTTTGCCATACGGCTTGCAAAAAAGGGTGGAGCTGGCGCGTGCGCTGGCGGCGGAGCCAAGCATGTTGCTGCTGGACGAGCCTATGGCGGGCATGAACGTCGAAGAAAAACAGGATATGTGCCGCTTCATCCTGGATGTCAACGAACAGTTCGGCACCACCATCGTCCTGATCGAACACGACATGGGGGTGGTGATGGATATCTCGGACCGTGTCGTGGTGCTCGATTACGGCAAGAAAATCGGTGACGGCACACCTGACGAAGTCATGAACAATCCCGAAGTCATCAAAGCCTACCTCGGTAGTTCTCACTAGTCATCACTAACGGAGACGGCAATGCAATTTTTCTTTGAGGTGACGCTAAGCGGCCTGCTTTCGGGCCTGATGTACTCGCTGGTGGCGCTAGGTTTCGTGTTGATCTACAAGGCTTCCGGCGTGTTCAATTTTGCCCAGGGCGCGATGGTCTATTTTGCGGCGCTGGCAGTGGTCGGCCTGATGGACAAGGGTTTGCCCATGTGGGCGGCGATTGTCGGCGCTTTCCTGGTGATGCTGGTGGTGGCTGTAGCGACCGAACGGCTGGTGCTGCGCAAGCTGGTCAACCAACCGCCGATTACGTTATTCATGGCAACCATCGGGCTGGCTTTTTTCCTTGAAGGGCTGGGGCCGATGTTGTTCGGCAGCGAGGTGCGGGCGATCAACCTGGGTATCGTGGATGAGCCGATTGCTTCCATCATGGATGGTTTCGGCATCGGGATTTCCAAATTCGACCTGTTCGCTTCCGGCATGGTGATCGGATTGGTACTGCTGCTGGCGCTGTTTTTTCAGAAAACCAAGGTCGGCCGCGCGTTAAGAGCCGTGGCTGACGATCATCAGGCGGCGCTCTCGCTGGGGATTCCCTTGCGCCATATCTGGGTCATCGTCTGGGGCGTGGCTGGTTTTGTGGCGCTGGTTGCCGGTTTGCTGTGGGGGTCGCGCAATGGCGTGCAGTTCGCGCTGACGATGACCGCGTTGAAAGCGTTGCCGGTGCTGATACTCGGCGGCTTTACTTCGATTCCGGGGGCGATCGCTGGTGGCCTGATCATCGGCGTATCTGAAAAATTGGCCGAGATCTATATCCCGCCGGTGATGCAAGACATGTTTGGCGGCAATTTCGGTGGCATAGAAGGATGGTTCCCCTATGTGTTCGCCTTGCTGTTCCTGCTGGTGCGGCCGGAAGGTTTGTTCGGCGAGCGGCATATCGATCGAGTTTGACCTTTATGCATGATGTTTTGAGCACCTACAGAAACCTAAGAATTCGAACGGAGACATGCCATGCTTTATCGTGAGGCCGGACAGTTTAAAACCTCGTACATCGCGGATAGCCAGATATTCCCGATTCGGCAGGACCGCATCGGCATGGCCATCTTGCTGGCCGTTGCATTTGTCGGCATCCCCATGATCGGCAGCGAGTACTGGTTTTCCGCCATCCTGATCCCATTCCTGGTGTTTGCGTTGGCGGCGCTGGGCTTGAACATATTGACCGGTTACGCCGGCCAGCTATCGCTGGGCTCTGCCGCGTTCATGGCGGTGGGTGCCTACGCGGCTTATAACTTCCAGCTGCGGGTGGAGGGTATTCCGATCTTGTTGTCCTTCATCCTGGCGGGTTGCTGCGCGGCTGCCGTCGGCGTCTTGTTCGGCTTGCCGTCGCTGCGTATCAAGGGCTTCTACCTGGCGGTGGCAACGCTGGCTGCGCAATTTTTTGTGGTCTGGGCGCTGACCAAGTTCCCCTGGTTTTCCAACGAAAGTTCGTCCGGCGTGATCAGTGCGCAAAAGATCGACCTGTTCGGCATCGCCATTAACACACCGGTAAAAAAATACCTATTCGTACTGGCGATTGTCTGCGTGATGGCGCTGCTGGCGAAGAACCTGGTGCGTTCGTCCACCGGGCGCGCCTGGATGGCGGTGCGCGATATGGACGTTGCCGCGGAAGTGATCGGTATTCGTTTGATGCCGACCAAACTGCTGGCGTTTGCCGTCAGTTCCTTTTTCTGCGGTGTCGCCGGCGCCTTGTATGCCTTCTGTTACCTGGGTTCGGTGGAGCCGGATGGCTTCTCTCTGGATTTGTCTTTCCGCATCCTGTTCATGATTATCGTCGGCGGCGTCGGCAGCATCCTTGGGGCTTTTCTTGGCTCCGCCTTTATCCTGCTGCTGCCGATTTTCCTGGATAACGTATTGCCGCCGTTGGCCACCTGGCTGCATCTGCCATTTACCAATGCCACGGTGTCGCATATCCAGATGATGCTGTTTGGCGCCTTGATCATTTTTTTCCTGATTGTAGAACCGCACGGGCTGGCGCGCCTGTGGCAGATCACCAAAGAGAAACTGCGCCTGTGGCCGTTCCCGCATTGATTGGTACGAAAGGTTTTAAGTAGTCCCGAGTTCAGATTTCAGATAACCAGCACCAGGAGACCAGATAATGAAAACTATTAAACAAATCATGCTCGCTGTCGCCGCTGCAGCTTGCCTGCTGGCGCCGGCGTTGCCGGCGATGGCGCAGGCAACCGATCAATTCATTGCGATTCCCAGCTATCGGGTCGGCCCTTACGGCACCAACGGCCAGTCCTATTACGGCGGCTATATCGACTACCTGAGCTACGTTAACCTGAAAGAAGGCGGCATCAACGGCGTCAAATTGTCGTGGGAAGAATGCGAAACCGAATACAACAACGCCAAAGGTGTCGAGTGTTACGAACGGCTGAAAGGCAAGAATCCTGTCACCAAAGGTACCGCGATCAATGCCATGGCGACCGGCATCGCGTACGCCTTGATCGACAAGACGGCGGAAGACAAGGTGCCGCTGCTGATGGTAGGTTACGGCCGGACCGACGCGGTCGACGGTTCGGTGTTTCCGTACGCTTTTCCGCTGGTGACTACCTACCAGATGCAGATTTCGGCGATCGTGAAATACCTGGCAAGTAAAAACGGCGGTTCGCTGGCGGGCAAGAAGATCGTTTTCCTGTACCACGACTCGGCCTACGGCAAGGAGCCGATAGTGGCGTTGGAAGCCGAGGCGACGTTGGGCAAGTTCAAAGTGGTGCAGATCCCGGTTGCCCATCCCGGCAACGAGCAGGGCGCGCAATGGCTGAAAATCCGCCAGGAAAATCCGGACTACGTCATCTTCTGGGGCTGGGGCGTGATGAACCAGACCGCCTTGAAAGCGGCGCAGAAGGTTGGCTTTGCACGCGACAAGATCATCGGTTCATGGTGGGCCGGGTCTGAGGAAGACACCGTCCCGGCCGGCGATGCCGCCAAGGGCTATCTGAGCGCTACCTGGAATGTTTCCGGTAAAAACGTGCCGCTGATAGCCGATATCGAGAAAGTGGTGTACGGCGCCGGCAAGGGAAATATGCAGGACAAGGCGAAGATCGGTTCGATACTTTATAACCGGGGCGTATCGGCGGCGCTGGCTACCGTGGAAGCGATACGGACCGCCCAAGCCAAGTACGGCAAAGGCAAGGTTATGAGCGGCGAAGACGTGCGCTGGGGCCTGGAGAATCTGAACATCACCAACGCCCGCCTGCAGCAACTTGGCGCTACCGGCCTGCTGCCTGAAATCAAGACCTCCTGCGATAACCACGAGGGCTCGGGCAAGATCAAGGTCCAGCAATGGGATGGCAGCAAGTGGGTGCTGGTATCCGATTGGATCGAAGGCAACAAGAACCTGATCCACCCGCTGTTCAAGGCTTCCGCTGCGAAGTATGCAAAAGAAAAAGGCATCACGCCCGCCTGCATGAAGTAAATAGCGTCAGCGTCGGCGCTCAATTCAGGCGCCGACGCGTCTTTCATTGCATAGCTGAGGGAAGCATGGGTACAGCACTCAACATCAATAATATCGAAGTGATCTACGACCACGTCATCCTGGTGCTGAAAGGCGTGTCGCTGGCGGTGCCGCAAGGGAAAATCGTCGCTTTGCTGGGTGCCAATGGCGCCGGCAAAAGCACGACGTTGAAAGCGATTTCCAATCTGCTGTCGGCAGAACGTGGCGATGTCACCAAAGGCAGCATCGAATACAACGGCGAGCGGGTCGACCGCCTGACTCCGAACGACCTGGTCAAGCGCGGCGTGATCCAGGTGATGGAAGGGCGCCATTGCTTCGGCCATCTGACGGTGGAAGAAAATCTCCTGACCGGTGCATACACTCGCAACATCAGTAATGCCGAGGTCAAACAGGAGCTGGAAAAGATCTACGACTATTTCCCGCGTCTGAAGGTGCGGCGCAAATCGCAATCCGGTTACACCTCTGGCGGCGAACAGCAGATGACGGCGATCGGGCGGGCGATGATGGCTAAGCCGTCGATGATCTTGCTGGACGAGCCTTCGATGGGCCTGGCGCCGCAGGTGGTTGAGGAAATTTTTGAGATCGTCAAGGACTTGAACCGCAGGGAAAACGTGTCCTTCCTGCTGGCCGAACAAAACACCATGGTGGCGTTGCGTTATGCCGATTTCGGCTACATCCTGGAAAACGGCCGGGTGGTGATGGAAGGCGCCGCCGACGAGCTGGCCAGCAACGAAGACGTGAAAGAGTTCTATCTGGGCGTATCGGCCGCAGGGCGCAAGAATTTCCGTGACATGAAATTTTATCGTCGCCGCAAACGCTGGCTGGCCTGACCTTTTCCTTTTTCCGATCACTATCCATGTCGCTTTCCGCCCACGTATACAGGCCAGCCATGTCTGACATTCTCGATCCTCTTGAGCAGCGCCAACCTCAACAACGCGAGGCGGACCTGATGGCGAGCCTGCCCCAATTGGTGGCGCGCGCTCAAGGCGCAACCGGCTGGGGGCGCATTCTGCACGGCGTATCCGCAGCCGATATCCGTGATCGCCACGCGTTGGCGCAATTGCCGATTACGCGCAAATCGGATTTGCACGATTTGCAGGCGCAAGAGCCGCCGTTCGGCGGTTTGACGACAACCCCGCACCGGCAACTGCGGCGTCTCTATGTTTCACCTGGGCCGATTTTCGATCCGGAGGGATATAGCCAGGACTGGTGGCGCTTTGCGCGGCCGATGCGGGCGTTGGGATTGCGCGCCGGCCATCTGATACAAAATTGTTTCGCCTACCATTTCACGCCAGCTGCCTTCATGGTCGAAGGTGCGGCCAGCAAGCTCGGCTGTGCCGTGATCCCGGCCGGCATAGGACAGACGGAACTGCAGGTGCAGGCGATGGCGGCATTGCGTCCGGATGCTTATGTAGGCACACCTTCTTTCCTCAAGATCATTATCGAAAAAGCGCGCGAGATGGGCACCGATATCGGCAGCCTGCAACGCGCGCTGCTAAGCGCTGAAGCCTTGCCGCCATCGTTGCGCCAATGGTTCCACGATAACGGTGTGCCGCACGTGCTGCAATTGTATGCGTCGGCCGACATCGGCAATATCGCTTACGAGTCGCTCAGCAACGGCCGGCTCAATCCGGGCATGATCCTGGATGAGGATCTGATCCTGGAAATCGTACGGCCCGGCACCGGCGATCCGGTGGCAGCCGGTGAAGTCGGCGAGGTGGTGCTGACTTCTTTCAATCCGGATTATCCTCTGATACGTTTCGCCACGGGTGATTTGTCGGCGGTGCTGGAGGGCGTTTCGCCATGCGGCCGCACCAATACCCGCATCAAGGGCTGGATGGGGCGCGCCGACCAGGTGACCAAGGTGCGTGGCATGTTCGTCCATCCATCGCAATTGGCGGAGGTGCTCAAACGTCATCCGCAGATATCGAAAGCGCGCCTGGTTGTGAGTGGCGCGATGGCGAACGACGTGATGACGTTGCATTGCGAGTTGTCCTCTGTGGCTACTGGTACAGCAACGCACGCAGCAGAGCGGATTGCCGACAGCTTGCGCGAAGTGACTAAACTACGCGGCGAGGTTTTGTTTGTCGCGCCGGGCAGCTTGCCGAATGACGGTAAAGTCATCGAGGATGCCCGCAAATACGAGTGAAGGAAGCGGCGCATGTCGAAGCAAGTGATTGTAATTACCGGCGCTAGCCGCGGGATCGGTGCTGCCACTGCCCATTTGGCCGCAGCGCGCGGCTACGCAGTGTGCGTCAACTATGTCCATAACCGCAGCGCCGCCGAGTCGGTGGTGGAGGCGATTCGCAAGGCTGGCGGCGAAGCGTTGGCGGTGGCCGGCGATGTTGCGGTCGAGGCTGACGTGCTGAACCTGTTTCAAACGGTAGATGCGCAACTCGGCGCGTTGACCGCCTTGGTCAACAACGCCGGCATCCTGGAGCGGCAGATGCGTGTCGATCAGATGGATGTGGCCCGTTTGCAGCGGGTGTTCGCCACCAATATCGTCGGCAGTTTCTTGTGTGCGCGTGAAGCAGTACGACGCATGTCTACCCATTTTGGCGGCCACGGCGGCACGATCGTCAATTTGTCATCGATGGCGGCCAAGCTTGGCGGTCCGGGAGAGTACGTCGATTATGCAGCATCCAAGGGGGCGATCGACGCCATGACGGTCGGCCTGGCGAAGGAAGTCGCCGATCAGGGTATCCGCGTCAATGCAGTCAGGCCCGGTGTCATCTATACCGATATTCATGCCAGCGGCGGTGAACCCGGCCGGGTGGATCGAGTGAAAGATTCGGTGCCGATGCGGCGCGGCGGCAGCGCCGAGGAAGTGGCGCGCGCGATCATGTGGCTGGTGTCGGACGAGGCATCCTATTCGACCGGTACATTTGTCGATGTCGCCGGCGGCCGTTAGGCATGGAGCGGCATGATTGGAATGCGGTCGGAGGTACGTCTGCCGGTGGTCTGTTGCGCGATGCTTTTGCGGATGGCCGTTAGCCGTTTGTCGTCGCGATAGAGCAGGTTGTAACTTTCAAATGGAATCATTTTTCCATCAGCTTGGGCAAAATGAATGCAAGATTTTTTCAAGGCGCGGACATCCAAAGAATATGCATCCATAAATTGCACAATCAAGACCCGAAACACATTGTCGTAACGCAGTGTCTGTGGTGCAGAAATCAAAGGCAGACAACACATTAATTCAGAAAGACAGTTGGCTTGCGATTCCGGGGAATGGTTGGTCGAAAACAGCTTGAATATCTGGTCTTTCATATTCTTCTTGAGCGCTTCGTCGCGCTCGAAAACTATCGTGTTGCCACTGCCTTCGACTAAAGATTGCGGATCGAGATAGCGTGTTAGCGGGACAGTTTTTTCATCGGTTTTGAGAGCATAGGCCATTGCCAGCGTATCGGGATTGCAAGGCACCGGGACGATATCTTGCAAGGTGAATACGCTGGTTTGTTCTGCGATCTTCCGTCGTATTTCTGAAACGGTCAGGCGATGCAGGCGCGGATCGTAATTTTCAACGCGGCCAGCATCTTGAATCGGCTGCAAGGTGACGCCGCGGACACACGGTTGCGTCAAGGCGAAATCTATAATGGCGCCAATCTCATCGTCATTCAAACCTTTTTTCAGCGTCACAACCAAAGTGGTGGATAAGCCGGCCGCATTCAGGTTTTTCAATGCTTGTAATCGGATACGGCTTAAATCGGCGCCGCGCAATACCTTATGTACTTCTGCGCGCATGGAATCGAATTGCAAATACACTTCTATTCCTGGCGCATAGCTTGCGAGACGTTGCACGAACTCAGGATCTTGCGCCAACACGATGCCATTGGTGTTAACCATCACATGTTTGATGGGTCGTGCTTTGGCGGCATCCAGAATTTCCCAGAATTGCGGATGTAAAGTGGGCTCGCCGCCGGACAATTGCATGACATCAGCCTCGCCTTCATTGGCCACAACCGCATCAAGCATCTTGATGACGTCAGCCAAGGGCTTATGCTGTTCCCGATGAGTGCCGCTTTCGGCATAACAAACGGGGCAATTCAAATTGCAATTATCGGTAATCTCAACAATGGATAAGCAAGAATGCTGCATATGATCCGGGCACAGGCCGCAATCATAAGGACAGCCGTATTCCATTTTGGTGTTAAACGTTTGCGGCATTTCAGGATGTTTGACGAACACCTCGCGACACAACCGGTAATACTCGACATCATCGCTGACCAGCACGCGTTCGCTGCCGTGTGCAGTACACCACTTGTCCATGTAGACATGGTCATCCTTGAAGATGATCTTGGCTTCAACCGGATGCAGGCAGGTTGAACAGACCGAAGTGGTCGTGTCGTAAAAAAGGTAAGGCCGTATTTTGCGCGTCATCGTTGGCTCGGGTAAGGCGGTGCGGGATATTGTTGTTTTGATTCGAGGGCAGCCTGGCGTAGCATTGCCATTTTTTCTTGCGCCGCCTGTATGTCTGCCGGAGACATGGATGCTTGCAGTTTGGTGAGGGTGTCGCTGGCCGGTAGCATCAGGAGAAAAGCTAACGCTTTAATTTTAGCGGCTGTACCAGCTTCTGTTGAGCCTAAAAATTTGTATTTAATCGTGGTGTGGAATGGATATTTACAGTCCAGGATGCTGCGGGCAAGCCAAAGGTCGGCTTGTTGCATGTCTTGCCTGATAATTGCGCTATTAATTCCGCTATTAATTCCGTTATTAGTCCCGCTATTGCGATATATGTCGCTGACGTCAAACGCAGAAAAGCGATTGAAAAACACAGGTGAAGGACTGCAAGAGCGTGTGGACGATCGTTTTAATAATTCTATTCCGCGCGAGGGGTCTGGAGGTAATTGTTCTGCGCTGAGAGTTCTGCCGTTGTACTGTCGATTGGAACCATTGAGTAAAAGCCAGCCTAAGGCATATTCCGCAGGACCATATTGTTTGGCTGCCGCCTGTTCAAGTAAAGAGATGCCCGTTGGGATATCTCTTTCCAGATTTGGTGAACCATTTATATATTCCAATCCAAGTTGTGTCGTGGCCTCCAGATCACCGCGGCTGGCGGCTACTTTATATCCTTCAATTTTTGTTTTCTGCATTTCTGCACTGGCCCGCTGTGCATTTTTTTGTTGCACGCTGTTGACGATGGAGGCAGTGATGCAACCCGTACCGCCAATCAAACTTAAACTCACTATCAATAACGCTGCACGTGATCGATCACTGGAAAAGAGGCGCATTTTTTTTAAAATTCAAGAATTGCTTGATTACAAACGGGAGGTAGCACAGTAAGGCCAGTAAACACATGATCTGTATGCCGCTAAGACCGCCGGCATATTCATAGGGAACCGGTTTGATGCCATCGACCAGTAAGCGCCACAGTAAATAACCCGATAGATAAAATTTGAAAACAAGGCCCGGACTTTCGCGCCAGCGTTTTTGAAAAAACAAAATGGCGCCGCCCCAAATTAATACAAAGAGAATGTCGTACATTTGAGTAGGGTGACGAGAGATGCCGTCACCAAAGTCGACACCCCAGGGCATATGGGTGGGTACGCCATAAGTGCCGTCGTGCAGTCCTGCCAGAAAACAACCAATGCGCCCGATGGCAGTGCCCAACATCAATGGCAAGACAAAATTGTCGCCCGTTGAGCGCTGTGAGCCGATCAGTTTCTTGGCAATCTCTACGCCACACAGCCCACCCAGCAAACCACCGACGATAGATTGTCCAGACATCCAGAGATTGATGTCTAAAGAAGATGACGCCCATAACTGAGGGAACTCCATCCAGAACACTAACTTGTTCCCGATCGCTGCACCGAGTATGCAGCCGATGATGACGGCGTATTGTCCCGGCTCCAGGATGCCAGAGAGGCCTTGACGGGCACGTTGCCAGCGATATAGCTGGACGCCGGATGCGATGGCCGCCCATTCAAAAACCAGATGGATGAGATGTGCAGTCGTGCTGGAAAAGACGACTGTTTTCATTGTTCGGATTTGTCTTGATCTGACTTCTTTGCAAGCCGAAACACGCTGCCATATCTGGCAATGCGATATATAACGAAGCACAGCGCGATACTGATTCCTACCCCTGCGCATCCAAGGAGCAAAATAGACAGGTCATTGCCATTGGTTTTGAAGTGAATTCCAGAAGCAATCCCTAGCAAACCGCATAAGCCAAAGCCGACCATCAGTACTAAAAAAAACATAATACTAAGTGCTCTGAACAATGTCTTCATGGGGGCCTTGCTGGAATTGAGTTTGGCAGCGAAGAGTGATTATATAGTCTGCAGTTGTTTAAAAGCAATTTTATGCATCGCTTCATAAGCAAGACATGACAAGCGTACGATTGCTCTAATCAAATATTGGACAACGGCAAACTTGTCGACTTTGTCAGTGCGCAGATCGCGTATGACTTGCAAGACTGCCCGGGCTTTTTCGGCAAAACTCCGGTTGCCCGCAAAAATTGATAAAATGTGCAATGTTAGCGAAAAGGTAATCCAGTGTTGCAAATTACGCCGCTGCAATCTGCCTGGCTCGGCAACCCCTCTGTCGGTGCGCTTCGCGGGTTATTTGTCTGCGGCAATTTTTGTGTGTGAGTAATTTATGATGGAGTTATCAAGAATGAAGAATCTGATCGTAGTCGCCGCGTTGGTGGCCTTGGGTGGTTGCGCCGTGACGCCGAATTCGGCGAATGTCTATAGCAGCAGCCAGGCGCAAGGCGAGCAAACGGTGCGTATGGCGGTAGTTGATTCGGTGCGTCCGGTGACCATCGACAAGAGCCGCGACGGCAACGGCGCTGGCACCTTGGCCGGTGGTGCGCTCGGTGGCGTCGCCGCCGGTTCGCTCATCGGTAAGGGCAACGGCTCGCTCGCGGCAGGCGTTGTGGGCGCGGTGCTCGGCGGGATTGCCGGCAACCAGGTGCAGAACAACCTGAACCAGCGCCCGGGGCTGGAAATTACCGTGCGTCTGAGTAACGGCGAGTTGCGTGCGATTACCCAGGATGCTGACGAACGCTTCAATGTAGGCGACCGCGTTCGTTTGTTGTCGTCGGGTGGGGTTACCCGGGTAACGCATTAGATTTAAATTGGCGTCTGGGCGACCCCGTCATTCCCGCGAAGGCGGGAATCCATGTTGACCTTAAAATGGATCCCCGCGTTCGCGGGGGCGACGCAGCGGATGGCAGCAACACGTTTTACTGGGTTATTTAAAAAAAGGCTGGGAGACAAGATTGTCTTCCAGCCTTTTTTCCATCCGCCGATTGCGATGCTTACTGCCCGTTATGAATCACCACCAGCAAAGCAGTCGCCGCATTCTTGCCGACATTCTTGATGTAATGAGGGCGATCCGCCGCATAGCGTGCAGTTTCACCCACTTTGATCTTGGTGATGTTGCTGCCGCTCTGGACTTCCAATATACCGGACAAGACTGTCAGGTGTTCGCGCGAAGCCGGCTCGTGCGCTTCTGAATCGAGGCAACCGCCAGGCTCCACCGACAGCTCATACCATTCAAACTGGCCGGCCAGTTCGATCGGGCCGAGGATACGCAGCACGCAATGGCCGTCTCTTGACCGCAGCGATGGTGTGGCATGGCTGGGCAAGGTTTCTATCGATGCCGGCGCGGCCTGGTTGCCGTCCACCAGCAGCGAAATAGGGACGCCCAGGGCATTGGCCAGGCGCCACACCACGGCAACCGTGGGATTAGCCTGGTTGCGCTCGATTTGCGATAGCATGGACTTGGAGACGCCGGCGCGTTTCGACAAAGCATCCAGCGAAAGCCCGTCGGCCTGGCGCAGCTTGACCAAGGTATCGCCTACCTTCGGCGGTGCATCTTCCAAATTTTTAACCGTATTACTGCTCATCTGGTTGACAACCTCGTTTTTGTGCATTATCGTGGAATTCGTGTTCGATATATCGAATTAGAGCGATATATTATATAAGATCGAGGCTGAAAATGACACTAACTACAAGTACAGATGCAAGCACGAACGTCGGCTCTCCCGGGTTTTACACGCATCTGCAGGATGAATTGGCAGGGATCAAAGCCGCCGGCCTGTTGAAGTCTGAGCGTTTGATCCTTGGCCCGCAGGGCGGCAAGATCAACACTTCAAGTGGCGAATTGATCAACTTGTGCGCCAACAACTACCTGGGATTGTCTTCTCATCCGGCCTTGATCAAAGCCGCGCACGCAGCCCTGGATAGCCACGGTTTCGGCATGAGTTCAGTGCGTTTCATTTGTGGCACGCAAGACATTCATCGCGAGCTGGAACAGCGCTTGTCGGCGTTCCTGGGCACCGAGGACTGCATTCTGTATGCAGCTGCGTTCGATGCCAACGGCGGCTTGTTTGAACCGTTGCTGGGAGAGCAGGATGCCATCATCAGCGATTCGCTCAACCATGCCTCGATTATCGACGGCGTCCGCCTGTGCAAAGCCAAGCGCTACCGCTATACCCACAACGACATGGAAGATCTGGAACGCTGCCTGAAGCAAGCCAAGGCCGACAATGCCCGCTTTACCATGGTGTTTACCGATGGCGTGTTTTCGATGGACGGCACGGTGGCGCAGCTCGACGTCATCCGCCAACTGTGCGACAAATACGATGCACTGCTTGGCGTTGACGATTGCCACGCCACTGGCTTCATGGGTGCCCGGGGACGCGGCACGCATGAAGCGCGCGGTATCTTCGGCAAGGTCGATGTGATTACCGGCACCTTGGGCAAAGCCCTGGGCGGCGCCAGCGGCGGCTTCACTGCCGGCCGGCGCGAGGTGATCGAATTGTTGCGGCAACGGTCCCGGCCTTACCTGTTTTCGAATACCTTGATGCCGGCGATTGTCGGCGCTTCGATCGAGGCGCTTAATCTGCTGGAAGCGTCGACTGAATTACGCGACCGTCTTGAGCGCAACACCGTTTATTTCCGTAAGGCCATCACCGAAGCCGGTTTCGAGATCAAACCGGGCACCCATCCGATCGTGCCGTTGATGGTGTATGACGCTGTGGTTGCTCAAAATCTGTCGCGGCGCCTGTATGAACTTGGTGTCTACGCCGTTGGTTTCTTCTATCCGGTCGTGCCGCAAGGCCAGGCGCGGATTCGGGTGCAGATGTCTGCGGTCCACGATGAGGCGACATTGCAGCGCGCAGTGAGTATCTTCCGGCAAGCCGGTGAAGAGCTTGGTCTGCTAAAGAACTGAAGAGAAGAATTCAAGAGACAAACCATGAAAAAAATATTGGTAATCGGCGCCAACGGCCAGATCGGCACCGAACTGACGACTGCACTGGTCAAGCTGCACGGCGCCAGGCAAGTTGTGGCAAGCGATATACAAGCCCTGGGCCGGCATCAGGAACTGGCATACGAAAAACTGGATGTGACCGACGCCAAGCGCCTGGCCGAAGTAGTGCGGCAACACGACATCGGGGAAATCTATCATCTGGCGGCAGCCTTGTCGGCCAAAGGCGAAGAGCATCCGGAATGGGCCTGGAACCTGAATATGACCGGCCTCTTGAACGTGCTGGAAGTAGCGCGCCAGGCCAAGCTGTCAAAAGTGTTCTGGCCTAGTTCGATTGCTGCATTCGGCCCGTCGACGCCGCGCGACAATGCGCCGCAAGTCGGCGCCATGGATCCGAAAACCGTCTACGGCATCTCCAAACTGGCCGGTGAGCATTGGTGCACCTGGTACGCGGAGAAATACGGAATGGATATTCGCAGCCTGCGCTATCCGGGGCTGATCAGCTACTCGGCCGAGCCCGGAGGCGGCACCACCGACTACGCCATTCAGGCCCTGTTTGCCGCCGCCGCCGGCCATGACTACACCAGCTTCCTCGATGTGGATAGCACGTTGCCGATGATGTACATGCCGGATGCCGTGCGCGCCACCATCGAATTGATGAGTGCGCCGAAAGAGCAGCTGAAAGTTGCCGGTTCATACAATCTCGCGGCATGGAGTTTTTCTCCGCGGGAATTGGTCGATATCATCCAGCAGCGTTATCCATCGTTCAAGGTCGCGTACAAACCGGATTTCCGCCAGGCGATTGCGGATGCATGGCCGCGTTCGATTGACGATTCGCAGGCGCGGCAAGACTGGTCCTGGTTGCCTGCATACAGCTTGACCGATATGGTCGACGACATGCTGGTGCATCTGGCTGCGCGTAAGCAGGTAACTCAGGAGCAAGCGGCCTGATGTGATCCGACGCTCAAAGTGGTGAGGATAAAGGCGGTGCGCAGCCTTTATTTTTACGAAAATGGATTCATCAGACGCACCCCTGTACCGAGAAAATCAACGGTGTTACGGGTGACGACCGTGAGCCCATGAATCAATCCAATTGCAGCAATTTGCTTGTCGATCGGATGTTGATTACTGGGCGACATTAACTTTCCCCATACCTGGGCGCAATCTTCGTCAAAAACCAGGATGCGATCTGCATATTCTGTGACAAGCGTATTCAGCCATCGCTCCAGAGCGTTGGCTTGTGTTGTATCGCCGCGGTTCTTGATGCTCTCAACACCGCGGCGAATTTCACCTATTGTCTGCACTGAGAGGTAGATCGTATCCGGATCGACTGAATGCCAAAATTCCTGGGTGCCCCGATTTGCTTTGTTCCCTTTACGGGTTTCGCTGATAACGTTCGTGTCAACCAGGTACATGCCTTACTCCTGGATGTTGCGAGAGTTGAAATCCGCATCTTCTCCGACATTCGGCATGCGCGACAATACTTCCGCGAGCGATTGCCGCTTTGGGCGTTGCAGTGCCGCCCGTAAAATTTCTCGATGCTCCGCTTCGGCACTACGGCCGTGGGATGCTGCGAGTTGCTTAAGCGCAAGTGCGATATCTTCTTCCACGTTTCTCACCACTAGATTTGTTGCCATGATGGTACCTTGATAATGATTGCATTGATAGCAGTTTAGTCTTAAAGTGCTATCAATGCAATCATTGCGGCGTAAAGCAAAGGGCTGGAAGACAATTATGTCTTCCAGCCCTTTTTACTACCCGCGAACGGCAATAGAGGAATTTCCCCTGGCTTATTTACCCGCCATGCCCAGCAACATTTCATTCAGGCGCTTGACGAACCCTGCCGGATCAGCCAACGCACCGCCTTCAGCCAGCAAGGCCTGATCGAACAAGATGTGCGACCAGTCGCCGAACTTGGTTTCTTCGTACTTCAGGCGTTGCACCAGCGGGTGATCCGGGTTGATTTCCAGAATCGGCTTGGAATCCGGAGCGTCCTGGCCAGCAGCCTTCAACATGCGCAGCAGATTGCCCGACAATTCATTTTCATCGGCCACCAGGCAGGCTGGCGAATCGGTCAGGCGGAAGGTGACGCGCACATCCTTGGCCTTGTCGGCCAGCGCGGTCTTCATCTTTTCAACCAGGTCCTTGAACTGGGTTTCGGTTTCTTCGTGCTGCTTCTTCTCGGCTTCATCTTCCAATGTGCCGAGATCGAGGCCGCCCTTGGCTACCGATGCCAGTTCCTTGCCTTCGAAATCCTGCAGGAAAGACAGCATCCACTCGTCGACGCGATCGGTCAGCAATAGGACTTCGACACCCTTTTTGCGGAAAATTTCCAGGTGCGGGCTGTTCTTGGCCGCGGCATAGGTTTCACCGGTGGCGTAGTAAATCTTGTCCTGGCCTTCTTTCATGCGGCCGATATAGTCGGCGAAAGATACGGCCTGGACATCGTTGTCGTTGGTGGTCGACGCAAAGCGCAGCAGCTTGGCGATTCTTTCCTTGTTGCCGGCATCTTCGCCAATACCTTCTTTCAAGACCTGGCCGAATTCTTTCCAGAATGTGGCGTACTTGTCTTTTTGCGCCTGGTCGTCGCTGTTCGCCAATTCTTCCAGCAAGCTCAGCACGCGCTTGGTGGAGCCTTCGCGGATCACGCGTACATCGCGCGACTCTTGCAGGATTTCACGCGACACATTCAACGGCAGGTCGCTGGAATCGATCACGCCTTTGACGAAGCGCAGATAGACCGGCATCAGCTGCTCGGCATCGTCCATGATGAAGACGCGCTTGATGTACAGTTTGATGCCGCCGCGCTTGTTGCGATCCCACAGGTCGAACGGTGCGTGGCTTGGAACGTACAGCAGTTGCGTGTATTCGCTGCGGCCTTCAACCCGGTTGTGGGTGTAGGTCAGCGGCGCTTCGAAATCGTGCGAGACATGCTTGTAGAACTCGACATACTGTTCTTCGGTGATGTCGGATTTGTTGCGGGCCCACAGTGCGCTGGCCTGGTTGACGGTTTCGTATTCGTCCTTGACGACGGTTTCTTTCTTTTCTTCGTCCCATTCCTCTTTCTGCATCACGATTGGCAGCGAGATATGGTCGGAATATTTGCGGATGATGGATTTCAGTTTCCAGGCCGACAGGTACTCGTCTTCACCTTCGCGCAGATGCAGGGTGATATCGGTGCCGCGCGACGGCTTGTCGATTGCTTCGATGCTGAAATCGCCGGCGCCTTCGGATTCCCAGCGCACGCCTTCGGTGGCGTTGGCGCCAGCGCGGCGGGTGTCAACGGTGATCTTGTCGGCGATGATGAAAGCGGAGTAGAAGCCGACGCCGAACTGGCCGATCAAGGCAGCATCTTTTTGCTGGTCGCCGGACAGTTTCGAGAAGAATTCCTTGGTGCCGGATTTGGCGATGGTGCCCAGGTGCGAGATGGCCTCATCGCGGCTCATGCCGATGCCGTTGTCCGAAATCGTGATGGTGCGCGCGGCCTTGTCGAAAGTGACTTTGATTTTCAGTTCCGGATCGTTCTCGAACAGAGCGCCGTTGTTGATCGCTTCAAAGCGCAGCTTGTCGGCGGCATCGGATGCATTGGACACCAGCTCGCGCAGGAAAATTTCCTTGTTGGAGTACAGCGAGTGGATCATCAATTGCAGCAGCTGCTTTACTTCTGCCTGAAAACCAAGGGTTTGCTTTTCGGATACGGCCATTGTTTCCTCTGTATAAATAAAAATGAATAATAAATAAATAAGTAAGAACGTAACTCATTAATTAGAATCGCCGTCATTCCCGCGAAGGTGGGAATCCATGGTGAATTTAAAATGGATCCCCGCGTGCGCGGGGACGACATGGCTACGGTTTTATCAAAATGCATATGCTGCACTACAGATAAAACGCTTGATGTTAGTCGAAATGGGGGCTCAATCGGGAGTTTTCAAGGGAGGATTGTGGGGGATGTGATGTAAATTATTGTCTTATTTGCCACATTCATGCTCCAGGAAGCGCCAGATCGCCGGATCCGACATCGCCGCCACGTTAATCCGCATTCTGGAAGAGGGCAGCTGGCTGGGCGAGAACAGGGCGCCGGGCGCCAGCAGGAAGCCCTCGGCCAAGGCCTTTTCCGCCATCACATTGGTGTCGTGGCCGGTATCGGCCCAAACAAAGATGCCGGCCGGGGTGCTGATGTCGACCGTCATGCCGATCCTTTCCATTTGCCGGATGGTGCGGTCGCGTACGCTATCGAGCTTGTTGCGCAAGCGGTCGAGATGCTTGCGGTAGTGCCCTTCGGACAGGATTTTATAGACCACCCGTTCGCCGACTTCGGCGCTGGTCAGGTTGGTCAGCATCTTGCGGTCGGCAAAATGCTGCGCCAGTTCGAGCGAGGTGGCGATAAAGCCGGAGCGCAGGTTAGGTGAGAGCGTTTTCGAGAAGCCGCCCATGTAGATCACGCGGTTGAGCTGGTCCAGCGACGCAATGCGGGTCGCCGGCTGGATGGCGGAGCCGGGATGCATGTCGCAATAGATATCGTCCTCGACGATCATGAAGTCATGTTCTTCAGCCAGCTTGAGGATCTGGAAAGCCTTGGCTGCCGATAGTGAAGTCGAGGTCGGATTGTGCAATACCGACACCAGCACATACAACTTGGGTTTATGCAGCGCCGCCAGTTCTGCCAGCTTCACCATATCCGGACCATCGGCCAGGCGCGGCACGCCGACCACTTTGGCGCCTAGCGCGGCAAACGAGGCGAACATCAGGAACCAGGATGGATCATCGACAAAAATCACATCGCCAGGCTGGGTAAAGTGGCGCGCCACCAGGTCCAGCGCCTGGGTGACGCCGGTAGTGGTGACGAATTGTTCCGGCGTGGCGGCGATTTCAAGCTCGGCCATTTTCAGCTGCAGTTGCTGGCGCAGCGGCAAGAAGCCTTGCGGAATCCCATAGGAAAGCAATTGCGCCGGATTTTGCCGGCTGATGCTGCGCAAGGCGTTGGCGATCAGGTCGGCATCCAGCCATTCGCTGGGAAACATGCCCGAGCCGGGCATTTTTTTGTTCGGCGCCTGCTGGTGCATATTGCGCACCAGCCAGACTACATCGATCAGCTGCGGCTGCTTGTCGCTGGCGGAATTGCTGCCGCGGTCAGCCAGCAGCGGCGAGCGTTCGCGCACATAGAAGCCCGAGCCGCGCCGCGATTCCAGGCAACCCTTGGCTACCAGCCGGTCATAGGCTTCAACTACCGTGAAGCGCGACACGCTGTGGCTATCGGCAAATTGGCGGATCGACGGCATACGGGCGCCGGTACGCAACAGGCGGTCGCTGATGCGGGTTTCGATGGAGCGCACGATCTGCTCGACCAGAGAGGTGTCGCTATCGCGCGACAACAGTTGTTGAGCAGCCGGGGTCGGAGCGGGCAGCTGGCTGCTGTTCACCTTGCGTGGAGGGGTTGTGTTGGTCACTGTATTGGTAATTTCGCCGGGACAATGTCAGGAATTACTTGCTTAACTGTATTGGTACTGTATTGGTTTTGTAGCTTAGCATAGACCTAAATCAAGAATGCTACAACCCCACAACGGCTCCCCAAGCCTTCGAAAGCGAGTTAGCGATGCAAACACTATTCGAACAACAGTCTCATAACTTGTCGGGCGGCAGCACGCTATCCGGTATCACTGACAACGAATTGATCCTGCGGGTAGTCAGCGGCCGCGTCTGGGTGACATTCGAAGGGCAGCCGGAAGACCATTGGCTGCACGCCGGCCGCTCGCTGACCTTGCTGCCGGGCCGGATGGTGGTGGTCGAGTCCGATCCGGGAAACAGCCGCATCACCCTGGCCGGTCAGTCGCAACGCGCCACGACCAACCTGTTGCGCGCCTTGCTCGCGCGTTTACGCGGACCCGGTTTCCATCCTGCTACAAGTGTGTCGTGATGTTGGAGACGCTGCTGCCGCTGGCCATATTTGCCTTCGTGTCGTCGATCACGCCGGGGCCGAACAACATCATGCTGACCTCGTCCGGCATCATGTTCGGCTTCAACCGGACGATTCCGCACATACTCGGCGTGACCTTCGGTTTCGGCCTGCTGCTGGTGCTGTGCGCTGCAGGTATCGGTGGCCTGGTGCTGGCGCTGCCATCGATTCACGTCATCCTGAAAACCCTGGGTTCGGCCTATTTGCTGTACCTGGCCTGGAAGCTTCGCAACATGTCGTTCAAGTCAGAGGTCGGCGCCAACCATAAGCCGATGACCTTCCTTGGGGCGGCGGCATTCCAGGCCGCTAATCCGAAAGCCTGGATCATGGGCATCACCAGCGCTTCCGCATTTTTGCCGCCGCTGCAGCCGATCTGGTTGTCTATTGCCATCTATTGCATGGTGTTCTGTATCATCAACCTGCCGTGCGTGGGTATTTGGGCCGGTGCCGGTTCGGTATTGCGGCGTTACCTGGCGCAACCCTTGTGGCAACGTGTGTTTTGTACCGTAATGGTGGTACTGACGATTTATTCCGCAGTATCGATCTGGCTCTGATCCAGGCTCTGACAACAATTCAAAAACAACGCGAAAAAATCACACGAAAGACAGGCAGCATGACGGACGAATCGAAGGGCATGTGGCTGGGGCTGGTCGGGGTGGCGGTGTTCAGCCTGACCTTGCCGTTTACCCGGATGGCGGTGGCAGAGCTGAATCCGGTGTTTGTCGCATTCGGCCGGGCGGTGGTGGCTGCGCTGTGTTCGATATTACTGCTGTGGAAACTGAAAGCGCCGCTGCCGACTACCACCCAATGGAAAGCCCTGGCGCTGACCGCGCTGGGCGTGGTGATCGGCTTCCCTCTGTTTTCATCGGTGGCGATGCGTTATGTGCCGGCAGCACACGGCGCCATCGTGCTCGGCATCCTGCCGCTGGCGACGGCCATGTTTGGCGCCTTGCGATTTGGCGAACGGCCCTCGGTGGGATTCTGGATTGCCGCCGTGGTCGGCAGCGCTATCGTTGTTATTTTTGCACTGAGCCAGGGCGGCGGCAGTTTGCAAGTTGCAGACCTGGCCTTGCTGGCGGCAGTGGTGGCTGCCGCCATGGGCTACGCGGAAGGCGCACGCTTGTCGCAAACCATGGGCGGGCAACAGGTGATTGCCTGGGCGCTGGTCATGGCATTGCCAGTCTTGCTGCCGATAACACTCTGGCTGGGCTGGCAGTACGGCGTCAGCGCTTCGCCCAAGGCCTGGCTGGGCTTCGCCTATGTGTCGCTGTTTTCGATGTTTATCGGTTTTTTCTTTTGGTACAAGGGTTTGGCGCTGGGCGGCATTGCACGGGTTGGCCAGGTGCAACTATTACAGCCGTTCCTGACGCTGCTGGGAGCCGCATTGATACTGGGCGAGGCTTTGGATAGCAGCAATATATTGTTTGCCTTGACAGTGCTGGTGGTGGTGGCGTTTGGCCGCAAGATGGCGGTGCGGCGGCAAGCGGCATAGCAAAATATAAAGCCGGGCATTCGCAAACCTGGCGGTAGGTGAGATAATCACACATTGGCCGGGATTGAACCGGCTGTATCCCATTTATCCCGTCATTGCTGCTGACGCCAAAAGCGCCGGCAAATGATCTCTTTTTCGGAGTGTCAGATGTCTGTATATGAAAAGTTGCAAGCCCTGAATATCACGCTGCCTGCGGTAGTTACGCCTGCTGCCGCTTATGTGATGTACGCCCAAAGCGGCAACACGGTTTACCTGTCCGGTCATTTGCCTAAGAAAGACGGCAAGATCTGGGTCGGCCAACTGGGCAAGGACACTACTACGGAAGAAGCCAAATTGGCGGCACGCAGCATTGCGATCGATCTGATCGCTACTTTGCAAGCAGCTTGCGGCGGCGATTTGAAGCGTGTCAAACGCATCGTCAAGCTGATGAGCCTGGTCAATTCAACGCCTGATTTCACGGAACAGCACCTGGTTACCAACGGCGCCTCCGAATTGATCGGCGAAGTGTTTGGCGAGCAAGGCAAGCATGCCCGTTCCGCATTTGGTGTAGCACAGCTGCCGTTGGGCGCCTGCGTGGAAATTGAAATGATTGCTGAACTGGAGTAGTCCTCGAAACGCAGTGGCGTAACACTGGTAGCGCTATCCGCTGCCAGCCCAGGAGACGGCAGATCATAAAAATCCACGGGCTGTTGCAATCCGGTTTGAGTTTCGGCTCAGGCCGGGCAATTGACAACAGTCACTCAGAATAAGATCACTTGAAGAGAATTGTATGAAAATCGAAAATCCAACACCGCTGCAATGGCATTTTTCGCAGCGCGCACAGAAATTGCAAAGCTCGGCGATCCGTGAAATCCTCAAGATCACCATGCGCCCGGAAATCATTTCCTTCGCCGGCGGCCTGCCGTCGCCGGCCACTTTCCCGGTCGAGCAATTGAAAGTAGCGTTTGACAAAGTGCTGTCGGAACAAGGCAAGGTTGCTTTGCAATACGGTCCTACCGACGGTTATGGTCCGCTGCGCGAGTGGGTCGCCAATTCCTTGTCGACCAACGGCGTCAAGATCATGGCGGATCAAGTCATGATGACTTCCGGTTCGCAGCAGGGCCTGGATTTGCTGGGCAAGGTATTGATCGACGAAGGCAGCAAGGTGTTGGTGGAAACGCCTAGTTACCTGGGTGCTTTGCAAGCCTTTTCCCTGTATGGTCCTGAGTTCGTCTCGGTGCCTGCCGATGACGGTGGCCTGATCCCTGAAACCGTGGCGACTCTGAGGCAGGGCGCACGCATGTTATATGCATTGCCTAATTTCCAGAATCCTACCGGCCGCACCTTGTCGGTAGAGCGCCGTCACGCCCTGGTAGACATCTGCGCGCGTCTCGGCTTGCCGCTGATCGAAGATGATCCTTACGGCGCACTCAGCTATCGCACCGAACCGTTGCCGAAGATGCTGAGCATGAATCCGGGCGGGGTGATTTACATGGGTTCCTTCTCGAAGATCCTGACGCCGGGGATACGCCTGGGTTACGTGGTAGCGCCGCGGCCGCTGATCGAGAAGCTGGAGCAAGCCAAGCAAGCGACCGACCTGCATACCGCGCAACTGACGCAAATGGTGGTGTACCAGACTATCAAGGACGGTTTCCTCGATCAGCATATCCCGACTATCCGCAAGTTGTATTCGGATCAGTGCGACGCCATGCTGGATGCGCTGAAGACCTATTTCCCGGCCGGCACCAGCTGGACCAGGCCAGAAGGCGGCATGTTTATCTGGGTGACTTTGCCCAAGCATATCGACAGCATGAAATTGCTGGACGAGGCAGTGGCGCAGCATGTAGCGTTTGTGCCGGGCGGGCCGTTCTACGGCAACACGCCGGAACAGCATACCTTGCGCTTGAGTTTCGTGACCGTGCCGCCGGCAAAGATACGCGAAGGGATCGAGCGGCTGGGTAAGCTGATCGCTTCTAAAATCTGATTCTGCAGTTGCGTAGGGTGGGCAGGATTTTCCGCCCACGCGGATGGTTGCATCTCTGCATGGGCAGAAAATCCTGCCCACCCTACATGGCATACGTAGCCAAATGAAAAAAGCCGACTTCAAGCCGGCTTTTTTCATTTTCAGGTCTGCGCAGTCAGCGTCGACGGTTTCAGTTTCGATTCCAGCATTTTCCCTTTGCGCGCCCGCTTGCCGATATGCGGCGCCAGTCCCGATGCCGACAGAGCCACTTGTTGCGCCTTGCCGCCACGGCCGATGCCAGTCACCAGCACACCGCGCTGGCTGATCGGCTGTGCCGCCAGCAATTTCTCGTTGTTCTCCAGTTCCATCAGGATCACACCGCGGCCGCCATTGCTGAGCGTTTTGCATTCGTCCAGGCCGAACACCAGCAACCGGCCCTTTTCCGACAGGCAAGCGATGGCGCTGGCGCCACTGGTCAATGCCTGCGGCGGCAAAGGTAGATCGCCCTCATCCAGCGTGACATACGATTTGCCCGCTTTCACCCGGCTCAGCATATCGCCGATCTTGGCGGTGAAACCGTAGCCGCCTGAGCTGGCCAGCAGCAACATCAGATCGGATGGGCCGGCAAAATAGTGCAGTATGCTGCTGCCGTTAGCCAGGTCGATCAGGGTAGTGATAGGCACGCCGTCGCCGCGCGCATTGGGTAAGCTCGCCACCGATACGGAGTAGATGCGGCCGTTGGAGCCGAAGGTCAGCAGGTTGTCGACGGTACGGCATTCGAACGCGCCGTACAAGGTATCGCCGGCTTTGAAACCGAACTGGCTGGCATCATGGCCGTGGCCGGTACGCGCCCGCACCCAGCCCTTTTGAGAAATGATGACAGTCACCGCTTCATCGACGATCCTGGTTTCCACCACAGCTTTTTCCGCTGCTTCGATCAGCGTACGGCGGGCATCGCCAAACTGCTTCTGGTCGGCTTCGATTTCCTTGATAACCAGGCGTTTCATCGACGCCGGATTGTCGAGCAAGTCGACCAGCGTCGCTTTTTCATTACGCAGCTCAGCCAGTTCCTGCTGAATCTTGATCGACTCCAGGCGCGCCAGCTGACGCAAGCGGATTTCAAGGATGTCTTCGGCCTGGCGATCGGACAGGTTGAACGCCGTAATCAGCGCCGGCTTCGGCTCATCCGATTCGCGGATGATCTTGATGACCTTGTCGATATTCAGCAAGATCGCTTCGCGGCCTTCCAAGATATGGATGCGGTCTTCGATTTTTTGCAGCTTGAACTGCGAGCGGCGGGTAATGGTAGTGAAGCGGAAGGCGATCCACTCGCGCAAGATCATGCCCAGGCCCTTCTGGCGCGGACGGCCATCGCCGCCGATCATCACCAGATTGATCGAGGCGCTGCTTTCCAGCGAGGTATGGGCCAACAGCATGTTGGTGAATTCGGTCTGGTCCAGGTTCTTCGATTTCGGCTCGAACACCAGGCGCACCGGCGCATCGCGTCCCGATTCGTCGCGTACCGTATCGAGTACCGACAAGATGGACGTCTTGAGCGCCAGCTGTTCCGGCGTCAGGGTTTTCTTGCCGAGCTTGATTTTCGGATTGGTCAGCTCTTCGATTTCTTCCAGGATCTTTTGCGAGGAAGCGCCAGGCGGCAATTCTGTGACTACGGCCTGCCATTGGCCACGTGCCAGGTCTTCGATTTTCCAGGTGGCGCGCACCTTCAGGCTGCCGCGTCCGCTTTCGTACATCTCCGAAATTGCAGTGGCAGAGGTAATGATCTGGCCGCCGCCGGGGAAATCGGGACCGGGAATGATTTGCATCAGTTCGACATGACTTAAATTCGGGTTGCGGATCAAGGCAACCGCTGCCTTGGCGACTTCCTGCAAATTGTGCGATGGAATTTCGGTAGCGAGACCGACCGCAATTCCGGAGGCGCCATTCAACAATACAAAGGGCAGGCGCGCCGGCAGCAGTTTCGGTTCTTCGGTGGAACCATCATAGTTGGGCTGGAAGTCGACCGTGCCCATGTCGATTTCTTCCAGCAGCAATCTGGCGATGGGCGTCAGGCGTGCCTCGGTATAACGCATCGCCGCAGCGCCGTCGCCGTCGCGCGAACCGAAGTTACCCTGGCCGTCGACCAGCGGATAACGCAGCGAGAAATCCTGGGTCATGCGCACCAGGGCGTCATACACCGATTGATCCCCGTGCGGATGCAACTTACCCAGCACATCGCCGACCACCAGCGCCGATTTGCGCGGCTTGGCGGCGGCGTTCAGGCCGAGTTCGCTCATCGCGTAAAGGATGCGGCGCTGCACCGGCTTCTGGCCGTCGGAGACATCGGGCAAGGCGCGTCCCTTGACTACCGAAATGGCGTAGTCGAGGTAGGCGCGTTCAGCGAAAGTGGCAAGGGTTAAGGATTCAGCGTCCGGGGTTGGTGCATCTGGCGTAGCAAACAGATCGTTTTGGTCGGTCATGGAGAGTCGGTGTTTATTCTGGTATTTATTCGATAAAAGGTGTTGCCGCTGCGGGCATTGCTACAGCTGGCGGAATAGGTGTCGCGGCTACCGGCGGCATGTCGGCCGGCATGTTGCTGCGCCCGGGGATCACCAGGCGGATGCGCTTCATGCCGGCAGTGCGGCTGTCAACCCGGCTGTCAACCCGGCCGTCAACCCGGCCGTCAACCTTGCCATCAGCCGGCTGTCCAAATGCCGGTTTGTACAATTGATAAAATTGCCGCACCAGTTGTACATACATACGTGTTTCAGGATACGGCGGCACCTTGTTATTGTACTTTTGTACTGCGCCTTCGCCGGCGTTGTAAGAGGCAATCACCAGCTCTTGCTGGGCCGGATAGAGCTTCAGCAAATCGCGCAGATAGCGCGCGCCCAGGCGGATATTGGTACGCGGGTCGGTGAGTTTTTGCTGAATCGGTTTTTTGTTGTCGCCGGTCAGGCCATAGCGTTCAGCCGTGGCCGGCATGATTTGCATCAGGCCGATCGCGCCTTTCGGCGATACCGCACCGGGATTGAAGCCGGATTCAGCGGCCATCACCGCCTTCAGCAACGCTGGCTCCAGCGCAAACTCTTGCGCTGCCTGGTCTACCATCGCTTCGTATTTTTTCAAATTCGGATGTTGCGACAGGTAGCGAAACAGCGGACTGCTACGCACCTTCGGATCGAGCGGCTTGACGCTGCCGGGGGCTAGCTGGGATGAGTCGAAAAAGCCGTCGCCGCGGATGAAAAGTTGATAACGGTTATCCAGTTTCTCAGTCGAGAAATGTCCCATGCCATCCGCATCGATATAGCCGAAGATATCCGCGCGCGCGCTGCCGACCGTGGTCAGTAGTGCGAGCGTCAGCAGAGTACCTGTGAAAAATCGGCTCAAATGATGGCGGAGTTGCTTCATTGTTACTTTAAGTGGTCGGAGCTGCGGATGAGCGGCAAGCTGAGTTGAGCTACAGAAGCGGTGATGCGTACAACTGCGCAGTATAGCCGCGTAAAACTCCGACCATGATAATACGTTTTGCCGATACGGATGGCTGGCACCGATAAAGGCGCCATAGTTATTAAAGGGAAATTTTTTAAATACCTTTAAATATCCGCCTCGGCCTCATTCCCATGCTCTTCGATCCAGGCCCGGCGTGCCGCAGCTTCGCCCTTGCCCATCAGCATATTGAAGCGGTTCTCCGACGCTTCCAGGTCGAAATTGCCGAGCGTGACCGGCAGCAACCTGCGCGTATCCGGATTCATCGTGGTTTCCCACAATTGTTCGGCATTCATTTCGCCCAGGCCTTTGAAGCGGGAGATAGACCAGGCGGTGTCCTTGACGCCGTCCTTGCGCAATTTATCTTCAATGGCTTCCAGCTCGCCATCGTCCAGGGCATAAATCTTCTGCGCCGGCTTCTTGCCGCGTGCCGGAGCATCGACCCGGTATAGTGGCGGCCGGGCGATGCAGATATTGCCGCGATCGATCAATTGCGGGAAGTGGCGGAAAAACAAGGTCAGCAATAACACCTGGATGTGCGAACCGTCGACGTCCGCATCGGACAGGATGCAGATCTTGCCATAACGCAGGCCGCTGAAATCGATGGTGTCGGCTTTGCTGTGAGGATCGACGCCGATGGCGACCGCGATATCGTGGATTTCATTGTTGGCGAACAGCCGGTCGCGCTCTGTTTCCCAGGAATTCAGCACCTTGCCGCGCAACGGCAGGATCGCCTGGAATTCCTTGTCGCGGCCCATTTTTGCCGAGCCGCCGGCGGAATCGCCCTCGACCAGGAACAGTTCATTACGGGTGATATCGCTGGATTCGCAATCGGTCAGTTTGCCAGGCAGCACGGCAACCCCGGAGGATTTTTTCTTTTCGACTTTTTGTGCCGAACGCAGGCGGTTCTGGGCCTGCTTGATCACCAGATCGGCCAGTTTCTTGCCGTATTCAACGTGTTGGTTCAGCCACAGTTCCAGCGCCGGACGGGTATAGGTGGACACCAGCCGCACCGCATCGCGTGAATTCAAGCGTTCCTTGATCTGGCCCTGGAATTGCGGGTCCAGCACCTTGGCGGACAAGACGAATGAGACGCGCGCAAACACATCTTCCGGCAACAGCTTGACGCCCTTAGGCAGCAGCGAATGCATTTCGACGAAACTTTTGACGGCACCGAACAAGCCTTCGCGCAAGCCGGATTCATGGGTGCCGCCGGCTGAAGTCGGGATCAGGTTGACATAGGATTCGCGCACGATGGCGCCGTCCTCGGTCCAGGCGACTACCCAGGCCGCGCCTTCGCCTTCGGCAAATCCTTCGGCGTCGGCATTGGCGTATTGCTCACCTTCGAACAGGGGAATCAGTGGCTCGGCATTCGAGGATTGCGCCAGCGATTCCATCAGATAGCCGCGCAAGCCTTGATCGTATTGCCAGGTTTGGCTATCGCCGTTCTTGGCGTTCAGCAGCGTGACCTTGACGCCAGGCAGCAGCACCGCTTTGGAGCGCAGCAAGCGCTGCAATTCCGGTTGCGAGATCGCCGGCGAGTCGAAATATTTGGGATTCGGCCAGGCGGTGACGCGAGTACCCGATTTCTTGTTGTCTTCACGGCTGAGTGGTTGCGATTTCAATTTTTCAATCACATCGCCATCGGCAAACACCATGTGATGCATGCCGCCTTCGCGCCAGACCGTGATTTCCAGACGTGAGGAGAGGGCGTTGGTGACCGAGACGCCGACCCCGTGCAGGCCGCCGGAAAACGAATAGGCGCCGCCGCTGCCTTTGTCGAACTTGCCGCCAGCGTGCAAGCGGGTAAATACGATTTCTACCGTCGGAACTTTCTCTTCCGGATGCATGCCGACTGGAATGCCGCGGCCATCATCCTCGACGCTGACGCTGCCGTCGGTATTCAGTGTGACCAGGATATTCTTGCAAAATCCGCCGAGAGCTTCGTCCGAGGCATTGTCAATCACTTCCTGAATGATATGCAGCGGATTTTCGGTGCGGGTGTACATGCCCGGGCGTTGCTTGACCGGCTCCAGGCCCTTCAGTACACGGATCGATGATTCGCTATAGTCAGATTGCGGTGATTTTTTGGTTGCCATTCAGTTGGGATGAGTTAAATATAAATTATTGGTTTGAGGCTAATTTGAGACGCATTGTCAATCGATGCATAGATTACTCGTTATTATCCCTGCGCATTCTAATGAAAAAGCCGTTCGCTTGCGCATGCAAGGTGCGTTAAATGAAATATATCAATCAAAGACGTCAGGGATGAATCGCCCATTCTATTGATGGTTGGCAATAAAATGTTGTTGTTTTGCACAGTATGTTGATAAAAATAAAAGTTACATAAAGACACTGGTATCATATTTTTGCCAGCGTTCGCGCAGCAGGGGAGCATAAAAAATGAAAAACCATAACGCACCATTTGCCATCCGATTCATTGGATTTTCTGCGCGCGAAATCAATATTTTCGACGCCACTTTTTCGGTCGAGCAAAA
Source organism: Collimonas antrihumi (assembly GCF_018304965.1). Lineage (GTDB taxonomy): Bacteria > Pseudomonadota > Gammaproteobacteria > Burkholderiales > Burkholderiaceae_D > Collimonas > Collimonas antrihumi. The sequence goes on from NZ_JAGQED010000001.1 coordinate 318,071, forward strand.
CCGCCCGAGACAATATTACCGTTTGTCCGCAGACAGCCTGCAGGAGCCCGATCTGTATCTGGTGAACGCCGACGATCTGAAAGCCCTGGCGACCCTGGCCGATATGGAACCGAACAACCTGCGGCCAGTCTTGCTGGTGGGCGCACCTCAGGTGGAACTGCCGTTTGCCACCGTCGAGCGGCCGATACGCTGGCTGAAATTGTTCGACGCGCTGGATACCTTGATCGAACGGCGCTTGATTATGCTTGCCAAGCAAAATCGCGCTAATGGAGCATTGCTCAACAGTCTGCCGGAACGTCGCCGGCGTGAACGTCTCGACCTGGATTTGACCGACCCGCTTGAATATGAGCGTATGCGTAGCAAATCCCCGCAGAGCGATCGTATCCTGGTGATTGATGAACAATCGACGTTTCGCGACGACCTGGCAGTTACCATGGCCGATCATGTGGTGCCGGTCGAGTGGGTCGGCAGTCCCGAGGCGGCCGCAGAGGTTTATACGCAGCTAAGCATCTCGGTGGTGCTGATCAATCCGCAACTGACGCGGTTTGATCCCTATGATTTGTGCAGCAGCATCAAACAACAGCATGAAAGCACCAGGATTGCGGTTATTTTCCTGATTGACAAAGACTTCGCCTACGACCATGTGCGGGCGCAGCAGGCCGCATGCGACGGTTTTCTGAGCAGGCACCTGGATCAGTCGCAGATATTGCTGGCGCTGGGGAAATTCTTGTCGTTGCGGCGGTAAAAGACACTGCGGAAACCGCGGAAACAGCAGAAAGTACAGTAACTGCAAGCAGCAACGCCGCGAACCACAATTTCGTATCGGCTTTATTTGCAGGTGGTTTGCCGCTTATTTACTTAACAGGCGCATGCCGCGTTCCAGGCCATCCATAGTCACCGGAAACATGCGGTTGCTCATCAACTGGCGGATCACTTCCACCGACTGGCGATATTGCCACAAGCCTTCCGGTTCAGGATTGAGCCAGATGAACTTGGGGAAAGCCTTGGTGAACCGTTGCAACCATTCGGCGCCGGCTTCTTCGTTGTTATATTCGACCGAGCCGCCAGGCTGCAGGATTTCATATGGGCTCATGGTGGCATCGCCGACGAAGATCAGTTTGGTGTCCGGCGTGTACTTGCGCAAGATATCCCAGGTCGGGAAGCGCTCGGCATGGCGGCGCTGATTATTTTTCCAGACGTAATCGTAGACGCAATTGTGAAAATAAAAGAACTCCATGTTCTTGAATTCGGTCTTGGCGGCAGAAAATAATTCTTCGGTACGGGCAATATGGTCGTCCATGGTGCCGCCGACATCCAGCAGCATCAGCACCTTGATATTGTTCTTGCGCTCGGGCCGCATCTTGATGTCGAGGTAGCCGGCATTGTTGGCTGTAGCGCGTATGGTATCGTCCAGCGCCAACTCTTCTGCTATACCTTCGCGCGCGAACTTGCGCAATCGCCGCAGGGCTATCTTGATGTTGCGTGTGCCCAGTTCGAGGTCGTCATCGTAATCGCGGTAAGCGCGCGCATCCCAGACTTTGACCGCAGTGCGATTGCCGCCGCTACCACCGATGCGGATCCCTTCCGGATTGGCGCCGCCATGGCCGAACGGCGAAGTGCCGCCGGTGCCGATCCATTTATTGCCACCTTCGTGCCGCTCTTTCTGTTCTTTAAGCAGTTCTTGGAGGCGATCCATCAGTTTGTCGTAACCGAATTTCTCCAGCTGCGCCTGTTGCTCCGGCGTCAATTCGCGTTTGATGCGCTGGATCAGCCATTCCAACGGGATTTCGGCGTTTTTCTCGAAGACGGTCTGGATGCCTTTGAAGTAGCGCCCGAAAGCCTGGTCGAATTTATCGAAATGGGCCTCATCCTTGACCAGCGTGGTTCGCGCCAGATAATAAAAATTATCCAGCGTAGGCGCAATGACGTTGCGCTGCAGCGCTTCCAGCAGAATCAGGAATTCCTTAATCGACACCGGAATTTTGGCGTCTTTCAAGGTGAAGAAGAAATCAATCAGCATGGCGTGCTTTGCTTTATCTATGACCGTTATCTATCGCAGTTACCTATTCTTCCGGGCCATGAACACCAGGCGTTCGAACAAGTGCACATCTTGCTCATTTTTTAACAAGGCGCCGTGCAGCGGCGGCACCACGGCCTTGGAGTCGCTGCTGTGCAAGGCTTCCGGAGGAATGTCCTCCGCCAGCAACAGCTTGAGCCAGTCCAGCAGTTCCGAGGTCGACGGTTTCTTTTTCAGTCCCGCCACATCGCGTACCTGGTAGAAGGTTTCCAGCGCCTGCGCCAGCATGTCTTTTTTGAGATTCGGGAAATGGACGTTGACGATATCCTGCATGGTCGATTTGTCGGGGAACTTGATGTAATGGAAGAAACAGCGGCGCAGGAAAGCGTCTGGCAATTCTTTCTCATTATTCGAGGTGATGATGACCAGCGGACGGTGCTTGGCACGCACCATTTCACGTGTTTCATAAACGTAAAATTCCATGCGGTCGAGTTCGCGCAGCAAATCGTTAGGGAACTCAATGTCGGCTTTGTCGATCTCATCAATCAGCAACACCACTTGTTCGTCTGCGTTAAATGCCTGCCACAGGACGCCTTTGACAATGTAGTTGTGAATGTCCTTGACCCTGGCGTCTCCCAGTTGCGAATCCCGCAGGCGCGATACGGCATCGTATTCGTACAAGCCTTGCTGTGCTTTCGTGGTTGATTTGATATGCCATTGCAGCAACGGCATGTTCAAAGCGGCGGCCACTTCTTCTGCCAGCATGGTTTTGCCGGTACCCGGCTCACCCTTGATCAACAGTGGTCTTTGCAATGTCAGTGCTGCATTGACGGCTAGTTTCAGGTCGTCGGTGGCGACGTAGCCGGGGGAACTTTCAAAACGTGTCTCTGGTCGCATTGTCGTTAGTGATGAGGAAGCAATTAGGAAGTAAGGCCGAGTATATAAGGTCGAGTATAAACGAGATGGCCGATTGGCTGGCCAGGCTCTCAACTCAAGAAGGGTTGTCTTGATGAACAGATAACCACATCCTCACCGTTGTAAAAGATTAGCCAATGAAAATTCTGTTTCTCCGCTTGCGGGTAATGTGGCGCCGGTTTCGACATGGCGAGCGGCACCTGCAAACCGATAGCCGGCAGTACGCCACGCAAGTCGACGCTTTGATGCGCCGCGCCAATCCATTTTATTCCTGGCAAGAGCGCGCTAACTGGATTATCGATATTGTCCAATGGCTGCGCCATGTCCCCACGGTGTCGATGCTTGACGACGACGCCAGGTTGCGAGTCAAGCAACTGCGTCTGGCTTTTTTGCTGGAGTGGCTGGATGGTAACCGCGACGTACGCCGGGTAGTGCAGGCCACGTTGCAGAAAACCATGCGCGAGGCTGCCGGGCCTGAGCTTTTTTGCGCCACCGGCTTGCCGAATGAACCCGCGTTCTTTAGCGAGCTGACGGAACACGCCATCAAGCTGGTGCTACCGAAACCGCCGTTCGAGGCGGATTTGTCATCCTTGTTTACCGCCTTGTTTCCCACCACGGAAGATGCCGACTGGCTGCTGGCGCTGGATACCCGGAGCGTGGCGAAAATCTGGAAGCTGATCGCCGATGACGGTATCGCGCACAGCTATCAGCAGCAGATCGATGAAGCGTTGGTCTATCTGGCTGCAATGATCCTGGCGGACGGCATCAGCAAGGCGTTTCGCCAGAAGCTGGACCCCAAGATGCCGTTGCAGGCAACCCCGTTCATGGTCTTGCGGCGCGAGCTGGAAACCTATTTATACGTCAGCCCAAGGGACGAAGCCGCCTTGCGCAGCGTGCGTATGCTGATTGCCGTCTGCCAGGCGCAGACGGACAGGATTTACGCCCACCTTGACGAGCATGGCGTGTCGGTCAGCCTGGTCTACCGGGTCGAGCGCATGCGTGCGCAGTTGACGCGGATGGCGTTGCTGACCGATCTGCGCTCGGCGATTTACAACACGGACAGCCAGGGTACGGAATCTGGCTCAAGCGCGGACTCAAAGGCGGGCTCAGAATCAGGCTCACAACCCGGCTCACAACCCGGAGCCGGGCAGATCCAGGCTCTTCTAGGCGATCTGATCGCCGCGCATCATCAACGCTCCTCGGTGCGCGGATTGATACGGCGCAGCTTCTCTTTACTGGCGCGCAAGATGGTCGAGCGCAACGCCGATCATGGCGAGCATTACATTGCACGCGATAGCAAGGAATACCGGACCATGCTCAAGGCCGCAGGCCGCGGCGGTGTCATTACGGCGTTTACGGTGCTCGGAAAATCGCTGCTCTCGACGGTCGGTGCGGCCCGGTTTTTTGAAGGGATATTCGCTTCCCTGAATTATGCCGCCAGCTTCATGCTCATCTCTGCCGTGGGCGGCGTGCTGGCCACCAAACAGCCGGCGGTGACGGCGCCGGTGCTGGCCTCCAAGATGGGGCAACTGGATACGGTAGAGGGTTTGCGCGCGCTGTTGAGCGAAATCGCCTTGTTGCTGCGCTCGCAAGCCGCCGCCGTGTTCGGCAATCTGATGGGGGTTGTTCCTGTGATGCTGTTGATATCCGGCCTCATCATGCTGACAACCGATGCACCCATGATGACGGCGGACCATGCCGGCGCCAGCCTGCACAGCCTGTCCGTAATCGGCCCGACGCCATTGCTTGCCGCTTTCACCGGGATCTTGCTATGGTTGTCGAGCCTGGTGTCGGGTTTTACCGACAACTGGTTTGCACTGCGCCGTCTGCGCGAAGCGCTGACCCATCAGCGGCGCCTGGTATTCGTGCTGGGAGCGATGCGGGCCGAGCGCTGGGCTGGCTGGCTGGATCGTAATGTGGCGCAGATTGCCGGTAATGTTTCGCTTGGCTTGCTGCTGGGGATGACGCCGGTCCTGGCGCAGTTTTTCGGTTTGCCGCTGGATGTGCGTCATGTGACGCTGGCCACGGGTACGCTGACTGCCGCCGCCAGCAGTCTTGGCTGGCAGGTGCTGGCGGCGCCGCAATTCTGGCTGGCGATAGCCGGGATTGTCAGTATCGGCGTGTTGAATGTCGGCGTGTCGTTTGCCTGTGCACTGACCATGGCCTTGCGTGCACGTAACGTGCCGGCGCGTATAAGGCGGCTGGTATTCCGGGCGGTATTGCGCCGTTTCAGCGCTTCGCCGCGTTCCTTCCTGTTTCCGGAGCGGGCTCCCGAACCGGCTCTCGAATCGGCGGTATCGATACCGGAATCATCTCCGCTACAGGCAGATACCGTTGATACCGTCAGCGGCGAAGCCCCTGAACGCTCCGAGCCTGCGCTGCCGCCGGAGCCATCCCCCGCACCGCAGCGCCGGCCCGGCAGGCGTCATGGATAAGGCGGCCGGCGTACCCGGCAGCATCGGATAGCGCCGGCAAAACCAGCCAACCCCGCAGTAAACGACTGTCGCGAGATCGTCGCGGGTTGCGATTTTGCCGTTGCCGGGCGTGGACTGTGCATGTTTCTTGGGGTAAAATTAACCGGTTTTGGTGTGGGGTGGCGACGGCAGTCGGCGTCGGCAAGGCTACCTTTTAGTAAATACGGCAGTGATGCGGCAGTAATACGGCACTACCGCGGCAGTAACGCGGCGATATACGCAGCAAGGTATAGGGACTATATCTGTTGCCTGTGCTGTATTTCTTGCAGTATTTAAGGCAATATTCGCGGCAAGTTCGCAATAAAAGGGACCACGAAAAACCGTAGTGAGCGGTGCAGGGTCGGCAGGAGACGCTTAGCTGTGCAGCAGTGCAGTGAGTATCGTCGCGCCGGAATTGCGGCCGCAGCACAGGTTTGGCGTAGTTCCTTAAACCGGTTTCGCTACAAATTACCCAGCTAATATGAAAAAACTAATTGCACTTCTCGCGCTCGCGAGTATTGCCAACCTGGCCGCAGCTGCGGACGTGGTCGGCAACGCTAAGGCAGCTGAAAACAAGGTATCAATGTGTATCGGCTGCCATGGCATCCCCGGCTATAAAGCTACCTTCCCGGAAGTCTATCAAGTGCCTATGCTTGGCGGCCAGTCGGCGAAATATATTGTGAGTGCGCTAAATGCCTATAAAAAGGGTGAGCGCAAGATGCCAACCATGCGCGGTATCGCAGCCAGCCTGTCCGAACAAGACATGGCGGATATTGCAGCATATTATTCGCAGCAGAAATAAGGGATCCACACAATGAAAAAGATTTTTGCTGGCGTGGTGTTTCTACTTTCCACTAGCGCATTTCTGAATGCTCATGCAGCCGGAAATATCGCAGCAGGTGAAGCCGCTGTGAAAAAATATTCCTGCGCAGCCTGCCACGGCGCCGATTTCCATACCCCGATCGATCCTAGCTATCCGAAGCTGGCCGGCCAGCCGCAAGATTACCTGCAGCATGCCTTGATTGCCTATCAGCGTGGTAGCGACGGTCCTAATGGCCGCAGCAATGCGATCATGGGCGGCCAAGCCAAGGCCTTGTCGCATCAGGAAGTGCAAGATATCGCTGCCTACCTGCATAGCCTGCCGACAACGCTGGTACTGCGTAAGTAAGATTACGCAAGTAAGATTGCGTAAATGAGTTTGCACAAGTAAGCTCTACCCGTCGCCGGATAACAAAAAAACCACGCAATCGTAATTGCGTGGTTTTTTTCATTCATCTGCATGCATGCAGGCAGGCTACACACGCTTCCTGACGCAATCGATATAGGCGGCGCCGTCCGGTGGCAGGCCGCTGCGTTGCGAATTCCAGATCATCTCGCCCAGGCACTCCATGATGTGATGGTGCGCTTCATGCTCCGATTGCAGGCGCTGCGTCAAAGCGGTGGCTGCGGCGCGGATGCCGGGTGGCTGGTCGATCGAGATCTGTTCGGCGATCGACAGATGCATGGACAGATGCAGGAAAGGATTGGTCTGGCCGTTTTCGACCGAGTAATCGGCGCTCAGCGCGGCTTCTACATCTTTCAGGTCGTCGGCATACTCGGGATGCTGCTGCAGCCAGTCGCTGGCGATGGCTTCCAGCGGCGTGAGTATTTCTCCGGCCTTATGTTTGAGATAGGTTTCGCAGAAAAAACGTCGTACGTCGTCTTGGGATGGATTGAACATGATGATTAGCTGATCAGTCTGGCGATGCCGAAAGCGGCGGCAGCGGCAAGGCCGCCCACCATCAGGGTTTGCAGTGCTGAATTGAGCGCGCCGGTGCCGGTCACGCTGCCTTTCAGGTAGCCGAAGATAAACAGCGCGAGAAGAGTGACCGCGGTGGAAGCAGCGAGAGCTTTCGGAATCGAGGTCATCAGCATGTATGGCGCCAGCGGAATCAGGCCGCCAACCAGATATGAAAGTGCGATAGTCATGGCACTTTTTCTGGCTGCGGCCGGGCGTGGTTCTTCCAGGCCGAGTTCAAAGCGCATCATGAAGTCGCGCCATGCTATCGGATTACGTTCCAGTCCGGCCAGCATCGGTTCGCACTCCTGTTTCGTGACGCCGTATTGCGCCATGATATCGATCACTTCTTTGCGCTCGCGATGCGGCACATTGAGGATTTCCTGCTCTTCGCGCTCGCGTTCGGCGTAATAGTGCTGGCGCTGGGTGCGTCCGGCCAGGTAGCCGCCGAGGCCCATGGCGATCGAACCGGCAGCGATTTCCGCAACGCCGGCGGTGACCACGATGTCGATACCGACGGCGACGCCGCTGATGCCGGCTGCCAGTGCAAACGGCACGGTCAGGCCGTCGGCCATGCCGATGACGATATCGCGCACAGTGTCGCTGGCTTCGAAATGATGTTCGGTATGCGGATGAGAGTGGGAATGAGAATGGGAATGAGGTTGTTGCATGGATTTATATCCCTTTTTCCGGCAATGGTGTTTTAGCCTTGAAGTCGCACAGGTCGGCAATGTTGCAGTTCCAGCATAGCGGTTTGCGGGCGATGCAGGTATAACGGCCATGCAGGATCAGCCAGTGATGGGCGTCCAGCAGGAATTCGGCGGGCACCAGTTTCATCAGCTTCTGCTCAACCGCATCGACATCCTTGCCGGGCGCGATGCCGGTACGGTTGGCAACCCGGAAGATATGGGTGTCGACAGCAATCGTCGGTACCCCGAACGCAGTATTCAATACCACATTGGCCGTCTTGCGGCCGACACCCGGCAAGGCTTCCAGTTGTTCACGGCTGCGCGGCACGTGGCTGTCATGCAATGCAACCAGCATACGACAGGTTTCGATCACGTTCTTGGCTTTGGTGCGATACAAACCTATGGTCTGGATGTACGGAATCAAGCCGTCGACGCCGAGCGCATAGATTTGCGCCGGCGTATTAGCCACAGGGTACAGCTTGCGGGTCGCCTTGTTGACTGAGACATCGGTGGCTTGCGCCGACAGGATCACCGAGACTAGCAGTTCAAACGGCGAGGTGTATTCCAGTTCGGTGGTTGGATGCGGCATGGCGGCGCGCAGGCGAGTAAAAATTTCCCGGCGTTTTTCGGCGTTCATGGCACGTCCTTGGTGTTTTTGTTGTCCTTGATTTCCTGCTGGGCTTGTTGTTCTTTCTTCAGGCGGGCGCGTTCGATAGCTGCCTGGATGATCGCTTTCCTGCGCAGCTGTTCAGCTTGCTGCTCTGGCGTTGCAGCAGATTCGGCTGCGACTGCCTTCAGTTTCTCGGCAGCCTTGGCCGCCAGGCGGGCATCGTTTTCGCGCTTTTCGCGTACCAGCCTGATTACATGGAAATCGTGCCGTGCGCGGGCGTCATCAGCCTGTTGCTGGGTCCACGCGTTCCAGCCGGTATCCGCTCCGCTGACATCGACCATGGTGATGCAATCGACCGGGCAAGGGGGCACGCACAGATCGCAGCCGGTACACAAGTCGTTGATCACCGTGTGCATTTGCTTGGCGGCACCGACGATGGCGTCGACCGGACAAGCCTGGATGCAAAGCGTGCAGCCTATGCAGGCCGCTTCATCGATGACTGCCAGCGGACGCGGACGTTCGACGCCATTGGCCGGATTCAGCGGGATGAGCGGTTGCTGCAACAGTTGCGCCAGCCGGGCCACGCCTTGCTGGCCGCCCGGCGGACACTGGTTGTAGCTGGCGCTGCCGTCGGCGATGGCTTCGGCGTAAGGACGGCAAGCCGGATAGCCGCACTTGGTGCATTGGGTCTGCGGCAGCAGCGCTTCAATGCGGTCGGCGAGGGAAGGTGAGGGCAAGGCCGGCACTGGCGGCGGGGAACTGGATGATGACAACATGCCGCTATTATCCGAGTAAACCGGCGGTGCGCCAAGGCGGCGCGCCAAATAAAAAACCGTTCCTGGTGAAGGAACGGCTTTTGCAGCGGATTTATCGTACTCGGCAGACGAAGTTAAGCGTTGTCCTTAATAAAGGTCGTAATTTTCGGACAAATCACTTCACGCCAGCGGCGGCCGGAGAAAATCCCGTAGTGGCCGCATTTCTCGGCAGTGAAATGTTGCTTTTTGGCTTTCGGGATGGAACTGCACAAATCATGCGCAGCCTGGGTTTGTCCGGAGCCGGAAATATCGTCCAGTTCGCCCTCAATGGTCAGCAGGGCGACAGTCTTGATATCCTGCGGCCGCACCAGCTTGCCTTCGACTTCCCAGGTGCCGTGGGGCAGTGCGAAATCCTGGAACACGGTCTTGATGGTATCCAGGTAGTACTCGGCTGGCATATCCAGCACGGCGTTGTACTCGTTATAGAATTTGCGATGGCTGTCGGCCGATTCGTTGTCGCCTTCGCGCAAGTGCATGTAAAAATCCCAATGGCTTTGGGCATGGCGGCTTGGGTTCATCGCGACAAAACCGGCATGTTGCAGAAAGCCTGGATATACCTTGCGGCCAAAACCCGGGTAGTTGGACGGAACGCTATAAATGACGGTGTTCTCAAACCAGCTGAACGGCTTTTCGGTGGCCAGGTTGTTGACGTCGGTAGGCGATTTACGCGGATCGATCGGGCCGCCCATCATGGTCATGCTCTTCGGCAGATGGCTATCCTTGGCGCTGGCCATCAGCGCAATCGCGGCCAATACAGGGACGGTCGGCTGGCAGACTGAAATCACATGCAGGTCCGGACCCAGCTGGCGGATGAAATCCTGCACGTAATAAATATAGTCATGCAAATGGAAGGCGCCGTCGCTGGCCGGCACCATGCGGGCGTCGGTCCAGTCGGTGATGTAGACATCGTGCTTCGGCAGCAGGCCCTGCACGGTATCGCGCAGCAGCGTTGAGTGATGGCCGGACAATGGAGCGACCAGCAGCACAGTCGGCTGCTTGAGAGCGGAGAATTCTTTGTTGCTCAAGTCTTTTTTGAAATGCAGCAGGCGGCAAAACGGCCGCGTGACAGCAACTTCTTCGATTATCCCGACTTGTTTATCGTTGATCAGCGTGCTGTCGATTTCGAACTCAGGCTTTTCATATTGCTTGCCGAGACGGTACATCAGTTCGTAGCCGGCGGCGATACGTTGTGCGAACGGGGTATGGGCCAGCGGCGAGATCGGATCGGTAAAGAGCCTGCTGCCGGCGTCGGCCCATTGCACCAGCGGATGAATTAAAGACCGTTGGAATTCGTGAAATTGATAAAGCATGCATTGCCTCTTGGGTGATCCAGTACAACGTAAGTTGTTTAAAATGCAACTTACCTGTTATTTTATCTTATGTAAGGAAATATCGCAGAATTCCTGTAGTTTGACAACGGCGGCAAGCAATAAAATAGTGTAAACGATTTGCTCGCAAATATAACAGGTTACCGCTACCACGGCATGAGGGTTTTTCGGCTGAGGTTTACTTGCCGATCCTTACTTGGCAATCAAATCCGGCGCCATGACCGCTTTCAGATAGTTGGTGGTGATATCGCCGCGCTCGCGCTGGGCGATCCACCAGACGCTGCCTTTCCTGATCGACCACTCTTGCATCTGGCCAGCTATCAGCAAGGAGGCAACCTGGCCCAGCGTCGGCTGGTGGCCGATAATCAACACCGGTTCGCGGCTGTTTGGCCAATTCGCCACCGCCAGCAGTTGCTGCGCGCTGCAGTCGGGGGAGAGGCCGGGGTGGGTCTTGAATTTGCGGCCGAGCGCTTCCACCGTTTGCACCGTGCGGGTGGCCGGACTGCTGATGATCTTGCAAGTGTGTGGCAGGTTATGGTCTAGCCAATCTGCCATTTTCCAGGCTTGCTTGTGTCCCTTGCCCGTCAGGGCGCGGCCCTGGTCAGGTTCGCCGATTTCCGCCTCTGCATGCCGCCATAGAATCAAGTCCATGATGTGTCCTTGCGTATTTCTGCATGTTTATTATTACTTACTTGAGGAATGCGCCGGTGACAGCGCGCCCAGGGCCAGCATCAAATGCCGTTGCGCACCGTATGGCTTCTGTGTCCGATGCGGCTTGTTTTTTTTCCAATTGCCATCGGCGCCGAGAATCCAGGCATTGATGTTGTCTTTTAAGTATGGTGTAAGCCCCTCGTTGATGACTCTTCTCTTGAGCATTTTATCGAGTACCGGAAAAGCCACCTCGACGCGCCGGAACAGGTTGCGGTTCATCCAGTCGGCGCTGGCCAGGTAGACATCGTGCTGCAAGTTGTTACGGAAATAATAGATACGGCTGTGTTCCAGGAAGCGGCCGATGATGGAGCGCACATGAATGTTCTCGGACAGGCCGGGAACACCAGGCCTGAGCGCGCAAGCACCGCGGACGATCAATTCGATCTTGACGCCGTCCGCAGAAGCATCGTACAAGGCGCGGATGACGGATTCGTCCAGGAGCGCATTCATCTTGGCGACGATCTGCGCCGGCCGCCCTTTGCGGGCAATCTCGGCTTCATTGTGGATGGCCCGGATGATTTCCTTTTGCAGCAGGAACGGCGCCAGCCACAGGTAATCCATCTTCTTGGGTTTGGTCAGGCTGGTCAGGTGCATGAAGACTTCATTGACTTCGGTAGCCAGCTTCTGGTTTGAAGTAAGCAAGCCGAAGTCGGTGTAAAGCTTGGTGGTGGTCGGATGGTAGTTGCCGGTGCCGAGGTGGGCGTAATAGCGCAGTTCGCCGTGACCGTCCTTGCCAGGCTCGCGACGGAGCACCAGCGACAGCTTGGCATGGGTCTTTAATCCGACTACCCCATATACCACTTGTGCGCCGGCGCGTTCCAGCTTGTCGGCCCAGTTGATATTGGCTTCCTCGTCAAAGCGCGCCATCAGTTCGACGATCACCATGACTTCTTTGCCGCGCTGTGCGGCAATAATCAACGCTTCCATCAGGTCGGAGTTCATGCCGGTGCGATAAATGGTTTGCTTGATTGCCACCACATTGCTGTCGAATGCCGCACCGCGGACAAAATCGACTACCGGCTGGAACGACTGGAACGGATGATGCAACAGCACATCTTTCTGTTTCAACTGGTCGAAAATATCGTTGCCGTTCTCCAGTCGCAGCGGTAAACCTGGCGCAAATGAAGGGAAGCGCAGGCTGGCGTCGCTGATCTGGTCAATCATTTCTGACAGGCGCACCATATTGACCGGGCCATCGACTGCGTACAAGCGGTTGGCGGCGATGCCAAACTGATCGAGCAGAAACTGCGCCAGGTGCGGCGGACAGCTGCGTGCCACCTCCAGCCTGACCGCAACCCCGAACTGGCGGCTCTGCAGTTCGCTTTGCAGCGCCTGACGCAGATTCTTGACTTCTTCTTCGTCGACCCACAGCTCACTGTTACGCGTTACCCGGAATTGCGAATACGCCAATATCTGGCGGCCGGTGAAAAGATCGCCTATATGGGCATGGATGATGGACGACAGCAGGCAGAACGAGGCACCATTGGGCGATAGTGCATCGGGCAGTTTAATTACCCGCGGCAATACGCGTGGTGCTTTGATGATGGCAATCGAGGTGCTGCGTCCGAACGCATCTTTGCCCGCCATTTCGACGATGAAATTGAGACTCTTGTTTAATACCTGAGGAAAGGGGTGGGCCGGATCCAGGCCTATGGGGGTCAGCAGAGGGCGGATTTCCTGCTCAAAGAAGGATTTTACCCAGGCTCGTTGTTCTTCATTGCGGTCGCTGTGTCGTAGCAGGTGGACACCGCCGGCCGATAGCTGCGGCAAAATCGTCTGGTTCAGGATGGCGTACTGGCGATCGACGATCTGGTGACACTCTTCACTGGTGCGTTGAAGCGCTGCGGCCAGCGCCGGTGATTCTGCATTTTCCCCGTCGATCTGACTGTTGGCCAACAAACTGGCGATGCGGACTTCAAAGAATTCGTCAAGATTGTTGCTTACGATACATAAATATCGCAATCGCTCCAGCAATGGGATATGCCGGTCTTCAGCCTGGGCCATGACGCGCCGGTTGAAGGCCAGTTGCGATAATTCGCGGTTCAGATAGCTTGGGTTGGCGCCTAATCTGGCGCTGGGGTGCTTGGTGTCATCGTCCGACTTGGTTTTTTTGTTCATGAAATCAGGCAACTGGTCTGATGGTTACGGCGCAGTGTATGCAGGGAATATGACAGCTTGATGAAGAAAATGGAAGTGCCGCAGGGCTTTAGGCAATTTGGCTATGTACCTTCCGGCGGCTAAATCACAAAAAATTCCGCATGACAACATACGGCTTGTTAGTGGCTTGTTAGCAATTTATTGCCGGATTTTTTGATGATTTAATGACATTTGCATTCATTTTTCTCTCGTCATAAAGCTGTCATAAATGTTGGTTAGAGTTCGCCCTGTCTTAGGGACTGTTGTGAAATTTGCTTTCTGCCCATGAGATGAATTTCACAACAGTCTGGACTTGGGCACACCACATCTACAGTCAACAAGGGAGTAACAAATGCGATTGAATCACTTCGTTAAAGCAGCCGTTCTTGCAATGGGTTCGACATTGGCGGTTTCTTCAGTCATGGCAGCGGAAATCACCGGCGCAGGCGCTTCTTTTCCTTACCCGATCTATTCGAAATGGGCTGAATCGTACAAAGCCGCAACCGGCACCAGCCTGAACTACCAATCGATCGGCTCCGGCGGCGGCATCAAGCAAATCAAAGCGAAGACAGTGGATTTCGGCGCTTCCGACATGCCATTGAAGGTTGAAGACCTGAATGCTGACAATCTGGCGCAATTCCCTGCAATCATGGGTGGCGTGGTGCCAGTCGTGAATCTGGATGGCGTTACCCCAGGCCAGGTTAAATTGACCGGTCCGGTGCTGGCCGACATCTACCTGGGCAAGATCACCAAGTGGAATGCAGCTGAAATCGTTGCCCTCAATCCAGGCGTGAAATTGCCGGCTGAAGACATCACCGTGGTGTACCGTGCTGACGGTTCGGGTACTTCATTTGTCTTCACCAGCTACCTGTCGAAGACCAACCCGGCATTCAAGAGCGTCGTCGGCGCCGGTACTGCTGTCAAGTGGCCAGTCGGCGTCGGTGGCAAGGGTAACGAAGGCGTCGCTGCCAACGTACAAAAGATCAAGGGTTCGATCGGCTATGTTGAATATGCTTATGCCAAGAAAAACAAGTTGTCGCATACCCAGCTGAAAAACCGTGACGGTGGTTTTGTGCAGCCTGACGACGAAACTTTCAAGGCAGCAGCAGCAGGCGCCGACTGGGCTAAAACCCCAGGTTTCGCAGTAGATTTCACTGACGCAGCCGGCAAGACCAGCTGGCCTATCACCAGCGCTTCTTTCATCCTGATTCACAAAACCCAGGCAGATGCCGCCAAGGGCAAGGAAGTGTTGAAGTTTTTTGACTGGGCATACAAGAACGGTGGCGCCTCCGCTACTGAGCTGGATTATGTAGCGATTCCTGCTTCCGTGATCAAGCTGGTGGAAGAGTCCTGGAAATCCCAGATCAAGGACAACGCCGGTAAAGCGGTTTGGTAATAAATAAGTAGCTGGTTGTACGCTGAGGCGGAGTTGGCTGGATCAGCTCCGTCTCGCTGAATATTCTTGATACATCTGATCTTCACGCGAAACATCTCCGGTCCGTCGAGCACACGTGGCTCCGCTGGAGTTATCGCTGCCGCATGTTATTCTTCATCGGATATCGCTACTCATGAGTGCAAATATTCCTGTCATGGCACAATCGATCTCACCCCAGTCAATCAGCGCTGAAGATGCGGGTTTGTCGCATCAGAGCTTGCTTGCCACGATGCGTAAGCAACGCATCCAGGATTTCCTGTTCCACAAGGTCACGCTAATATTCTCGCTGCTCGTGCTGGCGGTCTTGCTTGGCATTATCGTCTGCCTGGCGATCGGTGCCTGGCCGGTATTCCGCGAGTTCGGGCCATCCTTCATCACCACCGTCGAGTGGGATCCCGTCAACGACCATTATGGCGCGATGATTGCCATCGTCGGCACTTTGGTGACCTCGTTCATTGCTCTGGTGATCGCCTTTCCGGTAAGTTTCGGGATTGCCTTGTTCCTGACAGAAATCTGTCCGGCAAAATTGCGCCGCCCATTGGGTACGGCCGTGGAGCTTCTGGCGGGCGTGCCGAGCATCATCTACGGTATGTGGGGTTTGTTTGTATTCGCACCTTTATTTGCCAAGTACGGCCAGCCGTTCCTGTCGGATACGCTCGGCCAGCTGCCGCTGATCGGCACGTTGTTCAGCGGTCCCAAAATGGGCATAGGCTTGCTGACTGCCGGTCTGATTCTGGCCGTAATGATCATTCCATTTATTTCGTCCGTCATGCGTGACGTGTTTGAGGTTGTCCCTGCGGTACTGAAAGAGTCGGCTTACGGCCTGGGCTGCACGCGCTGGGAAGTGGTACGCAAAGTGGTGCTGCCGTATGCTAAAACCGGCGTCGTCGGCGGCGTCATGCTGGGGCTGGGGCGCGCTTTAGGCGAGACCATGGCTGTCACTTTCGTGATCGGCAATGCGCAGCGGCTGTCCTGGTCGTTATTCGCTTCGGGCAACAGTATCGCTTCGACGCTGGCCAATGAAATCGCTGAAGCGTCCACCACGCTGCACGTATCGGCTTTGTTTGCGCTTGGCCTGATCTTGTTCGTGATTACCTTCATCGTGTTGTCGATCGCTAAAATCATGTTGATGGGCATGTCCCGTAAAGAAGGTGCCAAATGAATAATTCTGCTGATATCCAGCCGAACCCCTTAGTCAATCCGGTCTATCGTAAACGTCTGCTGATGCACCGTTTCGGCATGATCTTGTCTTTCCTGGCGATGGCTTTGGGCATCGCGGTGCTGGCATGGATTCTGGCGACGTTGGTCATCAAGGGTTTTGGCGCGCTCAACCTGGGCATCCTGACGCAAAATACGCCGGCTCCCGGCTCAGGCCCCGGTGGCTTGTTGAATCCGATTATCGGTAGCTTGATGATGGTAGGTATGGCGACGGTTGTCAGTACCCCGATCGGCATCCTGGCCGGTATCTACCTGGCTGAATATGGCGAGGAAAGCAAGCTGGCGCAAGTGACGCGCTTTGTTACCGACATCATGCTATCGGCGCCATCGATCGTGATCGGATTGTTTGTCTACGCCATCTATGTCGCCAAGGTGGGCCATTTCTCAGGCTGGGCCGGTTCTTTTGCGCTGTCCCTGATTGCCGTTCCGGTGATAGTGCGGACTACCGACAACATGCTGAAACTGGTGCCTGGCAGCCTGCGTGAAGCAGCATTTTCCTTGGGGGCGCCGCGCTGGAAAGTGGCATTGCTGGTGCGTCTGCGTGCGGTCAAGGCTGGTGTGGTAACGGGTGTATTGCTGGCGGTGGCGCGGATTGCCGGAGAAACGGCGCCGCTGTTGTTCACAGCACTGAATAACCAGTTCTTCAGCACCAACATGAATAAGCCGATAGCGAATCTGCCGGTAGTCATCAGCCAGTTTGCGATGAGCCCGTTCGACAACTGGGTGCCGCTGGCGTGGGGCGGCGCCTTGCTGATCACCTTCAGCGTACTGGCCTTGAACATCGTATCGCGTTCATTGTTCAGTCAGAAAATTCCAGGCTAACGCGCTTACCCGTGCTTATCTTTAATCATTCGGATTGCCGTCCTTAATGTGCACTTACTGGATCACTCACTGATCAATAACATGCAAACTTCTACCAAATTGAATCATCTCGATATGCAGTCGATGCAAGCGATGCAGTCGACTAAGCCGCCAACCATAGAAATCTCCAAGCTGGATTTTTTCTACGGTAATTTCCAGGGCTTGAAGAATATCAACCTGCATATCAATGAAAAGAAAGTGACCGCGTTTATCGGGCCGTCCGGTTGCGGAAAATCGACTTTGCTGCGCACCTTGAACCGGATGTACGACCTGTACCCGGGCCAACGTGCGGAAGGCAAGATCATGTACGCGGGCCGCAATATCCTGGAAGCGGGGCAGGATCTGAACATGCTGCGCGCCAAGGTTGGCATGGTGTTCCAGAAGCCGACACCGTTTCCGATGTCGATTTACGACAACATCGCTTTCGGGATTCGCCTTTACGAAAACCTGCCTAAGGGCGAAATGGACGAGCGCGTCGAATGGGCATTGTCGAAGGCGGCCTTGTGGGGTGAAGTTAAAGACAAATTGAACAAGAGCGGCCTGAGCCTGTCCGGCGGACAGCAACAACGCTTGTGCATCGCACGCAGCGTTGCGGTGCGCCCCGATGTCTTGCTGCTGGACGAGCCGACCTCGGCACTGGATCCGATTTCGACCGCGAAGGTGGAAGAGCTGATCAGCGAACTGAAGCAGGATTACACCATCGCCATCGTCACGCACAACATGCAGCAGGCAGCGCGTTGTTCCGATTACACCGCCTATATGTATCTGGGCGAGTTGGTGGAATTCGGCGAGACCGATCAGATTTTCATGAATCCGGCGCGCAAGGAAACACAGGATTACATCACTGGCCGTTTTGGCTAAGCGCAAATTTTCTTGCGGAAATTGCGACATGCATAAGCTGTATTCAGCCGAATGCAGCTGAAATGCACATTGAATTGTAGAGAACAGAGAAAAGAAAGAAATCAGATGACCGGCGAACATTCTTCGAAGCAGTACGACACGGATTTGGAAACCATACGTTCCAAAGTGTTGCTCATGGGCGGACTGGTTGAGCGCCAGTTCCAGGAAGCGCTTAACGTTTTCCGCACCGGCAACCTGGATGCCGCGGAAAGAGTCATCAAGGATGACGATCAGGTCAATCGCCTGGAAGTCGAGCTGGACGATGCCTGCAGCCATCTGATCGTGCGCCGCCAGCCTACAGCCAACGATTTGCGGACCGTGATGGCGACCATCAAGGTGATTACCGATCTCGAGCGCATTGGCGACGAGGCGGCGAAAATCGCACGCACGGCAATTCACCTGCACAAGCGCGGCGTCGGCACCATCGATCACACGGAAACCGTGCGCGTTATCGGCAGCGGCGCAGCTGACATGTTGCACGATGCACTGGATGCGCTGGCGCGCCTGGACGAGAAACAGGCCACCAGGCTGATCGCGCAAGACGTGGTGATCGATCGTGATTTCCGTTCGATCATGCGCAACCTGATCACTTTCATGATGGAAGATCCGCGCACGATTTCGGCGTCGATGGATACCTTATGGGTAGCCAAGGCGATCGAACGTATCGGCGACCATGCCAAGAACATCGCCGAGTACGTGATTTACATTGTCGAGGGCAAGGATATCCGTCATACCGATTACGCCGCCAGTCAACTCGGTGATGATGCGTAATCGAAGCGTAATCGATGCGGAATCGATGCGGAATCGAAACGTAACCGAAGCGTAAATTTAACCGTGTCTTAAAAAATGGCAGCCGATAAAACATCCATCCTGATTATCGAAGATGAGCCGGCGATTGCCGAATTGATTGGCTTCACGATCAAGGAAGCTGGCTGGAACCCATCCATTGTCCATACCGCCGCCGACGGCTGGGAGTTCGTCCAGCGCCGCACGCCGCATCTGGTGCTGTTGGACTGGATGCTGCCAGACCAGAGCGGCCTGCGCCTGTTGTCGCAAATGCGCGCCGATCGCCAGCTGCAGTCGATGCTGATCATGATGCTCACCGCAAAGAGCATGGAAGAGGACAAGATCTCGGGCCTCGACAACGGCGCCGATGATTACATGACCAAGCCGTTTTCGCCGCGTGAGCTGACCTCGCGCGTCAAGGCTTTATTGCGGCGCAAAGGCGCGGATGAAGTCCCTGGCATGATGTCGGCCGGGTCGGTGTCGCTCGATCCCGCCAGTTGCTCGGTATGCCTGGAAAACCAGAAGATCGATATCGGCCACGCCGAATATCGTTTGCTGAAATTTTTCATGGCCAATCCGGACCGGGTCTTCTCGCGCAGCCAGTTGCTGGACAAGGTGTGGGGTGACCACGTGGTCATCGAAGAGCGCACCGTGGATGTCCATGTGCTGCGCTTGCGCAAGGCGTTACGGGAGTCGGAGCACCTGATTCGTACCGTGCGTAGTGTCGGCTACATGCTTTCAGCAAAATAGTGCAATAATTTCAAGCCCGGACCGCCGGCCGCCACCAGGGGCTCGCAGCGATGAACATTGCCTCCCTCGCAAAATAGTGATTTATGAATCCACAGATGTTGTTCTGGATCCCGGCAATGCTGCGGATCTTGCTGATCTTTGTCATCTCCGGCGTAGTCTGGGGCCTGTTCGGCGCGGTGCCCGGCCTGGTGCTGGGCTTGATCTTGATGTCGATTGCGGTGGTGGTGCAACTGCATTACCTGTTCCGGCTGAGCGGCTGGCTGGATAATCCGCGCAGCGAGAAACTGCCGGACGGCTGGGGGGCGTGGACCGATATTTTTTCGCGCCTGTACCGCTTGCGGCGCGACGATGAAAAACATCAGACTGAACTGAGCGAATGGCTGGCGCGCTTTCGCCAGGCCATGCATTTATTGCCGGACGGCGTCGTCATCATGGACGACGTCTTGTTCCTGGAGTGGTGCAACCCGGCCGCCGAGCGGCATCTGGGTCTGCAGCACGGGCGCGACAAGGGAATGCGGGTTACTAATCTGATTCGCACACCGGACTTCATCGATTACATCATCCTCGGCCGCTACGATCAGCCGCTGACGTTGAGCTTGCGCGAACGTAAGCTTATCGTGCAAATCATTCCGTTTGAAAATCGCCGCCAGATCCTGGTAACCCACGACGCCACCGAATCCGAAAGAATCGACATGATGCGGCGTGACTTCATCGCCAACGCCTCGCATGAACTGCGCACGCCATTGACGGTGATTAACGGCTTTCTGGAGATCGCGCAGGCACAACCGGATCTCGACCAGAAGACCCGTGCCGCCCATTTGCAGTTGATGACGGAGCAGGGCCATCGCATGCAAAACCTGATCGGCGACATGCTTACCTTGACGCGACTGGAATCGATCGATTACCCCTTGCGTCCCGAGCCGGTAGACATGCGAGCCATGCTGCAAAGCTTGTTGCTGGAAGCTGAAGTACTGTCTGCGGGAAAGCACACGTTTTCCCTGGCGGTCGACGGACCCGACGTCACCGGCAGCAAGGACGAACTGCGTAGCGCATTCAGCAATCTGATTTCCAATGCTGTCCGTTACACACCGGTTGATGGAAAAATCCAGATTATTTGGCAAAACGGCAAATTAGGGCCGCAACTGGTGGTCAAGGATTCCGGCATCGGTATCAGCGGTGAGCATATCTCGCGGCTGACTGAACGGTTTTATCGGGTCGATAAGAGCCGCTCACGAGAAACCCAGGGCACCGGTCTCGGCCTGGCCATCGTCAAACACGTATTGTTGCGCCACCACGGCACGCTGGGGGTTGAATCGCGACCGGGCGAGGGCAGTGCATTTACCGTCAACTTGCCTGCAGCTTCAATAGTTGCTACAGCGAAAGCCTGAAACGGTTGAGCGTGGCCGAAGTATTGCCAAAGCGGCCGGAGTCTTCAACATCAGCTACAATTCTGCGGCGACATACTGAAGACCAGTGAAGACCCGTGTCGCCGGCCGCGACCGTTGTCGATGATTGACAGCGCTCGCGTTTCTCATTCAAGCCCCTCCATCCAAGCTCCCCCATTGTCATGTCTTTTCCGCGCTTACTGCCTACTTACACACTTAGTCTTGTTTTATGCGCTTTGCTGGCCGCCTGCGGCAGCAATCCGATTGCGCCGCAGATACCGCCAGTGGCAGTGGTTCCCGTTGTGCCGCCAAAAGTCGCCAAACCGATCAAGATCGGCCTGGCATTGGGTGGCGGTGCTGCCCGCGGTTTCGCCCATATCGGCGTGATCAAGGCGCTGGAATCGCAAGGGATAGTGCCGGATATCGTAGTCGGCACAAGCGCCGGTAGTGTGGTCGGTGCAATGTATGCCGCCGGCAATAACGGCTTTGCGTTGCAAAAGATCGCGTTGCAAATGGATGAGGCCGCAATTTCGGATTGGTCTGTACCGTTTTTTGCCAAGGTCAGCGGCGTATTGAAGGGTGAAGCGATCCAGAACTACGTCAACAAGACGGTCCACAATGTGCCGATTGAGAAACTGAAAATCCCGTTTGGCGCGGTTGCCACTGATTTGCATAGCGGTGTACCCATCCTGTTCCGCCGCGGTAACACTGGTGTAGCGGTACGGGCGTCTTCGGCGGTGCCGGGTGTTTTCCAGTCGGTGAATGTCGGCGGTCGTCAGTATGTGGACGGCGGCCTAGTGTCGCCGGTGCCGGTGCGTTTTGCGCATGAAATGGGCGCCGATTTTGTGATTGCCGTGAATATTTCCGCCTCGCCGGAGGCTCAGGCCGCCTCAAGCTCGGTCGACGTATTGCTGCAAACTTTTGCCATCATGGGGCAAACTATTAACAGTTATGAGCTGAAAGACGCGGATATTGTCATCCGTCCGGAGTTGGGTGCGATGAAGGGTAACGATTTTGCCGCGCGTAATACCGCGATCCTGGCCGGTGAACAGGCGGCAATGGCGCAGATGGCGGTTATCAAGAAGAAATTGAAGGAAAAGCGCGAAGAGTAAATGCGGCAAATACAGTATCCGGAAACAACTCCGCAGGGTGGGCAGCTATGCCCACGCGTGCTTTCTAACTGGAGACCTGCGGCAGATTTGTCGGCAACTGTATCACTACAGGTTGCTGTGGCTCGGGCTTGAGAGCATTGCTCATGGCCAGGAAAAGGCCGCCGAACCCTATGAACAAGCCGATAACGGTCGCCAGCATCCATTTGTGCGTTTCGCCTGCAACCTTGTGGATTTCGCTCATGATCGACTGCATGTCCGCCCGCGTCGCGTGTATGTCCGCTCGTGTCGCCAAGGTAGGCAACACCGCATCGAATCTAGCTTCCAGCGTGGCTACGCGTTCCACGCCACGATCATCGTGCGCTCTTCTGTTTTTATCAGCACGCGCTTGTGGCTTGTCAAGGTGTGACAGACTTGGGTTCATCATTTGAGAGGCATCCTTTACCTATGAAAACGCCGCCCTGCAAAAAAAATCTTGCGGAGCATGGCATTTTTCATTTTATCGCTGTGCGGGAAGTGGACTCTCGATAACGAGCCATTTTAGGTAGATTGCGTATGTTAGACGGCGAGGCGTCAGGAAAAAAAACGGGCACCCCGCGAAGGACAACAACATCGATTATTGATGGCTGTAGCTATCCGGTTCCGGATCATTGATCCGACGCGCACCATTAAAGCGCGATTTCCAGTAAGCCAGATCCATGCTTTCGATACGCACCTTGCCACCGGAGGACGGAGCATGGATGAATTTATTGTCGCCCAGGTAAATACCCACGTGCGAGAAGCTGCGACGCAGCGTATTATAGAACACCAGGTCGCCCGGCTTCAAATCCTGCTTGTCGACCTTTTCGCCGCTGCGGCTCAATTCCGCGGCAGTGCGGGGAACGTTGACGCCCCAGGCATCCTTGAATACATAACGTACCAAACCGCTGCAATCTAGGCCGTTTTCCGGGCTATTGCCACCATATTTGTAATGAATGCCGATCATGCCCATCGCGCTCACAGCCAGGTCCGACGCCCGATCGGTAAATTGCTGGAGCTTGCTGAGGGCGCTGCTTGCTTGCGGACGCGGATCGATGTCGGTGATATCGGAAGCGCGCGCGGGTGTACACAGAAACAGCATGGCGATCAGTGCGAAAGCAAGTGCAAATGTCTGGAATAGGGGAAAGGCTTCTTTGATCGACATCGTTATGGGTGGGCTCTGGGACATTACGATCGCACGAATGTAAGTGAATAAGAGATACCTGTCAAATTTGGCAGGCGACTGAACGGCACTGTATCATGTCATTGTGATAATTGAAGTCGGGCAAATCCTGAAAATAGCAGGAATTTTCCCGCGATTGAGGTTTCTGTAGAGCAAATATCGGACCAAGGGATCGGGTCGAAGTGTTGGGGCGAGTATTAAGCCAAAAATATCGCGCCAGAAATAATCTGCCGGCAAAACGGTCGATGCAGATGCCTATTGCAGAGCACTAAAGTACAATATTCAGTTATTTCACAAGGAGCAAAAATGAAATCGAAACAAGTTTTGACACTCGACGATGTAAAGAAAATTGCGGCAGCTGCTGAGGCTGAGGCGGTCAAGAACCGTTGGGCCGTCACAATTTCGATCGTTGATGACGGCGGTCACCTGCTGTGGTTGCAACGCATGGATGGCTGCGCGCCGATTTCGGCCCATATCGCCCCGGCCAAGGCCAAGACTGCAGCCTTGGGTCAGCGCGAATCGAAGATTTACGAAGACATGATCAATAATGGCCGTTTCTCGTTCATCACCGCACCAAACCTGGAAGGCTTGCTGGAGGGTGGCGTACCGATCCTGGTTGGCGGTGAATATCTCGGCGCGGTTGGCGTGTCCGGCGTGAAGTCGAGCGAAGATGTGCAAATCGCCAAGGCAGGTATTGCTGCACTGGGCGCTTAAGCCGGATTGTAGAAATACGGTTAGCTGCGCTGGCTGGCGCTGCGTTGGCGCGGATCGGCGACGGCAGCCGTGTTTTTTCGAGCAAGGATTAAAGCAGCTTGCAGGTTCGAAATGCCGAACTGGCAAGCTGACCATTATTGGTAGTTGAATGGGGAGTTAAACTGGTAACCGGGGCGTGGATTGTCAGTATTGTTATCAATTAAATCATGGTCATTGATTTTTCGTGATTTCCCATGATTATTTCGTAATTATTTATACAAAAATCCTCAGCTTCGCGTCTGACCAGATTGCCGGGCAAGCTGTTGTCGGCTATAATTGCAGGGTTTAGCCCAATTTACTCCGCCGTAGCGCATACCACCATCCATCTCGTCCCAAAAAGACTATTTAAAGCCGCCAAACTGTCACTGTTTGGGGTTTCATAGCGGTCGTTTGGCGCAGCGCAGCGGCGGTAACAACATCAGGAGTTACCCCTTGCAGCCATTTTTTTCTGGCCTCACCGTACCGGCCATCCTCGCGCTAGCAGATGGGACGATTTTCAAAGGTATTTCAATTGGCGCCGTTGGTCATACGACTGGTGAAGTCGTATTCAATACCGCCATGACCGGCTACCAGGAAATCCTCACCGATCCAAGCTATAGCCGCCAGATCGTCACTCTCACTTATCCGCATATCGGCAATACCGGCGTTAATAAAGAGGATGTCGAATCCTTCCAAATTCACGCCGCCGGCCTGATCATTCGCGATCTGCCACGCCTGGTGTCGAATTTCCGTTCCACACAGACACTCGATGCCTACCTGCAAGAGTCGAATATCGTTGCCATCGCCGGCATCGATACCCGCAAGCTGACACGCATTTTGCGCGAAAAAGGTGCGCAGGGCGGCGCCATCGTCGCCGGCGAGCCTGACATCGCTGTCGCCACCGCAAAGGCGCTGGAACTGGCACGCAGTTTCCCCGGCCTGGCCGGTATGGACCTGGCCAAAGTTGTGTCGACTACCAAGGCTTACAGCTGGAGCGAGACCGAATGGCGTCTCGGCCGCGGCTACGACCAGCAAATCACGCCCAAGTATCATGTGGTGGCATTTGATTATGGCGTCAAATTCAACATCCTGCGCATGCTAGCGCAACGCGGCTGCAAGATCACTGTATTGCCGGCGCAAGCTTCGGCTGCCGATGCCCTGGCGCTCAATCCGGACGGCATTTTCCTGTCCAACGGCCCTGGCGATCCGGAGCCATGCGATTACGCGATTGCCGCCGTCAAGGAATTGATCGAGCGCGAGATTCCGACTTTCGGCATCTGCCTCGGCCATCAGATCATGGCGCTGGCATCCGGCGCCAAGACGCTCAAGATGAAGTTCGGCCACCATGGCGCCAATCATCCGGTGCAGGACCTGGATAGCAAGCAAGTGCTGATTACATCGCAAAATCACGGTTTTGCAGTGGACGGCGCAACCCTGCCGGCCAATTGCCGCGTGACGCACGTATCGCTGTTCGACGGTTCGCTGCAGGGCTTCACCCGCACCGACAAGCCGGCATTCTGCTTCCAAGGTCACCCTGAAGCATCGCCTGGCCCGCATGACATCGCCCCTTTGTTCGATCGTTTCATTCAGATGATGAGTCAAACGATGTTGGAGAAAAATAAAAATGCCTAAGCGTAGTGATATAAAAAACATTCTGATTATCGGCGCTGGCCCGATCATAATCGGTCAGGCCTGCGAGTTCGACTACTCCGGCGCACAGGCCTGCAAGGCGCTGCGCGAAGAGGGTTACAAAGTAATCCTGGTCAACAGCAATCCGGCCACCATCATGACCGATCCGGAAATGGCCGATGTCACCTACATCGAGCCGATTACCTGGCAAGCGGTGGAACGCATTATCGCCAAGGAAAAGCCGGACGCGATCCTGCCGACCATGGGCGGCCAGACCGCGCTCAACTGCGCACTGGATTTGCATCGCCACGGCATCCTGGAAAAGTACAATGTCGAATTGATCGGCGCTTCGCCTGAAGCGATCGACAAGGCGGAAGACCGCTCCAAGTTCAAGGAAGCGATGACCGAGATCGGCCTCGGTTCGGCCCGTTCCGGCGTCGCCCACACCATGGATGAATCCTGGGGTGTGCAGAAGGAACTCGGCTTCCCGGTCATCATCCGTCCTTCGTTCACCATGGGCGGCACCGGCGGCGGCATTGCATACAATGCCGAAGAATTCGAAACCATCTGCCGCCGCGGCCTGGAAGCATCGCCGACCAAGGAACTGCTGATTGAAGAATCGCTGATCGGCTGGAAAGAGTACGAGATGGAAGTGGTGCGCGACAAGGCGGACAACTGCATCATCGTTTGCTCGATCGAAAACCTGGATCCGATGGGCGTGCATACCGGCGACTCGATCACGGTAGCGCCGGCCCAGACCCTGACCGACAAGGAATACCAGATCATGCGTAACGCCTCGCTGGCGGTATTGCGTGAGATCGGTGTCGATACCGGCGGCTCCAACGTGCAGTTCTCGGTCAATCCGGCCGACGGCCGCATGATCGTGATCGAAATGAATCCGCGCGTATCGCGCTCTTCGGCGCTGGCCTCCAAGGCTACCGGTTTCCCGATCGCCAAGATCGCCGCGAAACTGGCGGTGGGCTTTACGCTGGACGAGTTGCGCAATGAAATTACCGGCGGCGCGACACCGGCATCGTTCGAGCCTTCGATCGATTACGTGGTCACCAAGATTCCGCGTTTTGCATTTGAAAAATTCCCGACTGCCGACGATCACCTGACGACTCAGATGAAATCGGTGGGCGAGGTGATGGCGATCGGCCGCACCTTCCAGGAATCGTTCCAGAAAGCCTTGCGCGGCCTCGAAGTCGGCGTCGACGGCATGAACGAAAAGACGCAGGACCGCGAAGTTATCGAAGAAGAACTCGGCGAGCCTGGCCCGGACCGTATCTGGTATGTCGGCGATGCGTTCGCCCAAGGTTTCACGCTGGAAGAAGTGCATCAGCTGACCCATATCGATCCATGGTTCCTGTCGCAAATCAAGGAAATCGTCGATATCGAACTGTGGCTGGAAAAAAGCCAGACGCTGGAAGCGCTGGACCGCGACACGCTGTTCCGTCTCAAGCAAAAGGGCTTTGGCGATCGCCGCCTGGCCAAGCTGCTGAAGACGACCGATACCGCTGTGCGCCTCAAGCGCCTGGCCTTGAATATCCGTCCGGTCTACAAGCGGGTGGATACCTGCGCCGGCGAATTTTCGACCAATACGGCTTACATGTACTCGACCTACGAGGAAGAGTGCGAATCGAATCCGAGCGACAAAAAGAAAATCATGGTGCTGGGCGGCGGTCCTAACCGCATCGGCCAGGGTATCGAATTCGATTATTGCTGCGTCCATGCGGCACTGGCGATGCGCGAAGATGGCTACGAGACCATCATGGTCAACTGCAATCCGGAAACCGTATCGACCGACTACGACACTTCGGACCGTTTGTATTTCGAACCGGTGACGCTGGAAGACGTACTGGAAATCGTCGACAAGGAAAAGCCTTACGGCGTAATCGTGCAGTATGGCGGCCAGACACCGCTGAAGCTGGCGCTGGATCTGGAAGCCAACGGCGTGCCTATCGTCGGCACTTCGCCGGACATGATCGACGCTGCCGAAGACCGCGAGCGTTTCCAGAAGCTGTTGCACGACCTGAACTTGCGTCAGCCGCCAAACCGTACTGCGCGTACTGAAGAAGATGCATTGCGCCTGGCGCAGGAAATCGGTTATCCGCTGGTGGTGCGTCCATCTTACGTATTGGGCGGCCGCGCGATGGAAATCGTCCATGAGCAACGCGATCTCGAGCGCTACATGCGCGAAGCGGTCAAGGTCTCGCACGATTCGCCGGTATTGCTGGATCGCTTCCTGAACGACGCTATCGAAGTCGACGTCGACTGCCTGTCTGACGGCGAGCGTACCTTTATCGGCGGCGTCATGGAACATATCGAGCAGGCTGGCGTGCACTCCGGCGATTCGGCTTGTTCGCTGCCGCCTTACTCGCTGTCGCAGGCAACCATCGAAGAGATCAAGCGCCAGACATCGTTGATGGCCAAGGGCTTGAACGTGGTTGGTTTGATGAACGTGCAGTTTGCGATTCAGCAGATCGATGGCAAGGACGTCGTGTTTGTGTTGGAAGTCAATCCGCGCGCCTCGCGTACCGTGCCGTTTGTATCCAAGGCTACCGGTTTGCAGCTAGCCAAGATTGCCGCCCGCTGCATGGTCGGCCAGTCGCTCGACAGCCAAGGTATCAAGGAAGAAGTCGTGCCGAAATACTTCAGCGTCAAGGAAGCGGTATTCCCGTTCGTCAAGTTCCCAGGCGTCGACACCATTCTCGGCCCGGAAATGAAATCGACCGGTGAAGTCATGGGCGTTGGCAAGACTTTCGGCGAGGCGTTCGTCAAGTCGCAACTCGGCGCTGGCGTCAAGCTGCCGAGTTCGGGCAAGGTGTTCCTCAGCGTCAAGGGCAGCGACAAACCGCGTGCAGTGCAGGTTGCCAAGGATCTGGTGGCGATCGGCTTCACGGTGGTGGCGACCAAGGGTACCGCGGCGGCTATCAGCGCTGCCGGGATTCCTGTGGAAACCGTCAACAAGGTGGTCGAAGGACGTCCGCACGTGGTCGACATGATCAAGAACAATGAGATTTCATTGGTGATCAACACGGTCGAAGAAAAGCGTAGCGCGATTGTCGATTCGCGGGCGATCCGCATCTCGGCTTTGGCGGCCCGCGCCACGACCTATACCACGATTGCCGGTGCGGAAGCCGCGGTCGAGGGCATGCGTCATCTGGACGAGTTGCATGTCTATGATTTACAAGGGCTGCATAAAACCTTACACTAAGGTCAAATCAGGATGTGCCTAGGCACATCCTGAATCGCTTCCGGGATGCGTTGGTGTGTCTGGAAGCCGCCGAAACGTACAATTTAGCTATAGAAGTTCCTGCGGAGGTCATAAGCGCACCCTTTTTTCGGTACGTTTTGACCTCCGTGACCTTTTATTGTGTGCGTGATAGACCCTGCGTCATAAACCTTATTTTATATTTGTTGAGTACCATCCCTATGAGCTCAGTACCTCTTACCAAGCATGGCGCGCAATTGTTGAAAGATGAATTGCATCATTTGAAAACCAAAGAGCGTCAAACTGTCATCAAGGCCATCGCAGAAGCACGCGCGCATGGCGATCTTTCGGAAAACGCGGATTATGACGCGGCGAAAGAGCGGCAAGGTTTCGTCGAAGGCCGGATTGCCGATCTTGAAGGCAAGCTGGGAGCTGCGCAGGTTATTGATCCGGCAACCCTGGATGCGGACGGGCGCGTGGTGTTTGCCTCTACGGTCGATCTGGAAGACCTGGAGTCGGGCGATAAGGTAACGTATCAAATCGTCGGCACCGATGAGGCCGATATCAAGCTGTCCAAGGTTTCCGTGACCTCGCCGATCGCTCGTGCGCTGATCGGCAAGACCGCCGGCGACGTGGTCGGCGTACAAGCGCCATCCGGCATCCGCGAATATGAAATTCTGGAAGTTCGCTACATCTGAAGCAGGCACGTAGGGCATCGCCGCATGCGGCTGATGCCTTGAGAGTAATTGGAGTAGCTTGATTCAAGTAGCTTGATCAGAAACCCGGGAGTGGCAATGCTTGTAGTAAGACTCAGATTGTTAATCGCCACCCTATGGGTGGGTAGTCTGTGGACGGTTGGTTATCTGGTCGCGCCGACGTTGTTCGCCACCTTGCCCGACCGCGTGCTGGCCGGCACCATCGCCGGCAGCCTGTTCCGGATCGAAGCATGGCTGACGATAGCTTGCGGCGTAGCCTTGATCCTGTTGTTCAGCTACAGAACCTATGACGATGCAGCACCGCTGCGCAAGACATTGCTGAAGCTGACACTGGCGATGCTGGCCTGTACCTTGGTCGGTTATTTCGGTATCCAGCCATTCATGGCCAGTTTGCGTGAAGCTTCTGTGGCAACCGGCGGCGTGATGAGCGACAGCGCCAGGACGCAGTTCGGGATTTTGCATGGCGTAGCCAGCGGCATCTTCCTGATTCAGAGCTTGTTGGGAGTCGGGTTGATTTTGCGTTTGCGTAGCTTGCGCTAGATGGCTAGATGTAAGCCGGCATCAATCAGCCGGTTACTGGGAAGTACAGAGGGGAAGGCACTGCAGGATCTGGATCGGTCCTGGCGCCGCCGCAAAGAAATGCGGCCCCCTTAGCGTTGCGTTGTTGTGGTTGCCGCTGCTGCTGCCGCAGCCGCAGTCATCAACGACCCAAAGCCGATTTCTTGCTGCTTTTCTGACGCGGTTTGGCGCGCTTGATGTTGCCGCCCTGGGTTACGCGTTCATTGCCTTTTACCATGACCTTGGTCACCGATGGCCGCTTGGTGCCGCTTGGGCTTGGTTTGACGATGGTTACTTCACGCATGCCTTTGCCGCGCGTTTCGCTACGTTCTTTGGCAGCATCCTTTTGCGGGCGATACAGGACCAGCAGTTTGCCGATGTGTTGTACCGGCGCTGCGCTGAGTTTTTCGCAAATGGTTTCGTAGATGGCAATCCGTGCCTCGCGATCATCACCGAATACACGCACTTTAATCAGGCCATGGGCGTTCAGGCTGGCATCGATCTCTTTCATCAGGGATGGTTTTAAGCCATCTTCGCTGATCAGGACCACCGGATCCAGTCCGTGGGCTTGGGAACGGAGCTCGCTACGCTCGGCAGATGTAAGTTTCAACATAAAAATTCCTTAAAAACGGTATTCTACGCGAATGGCAAAGAAGAAATTAAACAAAAACTGGTTGCACGACCACATTAACGATCCTTACGTGAAGCTGGCGCAGAAAGAAGGCTATCGTGCGCGGGCTGCTTACAAGCTAAAAGAAATCGACGAACTGGACAAGCTGATCAAGCCTGGCCAGATCATTGTCGACCTCGGATCCACCCCGGGCAGCTGGTCGCAGTATGCTCGTAACAAGCTGGCCGGCCAGGACGGCGGCGGCATCCACGGCATGATCATCGGTCTCGACATCTTGCCGATGGAGCCGATTGCCGACGTCCATTTCATCCAGGGCGACTTCCGCGAAGCGGACAGCTTGCGCCAGCTGGAGCGCTTGCTGGAGGGGCGTAAGGTGGATCTGGTGCTGTCCGACATGGCGCCCAACCTATCCGGCATCGCTATCTCGGACGCGGCCCGGGTCGAAGAAATTATCGATTTGGCCATTGAATTCGCGCAACAACACATGAAGCCAAGCGGCGCTTTGTTGGCAAAATGTTTCAACGGCACCGGTTACAATGAAGTGTTGATGAAATTTCGTCAGGAATTCAAAACCGTAGCCTCCAGAAAACCGAAAGCCAGCCGTGATAAATCGTCAGAAATCTTCTTGCTTGGAAAGATATTGAAGAATCCACGGTAATTAACAAATTTTCCTTGATTTATCATGGGTGCGGCCACATATCCAATCTAGCAAGCCGTACCCATTCCGAGTAAAATCTAAGGAATACCTCGAAGCTGTACCTATGTCAGGCGCGCAGCGCGTCCAAGGAGTTCTAGTGAACAACATGTTTTCCAAAGCCGCCATCTGGGTGGTCATCGCCCTGGTGCTTTTCACCGTATTCAAGCAGTTCGATGGGCGAGGACTGGCTAGCGGCGCAGGGCCGATTGCCTATTCCGACCTCATCAGCGAAATACGGTCAGGCCATATCACCGATGCCACGATTGAAGATCGCAGCATTGTTGCCACTACTTCGGACGGCAAGAAAGTCAAGACTGCCATTACATCGCTGGATCGCGGCCTGATCGGCGACCTGGTCAACAACAACGTCAAATTCGAGATCAAGCAGCCGGAAGAGCCATCGTTCCTGCAGCAGATCTTTATTTCATGGTTCCCGATGATCCTGTTGTTGGGAGTCTGGATTTTCTTCATGCGGCAAATGCAGGGCGGCGGCAAGGGCGGGGCATTCTCGTTCGGCAAGTCGAAAGCGCGCATGCTGGATGAGAACAGCAATTCGGTGACCTTTGCCGACGTTGCCGGCTGCGATGAAGCCAAAGAGGAAGTGTCCGAACTGGTCGACTTCCTGCGCGACCCGACCAAATTCCAGAAGCTGGGCGGCCGGATTCCACATGGCGTGCTGATGGTCGGTCCTCCGGGTACTGGTAAAACCTTGCTGGCACGTGCGATTGCCGGCGAAGCCAAAGTACCGTTTTTCACTATTTCCGGTTCCGATTTCGTTGAAATGTTTGTCGGTGTGGGCGCATCGCGGGTACGCGACATGTTCGAAAACGCCAAGAAGCATGCTCCCTGCATTATTTTTATCGATGAAATCGATGCAGTCGGCCGTCATCGTGGCGCTGGCATGGGCGGTGGCAATGACGAACGCGAACAAACGCTGAACCAGATGCTGGTCGAGATGGATGGCTTCGAAGCCAATTCCGGCGTGATCGTGATCGCTGCCACCAATCGTTCCGATGTGCTCGACAAAGCGCTGTTGCGTCCGGGTCGTTTCGACCGCCAGGTGGTGGTTGGCTTGCCGGATATCCGCGGCCGCGAACAGATCCTGAACGTTCACATGCGCAAGGTACCGATTTCCACCGATGTCAAAGCCGACATCCTGGCACGTGGTACACCTGGCTTCTCGGGCGCCGATCTGGCCAACCTGGTCAATGAAGCGGCCCTGTTTGCCGCCCGTCGCGCCAAGCGTCTGGTAGAGATGCAGGATTTCGAGGATGCCAAGGACAAGATCGTCATGGGCCCTGAGCGCAAGTCTGCAGTGATGCGCGAGGAAGAGCGTCGCAATACGGCGTATCACGAATCCGGCCATGCGGTGGTAGCCAAGCTGCTGCCGAAAGCCGATCCGGTGCACAAGGTCACCATCATGCCGCGCGGCTTTGCCCTTGGCCTGACCTGGCAATTGCCTGAGCATGACCGCGTCAATATGTACAAGGACAAGATGCTGGAAGAAATCGCCATCCTGTTCGGCGGCCGTATTTCAGAAGAGATTTTCATGCACCAGATGTCGACCGGCGCTTCGAACGACTTTGAACGCGCCACCAAGCTGGCACGGGCGATGGTTACGCGTTACGGCATGTCTGAGACCCTGGGCACCATGGTCTACGAAGATACCGAGCAGGACGCGTACTTTGGCCGCATGTCAGCCAAGACGGTGTCGGAAGCGACTCAGCAAAAAGTCGATGCCGAGATTCGCAGCATTCTTGATCAGCAATATGCCTTGTCGCGCCGTCTGTTAGAGGAAAACAAGGACAAGGTCGAAGCGATGACCAAGGCCCTGCTGGATTGGGAAACCATCGATGCCGATCAGATCAATGACATCATGGAAGGCCTCGAGCCACGCCTGCCGAAAGCCGGCAGCTCGGTCCGGAAAGCGCCTAGCGACAGTTCGTCCGGCGGCGTCTCGCCGACTGCTACCGCACCGGCCTGATCCGGTCCGGTGCGCCTGCTGCAAGGTCAACAGGCTCTAACGTAGCTTGTGAAACGTAGCTTGTGAAACTTTATAAGCAAGGGTGAGGAGCAATCCTCGCCCTTTTTATTTATCTTCGCGCGTTTTAAATCCATTCTTCAAATCCATTTTTCAATATGCAAGAATATTTCCAATGCGGCCGTTATCGGCTCCCGGTCAATACGCCGCAAGCGCGGCCACTGGTGATGGGCATCCTCAACATCACGCCCGATTCATTTTCCGATGGCGGCCGATTTCAGTCGCTTGAATTTGCCTTGTCACATGCCGAACAAATGATTGCGGACGGCGTCGATATCATCGACATAGGTGGCGAGTCGAGCCGTCCTGGCAGCCCGGCGCTGTCGCTGGAAGAAGAGCTGGACCGGGTCATGCCGGCCATTTACGCTCTGCGCGACTGCGGCAAACCGCTTTCCATCGATACCTACAAGCCGGCCGTAATGCGCGAGGCGCTTGCCGCCGGCGTCGACCTGATCAATGACATCAACGGCTTGCGTGCTCCAGGCGCCTTGGAGGCGGTTGGCGACAGCGACTGCGGCCTGTGCATCATGCACATGCAGGCGGATCCGCCAACCATGCAGATCAAGCCTGAATATCAGGATGTGGTGGCCGAAGTCAGCGCTTTCCTGCAAGAGCGGGTGGCTGTGCTTGAATTGGCCGGGATAGCGCGAAATCGCATCAGCATCGATCCGGGCTTTGGCTTTGGCAAGACCTTGGCGCATAATGTTGCCTTGTTGCAAAGCATGGGCGATATTCAACGTGCGCTGGATTTGCCTTTGCTGGCGGGAATCTCGCGTAAAACCATGCTGGGAGAACTGACCGGCAAACCGGTGGAACGACGCCTCGCGGGCAGCCTTGCGGCGGCTTTGGCGGCGGTTGCGCAGGGTGCTAAGATGGTCCGGGTGCATGACGTGGCCGAGACGGTGGACGCGCTCAAGGTTTGGCAGGCGGCGCAGCGGGCATAACGTAAGCCGTAATGCGCAAGCAGCAATATGGCAGTGATTGACTAGAGAATTTGAATGAAAGCTGAGATGACAAGAAAATATTTTGGTACCGATGGCGTGCGTGGGCGTGTCGGCGTAGCGCCGATTACACCGGATTTTGTGATGAGGCTGGGTTACGCTGCCGGTAAAGTGCTGGCGCAGGCGAAATCAGGCGCTGGCAAGCCGACTGTGCTGATCGGCAAAGATACCCGGGTTTCGGGCTATATGCTGGAAGCTGCATTGGAAGCAGGTTTTGCCGCCGCCGGCGTCGACGTGATGCTGGCCGGGCCGATGCCGACGCCGGCGATTGCCTACCTGACGCGCGCGTTGCGTTTGTCGGCCGGCGTGGTGATTTCAGCATCGCATAATCCGTATGAAGATAACGGTATCAAGTTCTTTTCGGCACAGGGCAACAAATTGCCGGACGCGGTGGAAACCGCGATTGAGGATGCGCTGGAGTTGCCGATGGAGTGCGTGGCCTCCGATAAGCTGGGCAAGGCAAAGCGCCTGGATGACGCTGCCGGACGTTACATCGAATTTTGTAAAAGCACTTTCCCCAACGAGCTCGACTTGCGCGGACTGACCATCGTGGTCGATAGCGCCCATGGCGCGGCCTATCATATTGCGTCGCACGTATTCCATGAACTGGGAGCTGAAGTCATTTCTATCGGCAACCAGCCGAACGGTTTCAATATCAATGCCGGCTTTGGCGCCACTGCGCCGGACGCGCTGGCGCTGGCGGTGCGCTCCAATCATGCAGATATCGGAATTGCCTTGGACGGCGACGCTGATCGCCTGGTAATGGTGGATGCCAGCGGCCGCATTTATAATGGCGACGAGCTGCTATATGTGATGGTCAAGGATCGCTTGAAGACCGGCCCGGTAAAAGGTGCGGTCGGCACCTTGATGACGAATATGGCGCTGGAAGTGGCGTTCCGGAAAATGGGCGTCGAGTTCGCCCGCGCCAACGTCGGCGACCGCTACGTGCTGGAAGTGATGAAAGAACGCGGCTGGAACCTCGGCGGCGAAGGCTCGGGCCATCTTCTGTGCCTGGATAAGCATACTACCGGCGACGGCATCGTATCGGCCTTGCAGGTCTTGTCCGCGCTCAAGCGCGATGGTGAAACGCTGGCGCAACTGACCGCCGATATCGCGCTTTATCCGCAAACCTTGATCAACAAGAAGGTGAGCGCGGGCTTCGACTGGAAAAAAAGTCCGGCGATGGTGGCAGAGAAAGAAGCTGTTGAGCAGGAGCTCGGCGATGACGGGCGCGTGTTGATTCGGGCTTCCGGGACCGAGCCGCTGATACGCGTCATGGTTGAAGCCAAGAATGCCGATCTGGCGCAAACGATGGCGCGCCGGATTGCCGATAAGGTGTCTGCCTGAATGTCCGCCTGAGCGCGCACTTGATTGTCAACTTAATTGTCGACTGCCCACTGAATAGAGTTAATTGCCGATGTCGAAATTTCAAACCCACATTTTGATTGTCGAAGATGAACCCGGCATCGCCGAACTATTGCGGTTCACGCTCGATGACGCCGGCTTTTCCTGCGAGATTGCGTATAGCGCCAATGAGGCGCGGCAAGCGATCACCGGTATCTTGCCCAAGGCTGTGCTGCTCGACTGGATGCTGCCCGATACCTCCGGCCTGGCGTTATTGCAGGAATGGCGCAGCCAGCCGCGTAGCGCCACCTTGCCGGTCATCATGCTGACTGCCAAGGGCATGGATGAGGACAAGGTGCGCGGACTCAATGCCGGCGCCGACGATTACGTTACCAAACCGTTTTCACCCAAGGAGTTGATCGCGCGGATTCAAGCGCTGTTGCGGCGCAAGATACCGGAGCTCGGGCAAAGTCTGCTTAGCCACGGTTTGATTCAGATCGATACCGATCGTTATCAGGTCACCGTCAATAGCCAGGAAATCGAACTGGATCAGGCCGAGTTCAAATTGCTGCGTTTCCTCGTGGCGCATCCGGACCGTATTTTTTCGCGCGCACAATTGCTCGATAAAGTCTGGGGCGATCATACTTTCATCGAAGAGCGCACGGTCGACGTGCACATCATGCGCCTGCGTAAATCGCTTGGCCTTGCTGCCGATTACGTCAAGACCGTGCGCGGCGTCGGCTACAAACTCAACGCCGAGCCCGCAGCGTGACAGGAGCTGTGGCCAGCACCCGCAACGCGCGCGCATTCTGGGTGCCGGCGCTGCTCTGGTTTGGTTTGCTGGCGCTGGTTGCCGTGGCGGTTGCGGCCATTTGCGGCGCCGTCATCGGACTGGTGTTCTTTAGTTTGTCGCTGGCGGTATTGTTGTTCCTGCAGATGTGGTCGCTGTATCAGATCGAGTGTTGGATGGATGCTCCGGTTGGCGCCCGGCGGCCGAAAACCTGGGGCTTATGGGCGCATGCATTCGCCGCGCTGGAAGACATCCGGCTGGAGGATGAACGCTCACGCACCGAGATGGCGGAATGGCTGGCGCGTTTTCGGCAAGCCATGAGTTTGCTGCCGGACGGCGTGGTGATCGTCGACGGCGTGATGCATCTGGAGTGGTGCAACCCGGCGGCGCAAAGCCACCTGGGCCTGGATCTGAAGCGTGACGAGGGGCGCTTGCTGACCAACCTGATACGTTCTCCCGATTTCGTCGATTACATGTTGTCGGGCCGCTTCGAGCAACCACTGCCGTTCATGCATCACGATAGAAAAATTCTGGTGCAACTGATTTCCTTCGAAAGCCGGCGCCAGATCCTGGTCACTCACGATGTGACCCAAAATGAAAAAACGGATACCTTGCGGCGCGATTTCATCGCCAATGCATCGCACGAGCTACGTACTCCGCTGACGGTCATCAACGGCTTTCTGGAGCATGCGCTGAGTAGCGAAATGAGCGAGGAAACCCGCCAGCGCCAGTTGCATCTGATGGCCGAGCAAGGGCAGCGCATGCAACGACTGGTGGCAGACATGCTGACCTTGACCCGTCTCGAATCTCTGGTGCAGCAGCCATCCGGCGATACGGTGCGCATCAAGCCGCTGCTGAACCGCATAGTGGAGGAGGCCAGGGCCTTATCCGGCGGTAAGCACCACATCACTTTGCAAGCGCAGGAAATCGATCTCAAAGGCAATCACGATGAGCTGGAAAGCGCATTTGCCAATCTGCTCTCGAATGCGGTTCGTTATACGCCGGACGGTGGACGCATCGAAGTTGGCTGGGGCATGGAAAACGAGTGTCCAAGTTTGACCGTGATCGATGATGGCATCGGCATTGCAGCGGAACATCTGAGCCGGCTTACCGAACGTTTCTATCGCGTCGACAAAACGCGCTCGCGCGCTACGCAAGGAACCGGGCTCGGCCTGGCGATCGTGAAGCATGTTTTGCTGCGTCATCGAGGTCGCCTTGAAATCACTTCGGAATATGGCAAGGGCAGTCGTTTTAAAGTGATCTTTCAGCGTGCGCAAATAGCGTTGCGGCAGGACTGAGTGAGTTTGGAAATTAGTTTGGAAATAATTCCTAAATAATTTCACAAGCAATTTCAAAAACAATTTTGAAGCGTGATTCGGATAATGCAGCGCGTTTTTTCATTGTTTTGCTGATGTTTTAAGCAGAAGTAAAAGAAGAGATAAATTTTTACGAAAATATGCGATTTTTTCTCGCATATTTTTCTGAAATCTGGTCTAATCCGTCTCTCAAGTTTTTCAGCAGATAAGCTTTTGGCGGTACCGTTATTGGGTTGGTTTTTGCAGCAAAATTTCAAAATTTTCCTGTATAAAAATTTGACAAAAATCGGAATACTGTTTATTATCTTGCTTCTCGGAGTGTAGCGCAGCCCGGTAGCGCACCTGGTTTGGGACCAGGGGGTCCAAGGTTCGAATCCTTGTACTCCGACCAAAAAATAAGCGGGTTGTCTTCGGACAGCCCGTTTTTCATTTGTGGTTGATGAAAATTAATCACGGCACTTGAAGATCTTGCGATCGGAATCAAAGCATCACTTGGCGCATGAATCCGGCCGTAGCTCAACTGGATAGAGCATTCGGCTTCTACCCGAAATGTTGGGGGTTCGATTCCCTCCGGCCGGACCAGTTTTCTGCCTCTCTTCACCGCACTTTCCTGTAGTCAAATTCCATATTTGCAATATTTCGTCTGCGACATAAACATGCTCGCGGATTTCTTCTGTTCGTTTTACTTTTCCGAAATTTTCTCTCATTCAAGTTGGGCGCACGCTTATTGGCTTATTCGCTTATTCGCTGATTCGTCCCGCCAATACCGCGATGTGTTATTGATATTTTTTGACGCGCATCGGCCTCGATAGATTATCGGAGAGCGCTCATCATCGTCTCGACCAGGGGAGGGCTGTGTGACTGAATCCGGGAGGGTTGCATGACGTCTAAATCCGCTGCGGATCGCGTTCATGTCTGGGAAGTGCTGTTGTTGTGCGGGGTATTTGGCGATGCCGCTTGATGCGGCATCGCACTGGTTTTAGCGAAGCTTGGTTTGCTTGATCAATCTTAGCGGCCGCGCCCACCCGAGCGGCGTGGGGCTGCAGGACGTGCTTGCGTCCCGGTGCCGCCGCCGTGGCCACGGGAAGGGCCCTGGCCTGGTTTAACGCCTGGAGCAGCGCCTTGCGAACGTCCGCGTCCGCCACCACCGCCGGCGCCACGATTGCCACCGCCGCCGCCACTACGCAGTTGTATCGGCTGCGCGCGCGCATTAGGATCCGGTTCAAAACCGGCAACCACTTCTTTCGGCAATTCGCGCTTGATCAGCTTCTCGATGTCTTTCAGCATCTGGTGCTCATCCACGCACACCAGCGATACCGCTTCACCGGTGGCGCCGGCGCGGCCGGTGCGGCCGATCCGGTGGACATAGTCTTCCGGCACGTTAGGCAGGTCATAGTTGACCACGTGCGGCAATTGATCGATATCGATGCCACGCGCCGCGATGTCGGTTGCTACCAGCACCTGCAGGCTGCCATCCTTGAACTCGGCCAGCGCGCGGGTGCGCGCCGACTGGCTCTTGTTGCCGTGGATCGCCATGCCGCTGATACCGTCTTTTTCCAGTTGCTCGACCAGCTTGTTGGCGCCGTGCTTGGTGCGGGTAAATACCAGCACTTGCGACCATTGATGGGTCTTGATCAAATGCGCCAGCAGCGGATGCTTGCGATCACGATCGACCGGGTGAATTTTTTGCTGGATTACTTCGACTGTGGAGTTGCGGCGCGCTACTTCGATCATGGCCGGCGAGTTCAGCAAATTGTCGGCGAGGATCTTGATTTCGTCCGAGAAGGTGGCCGAGAACAGCAGATTCTGGCGCTTCTTCGGCAGTACCGCAAGAATCTTCTTGATGTCGCGGATAAAGCCCATGTCCAACATGCGGTCGGCTTCGTCCAGGATCAGGATTTCCACCTGGTTCAGATTGACGGTGCCTTGCTGCATGTGATCCAGCAGGCGGCCCGGGGTGCACACCAGGATATCAACGCCATGCTTGAGCAGCTTGATTTGCGGATTGATGCCGACGCCGCCAAAAATTACGGCGGAGGTCAGCTTCAGATATTTGCCGTAGAGGCGAACGCTTTCTTCGACTTGTGCCGCCAGTTCGCGCGTTGGTGTCAGCACCAGGGCACGGATCGGACGTTGGCTGCCGGTCGGGTTGGTAGCGGAGGTCGACAGGCGATGCAGCACAGGCAAGGTAAAACCGGCGGTCTTGCCGGTACCGGTCTGGGCGCCTGCCAGCAAATCGCCGCCCGCCAATACCGCAGGAATAGCTTGGGTCTGGATCGGGGTAGGGGTAGTGTATCCGTGTTCGGTTACGGCACGAACGATGGCTTCGGACAAGCCGAGTTCAGAAAAAGACATGACAACTCAATAGAATAATATCGGCCTGTCGCCTTTTATAAGGCGCCAGTCGCAGGCAAACGGGATTAGAGGAGATTGGAGCCGTTTCGACTCCCGGGAGGCTGTCAGCCCCCTTAACAGCAGCATTTGACTGGAGAATGTGCTGTGTCGCCGGAGAGTATAACAATGGCGCGCTACAGGCAAGCAATTCCGGTGTGTTATTGGGCCCTGCACATAAAATTGGTATTAGCGATCCGCTTGGTGAGCAAAGCGGATCGCAATAGGGCAAATTAGAGCTGATGCGCCCGGCAAAGGTCGATCAGGCAGCTCATTTCATGGCGGCAGCGGCGCGCTCGCGTATTTCTTCTTCTGAATAATCGGCGATATGCGTGCTTACGGTCCAGACGTGCCCGAAAGGGTCTTTCAAGGTGCCTGAGCGGTCGCCGTAAAACTGGTCTTGCAGTGGCCGCAGCTCGGTTCCGCCGGCGGCGATTGCCTGCGGGTAAAGTGCATTCACATTGTCTACGTATAGTACAATGCTGACGCCGGCTCCGCCCAATGCTTTCGGGCTGCGGATTTCCATCTCCGGGCATTCGTCGGCCAGCATGATGTGGGAATCGCCGATTTTAATTTCTGCGTGTCCGATTCTTTTATCGGGCATTTCCATGCGCAGTACTTCCACTGCGTTGAAGGCTTTTTGATAAAACGCGATGGCCTTGGCGGCGCCGTCTACAACGAGATAAGGGGTGACGGATGAGTAGCCGTCCGGAATTGGTTTGACTGCCATTATTGTTCTCCTGCGTGAGATGGTCGTTGAGAGTGTCCAATTACGCTGATGCGCATGAATTGTAGTCTCTGGCCTACGCAGTTGAAATGACAAAATGAAGAGTTTTTCGCTATCGGCGGCAAGGGGGATTTCCCCCTTGCGCATACCACTAACTAGCGACGAATTTATTTTTTGGCAAACGGTGACAGTAAGCCAACCATTTGCGCAAATACCTTCGGGCTGCCCGCCAGCACGTCACCCTTGTACAAATAATCGGATTCGCCGGTGAAATCGCCGACAATCCCGCCCGATTCGCTGATCAGCAATGAGCCGGCAGCGATATCCCAAGGCTTCAAGCCTTTTTCAAAGAAGCCGTCAAGACGGCCGGCGGCGACATATGCCAGGTCGAGGGCGGCGGCGCCAGGGCGGCGCAGGCCGGCACAGCTTTGCGTCATGATACGGAACATTTTCATGTACTCGTCCATCGCAGGGCCTTCAGTTTCACGGAACGGAAAGCCGGTGCCGATCAGGGCATCGGCAATCTTGTCGCGCTTGCCGACGCGAATCCGCTTTTCATTCAAATAGGCGCCGGAACCTTTGGTGGCGGTGAACAAGTCGTTGCGGGTCGGGTCGTAGACTACGGCCTGGGTGATCTGGCCGCGGTGTTGCAATGCGATCGAGACGCAGTATTGCGGGAAGCCGTGGATGAAATTGGTTGTGCCGTCGAGCGGATCGATGATCCAGACGTTTTCGTTGTCGTCGTGCAGGTTGGCGGA
This sequence comes from Collimonas antrihumi, assembly GCF_018304965.1. GTDB lineage: Bacteria > Pseudomonadota > Gammaproteobacteria > Burkholderiales > Burkholderiaceae_D > Collimonas > Collimonas antrihumi. The sequence goes on from NZ_JAGQED010000001.1 coordinate 359,712, forward strand.
AGCGCCGGATTCTTCGGCCAGGATGGCGTGGTCCGGGTAGGCATTCTTCAATACATCAATGATCGCCGCTTCTGCGGCCTGGTCGACTTCAGTGACAAAATCGTTATGCTGTTTTTTTGTTACTTTCAGCAGATCGAGGTCGAAAGAGGCGCGCGAGATTACCTTGGCGCCGTTACGGGCGGCCTTGATGGCCGTATTGAGCATTGGATGCATGGTCGGGTTCCGTTAAAATGGCGGCACTGTGCCAACCGGGAACAGGACCACCTATATGAATGATAATGAACGAGGCGGACGTTTCAGCTGAGTATTTTGATAAATAAACAACTTTTGGTAAAGAAAGTCCACGTAATGGCGCTATTTTAAATGAATCAGGCAAAAATCGACACGTCTCTTTTCAAGCGCCTGCGCTTTGTGCTGGTTGAGACCAGCAGCCCCGGCAATGTCGGCGCGGCTGCGCGCGCTATAAAAACCATGGGATTTTCCGAGCTGATCCTGGTGAATCCGCGTTTTCCCGATGTGTTGCAGCGTGACGAAGCCGTTGCATTTGCCAGCGGCGCGCAAGACGTTCTTGCAGCAGCGCGGATCGTCGATAGCGTGGAGCAGGCGCTGGAAGGTTGCAACTTTGCCGCGGCGCTGAGCGCCCGTCAGCGCGAATTTTCTCCGCCGTTGACTGCGCCGCGCGCCTTGGCGATCCAGCTCGCCGGCGATGTCAGCCTGAACGCGGCAGTCATATTCGGTAGCGAGCGTTATGGCTTGCCTAACGAGATTGTCGAAAAATGCAATGTGCTGTTGAACATTCCCGCCAACCCAGAGTACTCATCGCTGAATCTGGCGCAGGCGGTGCAGGTGCTGGCTTATGAATGCCGGGTCGCGGCGAGCGAAGAATTGCCGCCGGTAGCTGGCGCGGAAATCGGTTTTCAAGGGAATGCAGCCAGTCTGGCCGATATCGACGGCATGTTTGCGCATCTCGAAAAAGCCTTGGTAGAGATTGAATTTCTCGATCCGGCCAGCCCGAAAAAATTGATGCCGCGCTTGAAGCGTTTGTTTTCGCGTACTCAGCTGGAAACTGAAGAGGTCAATATCTTGCGCGGCATCGCCAGTCAGATATTGACCAAGCGGCGCCGTCTCGATCGATCCTGAATCTGACCTGTCTGGCTCCCCGATCGATCAGGACCAGCTACGCAACAGCCCGACCGCCAATCCTTCCAGCGCGAAATCCTCTTGTTTGGATGTCACGATAATCGGCTCGAAATCAGGATTTTCAGGGAGCAGCTGGATCACGGAACCGGTTTTTTGATAGCGCTTGACCGTGACATCGTCACCCAGGCGGGCCACCACGATCTGGCCGTTGCGGGCGCTGTCGGCTTTTTTTACTGCCAGCAAGTCGCCATCCAGGATGCCGGCGTCACGCATCGACATGCCGCGCACCTTCAATAAATAATCCGGTTTGGCGCTGAACAAGGCGGGGTCGACGTTATAACTGGCCTGGATATGCTCTTGTGCCAGGATCGGCGATCCGGCGGCGACTCGTCCGACCAGCGGCAGGCTGAGTTGCATCAGGGCAGGGTGTGGCAGTGCCAGTTGCGTTCCCTGGTTGCGGTGGACGCTTTCGGTAAGCCGGATTCCGCGCGAGGTGCCGGGCGCGATCACAATGGCACCCTTGCGCGCCAGCGCCTGCAGATGTTCTTCCGCCGCATTGGCCGAGCGAAAGCCCAGTTCGGTGGCGATTTCAGCGCGCGTCGGCGGGAAGCCGGTGTTTTCGATGGCGTCCTTGATCAGATCGAGGATTTGTTGCTGACGTGCGGTCAATTTGATCATGGCGTGTATTTGGCGTAGAAAATGCTGGGTGGTGCTGGAAAAAGCAGCAAAAAAAAGGAGCAAAAAAAGAGCAAGAGCTGCGCTAATGCGCCTGGTTAATGCTGTGCATAACAACAGTCTGTATTTTTGTACAGTATTTGTGCAAATGCAAGACAATTTGATGCATTTAGGCCGCTTCTTAGCTATTCCTTACGTATCCCACACGTATCCCTTACGTATCCTTTAACCACATTCTTGATCCGACTTCGGCCTAAGCATCTGAAAGCGTTGAGTTTTGTTGCAATTGCGAGTACTATTGCTGGTTTTCCTCTTCCCACACTCGTCTTGACGCCGAGGTGGGCGATTCTTCAATCCGTCCAAAAGGAGCTTACATGCGTCATTATGAAATCGTATTTATCGTCCATCCAGATCAAAGCGAGCAAGTGCCTGCAATGATCGAACGCTACAAAGGTATCGTCACCACTCGTGGCGGCACCGTACATCGCGTGGAAGACTGGGGCCGCCGCCAACTGGCATACCTGATCCAGAAACTGGCTAAAGCACATTACGTCTGCCTCAACATCGAGTGCGACAGCGAAACTCTGGCTGAAATCGAAACCGGCTTCAAGTTCAATGATGCAGTATTGCGTCACCTGACCGTCAAGCTGAAGAAGGCCGAAACCGGTCCTTCGCCAATGATGAAGGCTGTGCAGAAGGAAGATGCTGCCAAGAGCCATCGTACTGAAGCACCGGCTGCCTGATTTAACGGCTAGCTACCAGCGTTCATTGCAAAACGATTAAGTTCGCCTTGAGTCCGTCAGGAGTGGATCAACCCAATAACGTGTTTCAACTGGTTGCCGAAGTTGCCGAACGTGAAGTCATACGCTACACCCCGGCAGGCATCCCGATCGTATCTGCGATATTGCAGCACCGCTCGGAACCGATTGAAGCAGGTATCAAACGTTTGATTGAATTCGAAATTGCCGCGCTGGCCGTAGGCGAGATTTCGGGAAGATTCAGCAAGGCGCAATTGGGTAACACATTCTGGTTCACGGGATTCATGGCACGCAAGAGTCGCAACGGTAGAAGCCTGGTATTTCACATCACGGATTTCGCTGCAATAGAAGCAAATGCTTCCTCGGGAAACAAAGCTGAAATTGCAGATTGATTATTAAGCAAAATTTGAATACAGGAGCCAAAAATGGCATTCGGTAAAAAGTTCGATAAAAGCAAACTGAAAAACAAGCGTCAACAACAAAACCCGCTGTTCAAGCGTAAGAAATTCTGCCGTTTCACCGCAGCTCACGTAGCTAGCGTTGACTACAAGGATGTCGACACGCTGAAAGATTTCGTTCAAGAGAACGGCAAGATCATGCCAGCACGTCTGACAGGCACCAAGGCAATCTATCAACGTCAAGTGGACACTGCGATCAAGCGCGCACGTTTCCTGGCGCTGCTGCCATACACCGATCTGCACAACGCTTAATTGACGACTTGAAATAGGAGAAAAACATGCAAGTCATTCTGTTGGAAAAAGTCGTTAATCTCGGCAATCTGGGTGAAGTTGTTCGTGTCAAGGACGGTTACGCACGTAACTTCCTGATTCCACAACGTATGGCACGTCGTGCTACAACGACTGCTATCGCTGAATTCGAAGCGAAACGCGCTGATCTGGAAACAGCCGCCGCTGCGAAGCTGGCGATTGCCCAGGCTCAAGGCGAAAAACTGAACGGCCTGACCGTGCAGATTTCGCAAAAATCGGGTGTTGACGGCCGTTTGTTCGGTTCCGTGACCAACTTCGATATCGCTGAAGCGTTGACCAAGCAAGGTTTCGCAGTTGAAAAAGCGCAAGTGCGTCTGCCTAACGGCCCGCTGAAGATCACAGGCGAGCACGCTGTTGCTGTTGCCTTGCATACCGATGTTGTTGTCGACATCGTTATCGCAGTGATCGGCGAGCACGTCTAAGCACGTTCAATACGCTGCTAGCAAATAGTTGTTGTTGTATTAAAAAAGCCGGGGATTCCCGGCTTTTTTTATGTCCTTTTTTTGGGAAGCAGGGGCAAGACGGATAGTAGAAACAGGTATAATTCGCGCCATGAAAGCACCTTCCAAAGCACCGTCCGATCCACAGCTAGATTCCCTCCGCGTACCACCCCATTCAATCGAAGCAGAGCAGTCCGTTTTAGGCGGATTACTGCTGGATAATGCGGCCTGGGACAAGATCGCCGACTTTGTGAATGCCGACGATTTCTATCGTTACGACCACCGCATCATTTTCCAGCACATGGTCAAGCTGATCAACGGCAGCAAACCGGCTGACGTGATCACTGTCTACGAGTCGCTCAGCGGCACCGGCAAGGCCGAAGAAGTCGGCGGCCTCAGCTATCTCAACGCACTCGCTCAAAACACGCCGTCCGCCGCCAATATCCGCCGCTACGCAGAAATCGTGCGCGACCGCGGCGTATTGCGCAAACTGATTACCGTCGCCGATGAAATTTCCGGCCAGGCTTTCAGCCCGCAAGGCAAGGAAGTCAAGCAAATGCTGGACGAGGCCGAATCCAAGATTTTTGCGATTGCCGAGGAAGGTGCGCGCGGCGCCCAGGGTTTCCAGGAAATCCAGCCTTTGCTGACGCAAGTGGTGGAGCGCATCGACGAGCTCTACAATCGCGACAACCAGAGCGACATCACCGGCGTATCGACCGGCTTCATCGATCTCGACAAAATGACTTCCGGGCTGCAGAAGGGCGATCTGGTCATCGTGGCGGGACGTCCTTCCATGGGTAAGACGGCGTTCTCGGTGAATATCGGCGAAAATGTCGCCATCGAAAGCGGTTTGCCGGTAGCGATTTTTTCGATGGAAATGGGCGGCACCCAGCTCGCCATGCGTATGCTGGGTTCGGTCGGCAAGCTCGATCAACACCGCTTGCGCACCGGCCGCCTGAACGATGAAGACTGGCCGCGCCTGACGCATGCGATCCAGAAGATGAACGATGCCCAGTTATTCATCGATGAAACCCCGGCCCTGAGTTCGATCGAATTGCGCGCACGGGCGCGCCGGCTGTCGCGCCAGTGCGGCACGCTCGGCTTGATCATCATCGACTATTTGCAACTGATGTCGGCCAATAACGCCGGTGAGAACCGGGCTACCGAAATTTCTGAAATCTCGCGTAACCTGAAGGGCCTGGCGAAAGAGCTGCAGTGCCCGGTGATCGCGTTATCGCAGTTGAATCGTTCGCTGGAACAACGCCCTAATAAACGTCCCGTTATGTCCGATTTGCGCGAATCCGGCGCTATCGAGCAGGATGCCGACGTCATCCTGTTTATTTATCGCGACGAGGTGTACAACCCCGATTCGCAGGAAAAGGGCACCGCAGAGATCATCATCGGCAAGCAGCGTAACGGCCCGATCGGCAGCGTGCGGCTGAGCTTCCTCGGTCAATACACCAAATTCGACAATTACGTTGGTAACCTGGACGCGCCGTACGGCGGTGATTAACTGTCGTAGTATTACTTGTTACCTAATCCTCGTTGCGATTTTGTTGCAATAACGCAAAACTAGCAAAGCCTGTTTAGTATTAGCAACCCGAGCCTGATATATTTCAGTTTCGTGACATTTGTTTGCTTTAAATTAAGAAGTACCGTTAGTACCGTAAGTAGATTCAGCTTAACCCTCAGAAGAGAGAATAAACATGTTTGGACGATTGATGCCCACCGAGGGCAAATTCTTTGAGCTCTTTAACCAGCACGCAGAGCTATGCGTCAAGGGCGCCAAAGAAATGGTGGCGTTGATGACTAATTTCGACGATCTGGAAATTCGCGTGCACGCGATCGAAGGCATAGAGAAGCAGGCCGACCAGGTCACGCATCATGCTATCGACATGTTGCACAAGACTTTCATTACGCCTATCGATCGCGATGACATCCATCAGCTGATCACGCGCATGGATGACATTCTGGATTTGCTGGAAGATGCAGCGCAGACCATTTCCCTGTACGACATCAAGGCCATTACGCCAGAAGCAAAACGCCTGGCAGAGTTGTGCCTGGGCTGCGCCGAGAAGGTCAAGGCGGCTGTAGGCCTGCTGCACAATATGGATAACTCGCGTGAAATCCTGGCCATCTGCGTCGAGATCGACCGCCTGGAATCGGATGCCGATCACGTGATGCGCGCCGCCATGTCGAAACTGTTCCGCGACGAGCCCGATGTACGTACCCTGATCAAGCTGAAAGCCATTTACGAACTGCTGGAGACGGTCACCGACCGTTGTGAAGATGTGGCCAACATCATCGAAGGCATTATCGTAGAAAACGCCTGATCCATGCATACTCTTCAAATCAGTATCTACGTTCTCGTATTCCTTATTGCGCTGGCGCTGGTATTCGATTTCATGAACGGCTTCCATGATGCCGCCAATGCTATCGCTACCGTAGTATCCACCGGCGTCCTGAAACCGCAACAGGCGGTTGCCATGGCGGCGCTGTTCAACTTCATCGCGATTGCGGTGTTCCAGCTGCACGTTGCCGCGACGGTGGGCAAAGGCACTATCGATCCTAATGTGGTCGATCATTACGTCGTCTTCGGCGCATTGGTCGGCGCTATCTGCTGGAACATCCTGACCTGGTACTACGGCATCCCGTCGTCATCCTCGCACGCCTTGATCGGCGGCCTGGTCGGCGCTGCCGTGGCCAAGGCCGGCACCGGTTCGCTGATCTCGGCCGGTCTGATCAAGACGATTGCATTTATCGTGTTGTCGCCGCTGCTGGGTTTTGTGTTCGGCTCCATCATGATGGTGCTGGTTTCCTGGATTTTCGTGCGCTCGACGCCGCGCAAGGTCGATAAATGGTTCCGCCGCCTGCAACTGGTATCGGCCTCCATGTATAGCCTTGGCCACGGCGGCAACGATGCGCAAAAGACCATCGGTATCATCTGGATGCTGTTGATTGCGACCGGATTTTCGCAGCAGAGCGATGCACTGCCGCCATGGTGGGTGATTATTTCCTGCTATAGCGCGATCAGCCTGGGTACCTTGTTCGGCGGCTGGCGTATCGTCAAGACCATGGGCCAGAAAATCACCAAGCTGAAACCGGTAGGCGGCTTTTGCGCTGAAACCGGCGGCGCCATCACCTTGTTCCTGGCTACCATGCTGGGTGTGCCGGTCTCGACTACCCACACCATCACCGGCGCCATCGTCGGTGTCGGTGCGGCGCGCCGGGTCTCTGCGGTGCGCTGGGGCGTAGCGGGGAATATCGTTTGGGCCTGGGTGCTGACGATTCCTGCATCGGCCTTCATGGCAGCGATAGCCTGGTGGATCGGCAAGCATATTCTGTAAGCGGATCTATCCGAAAGCAAAACGGGCGATACATAATTAAATATGTATCGCCCGTTTTTATTTTGCGATCTCATGCAAGCCGGCTTTTAATAAAATAGCATTAATGCATCTCACCGCAACTGCAACAAGGTCCGCCCCTCCGGCTCGAAATGCGTGCCGAAGCGGACCAGTCCTCGCTTACGCAGATGGCAGGTCATCATGTAACTGATGACCATGCCAGGATCAGCTGGCAGCACATCGATTTCGATACCCTTGATCCTCGGTTCGTAAATCAGCAAGGTTGCTTCCATCTCTTTCTTGAGCAGGTGAGCGGATGCCGGCAGATTGCGATAGACATTGGTCAGGTCTGGCAGGCCAAAATCGGGGAGGTGCTTGAGCGACCCGGCCCGGGTGTTCAGAATGCGCCGCAAATTCTCCATCACGCTCAGGATTTCCAGCGTTTTATCGTCGTAATCGGCAAGTGGTATGTCACCGATATGTCCGAGCAGCATGTCGTATAAAGACGGTCCGGTTGCCATATATTGTTCTTAGCCGATCGTGTCAGGAGTTGCCGCAAGCGCCGCCGGCTGAGTTTTAGCCGTGTCATCCGGTAAAAACTCCAGCGCCAGATTGCCGTCCGGCGAGTGCGACAAGCGTACTTCATCCGGCATGCCGCCGGCAGCCAGCCGCACCAGCAGCTCGCGGGCTACCACCGGCAAGATCTGCTGATTGAGCAGGCTGTCGATATTGCGCGCGCCTGATTCGCGCAACAGGCAAGCCTGCGCCAATGTGTCGATCAAACCTTCGTTGCAACTTAGAATAATGCCGTACTGGCGTTTCAAGCGCAGGGCGATGGCATCTAGCTTGATGCGTAAGATAGTCGACAATGCACCGGCTTGCAGCGGCCGGTACAGGATAGGCTGGAAACGAGCCAGCAGGGCCGGCTGAAAATGCTCTGACAGGATCGGATGCACGGCTTCCATCAACTGTGCAGTAGAAGCGGCTGGATCATTGCCGGTCATTTCCATGATTTCCTGGCTGCCCAGATTCGACGTCATCAAAATCACGCAATTACAAAAATTGATTTCGCGGCCTTCACCGTCGCGCATGGTGCCGCGGTCGAACACGTGATAGAACATCTCCAGTACGTCGCGGTGGGCTTTTTCCACTTCGTCGAGCAGCACGACGCTATATGGGCGCTGCCGTACCGCTTCGGTCAGCACCCCGCCGCGGCCATAGCCGACGTAGCCCGGCGGCGCACCTTTCAGTTGCGATGCCGTATGAGCTTCTTGATATTCCGACATATTGATGGTGGTCAAGGCGGCCTCGCCGCCGAACAGCAGGTCAGCCAGGGCCAGTGCGGTTTCAGTCTTGCCGACGCCAGAGGGCCCGGCCAGGAGAAATACGCCCAATGGCGAATGTTCATTCTTCAAGCCCGCCTTGGCAATACGCAGGCTGCTGGCCAAGGCTGCCAATGCCTCGTCCTGGGCCACCACGCGGGACGCCAGCGTCTGTTCCAGAGACAGCAAACCAGCCAGCTCATCTTCCACCAGGCTGCCGACGGGGACTCCAGTCCATTCGGCAACGACCCGGGCAATCGCCTGCGCGTCCACATCCACGAACACTAGCGGCGTCTTGCCCTGCGCCACGGCCAGCGCTTGCTGCGCGGCATTCAAGGCCGTCAACGCCGTGTCTTTCGCGGCCGGATCGCCGGACTGCCTGAATTCGCTGCGACATTGACGCAATGCATTCACCAGCACCAGCTCGCCCTGATAGCGTTCTTGCAGGCTCGCAAAAGCGGTACGCGCTTCCATTAATGTGTTTTGCAGCACGTCGTGACGTTGCTGCAGATTGGTCAGGCCGGCATCCTGATCGGCGCCGAGCTTTTCGATTTCCAGTTCCATGGCAGCCATCTGGGCGCGTGCCAGTTCCAGTTCGGCCGGCGGCGATTCGAGTCCTATTTTTACGCGCGCTGCCGCAGTATCGATGAGGTCCACCGCCTTGTCCGGCAACTGCCGTCCGGTCAGATAACGACGCGACAGTTTGACTGCGGCGATCAGGGCTTCGTCGCGGATATGCACATTGTGATACGCCGCATAGCGAGCTGCCAGTCCACGCAGCATCAAGGTCGCGTTGGCATCGTCCGGCTCGTCCACCTTGATCACCTGGAAGCGCCGCTCCAGCGCCGCATCGCGTTCGAAATATTCCTTGTATTCGGACCAGGTGGTTGCAGCGATCGTGCGCAGCTCACCACGCGCTAATGCCGGCTTTAGCAAATTCGCGGCATCGGCGCCGCCGGCGCTGTTACCTGCACCGATCAGGGTATGCGCCTCATCGATAAACAGTAGAATTGGTACCGGTGATTGCTGCACTTCGTCGATCACATTTTTCAGGCGCTGTTCGAACTCGCCTTTGACACCCGCTCCGGCCTGCAACAGTCCCAGATCAAGCGTCAGGATCCGCACGTCACGGATCACGGCCGGTACTGTCCCTTCGGCCACGCGCAGCGCCAGGCCTTCTACCAAGGCTGTCTTGCCGACACCAGGTTCGCCAACCAGAATCGGATTATTTTTGCGGCGACGCGCCAGCACGTCCACCATTTGCTGGATTTCGCGGTCACGCCCAAAAATCGGATCGATCTCGCCGCGGCCGGCCTTGGCGGTCAGGTCAATCGCAAAACGCGTCAGCGCTTCGCTATTGGCGGCGGTGGTCCGATTGGCGGCCTTGGCTGGTTTGGCGTTCGTGGCAGCGGATGCATCCGAGGAGGGCGGAGTCATCTCGGCTGCCTCCGCACTCTCGTCGTTATCGGCAACCTGCGACTCGACTGATTGCGCCTCCAGAACGCTATGCAGCCGCTGAATCTGTGCCGAGGTCATGCTCAGCAACGGCCAGGCGTCGGTAGCACGCAAACAGTGCGGCGTATCCACCAATGCTGTCAGAATATGGGCGGAACGAATGGTGCGCGCATCGTCGGCCATCGATGCCGCCAGCCATGCCCGTTGCATCACATCCATCAAAGTATGCGACAGCGCCGGTTTGCCCCGCATGTCGTGCGGCAGCCGTTCCAGCGAAGCCAGCAATGCACCCCACACTTGATCTATATCGATTTCATAGTGGCGCAAGATAGTTGGAATATCTCCTGTGCCAGGCTCGATCAGCTTCAGCAGCCAATGCTCCAACGTGATTTCGCCATGCGCGCGCGCGTGGCATAGGCTGGCGGCCGCTTCCAGGGCGCTGGCGCATTGTGGATTGAGCTTGCGTAGCAGATGGGTGGAGTCGCGTGGGGGCATGTGAGTCCTGTTGAGACCGTTCGTATTCATACATACCGCTACACGAGCGATATTGAGACTGATCGGATAAAAATTCATATAGCAAGCCGGACACTTCATGCGCCCGGCATTGGCAAAGCTCCTCGGTACCAGCGCCGGCGCCTGGTCCTCGGGGCATCACGCCGGCAGCCGGTTAGCGGCCTTCGTTCCAGCTGTCGGCATGAATGATGTTGCCGTCTTTGTACGTCCAGGTGATTTTTTCGTAGCGCAGCGCGACGTTTTCCAGATGGTTGTATTTCTCGCGCGCAGGGTCTTTGATGTTGTGCATCACCGGTGATACCGATACCACTTTAACGCCGTCAAGTTTCATGTTGTAGTACTCTTTTTCAGTACCCGAATCATCGATTTGATACCATTTCAACTCCACCGATTTCAGTGTCTGGCCACTGGTGACAGCCTTATACAAATACGGTGAGGAGGCGTCGAATTCTTTGGTGATAATCAATGGTTTGTGGATGCGCGTGCCGGTCAGTTTGCCGGTATTGCCATCAGTCGGGATTTCGACCGAGTGGTTGAATTCAACCACTTCGACGCTGCCTTCGCGACCCTGGATACGGGTGGAGCCCTTGATGTCTGCGCCGCCGTCGTCCTTGATCCACATATATGCTGGAATTGCCATGCCTTACTCCTGTAATAAACACTGTTGCTAAAAAGCCCCGCTGATGAGGCGCTACGGTCAGGTTCCGGGAGAATCCGGTACCAGAGTGATTTCGACGCGGCGATTGCGCGCGCGTCCGGTTTCGGTCTGATTGTCGGCAATTGGCCGGCTATCCCCATATCCTTGAATTGCAAAGCGCGACGGCGCCATGTCGGCGGCTTCGGTGAGCCAGTCGCGTACCGCGCTTGCCCGCGCTATGGATAGGCGCTGATTACTGCCGGGATCGCCAACGTTGTCGGTATGGCCGGCGACCAGAATCCGATTCTCCGGATGCGCCTTGATCATTTCCAGTGCAGCTACCATGGTGCGGGTGGAGCCCGGCATGAGCTGGGCTTTGCTGCTGGCGAACAGCGACATGCTGTCAAGAGTGACGATGGCCGGCTTGGGGGCGGGTGGCTGGTAAGACGCAATCGCAGCATTCAATGCCGGCATTGCGCCGCCGCCGCGGTACATACCAAAACCAAGGCTTAGCGGCAGGCCGGTGCGCTGATAGCGTTCCAGCCTGTCGCGATCGGCGGTGAGTGCGGCCAGCGCATCGCGCCGCGCGGCATCGTTGGCCGCCGGAATGCCGGTAAAGCGGGCAATGTTGTCGCCGGCTTGTGTCAGCAGGGCGTGATTGTTGGCGGCTGCCGCCCATCCGGCCAGCGCCAGAGCGACGGTGATCAACAAGAGCGCATGGGCCAGCGCATGCATGCGCGGCGAGATCCAGACTCGTTGCGGCAGTGCTGCGATCAAGGCTTGCGGGAGCGGCCAGCGGATGTTGCTGGCGGCGAAACCCGGCGGAGTCAGATGCATACGCTCTTGCAAATGCCGATTCCATGGCGCGCGCGGATTGGCGCTGGGACCACAATCGATCCAGCCGATGCCAAACAACGGCCAGACGGCGGCTGGTTGATTACGATCCTGGAGGGCAGTTAAGGCGATACTGCGGGTCCAGTCGACGATGTCCGACAAGGCTGCTGCGCGCCAAGCCGGTACAACGTCCGGGTGGGCTCGCTGTGCATCCGCCTCGCTGCTCCGGATTACTTCCTCAAAAGCGCATGCGCCCAGGATTGGCTTGGCACTCGACACACCATACCATTGCGGCGTTGCATTTTCAGTCTCGTGCTGGGCGCTGGTGAGCCGCTGATACACCGCCAGATAACCGGGAATGCGTGTCCCTAGCAGCCGTGAGGTATCGCCGCTCGCTTGACGAATCAGTCGTAATGAATGCGTTATTGCGTGTTGGTCTGCATAAAAGGCCGGAGCCAGCGCCAGCACGATACCGTCAGGAGCCCGGCCGTCGCGCCATTGACGCAGTACCACAGCCAGCCGCGACATGTCCTGCGGCCGATCGACACGCACCCAGATGGCGCCATCGCCGACATGGGCCAAACGGCGATGATTCCCATCAAGGAATAACTCCGCAAGACCATCTCCCACAACCAGCAGCAACGGCATCTGTGTACGCAGGCTGCGCGGCAGGTCGGCGGTGAGTGTCCCCAATTGTCCCAATATCTCGGCACTGCGCTGCTGCGCGCGCTTGATGCGTGCAGTCCTGAAAGCAACGACGCCGATTGCCGCCACCAAGATCAGCGCCGCCAGCGTCCATTGCAATCCAGGCGTCAGATTCAGTACGCCCAATACCAGCACGAGCGCAAGCGCGGTTGCCAGCGCCGTTATCGCTCGATAGGGATAACCCAGGCTTAAGTCGTTCATTACGGCTTTTGCTGCAACAGATGGGACAATTGCAGATCAAGCGACTGGCCGAGCAACAGGTAAAGCAACAACGTGGCCACCGCGGCAAATCCGGCCAAGGCCCAGGGCGATAGCCGATACAGCCAATCCAGGGGTCTGGTGCGTGAGGTGTCGATAATCAAGCGTTGATCGGACATCGGGCGCAGTTTGGCGATCTGCGCATCCAGGGCTGCCATTAAAGCGGTGCGTTCGTCGTTTCCGGTGCGCGCATAGCGCCCCTTGAAACCTAAGCCCAAGATGGTGCTGTAGCACTCCAGCAGTTCGAGATTGGGCGGTGTTTCGCGCATCCGGGCTGCGATACGTTCGTAAATCCGCTCGCCGGCGTCATGATTCTGAAATCGCTCCACTTGCAGCGGTTCTGCATCCCATTCCGATTTTTTTTCGACGGGCAGATGACGCAACACCATTTCGTCGAGCAAGCCGCATTGCGCATAGAGCGCATCTTGTTTGACATCGATGGCAACCTGCTGTCGTCCCAGCACTTCCTCAAAGGAGGCGACCAATTGCTGGCAGTCCTCGCGCAGCACTTCGATAGAGTCCGGTGTCGCACGTTGCGCCAGCAAGGAAACCTCCAGAGCGGTGTCGCGCAACAAAGCGCGTATGGAAACGGCGGAAGTGGCGGTCGAAGTCGAAGAGGTCATGATGTGAGTACCGCAAACAGTTCAAGCGAGGCGTCAGGCACTGATGACGGCAGGTAGATCTGGCACGCGCGTGCGGCCAGCATCCGGGCATGGGCCGGGTCGCTGGTGTCGAGCGCAAAATATTGGTTTTCCAGGCGGATCGGGATCGCTGCTGGCACCCGTTGCACCGCCCGCAGAGGAATCCCGGCCAGTGCGGCGTTGACAATGTGCTCGATATCGTCAGGACTGCCGATCTTGCACAGCTTCGGAATGTGTTCGATCAGCTGCAAGGCGGGCAACGCCGCATGTACCGACAAGTAATAGTCGGCGCCGTCCAGCAAGCGCTCGTCCTTGAACTGGCCGCTCCAGATGCTTGGGCTCTTTTGTGTCAGTCCGATCGGAATCACGCGTGACGGAATGATGGCGTCGAGCAACTCTCGAATCAGCGACTCCAGCTTGCTGAAAACTTGTTCTTGTTGGCCATGGTCGTAAGCAGGTAGCGCCGACAGGGTGGTACCCGTCGAGAATGTCATCAACGCGCCGGCCAGGCGGGCAAGTACCGCATACAGCTTTTCCGGCGGCTGATTGGGGTGGCTCAGCAGAAACGACAGATCTGGCCAATGGGTATTGATGCAGTGCAGGAGCCAGAATAGTGAAACGTCGGCAACCCCGAATTCGGCAATCTGATCGACACGTTCGCGGCGCCGGCTCGATAGGGCGGTGCTTTTTGCCAGTAAAATATCGGTCAATCGCGCGATACGCTCAGTGTGGCGCGCGTGCGCCGACAGCATCAAGCAAGGCGGCACGTAGCTTCGATCAACCTCGAACTGGCCGTTACCGGTCCGGGAAATGCGCGCAACCGGACAAACCATATCGTCCGCCTGTACCTCGAAATCGAGCAGCAAATGCACTGCGTGACGTTGCACCGATAGTTCTTCGACGCCCTCACCGAATAAATCCGGCACTTTGACGAACTCGCGGAAATAGCGCCGCGGCCGCGCTAGCTTTTCTTCGTCGTAGCGGCAGTTGCCACCTTCGGCATTGAGCAGCGGCAGGGCGGCGACCACTACCGCACCTTGCAGATCGGCGGGCATATCGCGAGCCAGATCGCGGGCTGGTGGCAACACGTCGGCAATCGAGGTATCGATGATGGCGCTGTCGGGTAAGCGCAATTTCAGGCTGCTCAATTTCAACCGTCCGGCGGCGAGCGTCTCCTCATCGATTCGTACGTCGACCACGCCCCAGGCTTCCGCAACAGTCAAAGACGCCAGTTGGCGTCCGCTGAATTGAGACCAGAGTTCTTGCTGCTGGAAATGCTGGGGCGTCAGGATCACGCCTTCATGCCAGAGTGGTTTGAATGTCCGCATTATTTCCTGTGGGGTATTTAACTAAATATGTCGAAAATTTCTTATTTGCAACAATTGATAATAAAGCATTTAATTTAACAATTTGATGTTAATGGGAAGGATTTTTGTGTCTTAAATATTGCCAATTTAAAATAATTTTTCCTGCGTAAATACGCCTCACAAATTCATTCTTACTCAGTCAATGGGCGCGTCTTCGATGGATCGAAGTTGTGTTGCCGATAGCATGGTTTGTTGCGGAATATTTCGTGAAGCCTTTGATTTTTCATACAAAATATGCGAGAAGGGATATTGTTATTGAATGTTATTCGTTGCGAATTGATCGCGAATCGATATTGATGCGATCAGAATGTTTTATATTTTTAACCACAAAGTTACTTGTTGTCTAGATAATTATTATTTTTATCATATTTAACAATTTCCATTTGACATTCGTTTTCATTTTGACATCTAATGACCATTTCTTCGATGTGTTTTACTTCTCACAGGAGGCAAGATGGCCGAAAGTTTTCAACGGGAAATCCCCAAAGCGCGGGTAAATATTTCCCTCGATTTACACACCGGCGGGGCGCAAAAGCGCGTCGAACTACCGCTAAAACTGCTGGTGATGGGTGACTACAGTGCCGGTAAGGAAAGCGCGCCCCTTGCCGAGCGCAAGAAGGTCAACATCAACAAGAACAACTTCGATTCGGTACTGGCCGACATCAATCCTGAAGCCAGGATCGCTGCCGAGAACACCCTGGCCGGCGACGGTTCAGAGATGAGCGTTGCGCTCAATTTCAAGTCGATGAAAGATTTTTCGCCGGAAAGTGTGGCGCGTCAGATTCCTGAATTGCAGGCGCTGATGGCGATGCGCAATCTGCTGCGCGACCTGAAATCGAACCTGCTCGACAACGGCGAATTCCGCCGCGAACTCGAAAAAATCCTCAAGGACGACAAGCTTTCCGGCAGCCTGCGCGCCGATCTGGGACGCATCGCATCGATCGAGATGCAACCCGGCCATGGTTAAGCCGACGGCTCATTTGGATAACTGATAAAAGGTAACGACATGTCTGCAAACGAACCGCAAAAAGCAAGCGCCGCCACGGCGAAAGAAACCGTCGTTCTCGCAAATCGTAGCGTCTACGAATCCCTGTGCGACAAAATCAACCTGAAGCCGATCGACAAGGCGCGTCCGCTGGAAGCCTTCCAGGACAACGATGTCCTGTCAGAATCGCCGGCGGATGAACGCATGGCCCGCGCGGTCAGCGTGTTCCTCAACATGGTGGCGGACGCCAGCAAGAAAGTCGATCGCCTCGACAAGACCCTGCTCGATTTTCATATTGACCATCTGGATCAGCAGATCAGCCGGCAGCTGGATGCAGTGATGCACTCACCGCAATTCCAGCAAATCGAATCAGCCTGGCGCGGTCTGCGTTTCCTGGTCGACCGCACCGATTTCCGCAAGAACGTCAAGATCGAAGTGCTGGACGTGTCGAAGGATGCGTTGCACCAGGATTTCGAAGATACCCCGGAAGTCATCCAGAGCGGGCTGTATCGCCACACCTACATCCAGGAATACGACACCCCCGGCGGCGAGCCGATCGGCTCCATCATTTCCAACTATGAGTTCAGCAATTCGCCGCAAGACATGGCCTTGCTGCGCAACGTATCCAAGGTGGCCGCTGCGGCGCACATGCCGTTCGTCGGTTCCGTCGGGCCGGCCTTCTTCGGCAAGGAAACCATGGAAGAAGTAGCGGCGATTCAAGATATCGCCAACTATTTCGACCGCGCCGAATACATCAAATGGAAAAGCTTCCGCGATACCGATGACGCGCGGTATGTCGGCCTGACCATGCCACGCGTGCTTGGCCGTCTGCCGTATGGTCCAGACACCGTGCCGGTGCGTGCCTTCAACTACCAGGAAGCCGTCAAGGGACCGGATCACAGCCGCTATCTGTGGGTCAATGCGTCGTTTGCCTTCGCCGCCAACATGGTCGGCAGTTTTATCAAGAACGGCTGGTGCGTGCAGATCCGTGGTCCGCAAGCCGGCGGCAAGGTCGAAGATTTGCCGGTCCACCTATACGACCTCGGCACCGGCTACCAGCCGAAGATCCCGACCGAAGTCCTGATCCCGGAAACGCGCGAGTTTGAATTCGCCAACCTGGGTTTCATTCCGCTGTCGTTCTACAAGAACCACGACTTCGCCTGTTTCTTCTCGGCTAACTCGTCGCAAAAGGCTGCGCTATACGACACCAAGGAAGCCACTGCCAACAGCCGCATCAATGCGCGCCTGCCATACATTTTCCTGCTGTCACGCATCGCCCATTACCTGAAGCTGATCCAGCGCGAAAACATCGGCACCACCAAGGATCGCCGCCTGCTGGAGATCGAGCTGAATAACTGGATCAAGAATCTCGTTACCGAGATGACCGATCCGGGCGACGATCTGCAAGCCTCGCATCCGCTGCGTGAAGCCAACGTGACCGTGGAAGATATTGAAGACAATCCCGGCTTCTTCCGCATCAAGCTGTTCATCGTGCCGCACTTCCAGGTCGAAGGTATGGACATCGGCTTGTCGCTGGTGTCGCAGATGCCTAAAGCCAAGTCCTGACGGAGGCTGATGGATTGGGCGATATGTCTCGTGAATGAGGCGTGTCGCTCGTTTTTCCCTCAAAAAAAGTAAGAAAGCGCATTCGAGAGACACGGCTGCGCGCATCAGGGAGTAATGCATGAATCTGATTGATATCGCGTCATCACTGACATCCGGCGTGTTGCAGCCTTATAAGCTCGAAGTGCGGCGTGCCGGCGTTCTTGCCAAAGAGCTTAGCGTTGTCGGTTTTGAAGGCACGGAAGAATTGGGCCAGCCCAACCGCTTTGTCATTCGCTTGACCCATCCACTTCCTGATTTGCCGCGTGCCAGCTTCCTCGGTATGCCGGCCGTATTTTCGATTAATCCACCAGCCTTGCCCGGGCTGCCGAATTTAGGCGCCGGCCGCAAGATTCAGGGCGTCATCACCGGTTTCCACCAGATCGACAGCAGCAAAGACGTCACTACCTATCAAGTGATTCTTGAGTCGCGCCTGGCCCTGTTGGGCAACGTCAAGCGTTGCCGCCTGTTCCTGGAGCAGACTTTCCCGCAGATCATCGAAAGCATCCTGCGCGAACACGGCTTTGCCGGCGACAACAGCAATTTCAGCTTTACCTTATTGCGCCAATACGAGAAACGTCCGATCGTTACTCAGTGGCACGAATCCGATCTGGCATTCATTCAGCGGCTGTGCCGCCGTAGTGGAATCTGGTTCAGGATCGATGCCGGCGAGTGGGGCGAGGTCGTGCATTTCGGCGATGATTTCACCCATTACCGGCGTCAACCAGCCTTGACCGCGCCGATGAGCGCGCATGCCGGGCTGGAAAGCGTCGGCGCTGAAGCGGTGCAGGCGCTCGAAACGCATACCACCGGCATTTCGGAATCGATTGTCGTCAGAGACTACAACCGCTTGGCCGCACCGGCAACGATTGAAACTGAAATCAATCTGGCGCGTAACGACAAAGGCACCTACGGTCAATCGTATTCCTGGGGCACGCTGCATCTGGATGCCGAGCAGGCAGAGTGGGAAGGGCGCTTGCGCCACGAAGCCGCGTTGTCGGCACAAATCGTCTATCTGGGTAAAAGCAATGTACTGGGCCTGACACCGGGTGCGGTATTCCGGATGTCCAACAAAATCCTGCCGGATGCGGAATATGGCCAGTTGATCATCAAAGTCACGCACCATGGCGCGCGGGATACCGCGTATCACAACAGCTACACCGCGATTCCTTCGGGCCGGATATATCGACTGCCGCTCAATGAAGCGGACTGGCCGAAAATCGCCGGCACCGTCAGCGCCCGCATCGCCACCCCGAACCGTTACCCGTACGCCTACATGAACCAGGATGGCGATTACATGGTGCAGTTCGACTTTGATCGTGATCCACGGACGGCTGGTCTGAACAGTTGCTGGATGCGGCTGGCGAAGCCTTTTGCGGGAAGCCGGCAGACGGGTTTCCATTTTCCGTTATTGGACGGTACCGAGGTTGCCGTGGGGTTTCACGATGGGGATCCGGATCGGCCGTACATTTCCCATGCAATGCATGACAGCCAGAACAGCGATCTGATCACCAATCAGAAACGCTGGATGAGCAGGAATGAAATCCGGACGCAAAGCAACAACAAGCTACGGCTGGAAGATTGGGACGGCGAAGAGCACGTCAAGCTGGCCACCGAATACGGCAAGAGCCAATTGAATCTTGGACATCTGGTTGATTCCAAGAGGAAAAAACGTGGCGAAGGCCTGGAAATCCGCACCGATTTGCATGCGAGTGTCCGTGGCGGCAAGGGATTATTCTTGTCCGCCGATGCACAACCAAAGGCCAACGGCCAACAGCTGGATATGTCGGAAGCTAAAATCCAACTCGATGAGGCGCTGACTTTGATGCAGTCTTTATCGGAGGCCGCGCGGGTTGCGCAAGTCCATATCGCTGAAATAGACAAACAGAAGCAATTGCTGGAGAGCCGGCTGGATCAATTGCAACAGGCGGTTCTGCTGGCAAGTGCCCCTGCTGGCATGGCTTTCACCAGTGGTCAACACTTGCAACTCGCTGCGCAAGGCAATTTGATTGCCAGTGCGAGAGGAAATGCCGATATCGGCGTGCTGAAGAAATTCACCGTGTCGGCTGGAGAGGCCGTGTCTCTTTTTGCCCAGAAACTCGGGATGAAGCTATTCGCAGGCAAGGGAAAAGTTGAAATTCAAGCGCAGAGCGACGACATGAGTCTCCTGTCGAACAAGAATATGACCATAACCAGCGTCAATGGCCGCGTCACGATTGAGGCCAAGGAAGAACTCTTGCTCAAGTGCGGCGGATCGTATTTCAGGATGTCGGCGACCGGTATTGAAGACGGTACGCGTGGTGATCGGGTCGTTAAGTCTGCGTCGTTCCGGCGCCAGGGACCGAGTTCGCTGGCGGAAACTATGAACAGTTGGAAGCATGCGCCGCTTGACGAAGAGTTCACTATGGCATGGCCGCACGACAGTAGCCCAGTTCGCAATCGGACATTTTCCATCGTCCGCGATGATGGCAGTGTGATTTGCGGAGCAACTGACGGGGAAGGTAGAACAGGACTGCAGAAAATGCTCTTTACCGAGGCGGTGCGGTTACGTATTGATCCTGAGTAATCCGCCATTGAACGGATGCAAAACATAGTGTCGTCCAATCCCTCATCTTGTAATCGTGCATAAGAACCGGAGCAATTCAGCATGGCCACAATCAACCGCATCATTCCTCCTGTCATCGCCGAGGATGGATCAGTCCATTACACCTCTATCGGCTCCCCCCCGGACGACAGCACCGCCATGTGCTATATGGTGCCCGACCGGGTTATCCCTGTGATCTTTGTGCCGGGGGTGATGGGGACTAATTTGAAGGGTTCTGACAATAGACCAGTGTGGCTAGTTAATAGTCCAGTAGGAGCTGCGAAAGATTGGATTGTTGCGGGTCCGGGAAAGCGCAAACAAAAGCTCGATCCCCAAAATACGGCCGTGTATGCCGGTGGCAAGATTCCAATCGGTACAGTTCAAACTGAAGCTGAGCTGCGACGCCGCGGTTGGGGAGAGGTTTCCTACATGAGCTACGGTACATGGCTAGTCTGGCTGGAAAATGCCTTGAACGATGTCTTTACTCCTGGCACGGATTACGGACGTCGCGGCTTGCGCGCCAGCCTGATGAAACAATTGGTTGCCGATGCACCCGGTGTGGATCTGTTGACCAAAGAAGAATGGTCGCTGTCCTGCAAATATCAGTTTCCGGTGCATGCGGTCGGTTACAACTGGCTGCAATCGAACGCCGACTCGGCCCAAACTCTGTCCGATAGAATCGACAAAATCACGGCCTATTATCGGGATAAATTCGGTTATCGCTGCGATAAAGTCATTATCGTCACCCATTCAATGGGGGGGCTGGTGGCGCGCCACTATTCAGAGGTGCTGGATGGCGGCAAACGAGACAAAGTCTTGGGCATTGTCCATGGCGTGATGCCGACAACGGGTGCAGGCACTGCGTACAAACGGGTAAAGGCAGGTACCGAGGGAGGCGCCGGCATCGTCATCGGCCCGAATGCGGGAACAGTGACGCCGGTTTTTTCCCAGTCGCCGGGGCCGCTGCAGTTGCTGCCCAGCGCGGAATATGGGAAGAACTGGCTCAAGATTGTCGACGGTGACCGTGTGGTGGAGTTGCCGACTACTGATGATCCTTACCGCCAAATTTACAAACAGCGCGGCCAATGGTGGGGATTGGTTGATGAAAAATTAATCAATCCTTTAGATAAGGGCAAGAAAATTCTTGATCAAGATTGGGCGGCTTATGTCAGCATCATTGATGAAGATGTAAAAAAATTCCATATGAAAATCGCCAATCAATATCACCAGCACACCTACGCTTTCTATGGCAATGATGCGAAGCACAAAGCATGGGGTGACGTTGTCTGGGAGCGAAAACTTTCCAGCGCGACCCGATGGCTGGGTACAGCTGCGGCGATTGACCATATGCAGCAAGGACAAGTACTAAGCGACAACGGCACCGGTGAACAGCGCTTACTGCAGCGCAGTGGCGGTACGCCTATGGCGACAGGATTTAGCGTGAGAGATGCTGGCGAGGACGGTGACGGCACGGTACCGATACGCTCGGGGCGCGCATCACAACAACGGATGAAAGCCTGCGTACCTTATCCAGGTGTGGAGCATGAAGGCGCTTATAAACTTTTGCCGCAACGCCTTTTTGCACTGTGGGCGATCACAAAGATAGCCCAGAACGTGAAGGGCACCACATTGGAATACAAGGATTGTTAGTGATAAAACAATCAATCGCAAGCTTATTCGCCTGTTTGACACTCACCCTTGCTGCATGTGAACAGCGCAACATTCCGCTCACCGAACAGGAGAAACAAACCGTGACCGAACTGACCAGTAATCTGAAATCGCAGTGTGTGGGGCGCTACATGATTGATATGCCAGCCAATGTATCGATAACCGGGAGCGCGAAGATACAGGGCGTAGATTTCGAAGCCAAGGCAATGACGCAGGAAGAGTACCTGTACGAAGTAACAGCGCGCGAAGCTGAGTTGAAAGCTACCAGGCATCAAGATGGCTATCAGTTTCTGTTCGCAAACGGTCCGGCATGGGGGCCGGGAACACGGTATTTTATTCATTTGAAGGATACATACTCCGGGAATATCAGTCGCATCATTGAAGGGTACAAATGGGACAAAGGTTATCGCATTCATTTGAAAATTAAGGCTTCTGATGTGACTACGTCGACTTACAAAGACGACCCGACTTCACAAGTGATAGGCAACAACGTCCCACAAAAAACGCGTCTGATATTTGAATTACTCGACACAGTTCGTGGCCGCGCTGACGATGATGTTCCAACTGAACCAGGAGTATGTTTTCTGGGAGGATTCTGGCCGGGCAAAGCGGGGGATGACGAAAAGATCAATAGCCAGTTTGTTCTCGACGGCAATCAGGATGTCGCGTTTGATTTACAAAGCAATACCAACGGGCACGAACCCAATACACTTTTGCAACGTGGCAACGACATCAATGCGGAACTAAAAGCAGATCCAAACGGCAGGACGATGCGCAAAGGTATTGTGGAACTGCAAAATATGAAAGCGGAAGAATGGTTGCTGGCTGGGACTACTGATCTTCATACCCTGGGTAATTTATTTTCTTTAGAGGCTAATGCACGAGCCAGCGCCGAACAAGAGCCTTATATTTGGTTGACTATGCACACAGCATCACCCAATCATTTACTGCAGGAATATTCGCTCGAAAAAGCGTCCTTGAACAGCAGCGAAGCCTTGGCTTTGTGGGATGTGATAACGCGCACGTTGCGTCCGCGACCAAACGGCTTTTGAAAGAAGGTTGGCTATGGCGTCGATTGTTCTTTTCCGCATCCGTGAATACATATTGCTAAAAATATGAGGCAGATCATGGCAGGTTTGCTCGCCTGTTTGACACTCACCCTTGCCGCATGTGAACAGCGCAACGTCCCGCTCAGCGAACAGGAGAAACAAACCGTGACCGAACTGACCAGTAATCTGAAATCGCAGTGTGTGGGGCGCTACATGATTGATATGCCAGCCAATGTATCGATAACCGGGAGCGCGAAGATACAGGGCGTAAATTTCGAAGCCAAGGCAATGACGCAGGAAGAGTACCTGTACGAAGTAACAGCGCGCGAAGCTGAGTTGAAAGCTACCAGGCATCAAGATGGCTATCAGTTTCTGTTCGCAAACGGTCCGGCATGGGGGCCGGGAACACGGTATTTTATTCATTTGAAGGATACATACTCCGGGAATATCAGTCGCATCATTGAAGGGTACAAATGGGACAAAGGTTATCGCATTCATTTGAAAATTAAGGCTTCTGATGTGACTACGTCGACTTACAAAGACGACCCGACTTCACAAGTGATAGGCAACAACGTCCCACAAAAAACGCGACTGATATTTGAATTACTCGACACAGTTCGTGGCCGCGCTGACGATGATGTTCCAACTGAACCAGGGGTATGTTTCCTGGGGGGATTCTGGCCGGGTAAAGCTGGCGATAACGAAGAAATTGGCAATCAGTTTGCACTCCTCGGTAATCAGGATGTCGCGTTTGGGTTGAATACCAGTACGAACTCGCACGACACAAGCACACTTTTGCAACGCGGCGACCAGATCGCTGATGCACTGAAAACAACACCGGGCGGCAGGACAGTAAGTAAAGGTGTTGTGGAATTGCAGGATATGAAAGCAGAAGAGTGGTTACTGGCAGGTACTACGCCGCTGAGAACACTCGGCAATGTATTTACTCTGGAAGCAAACTCAAGAGCGAGCAGCGAATTAGAACCATTTGTCGAGTTAAAGATGAGGACTGCTTGGCCGAATCATTTAATCCAGGAATATTCGCTCGAAAAGGCCTCCCTGAACAACAGTGAAGCCTTGGCGCTGTGGGACGTGGTATCGCGTACGTTGCGCCCTAGACCTAACGGATTTTGAACGGGTTGACTATGACTGTTGATTTTTCACTGCTGCGACCGCTTAAGGAAGTGCCAAACGAATCGCCATCCCGCTTCGTTTGGGCAATCGTATTCTTTGTCCTGATGCTGGTGGGTATTGTTGCCGTCCTGATGTTGTGGCCAGCAGGGAGATCGACACAGACACCTAGATTTTGGTTCTACCTGGCCCTCTTTCCGATCGGTACAGCTGCCTTAGTGGTGCTACGCCGCTACAGTGTTTATTTGGGCCATCGCCAAGACGCGATTGACGATAATAATCTTAGCGAGCAACACGCTATGCGGATTTTTGACATCGCGAGCCGTCCGCTTGGTGTGCTGGCTTCGGCTTATCGGTATTCGACTGATAAGAAGGAGAATGACGTTGATCAACTGCTATCGGAAACCCTCAGTCTTGAAACCCAGTTACCACCGGCACCTGACGCTGCACCGATGAAGGCGCGATGGTTGGCGCCGTTGATCAAGGAGCAGAAGGTCAAACCTGCTAACGATGAGGAACGACAAGCACCGCTGACGGAGTGGTTATTCAATCAGTTGTTGTCCGATGTGGCCGATACGATTCGTGCTCTACCTTCCTCATTGCGGCTGACGGTTCATCTGAATTTATGTGGTTCAGCGATTCCCGTTGATGCTCCTGAAAAATGGCAGCGTTGCTGGAGAGAGCACAAATTGCCGGACTCGGTAACGATCAAAGCGGCCGTGACTACCGACCTGATGATGCTTGACACTTGGCTTGATACGGCCAACGAGCCTGAAGGCCAGGAGGTACGACTGTTGGTCTTTGTCCAATTGAACAACCTGTTGAAGAAAGTACCGCCTGCTGGCGGCGCAGAAGCAGGCGTGGCGTTACTTCTTGTGCCGGTAGCGTTGGCTAAGCAGCACCGGTTGCCTGTCATCGCTCAGATTCATCGTCCTATGCAGGGCAGGTTCGATGCAATAGCTCACGTGCTTGAATATGCATTGAAATGGGGGAAATCCAACCTGGCCGAGGTCGCACGCGTTTGGCAAGCTGGTATGGATGTTGACAGGTCCGGTTTGTTGACAGCCAGCATGCTGAAAGCCGAAGTGCAGGTGCCATTTAACGATCTGGACAATAGTATTGGAAAAGCAGGGAGTGCGGCGCCGTGGCTTGGGCTAGCCTGCGCAGTTGCGGCGCTAAAGGCAGAGTCCGGCGTGCAACTCATGGCGCATGGCGAGCAGGACAATCTGCAACTTGCCTGTTGTTGCAGCGTCGCAAAAAAATAGCACGAGATAAATATTGATCCATATGGAAGATGTGCTTGCCATTTCCTCTTGTTGGTTGGTGCGCAGTTGATGCGTTGTGGATGTAGATGGGAGGAATAAAAAATGGCAAAACGTTTCGATATCGTTAAAGGTGAGCGTACTACCAAGGACGGTACGGTGGCTGTTGGTGATCCATTGGATGCCATCGGTAATCGTGAACAGGCCTATGAAGGTGCTCCGGTATGGTGTCCTGCCTGTAAAACGATGGGCCGGATTGTCTGTGTCGGACCAGGTCATTCGATGACTGGCCCCGACGGCCGCCAGAGTGCGCTTAGCGATGATTTGTGCGTATGCAAATGCGAGCCGAGTCCTCGCCTGATCGCATCGCAGCGTGATTCTTTTGTTGACGTATGACGATCGGATGACGCCGTTATCGTGCAATGTTCCTGGGAAATCTGATCGGATACGAAAGCGTCGCCGACCGTCTGGTTGCCAAATACTGTTTCACCATGAAGCGCTAACTACGCCTTAACCATGCTCATAAAATTTTGGATTGACATCGCATGTGCTGCGGTGTTTGTTGTCATGCCAGGGGTATTGATCTGGTTCGAAGGCGACAGACTTGGCCTGCACTCGCCCGAACAACGTGCGGGTTGGATCGTTGCGCTTTGCGTAGTATTTATAGTGTTCTTCGCAGCCTGCAGTTTGGGATTGGCCACAAGGCCGGCGACCGCGGCACGGCGATTGAAAGGGTGGTTACGTGAGCGTTCGAAAATAATGCCAAAAGCAGTTGATGGAGAAGGAAATTTATCGGAAATTGATCCATTAAAGCAACGTATCGCCGCATTGAAGGAACACCTGCAAGAAACACACGGCTGGCGCTGGCGTTACCGCGACCGCTGGCTGCTATTGTGCGGCGAGCCGACGGCCATCGACCAGCTTGCGCCAACCCTGCGCCGCAATGGCTGGGCGATCACACCGCACGCAGTACTGCTCTATGGCGGTAAACGCGGCAGTACGGATGATGCCGGCGATATTCCGGATATCGATTGGCTCAGGCAGATCGCCCGTATCCGCCGGCGGCGGCCGGTGGATGCCGTGGTGGCGGTTATCCGCAGCGACGATAAAGGCGGAATCACTGTTGATCGTAACTTGCTGACACACCAATTACATCTGCAAAGCCGCGCCCTTGGCTGGGCCGCACCGAGCTATGTGCTCAACGCCAGCGAAGTGAGCAGCGCGGAACCCGATGTTGCGGAAGTCATCGGCTGCACCTGGTCGGGCCATGGCAACGATTTGCATGCACTCGATACAGATCTGAGTGCGCTTAGCCACCGCTTGGCCGAACGCGGCGTCAGCCACCTGGCGCAACAGCTGCAGCAACCTTATCTGGTGCAATTGTCGCGGATGGTCAATACGCAACGTACCGCACTGACTGATCTGATCGCCCGTCTTGCAAAATCCAGGGCACGTAGCAGTGCCGTGCATGGCGTATTGTTCGCACCGCTGTTCAAGCCGACTATGATCGCGGTAGAGACGGAAAGTGCTGTTCTCTCGTCCCCATCACCCTGGCAAGAAATCCACTGGCAAGCCATCGCTGCACACAGCCGCCAGGTGCGAGGTCGCAGCGTCGGCTTCTCGCTATCCGCCACCGCTGCCTGGGGTGTCACAGTATTGCTCGGCCTATGGATAGCCGGCAGCCTGATATCCGGTGCATCCAATCGGACATCGATAGCCGATGCCAGCGAAGTCGTCACCCGCCTGCAAGGCATACAAAGGCCGGTGATCGCCGCGATGGATCTTGACGCCCTGCAAAAGCAGATCGATACATTGGAGGTGCGACAGCGGGAAGGCACACCGTGGTACACCCGTTTCGGCTTGAATCACAGTATGCCATTGCTCAACGCACTATGGCCGCACTACCAGGCGGCAAGCCAACGCACCCTCACCGCACCGCTGCAACACCAGCTCGAAGCCAACTTGCAGCAGCGTAATGGCATGTCCGACCAGGAGTTGGCCGACGGCGGTGAAGCGCAAGTCAAGGTGGCCTATGCCGAGCTGAAGGCCTATCTGATGTTGGCGCACCCGCAGCGTACCGAGCCGGCTTTTCTGATCCCGCATTGGCTAGCCAGCGGCCAGCCGGCCATGGCGTCGCAATCGATTCTGAGTGCGGGCGGCTGGCACGATCTGAGGCAGCGCCTGATTACTTTCCATGCCAATCACCTGGCGGCCCATGAGGATTGGGCGATCGCGCCTGATGCCGTATTGGCAGGATCGGCGCGGCAGTCCCTGATTGCAGTGATCGGACTACAGCATTCAACCGATGTCCAGTATCAGTCGATTCTTGATGAGAACAGCAGCAAATACCAGCCGGTGTCGTTGCAGACGCTGTTGGGCAATAACAGCAGCCGCGGCCTGTTTAGCACCAGCGCCACGGTGCCTGGCATATTTACCCGGGCGGCCTGGGATGAGCGCATCTCCAAAGCCATCGATGACGCTGACAAGCAACGCAATGTCGATCACGACTGGGTACTCTCCGACAGTGCGGCCGCGGACCAGACGCAGGCTACCGGCAGCGAGTTGAAGGAAGCCTTGCGCCACCGTTATTTCGCCGACTATGCGCGCGCCTGGGAAATTTTTCTCAACAGCGTGCAATGGCAAAACGACAGTACCTTATCCGGCACCATCGACCAGTTGACATTGCTGGCAGACGCCCAGCGCTCGCCGTTGTCGGCGTTGTTCAAGGCGATTGCCTACCAGGCCGGCGCCGGGACTGTATCGCAATCGCTGTCGGACAACCTTGTCAATAAAGCAAAGCAGCTGGTGAGTAGCACGGATCCGGATCCGTCCAAAGCGACACTCTTCAATGCCGACGACGCACCGCTTGCTGCGGCTTTTGGACCGTTGCTGCGCCTGAGCAGCAGCAACGGCGCCGCTGCCGGCAGCACAAGCGCCAACGCGGCTATGGGCCACCGCACCGACATGAGTTTGGTGCGTTACCTGGAACGGGTCACCGCGGTGCGCCTGAAACTCCAGCAAATCATGATGTCCAGCGATCCTGATGCTATGTCGCGCACTACCGCCCAATCGATCTTGCAAGGCAAGACATCCGATATTACCGACAGCCGCGACTATGCCAGCCGCGTCGGCGCCAGCGTGGGAGAGCAATGGAGCGGTTTCGGCCGCGCCGTATTTGAGCGGCCACTGGAGCAGACCTGGGGCGTGGTACTGCGCCCGGCTGCCGCCAGTCTCAACGCTACCTGGCGTAGTGCCATTGTGTCTGCGTGGCACAGTGCCTTTAGCGGCCGCTATCCGTTCGTTGATGCCGACAACGACGCATCGCTGCCGGAATTGGCACGTTTTTTACGCGCCGAAGGCGGGCTGATTCCGCAATTCGTCGCGACCCAGTTGGCCGGCATGTTGGAACGGCAAGGCGATCAATGGGTACCGACCCAAGGGGCGGGTGGTAATGCATTGCGGCTGGACCCGAATTTCATTGAAGGCCTCAATCGCTTGACGCGCATCAGTAACCGCTTGTTCCCTGAGGGTGATGCCAAGGTACGCTTCGAGTTGAAGCCGGTCGCCACCGGTGGCGTGACCGACATGCGGTTGAAGAGCGGCGCCCAGAGCCTGCACTATTTCAACCAGCGTGAGGAATGGCATCCGATGATCTGGCCCGGTGAAGCCGTGACCGGGGACTCCCGGCTGGAATGGCGTACCGAGAACGGCGGCCTGCGTTCTGAACTCAATGCCGATGGCCGCTTTGGCTTGATCCGTCTATTGAGTCATGCTGAAGTCACGCAAGTCGACGGCGCCCAGTATTTGCTGACCTGGCAAGCCGGCGGCAGCGACGGTGTGGCGCTGCGCATGCTGTTGCGCAGCGAAGCTGGCGGCGGTCCGCTTGATGTGCTGGCGTTGCGCAATTTTGTCTTGCCGCAGCAGATTTTTGCTTCTGGCCAAGGGGGCAAGATCGTAACTAAAGAGGGCGCAAACGAAGGTGTATCACCTGCTCCCGTGGCCGGTAAACGAAAAGCATCCCTGTGAGCAGAGTGAAAACGAGCATGGTAAAGAAATCCCTTTCCCGCACTGTATTGGAAATACCAGAAAAGGTTAAACAGGAATTAGCCCAGCCGTTGGTGTTGCCCAGGACGTTGACGGCTGCCGGTTGCGGTGCCGCACTCACCTACGCAAAACGGGTTGCCCGTGCATGGCGGGGCACGTGTATTTCTGCGCTCTATGTTGGTGCGCATACGCCACTTGAGTTCACTTGTCATGCCGGGCATCGCTTCAAAAAGCCGCTGCATAAATTGCGCAACGGTGGCTGGTGCGCGCAGTGTTTTCACGAGGCCAGGCGGCACGGGTTGAAAAAGATTCAGCAATACAGTGCCAGTCGAGGCGGCGTGTGTCTGTCAAGTAGCTACAGCAATACGTTGGAAAAATTGGATTTCCGTTGCGGTGAAGGACATCTGTTTCGTCGTCCTTTCAGGGAAATAGAACGAGGAGAGTGGTGCCCGGCTTGTCGCCGGGTCGCAGCGTTGTCAACGCCGAAGAAAAAAGCGGCCTATGCCAGCTATGCGCCTGCAACGGTACTTGAGGTGTTGCAGGAGACCCCTGATTTAACCGGGTTACGTGTCACCGCAGCCGTCATGGATCGCAAGATATTGGCGTACGCAAAAAGGATAGCGCGTGCCTGGAACGGGCGTTGTCTGTTGCAAATGCCAGACACGGATGGTATCCGTCGCATGCAATGCCGTTGCGCGCACGGTCATACCTTCAGCGTGAAATACAACGAGTTGAGAGTTGGCACCTGGTGCAGTCAATGTGCTGACGATAATCAGCGCCTCGGCATCGCCGCGATGCAAGCGATTGCGCGGCAACATGGCGGTGTTTGTCTTTCGCGGATGTACCGCAACAACCTGACCAAATTGCAATGGCGCTGCGAAGACGGCCATGTCTGGTCCGCTCGGCCGCGCTCCGCTAAAGATTGCTGGTGTCCGGAATGTGCTCGTCTGCATGTGCAACGACATAAGGCAACAAAGCGTGCTCCGAAGATGTCCATGGCACTCCATTTTTCAAGGTAAAGGATTCATTTTGTTCTCCACTTTTTTGACCAAGCTGTTTGGCAGTCGCAATCCGGACGAACTGCTCAGAGAGCGCATGAGTGCCTGGCAGGATTGGCTACAAGCTTTGCCTGCGGAGAATGGCAGCGGTGTCGGCCGCGATCCTGGCTACGAAGATGCATTTTTTGCCATTAAGGACGAAGTGACCAAGTTGTCCAATGTCGATGACCGCCTGATAGCGCGCTCCTGCGAGCAATTGTTCAAAGAGGTCGGCAAGGATCTGCGGTTGGCCGCTTATTACACCTTCGCCCGGCTGCGGCTGGACGGTAGTGCCGGTTTTGCCGACGGCATCGAATTGACGGCGGCTCTGGTTGACCGCTTTGGCGATGCATTGCTGCCGATTCGCCCCGAAGCACGTAAAGGGGCATTGGAATGGCTCGCCAATTCACGCTTGCTCGATCAATTGTCCCGCTACGAAGATTTTGCGCCGGTCGATCTGGAA
This sequence comes from Collimonas antrihumi, assembly GCF_018304965.1. Classification (GTDB taxonomy): domain Bacteria; phylum Pseudomonadota; class Gammaproteobacteria; order Burkholderiales; family Burkholderiaceae_D; genus Collimonas; species Collimonas antrihumi. Next base: position 390,393 of record NZ_JAGQED010000001.1, read on the forward strand.
CGGGCCATGGCAGGGCTGAACTTGCTGGTGACCCGCACCGCGCTATGGCCTGAAGCTGCGCGGCCCAATCTGCAGCCTCTGGTATCCAGGTTTGAACCGGGCGAGGTGACGCTGCCGACTGCGCCAGCCGCAACAACTGGTGCTGCGCTAGCTGGTCCAATCGCATCTCAGGCGGCAGCGGCAGTCGGTTCCAGCCGAGACTTGCTGGAACAGGCGCGGGTAATGGCGCAATTTCTCAGGAATCAGGAGCGCGGCTACCTGTCGTCGACGCGCCTGATCCGCTGCGTACGTTGGGATACGGTGCATGATCTGCCGCCGTCTGATCAGCAGATGCGTACCCGTTTGCAGGCACCGCGCGCCGAGTTACGGCAGCATTTCAAGCGACTGGTGCTGCAAAAACAATGGCATGAATTACTCGAACGGGTGGAAGGCGCCTTCACTGAAGGGGCTAATCATCTGTGGTTCGATCTGCAATATTTTCAACACACGGCGTTGGAGCACGCCGGACTGCCTTACACCGGCTGGGGCGACTTGCTGCGCACCGATTTCGCGCTGATGCTGGAACGGCTGAGCGGGATCGAGCGGCTGGCCTTTAACGATGGCACGCCGTTTGCCGACGACACCACGCTCAACTGGATCGCACGCCACGCAGTAGTACGCGATCTGGAGGCCGGGGAGGCGCTGGCGCCGTTGGCCTTGTCCGGCGATGGTGCGGCAAGCGACGCCGGTCACTGGCAGGAAATGGAAGCACAGGCACGCGACGTATTGGCCGGCGAAGGCCTGGAAGCCGCATTCGGCTGGCTGCAAAGCCTGCCGCACTCATGTATGCAATCCGAGCGCCAGCAATTCCTGCAGCGCTGGCTGATGGCGCGTCTGGCCGATCACGCCGGCAAGCAGGAGACCGCCTTGCATCTGCTGATCCAGCTCGACAGCCTGGCACTGAGCCTGCATCTGGCGCGCTGGGAGCCAGCCTTGGTATTCGAGGTCAAACATCACTTGCTGCGGGTACTGAAACAAAACGCCAATCGCAAGGATGCCGATAAACCGTCATTGGCGCGGCGCGTCGACCAATTGCAGGCTGAGCTGACTGTGCTCGACCCGGCGCAAGCGCTGGGAATTATTTAATGTGGATAACATGAACGACGACATCCTGCGCTACTACGAAGCCGAAATGCGCTATCTGCGCGAAGCCGGCAAGGAATTCTCCGAAGCGCACCCGGACCGGGCCCGGTTGCTGAACCTGGACCGGGTCGGCGATCGCGACCCGTACGTCGAGCGTTTGTTCGAAGGTTTTGCGTTTCTTACTGCGCGCTTGCGGCAAAAGCTAGATGACGAATTACCCGAGTTGACTGAAGGATTGGTGAGCCTGCTATGGCCGCATTACCTGCGGATGATTCCGTCGCTGTCGATTCTGGAAATACGCCCCAAGCTGGCCACCTTGCAAAAGCTGGAACAGGTGCCGCCCGGGATCGAGGTACGTTCGGACGCCATCGGTCCGGAAGCCACGCAATGCACCTATCGCACCACGCAACCGGTGCAACTGCTGCCGATTACCTTGAGCGAGGCGGGTGCGACGACCTTGCATGACGGTCGTTCGGCTATCCGGCTGCGTTTTGCGATTGCTGCGGACGCCCGTCTCGACGAGATGGCGACGCCGTCGCTGCGGCTGTATCTTAGTGCTGATCGGCCGGTAGCTTCGGCGCTGCATCTGGCCTTGACCCGGCAGGTCAGCGACATCCGGATCGGCATTCCCGGCGTGCGCGACGGCGCCTTGCAGCCATTGCCAGGAGGGCGCTTTGCGGCGGCTGGTTTCTCGGCCGAAGACCGCCTGTGGCCGAAAGCGGATAACGCGTTTGGCGGTTATCAGTTAATGCTCGAATATTTCACGTTCCCCGAGAAGTTCCTGTTCGTCGACCTGTTCGGCATCGACCTGACACAGCTGCCGAAGGGCTGTGAATATGTCGAAATCGAAGCAGTGCTGGATAAAGCCTATCCAGTCGACCTGCGATTCTCAGCCGACAACGTGCGCCTGTTCTGCACTCCTATCATCAACCTGTTCAAACTCGATGCCGAACCGATCCGTATCAACCATCACGAGACGGAATATCGTGTGTTGCCGGTACTGCATCACGGCAGGCATGTGGAGACTTATTCGGTGGAGTCGGTGGCCGCTTTGGATCACATGACCGGCGAGCGCTATACCTATGTTCCGTTTTCGACCTTCCGCCATCGCGGCGGCATGTTGCGCCACGAAGCACCGGAACGGTTTTTTCATACGCGGGTGCGGCAGGGTGTCAAGGGACTGTACGATACCTGGGTGATTCTCGGTGGCCATTCGTGGGAAACCATGGAAGACCTGCCGGAAGAAGCCTTATCCCTGCAGGTGACCGGCACCAACGGCATGCTGCCGCGTAAAGGCTTGCGTGAGGCCGGTATCAATATGTTGACCGGCAGTGTCCCCAACGTCAGCGCCGTGCGTAATCTGGCGGCGCCGACACTCCCTCTGTATCCACCAACCAGCGACCGTTTCCAGTGGCGTGTATTATCGCACCTGGCGCCGAATTTCCTTTCATTGATGGATGCCGAAGTGTTGCGCGGGGCGCTGGCATTGTACGACTGGACTGACGATGAATTGAATCGCCGCCGTCTGGCCGGTATCCAGCAAGTGACACACAAGGCCGTGCGCCAGATCAGCGGCGGCGCCCTGGAACGTGGCGTGCAAATCGAGGTCACGCTCGATAGTCACGCGTTTTCCGGGGAAGGGGATCTGTACCTGTTCGGTGAGCTACTCCAGCGTTTCTTCGCTTTGTATGCCGACATGAATCTGTTTACCCAGCTGGTGCTGGTCAGTTTGCCATCCGGGCAGCGCATCGCCTGGCCGGCTAGCAAGAGCGAGGCGGCGCCGCTATGATCATCAGCGAAGGCCTCACCCGGCAGCATCCGTTTGCCGTCGCGGCGCTGTCTCCTTTCATGCGCGAGCTGCTGGGACGTGCGCCGCAGATGAATTTTTTCCAGCTATGCCAGCTGCTAGAGTTGCATGCGCCGCAGCAGCCGCTGCTCGGCCGCCAGGATACGCCGGAGTCTGAGCCGGTGCGATTCCGGCCCTTGCCTAAAGTCGGCTTCCCCAGCACCGAAATGGCGCAAGTCGAGTTCGACGATGAGCGGCCAATTGCGCCGCCATCGGTGCGCACCACCTTCCTCGGCTTATATGGCGTCAACGCCGCCATCCCGCATCACTTCATCGAAGATATCGTGCTGCGGCGCGAAGGCAGCGAGGCGGTGGCGGCGTTTCTGGATATGTTCAACCACCGGATCGCCACGCTGTTTTATCGCAGCTGGCGCAAGTACCGCTATCCGGTCGGCTTCAGGCCCGGCGGCGAAGATGAAATGTCGGGCTATCTGCTATGCCTGGCAGGCTTTGGGATAGGCAATGCGGAACACAAGCAAGGCTTGTCGCCGGCGCGGTTGCTGGCCTTGCTCGGTTTGCTGACGCAACGTACGCGCACCGCCGACGGCCTGGCCGGTGTGATTCGCCAGCTGTTACCGGGCGCAGGTGTAACGGTAAAAGAGTTTCACCCGGTCTGGGTCCGCCTGGAACAACCGCAAGGTTTGGGCAGCAAGGCCGTCAGCGGCGCCGCGCCACGTGGCTTGGCCGATGGCCATGTACTCGGCCGCGGCGTACTGGACCGGACGCAAACGGTGCAAGTCACGATCCGTCCTGCCGATGCAGCGCAAGCCAATGACGTTTTGCCCGATGCCAGGTTACATCACGACATGCTGAAGCTGTTACGCGTTTATCTTGGCTACAAGGTAGATGCCGAATTAAGAATGGAGGTGTCATCCATGACCGTGCCGCAACTGGCGCTGGGTAAGGTAGCAGCTGCGACGGATGGCAGTCCCGCGGCGCGGCCACGCCTGGCCTGGTCTACTTTGTTAAAGCCGGCGAGCGATCGGATCGTCACCATTTCGCTGGGCCGCTATTCTGGCCTGGCAGCATAAGTCAGAGGAATTTCATGCGTTTCACTTCGCTCATTATCGTATTGTCCAGTTTGATGTTGTCCGGTTGCGGAGCTTGGCAGACAGTGTCCGACGCGACTGCCAACGCCGCCAGTGCGGTCTTCTTCAGGCAGGTCAAAGTGCTCAACGTTGATTTCAAAGCCCGCGACGCGCTGAATCCGGATGAAAAGGAAAAATCGTTGTCAGTGGTGGCGCGTGTCTATCAGCTTAAGGACCGCGAAGCATTTGACACGGCGACCTATAGCGATTTGTTGAAAAACGACAAGACCGTGCTGGCGCAGGATTTGCTGGATTCGCATGCCGTGGTCATCGGTCCTGGCGGCGCTGCCAGCTTGTCGCAGCCGATGCAGGGGGACACCATGTTTATCGGAATAGCGGTGTTTTTCAGGGATGCCACCGTCGACGCCGATTGGCGCCGGGTAGTGCTCAAAAAAACGCTGCTGGCCGATGAACCGCTTAAATTCGAATTGCTTGGTAACCAGTTGATCGGTGCAAATGATGTGTTGCAGGAGCGGCCGCAGCAATGATTAGAACAACATGAGAATTGCTGCAGCCTGATCGCCCGTATTCAATCCTAGTGCGCGCCGCCTGCGTCGACCGGAACGCTGGAGCGTGAAGGCTTGGTCAGCCATACCAGTGCAATCAGTATCAAGAACAATACCGCCGAGATCCAGAAAATATCGGTGGCGCCCTGAGTGGCGGCCTTCACTGTAATCAGGCGCTCGATAGTGGCCCAGGCGGCCGGTTCCGGCATGCCTTGGGCAGTCAGGTTATTTACCGCGTCGTTAAATGCCGGGCTATGCGGGCCGGTGAATTCGGTCAGTTGCGAGTGATGCAGCGATGTGCGCCGGTCCCACAAGGTACTGGTGATCGAAGTGCCCATGCCGCCGAACATGATCCGCACGAAATTGGACAAGCCGGCCGCCGACGGGATTTTTTCCGGTGGCTGGCCCGACAAGATGATCGAGGTCAGCGGGATAAAGAACATGGCCATCGCAGCGCCCTGGATGACGGTAGGAATCATCAAGGTGAACGTGTCGACGTTTTCGGTGAATTGCGAGCGCATGTAAAACACTATCGCAAAGACCAGGAACGCGGTACTGGCAACCCAGCGGGCATCGACCTTGGGCAGGATCTTGCCGATGAATGGCGACAGGATGATGGCAAAGATCCCGACCGGCGCCATCACTTCACCCGCCAGCGTTGCCGTATAGCCAAGCGTGGTTTGCAGCCACAGCGGCAGGATCACCAGGCCGCCGAACATCAGCCCGTAGCCGACCGAGATTGCAATCACGCCGCCGCTGAAGTTACGGCTTTTGAACAGGGTCAGGTCGACGACCGGATGATCGTCGCCCAGCTCCCAGATGACGAAATAGATAAACGCAACCAGCGCGATCGCGCCCAATATCACAATGGTCGAGGAATTGAACCAGTCGAGCTCCTTGCCCTTGTCCAGCATGATCTGCAGCGAGCCGACCCAGATCACCAGCAAGCCAAGGCCGATTTTATCGATCGGCAGCTTGTATGTCACCGACTCGCGCTTATGGTAGATCGACCAGGTGGCCCAGGCGGCAAACACGCCCACCGGGATATTGATATAGAAAATCCATGGCCAGGTGTAATTGTCCGAAATCCAGCCGCCCAGAAGCGGCCCCATGACCGGCGCCACCAGTGTAGTCATGCCCCAGAACGCCAGGGCCATGCCGCTCTTGGAGGGAGTGTAGCTAGACAGTAGCAACGATTGCGACAAAGGAATCATCGGTCCCGCGACCGCGCCTTGCAGCACCCGCGCCGCAATCAGCACTTCCATGCTGGGAGCCAGTCCGCACAGGATGGACGACAGCACGAACAGGATGATCGATGTGATAAACAGGCGGACCTGGCCGAAGCGCTGGGTCAGCCAGCCGGTCAGCGGCACCGAGATCGCGTTGGCGACCGCAAACGACGTGATGACCCAGGTACCTTGTTGCGGCGATACGCCCAGGTCGCCGGAGATGGCCGGGATGGAAACGTTCGCAATCGACGAATCGAGTACGTTCATGAACACGGCTAGCGAGAGTGCTACCGTACCCATGACTAGCTTGCCGCCGGTTAGCGGCGGCAGTGGTTGCGATGGCGGCCGCGCTGGCGTCGCCGGTTTTGGGGAACTCATGAAGGCATTCCGGTAAGGGTTCGCGTAGCGGATGCCGTCGCGACGACGGCATCCGGCAGAAGCTTAGTGATTTTTAATGATTTGCGGCGATAATGCTGGCGATGCGTGCATCAGCTTCTTGCCCGCTCTTGTCGAAGACGTCGGTGGTGTAGGCTGGCGCAGTGCGCGCGGTGCCTGCGGTCAGCGAAGTGCCTTCGGTCTGTGCCACATCGACAGTGACATCCATCGATACGCCGATACGCAGCGGATGAGTTTCCAGGTCTTTCGGATCCAGCGAAATACGCACTGGAATCCGCTGCACGATCTTGATCCAGTTACCGCTGGCGTTTTGTGCCGGCAGCAGCGCGAAAGCCGAGCCGGTGCCGGCCGCCAAGCCGACCACCTTGCCGTGGTACTCGATCTTGGAGCCATACAAGTCGGATTTCAAGGTTACCGGCTGGCCGATCCGCATATTGGTGATCTGCACTTCCTTGAAGTTGGCGTCAACCCACAGCGCGTTCAGCGGCACGATCGACAGCAGCGGTGTGCCGGCGGCAACGCGCTGGCCAACCTGCACCGAACGCTTGGCGACATAACCGGTGGTCGGCGCCAGCAACGTGGTGCGGGCCAGGTTGATATAAGCATTGCGTACCTGGGCAGCGGCGTTAAGCACATTCGGATGTTGGTCGACCGTGGTGCGATCAGTCAATACCTTGTTCGACGCCAGTTGCTCGCGGGTGGCTTGCAGCGCGGCTTCGGCTCCTTGTACGGCTACTTTAGCGTGCTCCAGTTCTTCCTTGGAGACGGCGCCGGTGCTGATCAGTTGCGAACGGCGCGCCAGGTCCGAGCGCGCCCGTTCCAGTTCCGAAGTGCGGGCGGTGACATTGGAAGCCAAGGCGTTGTTGTTGACAAACAGCGTACGCACCTGGCGTACGGTTTGCGCCAGTTGGGCTTCGGCTGAAGCCAACGCTACCTTGGCGTCGGCCTGGTCCAGTTCCACCAGCGGTTTGCCGGCCTGCACCAATTCGGTATCGTCGGCATTGATGGCCAATACGGTACCACCAACCTGCGGCGTGAGCTGGACCACGTTGCCGCCGACATAAGCGTCGTCGGTGCCTTCGTAGTGGCGGGCATAGATGAACCACCAGATGCCATAGGCGATCAGGATAATGATAAGCGCGATAGTGACGCCGATCAGCAGGGTGCGGCGTTTGCCGTTGGCGGCGACAGGTGCCGGCGCAGCGGCGGCTGCAGCTGCGGTTGGTTCTTGCGGAGTTTGATTTGGTGTTGTCATGATGCGGGTTTCGCAATAAGTGAACGGTTTATTTGGTGAATCAGTTAGCAGTTGTCAGTGAGCAGCTATCAGTTAGCCGTGCTTGCCTGAGGGCTGGCGGTGCTTGCATTAGCTTCTGCAGGATTAAGCCCCTCGGCCGCAGCATCAAAGCCGCCACCCAGCGACCTGATCAGGTTGACGCGCAGATCGGCTCTGCGGGCGCGCACGTCAAGTTCAGTTTTACGTTGCGCCAGCCAGCCAATCTGGGTGCTCACCACTTGCAGCATGTTGCCGGTGCCGACCTGTTGCCGTTGCTCTGCCAGTTTCACGCCGCGTTCGGCTGCATCGACTGCCGCCTGTTGACTCTTGTCCTGGATTTCAGCTGCACGCAGCGATTGCACGCTATCCGCCACTTCGTGGAAAGCGTCATTCAGCGCCTGGTTATAAGTTGCCACCGCGCCGTCATAAGCTGCGACCCGGCCCTTGAGCTGGGCGCGCAATGCGCCGCCTTCAAAGATCGGCAGATGGATCGCCGGACCGATGCCGACTACCTTGCTGCCCTGAGTCAGAAACTGCGAAAAGCCGAGGCTGGAAAAGCCTGCCATGGCAGACAGGTTGACGTTCGGATAGAACTCGGTCTTGGCAACCTTAATATCGCTTTGCGCGGCTTCGACTTGCCAGCGCGCGGCGACCACATCGGGGCGCCGTCCCAGCAGGCCCAAAGGCAACTGGTCAGGCAGGGCAATGCTGCTATCCGCGGGCAATGTCGGCACCGGGATTTTCAAGCCGCGATCGGGCCCTTGCCCCATCAACGCCGCGATCTGATTGCGAGTCAGCGCGATCGCTTCCTGCCATTGCGACTGTTCTGCACGCAAGTTAGCCACTTGTTGCCGGCTTTGTTGATTATCGGTTTGCGTATCGAGACCGGCGGCGAAGCGTTGCTGCGTCAGTTTGTCCAGCTTGTCGCGCAATGCCAGCTGCTGATTGGTCAGGTCCAGTTGCGCATACTGGCGGCCCAGTTGCAGCCACGCTTTCGAGATGCCAGCGGTCAGCGCCAGGCGTGCTGCGTAATGTTCAGCTTCTGCAGCTTTGCTTTGCGATATCGCGGAATTCAACTGTGCGCTGTGCTTGCCCCAGAAATCCAGTTCGTAAGAAAAATTCAGCGCGGTTTCATAGTCCGTTACATACATGCCGCCGAATGGAGGCGGGTAGATGCTGTTCTCGGTGAAACGCTGGCGGGTTACCGACAGACTGGCGCCGACCTGCGGTTTGCCGGTTGCGCCAGCCGCTTCCACCATGGCGCGCGATGCGGCTATCCGGGCGGCGGCAGCTTGCAGATTTGGATTGCCTGCCAGCGCTTCATCGACCAATTGCTGCAGCTGGCTGCCGCCAATGCTGCTGACCCAGGAACTAGCCGGCCACATGCCGCCTTGTCCAGGCAAGGACGATGTCGATGCATAGTCGTCCGGATTGTTGGAGTGGGTAGTACTATGGATGCCGCTGAAATTGGCGCAAGCCGCCAGCAGTAGAGCGGCGGCGCTGATGGCAAGGCGCTGGGTGCCGAGTTTCGGCAGGCTGCGTCGGGCTGGAGATGGATGAGAGTTCATGTCGGTATTGGTGTGACGGTTTGATTTAGCGGCCAAAGACAGAGTGACTACGAAGATTGCGAATAACTACGGATAACCACACGAAGGCTGCTTGTTTAAAAGTAATATTGAATAAATTAATCTTGCATAGTCAATGTGTTTTTTCTGGCGGGGCATTGGAAACATTGCTTGCCAACAAACGCCTTAACATCGATTTCAAAAAGCCGATTTCTTCCGCGCTGAATTCTGAAAAATGTTTGTTCAGTACGCCGCAAAATGCCTGCGGCATCAATTTCGACAACGCCACGCCATCTGCAGTCAGATGCAATTTCATCAAACGCCTGTCGTGCGCACATGGCTCACGCTTGATCAGATCGCGCGCTACCAGGCGGTCGATCATGCGCTTGGTAGAGGCAGCATCGGTATATGTCTCACGCGCCAGATCGGCTGCGGTTGAGTACTTTCCCGTTGATAACATCAAAAGAATAGCGCCTTGTGCATGGGTTATCCCGTATTGCGCCAGGGATTCATCAGAGCTTTTGACCAGCATGGCGCGCGAACGCGCCAACAGATAGCCTATGCTTTCTTCAATCTGATAGGTGTCCAGAGTGAATAGTGGTGGTGGATTGCTCACGATGTCTTCAACTTATTTTCAGCTTGGTACTTGCTTTAATGCACTAATGTGCATCGAATATTCATTGCCTAGGCAAGAATATACTGCAAAATAAAATTCCTTGCTGATGACACTCTAGAACTATTGTTCAGATCTTGCCGGCGGCTTCCTCATCCGGGCCGCTTGCAATGGCGGGTAATTGCACCAAGACGACCAGGCCGCGCTGCTGCTCGCCGGCGGCCAACGTCACCGTGCCTTGTGCTGCAATCACAATTTCCTTGACGATGGCGAGGCCGAGGCCGGTGCCATCCTGACCCGGCGCCGCATTACGGAAAAACCGCTCGAACACGCGGCTGCGCACTTCGGCCGGAATGCCCGGGCCGTTGTCGCTCACGGTGATGTCGACTTGCTCATGACTCGCTGCGATGGCGACGGTGACCTTGCCGTTGACGGGTGTGTAGCGGATGGCGTTATCGACCAGGTTCATCATCATGGCGGTGAACAAGGCTTCGTTTCCCATCACCCATGCCTGCTCTATTTTTGTCTCAAGTCCAAGGTCGATATTCTTGCGCTGAGCCAGGTCGACGATCTCTTCCAGAACAGCTGCCGAGACCGCCATCAAATCAACCGGTTGCCGGAGGAAGGCCGTGGTATTGGATGCTTCCGCCTGCGACAACAGCAGCAACTTGTTGGTCAGCTCGGTCATGTTGCGGCTGCTTTCCTGCATCGCTTGCAGCACTTCGCTGCGCCGGTCTTCATCGCTCAGGCGCCGGGCAAACTGGATCTGCGAATCGAGCAAGGTCAGCGGCGTGCGCAATTGGTGGGCGGCGTCCGTGATGAAACGCTTTTGTGCCGATACCTGTGTGTTCAGGCGCTGGATGGTCTGGTTGATGGCTTCGACGATAGGCCGCAGTTCCAGTTGCAGCTGGCCAGGCCTGATCGGCGACACCGAAGTCGAGTCGCGCGAAGCCAGTTGATCTTTCAGGTGCATCAACGGCCGCAGCTCCATGCTCAGGCCAAGCACCACCAGTATCGCTGCCAATAACAACATGGCGATCTGACGGTGCAGGGAAGGGCGCCACAGGTCCGCCAGCATCTGGTCATGGGCGCGGGTCGTCTGGCCCACCAGGACCGCAATCTTGTGCAGCTGGCCTGCGTTGTACAGTGTGCGTACCTGGCTGACCACGCGCAGCATCTGGCCATGGTAGTCGATCGTGCTGAATGTCGGCGCGCTCAGCGGAAAGCGCAGCGCCTGCGGAAAATCGGGGCGGCCGGCCAGCAAGCTGTCCTGGTCGGTAATCACCTGGTAATACACCTGGTCCTGTTCCGGCGAGACCAGCAATTCCAGTGCCGCCGGCGGTATGCTGGCATGCGGCACGCCGTCCAGCCATTGGATCTCGCCGGCAATCACCTGTGCCGACGCCAGCAACGCATGGTCTTGAACCAGATCCGCGGTCTGACGCGCGCTGCGATACGACAGCGCGGCACTGATGGCGACAAACAAGGTCAGCGGAATCAGCAACCACAACAGTAAGCGCAGGCGCAGGCTGATAATCAAGTGATGTCTTTCTGCTTCAGTAAATAACCGAGTCCGCGCAAGGTCATGATGGCGGCCTGGCAGTGTTCCAGTTTCTTGCGTAGACGGTGGATATAGATTTCAATCGCGTCGGCGCTGGGTTCGTCATCGAGTCCGAATACGCCGTCCATCAAGGCGGTCTTGGAGACGGTCTTGCCTTGTTTCAGCATCAGGATTTCGAGTACGTCGTGTTCGCGTCCGGGTAGCGCCAGCACCTGGCCGGCAATCGAAAACTGCCGCGTGTTGCTGTCATAGTGCAGGTCGGCGCAATGCATTTCCGCTGTCTTGCCGGGCGTTTGACGGCGGATCAGAGCCTTGATCCGGGCCACCAGTTCGCGTACCTCGAACGGCTTGACCAGGTAGTCGTCGGCACCGGCCCCGAGGCAGTCGACTTTCTCGTCTATCGAGCCGCTGGCGGTGAGAATCATGACCGGCACGTTGTTATGCCGCTCGCGCAGGCGGCGCAAGACGCTCTTGCCGCTCATTTTCGGCAGCTGCAGGTCAAGCAAGACCACATCGTAGTTTTCGCTTTGCAGCAGGCGGTCGGCGGCTTCGCCATCGGTGGCGACATCAAGGGTAAACTTGTCTTCCTTGAGTATCTTGCTGAGCCACAGCGCAAGCGGCGGATTGTCTTCGATCAGGAGTAATTTCATGGAAACAGGGTAAATTGGTTATGTTGCACTGCAAGCTAAATTACATGAAATTTAAATGAAATAACGCGAATTTGGAAAGCTGGATGAAAGTTAGCGCACTCTAGAATACGCTCAAGATTGGAACAAAGGCATCCCGCCAGATGTATCCGGTCATTATCCCAAAAATAAATGGAGACAACACAATGCATACCCTCATCCGTGGATCACTGATTTCCGCTTTGCTCGTCGCTGCCGGTGTGGTTGGCGCAAGCCAGGCAATGGCAGCCGATTCGGGAAAAATCACTATCATGGTCGGCGGCATCACCAAGATGATCTACCTGCCGGCCAAGCTCACTGAGCAACTGGGGTATTTCAAAGAAGAGGGACTGGACGTCGAGCTGCAATCGCAACCGGCTGGCGTGGATGCCGAGAATGAGTTGCTGGCTGGCGCAGTTCAGGCAGTAGTCGGCTTTTACGACCATTCCATCGACTTGCAAAGCAAGGGCAAGGAAGTCACCGCGATCGTGGTTTTCGGCCAGGTTCCTGGCGAAGCCGAAATGGTGGCGACTAAATCCGCCGATACCATCAAGAGCATGGCAGACGTCAAAGGAAAGACGTTGGGCGTGACCGGACTCGGTTCATCGACCAACTTCCTGACACAGTATCTGGCTGCGAAACATGGCATTACTTCCAGCCAATACTCGGTATTGCCTGTGGGCGCCGACAATACTTTCATCGTAGCGGTCAAACAGGGGCGTATCGACGCCGGGATGACTACCGAGCCGACCATTTCGCAGTTGTTGAAGACCGGCGAAGCAAAGGTTCTGGTCGACATGCGTTCGGTCGAAGGCACGGTCAAGGCGCTGGGCGGTTTGTATCCTGCATCCAGCCTGTACGTTCAACGGCCATGGCTGAATACGCATAAGGTCGAAGCCGCCAAGCTGGCGCGCGCCTTCGTCAAGACGCTCAAATTCATCAATACCCATAGCGCTGCCGAAATCGCGGACAAGATGCCGAAGGATTACTACGGCAATGACAAGGCCATGTATGTGCAGGCCCTGCAGAATTCCCTGCCGATGTTTTCACCGGACGGCAAAATGCCGGCCGGCGGCCCGGAAACAGTATTGTCGGTTCTGTCTGGTTTCAATCCGAACGTCAAAGGCAAGCATATCGATCTTGCTAAAACCTATACCAACGAGTTTGTCAGCCAGGCCAAGTAAGACCGGTACTGCACAAGCTTAACAACCAAGAGCTTAGTAACAATCAAGTGAGTGGACCGGAGTCGCGTAGCGGCTCTGGTGACGAAACTCGCGCCAACCGGATACTTCGGTGTGGCTACGATAGGCAAAACAACGCATAACCAGGAACTCCAAATGAACCAAGCAACATACGCGGAAACTGCGGCGTCGTCGCCGGCGCCTCAAGTTTTGCGGGATACCCCCGCGATCGAATTACGTAACGTTTCGTGCCGCTTCATCTCCCCTGACGGCAAGGCTACGATAGCGCTGCGTGATTTCACCATGAGCGTGGCGCGCGGCGAGTTCGTCGCTATCGTGGGGCCGACCGGCTGCGGCAAATCGACGACGCTGAGCATGATCACCGGGTTGCTCAAGCCGACCGTGGGCGAAGTGCGCATCATGGGCGAACCGGTCAGCGGTATCGATCCGCGGATTGGTTTTGTATTCCAGAACGATGCGGTGTTCCCTTGGCGCAGCGTGCTGCACAACGTAGCAGCCGGACCGCTGTTCCGCGGCAAGCCGAAAGACGCCGCTTATGCCTTGGCCGAAGAATGGATACGCCGTGTCGGTCTCGACAAGTTCGCTAATCACTACCCGCATCAATTGTCCGGCGGCATGCGTAAGCGCGTGGCCCTGGCGCAGACGTTTATCAACAGCCCTGAGATCTTGTTGATGGACGAACCTTTCAGCGCGCTGGACATGCAGACCCGCACCCTGATGCAAGACGAGTTGCTGCAGTTGTGGTCATCGCAAGCCGGCTCGGTGGTATTCGTCACTCATGATCTGGAAGAGGCGATTGCGCTGGCGGACAAGGTTTATGTCTTGACCGCGCGTCCTGCGACCTTGAAGAGTGTTTACGAGATCGATCTGCCGCGCCCACGGGTGATGTCGGAAGTGCGCTATGAACAGCGCTTCATCGATATCTCGCGCAAGATCTGGGCCGATCTGCGCGAAGAAGTGCACATCAGCTGATCCTTGGCTTTATCCATTTACATACCGTTGCCTGGGTAGATATCGATATCAATATTAATATCAACCCGGGCAGAAGCAAAAAGGCAATTATCATGACTCAAGTACAAGCAATCGACAAGCTCAGCGCTGCCAGCCTGGCCACCGTCGAACAAGAGGCGCAACGAAAAATCAAGCAACGTCATTGGCTGGTGATGTCACTGCGTCTCGGCATCCTGATTTTTACGCTAGGCGGCTGGGAGCTGGCGGCAAGATTGCACTGGATCGATCCATTCTTCTTTTCGCAACCGTCGCTGATCGTGGTGCAAATCCATGACTGGATCATGGAAGGTACCTCGCAAGGTCCGTTGTGGACCCAGGTGCTGGTAACCCTGGAAGAAACCGTGCTGGGCTTCCTGATCGGTTCTGTGGCCGGCGTTATTTGCGGCATTTTGCTGGGCCGTAATAAATTGTTATCCGATGTCTTCAGTATCTATATCCAGGTTGCCAATTCGATTCCACGGGTGGTGCTGGGCTCGATTTTCGTCATCGCGCTGGGTCTGGGGATGGCCTCCAAAGTTGCGCTGGCGGTGGTGATGGTGTTCTTCGTGGTGTTCGGCAATGCTTTCCAAGGTGTGCGTGAAGCAGACCGTTACATGATTGCCAATGCTCAGATCCTCGGCGCATCGCCGCGCCAGGTCACGATGTCGGTGGTGATTCCTTCCGCATTGAGCTGGATCCTGGCGAGTCTGCACGTCAGTTTCGGTTTTGCTCTGGTGGGCGCGGTGGTGGGTGAATTCCTCGGCTCCAAGCAAGGTATCGGTTTGTTGATATCAACAGCACAAGGCGCTTTCAACGCCAGCGGCGTGTTTGCAGCGATGATTGTGTTGGCAGTGGTGGCTTTGGCCGCGGATTACTTGCTGACGACGCTGGAAAAACGTTTGCTTAAGTGGCGTCCTGTGGCATTCTGAGTTCTAGCAGTGTCTTAAGGTTGCGGCGCATCGAGTTCGATGCGCCGTTTTTTTTGCTTGGATTTTTGCTCAGATTCCGGCTTGTATTCCGGTTTAGATTCGTCCTGTCGACAGCCATGTCGCCCAGTCGCTCCTGCCATTCTTTAGCGCCGTGGCGGCGGCCTTGTGATGGTCGTAGCTGATATTCAAATGCCTGACATGCCAGCCATGAGCGTTTTTTTCGCAAATGGCATAACGGGCATGCGGGCTGCCGTTCTCGATGGCGTGGAAGTAGGGCTGGTCGTCGTCATAAGCTTGCAAGCCGACACTGCCGGGATTGACCACCAGGCGTTCGCCGGAGATCGCGTAGGCGCGTGGCTTGTGCGTATGTCCGCAAATGATCAGGTTATGCGTGATGCCGGCAGCGCGGGCCTCGATATCGGCAGCGGCGGCCATGCGGCAGCCATGCTGGTCGACCTGTTCAAGGAAGTAGATCAAATCGCTGGCCGGCGTGCCGTGGCACATGAAAACGTCGTCGGAGATAACCAGTGTGCCTGGCAATCCTTTGATCCAGTCGCGCTGCGCCTGCGTCGTGTGTTCAAATGCGAACTGATCGCTGGGATGGCCGGTTTGCTGTTCGCAGGCAAGCAACTGACGCTCGTGGTTGCCGCGGATGGTTGGCAATTGCAACGGCATCAATAAGTCCGCGGTCGCCGCCGGTTCCAGCGGCCCGGACAGGATGTCGCCGGCGTTGACGATCAAGTCCACCCCTTGCTTCTTGATGTCGGCCAGAACGGCTTCCAGCGCCCAGATGTTGGCATGGATATCGGACAGAATGGCGAACTTCATGGCGAGTTTCATGGCGTGCTCATTGGCTGGCTTCGTCACGGAAGATGACGGAATATCACATCATCAAATAAAAACGGGTGCAATTCAACCGAAATTGAATTGCACCCGTTCAGCCATCCGGCCAGCGCATCGCTGCGCTAGCTGTTAGTTGCTCTTACAACATTTCTTACAACACATCGCTGGCATGATCCGCCAGACGCGAGCGTTCACCGCGCGCCAGCGTCACATGGCCGCTATGCGACCAGCCCTTGAAGCGATCGACAACGTACGTCAGGCCGCTCGAGCCCTCAGTCAGGTAAGGCGTATCGATCTGGGCTATATTGCCGAGGCAGATGATCTTGGTGCCTGGACCGGCACGTGTGACCAGCGTTTTGATTTGCTTCGGCGTCAGGTTTTGCGCTTCGTCGATGATCAGGAACTTGTTGACGAAAGTACGGCCGCGCATGAAGTTGAGCGACTTGATCTTGATGCGTGAACGAATCAGATCCTGGGTGGCGGCACGACCCCATTCGCCGGCATCAGAATCGGATTTGTTGAGCACCTCCAGATTGTCGTCGAAGGCGCCCATCCACGGCCCCATCTTCTCTTCTTCGGTACCTGGCAGGAAACCGATATCCTCACCGACCGGCACCGTGACGCGGGTCACGATGATTTCGTTGTAAGTCTTGGTTTCCAGCACCTGGGCCAGCCCCGCTGCCAGCGCCAGCAAGGTTTTGCCGGTGCCGGCCTGGCCGAGCAAGGTGACGAAATCGCAATCCGGATTCATCAGCAGGTTCAACGCAAAATTCTGCTCACGGTTGCGCGCGGTGACGCCCCACACACTGTTCTTGGCATGGCCGTAATCGCGCAAGGTTTGCAGTACTGCCGTCTTGCCGTTGATCTGGGTGACTTGTCCGTAGAACGCAGGTTCGCCGTTTTTCGGTTCAATGAAGACGAACTGATTGACCAGCAATGACGGCACCAGCGGTCCGCTCAGGCGATAGTAGGTATAGCCGGTGCCATGCTTGTTTTCCTGCCAGGATTCGATGCCCTTGCCGTGCTTGATCCAGAAATCGTCCGGCAGTTGCTGAATGCCCGAATACAGCAGATCGGTATCTTCCAGCACATGGTCGTTGAAATAATCTTCCGCCGGCAACCCCATCGCCCGTGCCTTGATGCGCATGTTGATGTCTTTCGACACCAGCACCACTGCACGGCCAGGCGACTCGGCTTCCAGTCCACGCACTACGCCGAGAATCTGGTTATCGGCTTTACCAACCGGCAAACCTTCAGGCAGGTCGGCATTTTGCAGCTTGGTCTGGAAGAACAGGCGGCCCTTGGCATCCTTGTTGCCGAGCTTCGACAAAGGGATACCATGGTCGATCTGATCGTCGACCACATCGCCCACCAGCGCATCCAGCGAACGGGATACCTGGCGCGCGTTACGTGCAACTTCCGACATGCCTTTCTTATGGTTGTCGAGTTCCTCCAGCGTCACCATCGGCAGGTAGATGTCATGTTCTTCAAAACGGAACAGGGACGTTGGATCGTGCATCAGGACGTTGGTGTCCAGCACGAACAATTTGGTCACGCCGGTTTTGTCGGCAGCGCGGCTGGTCATCGACTTCGGGCGGAGGTGGCCTTCAGCCGGTTTCGTGGGTTTGTCGGCAACAGCACGCGAATTTTCCGCGGGGGCCTTGCCGGTTTTACGGTTTTCTACAGTTTTGCCACGGGCTTGCGGAGCAACTTCTTTGTTACGGGTAATCGGTTCAACAACGGCGATACGTGGTTTGACGGCTTTGCCGGCTTCCGCTTTCGGATAATCTTGAACGGACAGTAAAGCAGCGGGTTTGGTCGGTAATTTTGGTAAGGGCATCAGAACCTCGCTTTAAAGATGAAAAAAGTGTTCGCTTTGGTGATAACACGAACCGGACCAAACGGGTGAAGCAACGGCACCAACTACAAAAATATAGGTAGAAAACATCAATGAATAACGGGCTTGGATAGGAATCTACAAATTAAAAAGTAAAAAAGCCGTTTGGGAAGGCCCTCAGGCCTTGTCCGCAAACGGCTTCCAGAAATAATTTTTTTGAATTCAATGACTTACAAACTCCAATACTTCATCAACATGCGATGGCACCTTCACTCCACGCCATTCTTTCACCAATGTGCCGGCGGCGTCAATCACAAACGTGCTGCGCTCGATGCCGCGCACTTGCTTGCCGTACATATTTTTCATTTTCATGACATTGAACATGGCGCACAGGGTTTCGTCGGGATCGGTAATCAGGTCGAACGGCAGTCCCAATTTACCCTTGAAACCTTCGTGAGAGCGAATGCTGTCGCGGCTGACGCCGAAGATCAGGGTGTTGTTGCGCTGAAATTCTGCGTACAGTTCGCGGAACTGGATGGCCTCGGTGGTGCAGCCGGGCGTATTATCCTTGGGATAAAAATACAACACTATTTTTTGACCGTGGTAGTTCGACAACTGGAATGTCTGCCCGCCGGTCATGGCCGCAGAGAAGTCGGGCACCGTCATGTTGATGATGGATGGATAGGAATTGTCGGCCACTGTATTGTCCTGTTCACTAGATTATGATGAATCGGTCGCCAATCAGGGTCTTGGGCCTTGTGCGCCTTGTACTGATCAGCTATTGCTTGCCTGTGCCTGCATGATCATCTCACCCGATCGTCCCGGCAACTCCGCCCATGTCAGCGGGACAGTGGGCAATTCCAGGTCTTTGACGTGTCGATAATAATCTTCCATCGCGACCAGATCATAGCCCTGCGCCTGCCAGCCCTGCAGCAATTGTTCAAATATGGGGGCGAGTTTTTGGCCTTCAAGCTCTGCATGCAGAGTAAATACATGATCGCGCGGCGTTGCGGTCAGGGCCAGGATATGGGCTGCGATATTTGCCGGCGTCAGCTCAACGCCGTTGAAACTCCGGCCCAATAATTCATCCAGCGTCGGCAAGGTAGTTGGCAGTTGTATGCATGCCAGCATCTTGCCATTCACCTGCAAGCGATGCGGTCCGGCCGCGGCGTCGGCCAAGGCGCCATCATCGTTCAGCATGGCGCGGCCATCGGAGGAATAGGCAATGTCGAATTTTTCCAGCTGCTCGAAAGCGTAGGGATTCATTTGCCAGCCGGCGGCGCCATGGGTTTTCGGCGGCTGGCTGAAAATCTGCGTGAAGCGATCGAACGAACGTTGCATTTGCTGGCTGGTCCAGTCGGCGCCGCGCTGCCGCACATGGTCTTGCCACACGCGGTGATCCCAAGTGTGGACGCCGCACTCGAAACCGGCGTCGCGTACCGCCTGCATATGGCTTGCACAAGTCTTTCCGATATCCGGAGCCGGAAGCAGCACGCCGTACATCAGGGTCTTGAGGCCGTAATGTTCAACCACCGAAGTGCGCGACACCTTTTGGAAAAAGCCGGGGCGAAACACTTGTTTCAATGCCCAGCCGGTATGGTCGTACCCGAGCGAAAACAGAAAAGTGGCGCGAGCCTGGTATTTGCTCAACAGGCGCACCAGATTCGGTACCCCTTCACGTGTGCCGCGATAGGTGTCGGCGTCGATTTTTAAGGTGAGAAGGGGCAAGTTTGTTTAGTCCATCAAGGCGCGAGCTTCGGCCACCTGGCCGCGGTACGCATCGAAAATATTACGCAAGGTGTCAGCCATGGTAGTAGTCGGCTGCCAGTTCAGTTCGTCGCATGTGTTGGTGATTTTCGGCACGCGATTTTGCACGTCTTGATAACCTTTGCCGTAATACGCAGCGGACGTGGTCTCGATCAGCTTGACCTTCTTCGCCGAGTCGGCGTATTCAGGATATTCGGTAGCCAGTTTCAACATCATGTCGGCCAGGTCGCGGATCGAATAGTTGTTGACCGGATTGCCGATGTTGTAGATCTTGCCGCTGGCAATGCCGTCCTTGTTGGCGATGATCTTGATCAGGGCGTCGATGCCGTCATCGATGTAAGTGAAGGCACGTTTTTGCTGGCCGCCATCGACCAGGGAGATATTCTCGCCGCGCACGATATGGCCGAAGAACTGGGTCACTACGCGTGAGCTGCCCTCCTTCGGTGTATGGATCGAATCGAGGCCGGCGCCGATCCAGTTGAACGGACGGAACAGCGTGAAGTTCAAGCCTTCTTCCATGCCGTAGCCCCAGATCACGCGATCCATCAATTGCTTGGCGCAGGAGTAGATCCAGCGCGGCTTGTTGATCGGGCCGCAGATCAGTTCGGATTGTTCCGGATCGAATTCTTCGTCGTGGCACATGCCATACACTTCCGAAGTCGACGGGAATACCAGATGCTTGCCGTACTTGGCAGCCGAACGCACGATAGGCAGGTTGGCTTCAAAGTCCAGTTCGAATACGCGCAGCGGCTGCTTGACGTAAGTCGACGGCGTGGCGATCGCCACCAGCGGCAGGATCACATCGCACTTCTTGACGTGGTACTCAACCCATTCCTTGTTGATGGTGATGTCGCCCTCGAAGAAATGCATGCGCGACTTATAGGCATCGTTGTCCAGCAGATCGCGGATGCGATCGGTCATCATGTCCATGCCGTAGACGTGCCAGTCGGTGGTTTCCAGGATACGCTTGGACAGGTGGTGGCCGATGAAACCATTGACGCCGAGGATGAGGACTTTTTTCATAGTGATCTATTTTTGTTGGATTGGCATTCCGCGGGGCGGAATTTCAAACGCTGCAGCTCTTGGCGGGCAGGGGAATCAGTAAGGTACACAATAAGGTACTTTTGGTAACCTCAGCCTTGCCCGCAGAATCATGCAGCCGGTTTCATAAAAGGTTTTGTAATGCTTCCGGCGTAACGGTCTGACCATCCGCCAGCAATTCGTTAATCAACAGCGCCCGGCCATCGCCGCAAACGCCAACAACGCGATTATCCACTACCGCCAAGCCCCGAGGCAAATTTGCGGGCAGATTTTCGATCAGTTTGGCCGATAGTTGTGCTTTTCTGATAATAAAAGTGCGCTCTTTGACAATAGTCCATGCGCCGGGATAGGGCGGCGCGACTGCGCGATACAGGTTGTAGACTTCATGCGCAGGCAGATTCCAGTCGATTTTGCCATCTTCCGGCTTGCGTCCGCCGAAATAACTGCCTTGCGACAGGTCGTTCGGCAACCTGGGGATTTTCCCTGCCAGCATGGCCGGCAGCACATTCCACAACGTCTGTTCGGCCGCAACCACGACTTTGCCGAATACTTCGTAGGCGGTGTCGTCGGGCAGAATCGGCACCGAGGTTTGCGCTACGATAGCGCCGGCGTCGGGCTTGGCGGCCATTTCATGCAACGTGGCGCCGGTTTCGGTTTCGCCATGCAAGACCGCCCAATTGATGGGCACCCGGCCGCGATATTTCGGCAGCAGGGAGCCATGCATATTGTAAGCACCGTGCTTGGCCAGCGCCAGCAAGGCGACCGGCAGCATATGGCGGTAATAGAAGCTGAAGATGAAATCCGGCTGCAAGGCGGCAACCTGGGCCAGCAACTCAGGCGCGGCAGGATTGCTCGGGGCGATCGCTGGAATGCCGTGTTGCTTGCACAAAGCGGAGACTGACTCGAACCAGATGGTTTCCTGCGGATTGTCCTCGTGGGTAACCACCAGCGCGATGTCGACGCCGCGCGCCAGCAAGACTTTCAGGCAGCGCACACCGACATTGTGATAGGCGAAAACGACTGCTCTCATGATGTCTCTTTATCCTCGGCTGAGGATTGTTCCAGCATGGCCTGCACCACATAACGCGGCCGCGCCCGCACTTGCTGATAAATACGGCCGACATACTCGCCGACCAGGCCGATGCCGAACAGGATCATGCCCATCAGGAAGAAGGCAAACGCAAACAGCGTGAACACCCCTTGCACCTCGGCGCCGAACAGGAAACGACGCGCCACCAGAATGGCAAACAGCGCCCCGGAAGCAAACGACAGGATAATCCCGATCAGCGAAAACAGCTGCAATGGCACAATCGAAAAACCTGTCACCAGATCGAAATTCAGGCGGATCAGGCTATACAGCGAGTACTTCGATTCGCCGGCCGAGCGCTCCTCGTGCTCGACCACGATTTCGGTCTCCTTGCGAGCGAAGGTGTAAGCCAGCGCCGGTACGAAGGTGTTGACTTCCTTGCATTGATTGATCAGGTCGACCACGTTGCGGCCATAGGCGCGCAGCATGTTGCCCTGATCCGTCATCTTGATGCCGGTGATATTTTCGCGCAGCACGTTCATGGCCTTGGAGGCAATCGTGCGCCAGGCTGAATCCTGGCGTTTGCGGCGGATCGAGCCGACGTAATCGTAGCCTTCCCGCATTTTGGCAACCAGGTTGCCGATTTCTTCCGGCGGATTTTGCAGGTCGGCGTCGAGCGTCACGACAATGTCGCCTCGCGTGGCCTCAAAGCCAGCCAGTATCGCCATGTGCTGGCCGAAATTGCCGTTGAACAGGACCACCCTGGTAACGTCCGGGCGCAAGCGGAATTGCTCGGCCAGTATTGCCGCCGATTTGTCGCGGCTGCCGTCGTTGACGTACAGGATTTCATAGCTGATGCCAAGTGCGTCAAGCGCCGGGTAGAGACGCTCGAACAGTTTGGCGAGGCCCGATTCCTCGTTGTATACCGGGATGACGACGGAAAGTTCTGGTTTCATCAAGCTTTTATTTGTTCTGTTGAAGCACGGATTTTACCGCCGAAACTGCACGTTCGACATCGTTCTTCGTCATCACATTAAACATTGGCAGCGAGACGATCAGGCGACCGACCTTTTCCGCGACCGGGAACATGCCATCCTTGAAGCCGCGGGCGCGATACATGCTAAGCAGGTGGATCGCGGGATAGTGGTAGCCGATGCCGATGCCGCGCTCCTGCATCTGCTCCATGAAGGTGGCGCGCGCCGGCTTGCCGTCCTTGCGCTCCGGCAGCACCAGCTGAAACATGTGCCAGTTGCTGTTGTCGAAATCGGCGACCGGCAGCTGAGCACCGTGCTTCGCTTCAAAATCGCTGCCGAAACAGGTGAAATAGTACTGTGCCAGTTCGCGCCGATGGGCAGTAATTGCTTCGATATGGGCAAACTGGCCGAGGCCGATGGCTGCCGCAACGTCGGTCATGTTGAATTTGCCGCCCAGGACATCGACATCGAGACCGTCGAAGCCGCTACGGGTGACGCCTTGCAAGCGATATTTTTCTGCGAGGCGTGCTTCTTCGGCATTGTTCAGCACCAGGCAGCCGCCTTCGGATGAGGTGATGTTCTTGTTGGCCTGGAAACTGAACGAGACAAAATCACCGAGAGCGCCGATGCGCTTGCCGTTCCAGGTCGAACCCAACGCTTGCGCGGCATCTTCCACCACACGCAGATTATGTTTTTTTGCCAGCGCGTACAGACGATCCATATCGACCGGCAGACCCGACAGGTAGACTGGAATGATGGCCTTGGTGCGCGGGGTGATGGCGGCTTCGACCTGGGCCAGGTCGATATTGCGGGTGACCGGGTCGATGTCGGCGAACACCGGCGTGGCGCCGGTTTCAATGATCACGTTGGCCGTGGCAACCCAGGAAATCGGTGTGGTGATGACTTCATCGCCAGCACCGATGCCGGCGATGCGCAAGGCGATTTCCATGGTGCAGGTGCCGGAATTGAAGGTGCGCACCGGACGGCCGCCAAAATACTCGGACAGCTGCGCTTCGAATGCCTGCACCTTGGGGCCGCTGGTTATCCAGCCGGAACGCAAGACATCGCCGACCGCTGCGATCGTGGCTTCGTCGATGGTGGGTTTGGCAAACGGCAGGAATGGTTGTTGGCTCATATTGGTTGTGAAATCCGATGTGGGTTTGGCGGAAATAGTGCCGAAATAGTGCCGAAATCAGCGACGAAACAATCGACAGCTTATGTATCTATATAAGTTTAACTGCGGGTCAGCATAACCACGCCGACAATAATGACGCCGATTGCCATCAGCCGCTGCGCCGATACCACTTCGCCCAGGAAATACCAGGCGCCTATGGCGCTGATGATATAGCCCAGCGACAGCATGGGATAGGCGATGGTGACGTCAACCCGCGACAGGCCGATGATCCAGACCACCACCGAGATGACGTAGCAGGTCAGGCCGGCGAGAATCGGCAACTGGGTTGCCAGCTTGATGCCGGTGGCAAACCAGTTTTGCGGCGTCAGGCTGATGACGCCGACAGCGTTGGTGCCGGCTTTCAGCAAGAGTTGCGCCGCCGCGTTGAGGCAGACGCCGGCGAAGATAAAGGCAAATGTGGTTAGATTCATGTCTGTCGCTGGTTAGTAAGGCGAGGCAGGTGCGGAAGCGGCCGGGGACTCCGTTGGCGCCGGCTCAGTCGCGGGAGCAGAGGTGGGAGCAGAGGTGGGAGCAGAAGCGGCCGCCGCCGGAGCTGCCGCAACAGGAATCCCCTGATTGGTCACCACCACCCGGCGCGGATCCTGGCCGATGACACGCATCGGTACGCCGCGTTGTTCCAGTTCACGATAGTTTTCCGGGCGGATGATGGCGATATCCTTCTTGCCGGCTACATGATCGGCGGTCCATTTGGTGGCGAAGGCGTCAATAGTCGGAATCCACAAATCCGGTTGCTGGCCGATGCCGAACTCCAGTTCATCCATATGCTGCACCATTGTCATGGTGCGGCGCAGGTAGAACGGCAGCGCCTGCTCGTATTTGCCTACTACGTAAAGTGTGGTTTGCGGTGTCATTTCAGCATTGATGGCAGGTACCAGATCGATCCCGGCGGAATAACGTCCTTGTGGATCATGGCCGTACATCAACAGTTGGCCACCGATGAAACCGCTGGCAGCGAGGGCGACGATGGCCCATTCCCGTTGCCGGCGTACCAGCAGCAGTGCGGCGATGGCGCCGATGAAGGCGACTGCGGAAGCGGCGAAAACCCAAGGCACGTGGGCTTGCATTAATGGCAGCGAGTAAGCGTCCTTGGCCAGCGTCGGGATTTTTGACGCCAAAGCCAGGCCGGCGACACCCGGCACCAGCAACAGCCACGCCGAGGCTTGTACCGACTTGTTGCTGGCGTTGTCCAGATGGCAGGCAATCAACAGCGCCAGCGCCGGGAAGATCGGCAGGATATACGACGGCAGCTTGGAATCGGAAATGCTGAAGAAAACGAAAATGAATATGCTCCAGATCAACAGCAATTTTTTCGGCTGGAAGCCGGATGCCGCGCTACGTTCGTGCGCGCCGTTCCACAAGCTTTGGAACAAGACGCCAAGCCACGGCACGATGCCCAATATCAGGATGGGGACGAAGTAATAGGGCGGGCCATAGCGGTTGTGGATCTTGCTGGTGAAACGCTGGAATTGTTCGTGGATAAAAAAGAATTGCGGGAATTCAGGGTTTTTCAGCGAGATCAGCACGAACCACGGTGTCGTGATGAGAAAGAACAGAATCAGGCCCAATACCAGATGCAAGCGCTTCCAGATCGACCAGTCGCGCGAAAACAGGGTGTACAACACCAATACCGCACCGGGCAAGAGCAGGCCGATCAAGCCTTTCGACAGCACCGCCAGCGCCATGCCGGCCCAGCACAACAGCATCCAGTTGCGCTGTTCGCTGTGGCTTATGTCGCTGCGCTGCGCCAGCAACAGGGCGCACAAGGAAATCGTCATCATGCCGGACAAGCCCATGTCCAGCGTGTTGATATGGCCAAGTCCGGCCCACAGGAAGCTGGAGCCCAGCACCAGCGCTGCATAGAAGCCGATGCGCGCGGAGAACATGCGGGTGCCGGTGAATGCCACCAGCACCACGCCCAGCAAGCCGCACAAACCAGTCCATAAGCGTGCCTGCCACTCACCCAGGCCGAACAGCTCGAAGGTGAGCGCATTCATCCAGGTTTGCAGCGGTGGCTTTTCAAAGTATTTGAGCCCGTTCAGCCGTAAGGTGATCCAGTCGCCGGTGGCAACCATTTCACGCGCCATTTCGGCGTAGCGGCCTTCATCGGTCGGCACCAGCGTACGGGCGCCAAGCATGTAAAACCAGATGATGCAGAACAACAGGAACAGCAGCCAGACGAAAGTTTTTGATTTGTGCAGTTCACGCATCTTGGGCGGTTTCCTTGTCGGTATCGAAAATCAGAGCCAGAGCGACTTTACGTCCCTCGGCCATTAAAATGTTGTAAGTCCGGCAAGCCGCCTGGTTATCCATGCACTCGACGCCGATGCGGCGCGAGGTCAGCACGGTGGTCAGTTTCGGATGCACGAATCGTTGGCGCGAGCCGGTGCCGAGGATCACGACATCGGGCCGGGTGCTGTCTATATGCGCAAAATGCTCGGCGTGGAGGGCGTCGAAATTGCTGACCGGCCAGGCCACCGGCGCCGCTTCAGGCAGCACCAGCAGGCTGTACTCGTAGCGGACGGCGTTGATTTCCACGCCCTTGTCGTCGTAGGCTGTGACTGTCTGATACTGTTGGGTCGATGTGGTATGTAGCTTCATTGCATTATTTTTACTCGTTGAGGGAAAAATCCTACCCGCCAATAATTAGCAAAACCACAGGATAGACCGCAGACGATGTGCAAATTTCCGGAAAATGGAAAATAAAGTGCTGCATTGTAGCGTTTTCCGTCGCGGAACTTGCGTTATTGATTGATAAAACCTCACGCTTTCGGCAGAATGGGTGGTTCGGGCAGTGATTTGTGCACTGCCAGAAAGCTGTCTGAAAAGTCGTGAAATAGCCTGGAGCGCCCTTACAAGGGGCTGTTGCTTGCATTTGCTGCGGCGCACGTAATCAAGTGTGACGATACCTCAATTTTCCAGACGGCTTTTTAAAGCTCGATAATGTTGCGTAAAATACAAGGAATTGTGCTGTGCGACCGATTCAAAAATCGAAAAAACTAGATGACGTTTGTTATGACATTCGCGGCCCGGTGCTGGAAAAGGCGCGGCAAATGGAAGAAGAAGGTCACAAGATCATCAAGCTGAACATCGGCAACCTGGCCGTGTTCGGTTTCGAGCCGCCTGATGAAA
Organism: Collimonas antrihumi; assembly: GCF_018304965.1. GTDB lineage: Bacteria > Pseudomonadota > Gammaproteobacteria > Burkholderiales > Burkholderiaceae_D > Collimonas > Collimonas antrihumi. The sequence continues at coordinate 417,191 of NZ_JAGQED010000001.1, forward strand.
TCGTGCAGGACATGATTCTCAACATGGGCAACGCTTCGGGCTATACCGATTCCAAAGGCATGTTCGCGCCACGCAAGTCGGTGATGCATTATTGCCAGCAAAAAAATATCCAGGGCGTCACGATTGACGATATCTACCTGGGTAACGGCGCTTCGGAGCTGATCGTGATGAGCATGAACGCCTTGCTCAACACTGGCGATGAGGTACTGGTGCCGGCGCCGGATTATCCGCTTTGGACTGCAGCGGTCAGCTTGTCCGGCGGCACCCCGCGTCATTATGTTTGCGACGAGCAAGCCGGCTGGTTTCCCGATATCGAAGATATCAAAAAGAAAATCAATTCGAATACCCGGGCGATTGTCGTCATCAACCCGAACAACCCTACCGGCGCCTTGTACCCGGTGGAGCTGCTGCAAGAGATCGTCGATCTGGCGCGCCAGCATCAACTGATCATTTTTGCCGACGAAATCTACGACAAGGTGCTGTATGACGGCGCGACCCATACCTCGCTGGCCTCGCTGGCCGACGACGTGCTGTTCATTACCTTCAACGGTTTGTCGAAAAACTATCGTTCTTGCGGCTATCGTGCCGGCTGGATGGTGGTGTCGGGTGAGAAAAAACATGCCAAGAGTTATATCGAAGGCTTGAATATGCTGGCGTCCATGCGTCTGTGCGCCAATGCGCCGGGCCAATACGCGATCCAGACGGCGCTGGGCGGCTACCAGAGCATCAATGACCTGGTCGGCCCGCACGGGCGTTTGACGCGTCAGCGCGACCTGGCCTACAAGTTGCTGACCGATATCCCGGGTGTCACCTGCGTCAAGCCGAAGGCAGCGCTGTACATGTTTCCGCGCCTGGATCCGAAGATATATCCGATTGCAGACGATCAGGATTTCGCCTACGAATTACTGGCCGAGCAGCGCGTGCTGATTGTGCAAGGCACCGGTTTCAACTGCCCGACGCCGGACCATTTCCGCGTGGTGTTTTTGCCCAACACCGACGATCTGGAGGAATCGATGGGGCGCATTGCGAATTTCCTCGAAGGTTATCGGCGGCACCACGGCACGGCTTGACGGACGCAAAAGCATTGGCCGTCATTGGTGACCCCGACTAGGCGTCCCCGACTAGGTGTCCCCGACATTCCCGCGAACGCGGGGACGGCGGAGTTTTAGGGCTGCGGTAGGCGATATATTAGGTGGCAGGCTTTTTTATTCAATTTTTTTTACAAACAACAGAGATCATGAAATCCATCAAGGTAGGTTTGCTTGGCATAGGTACGGTCGGTTCCGGCACGTTCAACGTATTGAAGCGTAATCAGCAAGAAATTGCAGCGCGCGCAGGGAGAGCTATTGAGATTACGATGGTGGCCGATCTCGACGTCGAGCGCGCCAGGCAACTGACCAACGGTGAAGTCACTGTGGTGAACGACGCCAAACTGGTCGTCAACGATCCCGATATCGACATCGTCATCGAATTGATCGGCGGCTACGGCATCGCCAAGGATCTGGTGCTGCAGGCGATTGCCAACGGCAAGCACGTGGTCACTGCCAACAAGGCGTTGATTGCAACGCATGGCAACGAGATTTTCAAGGCGGCGCAAGAGAAGGGCGTGATCGTTGCCTTTGAGGCCGCGGTTGCCGGCGGCATTCCTATCATCAAAGCACTGCGCGAAGGCTTGACGGCCAACAGCATCCAATGGATCGCCGGCATCATCAACGGCACCACCAATTTCATCCTGTCAGAAATGCGCGACAAGGGACTCGACTTCGATGTCGTGCTGAAGGAAGCGCAACGCCTGGGATATGCCGAAGCCGATCCGACCTTCGATATCGAGGGCGTGGACGCTGCCCACAAGCTGACCATCATGGCCTCGATTGCGTTCGGCATCCCGGTGCAGTTCAACAAAGCGCATGTGGAAGGTATTACCAAGCTGCAGGCAACCGATATCCGCTACGCCGAGCAACTCGGCTATCGCATCAAGCTGCTCGGCATCACCAAGCGCACTGCGGGCGGCATCGAGTTGCGCGTGCATCCGACGCTGATTCCAAGTGCGCGCCTGATCGCCAATGTCGAAGGCGCGATGAATGCGGTGCTGGTGCGCGGCGACGCTGTGGGCGATACGCTGTATTACGGCAAAGGCGCCGGCGCCGAGCCTACCGCTTCGGCAGTGATCGCCGACCTGGTCGACATCACTCGCCTGGCGACTGCCGATCCTGAGCATCGCGTGCCGCATCTGGCGTTCCAGCCGAATGCCATGGCTGATACGCCGATCCTGCCGATGGCGGAAATCACCACCAGCTATTATCTGCGCATGCACGTCGCCGATCAGCCTGGAGTGCTGGCCGATGTCACGCGGATCCTGGCGGACTCGTCGATTTCGATCGACGCCATGCTGCAAAAAGAACCGGCAGCGAACGAGACCCAGACGGATATCATCATGCTGACGCATCAGACGCAGGAAAAAAATGTCGAAGCGGCGATCGCAAAGATCGAAGCCCTGGCGACCGTGGTTGGCTCAGTGACCAAGATCCGGTTGGAAGAGTTGGGTTAAGCGATTGGCCACACCGTACAGCGCACCAAGGAACTGAAGAACTTCATCGTCGCGAGGTAAGGGCCGGGAGAAATTGCCCGCGTCATGCAAAAAAGCGTGCAAAAAAGCCGTTGCAGATGTCATATCTGCAGCGGCTTTTCAGTTTACGGCGATACAACGGCTTGCTATTCGAGGTTTTGCACCTGTTCGCGCATCTGATCGATCAGCAACTTCAATTCCATCGACGCATCCGCCAGCTCCTTGATCGCAGCTTTCGAGCCAACCGTGTTCGCTTCACGATTCAATTCCTGCATCATGAAATCCAGGCGCTTGCCAACCTGACCGCCTTTTTTCAGGATGTGGCGGGTTTCGCCCAGGTGTGCCGCCAGTCGTGATAATTCTTCGGCAATGTCGATGCGGATGCCATACAGGGTGACTTCCTGGCGGATCCGGTCCAGCGCTTCTTCACGCGACAGACTTGAATTGTTGGCATCCTGTTGCGCCAGGCCAAGCGCCTCCTGCATGCGCTCAATGGCTTTTTGCTGGAACTGCGCCACCACCTGCGGTACCAGCGGCGTGATGCGCTGTACGATGGCTTCCATGGCTTCGATACGGGCGATCAGGGTGGCCTGCAACGCCGCCCCCTCACGTGCGCGCGACTCGACGAATGCCTCTAGCGTTGCTCTCATGGTGGCCTGGATATCAGCTTGCAATGTATCCTGGCTGATCACCGCTTCTTCGATAACGCCAGGCCAGCGCAGCAATTCATTGACGGTGAGCGGCGCCGCTTCGATGAATTGCTGGCGTACCGCGCTTTGCAAATCGGCAAGGGAAGCCAGCAGCGTCGTGTTCAGGGCTTGCGATGCCCCGGAGGCAGTCTTGCGCCCGAAACTCAGCCGGCATTCGACTTTGCCGCGTGCAATGCGGCCGATGATGGCCTCGCGCAACGCCGGTTCGAGCGAGCGCAGATCGTCATTGATGCGGAATTGCAGGTCGAGAAAGCGCGAATTGACGCTCTTGATTTCGATGGTAATCGTGCCTGCGGCCGTCTCGCGATTGTTGACGGCGTAACCTGTCATGCTACAGATAGTCAAAATGCTGTCCTTTGTTTCTGGTTTGCAAGGGTTTTTCTTTACAAGTCAGCGATTTATCAAGACAATCCTTACACCAATTACTAGGGTAGGATCGCATGGCCGCGCAAAACAATGCACCATTGCCTGACGGGCTAAAAATTGCTGGATACCGCATTGTAAAGAAGATTGCTTCTGGCGGGTTCAGTATTGTCTATCTGGCATACGATGAGGATGGCAACGCAGTCGCCATCAAAGAATATCTGCCAAGTTCGCTGGCGTTACGACAGTGGGGCGAACTGGCACCGGCAATTTCGCCGGAAAACCTGCCGACCTTCAGGATCGGCCTTAAATGCTTTTTCGAGGAAGGCCGCGCGTTGGCGCGCATCGCGCATCCGAACGTGGTGAGCGTTATCAATTTCTTCCGCGCCAATGAAACGGTGTACATGGTGATGGCTTACGAGTCCGGGCGTTCGCTGCAGGAGCATATCCTGCGCCGCCGTGACAAAGGGGAGAAGCCGCTGGTATCCGAAAAATTCATCCGCAAGATGTTCCGTCACGTGATGAACGGCTTGCGCGAGGTGCATACGCATAAGCTGCTGCATCTGGACTTGAAGCCGGCAAATATCTATTTGCGCGCCGACGGCACGCCGATCTTGCTGGACTTCGGCGCCGCCCGCCAGACCCTGCGCTCCGATTCGCCTAAGCTGTATCCCATGTATACGCCGGGTTTCGCCCCGGCCGAACTATATGAACGCAATGGCAACCTGGGGCCGTGGACCGACATCTACAGTATCGGCGCCTCGATTTTTGCCTGCATGGTCGGCGCGCCGCCGCAACCGGTGGATCAGCGCAAGGTCAACGACAAGATGGAAGGGCATTTCCGCAAGCTTGAAGGCCTGTATTCGCCCGAATTGATCCAGGTGGTGCGCTGGTGCCTGATGATCGATCCGCTGCAACGGCCGCAAAGCGTGTTCGCGGTGCAGCGCGCTTTGATGGAGCCGGTGCAGGAAGAAGAGGTTAGCGTGCGCGATATGGTGACGCGCAAGATACGCAGTGTCTTTTTCACGCATATCCAGTTCCGCCGGAAGCCTGAGAGCAATCCGGATACAACGATCCAGGAAAACACGCAGTAAAAAACACACAATAGACAGGCAATACGCGTGCGGCGATGAGCCGCGTTATTGTTCCCGGTTTTTTAGCTGCATTTTTAGCAAGAATTGTACATAGTCATGCGATTTTCTGTTTATCAAGAAAGCCATATCGGCGGCCGCAAGGTCAACCAGGACCGGATGGGCTACAGCTTCACGCGTGACGCCTTGTTGCTGTTGCTGACCGACGGCATGGGCGGTCACCTGCACGGCGAGATCGCCGCCAACATTGCGATGCAGACCATCGGTTCGTTGTTCCAGAAGAATGCGCAGCCTTATATCAAGAAGCCGGAGCGCTTTCTGGAGGACGCTTTCTACGCCGCGCACATGGAAATCCATCGTTACCGGGAAGTGCACAAGCTGTCGGAAACCCCGCGCACCACGGTGGTGGCCTGCCTGATCCAGCACAACAGCGCATTCTGGGCGCACTGCGGCGATTCGCGCCTGTACTGGATGCGTAATGGCCAGATCCTGGCGCGCACCCGCGATCACTCGCGCATCGAAAGCCTGATTGCGCAAGGCAAGGCCGATCCATCCGAGCGCGCTACCCATCCAGACCGCAACAAGCTGTTCAACTGCCTCGGCGCGACCAATATGCCGATCGTAGAACTGTCGCGTCGCGTCAGCCTGCAGGCAGGCGATGTCGTGCTGTTGTGCTCCGACGGCTTATGGTCGATGTTGCCCGATCACGTATTGGCGCAACGGCTGCAAACCAGCACCATTGTGCGGGCAGTACCGGAGCTGGTGAACAATGCGCTTGGGATTGCCGGCAAAACCAGCGATAATGTTACTGCTTTGGCAATGGCCTGGGGCAGCGACCCGAATATCGACGATCCCTCCAGTTCGATCGTTACCCATACGCTGCCGATTGGCAGCCTGACCACCACCATCCAGGCACCGCGACTCGGGGCGACAGATGCTCCGGAGGGTTTCAGCGATGCCGATATCGAACAGGCGATTGCGGAAATCCGCGGCGCCATTGAAAAGAATATTTAAGGAATTTACATGCTGCCTATTACCCGTCCCAGCGGACGTGCCGCCGATGCTTTGCGCACCGTCCGCCTGACCCGCAATTACACCAAGCACGCCGAAGGTTCGGTACTGGTCGAATTCGGCGACACCAAGGTTATCTGTACCGCCAGCCTGGAAGAAAAAGTCCCGGGCTTCCTGAAGGGCAAAGGGCAGGGCTGGCTGACGGCTGAATACGGCATGTTGCCGCGTTCTACCAATACCCGCATGGACCGCGAAGCGGCACGGGGCAAGCAATCCGGCCGCACCCAGGAAATCCAGCGTTTGATCGGGCGTTCATTACGGGCGGCATTCGACCTGGAGGCATTCGGCGAGCGCACCTTGCATCTGGATTGCGACGTGATCCAGGCTGACGGCGGCACCCGCACCGCATCGATTACCGGCGCCATGGTGGCGGCTTACGATGCATTTTCCCGGTTGTTGGAAAGCAAGGCGATCGCAGCGATTCCCTTGAAGCACTTTGTCGCGGCGATTTCGGTCGGTGTCTATCAAGGCACGCCGGTGCTGGACCTGGACTATGTCGAGGATTCCGGTTGCGATACCGATATGAATGTGGTGATGACCGATGCCGGCCATTTCATCGAAGTGCAGGGTACGGCAGAAGGTGTTGCTTTCGACCGGCCTACGTTGAATAGCTTGCTGGATCTGGCGCAAGGCGGGATCGGCGAGTTGATCCAGTTGCAAAAACAAGCGTTGGGTTTGGCTGAATAACATTCCGCGTGGGCACAAAAACGTGCCCACGATACGCTGGCGTTATCGATGGTTTGTGCGTAAGCGATATAATCCTGTCTATGTATATCGATTCCCACTGCCATATCAATTTTCCGGAGCTGTCCGCCAGGATGCCGGAAGTACTCGCCAAGATGGCGCAAAACCAGGTTACCCATGCGTTGTGCGTATCGGTCGACCTGCCTGATTTCCCGCAAGTGCTGGAACTGGCCAAGACCTATCCGCATATCTATGCTTCAGTCGGAGTTCACCCTGATTATGAAGATACGCCAGAGCCTAGCGTCGACGATCTGATTCGTCTTTCCGATCACCCGAAGATCATCGCCATCGGTGAAACCGGCCTTGATTATTACCGTTTGCAAGGCGACCTGGAATGGCAGCGCGAGCGCTTTCGCCGCCACATCCGGGCTTCGCGGGCGACCGGCAAGCCTTTGATCATTCATACCCGTGCTGCCTCGGCAGACACCATCCGCATCATGCAGGAAGAGGGCGCCGGCACCGATGCCGGCGGCGCCGGCGGCGTGATGCACTGTTTTACCGAATCGCTGGAGGTGGCCGAGGCGTCGATGGCGATGGGTTTTTATATTTCGTTTTCCGGCATCGTCACGTTCAAGAGCGCCAAGGAGTTGCAAGCCGTCGCTTTGGCGGTGCCTTTGAGCAGCACCTTGATTGAAACCGATTCACCCTATCTGGCGCCGGTACCGCATCGCGGCAAAATGAACGAGCCGGGCTGGGTCATGCATGTCGGTGAATTCCTGGCTAACCTGAAGGGTGTGCCGGCGACGCAGGTGGCGCAGCAAACCACCGATAATTTCTTCAATTTGTTCAAACTGGCAAAGGATCAGGCGCATGCCTAACTTATTTAATCGCATGATCAATCGCATGAGCATGCGTTCGCATTTTTCAGCATTTTTGTTGTTGCTGTTGGCGCTGGCTTGTCTGCCGTCCGTGAGTCATGCAGCTAGTAATGAAAGCAAAAATGCCGACGCCTTTGCCAAGGCTGTCCAGTTGGATGACGAGCGCGGCATGAAGAAACTTCTGGCGGCCGGCGTTGATCCGAACCTGGTGGCGCAAAAGCAACGTGGCGAAACCGGCTTGATGCTGGCCGTGCATGAAGACTCGAAGAAAGTGTTCAACGTCTTGCTCAATGCGCACGGCATTGATCTCAACCTGCGCTCGCGCAACGGCGACACCGCTTTGATGATTGCGTCCTACAAGGGCGACGTGGCGGCAGTCAAAGCTTTACTGGACAAGGAAGCCGAGCCCAACAACACTGGCTGGACGGCGCTGCACTATGCAGCCGCGATCGGTAATGATGAAATCGTGCAGATGCTGCTGGATGCCTCGGCCTACATCGATGCCGGCTCACCCAACAACACGACGCCGATCATGATGGCTGCGCGCGCCGGCAAGATCATGACAGTCAAGCTGCTGCTCGACAGCGGCGCCGATGTCACCTTGAAAAACGATGTCGGCATGACGGCGATCGACCTTGCCAGGAAATTCGATCACAACGACATCGCCGACGGCTTGACGCATCGCCTCAAGCAAGCCGGCAAGCTGTAATCACTCAAGTCAGGATGTGCGGACCCACATCCTTGATATCTTTAGTACCGGTCAGCGCCATGCTGACATCGAGCTCCTGCTGCAGGATCTGCAGCATCTTGGTGACGCCGGCTTCTCCCATCGCACCCAGGCTGTACAGGAAGGCACGGCCGATCATGGTGCCCTTGGCGCCCAGGGCGACCGCTTTCAGCACGTCCTGGCCGCTGCGGATGCCGCCGTCGAACCAGACTTCAATCTGATCGCCTACCGCATCGACAATCGCCGGCAGCGCCGAGATCGACGACACCGCGCCATCCAGTTGCCGCCCGCCGTGATTGCTGACGACGATGGCGTCGGCACCGGTAGTGGCGGCGATCTTGGCGTCTTCGACATCCAGAATCCCTTTCAGTATCAGCTTGCCGGCCCATTGTTCCTTGATCCAGGCGATGTCGTCCCAGTTCAGGCTCGGGTCGAACTGGCTGGCAGTCCATTTGCTCAGAGTCAAGATGCCGTCGGCGCCCGAGACGTGGCCGGCCAGGTTGCCAAACGATTTACGGCCGCCCAGTGCGCGCAGGGCCCAACCGGGTTTGCTGGCGAGGTCGATCAGGTTGGCCAGGGTCATTTTTGGCGGCACCGACATGCCGTTCTTCAGATCCTTATGGCGCTGGCCGAGGATTTGCAGGTCCAGCGTCAGCACCAGCGCCGAGCATTTGGCGGCCTTGGCGCGCTCGATCAGCGATTTGATAAAGCCACGGTCGCGCATCACGTACAGTTGAAACCAGAACGGCTTGGTGGTGACGCTGGCGACATCTTCGATGGAGCAGATGCTCATGGTCGACAGTGTGAACGGGATGCCGAATTTTTCGGCGGCGATGGCGCCCAGCATTTCACCGTTGGCCCATTGCATGCCGGTCAGGCCGGTAGGGGCGATTGCCACCGGCATCGTCACGTCCTGGCCGATCATGGTGCTGCGGGTTGAGCGTTGATCGACGTTGATGGCAACCCGCTGACGCAAATGCAGCGCGGCGAGGTCGCTGCTGTTGGCGCGGTAGGTCGATTCGGTATACGAGCCGCTGTCGGCGTAATCGTAAAATGCTTTAGGTACGCGCTTCTTGGCCAGCAGACGCAGGTCTTCAACGCAGGTGATCACAGGCATAGGGTTCTCTTGGTGACTTGTATGGCGCTATATTAGATGAAAAGAATGCTGCCATAGTGGAAATCGATTGATGTCTGGCATGAATCATTTTCAACCTATTTTCAACCTGTTTTCAACCCATTTTCAAGCCAGACGATCAGCGGAGTCGGGCCAGCAGTTCTTGTGCCGCTTGCCTGCCGCTGCGTACCGCCGATTCCAGCGTCGCCGGATAGTCGCTGACGGTATAGTCGCCGGCCAGCACGAGCTTGTCCAGTCCGCTATCGTTGGCGGGCCGAGCCAGCCCCGGGGTGCAGGCGAAGGTGGCGCGCTTTTCTGAAATCACCTTGGTCCAGGATGGCGATGCCAGTTTTGGTTGCTTGAAGGCAACGGCTAATTGTGCAGCGACGGCTTTTGCTAACGTGTCATGGCCCGCTTGTATGGCGCCAGACGAGGCGCTGATGACTACCGCCAGCAAGCCTGCCTGAGCCGGATCGAGCTGGCCGCGATCGAACACGAACTGGCCCCAGGCCGCTGTGTCACCAACATTTTTGCCAGCATTTTCCGGATCATCCAGCAAGGCGAAGAAAGGCCTCGGCAGGCGCGTGCTGCTGGCATATTGCAGAAAGCAGGTGGTAATCGGTTCATACTCAAAACTGCGCAAAGTCGCAAGAAGCCCGGCATCGGCGCTGCCATCCAGCAGCGTGGCCGCGGCTTCGGGCGGTGTGGCGATCACGACTGCATCGAAATCCAGGTTGGCGTCGTTGCCTTGCAATTGCCATTGTTCGCCGTGGCGGCGCAATTGCCTGATGCTGCAGCCGGATTCAACATTGCCACCGCGTTCCTCGATAAATGCCGCGGCCCTTTGTGGAAACAAGCTGCTCAAGTCCAACCGAGGCAACAACATGTCCGATGCGCTTCTGCGGGCGCCAAGGCTGTCGCGCAACACCGCCAGGAACACCTGCGCCGAGGCATGCTCAGGCCTGGTATTCAGTGCCGCGATGCATAGCGGCCGCCACATCAACCGGATCAAACGGTCGGTCTGGTCGAAACGTTCCAGCAGCGTGCTGACGCTGCAATCGTCGTGCAACTGCCAACCCATCCAGCGCGCGGCCGAAGAAAATCGCGCAAGCGCCAGTTTGTCCTCACGCGCCAGGCCGTGCGCGCGCCAGAGCGCAACCAGCAGGTGCAACGGCGCCGGCAGACGCGGCGCGGTAAAGGTCATGCCGCCGCTATCGGCGGGGTAGCACATTTGCAGGGGCAGGCGCAGCATGGCGCTGGCCGGATCTATGCCGACCTTGCGCATCATTTGCAGGGTTTGGCTATACGCGCCGAGCAGGATGTGCTGGCCGTTGTCCAGCGTGATCTCATTGATATCGACCCGCCGGGCGCGGCCGCCGAGTTGTCGGCTGGCTTCAAACAGGGTTACCTGGTGGTCAGCCTGCGTCAGCTCGACGGCCGCTGTGCAACCGGCCCAGCCGGCGCCGATGACGGCGATATGTTGCGCGTTAACGGTCATTTACGCTGAGCCAGAATAACTTCCGCTGCGTCTATGGCGACCCCGTCATTGGCGACCCCGTCTATGGCGACCCCGTCTATGGCGACCCCGTCTATGGCGACCCCGTCATTCCCGCGCACGCGGGAATCCATTTTAATCACTAATGTGGATCCCCGCGTGCGCGGGGATGACGGGGGTTTTAGAGTTGTTCTAAAGGACGTTGTGTTAACCGCGCACATAGGTTTTCCATGCCAGCCACAATTTGCGGATAGGGGTGAGCGAGATGCGTTGATTCAATACATGGAAACCGTCGCGCTCGATCTCGTTCAGCAAGGCGCGATAGATGGCCGCCATCATCAAGCCGGGCCGCTGCGCGCGCCGGTCTTGCTTTGGCAGCAAGGCAAAAGCGTCGTCGTAGGCTTGCTGTGCGCGTGCTACCTGGAAACGCATCAAATTGACAAAATTCTCGCTATAGCGCGCGTTCAGGATATCGGCAGCGGTGACGCCGAACTGCTGCAATTCATTGACCGGCAGGTAGATACGGCCCTTGCGGCCATCTTCGCCGACGTCGCGGATGATGTTGGTCAACTGGAATGCGAGGCCGAGCTTTTCGGCGAACTGCAGCGTCTGCGGCTGGCTCACGCCAAAGATGCTGGCCGACAGGATGCCGACCACGCCGGCCACATGCCAACAGTATTGCTTCAAGCCCGGATAGTCCAGATAGCGGGTCTGGTTCAGATCCATCTCCATGCCGTCGATGATGGCTTGCAGGTGTTTGCCGTCCAAGTCGTAAGTTTGCAGATGCGGTTGCAAAGCCTGGGTCACCGGATGGGATGGATTGCCGGCCAACATGGCTGCGATTTCTTTGCGCCACCACATCAATTTGGTGCGCGCCACGCTCTCGTCGGTGCAGTCGTCGACCGTATCGTCTACCTCGCGGCAGAAGGCATACAGCGCCGTGATGGCGCGCCGCCGCTCCACCGGCAGGAACAGGAAGCTGTAGTAAAAACTGGATCCGCTCTGAGCGGCCTTTTGCTGGCAGTAATCGTCTGGGGACATGGATATGGGGAGCGGCTTAAAAACAATTTGCCCGAAGTATACGTAAGAACGTCGATTGTTTGCTGATTTTTAGTATTTTCATCGATATACCCCGTCATCCTCGCGAACGCGGGCGCCAAGGCGGAGAATCCAAGTTGCGGAGTAAAAATGGATTCCCGCGTGCGCGGGAATGACGCCACAAGAAATTGGAGACCCAACTCAGTTCATACGCCAAGCTCGCCAGAGTAGCAGGAACCAGTCGCCTTTACCCAGTTTCGGGCGTTGACGGAACATGTCGTAATCTGAGGCCTCCAGCATTTCCAGGATACGCAAGCCGCCCTGTATCACCAGCCGCAATTCCCAGCCGATCCTGCCAGGCAGCCTCCGCGCCAGCGCCTGGGCGCCGGTCATCATGCCGCGCGCGCGTTGCACCTCGAACTGCATCAGCCGGCGCCAGGCGTGATCCACCGTGCCGGCGGCAAGCTGTGCCTGCGACACGCCGAAGCGTTGCAGGTCTTCCAGCGGCAGATAAATCCGCGCCTTGTCCCAGTCGATCGCGACGTCTTGCCAAAAATTGATCAATTGTAATGCCGAGCAGATGGCATCCGAATCGCGCAGGTTTTGTGCGGTGGCCGCGCCATACAAATGCAACATCAAGGTGCCGACCGGATTGGCGGAGCGCCGGCAGTAATCGAGCAAATCGGGGAACTGGCTGTAGCGAGTTGTGACCACGTCCTGCTTGAAGGCGGACAGCAAATCACGGAATGGCGCCAGCGGCAGCCGGTATTCGACAATCACTTGTTCCAGGGTTTGAAACAACGGGCTTTCTGCAGCTTGCTTATGTTCTATTCTGTCTAATGCTGCTTCATAGGCGTGCAGTTCGCGCAAGCGTTGGTCGGCGCCGGCGTCGCCCTCGTCGGCGATATCGTCTGCGCTGCGGGCAAATGCGTAGATGGCCCTGACTGCGGGACGCAAATTGGCTGGCAAGAGCAAGGAAGCAACCGGGAAATTTTCGTAATGATTGATAGACATTAAGACATTAGTTAATAAGAAACATCGAGACATAGAGACAGCGTGCAAAAGGAAATTTGTTTATCAAAAGAACATTTTTCCCTCTTGGTGCCAGATGCAAAAAAGCTTTGGGCAAACTTGATCGGGCGCAATTATAATAACTGACTTAAAAGTTATTAACGTGCGACCTGCAGCAACAATGCAGCCCAGAATAGTAAAGGAAAAACCGTGTTGACCCAGATAAATCCGCGTCCGGTTACAACGGCCCGAGCGCTCATGCGCGCTCCTGGTTTGTTGCTTATTTGCACATTACTGTTGGCGGCTTGTTCCAAGCCGGTCGAAAAGGTTGAAGATATCCGCCCGGTACGCGTGGTGGTGCTGAATCCGGCCAATGCCGACGTCACCTCAGAGTTTCCCGGCACCGTACAGGCCCGTTATGAATCGCAACTCGGGTTCCGGGTGGCGGGCAAGATTATTCTGCGCCAGGTCGATGTCGGTACCGTCGTCAAGCGTGGCCAGGTACTGATGCGGCTGGATCCGAAAGATCTGCAGCTGGCGCAAGCGCAGGCGGTAGCTGCGGTTACCGCGGCTACCAGTAATCGCGATACTGCCAGGGCGGACTTGAAGCGCTACCAGGATTTGCGTGGCAGGAATTTCGTCAGCCAGGCCGCATTGGATGCGAAAGAGTCGCAGTTCAAGTCGGCGCAAGCTACTTACGATCAGGCTGAGGCCGCATTAAGGACGCAATCGAACCAGACCGCTTACGCCACGTTGGAGTCGGACGTGGATGGCGTGGTCACCGCCATCAACGCTGAGGCGGGGCAGGTAGTTGCGGCAGGCACGCCGGTGGTCAGCGTGGCGCGTCAGGGAGCGAAGGAAGTGGTAGTGGGCGCTCCCGAAAACCAGGTCGACAAGCTGCGCGGCAGCCACGATGTGCAAGTGCGCCTGTGGGCCGATCCTAAGCAAGTGATTCATGGCACGGTACGCGAGGTGTCGCCGATTGCAGATCCGGCAACCCGCACTTACGCCATCAAGATCGCGATTCCGGACGATACGCCTAACGTGAAGCTGGGGATGACGGCTTCTGCGAGTTTCATCAGCAAGACCAGCGACGATGCGATCAAGGTTCCGCTGACCGCACTCTTGCGAGTGCAGGACCAGAGCGCGGTATGGGTGGTCGACGGCGGTGCGGTGCGCCAGGTGCCGGTGCAGATTACCGGGCAGCATGGCAACGAGGTGTGGATTCAAGGTGCGCTGCGCGGTGGCCAGCAGGTAGTTACTGCCGGCGTCAACCAACTGAAGCAGGGACAAAAAGTCACTATCCTGAATGCGCCGGAAGGCAATCTGGCTGCGCCTAAGAGCGCGCTTAATCAACCATCGCAGCCATCGCAGCCATCGAGTCAGCCATTGGCCTCGAATGTCGATGCGGTTTCCACACCAGCGGGCGGAGCGGCCCGATGAGCGATGGCAAAAAGACCGGTTTCAATCTGTCGCGCTGGGCGCTGGAACACATACCGCTGACGCGTTACCTGATGGTGGTGCTGGTAATCGGCGGCATCCTCAGTTATGGCCGCCTGGGGCAGGATGAGGATCCGCCGTTTACCTTCCGCGCCATGGTGGTGTCGGCCCAATGGCCGGGCGCCACCGCCTTGCAAATGGCTGACCAGGTGACGGACAAGCTGGAAAAGAAACTGCAGGAAACACCTCACGTCGATACCATACGCAGTTACTCGAAGCCAGGCGAAACGCTGATCATCCTGCAGCTGCAGGAATCGGCCACGCCCAAGGAAACGATCGATGCCTGGTATCAGGTGCGCAAGAAGATCGGCGACATCAAGCTCACCCTGCCGCAAGGCGTGCTCGGACCTTTCTTCAATGATGAATTCGGTGAAACCTACGGCTCGATTTTCGCCGTCTCGGGCGATGGTTTCAACTATGCCGACGTCAAGGACTACGCCGATTTCGTCCGTCAGCAATTGCTGACCTTGCCGTCGGTTGCCAAGGTGGATTTGTTTGGCGTCCAGGATGAAAAAATATTCATCGAATTTTCGCAGAAAAAATTCTCGCAGCTTGGGATTACCGTGCAAGACATCGTCAACCAGCTGAGCGCGCAAAATGCCTTGCAGTCGACCGGCGTGCTGGCGACCGCCACCGACAATCTGCAAATCCGCGTGAGTGGCGCGCTGGCCTCTCCCAAGGATCTGGAAAACCTGCAATTGCGGGCCAATAACACGACCTTCAGGTTAGGCGATTTTGCGATCGTCAAGCGCGAATACCAGGATCCGCCGCAGACCAAGATGCGCTACAACAGCAAGGAAGTAATCGGACTCGGCGTGTCTATGGAGAAGGGCGGCGACATTATCGAGCTCGGCAAGGATATGGAAAAGATCACGGCCCAGATCAAGGCCAAGCTGCCGGTCGGCATCGATCTGGAGCGGGTTTCGAACCAGCCGAAAATCGTCGCCGAATCTGTCAACGAATTCTTGAAGACCCTGATGGAAGCGGTCTTGATCGTGCTGGCGGTGAGTTTCCTGTCGCTGGGCTTTCATTCCAAGCCGTTCCGCATCGACGTGCGACCCGGACTGGTGGTGGCCTTGACGATTCCCCTGGTGCTGGCGATCACTTTCCTGTTCATGAATATCTTCAGCATCGATTTGCACAAGATCTCGCTGGGCGCGCTGATCATCGCGCTGGGTTTGCTGGTCGACGACGCTATCATCGCGGTGGAAATGATGGTGCGCAAGATGGAGGAGGGTTTGTCGCGCCTGGAAGCGGCGACCTTTGCCTATACCTCAACCGCGATGCCGATGCTGACCGGAACGCTGATTACTGCGGCCGGTTTCCTGCCGATCGGC
Organism: Collimonas antrihumi; assembly: GCF_018304965.1. Classification (GTDB taxonomy): domain Bacteria; phylum Pseudomonadota; class Gammaproteobacteria; order Burkholderiales; family Burkholderiaceae_D; genus Collimonas; species Collimonas antrihumi. The sequence goes on from NZ_JAGQED010000001.1 coordinate 432,776, forward strand.
CTGGCCAAATCGGCGGCGGGTGAATATACCTTTTCCATGTTTTCAGTGAATGCGCTGGCGTTGCTGATCTCCTGGCTGGTGGCGGTGTTGTTTACGCCGTATATCGGCTATCTGCTGTTGAAAGTGAAACCGGCAGCCGGCGCCGACGGCCATCACGAGTTGTTCAATACACCGTTCTATACGCGTGTCAGGAATGCCGTTAACTGGTGTGTCGAGTGGCGCAAGACCACCATCGCCTTGACGCTGATGGTATTTGCACTGGGTGTGTTCGGTTTTAAATTTATCGAAGAACAGTTTTTTCCCGATTCCAGCCGGCCCGAGCTGATGATCGAGCTGTGGTTGCCGGAAGGTTCGTCTTTTGCCGCTACCGAAGCCCAGGCAAAGAAATTCGAAGCATTCATTCATGCCGCGCCCGAACTGGAAAGCATGACCACCTATGTCGGCAGCGGCAGTCCGCGATTTTATCTGCCGCTGGACCAGATCCTGCCGCAAACCAACGTAGCGCAAGTGGTGTTGCTGACCAAGAACCTGGCAGCGCGCGATGCCCTGCGCCTGAGAATTACCGAGGCATTCAAGCATGGCTTCCCGGAAGTAAGAGGCCGCGTCAAATTGCTGCCTAGCGGCCCGCCGGTGCCGTATGCGGTGCAATTCCGCGTCAGCGGCACCGACGCCGCCAAAGTCAGGACGATTGCCGACCAGGTAAAGAATGTCATGAACGGCAATCCGAATATCATCGGCCTGAATGACAACTGGAACGAGTCGGTCAAGGTACTGCGGGTCGACCTGGATCAAGATAAGCTGCGTGCCCTCGGCATCGGTTCGCAGACCGTGATGCAGACCGTGAACACCTTGTTGACCGGCACCACCATCGGCCAATATCGCGAGCATGATCGCTTGATCGACATCGTGGTGCGGCAACCACTGGATGAACGGGCCACCATCGACGCCTTGAACCAGGCCAACGTGCCGACCGCCAGCGGCAAGTCGGTGCCGCTGGCGCAAATCGCCACCGTCAAGCTGGTGTGGGAACCTGGCGTTGTCTGGCGCGAATGGCGTAACTGGGCCATCACGGTGCAAGCCGATGTGATCGATGGCGTGCAAGGGCCGACCGTCACCGACCAGATCAATCCGCAGCTCGACAAGATAAGAGCGCAATTACCGCCGGGGTACGTGATCGACGTCGCCGGCGCGGCCCATGACAGCGGCAAGGCGCAGGCTTCGATTGCCGCCAATGTGCCGCTGGTGATCTTCATCATCTTCACCTTGCTGATGTTGCAATTGCATAGCTTTTCGCGGTCCTTGCTGGTATTCCTGACCGGGCCGCTGGGTATCGCCGGTGCGGCGGCGGCGTTGTTGCTGCTGCAGCGGCCGTTCGGGTTTGTCGCCCAGTTGGGAGTGATCGCACTGTTTGGCATGATCATCCGCAACTCGGTGATCCTGATCGACCAGATCGAACACGATATCGCCAATGGCGTGGCGCCGTGGAATGCGATTGTCGAAGCGGCGGTGCGCCGTTGCCGGCCGATCATGCTGACTGCGGCGGCGGCGGTGCTGGCCATGATTCCGTTGTCGCATTCAGTGTTCTGGGGGCCGATGGCGGTGGCGATCATGGGCGGCCTGATTGTTGCGACAGGCCTGACCCTGCTGTTTTTGCCGGCTTTGTATGCGGCCTGGTTCAGGGTTAAAAAGCCGCAGTAAAAACCCCGTAGCTTGAGTAAATGGGGCGAAAATTGCTCTCGCCTATCGCCATATCGGGGAGCTTGCAGTAGAATAGCGGGCTGTCCAATCTTGCTGAGCAGGATTGCACTGTATTTGTAGGAAATGCGACCGTGGCGAAATTGGTAGACGCAACAGGTTTAGGTCCTGTCGAGAGCAATCTTGTGGAGGTTCGAGTCCTCTCGGTCGCACCAGCTCTGCCAATATTTTGGCGGCTAGCTGAGCATGGAAGAACCCTCTGATGAGGGTTTTTTTACGCCTGCAATTTTTCCTTTGAGTATTCGCTCGAATTTGCCTTGGAATGGCCGGCGGCAAACGAACTCCCGGCATACAATCGTAATTTCTTTCCTGGAATAAATATGCGTACAAAATACTTGGTGTTGATCGTATCGCTTGGTTTGGGTCTGGCAGCAATTACGACGGGCTCGGTACAGGCGGCGTCGGAACAGGTGGGAGAGGTGAGTACCGCATTTCGCTGGGTCGGGCGCAATGACCGGGTGGTGGTCGAGGCTTACGATGATCCCAAGGTGCAAGGGATTACCTGCTATGTGTCGCGGGCTCGTACCGGTGGCGTCAAGGGTACGGTAGGGTTGGCCGAGGATCGGGCTGAGGCGTCGATTGCTTGTCGCCAGGTCGCCGCCACGGTGCAGTTCAGCGCCAAGCTGCCGCTGCAGGAGGATGTGTTTACCGAACGCATGTCGGTGCTGTTCAAGCGCCTGCATATTGTGCGCCTGGTCGACCCCAAGCGTAATACACTGGTGTATCTGACCTATTCGGATAAATTGGTCGATGGCAGCCCGCAAAACAGTGTCACGGCGGTGCCGGTGCCGGCCAGCAGCCCGATTCCGCTCAAATAGGCGGGCTTGAAGTGAACTTGACGCTTGCTTGATATAGCGTCATTTATAACGTTATTGCGGTAGCTGAGTGACGCGTTTTGGCGCAACAGGCTGTTTTACGTATAGAATATCGGACTTTAGCGCGGCTGGGTTGGGGTTGAAATGACAACATTTCATGGCTTTACTCCGTATTTACCTTAGCCGCACCACGGAATTTTTAATTTTTGGACGATCCACATGGCAACTGCAGTCGAAACTCTGGATAAACTTGAACGCCGCCTTACCCTCACTATCGCTCTGAGCGAAGTGCAAACCGAAGTCGAAAAGCGCCTGAAAGTTCGCGCTCGCACAGCAAAAGCGCCTGGCTTCCGCCCAGGTAAAGTGCCGATGAAGATGGTCGCTGCACAATATGGCTATCAGGTCGAAACCGAAGTGCTGAACGACAAGGTCGGCAATGCTTTCAACACCGCAGCCAACGAAAACAACCTGCGCGTTGCCGGTTACCCGAAGATCGAGCCAAAGAATAGCGAAGGCGTAGCCGAAGGCACGCTGGCATTCGACGCTACTTTCGAAATCTATCCTGAAGTCAAGATCGGTGATCTGACCAGCGTTGAAGTCGAGAAGACCAAGGCTGAAGTCAGCGACGCTGAAATCGATAAAACCATCGATATCCTGCGCAAGCAACGCGTGCACTACCATGTCAAGGGCGAGCAAGGCGCGCACGGCGACGGCGGCAGCGACCTGACAGCCAAGAACGGCGACCGCGTGACTGTCGACTTCGTCGGCAAGATCGACGGCGTTGAATTCCAAGGCGGCAAAGCTGACGATTACGCTTACGTACTGGGCGAAGGCCGCATGTTGCCTGAGTTCGAGAACGCGACTATCGGTTTGAAAGTCGGCGAAGCCAAGACCTTTGAACTGGCTTTCCCTGCGGACTACCACGGCAAGGACGTCGCCGGCAAGACCGCAGAATTCACCATCACGCTGAAGAAGCTGGAATGGGCGCACCTGCCGGAAGTTGATGCCGAGTTTGCAAAAACCCTGGGCATCGACGACGGCGACCTGACAAAAATGCGCGCTGACATCAAGCTGAACCTGGAGCGCGAAGTCGGTTCCCGCGTCAAGGCCAAGAACAAAGACAGCGTCATGGATGCACTGATCAAGGTCAGCGATCTGGAAGTGCCGAAAGCACTGGTCGAGCAAGACGTCGAGCGTCTGGTCGAAATGACACGCCAGGATATGGCGCAGCGTGGCATGAAGGTCAACGACATGCCGTTCCCGCCAGAGCTGTTCACAGCCCAGGCTGAGCGTCGCGTTCGTCTGGGTCTGATCCTGGCCGAAGTGGTCAAGGAAAACAAACTGCAGGCAACTCCTGAGCAGGTTAAGGCGCAAGTTGAAGATTTCGCCCAAAGCTACGAAGATCCACAGCAAGTCCTGAAATATTATTTCAGCGATCGCCGCCGCCTGGCAGAGGTCGAAGCCCTTGTTTTGGAAGAAAACGTCGTTAACTACGTGTTGGGCAAATCGAAAGTGACTGAAAAATCGGTCGCGTTCGATGAATTGATGAGCAACAACGGGCAACAGGCTTAATTTAGCTGAAGTTCAGCTGCAACCCAGCTGCACTCCAGATCCAGGCATATATATGCCTGGATCTGTTCAGTGGATTGATTAAGTTTTGAGCGCTCTCCATAAGGAAAAATATGACAGGCTTTAATCGTAATTCGGCACTGGATACTGACATGCTTGGCATGGTGCCTATCGTGATTGAGCAGAGTGGCCGCGGCGAGCGATCCTATGATATTTATTCGCGTTTGCTGCGTGAGCGTGTGATTTTCCTGGTGGGTCCGGTCAACGACCAGACCGCTAACCTGATCGTGGCGCAATTGCTGTTCCTGGAAAGTGAAAATCCTGACAAGGATATTTCCTTGTACATCAATTCTCCTGGCGGTTCAGTATCTGCCGGCATGGCGATTTTCGATACCATGCAGTTCATCAAGCCGGACGTTTCGACTTTGTGTACCGGTATGGCGGCTTCCATGGGAGCTTTCCTGTTGGCGGCTGGCGCCAAGGGCAAGCGTTTCTCGCTGCCTAACTCGCGCATCATGATTCACCAGCCTTTGGGCGGCGCTCAAGGGCAGGCTTCGGATATCGAAATCCAGGCACGCGAAATCCTGTATTTGCGCGAGCGTCTTAACGGTATTCTGGCCGACAAGACCGGCAGGACCATTGAGCAGATCAGCAAGGATACAGATCGGGATAATTTCATGTCTGCAGATGCAGCTGTGGAATATGGCCTGATTGATAAAGTCTTGGCGACACGCGCTTGATTGCTGAGTAATTGACGAAATGCCAGGCGCCCGGCCCCAAAGGTACGGGCGTTTTGCTTTTCAAAAATTACCAGAGCGTGACGGATTCGGATTTCGCGGGTAATATAAAATCGTTACTGCGATCCCATGCCGGATTTCAATACTGGATATCCGTGCAACAAATCAATGCTGCGGTCCACCCTCTAAAGTTTTACTTAAACTCTGCCTTTTATGTCTGATAAAAAATCTTCCAGCGGCGAAAAACTGCTTTATTGTTCCTTCTGCGGCAAAAGCCAGCATGAAGTGAAAAAACTCATCGCCGGGCCGTCAGTATTCATTTGTGATGAATGTATCGATCTCTGTAATGACATCATTACCGATGAAGCTTCGAACGTCGAGACGCTGGATGGTCAAAAATCGGAACTGCCGATCCCGCAAGAGATTTGCGAGCTGCTCGATCAATACGTGATCGGCCAGGAGCCAGCCAAACGGATTTTGTCGGTGGCGGTGTACAACCACTACAAACGCCTCAAGCATCTCGGCAAGAAGGACGATATCGAACTGGCAAAAAGCAATATTTTGCTGGTGGGCCCAACCGGTTCCGGTAAAACCTTGCTGGCGCAGACTTTGGCACGCATGCTGAACGTGCCGTTCGTGATCGCCGACGCCACTACCTTGACCGAAGCTGGTTATGTTGGTGAGGACGTTGAAAACATCATTCAGAAATTGCTGCAGAATTGCAATTATGAAGTTGAAAAGGCGCAACGAGGCATCGTCTATATCGATGAAATCGACAAGATTTCCCGCAAGTCCGATAACCCGTCGATTACCCGCGATGTGTCGGGCGAGGGTGTGCAACAGGCTTTGCTGAAGCTGATCGAAGGCACCATGGCTTCGGTGCCGCCACAAGGCGGGCGCAAGCATCCTAACCAGGATTTCGTGCAAATCGACACCACCAATATCCTGTTCATTTGCGGCGGCGCTTTTGATGGCCTGGCCAAGATCATTTCCGAGCGTTCGGAAAAGAGCGGGATTGGTTTTTCGGCAAATGTGAAGAGCCAGAGCCAGCGGACCTCCAGCGAAGTGTTGCTGGATGCCGAGCCAGAGGATTTGACGCGCTTCGGCTTGATTCCGGAACTGGTCGGCCGTCTGCCGGTGATTGCGACGCTGGCCGAGTTGAACGAGGAAGCGCTGATCGAGATCCTGATCGCACCGAAAAACGCCCTGGTCAAGCAATACTCGAAATTGCTGCAAATGGAAGGCGCTGAGCTGGAAATCCGGCCTGCCGCGCTACAAGCCATCGCCAAACGTGCGTTGGCGCGTAAAACCGGCGCCCGTGGCTTGCGTTCGATTCTGGAGCATGTATTGCTCGACGTAATGTACGACTTGCCAAGTCAGCAAAATGTCGCCAAGGTCGTGGTCGATGAAAATACCGTCAACAACGGTGCTAAACCATTGTTGATATACCATGATCAACCTAAGGTGTCCGGCGCGAAATAAGAAAGTCGCGAAGACAGCCGCGTGGGCAAAAAAACTTGCCCACCCTACAGTCATGGTTTGAGCTTGTAGGGTGGACACGAATGCCCACGCCGTGCCACGGATCCCCGCCGGCAAGGCCAATCCTGCAAATTTGTAAAACCATGTAAAAAACAGGGGTTTAAGCGGGTTTTTGACCTAAAAGTAGTACAATTTACCAAAATATACGATTTGGCTTCAATCGCAAAGCCACCCGAAGTTAACTTCGCGTGTGGCTTTTTTATTGGCCATCGCAAATGTATTACCAATAGAAGTGGTGATTTATTGTTGAAACCGGGGCTTGTGTTTCGGCCACTCGTGCCAACATCATTAATAAGTTTTTTTGATAGGGCTCACCATGACGACTTCTACATTTACTGAACAAACTCAGTTACCTCTGTTGCCTTTACGGGATGTCGTGGTATTCCCGCATATGGTGATTCCATTGTTCGTCGGCCGCCCGAAATCGATCAAGGCTCTTGAAGCTGCGATGGAACAGGGCAAGAGCATCATGCTCGCGGCTCAGAAAGCAGCAGCCAAGGACGAACCGTCGCCGGACGATATTTATGAAATCGGCTGCGTTGCCAACATCTTGCAAATGTTGAAATTACCTGATGGCACGGTCAAGGTGCTGGTGGAAGGGGCGCAACGTGCCCGTATTCATCACATCAGCGAACTCGACACGCATTTTGTCGCCGATCTGACGCCGGTAGAATCCGAGTTGGGCGATGAGGCTGAGGTGGAAGCGATGCGTCGCGCCATCGTTCAGCAATTCGACCAGTACGTCAAACTGAACAAGAAAATCCCGCCAGAGATACTGACTTCGCTGTCCGGCATCGATGACGCCGGCCGCCTGGCCGATACCATTGCCGCGCACTTGCCGCTGAAGCTTGAGCAAAAACAGGTGATCCTGGAGATTTTCAATATCGCCAAGCGTTACGAACACCTGCTGGGCCAGCTCGAAGGCGAGCTGGATATCCTGCAAGTTGAAAAGCGTATCCGCGGCCGCGTCAAACGCCAGATGGAAAAATCGCAGCGCGAATACTATCTGAACGAGCAGGTCAAGGCGATCCAGAAAGAGCTGGGCGAAGGTGAAGAAGGCGCGGATCTGGAAGAGCTGGAAAAGAAGATCCTGTCTGCCAAGATGCCTAAGGAAGCGCTGGAAAAGGCGCAAAGCGAACTGAAGAAGCTGAAACTGATGTCGCCGATGTCAGCCGAAGCGACTGTGGTGCGCAACTACATCGATACGCTGGTGGCTTTGCCATGGAAGAAAAAGTCCAAGGTCAACAATGAGTTGGGCAATGCGGAAAAAGTCCTGGAAGGCGATCACTACGGCCTTGATAAGGTTAAAGAACGCATCCTGGAATATCTTGCCGTGCAACAGCGCGTCGACAAGCTGAAAGCGCCGATCCTGTGTTTCGTCGGTCCTCCAGGCGTGGGTAAAACCTCGCTGGGTCAATCGATCGCCCGTGCCACCAACCGCAAATTCGTGCGGATGGCCTTGGGTGGCGTGCGCGATGAAGCCGAGATCCGCGGTCATCGCCGTACCTACATCGGCTCCATGCCGGGCAAGATTTTGCAAAGCCTGTCCAAGGTCGGGGTGCGCAATCCACTGTTCCTGCTGGACGAGATCGACAAGCTCGGCATGGATTTCCGTGGCGATCCATCGTCGGCTCTGCTGGAAGTGTTGGATCCTGAGCAAAACCACACATTCTCGGATCATTACATCGAAGTCGATTTCGATTTGTCGGATGTGATGTTCGTGGCGACGTCGAACTCTTTCAACATTCCGCCAGCGCTGCTGGACCGGATGGAAGTGATTCGTTTGTCCGGCTATACCGAAGACGAGAAGACCAATATCGCGCTGCGTTACCTGCTGCCTAAACAAATCAAGAACAATGGTTTGAAGGTTGAGGAAATCAGCCTTGCTGAAGGTGCAATCCGCGACATCATTCGTTATTACACGCGTGAAGCCGGGGTGCGTTCGCTTGAGCGGGAAATCTCGAAAATCTGCCGCAAGGTGGTGAAGCTGCTGCTGTTGAAGAAGCAAGAGAAGAAAGTGGCTGTCACTTCCAAGAACATCGATAAATTCCTCGGTGTGCGGCGCTTCGACTACGGCGTTGCCGAGAAAGAAAATCAAATCGGCCAGGTGGTCGGCCTGGCGTGGACTGAAGTGGGCGGTGAATTGCTGACCATCGAAGCCGTCAAGATGCCGGGCAAGGGTGCGATCATTCGTACCGGCACCTTGGGCGATGTGATGAAGGAATCGATCGAGGCTGCGCGCACCGTCATGCGTAGCCGCGCCGCGAAGCTGGGCATCAAGGGTGAGGCATTCGAAAAGAGCGATATCCACATCCACGTGCCCGAAGGCGCTACGCCAAAAGACGGTCCGTCGGCTGGTGTGGGAATGACTACCGCCCTGGTCTCGATCTTTACCGGGATTCCGGTGCGTGCCGATGTCGCCATGACTGGCGAAATCACTTTGCGCGGCGAGGTCTTGCCAATCGGTGGCTTGAAAGAGAAGCTGTTGGCAGCACATCGCGGCGGCATCAAGACGGTATTGATTCCGGAGCAGAATGTGAAGGACCTGGCCGAGATTCCGGACAACGTCAAGAACAAGCTGGAAATCGTACCGGTGCGCTGGATCGACAAAGTGCTGGAGGTCGCTCTGGAGCGGCAGCCGGTGCCGCTGACTGAAGAGGAGGCCATACTGGATGCAACGGTGGCCAAGGCCAGTGAGAAGGCCGATCCCAGTGTAGTCAAGCATTAAGTTGACACCAAGCTGGCACTAAGTTGACACCAAGTTGCCAGCTGGTTGGAATAAGCTGTTGAATTCACAGGCTTAATGTTCGTTCTTTAAAAAGCGCTCGCAAGGGCGCTTTTTTTATGCGCACATGCATGCATTTAATGTTGGATATATCAAGTTTGTAAAATCAAGTTAAACCCCTGCCATATCGCCTGCAAACCGCTTGACACAAGGCTTTGCGGCTTGTTTAATACGTCCTTGCAGATTTTTTTCCGGACTCCGTCTGCGATGATTTTCCTAAAAAATGATGGAACATCCACCATCTCGAATTTCAATCCATGTGAGGGGACTTAAGTGAATAAAACCGAATTAATCGATCACATAGCCAAATCAGCAGATATCTCCAAGGCCGCGTCGGCACGCGCATTGGATGCTGTGGTTGCAGCAGTTAAAACCACTCTGAAGAAGAGTGGCTCAGTGACGTTGGTTGGCTTTGGCACGTTTTCGGTGAGCAAACGTGTAGCGCGAACCGGTCGTAATCCACGTACCGGAGAGGCAATTAAAATCAAGGCAGCTAAAGTTCCTAAATTTAAGCCTGGCAAAGCGTTGAAAGATGCTGTAAACTAGCGTCTTTTGGCGTGGTGACAAACGCCAAATGCTTGACTGGCTAATCTGCCGTGTTTTATTTCAGGTGGTTTTGTATTGATCCTGATAAATCCGGCAAACGAGGGTGCTTAGCTCAGTTGGTAGAGCGGCGCCCTTACAAGGCGTAGGTCGGGAGTTCGAGCCTCTCAGCACCCACCAACAACAGTCAGGCAAAAAAAGCGAATTTGTTGTATATGATTTGCAAGCAGTTTAGGAGTGGTAGTTCAGCTGGTTAGAATACCGGCCTGTCACGCCGGGGGTCGCGGGTTCGAGTCCCGTCCACTCCGCCAAAATACAAAAAAGGCGAACGAGAGTTCGCCTTTTTTCTTATGTCCATCTGGTTTGTATTGCAGCCTTACTTGATCTCGATTGGCCGACCATGTTTGAATTTGTCCGTACCCACCAGCGCTTGATGCAATTCCTGTTGCTGCTGTTGATCATCCCTTCTTTTGCTTTAGTCGGGCTGCAAAGCTATAGCAGCTTTGGCGAGGGCGCCAACACGGTGGCGAAAGTCGCCGGCCAGCCGATCAGCCAGCAGGATCTGGACGCTGCCTTGCGCCAGCAAATGGATAGCATGCGCCAGGCGTTCGGCGAGCGTTTCGACCCGAAGATGCTTGAGACGCCGGAAGCCAAGCAAGGCGTACTGGATAATCTGATCTCGCAACGTGTGTTGGCTGCGACCGTCAACAGTGAGCACCTGTCGGTATCCGATCAAAGTCTGCAACAAGCTATTCTCAGTGTGCCGGCATTGCAGGGCGCGGATGGAAAGTTCGATAATGAGCGATACAAGGCTTTGCTGGCCGCACAAGGGATGGCGCCGACCATGTACGAAGCCCGTCTGCGTCAGGACATGGCCATGCAGCAATTGAACGGCGCGGTGCAAACAACCGCGTTTACACCTAAATCCGTCGCCACGCGTTTGTCTGATATCAATGATCAGGAACGTGATGTGCAGGAACTGCTGTTCAAGACTGCCGACTATGCCGCGCAGGTAAAAGTCACTGACGCCATGCTGCAGGACTATTACACCAGGAACGCCAAGGAATTCGAGCTTCCGGAGCAAATCAAGGCCGACTATGTGCTGCTCGACAGTGCCGCGATTGCCGCGCAAGTGACGGTTAGCGATGCCGATATCAAATCCTATTACGATCAGAACCTGAGCCGTTACACAACGCCGGAAGAGCGTCGCGCCAGCCATATCCTGATCTCGGTGAAAAAGGATGCGCCGGCTGCCGAACGGGCTGCGGCCAAAGCCAAGGCTGAGAGTTTGCTGGCGGAAGTGCGCAAGAATCCGGCGGATTTCGCCAAGGTAGCCAAGGCCAATTCGCAAGATACCGCATCTGCTGAAATGGGCGGCGATCTCGGTTATTTTGGCAGCGGCATGATGGTCAAGCCTTTCGACGATGCTGCCAGCAAGCTGAAGCAAGGCGAGATCAGCGATCTGGTGCAATCCGATTTCGGTTATCACATTATCGAACTGACCGGCATCAAGGCGGCCCATGTGAAGCCGTTGGATGAGGTCAAGGCGGAAATCGGCGCGGACATCAAGAAACAACTGGCAGCGCGCAAATTTACTGAAATGGCAGAAGCCTTCAGCAATACAGTGTATGAACAGGGTGATAGCCTGAAGGCGGTTGCTGACAAGCTGCATCTGCAAATTCAGTCGGCGGCGAATCTGGGCCGTCAGCCGAATCCAGCCGTTGCTGCTAACGTTCCATACAACAACCAGAAATTCCTGACGGCGCTGTATGCGGACGAGTCCCTGAAGAACAAGCACAATACCGAAGCGATCGAAGTTGCGCCGAATACGTTTATCGCCGGCCATGTGGTTGAATACAAGCCGGTCACGAAGCGTTCGTTTGAAGAAGTCCAGGCGATTATCCGCGACAAGGTTACCCGCACCGAAGAAGCTGCGCTGGCCAAGAAAGCCGGCGAAGAAAAGCTGGCAGCTTTGAAGACGCAAGACAACACAAGCGGTTTCGGTGCAACGCAAACCGTATCGCGCGCCAAGAGCCAAGGTATCGATCCGGTGGCGTTCGAGGCGCTGATGAAGGCCAATGTCAATAAATTGCCAGCCTATGTCGGCGTGACGCTGCCGCAGCAGGGTTATGTGCTGTACCGCATCGCGAAGGTCGGTCAGCCGGCAGCCCAGGATCAGGCGCGTCGCGTCGCTGAGCAGCAGCAAATCACTGGCGTCCTGGCGCAACAGGAAATGCAGGCTTATGTGGATGTGCTGAAAGGGAAAGCCAAGGTCAAGATCTTGAAACCACAGGCAGTTACACCGGTTGATGGCGGTGATAAGCAAAACTGATTTGGCCAAATTGACTAAAGCGATTTGATTAAGTCGGATTGAAAAAAGCCCGTTCAACGCAAGTTGGATGGGCTTTTTCTGTATTTATTTGTACCGGGTCACTGCCCCCTATTCCTTGACTTCCCAGGCGGGGTTCCAGGCAATTTCCCACAGGTGACCGTCTAAGTCCTGAAAGTATCCAGCGTACCCTCCCCAAAAACGGTCGTGTGCGGGGTCCGTGATATGTGCTCCGGCTCTCTCCGCCTGCTGCATGATAGTGTCAACTTCCTTTTTGGACCCGACGATATGTCCGATGGAAAACTCTGATGGGCTGGACGGACTCACCGGAATCTTTGCATCCTTGGCCAGCGAGATCCTTGGGTAGAGAGCCAGTATCAAATCGTCATTCATATTGAAGAAGGCTACGGCGCCGTCCTCAAACTCCGTTCCGATGATCCCTTGCGTCGGCAGACCCAAACCATCCCGATAAAAGGCGAGCGATTTGTCCAAATCGCCAACGGCTAGTGTGATTACCTTGATACGTGGATTCATCGTAATTCCTTTCTGAAATCGTGGGCAGTGCGATGGCATAGCTGCGGAATTCCCATTCTAAGAAAATCAGTCCCGTAAATATGTAGGAGGAATCCCATCTGTAATCACGGTTTTTCTGGATGACAGCCAATTTTGAGAATGGCGATTAAATTACGCGCAACAAGTGTATGACAACAGTGACTGAGAACTCCTGCGAACCCGGACAACGCTATTTCGCCAGCAGCGGCTTTAATCCCGACCAGACGTTGTTCAACATGACCGGGTGTGCCTGGGCAACAGGGTGAATGCGATCTGCTTGAAACAACTCCGGTTTATCGGCGACGCCGTCCAGCAGGAACGGCACCAGCGGCACCTTGGTTTGTTTTGCCAGTGTCCCGTACAGCGAAAAGAATTTCTCGGTGTAGTCTCTGCCATAATTCGGTGGAATCCGCATACCCACCAGCAGGACTTTTGCCTTGGCTTGTTGCGCGGCGCTGATCATTGCCCGCAGATTGCTTTCGGTTGCGCTCAGTTGCAAACCGCGCAAGGCGTCGTTAGCGCCGAGCTCGATGATGACGATATCCGGCCGCTGCTGCAGGAGTGCCGGCAAACGCGTCTTGCCACCGCTGCTGGTTTCGCCGCTGATGCTGGCGTTGGTGATGGTGCTGTCGAATTTTTCCGCTTTCAGGCGTTGCTGCAACAGGGCAACCCAGCCGCTGCCGCGTGCCAGTCCATACTCTGCCGAAAGGCTATCGCCTAACACGAGTATCGATTTTGATGCAGAATAGGCATTGTTCGCCCATACTAGAGCGAGCAGGCCAAACAACAAGGTCGCCAGCCGCAAGCAGCGAATGACCTTGCTGCGTGAGCCTCCGATCATATTCTGTAAACCTGTCCCCATTCCGGAGTCGATAATCTGCATGCATCAATCCTCTTCTGTTAATTCTGCAACGGTAATTTCCAAAGCCCCGGCCATCGACGTGCAACGTTTGACCAAACGTGTTGCTGACGCTAGCGGCGAGCTGTTGATCCTCGATGATATCAACTTTAACGTCCAGGGCGGCACCACCTTGGCAATTGTCGGCGCCTCCGGTTCCGGCAAGTCGACTTTGCTAGGCTTGCTGGCGGGGCTGGATACGCCTTCCTCCGGCACCGTGCATATCGACGGCAGTGATATTTTTGCCCTGGATGAAGATGGGCGGGCAGGTTTGCGTAAAGAGAAGCTCGGCTTCGTATTCCAGTCTTTCCAGCTGCTGAGCCATTTGAGCGCACTGGAAAACGTCATGTTGCCGCTCGAACTGCGGGGCGACAGAGACGCCAGGGAAAAAGCGCAAGCCAAGCTGGAGCGGGTTGGCCTGGCGACACGCTTGCAACATTACCCGAAATATTTGTCCGGCGGCGAGCAGCAGCGGGTCGCATTGGCCCGCGCGTTTGTGACCGAACCACCGTTATTGTTTGCCGACGAGCCTACCGGCAGCCTTGATGCCGCTACCGGCGATGCGGTGATTCAGCTGATGTTCGATCTGAACCAGGAACGCGGTTCAACCTTGGTTCTGGTGACGCACGACACATCGATTGCCATGCAGTGCCGCCAGACCATCACGATTGCCGCCGGCCGCCTGCTGCGGCCAGGCGATACCAGCGCTGCGGATGCGCAGATATTTCAGTAAGTTCCAGAGACAAAATTGGAGGGGAGTACATGTCGGCTTGGCTTTCGGTAACAAAGGCGGTGCTTCCGTATGTGAGCGATATTATTTCGGTCGCGGTGCCGGTGTTTACCCGTCGCAAAGGAAATACGGAAGAGAGCCAGATTCAGATTCTGCAACAACAGGTGAGCGAGCTGCAGGTTGCATCGCTGCAGAATGTCGGCGACATCAAGGCGCTCGCCGAGCAGTTGAAAACCGCGCTGCCACTGCTGGAACAGGAAACCCAACGGGTCGATGCCAAACTACGGCGCACCAATCTCCTGTGCGGGCTTGCGCTCGGCGTCGGCGTGCTGGCCCTGGTGATTGCTTTGGTGGCTTTGTTGAGCAAGTGAAGCGCATAAGATAGGACGAAGAATATGGATCGTTTGCAGTCAATGCGGGTTTTTGCGAAGGTGGTCGAGCAGGGCAGTTTTGTCGCTGCAGCCCAGGTGCTGGATATGTCGAATGCGGTGGTGACGCGCCTGGTTGCCGATCTGGAAAACCACCTCGGGATCCGCTTGCTGCATCGGTCGACGCGCCGCATGGCATTGACCGAGCCGGGCCAGGCCTACCTGGAACGGGTGCGGCAGATCCTGGACGAAATCGACGAAGCGGAAGCCGCGGCTTCGGTGCTGTCGACCAATCCGGCGGGTACGCTGCACATCTATTCGCAGATCGGCTTTGGCCAGACCCAGCTGGCGCGTTTGCTGCCCCTTTATTCCAAACTGTATCCCGCTGTCCAGCTGGATGTGACGCTGTCGGATCGTACCGTCGATCTGATCGAAGAGGGTTTTGACGTCGGTGTTTTTTCGGTAAGCCAGAAATTCGACGCCAGCATGGTGGCGCGGCAACTCGGCATTGCGGAGGTATTGTTATGCGCCTCGCCGGCCTATATTGCGGAGCATGGCGTGCCGCAGACACCGGAGGACCTGGCGCAGCATTCCTGCCTCAATTTCTCCCTGGAGCATTTGCGCCATCACTGGACTTTCCAGTCCGCCCAAGGCACCTCGGTGGTTCCTATCACCAGCAAGGTGATGTCGAACAATACCGACCTGCTGCGGCACTGCCTGCTGGCGGGGATGGGAATCGCCATGCGCAGTTCCTATACGCTGGGCGATGACATGGTGGCGGGGCGCGTGGTGCGGGTGCTGCCGGACTATCAGATCAACAAGGTGGCGGTGCATCTGGTGTATCCGAGTCGACGGTTGTTGTCGGCCAAGGTACGTAGTTTTGTCGACTTCATGATGGCGCAATTTCCGCATCCGGATTGCGATCCCTGGCTGGCGTCTTAAAATAGGGTGGGCATCCCGTGCCCACGCGTGAACTTCCAACACCTACATGCGGTGCTGGTGCTGCGCGAGCCCGCATTCCGATTATCTCGGTCTGGCTAGACGCCGGTCAGCCGCCGCAATAAATTACCTTCTTGCTGCCAATGGCGGCGCTCCGGAGTGCTTTGAGCTTCGGCCTCCAGCTCTGCCGCGCTTTTTTCCATTTGCGCCAGCAGGATTCTTTCTGCCAGGCGCAAATCCATTTCCACCGGCGCCAGAAAAGCCACAACGTCACCGCGCTGTATCAGCAGGGTGGGGAAATTGTCGACATCAAGGTCGCCGATCAGGTCGGCCTGGTCCTCTATATCTATCCAGGTGAATTGTGCTTGCGGGTGGCGTTGCGCCAGCGCCGTGAAGTTCGCGAAATACTCCCGGCAGCTGCCGCACCAGGCCGCGCACAGACAAGCAACTACCCAGCCGTCGTTGCACAGGGTGGCGGCAAGTTCTTGGTGGTTGTCGTTGTTGAGAGTCAGGATCAGCATTCGCGATATTTTACAGCGAGAGCGCGAAATTCTGCTCGAATACCCGTGGTTTGGAGCCTGTCCGGGCGTTTGTGATGCGTTGGGGGCTGCGTTTGTAGCGCGTTTGTACCGATTAAGCGCCGATTTGGCCTCTGCCAATCACGCAGAGTACAGCCGAAGCTGCGTCCGGCGCGGTAAAATACGGCCCATGCAGACCATTCTTGCCATCGAAACATCTACCGAACTGGCCTCCGCCGCCTTATTGCGCGACGGCCAGGTGATCACCCGCGAATCGGCGGGCGTGCAAACCCATTCTCTTGCCATTCTCCCAATGGTGCAAAGCTTGCTGGCCGAGGCTGGCATCAGCCTGGCGCAATGCGATGCGCTGGCATTCGGCGTCGGCCCAGGCTCGTTCACCGGCGTGCGTACTGCCTGCGGCATCGTGCAAGGGCTGGCGTTCGGCGCCGATTTGCCAGTGTTGCCAGTGGTGACGCTGGCCGCCATGGCGCAAGCTTGCCGCGACCTCAACGGCGCCGGCGAAGTACTGGCGATACTGGACGCGCGCATGGGCGAGGTCTATTGGGCGCAATACCGTTTTACCGATAATCTCTGGCAAGTGATCGTCGAGCCGACTTTATCGGCGCCGGAGCAGGTGTCGCCCTTGGCCACAGAAAATGGCGTGGTGCAAGCTTGCGGTAATGGCTTGGCGGCCTATGCGGAAGCATTTGCGACGGCGCCGTTCGCCGCCGGCGGCTTGCCGGCCGTGATGCCGAATGCACGCCAGATCGCTCAGCTGGGCAGCGCTGCACTGGCTCAGGGGCAAGGTTTAAGCGCGGTCGAAGCGCAACCCTTGTATTTGCGTAACAAAGTGGCGCTTACCACTGCCGAACGCGCCGCCAAGGTGAATCCATGAGTGCGAATGTACAGTCAACGCCCGATTTGCTGCGGCCGCTGTCATTTGCCGCGATGCGCGTCGAAGATCTGGATGAGGTGGTGGCGATCGAAAAGACCGTGTATTCCCATCCCTGGACCCGCGGCAATTTTATCGATTCGATCCAGAGCGGTTATCAATGCTGGGTCTTGCGGGACGCCGCCCAGGTCCTGTTGGGTTATTTTTTCGTGATGCAGGCGCTGGATGAGGCGCATCTGCTGAATATCAGCGTGCATGGCGATATGCATGGGCGCGGCATCGGCAAGTTGCTGCTTGATAAAGTCTGTCTCCTGGCGCATCAGCAGAAGATGCAATCGATATTACTGGAAGTGCGGCCCTCGAATACGCGCGCGATTGTTATCTATCAGCGCTATGGTTTTGTCGAGATCGGCCGTCGCCGGGACTATTATCCGGCGGCTGGCGACAAGCGCGAAGAAGCCATAGTGATGAGGTTGGCATTATGAGCGAGGTGAGCAGGCGCAGCGTTTTTCTCGACGAGATCGGCCTCGGCCCGCTTTGGCTCCGGCGCGATGACGGTTTGCCCGACGCAGAGCTGATCGATGTGGATGTGACGCCACAGCAGGCGTTCGCGCCGGCAGTTGAAATTCCTGTTGCAGAATCGCAGGTCGAGACTGAAGAGATAGTCCAGGCGCCGACCGTGCCGGAGCCGCTGAATAGCGTCGTTACCTCGGCCTGGGGCGATGACGATGCGCCGGTGTCGTCACCGGTAGTGACCGTGGCGGCCGTAGCCACCACCATTTCACCCGCCGCAATGGATTGGCAGCAATTGCAAAAGGCCGTAGCCGGATGCACTGCTTGCGGGCTTTGCCACGGGCGTAAAAATACCGTGTTCGGGGTTGGGGACAACAAGGCGAAGTGGCTGTTTATCGGCGAAGGCCCGGGACGCAACGAGGATATCCAGGGTGAGCCGTTCGTCGGTCCGGCCGGTAAATTGCTCGATAATATCCTGCTGGCGATGGGCTTGAAGCGCGGCGAAAATGCTTACATCGCCAATATCGTCAAATGCCGCCCAACCGATGGCACCGGCCGCGACCGCCCGCCTGCAGCCGATGAGGTGGCGGCTTGCCTGCCGTATCTGCAACGCCAGATCGAACTGATCCAGCCAACCATCCTGGTCGCCTTGGGCAAGACGGCGGCCTTGTCTTTACTCGGACTCGATCCGGCGACACCGGTCTCGAAACTGCGCGGCACCGTGCATCGTTACGCCGATCGTCCTTTAGTGGTGACTTACCATCCGGCTTATCTGCTGCGCCAGCTCGCCGACAAAGGTAAAGTCTGGAGCGATTTGTGCCTGGCCATGAGTACCTATGCCAACGTCGATGAGTGACCTTTCTGCAGCGCATGTCGGCGCATGCCAGGAACAGTTTCACCAGCGCTGGAATCATCTGTCAGATCCGCATGTCCGGGCGTTGGCCTGGTTGCTGGATGCGCCTGATTTGCTCGATCCCCGGGCTGCGCAGTGGCAAGGAAAGATCGCCAGTTACGCTGACGCCGATCTGGCCGCGTGGCTGACCGAACTGGAGCAGATCCCGGAAAAGCTGCAAGCATTGCATCTCTACATAGGCAGCCTGCCGTCGACCCGTCTGGGACTATACGCAGAAAAACTGCTGGCGTTCTACTTTGAACAACGGCAGATGCTGGTGGCGCATAGCGTGCAAGTCCGGGCCAGCAAGAACGACACCATAGGCGAATTCGATTTTTTGTTGCAGCTCAATGGCGGCCTGGTCCACTGGGAGTTCGCGACCAAGTTTTATTTGCTGGAAACCAGTGGCAGGAGCCTGCAGCCGGACGATTTTCTGGGTCCGAACCTGGCCGACTCGCTGGGCGCGAAAATGCAAAAGATTTTGCAGCGCCAACTGGTTTTATCGCAACATCCTGCCGCCCAGATCCATCTGAGCGAGCCGGTCACTTCAGCTCAGGCGTTGATAAAAGGCTGGTTGTTTTATCCCGATGCGCATTTGCACCTACCTGCAGTGCTTGGGGTATCCGCCAACGCTTGCCGTGGCTACTGGTGCGGCCTGTCAGCCTTGCCGCTGGATCCGTCAGCCATGTATCAGATATTGCCGCGCCAGCGCTGGCTGGCGCCGGCAAAAATGGTGCTTGAGCATGCGCTAAGCCCGGCGGATGCACGGTTGGCCTTGTCGGCGCATTTCGCCGGCGACGCTGCGCCGGTATTGCTGGCGACCTTACGCCCCGAAGGCGGCTACGGCCTGGAAATCGACAGAGGTTTTGTGGTGCCGGATGACTGGGCGGGAAGGGCTGCAGCCCAACGTCATCTGACTATAGGTAAGGCGGAGTAACGGCCTGAACCGAACGCCGGATAGATTTATCCGGCCGTTCTAATGTCCGCTTAATGTTTGACTCAGTGTTTGACTCAGCGTTTGAGTCAGTGCTTAACTTCACCAATCAACGCCAGCGAATCGTGCTCACGTTGATTCGCGGCATGCTTGCGCATGATCAAAATCATGATGCCGGCGACAAACGAGCCAAACAGGAAGATCACGATATTCACGTCAAGATCCATTTTGATCATCAACGCGTATAGCACCAGCATGGTCAGTATCGACAGGTTTTCATTGAAGTTTTGCACGGCGATCGAATGGCCCGCGCTCATCAGCACGTGACCGCGATGTTGCAGAAGAGCATTCATCGGCACGACGAAGTAGCCGGACAATGCGCCAATAATAATCAGCAATGGATAGGCAAGCCAGACCGAGTGCACTACCGTCATCGCCATGACGACCAGCCCCATCACAACCCCCATGGGCATCACTGTCAGTGATTTTTTCAAGGGAATCATGCGCGCTGCAACGCCAGCGCCGATGGCCACGCCGAATGCCACCACGCCTTGCAGTATGGCCGCTTTGTCGAGCGGCATGCCGAGCGATTTTTCAGCCCATTTCAGCACGATGAATTGCAGCGTTGCGCCGGCGCCCCAGAACAGGGTGGTGACTGCCAGCGAAATCTGGCCGAGCTTGTCTTTCCACAGGATTGAACAGCAATTGGCAAAATCAACGATGAGCTTGCTGGGCCTGTGTTGCTGGTGCGGGTAGCGGGCGCCGGTGTCAGGAATCTTCAGATTGAAAAGCGTGGCGACGATGTACAGCATGCCGATCACAGTGAGCGCTGCATGGGTGGGCGTATTCAGATTCAGGTTAAGAATCGGGATGTGCCATTGCAGCAAGATTGCAGTGATATGAGGGCTGACCAAAGCGCCGCCCAGAACCGTGCCGAAGATGATCGAGGCCATGGTCAAACCTTCAATCCAGCCATTCGCCGCTACCAGCTTTTCCGGTGGCAACAATTCGGTCAGGATGCCATATTTGGCGGGCGAATAAGCCGCCGCACCGAACCCGACAATTGCATAGGCGATCAACGGATGGACATCGAAGAACATCAACATGCAACCGAAAATCTTGATCATGTTGGTGATGAGCATCACCCGGCCTTTTGGCAGTGAATCGGCGAAAGCGCCGACAAAAGCTGCCAACAGCACATAAGACAAGACAAAAAACAATTTCAGAAGCGGTGTCATCCAGTCCGGCGAGGACATTTCTGCCAGTACGGCGATAGCCGCTATGAACAGTGCGTTATCGGCCAGCGAAGAAAAAAACTGCGCCGCCATGATGGTGTAAAAACCGCGATTCATCCGCATCCCAGAATGTAACAATGTGTCCCCGGCCTGCTTTATACCATGAAAATATGACCGATTCGTGATTATGAGACATGCCAAAGACAAAACGTTCTGTGAAATTTCGACGGAATTATAGTGATTGCCAATTCATCATCGACGGCGCATCCGGTAAAATGGACGCTTCAACGCACCGCGCAAATTCTGCCTATTTCCCACCCATGCCAAGACCCCTAGTTGCCACTATAGATATTTCCGCGCTGCAGCATAACCTGCTTATTGCCAAATCGCATGCTCCCGACGCGAAGATCTGGGCAGTGGTCAAGGCCAATGCCTACGGCCATGGCTTGGAGCGCGGCATGCGCGGTTTTGCGGAAGCGGACGGGTTGGCGTTGATTGAGCCGGAAAATGCACTGCGTCTACGTGAGTTGGGGTGGCAAAAACCGATCCTGCTGCTGGAAGGCATCTTCGACGCCGCCGATCTTGAGACCGTGGTCCGGGCCCGGCTCGACTTCGCCGTCCATTGCATCGAACAGATTGTCTGGCTAGAACGGGCCGGACTGAACGGACCGTTCGATATCCATCTGAAAATGAACAGCGGCATGAACCGGCTCGGTTTCAAACCGGAAGCCTATCGTTCCGCCTACCAGCGTTTGCGAGCGAACCCGGCAGTGGGCAAGATTACATTGATGACGCATTTCGCGAATGCCGACGAGCCGTTGAATCCAGGTTTGCCATTGCAGCAACAAGCGCAGCAATTCGAGCAAGGTATCTCGGGGCTGAGCGAAGAACGCAGCGTCGCCAACTCTGCCGCAGACCTGATGCATCCCGAGCTGAAATCCGATTGGGTGCGGCCTGGCATCATGTTATATGGCGCCACGCCGGGCGGCGCCAGCGCCGAACAGTTCGGCCTGAAGCCGGCGATGACGCTTACCAGCAAGATTATCGGCATCCAGCGCATCGGCGCCGGAGAGGCTATCGGTTACGGTAGCCGTTTTGTTGCGGCCGCACCGATGGTCATAGGTGTAGTCGCCTGCGGTTATGCCGACGGCTACCCACGGCATGCGCCGAACGGCACCCCGGTATTGGTTGACGGTATGCGCACTGCTACGGTGGGACGAGTGTCGATGGACATGTTTTCGGTCGACCTGACCAATGTGCCGGGCGCCGCGGTCGGCAGCGCGGTGACCTTGTGGGGCAAGGGCTTGCCGATCGATGAGGTGGCGCACGCGGCCGGGACGATCGGGTATGAGTTGATGTGCGCATTGGCTACACGGGTTACAGTGGTGGACTTGTGACGCTGCGGCAAGTCGCAGACATCAATAATAATCCCACCAACAATATGACTATAAATACGACTATAGAAACGAATGGCCAAACCTAAAACCAATTACACCTGCACCGAATGCGGCGGCGTTGCCAACAAATGGACCGGCCAGTGCCCGTCGTGCGGACAATGGAACACACTGGTGGAAACCATTGTGGAAGCGGTCGGCAACCGTTTTTCAAATCAGCACCAAGGCCTGGCGCAGACGGCGCCGGTGATGACCCTGGCCGACATCGAAGCCATCGACGTGCCGCGCTTCGGCACCGGCATCGAGGAATTCGACAGGGTGCTCGGCGGTGGATTGGTGGCCGGCGGGGTAGTGCTGATCGGCGGTGATCCGGGCATCGGCAAATCGACATTGCTGTTGCAGGCGTTGGCCAATCTGTCCAAAATAAAGAGTGTGCTGTACGTCAGCGGCGAAGAATCCGGCGCGCAAATCGCCTTGCGCGCCAAGCGGCTGGCGGTGGATGCCAAGGATCTCAAGCTGCAGGCTGAAATCCAGCTGGAAAAAATTCTTAACACGTTGGTGGAGCATAAACCCGAAGTGGCGGTCATCGATTCGATCCAGACCGTTTATTCCGATGCCCTCAGCTCGGCTCCCGGCTCGGTGGCGCAGGTGCGCGAATGCGCGGCGCAGCTGACGCGGGTTGCAAAACAATCGGGCATCACCATCATCATGGTCGGCCACGTGACCAAGGAAGGCGCTTTGGCAGGGCCGCGCGTGCTGGAGCATATTGTCGATACGGTGTTGTACTTCGAAGGCGATACCCATTCCAGCTTCCGCCTGGTGCGGGCATTCAAGAATCGCTTCGGCGCGGTCAACGAGCTTGGCGTTTTTGCAATGACGGAAAAAGGCCTGAAGGGAGTCTCCAATCCGTCGGCGCTGTTCTTGTCGCAGCATGACAACCAGGTGCCGGGTTCCTGCGTGATGGTGACGCAGGAAGGCACGCGGCCGCTGCTGGTGGAAATCCAGGCGCTGGTCGATGCCTCGCACGTGCCGAATGCGCGCCGGCTGTCGGTTGGCCTGGAGCAGAATCGGCTGGCGATGTTGCTGGCCGTGTTGCATCGTCATGCCGGCATTGCGGCGTTTGACCAGGATGTATTCATCAACGCGGTTGGCGGCGTCAAGATTACCGAGCCGGCCGCCGACCTGGCGGTGCTGCTGGCGATCAATTCGTCGATGCGCAACCGGCCGTTGCCGCGTGGGCTTGTGGTGTTCGGCGAGGTTGGCCTGGCGGGTGAAATCCGGCCGGCGCCGCGCGGCCAGGAACGTTTGCGTGAGGCCGCCAAGCTGGGCTTCTCGATCGCAATGATTCCCAAGGCGAATATGCCGAAACAAGAGATCGAAGGTTTGAAAGTGATTGGCGTCGAGCGCATCGATGACGCTTTGAGCAAGATACGCGACGCTGAATAATCAGTAAATTTGTCTCAATGCATTCGTGTACATACATTAAGCTAAATACAGCCAGATAAAGGTCATCAACATGAAAACCAAAGCAGCTATCGCATGGAAAGCCGGTCAGCCACTGACGATCGAAGAAGTCGAACTGGGCGGCCCGCGCGCCGGTGAGGTGCTGGTCGAGATCAAGGCTACCGGCATCTGCCATACCGATTACTACACACTGTCCGGCGCCGATCCGGAAGGCATTTTTCCATCGATCCTGGGCCATGAGGGCGCCGGCATCGTGGTGGATGTCGGCCCGGGCGTCAAAAGCCTGAAGAAGGACGATCACGTCATTCCGCTCTACACGCCCGAATGCCGCGAATGCAAATTCTGCCTGTCGCAAAAAACCAATCTGTGCCAGTCGATCCGTTCGACCCAGGGGCGCGGCTTGATGCCGGACGCCACCAGCCGCTTTTCGATCGACGGCAAGCCGATTTTCCATTACATGGGAACCTCGACTTTTTCCAACTACATCGTGGTGCCGGAAATCGCCCTGGCCAAGATCCGTGAAGATGCGCCATTCGACAAGGTTTGTTATATCGGTTGCGGCGTCACTACCGGCGTCGGCGCGGTACTGTTTACCGCCAAGGTGGAAGCGGGCGCCAACGTGGTGGTGTTCGGGCTGGGCGGCATCGGCTTGAACGTGATCCAGGCGGCGCGCATGGTCGGCGCCAACAAGATCATCGGGGTTGATATCAATCCGGCCCGTCAGGAGATGGCGCGCAAATTCGGCATGACGCATTTCATCAATCCGACGCAAGTAGAGAACGTGGTCGACGCCATCGTGCAACTGACCGATGGCGGCGCCGATTACAGTTTCGAATGCATCGGCAACGTCACCACCATGCGCCAGGCGCTGGAATGCTGCCACAAAGGCTGGGGACAATCGATCGTGATCGGCGTTGCTGCCGCAGGCCAGGAAATCAGCACCCGGCCGTTTCAGCTGGTGACCGGCCGCGTCTGGAAAGGCTCGGCATTCGGCGGCGCCCGTGGCCGCACCGACGTTCCAAAAATTGTCGACTGGTACATGGACGGCAAGCTGAATATCGATGACTTGATTACCCATCGCCTGCCGCTGGAACGCATCAATGAAGGTTTCGATTTGATGAAGAGCGGTGAATCGATACGTTCGGTGGTGATCTACTGATGGAACTGATCAGCGAACATGCCTGCTTCGGCGGCACGCAGGGATTTTACCGGCATGCATCGGCCGAGATCGGTTTGCCAATGCGGTTTTCCGTGTTCCAGCCGCCGCAAGCCAGGTTGGCGCCGGTGCCGGTGCTGTTTTTCCTGGCCGGCCTGACAAGCACCGAAGAGACTTTCATGATCAAGGCCGGCGCCCAGCGTTACGCGGCGCAGCACGGCATCATGCTGGTGACGCCCGATACCAGTCCGCGCGATACCGGGATCGCCGGTGTTGACGCCAGCTGGGATTTCGGCAATGGCGCCGGCTTTTACCTGGATGCGACGCAAGCGCCGTGGGCCACGCATTTCCGGATGTACTCTTACATATTGCATGAGTTACGGCAAACCATCGTGCAAGAGTTTCCGGCGCAACCCGGCAACATCGGTATCTTTGGTCATTCGATGGGCGGTCATGGCGCACTGGTGCTGGCGCTGCGCAATCCGGATGTGTTTCGTTCGGTGTCGGCGTTTGCGCCGATTGCGGCGCCAAGCAATTGTCCGTGGGGACAAAAGGCGTTTAGCAATTACCTGGGAGCTGATCAGGCCAGTTGGCACGATTATGATGCGACGCAGCTGATGCTGCGGCTGCAACAGCCGTTCCCGCAAGAGATCCTGATCGATCAGGGCTTGGGGGATAAATTCCTGGCCGAGCAATTATTGCCGGAGCAGTTTGAAACGGCGTGTCTGCAGGCAGGGCAGAAACTGACGCTGCGTCGTCACGCAGCCTATGACCACGGCTATTACTTCATTTCGACTTTGATGGAAGACCATCTGGCTTTTCACCAACGGATATTGATGGCAAACCAGATGTCTTGAGTCAAAACAATCTGCGCCTGATTATCGACTTTCGACTATCGATATTGGGCCTATGAAGCGTTCAGGACTGCAGCGGCGTGTATGAGCGCCTTGAAGGCATCCTCGTCTATGTCATCGTCCTCATGGAAATCGATAGCGCGCCTGGTGTTGCCTTCCAGGCTGGAGTTGAATAGTCCCGAAGGATCCTTGAGCGAAGCGCCCTTGGCAAAAGTCACCTTCACCACGCTCTTGTACGTCTCTCCGGTGCAGATCATGCCATCGTGATACCAAACCGGAACGCCTCTCCACTTCCACTCTTCGACCACCTCAGGGGCGGCTTGTTTGATGAGAGCCCGGACGCGGGAGAGTGTCTTGCCTCGCCAGTCGTCCAGCTCCTTGATCCTGGCGTCGATCAGCCGGGAAGGGGATTCGTCATTGGTCGTTGCGCTCTTTTTCATATTGTTTGCACCTCATTCGACGGTTTTTCTATCTTGCGAAGGTACCGGAAGGTAGCAATCGCCAATTGTCCGCGCCAGCCTGCATGAGGCCGGCGTCCGTTATTGTGACGGCGACTTCAGTCAGTCCGCACCAACACCTTCTCCAGCGCGGCAAAGAACTGCGGCCACCCGACCTTGGCGCCCTGATAGGCCTGCTGCTGATCCGGCCGGAAGCCCGACTGCTCCATGCGCAGGTGGGTCCCCGTACTCGTAGGGGTGAGGGTCCAGGTAACGACACTCTCGAGACCATAGGCAGCCCATGTGTAAGACAGCGTTTTATCCGGCTCGATTGCCAGGACCTGGCAGTCGACAACGCCCCAGTCCGCGCGAAAATTGAAACGGTGGTCTGCGGCAGGCTTGAAATCGCTCTTCATCAGCCATTCCTCGATCAGGTGTGGTTGCGTGAGCGCGCGCCAGATCTTTTCCGATGGAAAAGGTATCTCCCGTTCGACAACGACGGAAAGCGTTTCGGTTGCAGTATTGATCATTGGTCCATCCTTTTCAAAAGTGATTCGAGTTGATCGAACCGTTCGTTCCAGAAGGCGCCATAGAGGCTCATCCAATCGTGTATAGGCGCAAGAGCTTGCGGTTGGGCGCTGTAATGCGTCTCCCGTCCCTCGTGCCTGTCGTTCACCAACTTCGCCTGCTTTAGAACGCGCAAGTGCTTGGACACTGCCGGCTGCGACACGCCGGCGTGATCAGTCAATGCGCGTACGGTCTGCTCCCCGTCGCGGGCCAGGCGCTCAAAGATCGCCCGACGTGTCGGGTCGGCAAGGGCCTTGAAAATGTCGTTCGCGAAGGTTTGCATTTGAAAAGCATAACCGGATGGTTATGGGTAGTCAACCCCAATCTTCGTGCCTTCGATCCAGAAAACCGTACAGGAGGCGGAGACATTACTTGGGGCGCAAGGAAACAGCGGAAGTTCGCAGTTGTGCCAAAGGAAACTAAATCACCCCCTCATGCTGTTGACATGAAGGGGTGATTAGCGGTCAGGCGGGATTTTTAGTTTGATTCAGCGATTTTTTCTGCGCCACGTCGTCTGGAAACCAGCCAGCCACCGCCCAGCACCACCAAAAAGCCAATTACGTAGACCGCATAGCTCAACCCGGGGACGCTATCCCACAATGGCTTTGCTACCGGTTCCGTGACGATCATGTGCATTGCGGTATACACCAGGATTGCCGCACCGATAAAGATCGTGGCCGGGAACCGCTCGATCAGTTTGAGCGCCAGGGTCGAACCCCAAACCATGATCGGCACCGAAATCAGCAATCCAATGATCACCAGGGCCATGCTGCCTTTGGCAGCACCGGCCACGCCCAATACATTGTCGATGCCCATGACGGTATCGGCGATGATGATGGTTTTCAGTGCGGCCGCCATGGTAGTGGCTTGCACCCCATGCGCTTCGCCGTCATCCGACTGCGTCAGCAAACGGTAGGCGATCCAGAGCAGGGCGATGCCGCCAACCAGCAACAGGCCGGGTATTTGCAGCAGCCACACGACGCCGATAGTCATCAGCACCCGCATGACGACTGCGCCAGCGGTGCCCCAGATAATTGCTTTGCGGCGCAGATGGTCAGGCAGGTTGCGGGCCGCCATCGCAATCACGATAGCATTGTCGCCGGCCAGCACCAGGTCGATGACGATGATAGCCAGCAATGCGCCGAAGAATGCGCCGGCGTTCCAGTCGGCCATGCCCAGCATTGAAAGTACACCAGAAAAATCCATAAAGTCTCCAACAGGGTTAGCAAATAACCTCATGCATGGATAACAACGGGACTGGTGAGGAGCTAATTTAGAAAAATTATGCGACACATTGCCCGCATGGAATCCATGCCGACAAAGGTCTTGCTCAACAGCGTTGCTGCCAAGGTAACCGGGTGCAGGCGTTGTGCCTGTTCCGTGATGACGACTACCTTGCAGAACATCGGACAGCGATTACTTTGCCGGGCCAATGTTCAGGAGCTACTCCCCTTTGAGAGGGTGCTGCACGCAGAATGCCGTACAACTGGGCGGTATTGTACATCAGCAAGGAAAAAAGTGGATGAACAACTTTAGAAGGAACAACTTAGAAACAGGTTTAGCCGTGGCGCCAATATTCGGGCTGGGCATAGGCGCGCCGCAGGAAATCGACAAATACCCTGATCCGCAGCGGCAGATGACGCCGTTGCGCGAAAACCGCGTAGATATCGTTGCCCGGCGCGGCAAATTCGTCCAACACCGTGACCAATTTACCGGATTCGATCTCGCTGCCGACTTCCCACATCGAGCGCCACGCCAGTCCTTTGCCGGCCAGCGCCCAGTCATGCAGAACCTGGCCGTCGTTGCAGACCATGTTGCCGGCGACCTTGACGGTGACGATCTTGCCGTTTTGCCGGAAACTCCAACCGCGCTGGCTGCCTTCGCTGCTGATCGCCAGGCAATTATGTTTTTGCAGATCGTCGACAGTGTGCGGTTTGCCGTGACGTTTGATATAGGCCGGCGACGCCACCACGATCCGCTTGTTATCCGCTAGCTTGGCGCCGATCAGCGACGAGTCAGACAGCGATGCGATGCGGATCGCGACGTCGATCCCTTCGCCGATCAGATCGACCACGCGGTCGTTCAGGTTCAGGGTGAGGGTGACGTCGCGATGTTCGGTAAGGAAGGAGGGCATCAGCGGCGCCACATGCTGCCGTCCGAAACCGGCCGGAGCGGAAATCAGAAGGTGACCGCTGGCATGGGCGCTGCGCTCCGAGACCGCCGATTCTGCATTGTCCAGGTCGGACAAGATGCGCTGGCAATCCTCCAGGAAGGCTTCGCCCTCATTGGTCAGTGCGATTTTGCGCGTGGTGCGTTGCAAAAGTTTCACGCCGAGGCGTTCTTCTAATGCATCCAGCCGCCGCCCTATCATGGCCGGGGCGATCCCTTCGGCGCGTGCTGCCGCGGACAGGCTGCCTTTGGCTGCCACCTCGACAAAGGTGGAAATCTGCTTGAATTGATCCATAACGCCGCGGCTTTGAGTTTGTTGGAAGTCAGCGCTGTGATATGCTCACTTGTGACTAAAACGCATAGATCAAATGATAAATCGTTCGACCTATGATGATTTAGTTTAAATATACTATATAGCGTAAAAATTAGATAATGCCATTCAGGATTTTGCATACCCGACATGGTAAAAAACAGAATTTGGCGGCGCACAATAGATGTGCTGCAGACGACACTGATCCTTATTAGAACAAACAGGAGTAAAGCATGACGCAACTGACACTGCCCGCAGGAATGGAAATCAACGGCGCGATCGAACCTGGATACGCGGAAATTCTGACACCTGATGCGCTGGCTCTGGTAGCCAAGCTGAGCCGCGCTTTCGAAGCGCGCCGTCAGGAATTGCTGGCAGTGCGGGTCGAGCGCGCTAAACGCCTGGACGCCGGCGAGCGCCCGGATTTCCTGCCTGAAACCGCGCATATCCGTAACGGCGACTGGAAGATCGCGCCGATCCCGGCAGCGCTGGAATGCCGCCGCGTCGAAATTACCGGCCCGGTCGAGCGCAAGATGGTGATCAACGCCTTCAACTCCGGCGCGGACAGCTACATGACCGACTTCGAAGATTCGAATTCGCCAGTCTGGGATAACCAGATCACCGGCCAGATCAACCTGCGCGATGCGATTCGCAAAACGATTTCGCTGGAACAGAACGGCAAGTCCTACAAATTGAACGACAAGGTCGCAACCCTGGTGGTCCGTCCACGCGGCTGGCACCTGGATGAAAAGCATGTGCTGGTTGACGGCAAGCGTGTCTCTGGCGGCATTTTCGATTTCGCCTTGTTCATGTTCCACAATGCCAAGGAACAGCTGGCACGCGGCGCCGGTCCGTATTTCTACTTGCCGAAGATGGAATCGCACCTGGAAGCGCGGCTGTGGAACGACATCTTCGTGATGACCCAGAACGAACTCGGCCTGCCGCAAGGTACGATCAAGGCTACTGTCCTGATCGAAACCATCCTGGCCGCTTTCGAAATGGACGAAATCCTGTACGAACTGCGCGAACACAGCTCCGGCCTCAACGCTGGCCGTTGGGATTACATTTTCTCTTGCATCAAGAAGTTCAAGCTGGACAAGGACTTCTGCCTGGCCGACCGCGCCAAGGTAACCATGACAGCGCCATTCATGCGCTCTTACGCATTGCTGTTGCTGAAGACCTGCCACAAGCGCAACGCACCGGCCATCGGCGGCATGGCTGCGCTGATCCCGATCAAGAACGATCCGGAAAAGAACGACATCGCCATGGGCGGCGTCCGCGTCGACAAAGCGCGCGATGCGACTGACGGCTACGACGGCGGCTGGGTTGCTCATCCAGGCCTGGTCGAGCTGGCGATGACCGAATTCAAGAAGGTACTGGGCGACAAGCCGAACCAGATCAGCAAGCAGCGCGAGGACGTCAACGTCAGCGCCGCCGATCTGCTCGATTTCAAGCCGGAAGCGCCGATCACCGAAGCCGGCCTGCGTTACAACATCAACGTCGGCATCCATTACCTGGGCGCCTGGCTGGCTGGCAACGGTTGCGTGCCGATTCACAACCTGATGGAAGATGCCGCTACTGCGGAAATCAGCCGCGCGCAGGTGTGGCAATGGATCCGTTCGAGCAAGGGTGTGCTGGAAGATGGCAAGAAGGTGACTGCCGAGATGGTCGTCGCGATGATTCCTGAGGAGTTGGTCAAGGTCAAGGCGCTGGTTGGTAATGGCGCTACTTACGATCGCGCAGCGAAGATCTTTGAAGAAATGTCGACTTCGGCTTCGTTTGCAGAATTCCTGACATTGCCGTTGTACGAAGAAATCTAAATTAAAGTTTGCGGTTGATTAAGCCGCATGCCAAGCAAAAGAGCCGATCGAGAGATCGGCTTTTTTGTTCGTATCTATGGACCTCATTTTATTGTTGCATTTTAAATGCCACATTAATATAATGATGTCATCCGATAGCGATATTTAGCTCTAGACAGGAAGCATCCATGCAATTCACCAAATTCACCGATTTCGGTTTGCGCGTCTTGATGTATCTGGCGGCAACGCCGGAACAGGGCGTGATTACCGTCGGCGAGTTGGCGAGTCAGTTCGGCATTCCGAAGAATCATCTGAACAAGGTAGTCAACCGGATGGTCAAGCTGGGCTGGATCAGCGCAACCCCGGGCCGCAACGGGGGTTTGCGGATGGCGCAAAACCCGGCGACCTTGCACCTGGGCGATATTCTCAGCGCGCTGGAAGGGCATGGCGGCCTGGTCGATTGCGACAAGCCGCCTTGCGTTTTAAGAGGGAGCTGTCATCTGAAGCGCGTCCTGGATATCGGCCAGCAAGAATTTTATGCCGGCATGAACCGGCACAACCTGGCGCAACTGATCTTGCCGCCAACCTCTGGCGTCATCACCCGCATGCATTTTCAGCCGACGGCAATGGCTTGATTTTGTCGAAATCGAACGTGCCGCCAGTGCCGCGATAGCGCGCATTTTTTTAATTTAATTGTAGTATTTTAAATGTCACAATAGGAGTGTTTATATGATTTCCGCTGCTTCCCGTCCCTATATCGTCGCTTCCGTTCCCGTCTTGCGCGAGCATGGCCTCGCCATTACCCGTTGCTTCTACCAGCGTCTGTTTGCCGCCCATCCCGAACTCAAGAACATGTTCAACATGCCGAACCAGGAATCCGGCACGCAGCAACAGGCACTGGCTTCTGCCATCTTTGCCTATGCCGCCAATATCGATAATCCGGATGCATTGGCGCCGGTGATCAGCCGCATTGTGCAAAAGCATGTCAGCCTGGGAGTGCGTGAAGAGCACTATCCGATCGTCGGCAAACACTTGCTGGATGCGATTGCAGAAATCCTCGGGGCAGCGGCAACGCCGGAATTGCTGGCAGCCTGGGCCGAAGCTTACGGTTTGCTGGCCGCGGCTTTAATCGCAGAAGAGCGCAAGCAATATCAGGCCCGTGGCGTCGAGCCTGGCGAATACCGGTCGGTCACGGTGGTCCGCAAACAGCAGGAAAGCGATACCGTTACTTCGTTCTATCTGGAAGCCACGGACGGCAAGGCGCTGCCGGCTTTCCAGCCGGGCCAGTACATCAGCGTCGCGGTGAATATCGAACAACCGGCTTTGCGCCAGCTGCGCCAGTACAGCTTGTCGGATGCGCCGGACAATGGCCACTGGCGCATCAGCGTCAAGCGCGAGCAGGGCAGCGCCACTGCTGGCAGTGCTGACAGTTCTTACCCGGCCGGCCTGGTATCGAACCTGTTGCACGATCAGTATCAGGAGGGCGATGTGCTGTGGGTCAGTCCACCTTGTGGCGATTTTGTTTTGCCGCAAGACGACGGCACGCCATTGGTGCTGATCAGCGCCGGCGTCGGCGTCACGCCGATGATGAGCATGTTGCAGAGCAGCTTGCAACAGAGTCCGCAACGGCCGGTAAATTTTTTGTATGCCACCCTGAACGGACGTCACCATCCGCTCAAAGGCGAGCTGAGCAACCTGCGTCGCCGGCATGGCCAGATGCGCTCGCACATCGCTTATGAAAAGCCGGCTGACGATGATCGCCTGCAGAAGGATTATCAGCAACAAGGCTATTTGCAACTGGCGCAATTGCCCGACGCCTTGCTGCCACATGACGGTTCCTACTTTTTGTGCGGGCCTACGCCATTCATGCAGATCCAGCGTGATGCCTTGCTGGCGCGCGGCGTGGCCACGCATCAGATTCAGCAGGAAGTTTTTGGCCCATCCTTGCTGCAGCACCTGCAATAGCAATAGCGCGGTTTGAATACTCCGGCCGCTGCTGACGTTGATGTTGATTACGCATCGCGTTTCTATGTGGTAATGTCCCACTCCTAAAATTTTATTAATGTTAGGAAAGACGATGCGATTTCATTGGCTTTTTGCGGTACTGCTGGTTCCAGGCGTGACGATGGCAGCGGAGGGGATGTGGACTTTGGATAATTTACCGAAGGCGAAGATGCAGGCCGAATACGGGTTTACCCCGAGCGAAGGCTGGATCAAGCGCACCATGCTGGGTTCGGCGCGGATTGCCGGCGGATGCTCGGCATCCTTTGTCTCAAAAGACGGCTTGGTGATGACCAATCATCACTGCGCTTCCGAGTGCCTGGATCAGTTGTCGACCGCAAAAAAGAACCTGATCAAGGACGGTTTCCTGGCTAAGGGCCGCGAGCAGGAATTGAGTTGTCCGGAAATCGAATTGAACCGGCTGGAACAAATCACCGATGTGACCAATGAGGTCAAGAGCGCGACCGCCGGCCTGGATGGCGCGGCATTCAAGAGCGCGCAAAATGCGGTTAAGGCCAAACTCACTTCAGCCTGTGTCGGCAAGGATAAGGAAACCGTGCGTTGCGACATCGTCGACCTGTATCACGGCGGCCAATACCAAGTCTATAAATACCATCGCTTCCAGGATACGCGCCTGGTCTGGGCGCCGGAAAAAGCCGCAGCCTTCTTTGGCGGCGATCCGGATAACTTCAACTTCCCGCGCTACGACCTGGATATCACCTTGTTGCGCGCCTATGAAGGCGGCAAACCTGCCAAGATCGAGAATTATTTCCCGTTCAGTAAAAGTGGCGCAGAGGCAGGTGAAATGGTATTCGTCACCGGCCAGCCCGGCTCGACCCAGCGGCAACTGACCGTCGCGCAGCTGACTACCTTGCGCGACCTGACGCTGGTCAACAGCGTCATCCGGCTAGCCGAAATGCGTGGCGTGCTGGAGCAGTACAGCAAAAGCGGCCCGGAAGCGGCGCGTAACGCCGAGCATGCCTTGTTCGGCGTGGAAAACGGCTACAAGGCATTAAGGGGCCGCCTCAGCGCTTTGCAGGACCCGGTGCTGATGAAGCAAAAGCAGGACGACGAAACCGCCTTGCGTGAATTCGTATCCAGACAGCCTGCGTTGCAAGCAAAAATCGGTGGCGCCTGGGATGCGATTGCGGCGGCACAGCAAGCCTATCGCCAGATTGAAGCGCCTTACGGCATGATTGAGGGCGGCCGCGGCTTCTATAGCAAGTACTCCAGTTACGCGCGCGCCCTGGTGCGCGGTGCGGAAGAGCGCGCCAAACCGAACGGCGAACGACTGCCGGAATATGCCGACGCCAAGTTGCCGGAACTGGAACAAGAATTGTTTTCCACCGCCCCGGTATATCCGGAATACGAAAAAGTCATGCTGTCATTTTCGCTCACCAAGCTGCGCGAAATCCTCGGTACTGACGATCCTTTCGTCAAGCAGGTGCTCGGCAAGCAATCGCCTGACCAGCTCAGCGCTGCTTTAATCGATAACACCAAGCTGGGCGATCCGGCGGTGCGCAAGGCACTCTGGCAGGGCGGCAAAGAGGCCATCCTGAAATCCAGCGATCCATTCATCAAGCAGGAACTGGCGCTCGATCCGGCCGCGCGCGCCATTCGCTCGCGCTATGAAAAAGAAGTGGAATCGGTACAGCAAAAGAATTCCGAACTGATCGCCCAGGCGCGTTATGCCCAGCAAGGCACCAGCGCCTATCCGGATGCTACTTTCACCTTGCGCTTGTCGTACGGCGAAGTCAAAGGATGGCAAGAAGGGGATAAGAAAGTCTCGCCGTTCACCACGCTCGGCGGCGCTTTCGAGCGTGATACCGGCGCCGATCCGTTTGCCTTGCCTGCTTCCTGGCATGCCGACAAGAGCAAGTTGGATCTGTCGCAGCGCTATAACCTGGCGACTACCAACGACATCATCGGCGGTAACTCGGGTAGCCCCATGATCAATCGCAACGGTGAAATCGTCGGCTTGATTTTCGACGGTAATATTCATTCGCTGGGCGGCGCATTCTGGTTCGATCCACGCTTCAACCGCTCGATTGCAGTACATAGCGGCGCCATTCTGGAAGCCCTGGACAAAGTTTATGGCGGCGGCGATCTGGTCAAGGAAATCCAGGCGCATTGAAGCATCCCGGCAAGCATCCTGGCAAGGATCTTGGCAAGGGTCTTGGCAGAAGCGCAGCAAGGTTCTTGAATTAGTATCTATAATGAATCCCTTCCGGTGGCGACGCCGGAAGGGGTTTTTTCATTTCACGTGCCGGATGGCTGCGGTCTTCGCGTAATTGTCATGGAAGGAGAATGATTTTGGATATATTGATCCTGGGGCTGGTCCTTTTTCTTGGCCTCCATCTGATTCCCACTGTGCCGCCTTTGAAAGCGCAGCTGGTCAACGCTTTTGGTGAAAATCGCTACAAGGGCCTGTTCGCCTTGCTGGCGGCGCTGGGACTGATCCTGATCATCGTCGGGTATGGCAGGGCGCCCGCCGAACCGAGGTTGTTTACGTCATCCATCGGCGCCAGACATGCCGCGCCATTGGTCATGGTCATCAGTTTCATATTGTTCGCCGCTGCCAATATGAAAGGCCATATCCGGGCCTGGGTAAAACACCCGATGTTGCTGGGGCTGGCGCTCTGGGCCCTGGTTCATTTGCTGGCGAACGGGCATGCCAAAGCCACGCTGCTGTTTTCCGCTTTTCTGGCTTATGCGGTGATCGACTTGTTGTCCGTGATTAGCCGCAAGAGTTACAAACCATTCACTCCGGTGCTTAAGTTCGACGTGATTGCCTGTGTCGCCGGCCTCTTGCTGGCTTTGCTGGTGATGACATTTCATCGTCAGCTGATGGGTGTGGCAGTCGTGCCTTGGGGTGTTTAGCTGAAGCGTTCCTGCAGCAACTGATATAGCAGCTGGTTCAGCAATAAACGCACTTCCGGGATCAGCTCACTCGCAGTCAGCCCGATCGGCCCGATACCTTGCGCCACCAACTGATCGGCGGCGCGGCCGTGCAGCCATACTGCCGCCAGCGCGGCTTCCCATTGCGGCCACCCCTGTGCCAGCAAAGCGCCGCAAATACCCGACAAGACGTCACCGCTGCCTGCTGTGGCCAAGGCAGGGTTGCCGGTTGAATTGACAACCACCACGCCATCGGCGCGGGCGATGATGCTGCCGGCGCCCTTCAGCACAACTACCGCGTTGAAACGGCTTGCCAGGGTGCGGGCGGCAGCGACGCGATCGGCCTGGATGTCGCTGGTGCTGACACCCAGCAGGCGGGCGGCTTCCAGCGGATGCGGTGTCATCAGGACGGCATGCTGACGTTGCGCAACTTGTACCTGCAGTTGCGGTTGGCGCGCCAGCAGGTTCAAGGCGTCGGCGTCCAGCACCAGCCAGCTGAGGGCGTCAAGCGCACGCGTCAGCAATGCCAGCGCGCTATCGGCCATGCCCATGCCGGGGCCGACCACCAGCACGGCTGAGGAAAAATCGAGATCGGCAGCGTGGCGGCACATCAGTTCCGGCTGGGCGCTATCGTAGGCTGGCGGCTGATCCGCGTAGCCCACAAACACCCGGCCCGCACCGCATTTGGCGGCGGCACGGGCCGCCAGGATCGGCGCGCCGGCCATTCCTGCTGCGCCGCCGATCACGGCGACATCGCCAAAACTGCCTTTGTGTGAATTGCGCCGACGTGGCCGCAGGTATTCGGCGAACAGCTCGGGCTGGCTGAGCCACATGTGCGGCGCGGGGAAATGGTTTTCTGCAATCGCGAGTGTCGCCACTTCGACTTTGCCAGCGTAGTCGGGACCGTCGCCGGTATGCAAGCCGGCTTTATCGGCGATGAAGGTGATGGTGTGGCTGGCTTTGATGGCTATGCCCGCAACGCCGCCTACTACCACGCCGGTATCAGCGTTCAGGCCGCTTGGCACGTCGAGTGCCAGCACCGGGCAGGTCATCGCATTGACGGTTTGCACCAGGTTGCGCCAGTCGCCATCCAGCGCCCGGCTCAGGCCGATGCCGAACAGGCCGTCTATCACCAGCGTCCATTGATTGCTGTCGATGTCGGCGAATTGCTCGGGCGGCATCAGGTGTACGCCGTGTTGCTGGGCGCGTATCAGGGCTTTGGCTGCATCGGCTGGCAGTTGTGATGGTGCGGTTTTTAGTAATGCTACTACTTCGGCGCCTGCTTTGGCCAAGCCGGCGGCGGCTTCGAGGGCGTCACCGCCGTTGTTGCCCGGGCCGGCCAGTATCAGGATGGTGGCTGAATGGGCGGGGCCGGGTAATATGCGCAAGGCGGCTTGGGCTGCGGCGTGGCCGGCGCGTTGCATCAGGGTGTAGGGGGGCAGGTCGCGGAGGGCGGCTTGTTCGATTTTCCGGATTTCTGTTGACGGGTAGATAACGTTCATTGGGATTGTGTACTCCGTGTTCCGTTAACTGGGGTCAGAACCGCGCGGGAGTGTAATTTTACGACGATAAGGCTGTCGCGAAAAAGCATGATCCTAAAACTCTGACCTCACTTAACTGCGCTTGCCGATATTTGGTTAACGATAGCGCGCTACTGTCAGGCCGTCCAGGTCGACCTCCGGGGCCTTGCCGCAGATCTGGTCTGCCAGGACCTTGGCGGCGCCTAGCGCCATGCTCCAGCCGGAACCGCCATGGCCGATGTTGACGAAAACATTGCTGGCGCCTGTGTGGCCGATGAGCGGGACTTCGTCGGCCAGCATCGGAGTGTGGCCGCACCAGAAGCTGGCGCTGTTGAAATTGGCGGCGTCCGGGAACCAGTCGTGCGCTACTTTCAGCAGGGTGCGCAGGGCCTTGTCGTCGAATGACATGTCTTGCGCGCCGAATTCGGCGATGCCGGCCAGCCGCATGCGGGCGCCGATACGCGCCATGGTGACCTGGTAAGTATCGTCCAGAACCGCCATCTGCGGCGCCACTTCATAGTTCTTTACGGCTGCGGTGGCGGCATATGTCTTGATCGCGTGCAGCGGCAGGCGCAGGCCCAGCGGCCGCAGCAACTGCGCGCTGGCGCTGCCGGCGGCGCACACCACGGCGTCTGCCATCAAGACATTGCCATCGATGTGCAAGCCTACCTGATCGCCTTGCGGGATGATGGCGGTGACCTGGCTGTCGAAATGGAACTGCACCCCCAACCCTTGCAGGATAGCTTTCAATTGTTTGGTAAACAGGGTGCAATTGCCCGAGCCCAGATCCGGAAAATACAAACCGCCCGCCAGCTTGCCGGCGCCGGCCAATGCCGGTTCCTGCAGCCGCACGGCAGCGTCGTCGAGCAGTTGATGCACCACGCCGCATTCGGTCAGCAGCTCCTGCACAGGCGCCAGCGCCGTCAGCTCGGCTTCGCTGCGCAACAGGCGTAGCAATCCGAGGTTTTGTTCAAAGTCGAGCTGGAAGTGCTGTTGTATCTGCTCTAGCAGCTCCTGGCTGTAAGAGGCCAGTCTTTGCATTTGATGGGTGTGCGAGCGAAACCGCTGAATCTCGGATTCAGCCATCCAGCGCCGCATCCAGCGCCAAAGGGATGGATTGAAGCGGGCGTTGAGCACATTCGGCGCTTCCTGGTTAAACATGCCTGCCAGGATTTTCCGGCGCATGCCAGGGACCGACCACGGCAGCGCCGCGCCGGCCGACAAGATGCCGGAATTACCCAGCGTCGACTGCTCCGCGACGTTGCTGCGTTGTTCTACTACGGCGACCTGATGTCCGGCTTCAGCTAGAAAATAAGCGCTGCAGACTCCCATCACGCCGCCGCCGATAACCACGATCTGTTTCTGTGTCTGCTGCTGTATCACTATTGTTCTCAAGGGGTTCTGCGTAGCACCACGCGTTGCAGGCGATCAGAATCATACCTTGAATTACTTGATAATAGGACAGCAAGGAGCACAATTGCCTCGTCGCCGATAGTTGCTACGATAGTTGCTACGGTAGTTCTACTGTTTAAACACGCCGGCATCGTAAGCTTTGCTATAAGTCTGCCAATCCTTGTGCACCTGTGCCGCGCAGCTCACAGCGGCATCCAGCAGCTGCTTTTTCCATTTCTTGCTTGCGCCGAAAGCGATCAGTTCATCGGCAATCGCAGATCCCTGGCGACCGGCGCTGCGCAGTTGCGCCCAGGCCGACAGACTACCCATGACAGCCATCACCTGTCCGATCTCCTCGGCCGTGTGCTTTGCATGCAGGACGGTTACCCGGTCTTCGCTGGGCTGGAGGCCGCGCAGCACATACGATACCTTGCCCAGCATGACCGGTTGCAAAAATGCCATGGACACAGCCTGGCAACGCCGCTGCAGCGTCACTACGCGCTGCGCCTGGCTCTTCCACTTGGGTTGCGCGGCCTTCAAGTATGGCGCTAATGAAGATGGCAGCGCCTGCTTCAGGTCAAGCAGGTAGTTGCCGTCTGGCGAACCCTTGCCTTGCACCAGGATGACATAGCGCTCGACGCCAAGGCTGCCGGTGCCGGCAACGCGGCGCGCGACGTCCAGCACTTTGTAGAAATCGGGGTTGGCCTGTTCGCTGGCAAAGCGCTGCATGAATGTGGTGACTTTGGCGCGCTGCTTGTCGGACACCGGCAGCGCCTTCTTGCCATCCACCCGCAGCGTACGCAGTTTGCCTTTGCGCACGGTACGCGTATCCAGATAGGCGGCACGCTGGCGGCCGCGCAAGCCATCCAGCAAGGTGCCGACCATGCCCGTGGCGAGATCACGTTCGACCCAACGCGGTTTGCCGTTGGCCAGGGCGGCGCCGTAAGCATCGATCAGATTGCGGCAGATGAGCCTGCCGTTGGCAGCGCTGTCGGGGGCGCCGTGGACGGCAATCAGCACGCTGGTCAGCAAGCGCACCAGTTCCCAGCTGACCGGTGCCAGCACGGCTTCGTCGAAATCGTTCAGGTCGAAATAAGCCAGGCGGTTATCGCCCTTGTAGCTGCCAAAATTTTCCAGATGCAGATCGCCGCAAATCCATGCCAGCGGCGCCGAGCGCATCACGCCGCTTTGCGGCAGGCGTTCATAGAACAGGTGGCAAGTCCCGCGCAGGAAGGTGAAGGGATCGTTGCGGATGTTCTTGTATTTCATCTGCAAACGTTGCGGATCGCGGCCCGCGTTGTATTCCTGAATGCGCTTGACTACGTTCACCATGGCATGCCTCCTGAGGAAAGGGATTGGTCGCAATGCATCAACGACCAATCTTAATCCATCGTCTTGACAAAATACTGACAAAACTGTCAGGCGTCCTCAAAAACTATGCCCGGTGCTACCTTCGCCTTATTGCTATCGCCTGGCTTTTATTACCAGACCTTATACACGCGGCCAGTTTGCGCACCCTCGACACTGCGGCTGTAGGCTTGGGCGACACGGCTGGCCGGGGCAGCCTCGAAGCCGTAAAAGAACGGGCCGTAGCTGGCCAGCGATTCTTCCAGCACGGTCGGACTGACGACATTGATGCGAATGCCGCGCTTCAATTCGATCGCAGCAGCGCGCACAAAGCCTTCCAGCGCCGCATTGACCGTGCAGGCGTTGACACCTTGCAGGATCGGCTCGTCACTGAGAATGCCGCTGGTCAGTGTGATCGAGCCGCCATCGTTCAGGTGATGCTGGGCCACCAGCACCAGGTTGATTTGCCCCATTAGTTTATCGCGCAAGCCGATCTCGAATTTCTCCGGCGTCAGCTCTTGCAGCGGACCGAAATGCAATTTGCCGGCGGTCGATACGATAGCGTCGACTTTGCCGATCTTCCCGAACAAAGCTTCGACGCTGCGGATGTCGGTCATGTCAACCTGGTACTGGCCGCTGCTGTTGCCGACTTCGATGATTTCATGGCGGCTTGCCAGTTGCGCTACAACTGCCTTGCCGATGGTGCCAGTGGCGCCGATAACTGCGATTTTCATGATGGGCTCCGTCAAAAGTTAAATGCGAATGGAATTCGGTTTACATTATGATTGCTTCTTCATGGTGGATAAATGACGTAATATTCCTATAACTTAAAACCAGTGGTGCGCAATAGAGGTGTAATAGGAGTTATGGATAGACTAACCAGCATGCAGATGTTCGTCCGCGTGGTCGAAAAAGGCGGATTTTCCGCCGCAGCGGAAGATGCGCGAATCTCACCCACCATGGTGGGCAAGCACGTGCGCCAACTGGAAGATCAGCTCGGCGTACGCTTATTGAATCGTACTACGCGCCGTCAAAGCCTGACCGAG
The DNA here is from genome assembly GCF_018304965.1 of Collimonas antrihumi. Taxonomy (GTDB): domain Bacteria; phylum Pseudomonadota; class Gammaproteobacteria; order Burkholderiales; family Burkholderiaceae_D; genus Collimonas; species Collimonas antrihumi. The sequence continues at coordinate 473,673 of NZ_JAGQED010000001.1, forward strand.
ATCGGCCAGCTGTATTTCGAGCGTTGCAAGCAGGCCTTGTTGGAGATCGAGGCGGCCGATGCTTCGGTCAAGCAAATGCAATTGCTGCCGCGCGGGGTACTGCGGGTGACTGCGCCAGCCACGTTTGGCGGCCAGATGCTGACCGCCGTGGTGCGCGCTTATCTGGAACGCTATCCCGACGTCGAATTGGATCTGTCTCTGAATGACCGGGTGGTTGATCTGGTGGAGGAAGGTTTTGAAGTGGCGATCCGGATCGGCGCGCTGCCCGATTCGAGCCTGATCGCGCGGCCTTTGCAGCCGTACCGGGCAATGGTGTGCGCCGCGCCGGAATACCTGGCGCGTTGCGGTACGCCGCAGACGCCGCAACAGCTGGTCAAGCATAATTGTCTCAGTTTCGCGCACGGCAATCGTTATAACCTGTGGCAGTTTTCGCAAGCAGGCGTGCGGCAAGAAATTGAAGTGCACGGTAATTTTCGCGCCAATAACGGCCTGGCGTTGCGGACTGCAGCGCTCAACGGCATCGGCATCATCATGCAGCCGGAGGCATTGTTGCGCGATGAAGTCAGCGCCGGGCGTTTGCAGCGCTTGCTAGTCGACTATGAGCTGGAACACCGGCCGATGCACATCGTGGTGGCATCGAACCGCAAGATGACGCCCAAGTTGAAATCGTTTATCGAATTCGTGGTCGCGCATTTCGGCAGGGACAGTGAAGCAGGCGGCGTTGCGCTCACAGGGCTGGATTGAGCGCAGCAAATTGTGCGCGCAAAAATGCCAGCAACGCACGCAGCGATGGCGACATGCTGCTGCGATGCGGGTACACCATGCTAAGCGGAGTCTCTTCACCGGCAAACTGCTCCAGGATGATTTCCAGGCGGCCGTCGGCCACGTCTTGCCGCACATCCAGCCAGGATTTATAGGCGATGCCGATGCCTGCCACTGCCCAGGCCCGTGCGATCGCCGCATCGTCAGTCATGCGGTCGCCGCGCACCTTGACGTCGATGGCAGTCTTGCCCGAATAAAAGCGCCAATTGTTGAACAAGCCGTGCTGCAGGTAATACAGCAGGCAGTTATGGCGGGCCAGATCTTTCGGCACGCTCGGCCTGCCATGCTTTGCCAGATAGGACGGCGCTGCCACCGCCACCCGGCGGCTGGGCGCCAATATTTGCGATACCAAGGTCGAGTCGTCCAGCGGCCCGTAACGGAATGCGACATCAACCGGATCGCGAAACAGGTCGACTACACGATCCGAAAATTGCAGCGATAAAGTGACTTGCGGGTAATTCTCCTGGAATGCATCGAGCCAGGGCAGCAGCACGTTACGGCCGACATCGGACGGCATCGACAGCCGCAAATGGCCGCTTATCGGCCCGCCGGCATTCAGCAAAGCCTGGCCTTCCTGCAGCAGGGCCAGCGCCTGCCGGCCATATTCCAGAAACAGAGTTCCTTCCGGCGTCAGGCGCATGCTGCGGGTGGAGCGTACAAACAGCCTGGCGTTGAGCTGTTGCTCCAGCCGTTTCAGGCTGGCGCTGGCAGTGGCTGGCAGCAGATCAAGCTGGCGCGCTGCGTTCGACAGGCTGCCGAGATCGGCCGTATGAATGAAAAGCTGCAAGTCGGTGGTTGAATACATTATCAAATATTGATTGAAAGTGAATCAAATATTGCGCTATTTATAGAATAATTCAACATTATCATAATGGTTGTCATTCGACCTGGTTCATGTTGAATCGGTCCTCATCACCACGGAGCCGGCATATGAAAGCCATCGCATTAACCCGATACCTGCCTATAGAAAACCCGGAGTCGCTGTTTGATATCCAGCTTGATAAGCCGTTGCCGCTGGGTAGCGACCTGCTGGTCGAGATCAAGGCCATCGCAGTCAATCCGGTCGACGCCAAGGTGCGGGCGCCGAAAGACACCGTCGAAAAAACGCCACGCGTACTGGGCTGGGATGCCGCCGGGGTGGTGCAGGCAGTGGGGCCTGACGTCAGTCGTTTCAAAGTAGGGGACCGTGTGTTTTATGCAGGCGACATCACGCGTCCCGGCAGCAATAGCGAGTTCCAGCTGGTCGATGAACGCATCGTCGGCAATATGCCGCAATCGCTGTCCTTCGAACAGGCCGCCGCCTTGCCACTGACTACCATCACCGCCTGGGAAGCGCTGTTCGACCGCCTGCACATATCGCCGACGCCGGCCGCAACGGCGACATCGGCTAAATCCATCCTGATCATAGGCGGCGCCGGCGGCGTCGGTTCGATTGCGATCCAGCTGGCGGCCAAGGTCGCCGGCTTGAATGTGATCGCCACGGCATCGCGTCCTGAATCGGAAAAATGGGTGCGCGACCTCGGTGCGCAGCACGTGATCAACCATTTCGGCGATCTGGCGGCCCAACTCAGGCAACAAGGCTTCGACCACGTCGATTACGTGCTGATCCTGAACGATACCGACCGCCATTTCCCCGCAGCGGCAGCAGTGATAGCACCGCAAGGCATGATTTGCACCATCGTCGAAAACAATGCACCGCTCGACGTCAGCCTGTTGAAAGCCAAGAGCGCCGGTTTTATCTGGGAATTCATGTTTACCCGCTCGATGTTCCAGACCGCCGACATGCAGCAGCAGGGCAATCTGCTGGACCAGGTGGCGCGTTTGATCGACAACAAGATCATCGTCACTACGGTGAATCAGGTTTTGTCGCCGATTAACGCCGCCAACCTGCGGCAAGCCCATGCCGCGCTGGAAACCGGACGTGCAATCGGCAAGATCGTCCTGAAGGATTTCTAAAGAATAAATTATCTAAAATGCAATGACTGATCGAGAAAGCTTGCGCTTTCCCGGCCCATCATGCATTTTTCACGGACCGGCAAGGTGGTTTTGTCATCAGTTTGCGGGGCGGCGGGCGGGTCGGCACTGTATAATGGCGGCTTCTGATTTAACCCGCAGCCACGCTGCATCAACTCCCTCCTCGCCATGTTGATTTTGCCCGGTTCCAATGCTCTGCCTGCCTTCCGTTCCCAACGTCTTCTAGCTCAGTTACAAGCGATCGACAGTAATGTCGTCGAAGTGACAGGGCGTTTCGACCATTTTGTCGATGCGTCGACTTCGCTCAGCCAGGACGATATCGGTCGTTTGAACGCCTTGTTGACCTATGGCGATCCGTTCACTTCCGGTGAAGGCGGCGAAGAATTCATCGTGATTCCACGCTTCGGCACGATTTCCCCGTGGGCCAGCAAGGCCACCGACATTGCCCGCAATTGCGGCATGGCGCACATCAAGCGCATCGAGCGCGGGATTGCGTATCAGGTAAAACTCAAGAGCGGTTTGCTGGGCGGCGCTAAAAAACTCAGCGACGACAGCGTGCGCGCTATCGCCGACGTGCTGCATGACCGCATGACAGAAACCGTCTTGCGCAGCGCCGAGCAAGCTGCCGATTTATTCCGTGAACTGGACGCCAAGCCGTTAGCCTCCATCGATCTGCTGGCCGGCGGCAAAGGCGCCCTGGAGCAAGCCAACACCGAACTGGGCCTGGCCTTGTCGGACGATGAAATCGATTACCTGCTGGCTGCCTTCACCAGCGCCAAGCGCAATCCGACCGATGTCGAGCTGATGATGTTTGCGCAGGCAAACAGCGAACATTGCCGCCACAAGATTTTTAACGCCGACTGGATCATCGACGGCGAAGCGCAAGACAAGTCCTTGTTCGCGATGATCAAGAATACCCATCAGTTGCAACCGAAGGGCACCATCGTCGCCTACAGCGACAATTCATCGATTATCGAAGGCGCAACCGTCTCGCGTTTCTATGCGCGCGGCGCGGCGGAAGGCAATACCTATCGCGCTTCCGACGAGCTTACCCACATCCTGATGAAGGTCGAGACGCACAATCACCCGACTGCGATTTCGCCTTTCCCTGGCGCCTCCACCGGCGCCGGCGGCGAGATCCGCGATGAAGGCGCAACCGGCCGCGGCGCCAAGCCGAAGGCTGGGCTGACCGGCTTCACAGTATCCAATCTGCAGTTGCCAGATGCATTGCAGGCTTGGGAAAATGCCGCTGACGTAACCTCCTTTACCGCTATCGGCCAACAGGATGCGGGCCAGTACGGCAAGCCGGAGCGGATTGCTTCAGCCCTGCAAATCATGATCGACGGCCCGCTCGGCGGCGCCGCGTTCAACAACGAATTCGGCCGTCCTAACCTGGGCGGTTATTTCCGTACCTACGAACAAAACGTCGGCGGCAATGTGCAGGGTTACCACAAGCCGATCATGATCGCCGGCGGCATCGGCAGTATCTCTGACAAGCACACCAAGAAGAACGAACTGCCAGTCGGCAGCCTGCTGATCCAGCTGGGCGGCCCTGGCATGCGCATCGGCATGGGCGGCAGCGCGGCGTCGTCGATGGCAACCGGTTCGAATACCGCCGATCTCGATTTCGATTCGGTCCAACGCGGCAATCCGGAAATGGAACGGCGCGCCCAGGAAGTGATCAACGCCTGCTGGGCGATGGATGACAAGAATCCGATTTTGTCGATCCATGACGTCGGCGCCGGCGGTCTGTCGAACGCCTTCCCGGAAATCACCAACGACGCCAAGCGCGGCGCGATTTTCGATTTGCGCAAAGTGCCGCTGGAAGAAAGCGGCATGGCGCCGAAGGAAATCTGGAGTAACGAATCGCAAGAACGTTATGTGCTGGCCATCGCACCGGAAAGCCTGCCGCTGTTCGAATACTTCTGCCAGCGTGAGCGTTGCCTGTTCGCGGTGGTCGGTACCGCAACTGAAGAACGCCAGTTGAAGGTGATCGATCCGCAGCACGACAATAATCCAGTCGATATGCCGATGGATGTATTGCTTGGTAAACCGCCGAAAATGCAGCGCGACGTCACACATCTGAATCCAGCGTTGCCTGCTGTCGACCTGACCGGCATGGATTTGCTGGAAGTATCGCAGCGCGTGCTGAAGCTGCCGACAGTGGCCGACAAATCCTTCCTGATCACCATCGGCGACCGCACCGTTGGCGCCACTTCGGTGCGCGACCAGATGGTGGGCCCGTGGCAAATCCCGGTCGCCGATTGTGCCGTCACCAGCATGAGTTTCGAAGGCTATCTGGGCGAAGCGATGGCGATGGGCGAGCGCACACCGCTAGCCGTCATCAACGCCGCCGCATCCGGCCGCATGGCGGTGGGTGAAGCCTTGACCAACATTGCCGCCGCAGCGATTGCCGATATCTCCGACGTCAAGCTGTCCGCCAACTGGATGGCCGCTTGCGGTCAGCCAGGCCAGGACGCTGCCTTGTTCGATACCGTCAAGGCGATCGGCATGGAGTTGTGCCCGGCGCTGGGTATCAGCATCCCGGTCGGCAAGGATTCGCTGTCGATGCGCACCACCTGGAAAGACGAGGGTCAAGCCAAGGCTGTGACCTCGCCGGTGTCGCTGATCGTTTCCGCATTCGCACCGGTGAGCGATGTACGCCGTTCGCTGACACCGCAGATTCGTACCGATCTAGGCGATACCGCAATTATCCTGGTCGACCTCGGCCGCGGCAAGAATCGCATGGGTGCTTCGGCACTGACTCAGGTGATGCAGCAAATCGGCAATGAGACGCCAGACGTCGACAGTGCAGAAGACTTGAAAGCATTTTTCGCCGCCATTCAACAACTCAACCGCGAACAAAAACTGCTGGCCTACCATGACCGTTCCGACGGCGGTTTGTTCACCTCCCTGTGCGAGATGGCGTTTGCCGGCCACAGCGGGTTATCGATCAATCTCGATATCCTGACAATGGAAAGCGAACATGCAGCCGACTGGGGCGATTCGAAAAACTGGACCGGCCAGGTGGCCGAGCGCCGCAATGAGCTGACCTTGCGCGCCCTGTTCAGCGAAGAGCTGGGCGCGGTGCTGCAAGTGCGCGCTGAACAGAAATCGGAAGTCATGAATGTGCTGCGCAGCTTTAACCTGGGCGCGTGCAGTCATATCATCGGCAAGCCGAATACACGCGACGTCATCGAATTCAGCCGCGACGCCAAGACCATCTACAGCCAGACCCGTATCGACCTGCAGCGTTTGTGGAGTGAAACCAGCTGGCGCATCGCCCGTCTGCGCGACAATCCTGCCAGCGCCGATGCCGAATACGACCGCATCCTGGATGCCGCCGATCCAGGCATCAGCCCGATCATCACGTTCGACCAGCAAGACAATATCGCCGCGCCGTTCCTTAACCTGGCAGCCAAGCCGCGCGTGGCAATCTTGCGCGAGCAGGGCGTTAACTCGCATGTCGAAACCGCTTATGTGATGCATCAGGCCGGCTTTACCGCGGTCGACGTCCACATGAGCGACCTGATTGCCGGCCGCGCCAGACTGGACGATTTCAAGGGTTTCATCGCGGTCGGCGGTTTCTCGTACGGCGACGTGCTGGGCGCCGGCGAGGGCTGGGCCAAGACGATCTTGTTCAATGCCAAGCTGGCTGAGCAATTCTCGCTGTTCTTCCAGCGCGGCGACACCTTTGCACTCGGCGTCTGCAACGGTTGCCAGATGATGAGTAATCTGAAATCGATTATTCCTGGCGCCCAGGCATGGCCGAAATTCACCCGCAACAAGTCGGAGAAATTCGAAGCGCGCTTCTCGATGGTGCAGGTCGAATCGTCGCCGTCGATTTTCCTGCAAGACATGGCGGGCACGCAAAGCGCCATCGCCATCGCGCATGGTGAAGGTTTTGCCGATTTCTCGCAAACCGGCGATATCAAGGAAGCGCTGGTCGCCATGCGTTTCGTCGACAACAAGGGGCAGGTGACTGAAGGCTATCCATACAATCCAAACGGCTCGCCGCAAGGCATCACTTCGGTGACTACGCCGGATGGCCGTTTCACGGTCTGCATGCCGCATGCCGAACGTGTGTTCCGCACGGTGCAGCAATCGTGGCACCCTGAGTCGTGGGGCGAGGATTCGCCATGGATGCGCATGTTCCGCAATGCGCGCAAGTGGGTAGGGTAATCGTTCTGCCGTCAGCGAACAGGTAGGGTGGGCAGGTTTTTTTGCCCGCGCTGAATTTGCTTCTCAGATGGTTGATGTGCCGCGTGGGCATACGTGCCCACCCTACAAATTCAGTATCGTTTGAGGTATAAAAAAAGCGCTCCGAGGAGCGCTTTTTTATTGACTGCGGTTTTAAGCGAAGATCTTATTGGATCTTGGCTTTGGCGCGCAGTTCTTGTTGGTAAGCTTGCAGTTTCTTCTGTTGCAGTGCTTCGGTGATTTGCGGTTTGACTTCAGCCAGGGTAGGGATCTTGGCGGCGCGTACTTCTTCCAGCTTGATCACGTGGTAACCGAATTGGGTCTTGACCGGTGTTTCAGTCAGTTGACCTGCTTTCAGTGCTACCAGCGCATCGGAGAAAGGCTTCACGAACGAAGCTGGCGTTGCCCAGCCCAGATCGCCGCCGTTGGCTGCCGAACCTGGATCTTTCGATTGCTTGGCCAGATCGTCAAACTTGCCGCCAGCTTTCAGCTTGGTGATGATGGCTTTGGCATCGGCTTCGTTTTCGACCAGGATATGACGTGCGTGATATTCCTTGTCGCCAGCCTGGGCCTTGAATTTGTCGTATTCAGCCTGGATGTCGGCATCCTTGATCGGGTTCTTCTTGACGAAGTCGGCAACCAGGGCGCGGATCAGGATCGATTGGCGAGCGATGTCGGCTTGTGCCTTGACGTCAGCGTTATTGCCCAGGCCCAGCTTGTCGGCTTCCTGAATCAGTACTTCACGGTTGATCAGTTCGTCCTTGACCATGCTACGCAGTTCAGGGGTATCTGGCTGGCCGCCTTGTGCCGACAATTGCTTGACCATCATGTCAGCGCGCGACGATGGGATTGCCTTACCGTTCACGACTGCAAGGTTTTGGGCCATAACAGGCAATGTAGCAGCTGCAAAAAGTACCACCAGTAAACGTGAAGGTTTAAATGTCATTATCAAATCCTAGATTGGGGAGGGGTTGTTAATAAATTAATGCGAGGCAAAGGCAGAATAACCGAAGTGTGTTTGACGGGCAATTAATTATTCTATCAGTCACTATGAATCACGCAGCTTTAGTTTCAGATGGGGCCAATGCAGTGATCGCCAATGCATGAATTTCCGTATGCATCATATCAGCCAGGCAATCATACACCAGCCTATGCCGGTTTAAGCGGTTTTGCCCCTCAAAAACTGCGCAAACTATGCGTACTTTATAGTGTCCGCCGCCGGAGGCGGCACCGGCGTGTCCCACATGCAGCGCCGATTCGTCCTCAACTATACATTCCAATGGTGAAAGCGTAGCTGTCAATTTGTTACGAATCGTATCAAGACGCTGGTTCATTCCGGATCCTTGATGTATTTCGACAGCAGGATGCTTTGACCGATGATGAAGGCAAACATCAGCCCCATGCCGCCAAACAGCTTGAAGTTCACCCATGTGGCAGTGGGAAAATTAAACGCGATGTACAGGTTCAGGCAGCCCATCACGATAAAGAACGCGATCCAGGCAAAACCTACGCGCGGCCAGATCGGGTCGGGCAGGGCGATCTGCTTTTCCATCATGGTGCGAATCAGGTTTTTCTTGAGCAGCAGCTGGCTAACCAGCAATGCCGTCGCAAACGCCCAGTACAGGACCGTGGGTTTCCATTTGATGAAGGTTTCGTTATGGAAGTAGATGGTGGCGCCGCCGAAGACGCAGATGATGATGAAGGACACCCACAACATCGCATCGACTTTTTTCCGGCGCAGCAGCAGATAGCCGATTTGCGCTACCGTGGCGACGATCGCCACCGCAGTCGCCAGCAGCACCGGCGTTTGTGCAGCGGTTACCACGCCGCCAGACACAAAGCCCGACAAATACTGGTTGACCAGCGCTTGTGCCGCATCAGGGCTGCCTTCGCTCCATTTGAAGATGCCAAAGAAAAGGATTACCGGGAACAGGTCGAACAGGAACTTCATGTGTTTGGTGTGCTTTCAGTGAAAGTAACTAGTATTAATGATCGAATTGATCGAATTGATCGAATCGTAAAATCAGTGCTGTAGCCTCGGTGCCTCAGTCGGCCGGATCAAAACGCAACGATGCCGAATTGATGCAGTAGCGCAAACCGGTTGGCGGCGGTCCGTCCGGGAATACGTGCCCCAGATGGGCGTCGCATACCTTGCATAGAATTTCAGTGCGCATCATGCCATGAGTACGGTCGACGCGCTCTTCGACATTGTCGGGATTGATGGCCTTGAAATAACTTGGCCAGCCGCAGCCGGAATCGAATTTGGCGTCTGATTCGAACAAGGGCGTATTGCAGCACACGCAGGTATAGATGCCGTGTTCGTGATGATCCCAGAAACGACCGGTAAACGCCCGTTCAGTAGCGGCGTGACGGGTCACCTCATATTCCATCGGCTCCAGTTCGGCACGCCATTCGGCATCGGTTTTAACGACTTTACTGCTGCTCATGGTTTTAATTCCAATCTACGACGAACAACTGACTTCCAGTCCGCGCGCCCAATCCGGAGGCAATTCGGCGTACTGGGCATGTTGCGGTTGTTCATCAAACGGGTTTTCAAGAATTTGCTGCAATTTCCGGACTTCTGAGAAGTCTTTATTCTGAGCGTGTTCGATTGCTGTTTGCGCCAAATAGTTTCGCAATACGTATTTGGGGTTAGTTGCATCCATTGCAAGCTTACGATTGCTATCCTGGCTGTTTTCCATTTTCAGGCGAGCCCTGTATTGTAACGCCCATGCGTCAAATGCCGCGCGGTCTATGAACAGATCACGCAGAGCGCTGTTACCGTTAGATTCATCGCCGCTGATCTCATCCATGCGCAAGTTGCCGAGCCGGCGGAAAAACAGAGTGAAATCGACATGGCTAGCCTGCATCAGGGCAAACATGGCGTCCAGCAATTTGTCGTCGTCCACTTGATGCGTTACCAGGCCCAGCTTGGCATGCAGCAATTCATCCAGTTTTGCGCCATACAAGGACTGGTAATTGCTGAGCGCAGCTTCGGTCGCCTCGACGCTGCCGATCAGCGGCAGCAATGCCTGGCCCAGGGCAAAGCAGTTCCAATGCCCGATCTGCGGCTGCTGATTGTAGGCATAGCGGCCTTGCTGGTCGGTATGGTTGCAGATATGGCGCTGATCGTAAGCTTCCATGAAACCGAACGGGCCGTAATCCAAGGTTATTCCGAGAATAGACATATTGTCGGTATTCATCACGCCGTGCATGAAACCGACTGCCTGCCATTGCGCCATCAGATGCGCGGTGCGGCGTGTCACTTCGGCCAGCAGCGCCTGATAAGGATTCTCTGCCGCCTGCAATTCCGGATAAAAACCGGCGATAACGTGGTCAGCCAAGGCTTTCAGCGCTTCCGGCTGATTGTTGTAATACCAATGTTCGAACGAGCCGAAGCGCACAAAACTAGGCGCCATGCGCGTCACCACCGCCGTGGTTTCCGGCCGCTCGCGCATCGCCAGTTGATCGGAGCCGATCACCGCCAGCGCACGCGAAGTAGGGATGCCGAGTGCCGCCATCGCTTCCGAACACAGGTATTCACGGATCGACGAGCGCAGCACGGCACGGCCGTCGCCCATGCGCGAATACGGCGTGGCGCCGGCTCCCTTGAGTTGCAACTCGAGCCGGCCGCCATCGGCAGCCGCCACATCGCCCAGCAAAATGGCGCGGCCATCGCCCAGTTGCCCGGCCCAGACGCCGAATTGGTGGCCGGAATACACCGCTGCCAAGGGTTGAGAGTCGTTGGCGCCGCGGTTGCCGGCCAGCGTCTGGATGAAATCATCGTTGCCGAATGCCGTTGGCGCCAGCCCGATCAGTTGCGCCGCCTGCGCGCTGGCCGCAACCAGGTACGGCGCTGGAATCGGCGTCGGCATCAGTTTGGTGTAAAAGGCAGCGGGCAAGCTGGCGAACGCGTTGGAGAAACGCAGATGATCGAGCGCGGGCGCTTCGGGGAATGCCAAACGGTTGTTCATGACAGCGTTGATCCTGATTGCAATATGACGGGAAGCCTCAAGTATCGCACGGCTACGCTATCCTTACCTTCAATGGCGGCGGCCCGGGCTGGCGCAAGCTTGCTGCAGCCGGCTCTACTCTGCCGCACTGAAAGCCCTGGCCGCCAGGTTACGCGCATGATCACGTATGTCGATCTGCCATGGTTCGCTCAACTCTGTAAAGCGCAACTGGTCGCCGGCAAAAAAAGCACGCGTAGCTTCTTCAAAGCCGGCTTGATTGCCGGCCATTGCAGACATGAAGCGATACGCGGATTCTTGTGCCAGGCGCAGTTGGTCGCGTTCTTCGTTACGGCGCTTGGCCTCTTCAACCAACTTGCGCAGCGCCACGGAGGCACCGCCGGGTTGCTGGTTGAGCCACTCCCAATGACGCGGCAACAGGGTCACTTCGCGGCCGATGACGCCCAGTTTCGGGCGGCCGGGGCCACGTGCCGTTTGCTGGTCGTCGGCGGCTTGTTCCGTTGCAGTCGCGCTGGTCCCGCTTGCGGACAAGCGTTGCAATACTTGTTCAGCGTTGCCGCGGAAGTCGATTTCGACCTGTTCGCTGGTGATGTCGTCGAAGATCAGGACGGTGGCGGAGTCGTTCCTGTCGATCAGTTCCTTTACTTTCAACGCCACCAGCGCCAGCTGCCCGGAAGCGATACGGTTGGCGCCGGCAAAGGCGATGACGGGGTGTGGATTGATGGTATTCATGGCAGATGGTTTTCATGAGTTGTGTTGATGAGTAATATTACCCTGGTTTAATTGGTGCGTCAATATTACCTTGGTAAAAATGCGACATCCTTGCCGAGCGAACCGGTAAAATGCCGGACTACCTGTCATCATCGCCTGCCAGAACATTAAATAATGCTAATGAGCGCTCAATGGAATTCACTCTTATCACCTTGCTGAACGGTCTCGGTTACGGCCTGCTGCTGTTTCTGCTGTCGTCGGGACTGACGTTGATTTTCAGCATGCTGGGAGTGTTGAATTTTGCCCATGCGAGTTTTTATATGCTGGGCGCCTATTTCGCCTATGCGATCAGCGTCAAGCTCGGCTTCTGGCCGGCGCTTTTGCTGGCGCCGCTGCTGGTCGGCATGTTGGGCGCTCTGGTTGAACGTTTTGGACTGCGCCACGTGCGTCGTCACGGGCAGGTGGCGGAACTGCTGTTTACTTTCGGCCTGTCTTATGTGGTGGTCGAACTGGTGCAACTGACCTGGGGCAAATCGGCGCTGCCGTATGCGATCCCGGCGCAACTCGATGGACCGCTGTTTACTTTGTATGCGACTACTTTTCCCATTTATCGCGGCTTCATGATGCTTCTGGCATTGCTGGTTTTGCTGGCCGCGGCCTGGCTGCTGAAGCGTTCGCGTATCGGTTTGCTGATCCAGGCGGCGCTGACCCATCCGCAGATGGTTGAAGCCTTGGGGCATAACGTGCCGCGTATTTTTACTCTGGTGTTTGCTGTCGGCTGCGGTTTGGCTGGATTGGCCGGGGTAGTGGGCGGCAACGCCTTTGTCACTGAGCCGGGCATGGCGGCCGGCGTTGGCAGCATTATTTTCGTCGTAGTGGTGGTCGGCGGCCTCGGTTCTTTACGCGGGGCGTTCATCGCCTCGTTGCTGATCGGGATTTTGCAAACTTTCGCCGTCGCGCTGGATGTCTCCGCAGCGAGCGGTTTGACTTACTGGGGCGTACAGATCGATCCCGATGCAACGATATATCCGGTGCTGCAGTTGACGCTGGCCCAGCTTGCGCCCGTATTGCCGTATTTGCTGCTGGTGCTGGTCATGCTGCTGCGCCCGCGCGGCTTGTTTGGCGTGCGCGATTGATGGATAGGCGCATGAATATGAGTATGAACCTGACCATGAACCTGAGAACGGGACGCAAGTGGATCTGGATGGCGTTTGCGCTGTTATTACTGGTCGCGCCTTGGGTGTTCCCGCAAAGCGCGGCGCTGTCGATCTTGTCGCAATGCGGCAGCATGATGATTCTCGCGCTTTCCTTCAACATGCTGCTCGGGCAAACCGGCATGCTGTCCTTCGGTCATGCCGTGTATTCGGGTCTGGCTGCCTTTGTCGCCGTGCATGTGATGAACCGGCTGGCCGGCGGCAGTCCTGCCATGTTGCTGTTGGTGCCGCTGGCCGGTGGTTGCGCGGGCATGTTGTGCGGCGTCGTTTTCGGCTTTGTCACTACCCGTAAATCGGGTACGGCGCTGTCGATGATCAGCCTGGCGCTGGTTGAATTGGTTGCGGCTGCGGCGTTGATGTTTCCGGGATGGTTTGGCGGCGAGAGCGGGGTCAGCACCGACCGCGTGCTTGGCGCGCCGTTTTTCGGCATCGACTTCGCTTCGCAATTGCAGGTGTATTACCTGATCGCGTTCTGGCTTTTCGTTAGCACTGCCGCCATGTATGGACTGACTCTTACGCCGCTAGGGCGTATCGCCAACGCCGTGCGCGACAACCCCGAGCGGGCGGCGTTCATCGGTCACGATCCGCGCCGGGTACGTTACCTGATGTTCATCCTGTCGGCGTTCTTCGCCGGCATCGGTGGCGCGCTGAGCGCCATCAATTTTGAAATCGTCAGCGCTGAAAACCTGAGCTTGCTGCGTTCGGCGCAGATCCTGTTGTTTACCTTCATTGGCGGCATCGGCTATTTCTTCGGGCCGATGATAGGAGCACTGGTTGGCGTACTGTTTTCTGCGTTGCTGTCGACTTATACGCGAGGCTGGCAGTTGTATCTCGGGCTGTTGTTTGTCATCGTCGTCTTGTTTGCGCCAGGCGGCATCGCCGGCGTCTGGATGACGGCAGCCACCACCTGGCGACGCCTGACCGTGCTCCGGTTGCGGCAACTGGCGCTGCCGTTTCTGTTGCGTTTGGCCGGCCTGTTGCTGCTGGCGGGTGGTACCGTGCTGTTGATCGAAATACTGTATCGGCGGGCGGCGGGCATATGAGCGAAAACGCAATGCCGAATATTCTGGAGCTGCGCGATCTGCACAAGCAATTTGGCGACACGCGGATTATCTGCGGCGCGGATTTGCAATTGAAAGAAGGTGAGAGGCTAGCGTTGATCGGCCCCAACGGCGCTGGAAAATCGACCTTGTTCAATCTGATATCCGGCCATACCGACGCTAGCAGCGGCGAGATTCTTTTGCATGGGCAGCAGATAACCGGCCTGAGCCCGTTCCAGATCAATCGCCTCGGCTTGACGCGCAGCTTCCAGATTACCAATATATTTCCGCAACTGAGCGTCCAGGAAAACCTGCGCGCTGCGGTGTTGTCGTCGCATGGCTATCGTCAGGTGTTCTGGCGTCGTTTGTCTACTCTGCGCGCGGTTAGTCAGCGCACTGAAGAAGTAATGCAGCAATGCGGTTTGGAGGCACAGCGCGATACACCTGGCCGTGACCTCAGTTATGCCGCCCAGCGCGCCTTGGAAATCGGCATCACGATTGCCGGCGATGCCGGATTGATCCTGCTGGATGAGCCGACCGCAGGCATGAGCCGGGACGAATCCGCAGTCGCCGCCGAGCTGATCCGCCGTGTCAGCGTCGGTAAAACCTTGTTGATGATCGAGCACGATATGGAGGTGGTGTTCGGCCTGGTGGACAGGATTGCGGTGCTGGTCGAAGGGCGGATCATTGCTTGCGACACGCCGGCCGCGATTCGTAATAATCGGGCGGTGCAGGCGGCTTATCTCGGCCACCTCGAAGCGGAGCCGATACCATGAGCGCCATGCTTGAAGTGCGCGGCTTGCACGCCTTCTACGATCAAAGCCATGTCTTGCACGGCGTCGATCTCGATGTCAGGCCGGGCGAAATAGTCAGCCTGCTGGGGCGCAATGGCGCTGGCCGTTCCTCAACGCTGAAAGCGCTCATGGGCATGATGCGCAGCAGCGGGTCGGTGCGCTTCAACGGCGCTGAACTGATCGGTTTGAAAACCTTTCAGATTGCCAGGCGTGGTTTGGCTTACGTACCGGAAGAGCGGGCGGTGTTTCCAACGCTGACGGTGCAACAGAATTTACTCCTGGGGCAGCAGCGCGAGCGAGTGGCAATCGAGGATATGTGGCAATTGATGCCGCAGCTAGCCGCACGCAAGCATGTCGCGGCCGGTTTGCTATCCGGCGGCGAGCAGCAAATGCTCAGCCTGTGCCGTAGTCTGATGGGAAAGCCGCAACTGATCATGGTGGATGAACCGACTGAAGGCTTGGCTCCGCATATGGTGCAGTCGGTGGCGCAGCATTTGCTGGCGTTGCGAGGGCAGGGGCTGGGCGTGCTGCTGGTCGAGCAGAAACTCGGTATCACGCTGGAGATATCCGACCGCGTGCTGGTGATGGGGCATGGCCGGATTGTGTTTGCCGGTACGCCGGATGAATTGCGTGCGGATCCGGAAGTGCGGCAGAAGTGGCTGGAAGTTTGATTGGGGGAAGAGGTAATCGGTTGTACCTGAAAGATTTGCGTGAGGGATTGAGAAGGTGTATCAGCACAGACTCAACCGTGCGGCGTCCGCCCACCCTGGACTATCGGCCTATTGGAAATAACGGCGGCTTAGGTGGGCAGACCGGCCGTTTACGGAATTTTTTTCAACGACCGGCTGGCTTTCCAAAATCTATCTGGCAGGTCCGCGTCCAGCGTGTGCGACGAGACCTGCTTGTGCCTCAGAAATGGTATTCGACGCGTACCATCGGTGTTTTGGCCAGGGAACCCGGCACGGTCGACCGATTGCCGAACTTATTGCGCCAGTATTGATACTCAAGACCGGCACGCAGTGTTTTTTTGCCGAGACCCAAAGCTGTGCCAAGGTCGTACATCACCATGGCATCGATATTCAGTTCCGGCGCGGTACCGCGGCCGAATTCGTTCTTTCCCTTGGCGGCGATGTAGTTCATGTAACCTTCAAATGCCAGACCGGTGGAGGCGATCGGGATGCCCCATGCTGCATTGAGCATAGGGTGCAGATCGTAGGTATAACGGCTATTGATGCTTTTCGGCTGGTTACTTTCCTGCAGCAACAGCAGACTTATATTCAGAAAGCCAGGTACATCCATCATCAGCGTTGGCCCTAATACCAGCATGCGCTTTTTCGACGCGTAACCGGTATCGTTCTTGGTGTTCCAGTCGAAGCCGGCGGTCACGCCAAGGCTGCGGACCGGACCGAAAGACAGGTTTTTTCCGGAAACTTTGCCAAGGTCCAGGGTGTTGCGGTAAGTGATATAGGCTTCCTGGGCGTTGCTGTCCTTGCTATTGGATTCCAGCAGGTCGACATTGAAAAAATTCGTGCCATATTTGTAACCGCTGGAGTGGGTCAGGTTGAAAATGTTCTTCGTGATGTCATTGCCAACGTAAGGCTCGGCAAACCGGGTGCCATAGCGATAGCCGATCGATGTGTCGCTCCATTCCGCTGCTCCGGCCTGCTGGACGCCTGCCAGCGCGGCAGTCATGGTACAAGTCAAGGTTGCCAAGCGCAGGATATTGATACGTTTTGAACTAGTGAAGTGCATGATGTCTCCGATTGTTGACGCGAGTTGATCAAGGCCGAGGGGCGAACCACGGCAAGATGAAAGAATGCTTAGGGGTTTTACGAAACGCTTCGCGGAGCGTCGCAGGCTAAGCAAGTTCCTCTCTTTCGAGCGGGAACTTGCTGCTACAACAGTCTCAAATTTTCACGGTGGCGCTCAGCGTCGCCATCGGCTTGTTTCAGTGGATCGCGTCTTGCACACCGGCGAGCGCGTTTTTACGACCATCCTCAATGGAGCCCTGTCCGTTCAGATACAGGTTCAATGTGAACGACACCACGGCAGCAATCAGGATGTCGCTATGCAAGATCGTTGTTGTCCATTTCGGTAACTGATGGAAGAACGTTGGCGAGACCAGTGAAATCATGCCGGCGCCGATACTGATGGCGACGATGAACAGGTTGCTGCGATTCGTTTCAAAATCGACGCGGCCCAGAATCTTGATGCCAGTTGCGGCGACCATCCCGAACATCACGAGACCGGCGCCGCCCAGCACGAATTGCGGTACTGATGCTGCGACAACAGCCATTTTCGGAAAGAAGCCGAAGGCCATCAAGATCAGTCCGGCAGCGACGCAGACATACCGGCTACGTATGCCAGTCACGCCGACCAGTCCGACGTTTTGCGAGAAAGACGTATAGGGGAAGGTATTGAAAATACCACCGATGATCGTGCCCAAGCCATCTACACGCAAACCGTTGGCGATATCTCCCCGGCTGATCTTCTTGCCGGTAATGTCGGACAGGGCGAGAAACATGCCGGTCGATTCCACCATCACCACGATCATGACCATGCACATCGCGATGATCGAGCCGATATCGAAAGTCGGCATCCCGTAGCGAAACGGTATGATGACATCGAACCAGTGCGCCTCGGCCAAACCGGCGAAGTTGACTTTACCAAGCGCCAGTGCGACCAGGAAACCAATGATCAAGCCCAGCAATACCGCAATGTTGCTGAGGAAGCCTTTCAGGTGCTTGGTGATCAGCACGATCGCAATCAATACCAGCAGTGCGATCGCAAGATTTTCAGGCGCGCCATAGGAAGGATTCGGCACGTCTTTTAACACGCCATCGACCACTTGCTTGACAGTCGGATTTCCGCCCGCGGCCCAGTTAATGCCAACTCGCATCAACGAGATCCCGATCACGGTGATGATGCTTCCGGTCACGATCGGCGGGAAGTAGCGCACCAGCCGACTCATGAGCGGTGCGACCACGATACCGAACACACCTGCTGCAATGACAGTGCCGTATATGGCTAGTATCCCCAAATCGGGGTTGCTCGCCATCGCCAGCATCGGGCCAACTGCGGCGAAGGTGACGCCCATCATGACGGGCATCCGTATGCCAAATTTCCAGACGCCAAGCGATTGAATCAGCGTGACCAAGCCACAACAAAACAAATCAGCGTTGATCAGGAAGGCGATCTGGTCTTTCGGTAATTTGAGGGCGCCGCCGATGATCAGCGGCACCGCGATGGCGCCGGCGTACATCACCAGCACATGTTGCAAGCCCAAGGCAAATAGAATCGGCGCCGGTAGTTTCCTATCTACCGGATGCGTAGCGGTATTCATTGTGTCTCCCCTTTTTTTGGAATTAATTGTTGCTTTTTTTTAAGCCTATAGGTTTGGATAAATGTTATGTATACGTAAAACGTGATAAATATATTCGGGTTTCAAATATAGGAAAATCTCTTGGCGGGCTTTTGAAAAAAAACATGTTGTCTGCCAACATCTGCCTACAAAGCCACGGTTGATGGCACAATTGCACCCGTCAATTTTGCCAAAACAGGCAATTGGCTGTGATGACGGCTAATAACGCCGCTCGCCCGCCATATTAATAACTCCATAGGCCGAAAATGTTGAAATACGTCGTTCTTTTTTCCTGCGCGCTCGCTTTTAGCGCCGCCCAAGCCGCCGATATCACTGGCGCCGGTTCTACCGCAGCGGCGCCGTTATATGCGAAATGGCAACAAGCCTACACCAAGAAAACCGGCAACAAGCTGGTCTACGAAGCCATCGGTTCATCCGGCGGCATCAAGAAGATTAAGGAAAATGCCAGTGATTTCGGCGCCAGCGACGCACCCATGTCGGCCGCCGATCTCAAGAAATTCAATTTGCTGGATTTCCCTACCGTGATTTCCGGGGTGGTGCCGGTGGTCAATTTGCCCGGCATCAGGGAAGGTGAGTTGCATCTGAGCGCAGATATCATTGTCGGCATTTACTCCGGCAAGATAGAAAAATGGAACGACGCCGCCATCACCAAAGAAAATCCGAAACTGGCGTTGCCTGGTTTGCGTATTCAGCCACTGGCGCGCGCCGACGGATCCGGGACAACATTTACGCTGACTGACTACCTCAGCCGCGTCAATCCGGAATGGAAAACGCAGTACGGCACCAATTTCACTATCGCCTGGCATGCCGATGTAAAAGCAATCAAAGGCACGAACGATCTGGTGGCGACGTTAAAGAAAACGCCGGGTGCGATTGGCTATGCGGAATATGCGTACGTAGTCGAAAACAACTTGAACTATGCGCAACTCAAGAACCGCGACGGTCAATACGTCCACCCGAATGCAATGTCATTCAAATCGGCATTGTCAAACAGCGGCTGGAAAAAAACCGGGAACTTCGAGGAAATGCTGACCGATAAAGCCGGCTCCGGAAGCTGGCCGATCACTGGCGCCACTTACATCTATGTGCCGCGTGTCACCAGCCAGCCGGAACGTACCGCAGCGGTCATACAATTTTTCACCTGGGCCTTCATGGAAGGCGACGAATTGGCAAACAGCCTGGACTACATTCGCCTGCCTGATAACGTGCAGGCCCGCGTCGTGCACGAAATGTCCAGCGTCGTCGATACAAAGGGCAATCGTCTGTCGGTGCCGATCTTTGTCAAATAATATCGGCTACCAATAATCTTCTGTCACGAATTGCCCCGGCACCGCCCGCCGGCAAGGGCGCAAGCCACGCTGATAGAGAATATCCCGGGTTGCGGTAATCATTTCCGGATTACCGCACATCATGACGCGCGAGGCTTCTGTCGTGATAACCAGGCCTGCCGCCGCTTCCATGTCGCCGCTAGTCAGCAGGGTCGTGATGCGGCCTTGCAGATTGCCTGCCGCGGGTGATTGCATATCGCGAGTGGTGGAGCGCAGCAGCTGCAAGCGCGCGCCTCCGGCCGCCAGTTCCGGCCGCAGGTGCAGCTTGGACAGCAACTCCTGATAGGCAAGCTCATCGACGTTTCTTACACAGTGCACCAGAATCAGGTTGCGGAATTTTTTCCAAACCGCCGGGTCTTGCAGGATCGAGATAAACGGGCCAAGACCGGTTCCCGTGGCTAGCATCCACAAATCCTCGCCATCTACAAAGCGGTCCGCGGTCATGAAACCATAGCTGAATTTCTCTACCAGGATCGGATAGCCTGGCTTCAGGTCTTTCAGCTGTTCGGTGAACAGGCCGCCGGGGACTTGCACCAGGAAGTATTCCAGTTCGTCTTCGGTAACCGACGAGGTGACCGAGTAGGCGCGCCACAGTGTTTCATCGCCAGCCACCACGCCCAGCCGGGCAAACTGGCCCGGTGTGAACTGGTAACCAGCCGGTCGCGTAGTGCGGAACGACAGCAGTTTCTCGGTCCAGTAATGCACGCTGGTCACGGTTTCGGTACTGGCCTTGAGATGGGAAACCGTTGCTTTTGGAGGTGTGCTGCTCATGACAAAGGTTCCTGTAATTGCCTGCTATGCGTGACGCCTGGTGCGACCGGCGCTTTCAATCGCAACGCTTGCCGCACCGTGAAGAACGCGAGTATCGGCGCCGCTGCGAAGCAGATGAATAACCATTGTGCCGCATTTGCCGCACCGGGCAAACCGCCCGGATCGGCCAGCCCGGCCAGCGATGTCACCATGCCGGCCAGGGCGGCGCCGATGGCAGTGGCAAACAGTTGCACGGTAGTGAGTGAATAGGCCGCCAGGTTGCCTTCGTCCGGATGCGCGCTGCTTAGTATCTTCGCCATCAAATGCGGCATGCCCATGCCTATGCCGAAACCGACCAGAACCAGCGCGATGCACAAGGGCAGCAGGCCGTAATCGTTCAGCACTGCGGCTGACGGTAACATGAACGACAGCGCCAGCAATGCCGCGATCACTACCAGCGGGCCGGCTTTCATGACAAATTCGGCGCGGGCGCCGCTGTAACTGGAAAACAGCAGGGCCGCCAAGGTCCAGCCGCAAGACATGATGCCGGTCAGGTAGCCGGCCAGCAGCGGCGAATGTCCCTGGATCACTTGCAAGAAATACGGCACGTAGATTTCAGTGGTCAGTCCCAGGATCATCAGGATCATGGTGGCGTACAGAGCGCCGATGCGGCTGCGCAAGGAAAATGCGCCGCTCGGCAGCAAGCGCGTATTCCCCACGCTGGCGCGTTGCTCCAGCCAGGCGATCAATCCGATCAAGGCAATGCCAAACACGATGCCGCCGATATTCAATAAGGCGCTGCTGAACAGGCTGGCCGCCGAGACCGACAATACCGCCGCAGCCAGCAGCAATATTTTCACGATAGGAACGCTGTTCGGTTTCTCGTCAGAGCGTGTTTCTGCCGGCACCTTCAGTGTGAATTGCACCAGAAACGCCAGCACGACAGCTGCCGGCAATAGCGCCCAGAACGCGCCGCGCCAGCTGCCCGCCTGGGCAAACATGCCGCCGATGGCGGGGCCGGATAGTGTTGAAATCCCCCACATGCCTGACATCAGCGCCATCGCCCGCGACCATAAAGGTGGTGCAAACACGACCCGGATCATGGCGTAAGACAGCGCCACCAGAACCCCGCCGCCAAACCCCTGCACGGTGCGCGCCGCCAGCAGCCACACCATATGCGGCGCCAGCGCACAGCCGGCGGAACCCAGCGAAAACACCAGCAATGCCAGCAGGCAGGCCGGGCGATAGCCGATCCATTCGACCAGCCGCGAAGCCAGGCCGGCGGCAATGATGGAGGCCACCACAAACAATGAAGTGGCCCAGGCATAGTATTCCAGGCCGCCGATATCCTTGACTACCGACGGCAGGATGGTGGTGACGATATACACATTGGTGGCGTGCATGCCGACGCCGCCGGCCAGCGTGATGGAGCGTAAGGCATTGCGTCCTGACAGCAGGTCTGCCCAGCTGGCAGAGGGAGTGTCGAGTGCGGGAGTGGTTGCTGACATGAATGGTTGAGTCCTGTTTCGATGTTGCGTATTCGATCCTGCGTATTCGATCTTGCGTATTACTGGCGTATTGCTTGTTACTTGCTTACTGCCAGCAGGTTGAAATTTTACTGCACCGAATGGTTCGCCGCAGTTTCAGCTGGCAGATCAGAAGCCGCCGGTAAATTGATACCTTGAGCCGGGATGCCATAAGATGACCGAAGTCGCCACCGCCTGCCGCACCCAGGTCCGGCGTGCAAGCAGCAGGCAGGGTTCGCCAGCTTCCATCTGCAGTCGCTTGCGTACTGCTGCGTCCGGCATCTTGGATTCGATGCTGTATTCAGCTTTGTCCAGCGGCGCAATTTGCACCATATAGTGATTCGGCGTGATCCGATGAAAGTCCTGCTGCAGGTAGTCGGGAAACAGCTGCGGATTGGTGTAGCGGTCTTCCAGCTGGATCGGGATGTCATCGGCAAAATGCACAATCACGGAGTGAAACACCGGGCCGCTTGCCAGGCCCAGCGCTTCCAGTGCGGCCGGCGTGGAGTTGGCTTCCAGGGTCAGCACCTGGCTGCGATAACGGTGGCCGCGGGCGATCAGCTCGTCGTCGATACTGTGGATCTCCACCAGCGTGGACTGGTATTTCCCGGGCGCGACATAGGTGCCGGAACCCTGGATCCGGACCAGCAACTGGTTGTCGGTCAGTTCGCGCAGGGCGCGGTTGACCGTCATTCGCGATAGACTGAATTGCAGCATCAGCTCACGTTCCGATGGTATCAGGTCGCCGGGTTTCCAGTCGCCATTGCGGATTTGTTGCAAGACATGGTCTTTTACTTGTTGAAACGCTGGTACTGCTTTGTTGTTTGTTGCGCCATGCATGTGCTGGCTCCTACTAAAGAAAATTCATTACGGATACTACATCAGTTGCTGGCAAGCTAAGTATGCAGGCTCAAGTGAACTTGAAGTCAATGTCTAATTCTCAATATTTCTCCATGTTTCTATGGAACGCGCCACATGTTCACAAGATTCGCATAAATTCGGTTGACTAAGTTGTATAGGCATTATATCTTACTGGACTATACAACTTGTTGTTTATTTGCAGGCACTTTTCAGGAGACTAGCCAACATGAGCACATCGACCAATACCGATCCGCGCCGCGACCCAAGCCGTACCATCCGGGCGCCACGCGGTACCACCCTGACCGCCAAGAGCTGGCTGACCGAAGCGCCGCTGCGCATGTTGATGAACAATCTCGACCCGGAAGTGGCCGAGCGGCCGAACGACCTGGTGGTGTACGGCGGGATCGGCCGGGCCGCGCGCGACTGGGCTTGTTTCGACAAAATCATCGAAGCACTGACCAATCTGAATGAAGATGAAACCTTGCTGATCCAGTCTGGCAAACCGGTCGGCGTATTCCAGACCCATGCCGATGCGCCGCGGGTGCTGCTGGCCAACTCCAACCTGGTGCCGAAATGGGCCGATTGGGAGCACTTCAATGAACTCGACCGCAAGGGCCTGTTCATGTACGGCCAGATGACTGCCGGCAGCTGGATCTACATCGGCAGCCAGGGCATCGTGCAGGGCACGTTTGAAACCTTTGCCGAAGCGGGGCGCCAGCATTTCGGCGGCGATCTTTCCGGACGCTGGATCCTGACCGCCGGCCTGGGCGGCATGGGCGGCGCGCAACCGCTGGCAGCAACCTTGGCCGGAGCGGCGTCGCTGACCATCGAGTGCAAGCAGTCGAGCATCGATTTTCGCCTGCGCACGCGCTACCTCGACAAGCAGGCCAAGGATCTGGACCACGCCTTGGAACTGATCAAATATCATGCTGAACGCAAGGAAGCGATTTCCATCGGCCTGCTCGGTAATGCCGCCGAAGTCTTGCCGGAGTTGGTCAAGCGCGCCAAGGCCGGCGGCATCAAGCCGGACCTGGTGACCGACCAGAGTTCCGCGCATGACTTGATCAATGGCTATCTGCCGATAGGTTGGAGCGTCGAGCAATGGGTGCAGGCGCAAAACGAACCGGCGATGCAGGCCAAATTGACTGCCGATGCCGCGCATTCCTGTGCTTTGCATGTGCAAGCGATGCTGGATTTCCATGCAATGGGCATCAAGACCGTCGATTACGGCAACAACATCCGTCAGGTGGCGTTTGACCATGGCGTCAAGAACGCTTTCGATTTTCCAGGTTTTGTGCCGGCTTATATCCGGCCGCTGTTCTGCGAAGGCAAAGGCCCGTTCCGTTGGGTCGCCTTGTCTGGCGATCCCGAGGATATCTACAAAACCGATGCCAAGATCAAGGAACTGTTCCCGGAAAACAAACATGTGCACCGCTGGCTGGACATGGCGCGCGAACGTATTTCCTTCCAGGGTTTGCCGGCGCGGATTTGCTGGCTGGGCCTGGGCGAACGCCATATTGCCGGCCTCGCATTCAATGAAATGGTGCGCACCGGCGAGTTGAAGGCCCCGGTGGTGATCGGCCGCGATCACCTCGATACCGGCTCGGTGGCCAGCCCGAATCGCGAAACCGAAAGCATGAAAGACGGCACCGATGCAGTTTCCGACTGGCCCTTGCTGAATGCGTTGCTGAATACTGCCGGCGGCGCCACCTGGGTTTCGTTGCATCATGGCGGTGGCGTCGGCATGGGCTACTCGCAGCATGCCGGCATGGTGATTGTTGCCGATGGCACCGAAGCCGCAGCCAAGCGCCTGGCGCGGGTGCTGGTCAACGATTGCGCTTCCGGCGTCATGCGCCATGCCGATGCCGGCTACGAGGCGGCGATCGAATGCGCCAAGCGCCACAACCTGAATCTGCCGATGATAAAACGTTGATTGCATTAAGGTAGGGTGGGCACGCATTTGTGCCCACGCGGAATTCCCGGAACGCGCAACGCTAATCCCGGCAACGCGCGAGAAAAAATACCGGCTCCAGAACGATCACCGCGATTTATCCATAGAATTGAATACCAATTGAATACGTTGGGCACCATTGTGAAAGAAATGACCATGAACACACCGTTGACTCTGCAGCCAGGAAAAATGTCTCTGGCAGAGATTCGCCGCATCTGGGCCGAAGCCGTGCCGCTGCAGTTGCCGCCAGCTGCCTACGACGCGATCAATGCGTCAGCCGCCACCGTCGCCAGGATCGTTGAGCGTGGCGATGCCGCCTATGGCATCAACACCGGTTTCGGCAAGCTGGCCAAGACCCGGATTCCGGACGAACAATTGGAGTTGTTACAACGCAACTTGATCCTGTCGCACTCGGTCGGTACCGGCGAACTGATCGACGATGCCGCGGTGCGCCTGATCCTGGCAATGAAAATCGGCAGCCTGGCGCGCGGCTTCTCAGGTATCCGCGCGCAGGTGATCGACACCTTGCTGGCGATCTACAACGCCGGCATCATGCCGTGCATCCCGGTCAAAGGCTCGGTCGGCGCATCCGGCGATCTGGCGCCGTTGTCGCACATGACACTGGCAATACTAGGCGACGGCCAGGTACGGGTTGACGACAAGCTGATCGATGCCAAAGAAGCGCTGGCAAAGGCCGGCATCACACCTATCGTGCTGGCGGCCAAGGAAGGGCTGGCGTTGATCAACGGCACCCAGGTGTCTACCGCATTGACGTTGAACGGCCTGTTCCTGGCGGAGCGCGTGCTGGAAGCGGCAACCGTGACCGGCGCACTGGCAGTCGACGCCGCTCGCGGCAGCGATGCGCCATTCGATCCCCGTGTGCATGAAGTGCGGGGACAGCCGGGGCAAATCGCCACTGCTAAAATTTATCGCCAGCTGCTGAGCGGCAGCGCGATTCGCCAATCGCACCTGGTCAACGACGAGCGCGTGCAAGATCCCTACAGCTTGCGTTGCCAGCCACAGGTGATGGGCGCTTGCGTCGACCTGATCGGCAATGCTGCGCGCACCTTGCTGATCGAAGCGAATGCGGTGACCGACAATCCGTTGATTTATGCAGAACGTGATGAAGTCATTTCCGGCGGCAATTTCCATGCTGAACCGGTGGCTTTTGCGGCGGACACACTGGCGCTGGCGATTGCCGAGATCGGTGCGCTGTCTGAACGCCGGATTGCGTTGCTGATCGATTCCTCCTTGTCTGGTTTGCCACCGTTCCTGGTACAGTCGTCCGGCCTCAATTCCGGCTTCATGATCGCCCACGTGACTGCCGCAGCCCTGGCATCCGAAAACAAAGCGCTGGCGCATCCGGCCAGCGTCGACAGCCTGCCGACTTCGGCCAACCAAGAAGACCACGTCAGCATGGCGACGTTTGCCGGTCGCCGCTTGCATGAAATGGCGCACAATACCGCCACCATCGTGGCGATTGAATTGCTGGCGGCGGCGCAGGGCGTGGATTGCCATCTGCCCTTGACCACTTCGCCGCTGCTGAACCAGGTCCAGCAACGTTTGCGCGAGCAGGTCGCGTTCTACGATAAGGATCGTTTCTTCGCACCGGATATCGAAGCTGCCAAACAGCTGGTATTGCAGGGCGCGGTCAGCGCTAGCTGCGCGGCTTTGTTTGCCGATTTGTACGGACGATAGCATGCGGCTGATCAGCTTTGAAGATCTGCGGGCCGTGCCCTGGAAAAACGGCGGCGGGGTTACACGCGAGCTGTACAGCTATCCCGCAGCAGCCTCATTCGACGATTTTTTATGGCGGGTGAGTATTGCCGACGTTACCCGATCCGGCGCCTTTTCCAGTTTTCCCGGCGTCGATCGGGTGATTACCTTGCTGGAAGGCGACGGCATGCAACTGCTTTCTGCCAGCGGCGAGCATGTCTCGCTAATGCGATTGCAGCCGCATCGCTTTCGCGGCGAGGAGCAGGTCAGCGCGCAGCTCGACGGCGCCGCCTGTCTGGATTTCAACCTGATGTTACGGCGCGGTGCGGCCATCGGCGCAGTCGAAGTCTGGCACGCGGATCAGGATCTGCCGCGTGGTTGCGATCTGCTGTTTTGCGTACAAGGACGCTGGGATGTACTGACAGAGAGCGGTGAGCGGATAACTCTGGAGCAACGTCAAACCTTGCTCAACGAGGACAAGGCAGGCGGAATGTCATTGCGTTCATTACAGGCTGGCAGTATCGTGATCAGTGTCAGCATCAATCTCTTATAGGGAAGCCGACATGTCGCAGGATCAACATATTCAACAGATGGCAACCCGGCAAATCCAGCCAATTCGATCAGCCGACGGCATCTGGCACAACGCCAGGATTGCGCCGGCCGGCAATCCAGCCCGAATCATCACGGACGGCACCATCGTCGTACGCGACGGTTTGATCGCCTGGATCGGCAGCGAAGCGGACATGCCTGCCGAGTTCAGCCATGCGGAACTGGTCCGGTACGATGTCGGCAATCGCTGGATTACGCCTGGCCTGATAGATTGCCACACGCATCTGGTGTATGGCGGCAATCGCGCAGACGAGTTTGCCATGCGCCTGGCCGGCGCCAGCTACGAAGAAATTGCGCGCAGCGGCGGCGGTATCGTATCTACCGTGCGCGCCACCCGCCTGGCCGACGAAGACACTCTGTTTCAACAATCTGCACGGCGCCTTGAAGCCTTGCTGGCCGAGGGCGTGACCACGATTGAGATCAAATCCGGGTACGGCCTGGATCTGGCAACCGAGCGCAAAATGTTGCAGGTGGCGCGGCGTCTCGGCCGGTCCTACCCGGTTACCGTCTACACCACTTTTCTTGGCGCGCATGCGTTGCCACCGGAATACCAGGGCCGCGCCGACGACTATATCAAGCTGGTCTGCGAGGAAATGCTGCCAGCCTTGCATGCCGAAGGATTGATTGATGCGGTCGATGTCTTCTGCGAAAACATCGGTTTTTCGGTGGCGCAGAGCGAGCAGGTATTTATTGCCGCCGGCAAGCTTGGCCTGCCGGTGAAAATGCATGCCGATCAACTCTCGAATATCGGCGCCACGCAATTGGCGACGCGTTTCAAGGCGCTTTCGGTCGATCATCTGGAGCACCTGAACGAAGTGGATGTCATAGCGATGCGGAAAAGCGGCACGGTCGCCGTGTTGCTGCCGGGCGCGTATTACTTCATCCGCGAAACAAAACAACCACCGCTGGAGCTGTTGCGGCGCTACCGGATACCGATCGCGATCTCTACCGATAGCAATCCGGGCACTTCGCCCAGCACCTCTTTGCTGCTGATGCTGAACATGTCTTGCACGCTATTCCGGATGACCACGGCTGAAGCCTTGATGGGAGTCACCGCCAACGCTGCGCTGGCGCTCGGCAAAGCCGATTGCCATGGTTTGCTGGAGATAGGGCGTGCGGCCGACTTTGTGGTCTGGTCAGTCGAATCGCTGGCGGAACTGGCCTATTGGTCGGGACTCAATCCCTGCAATGCGATAGTCCGTGCCGGCCAGTTCAGCTTCACTCCACATCGCGAAAGGAATTAGCATGAAACAATTAATCGCTGACCGCGCCCTGTTGCCTGAAGGATGGCGCAACAATGTACTGTTGGAATGGGACGACAAAGGCATCCTGACGCGCGTCAGTCCCGATGCCTCGGAAATCGCTCTGGCCCCCAGAGCTGTCGGTCCGGTGCTACCGGGTATTGCAAATTTGCATTCGCATGCGTTTCAACGCGCTATGGCAGGGCTCTCTGAATATCGCTCAGATCTGAACGACAATTTCTGGAGTTGGCGCACCTTGATGTACAAGTTTGCCGGCAAGTTGTCGCCTGTCGACCTGAAGGCGATTGCGGTGCAACTGTATATCGAGATGCTGCAAGCCGGCTATACCTCGGTCTGCGAATTCCACTATCTGCATCACGGCAGCGATGGCAAACCATACGCCAATCCGGTGGAAAACATGGTTTGCCTGATTGAAGCGGCGCAGGAAGTAGGCATCGGCCTGACTTTGCTGCCGGTAATGTACCAATACAATGGTTTCGGCGCACAAGCGCCGCATGCCGGGCAGGCCTGTTTCATCAATTCGCCGGAATGGGTCATGAACGCCTTGCAAACCTTGCAAGCGTCGCATCCGCAGCATGCCGGCTTGCGTTACGGCGTCGCACCGCATTCATTGCGCGCAGTGTCACCGCAATCGCTGCAAGAACTGCTGACACAGCTCAGGCAATGGGATGCGCAAGCACCGGTGCACATCCACATCGCTGAACAAAACAAAGAAGTGGAGGACTGCGTCGCAGCCTTAGGTGCGCGGCCGGTGGCCTGGCTGCTGGACAATGTCGAGGTGGATCGCCACTGGTGCCTGGTGCACGCCACCCAGATGACTACGGCTGAAACAGAAAAACTGGCGCGCAGCGGCGCTGTCGCCGGCATTTGTCCGACTACCGAAGCCAATCTGGGCGATGGTATTTTCAATGGCGTCACCTATGCGGCCGCGCAAGGCGCGTGGGGCATCGGCTCCGACAGTCATGTCAGCACCAGCGTCAGCGAAGAATTGCGTTTGTATGAGTACAGCCAGCGCCTGCTGCATCGCCAGCGCAATATGCTGGTCGACAGCGTGGCCGGCAGCGTGGCCGGCAGCGATAGCGCTTCGGTGGGTGGTTACATGTATCGGCAAGCTCTGCACGGCGGCGCTATCGCCAGCGGTCGCCAGGTGGCTGGCCTGGAGGTCGGGCAACGCGCCGATTTGCTGGCGTTGGACCCGCAGCACGCGGACCTGAGCGGTAAGCACGGCGAGCAATTGCTCGACAGTTTTGTGTTTTGCCACCACGGGCAAACACCGGTGCGCGATGTCATGGTCGGCGGCCATTGGGTCGTCCGGGACCACAGGCATAGCCAGCAGGAACAGAGCGCCTTGTCATATGCGCGTACCATGAAGAGATTGCTGGACTAAAATACCGCATAAGAGGTTGCAAAAAGAGGATTGATGATGGGTTTCCCTGTAGAAAAATTTATATTTCATCGCGGCAAATTGCCGTTGCTGGTGTCGATGCCGCATGCGGGTGAGTACATTCCGCCGGATATCCGCGCCGGCATGAGCGCCGCGGCGCTGGATATTGCCGATACCGACTGGCACATGCCGCAGTTATATAACTTCCTGGAACAGCTCGGCGCTTCGATTCTGGTCGCGACTCATTCACGCTATGTGATCGATCTGAATCGCCCCGAAGACAACGTGAATCTCTATCCGGGGCAGGATACGACCGGACTGTGTCCGGTGGATACCTTTCACAAGGAAGCCCTGTATCAAGCCGGTAAAAATCCTGATGAGGCCGAGATCCAGCGCCGCGTCACCGAATACTGGCAACCTTATCACCAACAGCTGGAGCAAGAATTACAGCGCCTGCGCGCCGAGCATGGCGTGGCGATGCTATGGGATGCACACTCCATCGCATCCGTGGTGCCGCGATTCTTCGAGGGCCGTTTGCCCGACTTGAATCTGGGCACCGGCGCCGGCAGCTCATGCGCGCCGGAACTGACGCAGCAATTGCAGGTAGTTGCCGCCCAGGCGGCTGAAGCGGGCTACAGCCATGCGGTGAATGGCCGCTTCAAGGGGGGGCATATCACGCGCCATTACGGCAAGCCGGAGCAGAATATCCACGCGGTGCAGCTGGAGCAGACGCAAATCACTTATATGGAAGAACAATTGCCGTTTGCTTTCGACGAGCAACGGGCAGCGCGGGTACGGCCGACTTTGCAACGCTTCATGGACGTGATGCTGGCCTGGGCGCAAACTCACGCATTGCGCTGATCGATCACAACTCAATCACAACCCGTCACAACCCGTCACAACCAATAACCGAGCGAGCGCGCGGCCCATTCCTTGACACGATCCGAAAATGGCCGGTGCTGCCATTGCTCTAGCGTGATTTGCTTGGAGCCGCGGATGTCTTCGCGGAAGGCTCTTTCCATTTGATGGCCAAACTGGTCGTCGATGACAATCACGTTGGCTTCATAGTTGTGGAGAAAGCTGCGGATATCCATGTTGGCGGAGCCGACGGTAGACCAGCTGCCGTCGATTACCGCGGTTTTGGCGTGCAGCACCGCGATCTGCAGTTGGTAAATGCGGACCCCGGCGCTCAGCAGCTGCGTATAAAACGATTGCCCGGCATGGTACATCAGGCCGACATCGGACACCCCGGGCAAGATGATGGTGACATCCACCCCGCGCTTCGCGGCGGCGACCAATGCGTCCACCAGCTGGCGGTCGGGGGTGAAGTAGGGCGTGGTGATGTGGATGCTTTTGCGGGCTTGCTGGATCGCCAGGATATAGGCTTTGTACAGGCTGTAGTCGCTGTCGGGCTGGCTGCTCAGCACATGTACCGTCTTGTTGCCGGCTTCTGCCAGTTTCGGGAAATAATTCAGGTCTGGTAAATCTTCTGTAAATTGCGTACCCCAGGTTTGCATGAACAGTAATTGCAAGGAAGCGACGGCAGGGCCTTCTATTTGCACATGGGTATCGCGCCAACCTATGGCGCTGGCGCCGGTATTGGGGCGGCGGCTGGCGCGAAACAGCGAGCTGTTGGCATAAGCTGCGCTGATGTTGACGCCGCCGGTGAAGCCGATCTTGCCGTCCACCACCAGGATTTTGCGATGATCGCGATGATTCCATTGCCAGCGGCCAAAGCGTTTAAGCGGATTGACCGGATTGAATTCGATCAGCCTGATCCCGGCCGCATGCATGCGCTCAAAAAATTCGCTGGGAGTGCCGATGCTGCCGACACTGTCGTAAATGATGTTGACCTGCACTCCGCTACGTTGCTTTTCTATCAGCAAATCCGCAAACTGCAGGCCGAGCTGGTCCTGGTCGAAAATATAGGTTTCAAAATTAATCGTGCTTTTGGCTTGCCTGATGGCTGCAATCATTGCAGTCAAGGTCTCCGGCCCGTCGAACAGCAAGGTCACCTTGTTGCCTTTGACTAGCGGGCTGCCGGTAGCCGCTGCTTCCATTGCCGCCATGTTGTCGAGCCTGGATGCGGCACCGTCCTGACCATTGCTCTGGCCGTTGCCGGTTGCGGCTACCTGCAACACCGACTCGCTCAAATGGCTGACGTCGGGCAAAGTCGAGCAGGCTGCTGTCAAGATGCACAGCAGCGCCACGACGTACCGTAGAAAATAATCACGTAGCTGAGCGTTCAACATGTTTTCCATCGTGCGCCGATCGGCTTTAGTGTTTTGTACGTTGTTTGCAGTACGTCTTTTAGCACCCAAACACCTAAACAGTAGGCTTGTCCTGTTCCAGCGGAGCGACTCTCTTGGGCGGGATGAAAAAATCCTTGGGGCCGCTCCTGAAACGTGTGAAGACCGCCCTGGCCAACGTCAGTCCATGCCGGAACCGGATCTGGCGCGCCCGCATGGCCACGAACAAGGCCAGTGAAAAGCTGACCCAAAGATTGATCGTGCCGATCCCCAGCACGCCAATGACAGAGACCACCGCTGTATGCCAGCCCATCTGATTGTCCAGGCCGACCAGGGCAGTAGCAAAGTTGGTGGCCGAAAACGTAATGTGGCGGATGTCGATAGGCAAGCCGAGCATGAAACCTATCGTGCCTATCGTACCGAGCAATATGCCGAAGTAGAAATTACCCATCAGGCCGCCCAGGTTGCGTTCAACGTATTCGCCGAACCGGTTCAGCCGTTCCTGGCCCAGCAGCTTGCGCAGCCAGTGCGCGCGCGCCACGCGTTGCCCGATGTGGGTGTAGAGCGCCTTGTTGTCGTAGTAGCCAGAGATCAGGCCGGCCAAGAACAGGCAAACGCCGGCAATCGCCGCATGGAACAGCGCCAGGCTGGCGAACGGATCGATATCGTGCAACAGGTGCGCTGCCTTGTCGGGTGATACCAGATGATGGCCGGACAAGGTGTGATAAGCGAGGGCGATCAGGTAGGCTACCGGAAACGCCAGCAGCAAATTGCCGGCCACGGCGATAAATTGCGTGCGTATCACTTTGACGATCAGTTCCACCAGGCTGTCGAGATCGATATTGCGGCCGTCGCGGCTTTGCAGGCCGGAAGCGATGCGCGATGCGGTCATCGCCGGTTGCTTGGTGGCGACCGTGAAATGCAGCACATGGATCAGCATGAAGCCAAACGAATAATTCATGCTGAATAAAAACGCCTCCACCAGCGGCGCGGCGCGCAGATAAGACGCCAGTATTTTTATCAACGACATGAAGCCGATGATCAGCCCGGCGCCGGAAGCGGAGCGGAACATCGCGCCGTATTCCTGGCGGTCTTCAGCAATATAGTGTTCGCCGGTACGACTGGCGTTTTCGGTGACATTGCGTGCCAGCAGATTGATATTGTCGGCGAATAGTTCGCGCACGGCATATTTGCGGTTATGCCCTTCGATCAGTTCCTGGCCTAGCGCCAACGCCTGAGTGCGTTTGACGAGTTGACTGACATCTGCCGTGCTTTGATCCGGCGCATCTTCAGCAGCTTCGGCCCTGGTTTCGCCGACATCGACAAGGCTCAGCAGCTTGCGCAGCCGCGTGATGCTTTGCTCCAGCCTGACCAACAGATAGGTCAGGGAAACGCTGCTACCCATACGCAAGGCGTTTTTACGGATTTTGAGGACAATGGTCTCGCATTGGTCCAGCATCACCGCCAGGTGACGGGCATCTTCCAGTGGCGGTAACTCGCCTGGTAACTGGCTCAGGCCGGCTGCCGACTCGCTCGCTGCCAGGTGGCGGCGATAGCTGTTCAGGTACAGGTGCAGCTCGACGTTTTGCATCAGGAACGGCGATTCGAATTCGTCGATGCTGGGGTAAAGCCTAAGCAGCGCGGGCTCCAGTCCCATCGCGCTGATGCGATAGGATAGTGTCTGGATCGCTTCCAGCAATTCGCCCACTGTTTTATGGCGATCGATGGCATCGCTGGCGGCGTTGGCGGCGTTGTTCTCGGCGTCGGCGTAGGGAGCCGCCTGGCTTAGCAAGTCATACAGGCTCAGCCAGTCTGCGGCCGGCACTGCGTTGATCCACAGATAATCGGATTCAACCGGCAACAGGCGGTCAAGGCAGTCGCGTAAATAATTTTCATCCAGCGCCGGCGGCAAGATGCGAAATGACAGGCGTTGAAAAAGTTCGGTGAAAAAGCCGGCGTTCGGCAAGATGCCGGTATCGGTATACAAACTGATCTGGCGGCGCGTCGAAAACAGACGCAGCACGTAATGACGCAGGGCGCTGGCCTGGGCCGGCTCGCCATGCAGCAATTGCACCAACACTCGCACGTTCTCGGCTGCCTGCTCGCCTTGCTCCGGTTTGGCGGGGCGCAAGGTCTTTATCAAGGCCACCAAGTGGTCGATATTGTCGGAGTTCGGATCGGCAGTGATGAGTTTCAGTGTTGACAGCATGTAAATTTTTATAAAATGCAAAGTAGATAGTGTACGTTTAGTTGAGCGAAACGGGTTGTGGATGAACGAATGAATGTTATGTTTCGCGTTGTCATAGAAAGAATCCATGAAATTCTCAAAATCTCTGTACTTGGGCAGATTCCTGACCTGCTGGTTCCTGCTGTTTATCCTGGCGGCTTGCCAAAGCATGCCGTCAACGCCTGGTGTCCAGTGCGGTCCCTCTGCTGCGGACGCCGGGCAGATCGATCAGTTGCTGACGCTGATCGATCTGCGCCTGGCAGTTGCGCCGATGGTGGCCAAAGCGAAATGGAACTCCGGTGCCGCCATCAACGATCCGCCACGTGAGCAACTGATACTGGACGCTGTCACTGCTCAGGCTGAAGGCTTGGATGCGACTTTTGTACGACGTTTCTTCCAGGCCCAGTTCGACGCCAGTAAAGCCCTGCAGCTAGGTTTGCATGCGCAATGGCGTCGACAGGGCGCCGGCAGTTTCAGCGATGCTCCGGATCTGGGGCGAGATGTGCGGCCGGTGCTGGACCGGTTGACGCCGCAATTGATCGCTGTGCTAGGCAAGATTCAACCGTTGCTGGCCCAGCCTGGCATGCCGGCCTATATCGACATGCGCTCGCGGCTTTTGGTACGCGGCGATCTGGACGGTTTGCCGCGCCGGGTGGCGCTGCAGGGGTGGATGGGGAATTAGTCCTGTCATGGTCAAGGTTTGTTGTGCCTGGTGGCATAACGCATGTGCTGTTTGTAATTGGCGTGCGGCTTGCCAAAGGCTTCCAGCCCGCGCTGATAGCCGTATTGCCACTGCGCTTCGACATGCTCCACATAGGTTTCATAACGCGCCGGCATGAGCAGGCGCAAACGATTCTTCGGCCAGGACAGTTTCTGCTGCATGCCGCGTTTGTGGAATACGCTTTCCACATCCGAGGAATCTATCCAGATGTCGGCATGCTGGCGGTGGACATGGCGTAATCGCTGGTTGCCATCGACGCCCAGCACCGCGCGCCAGGCAGGGATAGCGGTTGCCTGGCTAAAAGGCGCCTTCAGCTCCATCACTACGCGTTGCGCCAATTTATTTGCCAGCTCGATAGGGAACAGATCGACCACGCCGCCGGTGTAGTACCTGGCCTGATGCGAATGGCAGCGAAAATAAAACATGTCCGAAATGGAAATCCGCACAGCATCGCCGATGGGCATATCAACGTCAGTCAGCAATTGCAGCGCGATCGCGTTGTCGCCCCACATCGGATCGCTCATGGGAGATCGCATGCCGTCAAGCAGCGCTGCTGTGCGCGGATTGCAAAATACGGTCTCGGCAAATAATTTACGGCCCGCCCGGCGTTGTCCGATCTCGTCTTTCGAAAACAATATCTTCCCGCCGATAATGGCGACCGCAACCGGATCTGCCGATTGCGGCTGGAGCTGCGGCAAGGGCAATTCTGCCGGGATGTCGAAAAAATAATCGCTGAACAGATCCGGAATCCTGGCGGCGCGCTTTACCGTAAGGCGGCGCTTGACCGCATGGATAAAGGAGCGGCCGATAGCGGCTTTAGGTGTCGATTGCAAGCCGCAGAGAAATTGATACATCGCTGGTGAGCTGATCCATGCCTTGCGCTGTGTATCGTCCGGCAATGCCTGGATCACCGCGGCGGCGATGGAACCGCCGCAACTGGCCAGAAGCAGGTCGGGCTTGTTATTGGTATCGACTGCCGCTGCATACATGCCCAGGTAATAGCCAAAACGAAAACCACCGCCCGCCATCACCATGCAACATCGATACTTCCCGGTCCGGGTTTCGGTTTGAGTTTCGGTTTGAATCATGGGCTGGAATGATCCACTAGCAATGCGCCCAGAACCTTCTGGTTTGCAGCTCGTCTCGTTCGCGCTGCATGCGGTCGCGGATATGCGGTGGCTGCCGGCGGTGGCCCATATAGTTAAGCCATTCAAGGCGCCGTCCAAGTGCCACGCAATCGACGCCGGCCTCGGTGGTGACGGTGGTGATGGCCGGTTCGATAACGGTGCCTGATGGCGCAGCCTGGGCTAGCTGCGGCGGCGGTTGGCGTAGCGTGCGTTCGATCGTCGCCTGGTCGACGCCGGGGATGATGGCGTTGTCGGTAATCTGCACAGGTTTGGCTTTGCTGCCTTGAGGGCAGCCCTTGTCGGTATAGACGATCTTGCCGTCGATGGTGCATTTGGCAATGACGCCGACGTTCTCAAGCAATGGCCGGCTGGCCCCGGTCGATGGCGCCGGTTGTGGCGGATCGCTCGCTGCCAATGTCGGCGTGACGGGCGTGGCGGACGTGGACGATGCGGGATTTGCCGCGAACGGCGCAGCGTTGGCGGTTTTTGCAGGACTGTCAGGATGCTGGCTGTTACCGCCATTGAGTGAATGGTCGATAGCATACAGAGCGCCGCTGGCCAGCGCGATGGCCAGGAAGAACGCGCCAAAAATCCGGATCGCAGCGGGCATAGGTTTATTCAAAGGGCAGTGTCATCAATCGGCCGCCACGGCTGGCTTGTCATAGACAAGGGACGCATGGCGGCTTCGGGGGTGCAGGTCAGGGCAGCAGCTGGCCGCGGATTTCGCCGCCGGGTTTGGCCTCGCTATGGACGTTGATATACAGGTTGCCGGCCATGTAGCTGGCATACTGGGCGTCGGTTAACTTGGTGCCGGCCGGTACCGACCACGTGTTGTCGTCCGTCTTGGTCAAAGGCACCAGGACCGGGCCGTTCTTGCCCGTCGCGGCTTCATGGATATGCGCCATTTTCCCCTGTATGCCAATGGTGGTGACACTGCCGCTAACCGATTTGTCGGCTGCAATCACGATAGTGCCGCTGCCGGTTGCAGCCGAGCCGGTCGGTGGTACTTCATGCCCTCCGTCCAGGGTCACCTTGCTGGTGTGGCCCGGATTCGTCGACATCATCGAACATGCTCCAAGCAGCAATGCCAGTGCAACAGAAGCGAACAACGATGGCCTTATGTTTTTTAACAGGGAAGTCATTTGTTTTCCTTTGTGCTGGTTATCGGGGTATTGGTGTATCGGGGGAAAGCAAACATTAGTGTAGTCCGGTTTCATCGTTGCGGAAATTTTTATGTATTTGCTTGACCTTGTAGTAGCTATAGGGTTTTTAATGGAAGCATGCAATCGCAATAAAGCGGTACATTATCT
Source organism: Collimonas antrihumi (assembly GCF_018304965.1). Taxonomy (GTDB): domain Bacteria; phylum Pseudomonadota; class Gammaproteobacteria; order Burkholderiales; family Burkholderiaceae_D; genus Collimonas; species Collimonas antrihumi. The sequence goes on from NZ_JAGQED010000001.1 coordinate 510,802, forward strand.
GCACGGCACACTCCAAGGACAAACATGAGCGCAGGCCATTCGCATGCCTTACCTGGCAGCCAGAACGAGAAATATATCTGGATTGCATTAGGACTTACCACGATCTTCCTGGTGGTCGAAGTTATCGGCGGCCTGATCACCGGCAGCCTGGCGCTGATCTCGGATGCGGCACACATGCTGACCGACACCATGGCCCTGGCAATCGCACTGGTGGCGATTCGTATCGCCAGGAAGGCGCCCGACGCCAAGCGCACCTATGGCTATCATCGTTTTGAAATCCTGGCAGCCGCGTTCAATGCCGTATTGCTGTTCATGGTGGCGATGTATATCTTGTACGAGGCTTACCAGCGCTTCCGCAGCCCTGCCGAAATCCAGTCGACAGGGATGTTGGTCATTGCCGTCTTCGGCCTGGTCGTTAACTTGATCAGCATGCGTCTGCTCAGTGGCGGCAAGGATGCCAGCCTGAACGTCAAGGGTGCGTATCTGGAAGTCTGGAGCGATATGCTGGGTTCGGTCGGCGTGATTATCGGTGCGTTGGTGATCCGTTATACCGGCTGGGAATGGGTCGATTCGGTGATTGCCGTATTGATCGGGTTCTGGGTGTTGCCGCGTACCTGGATATTGCTGAAAGAGAGCATCAATATTCTGCTGGAAGGTGTACCGGAAGGTATGGATATTGAACAGGTGCAAGCTGCGCTGCGGGCAGTGCCGGGAATCCTGAGTGTACATGACTTCCACCTGTGGGCGGTCACCAGCGGCAAGGCCAGCCTGACCGCGCATGTGGTGTACGACCCGGCTTATTCGACAGAGCAATTGCTGCCGACGCTGAAAGAGATCCTGGCGACGCAATTCGCGGTGTATCACACGACGCTGCAGTTTGAGATAAACCCTTGCGCCCATACGGAAGACGGATGTAACTACAGCGCACCAGAGGAACAGCACGTGCATGTCTGACACGGCATCGATCTAAACAACAGTCCGGATACCGCTCGGCTATCCGGCTCCCGGTACCGGCTCCCGATACGGCTCCCGATTCCTCAATTCCTCCCTTGTATCGATGCAATTCTTGAGTGTGATTGCAATTGCTGCCTCGTGAAATTCTAAAATATACAATTGATAATCATAATCATTCGCATTATTATTAATGTTTTAGAGAAATGACGCCTGCTTTAAACGCCATTCAAAACATAAAAACAATCAATCAACTCAGGGATAACAGATGACAACTCCTAGCGCTGCGATACGCCTATCCGCAGATCCGGTTCCACGTACATCACAAGTTCCGCCGTCATTACGGGTAATGAGCATGGCTGTGGCAATGGCATTGTCAGCAGCCGCGCCACAGCAGGCGCTGGCACAGCAGTTGGCAGCGGCCGGCAATGATGCGGCGTTACCGGAGGTAGTTGTCACAGCGGGCAGCGATCAGCAAACGCCGACTGAAAAGACCGGCAGCTACACCGTACGCAAGAGCAATGCCGCAACCAGGATGGACATGTCGTTGCGCGAAACGCCACAATCGGTATCAGTGGTCACGCGCGCCAAAATGGATGATTTCAAGCTCGATAATGTCGATCAGGTACTGGCCGGCACCACCGGCGTTACCGTCGAAAAAGTCGAAACCAATCGCACGTATTACACGGCGCGCGGCTTCGACATCACCAATTTCCAGTTCGACGGGGTCGGCATTCCTCTCACCTTCGGTTTGCAGAATGGCGACCTCGATACCGCCATGTACGACCGTGTCGAGGTGGTACGCGGCGCCAACGGCCTGACTTCCTCCACCGGCAATCCTTCGGCCACCGTGAACTTCGTGCGCAAACGCCCGACTTATGATTTCCAGGCATCCACCGGCATCAGCTACGGTTCCTGGAACACGCGCCGCATCGATGCTGATGTCTCCGGTGCGCTCAACGACGCCAAGACAGTAGCGGCGCGCGTAGTGGTGGCGCACGAAGACGGCGATTCCTACCTGGATCGCTACCAGCCCGCCAAGAACATATTCTATGGCGTGATCGAAGCCAACCTGAGCAACGACACGTTGCTGACCTTGGGCTACAGTTATCAAAAAAATGACGGCAAGGGTGCGATATGGGGCGCCTTGCCGCTGCATTACACCGATGGCTCGCCGACCCGTTATGGCGTCGGCGCCAGCACTTCGGCCAACTGGTCGTCCTGGAACTCGGAAGAACAGCGCGCCTTCGCAGAACTGAACCATCGTTTCGGCAACGACTGGCAATGGAAAACTACCCTCAGCCAGAACAAATTGAGTACTGACGGCAAGCTGTTCTATGTCTACGGCACGCCGGATCGTGTCACCGGCGCCGGTTTGTTCAGTTATCCGTCGCTCTACAGTTCAGACAACAAGCAAACCGTCATCGACAGCTATGTCAACGGCAAATATTCGCTGGGTGGACGTCGGCACGACCTGACCGTCGGCGCCAGCTGGTCGCGTTCGACGCTGGACGATATCTCGCATTACGGACGGGGAATCGGTACTCCGTTGACTGCAGCCGGTGCATTCGACGGTAGTTATCCAGAGCCGGGTTTCGATGCCTCGATCGACGGCAGTTCCTATACCGACAAGCGCAAGACCTTGTATGGCGCCACCCGTCTCAACCTGGCTGACAACCTCAAGCTGCTGCTCGGCGCCAACTATACCGACGCTAGCACCACCGGCATCGCCTACGGCGTCAGCCACCAGACCAGCGCCAGCTCCACCACGCCGTATGCCGGCCTGGTCTACGATTTGAACCGGAACATATCGGCCTACGTCAGCTATACCGAGATTTTTAATCCGCAGTACCAGACTGACATTACCGGCGCGACGCTCAAACCAGTCGAAGGCAAGAGCTACGAGCTGGGCTTGAAGACCGAGTTTTTCAATCGCAAGCTGAATGCATCGGCTGCCGTGTTCAGGGTGGAGCAAAGCAATTCGGCGGAGCAGGCTGGCTATATCGGCGCCAAGGCGTATTACCGCGGCATCGAAGCCCATCCGGAAGGACTGGAGCTGGAGCTGTCCGGCGAGCTGGCCACGGGTTTGCAGGGCAGCCTCGGCTACACCGTGATGACCATCAAGGACCAGGACGGCAATTCGGTCAGGAATTACGTCCCGAAACAAACTTTGCGGGCGGCAGCGAACTACCAGGTTCCGCAGCTGGAACAGCTGAAGATTGGCGCCAGCGTCAACTGGCAGGGCAATACCAGCCGCACTGACGTGCTGACAGGTACGCAGACGGTTACTACGGTGCAGCAAGGCTACGCATTGCTCAACCTGATGGCGCGTTACGACATCAGCAAGCAACTCAGCGTGATTGCCAATCTCAACAACGTCACCAACAAGAAATACATCTCCAGTCTCTACGCCTCGCAAGGCTATTACGGCGCGCCGATCAACGGCAGCGTTGCAATTAACTGGAAATACTGACACCGATCATGACGATACGTCCCTTCATGGTGATCCTGCACCGCTGGTTCGGGCTGGCGGCGGCGGTGTTCCTGTTCATCGCAGGCGCTACCGGCGCCGTCATTTCCTGGGATCACGAACTCGACGCCTGGCTCAATCCGCAACTGTTCCATGCCCGCAGCGCCGGCCAGCCAGAAGCGGGCAAGACGCTGCCGGGCCTGGAACTGGCGAACCGGGTGGAAGCGCAGGACCGGCGTATGCGGGTGACCTATGTGATGACGGCAAACGAGCCGGGACATACCAGCACCATGATGGTGGAAGGGCGTATCGATCCAGCCAGCGGGCAGCCTTACAATCTTGGCTTCAATCAAATCGCGGTGGACCCGGTCAGCGCTGAAATACAAGGCAAACGCATGTGGGGTGCCATCTCCCTTAGCCGCGAGAATCTGCTGCCATTTTTATACAAACTGCATTACACCATGCACCTGCCGGAGGTCGGCGGGATTGAACTTGGCACCTGGCTGATGGGCGTCATCGGCATCGTCTGGGCACTAGACTGTTTCATCGCCTTATGGCTGTCTTTTCCGAACTGGCGCAGCTGGCGCGGCTTGCGCAAATCGTTCGCGTTCCGCTGGCGCCAGGGCGGACATAAACTCAATTTCGACCTGCATCGCTCTGGCGGCGTCTGGCTTTGGATGCTGCTGCTGGTCCTGGCGGTAACCTCGGTGTCCATGAATCTATACAACCCGGTCATGCGGCCTGTCGTGCAAACCTTCTCGACGCTGACGCCGGACCCGTTTGATGGCCGCAAACCGATGCTCCCGGCGCTGGCCGCCAAGGTCGAACCCGGCGTCAGCCGAGAACAGGTGGCGCACCTAGCCAGCCAGGACGGGCAACGCCGCGGTTGGACGACACCGGTCGGCGGGGTATTCTATTCTTCCGCTTTCGGTTTGTACGGCGTCGGGTTTTTCGAAGCCGGCAATGACCATGGCGATGTCGGCCTGGGCAACAGCTGGCTGTATTACGACGCTGGCGACGGCCATGCCGCCGGCGCAAAAATTCCCGGCACGGGCAGCGCCGGCGATATCTTCATGCAAGCGCAGTTTCCTCTTCATTCAGGGCGCATTCTCGGCCTGACCGGACGCATCCTGATTTCCTTGATGGGCGTTGCCGTGGCGTTGCTGAGCGTTACCGGCGTGATCATCTGGGCCCGCAAGCGGCGCGCGCGCTTGCTGGCTGCGCGCCAGGCAAAGACCAGGAATTTGGCTGAAGCGAACGGCCCACGGCCAGCGATCGCCAAATAGCTTCCGGTCCAATCACCATGCAGGTCAGGGAAAGACTGCTTACTGCGCGATCTCGACCCGGTTCTTGCCACCGCGTTTGGCGCGATACAGCGCCTGATCGGCCAATTCCATCAGTTTTTCCTGGGAGCCGCCGCGCCGCGGCACCATGCTGGCGCCGCCGATGCTGACGGTGACCCTGGCGTCGTTGCTGGAAGAGGCGTGGGCGACGTTCAGCGCATGTACTGCCGCCTGCAGCTTGTCTGCCTGAACTTCCATATGTTCGCGTGACATGGATGGCAGCACCAATACAAACTCCTCGCCGCCTATGCGTGCCGCCAGATCGGTCGGGCGCCGTGCAAAATGACCGATACCTTCTGCCACTTGCTTGAGCGCGGTATCGCCGGCCAGGTGACCATAGGTGTCGTTATACAACTTGAAATCGTCGACATCGATCATCAGCAGCGATAATGAACTTTGCTCGCGTTCTGCACGCGTCCATTCGACGCTGAAATATTCGTCGAAATAACGGCGGTTGGCGAGACCTGTCAAACCATCCGAGTTGGTCAGGCGCTGCAGTTCCAGATTGGTTTCCAGCAGTTGCTGCTGGCTTTGCCGCAGTGCGCGATAGGCTTCGTCACGCTGTAACAGGTTCACATAAGAGCGTGAGTGATAGCGGATCCGCGCCACCAGCTCTATCGTATCGGGCAGCTTGACCAGGTAGTCGTTGGCGCCAGCGGTAAAAGCAGCGCTCTTGACCGCCGCATCTTCGCGGGTAGACAGCACGATAATAGGGACATTGCGGGTGGCTGGGTTGGCGCGGTACTGGCGCACCAGGGTCAAACCGTCGATGCCAGGCATCACCAGATCCTGCAAGATGACTGTGGGACGGGTTCTCTGGGCGGCTTCGATCGCCTCGTCGGGGTGGGCGCAGTAGTGGAAATCGATGTTGACCTGGTTCGCCAGTGCGCGCCTGACGGCTTCACCCACCATGGCCTGATCATCCACCAGCAGCACCATGACTGGATAATCGCCTGGCGTCTGATCGATGTCGAGATTTAATTCTTTAGGCATGACTCTCTCCGTATCTTTACTGATTGTGGCTATCTGTAGTTATCGCTTGTTGATGATGCTGACCAGCTTGCCGGCAATTTGATTAACCGGCAGGATGGCGTCGGCGGCGCTCAGCGAGGCTGCTGCTTTCGGCATGCCGTAAACCGCGCTCGATTCCTGATCCTGGGCGATGGTGTAATAGCCTTTGTCGCGCATGGCTTTCAACCCGATAGCGCCGTCTCGTCCCATGCCCGTCAGCAGGATGCCGACCGCTTTTCCTGCCCATAAGTCGACGACACTCTGGAAGAATACATCGATCGATGGCCGGTAAGGATAGCCGCTGGGCTGCTCGGTATATCCCAGCTGGAACGGCCCGGTCAGACGTAGGTGATCGTCGGTTCCGGCCAGCAGCACACTGCCTGGCGTCGGGCTGTCGGCCGCCTTGGCCAGCCGGACCGGTAATTTCGACTGGCCACCGAGCCAGTCCGCCATGCCGGAGGCAAATTGCGCGTCCACGTGTTGCACCACCACCAAAGCTGCCGGAAAATCCGCCGGCAGTTGCGATAGCAGGACTGCCAGCGCCGCCGGGCCGCCGGCAGACGCGCCGATGGCAATCAGGTACTTTGAATCTGGCGGAGGCAAAGCCGTTTCTTTACTATCGGTGGCAGTTGTGGCCATGCTGGTAGCGGCAGTCGATTTTTCGGCCGGCGCGTCATACTCAGGCGTTGATTTGCGCTGATTGAGCAGTTTTTCGATAGAGTCGATCTTGGACAGCAACGAGTTGACATCGTTGCGCGGATAGCCGCTCAAGGTGCTCGGGGTATCGATTGCATCGAGCGCGCCGTAGGCCATCGCGTCATATACCGCCGAAACATTGGCGCCGACATCGCCGGTGACGATCAGGATCGCACACGGCGTATGCGCCATGATATGGCGAGTGGCGCCGACGCCGTCGAGCACCGGCATGATCAAATCCATCAATATCAGGTCCGGCGTCTGCCATGCGCACAATTCGATGGCGCGCTTGCCGTCCTCTGCAATCCAGATGATTTCATGGCCAGGGCGTTGCAGCAGGGTGCGGCGTAGCGCTTCTACCGCAATCGGCGCATCGTTGACGATACCGATCTTCATGAATGAGCCTCTCCGATCAAGTCTGCTACCGCTTGCAACAAGGTCTCGTCGTGGAAACTGGCTTTAGCCAGGTAATAATCGGCGCCGGCTTCGAGCCCGCGCTGGCGGTCTTCCTGCCGGTCCTTGTAAGATACGATCATCACCGGAATCGCTCTCAACTGCAGGTTTTTCTTGATCAGAGTGACCAGTTCAATGCCATCCATGCGCGGCATGTCGATATCGGTCACCACCAGGTCGAATGGCTCGCTGCGCAATGCATTCCAGCCGTCCATGCCATCCACCGCAACCCGCACCGTATAACCGCGGCTAGTTAGCAGCTTGCGTTCCAGCTCGCGTACGGTAAGCGAATCGTCGACCACCAGCACCCGTTTGCTGGTCTGGGTCTGCTGTTGGCTGGCGCGGTTCTGAATTTTGTCGAGCTGGCCGTGTGCAATCAGTTTTTCGACTGAATTCAGCATGTCGGCAACGTCCAGTATCAATACCGGCGCGCCGTCTTCCATCAGCGCCGCTGCCGCCACATCCTTGATCTTGCCCAGGCGCGTATCCAGCGGTTGCACCACCAGCATATGCTCGCCCAGCAAGCGGTCGACTTGCAGACCATAGGTCTGTGCCTGATCGCCGATCACCACCAGTGCAATTCTGTCGTCAAGCCTGTCATCGGGTGCGGCATCGCCGCTCTGTAAAATCTGGCTGGCGGCGATCAGGCCGATCTGGCGCTCTTCAAACATAAAGTGCTGGCGGCCTTCCAGCGATTCGATCTGATCCTTCTCCAATAGCATTGTGCGGTTGACGTAAGCCAGAGGGAAGGCGTAGGCTTCACCGCCGATATTGACCAGCAAACTGCGCACCAGCGACAACGTCAACGGCAGTTGCAATTGAAAACGCATGCCTTGGCCCGCATCGCTGAAAATCTGGATCGTGCCGCGCATGCGCTTGAGCATGTTGTGGACCACGTCCAGGCCGACGCCGCGCCCGGAAATTTCGGTGACGATGTCGCGCATGCTGAAGCCTGGCAATAAGAGGAAATGCAGCAGTTCAGCATCGCTCAAGCGGCTTGCGGTTGCGCTGTCGACCAGGCCGCGCTGCACTACGGAAGTGCGCAATTGTTCCAGGTCCATGCCGTTACCGTCGTCGCTGATCGTGATTTGCAGCAGACCGGCATGGTGGCGCGCAGTCAAGGTAATCAGGCCCTCACCGCTCTTGCCGACGGCGCGTCGCTGCTGTGGCTGCTCGATGCCGTGGTCCAGCGCATTGCGCAACAGGTGCACCAGCGGTGCGTCGAGTTGTTCCAGGATGTCGCGATCGACCTGGGTGGTTTCGCCGTGGATTTCCAGCCTTACCTGCTTACCTAAAGTGCGTCCGAGATCGCGCACCATGCGATCGTAGCCCACCACCCGATCGGCAAACGGCCGCATGCGGCAAGCCAGCGCCTGATCGTACAAACGCTGGGCGCGGCTGCTGTTGCGGCGTTCGAACAGCTCTAATTCGGCCAAGCGTTCAGCCAGCATTTTCTGGTTGGCGTCGACATTCTGCCGGACGGCTTGCAATGCCTTGAATTGTGCGCCAGCGAGATTGTTCTCGCGCAGCGCGTCGTGCAAGATTTCCAGCGATTGCGCGGTGCTCTGCTGCAATCGTTTCAGACGCAGCAACGATTCGTTGAATGCCGGCAGCCAGCGCGATTCCACCAGCGATTCACCGGACAGGCTGACCAGCTGGTTCAAATGCGCGGCGGTGACACGTAACATGCGGTCGGACTGGTCCTTGTTGTTGCCCTGATTACCACCGTGCCGGATTTCGCCGGCGTCGCTAGCGTCAGCATCATCCAGCTCTGCTATTGCAGTGACGGTAGTTTCCGGTTCACGGAAATGATCGTCAGCTTGCCGCAAGCTGTTTTCCAGGCCTTGCAGGAAAGCCGCGATTTCCGTGCGACCGCTGCCTGCTTGCCATAATTCGACGTCTTCTGCGCTGATTGCTATCCGTTGCAGCAGATCGACGCCATGCAATAGCTGGTCGATGCGGCGTGGCCCGAGTTGCACTTTTCCCTGTTGCACAGCAACGAAGCAGTCTTCCATTACATGGGTGACATCGACCCCGGCCTGGATGCCGACAATCCGCGCCGCGCCCTTGATCGAATGGGCAGCCCGCATGCAGGCTTCCAATTGTTGCGGGGAAACCGAGCGTTCGATGGCCAGCAGGCCGCTGCTCATGAGCTGCGCCTGGGTTTCGACCTCCAGGCGAAACAGATCAAGCATGGAAGCGTCGCGTATGTCGTCGGCGTTCATGCCAGGCTCCGATCCAGCGTGTGAAACAACAGTCCCTGGTCCAGCAAACCTACGCTACGTCCGTTCCAGTGAATGACGGCATGGGTGAAATGGCCGACAGCGTGCGTCAGCGTGGTGGGCACCGCTTGCCAGGCTGAGGCGGCGACCCGCAGAGTACCGTGCACTTCATCTGCCGTGAAGGCGGTAGTCTGACCGTTGTGCCGAACTATCAGCAAGCGCCGCAACTGTTCATGGCGTTCGTTGCCCTCATTACGCTTTTCGCCGTTGCTGATGCCGATGCCGAGCATCGCCGCCAGCGAAACGCAAGTGACCAACGCACCGCGAATATTGGTAATGCCCAAGACGACGGCGTTTTGCCGGTGAGGCAGGCGATGTATGGCACGCTGTTCGGTAATTTCTTCCAGCAGCGCAGTCGGCAACGCCAGCCATTCTTCACCGATGCGAAACAGCAGCAAGGAGCGCAGGTCTGCGGCGCTTTGCGATTGTTTTTCGGCGTTTTCTCCGGCTGGTTCAGGCAGGTTGTCGCCAATGTCATCTATTTGCAAACGGTCCAGCAGTTCCGCTGCCGCGCGCGCATGAACCGGGCAGTTGCGGCAGTCTATATGCAGCGTCAGCTGCTCGCACGAAGCATCGCCGCGCACGCCGATACGGTTCCAGCAATCGTCGATCTGCGTCATGGCCGTGTCGGCTTGATAGTGAAGGGATGTACTCATGATAGTGGGCAGATCATACGACGAGGTTTGCCCAGCCGGGGCAACGCCTTTGTTTGAGGAGTGTCGAGGTTAAGCGCATGTCAGGGATCAGGACGGATTGTTTTCTGTCGAACGCCGTGCGCGTTGCTGCAATAATCTGGCGCCGGCGAAATCTCCTTGCACTTGCAGCAGTGCCGCCAGATGCGTCATGGCGGCAGCATGGGCGGGTTCCAGATACAGGGCTTTTCGATAACAGTCGGCGGCGGCTTGTTTGCGGTCGGCCGCGTCATGGATCATACCCATCAGATAGTAGGATGCGGCTGATGCATCATGACGCTGTATCAGTTGTTCGCACAGGCTGGCAGCTTCGCTCAGCTTGCCCTGATCCGCCAGTAGTTGCACCGCTGCCAGGTTTGCTTGCGGTAATAGCGCTGGCGCCGTATCTGCCGGCACTTTGATTTTTGCCTGCATTTCCTGGACAGTGCGCTCTGCGGCGAACCTCGACTTCGACCTCGGTCGCAGCAGTGACGCCGGTCTTGCAAATTCCTGTGCCGGCGCACCTTGCCGGAACGCAAAGGCCATTGGCGCCTTGATCTGTGTCACCGGATGTTGCATCATCAGGGCGCCTTCCGCCGGGCCAACAAACAGCATGCCCCCAGGCAGCAGCAGCCGGAGCAGGATGGTGACTGCCTGATGCTGGGTGGCGCGATCGAAATAGATCAGCAGATTGCGGCAAAAGATGATGTCGTAGGGGGCTTGCCCGGCCAGCAGATCGGCAGCAAACAGATTGCTTTGCATAAAACGCACTTGTTGCCGGACCGTTTTCGACAGCGCATAACCTTGCTCATTGAGCGCAAAATACTTATCTCGAAACGTCAAGAAGTCGCCGCGAAACGAATTCTTGCCGTACACGGCCTTGCGGGCGATATCGAGCGATTGCGAACTGATGTCGATGGCGTCGATACGGAAGTGCTGCGGCGGCAGGCCGGCGTCCAGCAGCGCCATCGCAATCGAATACGGTTCTTCACCGGTGGAGCAGGGCAGGCTAAGGATACGCAAGGGCTGGCCGGCGCTGGTTGGCCGCTGCAGCTGCCGCTGCGCCATTTCGATAAAGGCTTCGCGATTCCGAAAAAACCAGGTTTCCGGTACGATTACCGACTCGATCAATAGCAGCTGTTCCGGTTCCGAAATCTGTAACAACTGCCAATAAGCATCCAGATCATCGATGCCGCAACTATCGCGTCTTTCCTGTAACGCCCGCTCCAGCATGGGCCGGCCTATGGATTGGATGTCCAGGCCCATGGTGCGTTTCAGCAGGGTTTCAAATTTTTCCAGTGGCACTATTGCCCCCCGGCCGGAAACAGTTGCGCACGCACGTCGGGCGGCAGCAAGTCTTGTATCCGGATCGCTTGAATCAGGCCGCGCATATCGTCGGTAACCGGGCCTAGATAAGGCGCATTGCCATGATCGAGGCCGCTATCGCGAAATTCGGAGGGTTCACGGCGCATGATTTCGCTGGCTTTTTCCAGTACCAGTCCGAGCAGGCGCTCACCCGCACCGGGCACAGGGTAGTGCACCAGCACCATGCGCGTGCTCAGGCGGCGCAGAGCCGGGCGCCCTAGCGCCAGCTGGCTGAGATCGATCACCGGCACCGACTGGCCGCGATAGGTGAAGACGCCCGCTACCCAGGGTGCTGTCGCCGGCATTTGTTTCAGGTTGACCAGCGACAGCACTACTGCCACCTGACGGGTATCAAGCGCGTAATAGTCTTTGCCGATCTGGAACAATAAAAAAAGCATGGTCTTATCTGCGCAATTCCGCATCAGCCTCAGCTGAGCTTCAACTTGAAGCGTGAGACGCCGTTGCGCAAGCCGTTTGCAGTCAGCGTCAATTCGTCAATCGCCTGGCTTGACTGGCGCAGCGATTCCACACTTTGATGTGCGGCGTCGCTCAATTGCCCCAGCGCCTGGCTAATCTGTTCGGCGCCAATGGCTTGCGCCTGCACCCCTTCGTTGACCGACTGAAAACGCGGCGTCAACGCCTGCACCTGCTGGATGATCTGCGATAGCTGGACACCGACATTCTGCACATCGGCGATACCGCGCCGTACTTCTTCGGAAAATTTATCCATACCCATCACACCGGCCGATACGGCAGACTGAATCTCTTTCACCATCTGCTCGATGTCATAAGTAGCAACTGCAGTCTGGTCGGCCAGGCGGCGGATTTCGGTCGCCACCACGGAAAATCCGCGACCGTATTCGCCGGCCTTTTCGGCCTCGATGGCAGCGTTCAGCGATAGCAGGTTGGTTTGCCCGGCGACTTTGGTGATGGTCGTCACAACTTGATTGATGTTGCCGGCTTTCTCGTTGAGGATGGCCAGCTTGGCGTTGACCGAACCGGCCGCAGCCATCACGTGATGCATGGTGTCTTCCATCTGCGTCAGGCCGGCCTGGCCGGTGCCGACCAATCTGGCGGCTTCTTCGGCGCCAGACGAAACTTCATTCATGGTGCTCACCAGTTCGCGCGATGTGGAATAGATTTCACGGGAAGTGGCGCCGATTTCGGTGGTAGTGGCAGCTGTTTCGTTGGCTGTGGCTTGCTGCTGTTTGGCGGTGGCGGCAATCTCGACGACGGAGGTGGTGACTTGAATTGCCGATTTCTGCGCTTGCCCGACCAGGCCGGTCAACTCGTCCGACATGCGGTTCAGACCCGTTTCCAACGCTTGAAATTCATCCTGCCGCTGGAGGTTGAGACGTTGCGACAGATCGCCGGAACGAATCACTTCCAGGGCTGCGATCAGGTCAGCCATCGGGCGCGTGATAGCGCGCAGCAGGAAGAATCCGCAGATCAGCGCTGCCGCCAGGGCAATTACCAGCGCTACCAGCAAAGTGCTCTTGGCGACCAGCACCGCAGCTTCGATTTTATCTACCGAGCGGACTTCTGCTTGCTGGTTAAAGTCGCGCAATTGCGTGGCGGCTCTGCGTCCTTGCTGCCAGGCCGGTTCCAGTTGTTCAATCAGCACACTGCGAGCTTGCGCATTTTTTTGCAAATCATCCAGTTTCAATACCTCGGACATGAGCCGGTCGTACTGCGTGCGCGCAGCTTTGAAGGCGATGAAATTGGCTTTGTCCTCGCTTTCGAAAATGGTTTTTTCGTAGTCCGCGACCAGCTTATCCATTTTCTCCGAGTCGGCGTGCACTGCCGCCAGATCTTGTTTTCGTTGCTCCGGATTATCCAAGGCTACCACCTGCAACGCCAACAGATAACTTTGAAACCAGGTCGAGCGGATGCCGGTGCTCAACTCAAGACCGGGTATGGAGTCGGTCTGGAAACTGGTGGTTTCATGTTCGATAGCTGCCAGCTTCAGGTAGGTGATGCCAGCCATGAATCCCATCAACGCCAAAATGACGCCAAAACTGACCAGCATTCTTTGCCGAATAGTCCATTGCTTCACGTGTTATTTCTCCTGTCGTTAATCGCTGATCGCTGCGTTCTGTTCGACTCGCGGCTCGAGAACGCAATTCAATTATTGAATTGATAATTTGGCCGTCGTCGGCAATTTATCGACTAATCATCGATTAGTTTCTAAGCGGACACAATAAACCAGTCAGATCTAAAGCGCACGATTTTCAGCACGATTGCGCAAAATTTTGTTGGACCCCTTCAGCTAAGCAACGGCACTGCCGTTAATGCAAAGGAAAGCATGGCAGTGGGCTCGGCTGTTGGAAAGAAACAAAGAAACGGCTCATTACCGTGGTCAAGAGGTATACTTCGGACTATCGAAGATGCCCGTTTGCTGCGATGGCAAACGGGCAGTGCAGACGATGCATTGGTAATGCGTCATGATCTGCGTCCTGCCTACCCACACTGATCGAGACCAATCCATGAGTTTGAATTTCCCCACTGTCGGATTGCCTTCGGCTGAACGTCCTGCGGGCGCCCTATGACTATGCCAATGAGCGAACAGCCGATGATCCACTGGATCGAAGAAGATCAGCCGCGCTCGGCGCGCTGGCGCTCGGAAAACGGCAACCCCGCGCCTAAGCGGGTGGTGATTGCCGATGATCGGATGACTGCCGATACGGCTTATCGGCTGGCCTGCGAAGGCACCGGCATGCTATGGCGTGGCGATTTCCAGAATGCCCGGCAGTTGCTGCAGGCGCTGGCGCGCCGCGCTGAACCTAAGGCTGAAAAGCGTGGCAAGCCGCGCAAGCAGCCAACTTCACCGACCGATGCCTTCAATCTGCATCGTCAGGCGCAATCGCAACGCGCCCGCACCCTGGGCATGCTGTTGCTGCCGTTTGAGGCCGACTACAGCATCCCTCTGCGGCGCGCACCTGATGTTCATCTGGCTTGCAACGAAGCCTATGGCGCGCCGACCGAGCCGTTCGTGGCGTCGCTGCGCGAATTGCTGGGCCTGATCGGCGCGCACGAATGGCGCAAGAAGGGCGTTGAGATCGCCGCATTAGGTGAAGGTCAGCGCATTCATCCTCACTATGGCGTGTATTCGCCGGTTCGCGGCGAATATATCGAATTGGTGGCGGCGGCGCCGTTGCCATCGACCAAACTGGCCTTTGACATCGGCACCGGCACCGGCGTGCTGGCGGCACTATTGGCCAAGCGTGGCGTGCAGCGTGTCGTGGCTACCGATATGGACCCGCGCGCCCTGTCATGTGCCCGCGAGAATCTGCTGCGGCTGAATCTGGATAACAAGGTAACCCTGCAACAGGCCGACCTGTTTCCCGAAGGCCGGGCGCCGCTGGTGATCTGCAATCCACCCTGGATTCCAGCACGGCCCAGTTCACCCATCGAGCATGCGGTCTACGATCCCGAGAGCCGCATGTTGCGCGGTTTCCTGAGCGGCCTGGCGCAGCATCTGGAGCCTGGCGGCGAGGGTTGGCTGATCTTGTCTGATCTGGCTGAGCATTTGGGATTGCGTTCGCGCCCCGAGCTGTTGGCAGCGATTGATACGGCAGGCTTGCAAGTATTGGGGAAAACCGATATCCGGCCGCTGCATCCGAAAGTTTCCGACCAGACCGATCCGCTGCATGCGGCGCGTGCCGCTGAACTGACTTCCTTGTGGCGACTGGCGGTCCGTTGAGCAGGGTAGATTGATTAAAGTTGCATTTTCGTTGCTGATCGGAAAATATTTGTTGTAAATTCACCGGTTTCTCTTGATGAGACCGGTGATTTGTTGTGACGCATTGTTAAGGATTGCGAAATATATAAATTTGCTATTGCGGCAATTAATCTCCAAATCCAGGCTATCTCTCCTCCAAAACAGCTTATAGTCTCCATATCAGATCCGCGCATGCCAAGCCGGCATTCGTGGATTGGCAATTCCACTTTGATATGGAGAGCGCATGGCGTCTGTACACTTACAAAGCACTAGCGGCTTTGCCCAGCAAATTCAAGCCAGGTCGCACCAGTTGCGTGCCGACGAACCGCTCAGCAATGGCGGCACCGATAGCGGCCCCGCGCCATACGAATTACTGTTGGCCGGATTGGCCGCCTGTACTTCTCTGACTTTACGCATGTATGCCGATCGCAAGCAATGGGATCTCGGCCTGATCGATGTGCGGTTGTGTTTTTCGCGCGATGAGCAGGGACGGGAAAAGATAGACCGCACAGTCGCTTTGGGTGCGCAACTTAGCCCGGAACAGATAACCAGGCTGGCCGAGATTTGTGAAAAGACACCCGTCACCAAAACCATCAGGCAGGGTACGGAAATTGTGACTACCTTGAGCCAGGCGAAGCTTGAAGGTTAAGCTTGATTCATACAGCTAATATACGTAACTGAGATACGCAATTGAATTGGGTTTATGCAATTGAGCCAGGCAGTTGAACAACGCAATTGAACAATGCAATTGAGTAATTCAAAGGAGAAGCGCATGACCAAGATAGTCGGTGTAGCTGGCAGCCTGCGCAGCGGTTCCCTGAATGCCGCATTGTTACGCGCGGCGGCTGATCTGATGCCGGCAGGGTCGACGCTGGAGATCGGCACGATCAAAGGGATTCCCTTATACGACGGCGACCTTGAGCAGGCAGAAGGGATTCCAGCGGCCGTGACCTTGTTGAAGGAGCAGATAGCGGTCGCCGATGCTTTGCTGTTGGTGACGCCGGAATATAATAATTCCATGCCGGGCGTGTTCAAGAATGCGCTCGACTGGCTATCGCGGCCGCCGGCCGACAGCGCTCGCATCTTTCGCGGTCGCCGGGTGGCGGTAATCGGTGCTTCACCGGGCGGTTTCGGCACGATCCTGTCGCAAAATGCCTGGTTGCCGGTGTTGCGCACCCTGGGTATGCAACCGTGGTTTGGCGGGCGCTTGATGGTGTCGCGCGCGGGTAAGGTATTTAATGAAAACGGGGAGTTGGTTGACGAGCAGGTGCGCGAGCAACTCAAGGAATTCAACCGGAATTTTGTCGAGTTTTTAAAAAACTGAAATGAAATTCAAAGACTATTACAGCGCTTTGGGCGTCGAGCGCAGCGCCAGTGCCTCCGAGATCAAGCAAGCCTATCGCAAACTGGCGCATAAATACCATCCGGATATCTCCAAGGACCCCGCCGGAGAAGAGAAATTCAAAGACATTGCGGAAGCTTACTCGACGTTGAAAGACAGCGAAAAACGCGCTGCTTACGACCAGCTGGGTAGCCATCATGAAGGTGAAAATGTTGAGCCGCCGCAGTCCTGGCAACAAGGATTCGCCGCCGGCGGCGCGACGTTCGGCGATGTCGACATGGCCGATATCCTGGCCGCGTTTGCGGCTTCGCGCCATGGTGGCGGAGCGGGCGCCAGAATGCGTCCGGCCAGAGGTGAAGACTACGAAGTCAACGCACCCATCACCTTGGAGCAGATTTATGAAGGCGGCGAAACCGATGTCCGCCTGAGCATGCCCGAGTACGATGAGCACGGCACCCTGCACCGGGTGCCGCGCACCTATCGGGTGAAGATACCGAAGGGCGCGGAAGACGGACAAAGACTGCGCTTGTCGGGCAAAGGCGGGCAAGGGCAGGATGGCGGAAAACACGGCGATTTGTATGTCGTGATGAAAGTCATTCCGCATCCGCTGTATCGGGTAAGCGGGAAAGACCTGTATATCGATCTGCCTTTGGCGCCGTGGGAAGCCGTGCTGGGGGCTGCTGTGCTGGTGCCCACTTTGGGCGGCAAGGTCGAGCTGAGCGTTCCCGCAGGTACTGCCGCCAACCGTCAGTTCCGTCTGGCCAAGCGCGGTTTGCCGTCCGCCAGTGGCGAGCACGGTAATTTATATGCGGTAGTAAGGATAGAAGTGCCGCCGGTGGCAACTGCGCGCGAGCGCGAGCTATTTGAGCAACTGGCCGCTGAATCGACATTCAATCCGCGGCAGCATCTTATTTAGGAGGGCGACAATGACTGCTCTGTTAGTAGAAGCCGTTTGGTTAAACGATATTGCGTTGTGTTCGCTGGATGAGCTGGCTGAATTTTCCGGACTCAGCCATGACGAGCTGGCGGATCTGGTGGAGATTGGCGCCATCGAGCCGGATCGCAGCGCCGCGCCGGCCCATGTGTTTCGGGCGCAAACCATCGTGCTCGCCAGGACCGCGCGTCGTTTGCGCGACGATTTCGAGCTCGATATACACGGCGTGGCCATGGCGCTCAATCTGTTGCAAAAAATACATGCGCTAGAGACCCGGCTGGCTGCCCTGGATGCTAAATTGCCACACTTGGGTTAATAGCTGAGTTAGTAACTAAGCTGGCAACTGAGTCAGCACTTCAGGATTGACGACATTGCGCTTAGCGTTGCCACGCAAGGCATCCAGCAAATTTTGCGCTGCGCAGACCGCCATCCCATGCCTGGTCTCATGGGTGGCGGAACCGATATGAGGCAATGCCACAACATTCGGCATCTTCAGCAAACGCGAATCCGGCGACACAGGCTCGCGCTCGAACACATCCAGCCCGGCGCCGCGCAGGCGGCCGTTTTCCAATGCTGAAATCAGCGCAGTTTCATCGATGATATTACCGCGGGAAATATTGATCAGGATGGCGCTGGAACGCATCTGCGCCAATTCTTGCGCGCCTATCATGCCATGGGTTTCCGGCGTCAGGGGAACCGTGATGCAAAGGAAATCGGCGCTCTGCAGTAAAGTGGCGAGCGAGCAGAAACGGGCGCCATAGGCTTTTTCAGCTGCCGGATCAGGGCGGCGATTATTGTACAAAACCGGCATGCCGAATCCTAACGATGCGCGTCGCGCTATGGCGCCGCCGATCCGTCCCATGCCGACGATGCCCAAGGTTTTTCCTTGTACGTCGGTACCAAAACAGTCTTCACCGATGCTGTGCGTCCAGCGGCCTTGCCGGACGTAATCCGCCATTTCCACCACCCGCCGCGCGGTGGCCAGGATCAGCGCGAAACCGGTGTCGGCCGTGGTTTCCGTCAGTACGTCAGGTGTGTTGAGCAGCACAATCCCGCGCTTGCTCAGATCGACCAGGTCGAATTGATCGATGCCGACGGAAATGGTGGAAATCGCCTTAAGCCCGGGGGCGTGATCGAGAATCGTAGCATCGACTTTGACGCTGGCGCCGATCAGGCCCACGGCGTCTTTCAGTTCCGCCACGAAGGCTGCGCGATTGCCGGCATTGACGTCGTCAAATTGCACAACCTGATGCGACTGTTGGAGCATCGCCAGGACATCGTCAGCGACTTTTTTATACAGTACTATTTTTTCTTGCATAAGAATTCCTTCAGAATGGATGTCAACTTACCGGTGAGCCAGGGCGATGTCGGGAACTGCTGCTTCCGGCTTGACTGAAATCGTCAATGCAACAGCGGCCAATAAGCCCCCCGCCATGAACAGATAGGATGCAAACGGGCTGCCGGTTGCGCCATTCAGATAGCCAACCACATAAGAGCCGAGGAAAGAACCGAGTGCCCCCATGCTATTGATCAAGGCCATCGCGCCGCCGGCGACATTCTTAGGCAACAACTCGGGAATGATGGCAAAGAAAGGACCGTAGGGCGCATACATTGCGGCGCCAGCAATCACCAGCAGGGTGTAGGACAGCCAAAAATTGCTGCTGCCGAGTAAATAGGAACCGAGGAAAGCCAGGGCGCCAATCAGCAATGCCGGCCAGACGAATAATTTACGGTTTTGCATTTTGTCGGAAGCCCATGAAGTCAGCAGCATGGCAATCACGGCGACAAGATAGGGTAAAGCCGACAGCCAGCCGGTTTGCACCATGTTGATATGCCCGGCATTTTTCAAGATGGAAGGTAACCACAGCACAAAACCGTACACACCGATGCTCCAGCAAAAATACTGGGCGCACAGTTTGACCACGGCCGGCGACTTGAAGGCTTCGGCATGATTACGCATCGGCTTCATGCCAACCTGCTCCAGATCGAGCACCGCTTTGAGATCGGCCTTTTCTTGCGGTTTCAGCCAGGTCGATTCCGCCGGTTTGTCCTGGACCACGAACCACCAGATACACGCCCACACTATCGCCGGCAATCCTTCGGCAATCATCATGTTGCGCCAGCCGAAACTGTTAACCAGATAGCCCGACAGCACGGACATCCACAACACGGTGACCGGATTACCTAAAATCAAAAACGTGTTGGCGCGGGAACGTTCGGTTTTGGTGAACCAGTTGCTGATGTAGATCAGCATTGCCGGCATCACCGCGGCTTCCACCACTCCGAGCGAGAAGCGAATCACCATCAGCATCGGGATATTGCTGACCATACCGGTCAGTGCGGCGCAAGCACCCCACAGCACCAGGCTCCAGAAAATCAATTTTTTGACGCTGCGGCGTTCGGCGTAGATGGCGCCGGGAATCTGAAAGAAGAAATAGCCGAGAAAGAAAAGGGCGCCGATCAATGAAGAGGTGCCTTGGGTAATACCCAGGTCATGATTGATGCCGGCCGCACTGGCAAAGCCGAAGTTGGCGCGGTCGAGATAGGCCAGGCTGTAGGTAATAAAAACGATCGGCATGATGAACCACCAGCGCCGGACTGCTAATTTTTTTGTTTCCATGTTGTGTCTCCTTAGATTTTTTCGCATTTTCAGGTTTGTACCTGTATTGTTTTTAGCGACTTTGCTTGTTTGACTGCTTTTTGCTTAATTGCTATCTGCTTAATTGCGACTTATTTGCGACTTATTTGCGACTTATTTGTGACTTAACTGTTCTCTGGTCGGCAATCCTTCACTATCGCCGATTACCTGGATTGCCATTGCACCGATTCGATTGCCGCGCTCGACTGCCAAACGAGGCTCATGTCCATCCAGCAATGCGCTGATCACGCCGACCGCGAAACCGTCGCCGGCGCCGACGGTGTCGACCACGTTTGTCACCAGCGGCGCCGGGACGGTGGCTTCATGTTCTGCGGTGCGCAAATAGGCGCCTGCGCTACCCAGTTTGATGATGATGCCAAGCGCGCCACGCGCCAGGTAGAAATCGGCAATCTCGCGCGGTGTCGTCAAGCCGGTCAGGATCCGCCCTTCTTCCAGGCCCGGCAGCACCCAGTCGGCATACGACGCCAAGGCATTGAGCCGGTCCACCATCAGTTCACGTGAGCGCCATAGCGTCGGCCGCAAGTTGGGATCGAATGTAATGCTCTTGCCGGCTGCGCGCATTTCGGTAGCGATATGGAAAGCCAGCTCCAGCGACGATTCGGAAATCGCCGGCGCGACACCGGACAAATGCAGGTGGCGTGCGGACTTGAAATATTCTGGCCGGTAGTCTGCGATCGACAAGTGGCTGGCCGCAGAGCCTTTGCGGAAGTATTCGATTTCCGGATCGCTGCCATCGTCATTGCGCGATTTCAGCTGGAAGGCGGTGGGGTAGCGCTCGTCGATTGTTACGGCGTCGCTATTGATGCCTTCGTTCGCCAGAGTTTCCAGTACGAAGCGGCCAAACGAATCCTGGCCGACACGACTCATCCAACCAACTTGAAACCCCAGGCGCGCCAAGCCGGTTGCGACGTTGAGTTCGGCACCCGCGGCGCGTTTGATAAAATTTTTGGCCTTGGCAAGGTCGCCTGTTTCGGTGGCGACAAACATCGTCATGGCTTCGCCGTAAGTCACCACATCCAGCTTTTTCATTTCAGCCGGTTCGCTTGAGGGCAGTGCTGTTATTGGCATGCATTTACTCCTGCAACTGCTGCAATTGCCGCAATTGCGGCCGATGTTGGCTTGCACGCCGAACGCAAGCGTTCCACATGCGCTGCCTGTGCCTCTTCGCCTGCAGGCAGCGGATATTCAATTGCTCGCGGCACATGGCCGGGTAACTTTGACAGGCAGGCAAGCCAGTCGGCGCTTCCTTCGTCGGGCGCCACCGCAAAACGGCGCATGCCTTCGCCTCGCACTCCCTTGCAATGAATATAACGTACGTGTGGAGCAAGCACCGCGGCAGCTTCGATGGCATTCTCGCCGGCCCAACTCCAATTTCCCATATCGAAAGTCATGGCAACCGGGATGGCGGGCGCATACGCTTTGCATACGGAAAAAAAGCCGGCGAACTCGGCAATCCGGCTGCCGGTATCTTGCTGCCCATTTTCAAGCAGTAACGTAACTGGCGAGTCGGCCAAAGCTTGTTGCAGAAGTTGTACATCGACGCCGCCGGGGTAGTGATGCATCTGTAATTTGAGCGTTGCCGCTCCCAGAGTTTCTGCTTCAGCCAAGCGTGCAATCAAATCCGGCAGATTGAGATTGCCGTCTGGCAGGAACAAGGATTCCGGTGCGGAATACACAGCCTGCAATCCATGTGCAGCCAGTAGTGGTTTTAGGGCGGCAAGTTCCAGCGCGATTGCATCATCCGGTTGTAAGAATAACTCCCGGCGGATTTCGATGCCATTGGCGTTGGCGCCGGCCGCCAGGGGAATTAGCGCGGCATGGCCGTTTTTTTGTACAAAATCGACGCCGTAGGCTGAGGCCACGATGAAGATATCCATGGTAGAGGGCAAATCTGTCTCCTGAATACGACTAGTTTTTGATATTTTTATTATTGGAACCGGTTCCATAATAAATTAAAAAAAATGCCGGTAATTTATTAAATGATAGAAAGATTAAGGCAATGAAGGCAGAAATCTATGGAACCGGTTCCAAGTTAATCTAAAAAAAATGGGCAGTCAAGCCTAAGTTACACTTTTCAGCGCTGCCGTGGAGCCGCGTATCTCCAGTTCTCCGGGGAAGGCTAGAAAACGTGGCGGGGTGTTTGCGCCATCGATGCGTTGCACCAAAAACTCCAGCGCTGCCTGGCCGATATCGAACGTAGGCTGACGAATGCCGGTAATGCCGCTGCCGGCCAACACCGCCCAGTTGGGATCGTCAAAGCCCAATAAGCCGACATCATCCGGCCAGCGCGCGCCTAAGCCTTGCAAGCCGAGCGCGACATTCAGCAACATGCGGCCGTTGCCGGCAAGAATGGCGCTGCGCTTTTTACTATGCAACGCAGCCTGTAGCGCTAATTGCAATGCAGCGGCATCAGCTATGTCGACTTCTGAAGTGATTGCGGCGTATTGTTTTCCGGCTTTCCTCACCACTTGGTGGACCGCTTGTTCGCGTTCGCGGCGACTGCTGACCTGGCCAATCGGCTCGGTAAGAAAGTGAATTGCATGAAATCCCCGGGCAATCAGATGCTGGGTCGCCAGGGTTGCAGCCTGGGTATTGTCAAGTCCGACCATATCGCATTGCAAGCGATCGGCGCGGCGATCGATGATGACCATTGGCAGCCCAGTGTTGCTGATGGCAGCCAGATCTTCCTCAGGCAGACCGATTGGATTGACTACCAAGCCTTCCACGCGATAGTTGACCAGCAAACTCAGATAACGCTTTTCCAATTCAAGCTGGTTATCGGAATTGCAGACCATCAGCATGAAGCCTTGTTTTTGACAGGCAGCTTCGACGCCGCGCATGACTTCAACCGAATACGGGTTGCCGATGTCGGCGACTACCATGCCAACCATGCGTGTGCGGCCGCGTTTGAGTCCGCGCGCCATCTGATTGGGACGAAAGCCCAGCTTGCGGATGGCGTGCTGTATGCGCAGCCGGAGCGCATCGGAGAGACTGTCGAATTCGCCGTTCAGATAGCGGGATACGCTGGTTTTCCCTACCTTGGCTTCGCGCGCAACATCGTTGATTGTAGGCGTGCGGGTTGGATCGGTGTCGGGCATGGAGAGAACCAGGAAAATGTTAGGAATAGGGTAATGTTGCCCACGCATTATTCCATGCTTGTGTTTGCCGTGACCAGAACCTTTTATTACATTGTGCTGGATGAGTAACGCAAGTCAAGAGACATGCCGGCGCCGATGCCGCGCAATTTTACTTCGATTTTTTGGAGTGATAAATACATCGTCACGCATCGTCACATTTTGTCGCACATCGTCACGCCTCATCGACTAATTGATATCGCGCGATGCTCAGATGATGGCGCATCAGCGCAGCCGCCCATTCCCGGTTGTCGTTTTCCAGTGCCTGGATGATTTGCAAGTGCTCCTTGCATGAGTCGAGTTGGCGTGGAGCGTGGTGAACCGCGATATGTTCGCTCAGGCGCCGAAGCTGGTTCTGTTGCTGCACCGCCTGCAGCACGAAGCGATTGTTGGAGAAGCGCGCTAGCATTTCGTGAAAAGCGGCATTGAGGGAGAGAAACGCCAGGGTGGAATATTCGGCGGGTGTCTGCGATAGCAGTTTTTCGTGCGCCAGCCGGCTGTTCTGCAACTGGGCAGCATCGATCTTGAAGGCATTTTCCAACAATCCGCCGCATTCCACCATGATGCGAAACTTGTAGCTTTCGGTCATCAGCTCGGGCGAACCTATGGCCGGCGAAAAATTCCAGCCCTGGCCGCGGCGTTTCTCTATCAGGCCGTCTGCCGCCATGCGCACCAACGTTCCCCGTAACAAACTGCGCGGGACCGAATAGCGCGCCAGGAAATCTGTTTCCGTCATCGTGTCGGGCAGCAGATTATTAGTACGATCGTCGATCAGCCGCAAATACAAGGTATCGCTGCTAACGCCGTCTACCGCCATCTCCGCCGCTTTTCCCATGCGGGCATTGGTACTGACGAAATAGCCGCTGTTCACGTGGTATTCCAGCAACTCTTGTGCGGCCACCAGGCGCAATGCCGCTTTGACCGGAGTCCGCGAGACATCAAATTGATTTGCCAAGCCTTCTTCAGTCAAATGCGTTCCGGCAGGTAATTCACCGGTCGTTATCTGTTGGATCAGCCGATTCGCCAGGTCGAGTTGCAAGGGACTCGGACGGTTGGTTTTTTCTGTTTTTGTCATTCTCTTGCCACTGTCAGGTTTACATTTGATTGATGTTAAATGATTAATATCATTTGAGTAAACTATCGGGCAAATTTGGTCGGGATACTTAGCAGATAAGACAATTCTTAAAAAGTAGCATTCATTTGATTTTATCAAAAAGTTAATGCAGACTATTTTATAGTTATCTATTTGATAATTAGCATAAATGCAAAGCATTCACATGACGCGGGTAAAGCCGCGGTGAAGGATAGTGGTGCTCAAAAAAACATATGCGCACGGTGAGTAAACAACAAAGGAGGGACAAATAAATATGAAGCAAACAATAACCTTGGCGGCGATGGCTGCCACGCTGGCCGGCGGCGCTCATGCGCAGTCGGGCGTCACCGTTTTCGGCGTGATAGATACCGGAATCGAAGTAGTCGACAATGCGCCGGACGCCAATGGCAACGCCGCCAGCCTCGCCCACCTCAAATCCGGCAATCTATGGGGTTCGCGCTGGGGTCTGCGGGGCAGGGAGGATCTGGGTGGCGGCCTTGGCGCCATCTATCATCTGGAAGGCGGGTTCGCCTCCGATACCGGCGCTGCAGGCCAGGGCGGGCGCTTGTTCGGCCGTAGCGCTTATGCAGGCCTTGGCGGCCAATCCAATCGCGTGACTGTCGGGCGCCAGAATAATAGTTTATATGACGTGATGTATTTCCACGATCCCCTCGGCATGGCGACCTATTCCACGCTGACACATGATCCGGTGCTGGCCGGACGTGCCGATAACGCTATCAAGTACACGGGACAATTCAAGGAAGTGATGGTGACGGGCCTTTACAGCTTCGGTCATGACAGCACCGTGAAAGATGGCGGAGAAATAGCTGGCGCACCTAAAGTCGGGCGCGAGTTGAGCGGCGGGTTGAGATATACGCCTGGCGCGCTGAACTTTGGCCTGGCTTTCGATCAGCGCCACGGCACTTCGCATGCCTCTCAAAATGAAACTGAACAACGCATTGCAGCCGGCATCAGCTACAGCATGGGGGCGGTCAAGACCTACCTCGGTTATCGCTGGCTGAAATCCGATGCGGCTGACAGCTCCGGCGGTTCCAGCTTTTATTGGGGTGGCTTGAGCTATCAGGCAACGCCAGCATTTTCATTGACGGGAATGACTGCCTATACCGACACCAGGGGAAGCGATGCCGATCCACTTACTTTCGTGCTATTGGGGTCTTACGATCTGTCCAAGCGCAGCAGTTTGTATCTGCTGACTTCTTATGCACGCAATGCGGGGGAGTCGAATATGGGTGTCAACGGCATTAGCAACCAAATCGTGGCGGGCAACAACCAGACAGGGGTGATAGCGGGGATTCTTCACACATTCTAAACCTGCCAACCGCGCCGGACCGGAGCCAGCTACTATCTGGTTCCATCCGGCGTCGCCGCCTCATATTCCTTGATGGCTTCAACACTGATATGCAGCGTCACCGCATCGCTGACAAAGGGCACGTAGCGTGCAAGCTTGTAATCGCTGCGTAAAATCTTGGCGGAGCCGTTAGCGCCGCAAGCCTGTTTGCCGTAAGCGAGCATGAAGCGACAATTGAAATGGCTGATTTCCAGTGTTACCGGATGCGTGATGCCCTTGATAGTCAGGTCGCCGTCGACTTGCGTAAGCCGCTTTTCTTCAAAATGCAGGCTGGAGGATTTGAAACTGATCTTCGGGTAGTTGGCAGCGTCGAAAAAATCGCCGGAGCGCATTATCTGGTTGAAACTGTCGCTGCCGGTACTGACCGATGCCGCATCGATTTCGATGTCGATACTGCCGCTATGCGTGTCCTGGTCAATTTCAATCGAGCCGGTGGTGGTGTCAAAGCGGCTGCGTTGCTTCGATAAACCCCAATGGTTGTATTCGAAATACGAAAAAGTGTGCTCTGGATCAATCAGATAACGGTCGGCGGCGAAACATGCGCTGCTATCGAGCACCAGCAATAACAGTAAAGAGCGCAGCAGGGCGCTTTTTTTAGGCAACCGCTTCTGCAGGGCTGTTTTCTGGCTGTCGCTGGTTTGCATGATGGCCATGGTGACGTACCGCCTTCGATTTTCGGATCTCTACCAAGTCCTTAACGATACAGATAGTACATATATTCCGATGCGGAAGCATATAAAATAGTTCTTTCGCAGCAACGCACAAAATCCGTTGTCTGTATTCATCGTCTGTATCCGGGATTAATCGTAGCAACTCAAAACGGAGCGTCTTCCATCATGTACGAGCTGTATATCGCCAACAAAAATTATTCATCATGGTCTTTGCGGCCGTGGATCCTGATGCGTCAACTCGGGTTGACGTTTAACGAACACATTGTGCCTTTTACGGACGGTCCGCCAGGATCCAACTGGGATACGTTCCGCAGTTTTTCACCGACCGGCAAGGTGCCGGCGTTGATACACGACAGTACTTCGCTGTGGGATTCGCTTGGGATTGTCGAGTATCTGGCCGAACGCCATGACGGCGTCTGGCCGAACGACCCGCAAGCCAGGGCCTGGGCGCGCTGCGCTGCTGCCGAGATGCATTCCGGCTTTGGCGCCTTGCGGCAGCATTGCACCATGAATTGCGGCATCCGGGTGCGGCTTGAGCATGTGTCTGAAGCGCTCCAGGGCGACATTGCCCGGCTCGATGAATTGTGGAATGAAGGCCTGGCACGTTTTGGC
The DNA here is from genome assembly GCF_018304965.1 of Collimonas antrihumi. Lineage (GTDB taxonomy): Bacteria > Pseudomonadota > Gammaproteobacteria > Burkholderiales > Burkholderiaceae_D > Collimonas > Collimonas antrihumi. The sequence continues at coordinate 537,579 of NZ_JAGQED010000001.1, forward strand.
GGACCTTTCCTGGGCGGGGCAAACTTCAGCGCCGTTGATGCGTTTTTTGCACCGGTGGCTTTCCGCGTACAAACCTACGGCCTCAAATTGAGCCCGGCGGCGCAAGCCTATGTGGCGCGATTGCTGGATTTGCCAGCCATGCGGGAGTGGCTGGCCGATGCGCTGGCGGAAACCTGGCGCGAACCTGGCCATGAAGCTGAAGCCATGGAGGCGGGTACACTGTTGGAAGATTTGCGTAGCGCGCCATCCCGTAGCGCGCCATCCAAGTGAAACGGAAGCGTGTAGCGTGCCATAATATCGGCCATGTTTATCAGAACTCATTTAACCAATATCCGTGAGTGCGAACGCGGCTATTTGGGAGGTAGTGCAAGGCGCGTCGGGCAGCCAAGGGTAGTTCCCTTGGCAAGCGGCGCAACGCAGCAATACGCCCAAATAGCCCGTTCCCGAAGGGTTCTTGCCAGGAGAGGCGCTGGCCGCGTTGTGCTCCTTGCCAATAGCATCGCTATTGGACGCGTCGCACGCCTTGCCAGCGCCTCTCCTGGCAAGAACGCATCTCACGGATATTGGTTAAATGAGTTCTAGTAACGATGACAAACTGCTCCGTATCACCGACTCACTCGCCATTGCGCTGAGTGAGGTTGAGATAAGCGCCGTCCGCGCCCAGGGCCCGGGCGGCCAGAACGTCAACAAAGTCTCGTCGGCGATACATCTGCGGTTTGACATCGGCGCATCGTCGCTATCGGATTTTTACAAGGAAAAGCTGCTGGCGTTGAACGACCAGCGCATTACCAAAGACGGGGTGTTGATCCTCAAGGCGCAACAATCACGCAGTCAGGAAAAGAACAAGGGCGAAGCCTTGCTGCGCTTGCAGGAATTATTGTTGAGCGTTACCGTGATTCCCAAGAAGCGGCGGCCAACGGCGCCTAGCCGGAGCGCAAAATTAAAGCGAGTCGATAGCAAGACCCGGCGCGGCAAAGACAAAGCCATGCGCGGCAAGGTCATTGTCTGAAACAGCCGGCGATCCGGATAGGTGTGTCCTACGCCAGGGTCACGCAGGGACCAGTCGCAAGCGCGTGATTTCCGACGGCGCGAACAAGCGTTTTGGCGGTCCCCAATAACCGGTACCGCGGCTGGTATACACCCATAAATTGCGCAAGCGACGCAGGCCGGCCGTATACGGTTGCTGCAATGGCACGAAAAAATTCCAGGGAAAGAATTGACCGCCGTGCGTATGGCCGGATAGCTGCAGGTCGAAACCGGCGTCGGCCGCGGCCGCGGCCGAGCGCGGTTGATGCGCGAGCAGCAGTTTCAACGCTACGTGCTGCGGACCGCCGGCCAGTGCTGCATGCGGATCGCTGCGCTGGGCTTCGTCAAAATGATGGGCGCTATAGTCGGTGACGCCGGCCACCAGCAGTGACGTACCTTGATGGTCGATGACTACGTGCTGATTCATGAGCACGGTTAATCCGAGTCTGCGCACTTCTGCTACCCATTCCGGCGCATTCGAATAATATTCGTGATTGCCGGTCACGAAATAAGCGCCGTGACGGGAACGCAGCTTGGCCAGTGGCGCAGTGTGTGCCGCCAGCTGCTGCACGCTGCCGTCGACCAGATCGCCGGTGACCGCGATCAAGTCGGGTTCAAGGGTGTTGACCTTGTTGACGATAGCATCCAGATAGTTGCGCTTGATGGTCGGGCCGACATGGATGTCGCTGATCTGCACGATGCTGTAGCCGTGCAGGGCAGCGGGCAAGCCGCTGATAGGAACATCGACGTTGACCACCGCAGCCAGGCGGCGTGCATTGAAAAAGCCTATGACGGTCGTCACGGCGGTCAGCAGCAACACCGCCACCGCGCTCCAGAATGCGAATTGATCTTGGTTCAGCGCGAACCAAGGCGACAGCCACAGGCACAACTCACGCAACAGAGTTGTCAGCAACAGCGATGAAAATACCCCCATGGCCAGCATGCCGGCCCAAGCCAGGCGATCAGACAGAGGCTGGCGCTGGACGACACGAGCCAGCAGGGCGGCAGGGATCAGCAAGAACGACAGCAGCAGCCAGCTGCCTAGCAGGATTGACAAGAATGGGATGACCGACAGCACCGGCATCAGGAGCCAACCGATAAGCGCATGCAATACGCCCAGCAAAAACAGAACAACCATGATGGCAAAGCGCGAGGGCATGAGGATACCTGTGAGGATAGTGAGTCAAGTAAATGAATGAAGCGCCATGAGCTGTCTTGTGGAGGCGCTTTTTACCCATATCAGGGCGCAGATGCCAGCTTCAATAGCCGCGCGCTCACATAAGACATGCAATGGCGTGTGGTGTATTGAGGAAACTACGGGCTTATTCAAATATAATCAGGTGGTTTTTATTTGACTCTCTTCCAACATCAGGTGCTTTCCCGCAAGTTATGGCTCTTCCGAAGCGAAATAATGTAATTTCCCGCCTGTTCCGCGGTTTGTGTCTTTACCTGGGGTGCCTGCTGTTGAGCCTGGCGCATGTGGGGCCGCTGTCTGCGTCGACCTTGGCCGCACCGGAAGCAGCTGTCGATGTCAAAAGCGCAAATTCGACCCGGCCGCGTATCGGCCTGGTGCTGTCCGGCGGCGGCGCGCGCGGCTACGCTCATCTGGGCGTATTGCAAGCGCTGGAAAAAATGCACATTCCTATCGATTATGTTGCGGCAACCAGCATGGGAGCGGTGGTCGGCGGTTTGTACGCGAGCGGGCTGTCGGTGGCGGAGTTGGACCGCATCCTGACCGAAACCAACTTGAGCGATATCGCCTTCGACCGCAATGACCGGGCGGATCTGCCGCAATCTCAGCGTGAGGACGATTTCCAATACCCGATCGGCTTGTCGGCCGGTTACGGTGATGGCAAGCTGAAACTGCCTTCCGGTCTGGTACAGGGCAATAATCTGCTGCTGCTATTGCAAAACTGGACTCCGCAATTGCCTGCAAATATTTCTTTTGACAAGTTGCCGACACCTTTCCGTGCAGTGGCAACCGATCTGGGCAGCGGCGCCGAGGTGATTCTGAGCCACGGCTCGCTGCCGCGCGCGATTCGCGCCAGCATGGCGGTGCCAGGGCTGTTCGCGCCGCTCAAGCTGGATGGCAGGACTTTGGTGGATGGCGGCCTGGTGCGCAACTTGCCGGTATCGCTGGCCCGCAGCATGGGCGCCGACATCATCATCGCGGTCAATATCGCAACCGATTTGGCGGACCCGTCCACCCTCGAATCGCCCACCGCGGTGGCGCAACAGATGGTGACGATCCTGATTCACCAAAACGTCAAGCAACAGATCGACTCGCTCAAGAAAGACGACATATTGATAGAGCCGGAGTTGGGCGACCTGTCATTTGCCGATTTCTCCCGCGGCAAGGACGGCGTCAAAGCTGGCTACGAGGCAGCGGAGCGCCAGCGCGCCAAACTCGCAGCGCTGGCGTTGCCGCCGCAGCAGTGGAAAGACTATCTGGCTGCGCGTAGCGGCGGCCCGGTGCTGGCGCAGGAAACCCACATTGATGCCATTGAAATCAAGAGCAACGGCCGGGTGCCGGCAGCGGTAGTGCGCCGCGCGCTGGACGTCAAGGAAGGCGACTTCTACAACCCGGTTGCACTGAATAAAGATGTGGCGCGCCTGGCGACCAACGGCGACTTCAAAAGCGTGACGCAGGAACTGGTGACGGAGAATGGCCGCAATGTGCTGAAGGTCGATGCAGACGATAAATCGTGGGGGCCGCACTTCCTGTTGTTCGGCCTGGGCGTGTCGAATAATTTCGATGGTCGCGGCGACTTCAATTTGCAAATCGGCCATCGCTTGCCGTGGATTACCGAAAGCGGCCTGGAATGGCGCAACGATGTGGTGCTGGGTAGTAATCAAGCGAGCTTGCATACCGAATTGCGGCAGCCGATCTGGGGCCAGGTCGGGTTATATGTGGCGCCCTACGCAGAATTCGGGCGTCGCCATTTTGACATCTACTCCGACGACAGCGCCACTTCGAACACGGTTCCGGTTACCGCCTATCGGCTCGATACCACCAAGGTCGGCGTTGATATGGGGATACCGATTGGCCGGCTCGGCGAGTTTCGAATGGGGGTCAACTATCAATGGCTGGTGGCCAAGCCTTCGTACAATATTCCCATCGGTGATCAGGGGGCGGATGGAATATTTCAGTCATTCCGCATAAAGCAACCGGCATTTCGTGCCCAGCTCACCATCGATCAACTCGATGACCCATTGTTCCCGCGCAAAGGTTATTATCTTTCCGCCATCAGCAACATCGGCTTTGGCGGCGCCGCCAACAGTTATAGCGACTATCAAGGCAAGGCGCTGTGGTCGGTCAGCCGCGGCAATAATACGCTTAACCTGGCGCTGGAAGCGGCAGGCACCTATGGCAATGAGTCAAATGATGTCAGCGGCAACGGCGGCCTTGGATTTACTCTGGGGGGGTTCCAGCACTTGTCTGCCTACGCGCCGGATCAGTTTACCGGCAACTATCTGCTGTATGGCCGCCTGACTTATCTCCGTGACATGCCGTGGCTGAATTTGCCCGGATTACGCAATACGGTGCTGGGCACCAGCCTGGAAGCCGGCGACGTCTGGCAGACCCGCACTGCCTTTGGCACCGGGCCATACAAGAAAAGCGCCAGCATGTTTTTAGGCGGGAGCAGCTTCCTTGGCCCTCTGTACTTCGGCCTGGCGCTTGCGCCGCGCGGGGTCTGGAACGTGTATTTGCAACTGGGCCGGGTATTTTAAAATGACCGGTGCGGATAGTGCGCTATAGGTGTCAAGTTATAAGTCTTAAGTCTTAAGGGCAGCTCGAATAATACTGTTGCGTCTCGGCGACCCCGTCTCGGCGACCCCAGCTCGGCGCCCCCGTCCTTCCCGCGAACGCGGGAATCTATTTTAAATCAGCAAACTGGATCCCCGCGTTCGCGGGGATGACGGAGTTTTTAGAGGTCGCCTTAAGCCTTGTCGGCACCGCGTACCCGTCGTGGAGGCACCGGCGGGTAGCCGAAAAATTCCAGCACGCTGTTGACCACTTGTTCCCGGTCATTGTCGACGCAAATCATGTGGTAACTGTTTTCCAGCATCACCACGCGTGCATCCGGCAATGTCGCTTGCAGGAATTCGGCCGATTTCAGGCTGGTCAGTTCATCTTCCCGCGCATGCACAATCAGGGTCGGGCAGGCAATCCTGTGGGCTTCGGCCAGCACTTTTTTGCGTAAACGGTCGACCTGGCGTATGCAAGCCAGCGGAACCCAGCGATAGTGAAAATTATCGCCGCGCGCGAATTTGGCCTTGACGATGGCGCGCACCGTGGCATTCTTGATGCCGAACGGTTCGTCTTCTTCAACCTTCATCCTGTTTGCCATGCCGGGAATCCAGTACACCAGATGCCGCAGCTGGCGATACCAGGGCGTGGACCAGCCATCGATAAAGACCGGCGGCGCCAAGGTCACCAATTTGCCTTTGTCTTTACTATGCTGCACGCGCTCGCATAATGCCAGCGCTAGCAACGAGCCCAGGCACATGCCCATCACATGGAAAGTGTCGTACTGCGGCGCCAGTTCACGGTAGCTGGCGGTGACGCTGTCCAGCCAGTCCTCGTAGCTTACCTCCACCAGATCCTCAGGCTGGCCGCCGTGGCCGGGCAGGGTAACCGCGTGGGTTTCCACGCCGGCACGCTGTAGCACTTTGTGCATCGAGCCGAGATCGAATTGGGTACCGCCCAGGCCGTGAATCAGCAAGGCGCCGGTACGAACACTCATGCCCGGCCCCGTTGCCGCACATCCTCCTTGAGATTGAAGCGCCAGGCGCCGGCGACCATGGCGACCGATTCGTCGGCGTCGAGCAACACGGCACTCATGTCGGTCATATGGCTTTCTTCGCCGGCTGGCAGCAGCAGGCGGAAACTCAGGTCAGGCCGGGCATCGTCGTCGGTTTCATCGAGCCAGCGGCTGCGCAACGGCAGCCGATCGTCTGGATGGACATGTGCCAAAACGTGGTCGAGATCGCTGAAAGCGGCGTTCGTTACGCCGAGCAATCCGTGCAGATCACCGCTCCAGCACAGTTTTTTGCTATGCGGGTCCATGTTGTAGACCAGTTGCCGGCTGGCGGTCAGGGCCAGTTCAGTATCGTTTTTCCACTGCGCGGCATCTTCATGCAGTTGTTCGCGGGTAGTCTTGAGAGCGCTGATCAACAGGCTGAGGAGGGCGGCGACAGCAAGATAGAGCTGGGCTTCCAGCAGTGAGTGTTTGGAATAGGTATCCGCAAAGGCGGCAAACGGCCCTTCGCCCTGGACCGTGTTCAACAAGGCGAAAAAAGCCAGCATGGCGACTGCCAGCGAGCCGCCCCGGCCGCCCCACAGCAGGGTGACAACTGCAACGAAAAACAGCGGTACATAAGTCAGCGCAAAATTGACGCCGGCAGAAAACTTGCTGATGTCATGGCCGTCGAAGATGATATATGCCGTCACTCCCAAGGCGACAAAAGCCGTCAGGCCGAGCAGGAAGTCGTGGCGATCCATGCCGCCCGAACGCATCGCGTGGAAGCGCGACCAGCCTGCCAGCACAGGCGTGACGATCAGGATGCCGACCAGGTCGGATGCAGCCCAGACGCGCGCTGTCGGCCAGAACGGCACTTGCTGCACCAGCAAGAACCAGGCTGCGCCGATGGCTGCGCTGATGGTGCTGCAGGCGATTCCCGCGATCAACAGGCCGCGCACGAAATGCAAGCCTTCCATTGGCAACCGGAGCATGCGCACCAGCGCCACTACGATCGCCGCGACGCCGATTTCGTCGAGGGCAAACAGTGCAATCCGTAGCAGATTGCGGTCTTCGATCCAGCCCAGGAGCAATTGCGCCAGCACGAAGCCGATAGCTACAGGCAGCCAGCGTTTGGTGGTGGTCAACATGAATGCCGCCACGGTAACGCCGGCCGGCAGCCAGATATAGCCGGTCGCCGCGATCGGGCCATTGAGCTGATGCGACATATAGCCGGTGGCCAGATAGAGCATGCCCCACAATAATGCAATGACGGATTGGTTGGTCAGTTTCACACTAAATATCCTTATGGCGTTGGCGCCTGTGCCATCGAAAAAAGCGGCGATTTTGGCGTCGCCCATTATATGGTGAATCTGGAAAGAATTTGGCTATCGGCAAGATTGACGGTTTTGGTGTCGGTGTTGACGGTGATCTGGCAAGCCGAGTGGATCCGATCCGAGCCGATAAAAGAGGCCGGGACGCGCTGCGTCTGGATTATTGCAATTTGCTGATATCATGCAGCGTGTTTAAACTGGATGCGCCAAACTGGCGAACCGTGATGCCCGATGCATTTTTTAACACTCGGTTTAACACTGGGTTTAACACTGGGTTTAACACTGGGTTTAACACTATTAATAAGGATGTTAATCCTGACATCCACTGTGCATCCCGATAAATCGGGAAATGCCGGGAATTTTGCGGAGAGCTAGACCCCGGGAAGGGTCTAGTCTATGGTATATGGTGCCCACGGAGGGACTCGAACCCCCACACCTTGCGGCACATGGACCTGAACCATGCGCGTCTACCAATTCCGCCACGTGGGCTTGAGAGAGCAAGATTATAAGCTAACCTGAAAATAAGTCAACTCAGTCATAACGATATGAAGATATAAATTGCTTGGTTAGGAGAATCTGATAATCCTCCGTTACACTGAGCCTTGATGAATAACAACCTGTTGAAAATAGCCTTTTGAGCCAATATTCCTACACAATCCCCAGCCGGGAGGAAATTCTCGGCCTTCTGCGCACCTCTTCCGAGGCGCAAAACGCCGCCGCTCTAGCCGCCGCGCTAAATGTCAAACCCGATGAAATGGATGGTTTGACGCGCCGCCTGAATGCCATGGAACGCGACGGGCAAATCAAGCCCGACCGCGGCGGCATCTACAAACTGACCAATTCTCCCGGCTTTATCGAGGGCCGCGTCAGCAGCCATCGTGACGGTTTCGGCTTCCTGATCCCGGACGAGGGCGGCGATGACGTTTTCCTGCCCGAAAAGGAAATGCAGAAAGTGCTGCATGGCGACCGGGTACAGGCGCGCATCGTCGGCACTGACCGCCGCGGTCGTCCCGAGGGAACGATTGTCGAGGTGGTGTCACGCGCGAATACCCATGTGATCGGCCGTTTGCTCAATGAAAACGGGGTCTGGGTGATCGCGCCCGAAGACAAGCGCATCGGGCAGGACATTATTTTGGCCGGTTCGCCGGGCAAAGCCAAGGCCGGGCAAGTAGTGAGCGTCCAGCTGACCGAGCAACCTTCGCGCTTTACCCAGCCGGTCGGCAAGATTGTCGAAATCCTGGGTGATATTGACGATCCGGGCATGGAAATTGAAATTGCGGTGCGCAAATACGGCGTGCCGCACGAGTTTTCCGAAGCCGCCAAGAAGCTGGCCGCCAAGCTGCCGGGTGAAGTACGTGCTGCCGACCTGGGTGATCGCGTCGATTTGCGCGACGTGCCGCTGGTAACCATCGACGGCGAAGACGCCCGCGATTTCGACGATGCCGTCTATTGCGAACCGATCAAGATCGGCCGCACCAACGGTTACCGGCTGATTGTGGCGATTGCCGACGTCAGCCATTACGTCAAACCTAACGATGCACTGGATGTCGATGCGCTGGAGCGCAGCACTTCGGTATATTTCCCGCGTCGTGTGATTCCGATGTTGCCGGAGAAACTGTCCAATGGCCTGTGTTCGCTCAATCCCGACGTCGACCGCCTGACGCTGGTGTGCGATGCCGTGATCAGCGCCAAGGGTGAAATCAAGGCTTACCAGTTCTATCCCGCGGTGATTCACTCGGCGGCACGCCTGACGTACACCGAAGTGGCGGCCATCCTGGGCAATACCAAGGGCCCGGAAGCAGCCAAGCGTCCCGGCCTGGTGCCGCACTTGCTGCATCTGTATGAAGTCTTCCATGCATTGCTGCAAGCGCGCCATGCCCGCGGCGCTATCGATTTCGAAACCACTGAAACCTACATCGTCTGCAATGCCGCCGGCAAGATAGAGAAAATCCTGCCGCGCACCCGCAACGATGCGCATAAGGTGATTGAGGAATGCATGCTGGCGGCCAACGTCTGTGCCGCCGACCTGATGGAGCGTCATAAGCATCCGGGTCTGTTCCGGATCCATGCGCACCCGACCAAGGAAAAACTGACGATACTGCGCACCTTCCTGAAACAGGTCGGCCTGACGCTGGCTGGCGGCGATACGCCGTCGGCCTCCGATTATGCCGAGCTGATGCCGAAGATCAAGGCGCGGCCGGATGCCTTGCTGTTGCAAACCATGATGTTGCGCTCCATGCAGCAGGCGGTCTATAACCCGGAAAATATCGGCCACTTCGGTTTGTCGTACGAATCGTATGCGCATTTCACCAGCCCGATCCGGCGCTATCCCGATTTGCTGACGCACCGGACCATCAAGGCGATCCTGCAAGGCAAGCGCTATGATCCGAAAGGCCTGGACACCAGCGCCCTGAACACCATGCTGTCGCCGGCCGGCCGCAAGAAGCAGGCGGAAGACAAGGCGGCGGGCAAGAAGAAAAACGAAGGCAGCCTGGCTATCTGGGAAGCACTCGGCGTGCATTGTTCCGCCAATGAGCGGCGCGCCGATGAGGCTTCGCGTGATGTCGAAGCGTGGCTCAAGTGTTATTTCATTCGCGACAAATTGGGCGAAGAGTTCACCGGCGTGATTTCCGGCGTTGCCACGTTCGGTATTTTTGTCCAGCTCGATGCGTTGTACATCGAAGGCCTGGTGCATGTCACCGAGCTTGGCGCGGATTATTTCCAGTACGACGAAGCGCGCCACGAATTGCGCGGTGAGCGTACCGGTATCCGTTATCAGCTGACTGACCGGGTAACGGTGCAGGTGAGCCGGGTTGATCTGGACGCACGCAAGATAGATCTGCGCCTGGTCAACGAGCCGGGTATCAAGACCGTACTCAAGAATGAGGCACGGCGTGCCGACAATGAGCAAGCGCGCAGCGCCAAGCCAAAAGGCGGGGCCAAGGCGGCGCCACCTAAGAAAACCGGCGGCGTCACCACTGCGGCCAGGACCACCAGCCCGAGTAAGGCAAGTAAAGCCAAGAAGGCCAAGGCGGCAATCGTTCCTGAAAAGACGCGTGCACCGAAGGCGTTCACGAAATCCAGCAAACGTAAAAGATAGGCCTGGTAAAAGATCGTCTTGCAAAAGATAGACCCTGCAGTAGATAGGCCCTGTAATAGATTGAAGATAGACCCTGATAGATAGAATATGAAAAGTAAAATGATTTTCGGCTTTCACGCCGTCACCGCGCGTTTGCGTCATGAAGCATCGTCGGTGGAAGAGATTTATGTGGATGCCGGCCGCGTCGACCGCCGCATGCAAGAACTGCTGAATGCCGCAAAGGCGGTTGGCGTACGTGTGATCCCGGTGGATGATGCGCGTTTGTCGAATATCGTCGGCACGCGCCGCCATCAAGGCGTGGTAGCAAAAGCCGGCGAGTTGTCGCTGGCACGTAACCTGGACGAATTGCTGGACGCGATTGTCGGCCCGCCGCTGTTGCTGGTTCTCGACGGCATCACCGATCCGCACAACCTGGGCGCTTGCCTGCGGGTAGCAGACGGTGCCGGCGCGCATGCCGTGATTGCACCGAAAGACCGCGCGGTCGGCTTGAATGCCACCGCCGCCAAGGTCGCCAGCGGCGCTGCGGAAACCGTCCCCTACATCACCGTGACCAATCTGGCGCGCACCTTGCGCGAGCTGAAAGAGCGTGAAATCTGGCTGATCGGCACTAGCGAAGACGGCGAGAAAGGCTTGTATGAAGCCGATTTTTCCGGCCCGGCAGCGCTGGTCATGGGTTCCGAAGGCGAAGGCATGCGCCGCCTCACGCGCGAAACTTGCGACGTGCTGGTCAACGTGCCGATGTTCGGTTCGGTTGAAAGCCTGAATGTGTCGGTAGCGTCCGGCGTCTGCCTGTATGAAGCCCGCCGCCAACGCATGGTAAAGGGTTGTTGATCCCATTCCGCCGTACCCATTCTGATCCAGTCTGAAACCGGTTTGCCGGCTTGCCGGCCTCCCTAACCTCCGGACTCTCGCAGCAAAAGACGGCAGGCGTAATTTGGAATAACATTACGCCTCCGCATTGATTCGACATCCTTATGTTCAGCCGCATTCGTGAAGACATTGCCAACATCATGGCACGTGACCCCGCCGCTCGCACCCAGTGGGAAGTATTGACTTGCTACCCGGGCTTGCATGCCATCATCCTGCATCGCTGGGCGCATCATTGCTGGCATAACGGCTTCAAATGGCCGGGACGTTTCATTTCGCAGATTGCCCGTACTTTGACCGGAATCGAAATCCATCCCGGCGCAACCATCGGCCGGCGCGTGTTCATCGACCATGGTTTTGGCGTGGTGATCGGTGAGACCGCCGAAGTCGGCGACGATTGCACCATTTACCAAGGCGTGACCCTGGGCGGAACCTCCCTGAGCAAGGGTGCCAAACGCCATCCAACCCTGGCGCGCGGGGCGATCATCGGCGCCGGCGCCAAGGTGCTGGGTGGTTTTACTGTCGGCGAGGGCGCCAAGATCGGTTCCAATGCGGTGGTGGTCAAAGAAGTACCACCGGGAGCGACTGCAGTCGGTAATCCAGCGCGCATCGTCTTGAAAGAAAGCAACAGCGGCAAGGATGAAGCTGCGGCCCGCATGTTTGCAGCTTACGGCGTCACGCCCAACGGCGATGATCCTCTGTCCAAGGCCTTGCATGGCTTGATTGACAACGCCGCTGCGCAGGAACATCAGATTGACCGCATTATTGCGTTGTTGAAGAAATCGGGCATTGCTTGCGAGAGCTTGCCTGAACTCGAAAAATTTGATCCGGACCAGCTCAACAAACTGGTTGAGTAAGATGGTGGCGGTGCGCCAGGAGAGAGGGCTATGAATCAAGAAGTAGACGGTATTCCGGTCGGTAACAATGATGGCGAGCAAGCAGCGGATTCTGCCCGCGCCGATGAGTTTCTCGATCAGTTTGAAATTCGCGTGTTGGCGGTGCTGGCAGAAAAAGAAGCGCTGACGCCGGACAATTACCCCTTGTCCTTGAATACCTTGACCAATGGCTGCAACCAGTTGTCCAGTCGCGATCCGGTGATGGCCATCGCCGAGTCGACGGTGCAGGATGTCTTGCATCGCCTGATGCAGCGCAAGCTGGTGGTCGAGGTGAACCAGGCGGGCGCACGGGTAGCCAAATACGAACACCGGATGCGCGTCAAATGGCTGCTGGAGCAAGACAAGCTCGCGGTATTGACCACCTTGATGCTGCGCGGGATTCAGACCGCAGGCGAGTTGCGCAGCCGTAGTGGCAGGCTGCATGAATTCGCCTCTGTCGGGGACGTTGAAGCGGCCTTGCAATTCCTGGTCGATAAGTATCCGCCGTTAGTGGCGCGCCTGGCGAAAGCGCCCGGCACCAAGGAGTCGCGTTACGCCCATTTGCTGGCGGGCGAGGAAATACTGGAACAGCAGGCAATTGCCGATGCAATGGCCGGTAGCGCCTCAGTGGTGAAAAGCGGGAGTCAGGACCGGATCGCCCAGCTTGAAGAAGAAGTTGTCAGCCTGCGGCGGCAAATGGATGATTTGTCGGCACAGTTTGCCGAGTTCAAGCGACAGTTCGACTAATCGCTCTCGCCGCAACGGGTAGGGTGTGGCACGCCTTTGTGCCCACGCGTGAACTTACACCACGTACATGCGCCTATTTCCGTGCCGCGGAGGCCCTCACTCCGGTTATCGCGGTCACGCGTGGGCAAAAAACCTTGCCCACCCTACGTCTCAATCTGTGAGTTCCTGGCCATCGTGGCCGAAGCGCCGAATCACGCCATTCGCGTCAATCGCAATCCAGCCGCCTCTTTGCGCCTTGACGTCATACTCCCAATCCGGCAACACATAACGCGTACGGGCGGTTTCTCCGTCACCGGAATGGTGGCGTGCCGGCCTGTGGGTGTGGCCATGAATCAGGGTGGTGGTAGAGGTAGTGTCAAACAAGGCGGCCACCGCCGCCGGATTGACATCCATGATTTCCATGGATTTGTGGCGCTGCTCTTCCTGGCTTTCTTTGCGGACGCCGGCAATGATTGCCTTGCGTTGCGCCAGCGGCAGCGCCAGAAATTGCGCTTGCCATTGCGGCTGGCGTACCTGCGCGCGAAACTGCATGTAGGCAAGATCGTCGGTACATTGCGCATCGCCATGGGCGATTGTCAGGCGGCGGCCACCCACCGTAATTACCGATGGGTCAGGCAACATGGTCAGCCCGGCCGCTTGCGCGAAGCTTTCGCCAACCAGGAAATCACGATTGCCGGCGATCCAGAAAACCTGTACGCCGCTATCGCTGACTTGCCGGATCGCTTCGGCAATTTCACGGTTATACGGTGTTTCCAGATCGTCGTCGCCAGCCCAGTACTCGAACAAATCGCCCAGCAGATACAGTTGCGGCACCCGTATTGCCTGTTCCCGCAGGAAATCCAGGAAGGCTTGCGTAGTGCGCGGGTGCGCCGCCTGCAGATGCAGGTCGGAAATAAATAAAGCAACGGCGGCGCCGGGCTGGTTCGAGACTGAAGCTGTCATAGGATGCGCTAAAAGAAGAAGCTAAACCAGGATTAAGCTACTACTTCGGCTTTTTCGATGATGACGTCATCCACCGGTACGTCGGCAAACATGCCGGTACGCGTGGTTTTTACGTTTTCGATCTTGTCGACGATATCGGTGCCTTCAACCACTTTGCCGAATACGCAATAGCCCCAGCCGTCCTGGCCTGGATAGTCGAGGAAGCTATTGTTCTTGACGTTGATGAAAAATTGCGCGGACGCAGAGTGCGGCGCCGAAGTACGGGCCATCGCCAGGGTGTACGGTTCGTTCTTGAGGCCGTTCTTGGCTTCGTTTTCGACCGGATCGTTGGTCGGTTTTTGTTTCATGCCAGGCTCGAAGCCGCCGCCTTGGACCATGAAGCCTGGAATTACGCGGTGGAAAATCGTACCGTTATAGTGGCCGGCATTGACATATGCCAGGAAATTTTCCACGCTCTTCGGCGCTTTTTCTGCGTCGAGTTCGATTTTGATCTTGCCGTGGTTGGTGGTGAGAAGGACAGCCATGGTATTTCCTATTAAATTGATGGAGGTTGAAGAAGTTGGAAAAAAGGAAGTAAAAATCCGGTTTTATTTGGTTACTTTAGCCGATTCGATGATAACCGGGGTGGTCGGCACATCTTGATAAGCGGTCTTCACGTTCTTGATCTTGTCGACAACGTCAGTACCTTTGATGACCTTGCCGAATACCGCATAACCCCAGCCATCACGGCCAGGGTAGTTGAGGAATTCATTGTCGTTTACATTGATGAAAAATTGCGCGCCAGCCGATTGCGGGTCCGAAGTGCGGGCCATGGCAACACTATATGGTACGTTCTTGAGGCCGTTCTTGGCTTCGTTTTCTACCTTGTTTGGCGCCGGCTTCTCACGCATGTCCTTGGTCATGCCGCCACCCTGGATCATGAAATTGTTGATGACGCGATGAAAAATGGTGCCGTTATAGTGGCCGCTGTTCACATAGCTTAAAAAATTCTTGACAGTCTTCGGCGCCTTTTCCGGGTTCAGTTCGATGACGATGTCGCCCATATTGGTTTTCAACAAAACATGCGGCTTGTCGGCAGCGCTGGCAAACGACGGATTACCTATGAGGCAGGCAGCTGCAAGTGTTGATGCAAGCGCCATTGTAAAGGTGCGGCGCGGCAAGCGAAAAGTCAAGCGAAGAGGTGTTGGCATCAAAGTTCCTTCTTGTAAGTGGTACCGTGTTCGTATCTCATGTGCTGCATTTTCGGATTTCAGTAATGATATACTGCGGCGAAAAGCAACATTTTATCAAACTAAGCACTGCAAAAGAGTTTTGGCTATTTAGTTGTACCCGGTTGTTCTGATGTCTCGCACGGTAACAGTGCGGGCAGATGGAACGGCGTGCAATATTTCTGTGCTTTATTTCTGTGCCCTAAGCCGTAACTTCCCATGAGCGACCTGAAAATATATAACACGCTGGCGCGTGAGAAGCAGCTGTTTTCTCCAATCGAACCAGGCAAGGTCCGCATGTACGTCTGCGGCATGACGGTCTACGACTATTGCCATCTTGGTCACGGACGGGTGATGGTGGTGTTCGATATGGTGCAGCGTTGGCTGCGCCAGTCGGGATTGGACGTTACTTATGTGCGCAATATCACCGACATCGATGACAAGATCATCAAGCGCGCCGTCGAGAATGGCGAAACGATCTCGCAGCTGACCGGCCGCTTCATTCAAGCCATGGATGAGGATGCGGCCGCGCTGGGCGTGCAAAAGCCGGATCACGAGCCACGTGCGACGGCGTTCGTGCCGCAGATGCTGGCCCTGATCGAAAAGCTGGAGCATAAGGGCTTGGCATACCAGGGCGGCGACGGCGACGTAAATTATTCAGTACGCGATTTTGCCGGCTACGGTAAGTTGTCGGGCAAGTCGCTCGACGATTTGCGCGCCGGCGAGCGCGTCGACGTCAATGTCGGCAAGCGCGATCCGCTCGACTTCGTCTTGTGGAAAGCCGCTAAAGAGAGCGAGCCGGAAGAAGTTAAATGGAACTCGCGCTGGGGGCATGGCCGGCCGGGCTGGCATATCGAATGTTCCGCCATGGCGGAGCAATTGCTGGGTGAGCAGTTCGATATTCACGGCGGCGGCCAGGATTTGCAGTTTCCGCATCATGAAAATGAAATCGCGCAATCGGAAGGCGCGCATGGCCATCAGTTCGTCAATTACTGGATGCACAACGGCTTTGTGCGCATCGACAATGAAAAGATGTCCAAGTCCTTGGGAAATTTTTTCACGATTCGCGACGTCCTGAAAAAATATGATGCGGAAGTGGTGCGTTTCTTTATTCTACGGGCGCATTACCGTAGTCCATTGAATTATGCCGATACTAATCTGGATGACGCCAAGAATGCGCTGACACGTCTGTATACAGCATTGAAAGAAGTGCCGGCCGACGCTGAGCCGCTGGACTGGAGCGAGGCCCATGCCGAGCGCCTGGCGCAAGCCATGGATGACGATTTCAATACGCCTATGGCCATCTCGGCTTTGTTCGATCTGGCCAATGAAGTCAATAAGAATCGCTCGCCGGCAGCGGCGCGCCAACTCAAAAATCTGGCCGGCGTAATGGGACTGTTGCAGCGTACTCCTGAAGATTTTTTGAAAGGCCGTGCACTCGCAGGTAACGATGTTGTCGGAAATGGCATTGCACAAGCTGCTTTGTCAGAGCAAGATATCCTACTCAAAATTCAATCTCGTCAAGCAGCAAAAATTGCCAAGGATTTTTCTGCCGCAGACCAGATCCGCAAGGAGCTGCAGGCCGATGGCATTTTGCTGGAAGATAAGCCCGGTGGTCAGACCGAATGGCGAAGGGCGTAACCGTATGCAAAAACCGATAGCTGTCGACACCTCCTTTTTTGTGCCTTCGTATTGGGAGGACGCCAAAGTTGAGTTGATGAAGCGCGACCGCATCATGCGTAAATTGATCCCGCAATTCGGCGACCTGCATCTGGTTGGCCGCGGCGAAGCGTTTACCACGCTGGCGCGTTCGGTAGTCGGTCAGCAGATTTCCGTCAAGGCAGCGGAATCTGTATGGCAAAAATTTCTGTTAGTCTGTCCTAAAACCACTCCCGCCCAGGTATTAAAAGCCGGCCCCGAGCAACTTGCTGCTTGCGGTTTGTCTAAGCGTAAAGCAGACTATATTCTTGATCTGGCCGATCATTTCAAGGCGAAACGGGTCAATGCCGAGCAGTGGCAGGAGATGGAAGATGAGGCGGTCATCGCGGATTTAACGCAAATTCGCGGCATCGGACGCTGGACAGCGGAGATGTTTTTGATATTTAATTTGCTCCGGCCCAATATTTTGCCTTTGGATGACATGGGGTTGCTTAAAGGCATTAGTGTCAATTACTTTTCAGGAGAGCCGGTTTCGCGTAGCGATGCGCGCGAGGTATCTGCCAACTGGGAGCCGTGGCGCACCGTGGCGACCTGGTATCTATGGCGTAGCCTGGATGCGGTGTCTGCAGAATATTAAGTCATTGTCGGATAGTTACTTTAAGTAACTTATTTAAGTAACTTATTTAAGTAACCTTCTCCGCAGTGACAGTTTAATCAAGGGAATAATATGAGTAAAACAACATTTCTCGGCTTCGAACAACCGATTGCCGAGTTAGACGCCAAGATCGAAGAACTGCGTTTTGTCCAGGACGACTCCGCGGTAGATATTTCGGAAGAAATCGACCGCTTGTCGAAAAAAAGCCAGCAGTTGACTAAGGATATCTACGCAAAACTGACTCCTTGGCAAGTTTCTCAGATTTCACGTCATCCGCAACGCCCATACACCATGGATTATGTGAATGAAATATTCACCGATTTCCATGAGTTGCACGGCGATCGCACTTACGCCGACGACCAGTCGATAGTCGGTGGTCTGGCGCGCTTTAACGGCCAGGCTTGCATGGTGATCGGTCACCAAAAAGGGCGCGACACCAAAGAGCGCGCATTGCGTAATTTCGGCATGCCTAAGCCGGAAGGTTATCGCAAGGCTCTGCGCCTGATGAAAGTGGCGGAGAAATTCGGCCTGCCGATCTTCACCTTTGTCGATACTCCTGGCGCGTTCCCTGGCATCGATGCGGAAGAACGCGGGCAGTCGGAAGCTATCGGCCACAATTTGTACGCGATGGCGGAATTGAAAGTGCCGCTGATCGCCACTATCATCGGCGAAGGCGGTTCCGGTGGCGCCTTGGCGATTGCGGTCGGCGATGCAGTCCTGATGCTGCAGTACGCAACTTATTCGGTGATTTCACCTGAAGGTTGTGCCTCGATCCTGTGGAAAACCGCTGAGCGCGCATCCGATGCGGCCGATGCTCTGGGCCTGACCGCGCATCGCTTGAAAGCAGTCGGCCTGATCGACAAGATCGTCAGCGAACCGTTGGGCGGCGCCCATCGCGATCCGAAGCAGATGGCTTCCCTGTTGAAGCGCGCACTGGCGGATACCTTGCGCCAGTTCCAAGGTGTCAAGACCAAGGACCTGTTGAATGCCCGCCATGAAAAACTGATGAGCTACGGTAAATTCAAGGAAGTGCTGGCTGCAGAATAGGCGTGTCGAATTCATCTACTACAAGTATCTGCGCGTACTTGGAAGCTACCCTGGCGGAGATCGCGCAAGCCGCACAAG
Organism: Collimonas antrihumi; assembly: GCF_018304965.1. Lineage (GTDB taxonomy): Bacteria > Pseudomonadota > Gammaproteobacteria > Burkholderiales > Burkholderiaceae_D > Collimonas > Collimonas antrihumi. The sequence continues at coordinate 555,859 of NZ_JAGQED010000001.1, forward strand.
CGCACTCTGCTGTCGTTCCTGCAACTACCCAAGAGTGGCCCGCGCGGCTGGCAGTCGCCTATAGCGGCGGGCTGGATTCCAGCGTCCTGCTGCATGCGGCTGCGCACTATGCCAGCACGCGTGGCATCAAACTATTCGCCTTCCACATCCATCACGGCATCAGTCCCAACGCAGATCAATGGCAAATTCATTGTGCAGAGACTTGCGCAAAGCTGAATGTGCAATTCGATACACGAGGCATCGAATTGCACAACCGTGACAAGAGCGGTGTGGAAGAGGCGGCCCGCATCAGCCGCTACGCAGCGCTGGGCGATTTGTGCCGCCAGCATCAGGTTCCTTTGCTGTTGACCGCGCATCATCTGGATGACCAGGCTGAGACGGTGTTGCTGCAATTGTTGCGCGGCTCCGGTGCGGCCGGCTTGTCCGGCATGGATCGCTGGAACACGGCGTCGACTTTGCTGGGTGACGCCGAGTTGCTGATGGCGCGGCCGTTGTTGAAAGTGTCGCGTGCAGCATTGGAAGAGTATGTAGAAAAATATGTCTCAACTCAACAGCTGACGTATATCGAAGACGAATCGAATCACGATCCACGCTATGCCCGCAACGCCTTGCGCCAGCAAGTCATGCCGGTGCTAGCCCAATATTTCCCTGGGTTCCAGGAGCGTTTCTCGCGGAGTTCCGGGCATATGCAGACCACGCAACGATTACTGGTCGATCTGGCGGCGCAAGACATGGCCACCTGCGCGGATGGCGCATGCCTTGATCTGGAGCACGTGCGCAAGTTGAGCGGCGAGCGGATCGATAATCTGCTGCGCTATTGGTTCGGCTTGCATCATCTGCGCATGCCATCCAGCGCCTGGCTGAGTGAAATGCGCCAGCAATTGCTGGAAGCTAAAGCCGATGCGCAATTATGCGTGACACATCCGGATTGCCATATCCGCCGTCACAGGAACCGCGTGTTCCTGACGCCGCGCGACGATATCGATCGCTCGGAGATCGAGCCGCAAGCGTTTCGCTGGAATGGCGAGGCCGAGTTGCATTTTCCTGAATTCGGCGGGGTGCTGCATTTTGACCAGGCAGAGCAGGGCATTGCCGCCGACTGGTTACGCGCGCAACCTTTGCAAATTCAATATCGGTCCGGCGGCGAGCGCCTCAAGCTGGCGTTTAACCGCCCCACAAAAAGCATCAAATATCATTACCAGGCGTTCGACGTGCCGCCCTGGGAGCGTGAACGCCTGCCTTTGGTGAGCAGTGGCAAGCAGATCCTGTTTGCGGCTGGCATCGGCATGGATTGCGTGCAATTGGCGAGCGGGCCGGGGCCGCATATCAGCCTGCGCTGGCAAGCCAATGAGATTGCATTTAAGCAAGATATTTTAAGCTGAGCTGTATCGCTGCCCGTACTTTCTCTCTGGTAAGCCTCTTGTCATAATCGGCCGTTGCGGGTACAGTAAAGGGTTGATTTTATTTTTTGCACCACACCCGCTTCTAGCACCCACCTACATTCCCTATGGCTTTAATTGTCCACAAATACGGCGGCACTTCGATGGGCTCACCCGAGCGCATCAAGAATGTCGCCCTGCGCGTCGCCAAATGGCATGACGCCGGCCACCAAATCGTCGTGGTGCCCTCCGCGATGTCCGGTGAAACCAACCGTCTTCTGGCTCTGGCAAAAGAAATTACCGCCCAGCCCGATCCACGCGAACTCGATATGCTGGCCGCCACCGGCGAGCAGGCATCGGTCGCCTTGCTGGCCATGGCCTTGCATGCGATAGGCAAGGACGCGGTATCCTACGCGGGCTGGCAAGTCGCCATTGAAACCGACTCGGCCCACACCAAAGCCCGGATTCGTTCGATTGACGATGGCAAAGTGCGGCAAGACCTGGATGCCGGCAAAGTGGTGATCATCACCGGTTTCCAAGGTGTCGACGACCTGGGCAATATCACGACGCTGGGCCGTGGCGGTTCCGATACGTCGGCAGTCGCCGTGGCCGCTGCACTGAAGGCTGCGGAGTGCATGATCTATACCGACGTCGACGGTGTCTACACCACCGACCCGCGCGTGGTATCGGATGCGCGCCGCCTGAAGACCGTAACCTTTGAAGAAATGCTGGAGATGGCATCGCTGGGCTCTAAAGTGCTGCAGATTCGCTCGGTCGAATTTGCCGGCAACTACAAGATGCCAACCCGCGTGCTGTCTTCGCTGACTGACCCATTAATGCCGTTGGAAGAAGAAGCAATTTCCGGCACCCTGATTTCGTTTGAGGAAGACACCAAGATGGAACAAGCCACCATTACCGGCATCGCGTTTAATCGCGACGAGACCAAGATCACCGTACTCGGCGTGCCTGACCGTCCCGGCATCGCCTACCAGATTCTCGGCGCAGTCGCCGATGCCAATATCGAAGTCGACATGATTATCCAGAATCAGTCGGTCGATGGCAAAACCGACTTCACCTTTACCGTACCGCGCGGCGAGTACACCAAGGCGATGGATGTCCTGAACGAGAAGGTCAAAGCGCATATCGGCGCCGCTAGCATCACAGGCGACGCCAAGGTGTCCAAAGTGTCGGTAGTGGGCGTAGGCATGCGCAGCCATGTCGGCATCGCTTCGCAAATGTTCCGTACCCTGGCGGAAGAGGGCATCAATATCCAGATGATTTCGACCTCTGAAATCAAGATTTCGGTGCTGATCGATGAGAAGTACATGGAGCTGGCGGTACGCGCTTTGCATAAGGCTTTTGGGCTGGAAAGCGCGTAATCGCGCTTAATCGAAAAATTTTTCGAAAAAAACTGATAATCTTGCATGGCGTTATTGACCAAAACCGCATGAAAAGTTATTATTCGTGTCCTTAACGCGGCGTTGTAAAAAAGCCGTTTAAGTTTGGAGGCGTGGCCGAGTGGTCGAAGGCACTTCCCTGCTAAGGAAGCATATGGGCTTAAACCTGTATCGTGGGTTCGACTCCCACCGCCTCCTCCAAGAACATGTTCTGCAATGTTGAGAACGTACAAAAAACCGCTTCTAGCCTTGTGCTGATGCGGTTTTTTTTGTTTTTGCGGGACTTTTCTTTGTCAGTTTATTACTTGCTGTAGCGAACCTTGCTCCGTAAACTGGCTCTTACCAGTGTTATAGCAGTCAACGGGTGGCCTGATCGAGGTTCAGCCGGATAGATAAAGGTTTCATGGCACATCATTCATCCCCATCCCAAACTGAGAATCCGACGCCTGCCGTTACTCCCGACGTTACTTCTGGCATCACTTCTGTCGTCCAGAAGACGGGCGTAAGCTGGCGCTTCTGGCTGACGGTGCTGTTGGTGCTGATCCTGGGCGCGATGGTATTCAAATCCTTGCATACCTTGCTCGCCACCGTGCACTATCGCAGCATCGTGCATGCGGTCAAACATACGCCGCCGAGCAACCTTTTACTGGCGGTGCTGGCGACGGCAGTCAGTTATCTGTCGCTGGCCGGCTACGATGTGTCCAGCTTGCGTTACGTCGGCGCCAAGGTCAAAGGAACCACCATCGGTTTGACCTCGTTCATTGCCTACGCACTCGGCAATACCGTCGGACTCGGGGTGCTGACCGGCGGTACGATACGCATGCGCCTGTACACGGCGAGCGGCGTCGAAGCCTCCCAGGTGGCGCAGGCCATCGCCTTCAATGCCGGCGCGTTCGGCCTCGGCATGACTACGTTTGGCGCCATCGGCTTGCTGTGGGGCGCGCCACAGGTCCAGGCGCTGGCGCATATTCCGAGCTGGCTATTGCGGGCGATCGCCAGTGTGGTGCTGCTGGGTGTCGCCGCTTTTATCATCCTGTGCCGCGTGCGCCGTGATCTGCTGCTGTTCGGGCGCTGGAATTTGCGTTTGCCGGAAGCCGGCCTGGCCCTGCGTCAATTGTTGATCTCCGCCGTGGATTTGAGTGCGGCGGCGGCAACCCTGTGGTTCTTGCTGCCGAGCGGCGTAATCGATTTGCCGACCTTTGTCGCGTTCTATGCGATAGCAATGGCGCTGGGCGTGATCAGCCATGTGCCGGGCGGTGTCGGCGTATTCGAGGCGGTGATCTTGCTGGCTTGCGCCAATCACGCGCCAACCAGCGACATCGCGGCTGCCTTGCTGCTGTATCGAGGCGTTTATTTTCTGCTGCCGCTGTTGCTGGCAACGATTTTGCTCGCTGCATTTGAAATGCGTTCCGGCGTCGGTGCGCCGGTGGCGCGCGCGGCGGTGAAATTATCGCCGTGGCTGCTCACGGCGTTGACGCTGGTGACCGGCACCATGTTGCTGATATCCGGCGTGACACCAGCCACTCGCCATGCCGAAGAACTGCTGAGACTGCATGTGCCACTGTTTGTAGTGGAAGCATCGCACCTGATCGGTAGCGTGGCCGGTTTGGCGATGCTGTTCCTGGCGCGCGGCTTGTTGCATCGGCTCGATGCGGCCTGGTGGGCATCGCTCGTGCTGACCGTGATCGCCGGGATCCTGGCGCTGCCTAAGGGTATCGCCATTTCCGAATTCATCGTGCTGTTCCTGTTGGCCTCGTTGCTGGTGATTTCGCGTAAACAATTCGACCGGCGTTCGTCATTGTTTTCACAAACCTTCGAGCCCGGCTGGCTGATTGCGGTTGCCTGCGTGCTCGCGGCTTGCGGCTGGATACTGTTGTTTGCGTATCGCGATATCGATTTTGCCGACCGCATGTGGTGGCAATTTGCATTTGACGATTATGCGCCGCGCTCGATGCGGACGCTGATGGTGGTGGCCATCATGGCTCTGGGCCTCGGCTTGTGGCAGTTGTTCCGGCGCTCTACCGGCGCCGCCGAACGTCCGGGCGAAGCAGAGTTGCAGCGCGCCGCCGAGATCGTGCGCAAGCAGCCGGCGGCAGATGCTTGCCTGGCCTTGATGGGCGATAAAAGCCTGCTGTTTTCTGCTTCCGGCAACAGCTTCATCATGTTTGCCAAGCACAATCGGTCCTGGGTCGCCTTATCCGATCCGGTCGGCGACCAGAAAGAGTGGTCGGAGCTGATCTGGCGCTTTATCGAACTGGCCGATGGCCATGGCGGACGCGCGGCTTTCTATAAAGTGCGGCCGCAATCCTTGCCGTTGTATCTGGATGCCGGTTTGCGGGTTTACAAGTTGGGTGAAGAGGCCTACGTGCCGCTCGATCAATTCAGCCTGCAAGGCCCGCGCCGCGCCAATCTCAGGCATGGCGTCAATCGGGCCGAGCGCGAAGGCCTGAATTTCGAGATGCTGGCGGTTGAGCAGTTGCCGCCGTTGCTGGACCAACTCAAAGTGGTTTCCGATGCGTGGCTGGCCGATCAAGACACGCGCGAAAAAAGCTTTTCGCTGGGTGGTTTCGATGAAGCTTATATCCTGCGCCAGCCGGTTGCAGTGATTCGCCGCGAAGGGAAAATCATCGCCTTTGCCAGCTTGATGTGCCCCGAAGTATTGCGGATCGAAGCCGCCATCGATTTGATGCGGCAATTACCGGATGCGCCGCCAGGCACCATGGATTTCCTGTTCTCTCAATTGATGCTGTATTTCAAGGAGCGGGGTTTTCAGCATTTCGGTCTAGGCATGGCGCCGATGTCTGGCATGAAAGATCATCAGCTGGCGCCGCGTTGGCAACGCTTTGGACGCATGTTGTTCATGCATGGCGGGCGTTTCTATAACTTCCGCGGCCTGCGCAATTTCAAAGACAAGTTCGATCCGGTGTGGGAGGCGCGCTATCTGGTCACCAAGGGCGGCCTGGGACCGTTGTTCGCCTTCACCGATACCGCCGCGCTGATTAGCGGCGGCCTCAAGGGAGCTATCAGTAAATGAAGCAGAAATTCATGTGCCTGGCGCTGTGCACAATGGCCTTCATCGGCAATGCGGCAAATGCAGTAAGCACGGTAAGCGCCGGCGATGCGCACCACAGCTTAAGCCACGGCCGCTTCAAGAATATTGAAGTCTATCGGCCGACGGCAGCCATCAATGGCGTCGTCTTGCTACTTTCAGGCGATGCCGGCTGGGACAAGAGCGCCGCCGATAGGGCGCGCGCGCTGGCGCAGCAAGGTGCTTTGGTGGCAGGCATCAGTACGCCGCAACTATTTGCCAGCCTGAATGCCGATGGCGGCGACTGCGCATTTCCTGACGGCGATCTGGAAAACCTGAGCCGCTTTGTGCAGGCGTATGAAAAGGTGCCGGGATATTATCCGCCGCTATTGGTGGGCGACGGTTCCGGCGCGAGCTTTGCCTACGCCATGTTGGCACAGGCGCCCGCGAACACTTTCAGCGGTGCCATATCGCTGGGATTTTGCCCCGCTTTGAGTTTGCGCAAGCCGCTTTGCAAGGGGGAGAACGTGCATTTCAAACCACGCGCAAACGGCGTGGGCGTGGATCTGTTGCCAGTTTCCAGATTGCCCGCAGCGTGGCGCATCTTGCTCGATGAAAAAGTACCCGCAGTTGGGCGTTGCGAAGCTAGCGTTACACGCACCTTCGCCGCCAGTGTCGCTGGTGCTGAGCTTACCGTGGCGCCTGGGACAGATCAAGGCGGGTTGGCACAGTTGAAAGCGGCGTATGCCAGCCTGAATGCGAAACAAGCGGTAACGGTACAAGCACCGCCTGCGGCAGTGTCCGATTTGCCGGTGGTCGAGGTAGCGGCACTGGGCCAATCGCAAGCGGAACCTGTCCGTGATGCCGACACCATGGTCATCTTGATTAGCGGCGATGGCGGCTGGGCCGGGATTGACCGTGACGTCGCAACTGCACTCTCCAAGCGCGGCGTGCCGGTAGTCGGCATCGATTCGCTGCGCTATTTCTGGAGCGCTCGCACCCCGGCATCGACGGCAAAAGATGTGGAGCGTCTGATGCAGTTTTATATGGCGCGCTGGAAGAAAAACAAGGTCGTGTTGATCGGCTATTCACAAGGCGCCGATGTCTTGCCGTTTGTGGCTAGCCGCTTGTCAGGCAGGGCGCTGGCGTCCGTGCCGTTGATAGTCATGATGGGCTTGGGTAAAAAAGCCGATTTCCAGTTTCATCTTACCAATTGGATCAGCTCCATCAATGACGGCCTGCCGATTCCGCCCGAAGTCGCAAAATTGCCTGCGGGTCTGGCGATGTGCATATACGGCAGCGAAGAAACCGATTCTGCGTGCCCGGGCCTGGATGCAAACCATGTCAAATTGTTGAAGCTGAGCGGCGGTCATCATTTCGATGGCAATTATGATCGGCTGGCCGGCCTGGTTCTGGACGCGGCGCGGAAATAGGCAAGGACGATCCCGCGCCACTTTGCAATATCTGCCTGGTGAATATCTGGTATCACAACAATCAAGCAGACTGAGATGCTGCAGTGCGATATAGTGTCTCTGTCTCCTCCAACACCTCTCAAGGTTTGGATTCAGCCCGCAACGAAAGTTAGCGGGCTTTTTTTTGTCCAAAATGCGCCTGATCAATCTGTATCAGCTGACAAGCCCCGGCATTGCCGCACAGATACTCAAACACGTATCTGAAACGTCAAAAAATTCATTGGAAAATGGCCGGATTAGCTCCTGGCATGGGTCGCGCCCTTCATAGATTTTATCTATCCAAAAACATAAAAGTTGCTACAGGCGGCGGGCAGCTTGCCCGTTCGCCGATTCGATTACGATCGACCAGCCGTTATATGTGACATTGTCGCAAGCCCGCATCGAGTTTTTTGCGCGTTCGTTTCGCCTAGCGTGGTGATCGTCGTGCTTGTGCTCGCGCTGGCAATCTACATCGCTCACTACACCCGCTTCGGGCGGGCGGTGTATGCCGTCGGCGGCAACGAGCAGTCAGCGCTGCTGATGGGATTGGCGGTAGGGCGTACCAAAGTGATGGTCTACGCCTTCAGCGGATTTTGCGCAGCCTTGGCCGGAGTCTTGTTTTCGTTCTACATGCTATCCGGTTACGCCTTGCATGCACAGGGTACGGAACTGGACGCGATCGCCGCGGTGATGATCGGCGGTACCTTGCTCACCGGCGGCTACGGCTACGTCCCCGGTACGCTGACCGGCGTGCTCATCCTCGGCCTGATCCAGGCCCTGATTGCATTCGACGGCACGTTGAGTTCGTGGTGGACCAAGATTGTGATCGGCGTATTGCTGTTCGCTTTTTTTTTTGCATGGCGCAGCGTTTGTTGTCCATGGGGGCGGTCAGCGGCGTATCGGCGCCGTTTGCAACGACAACGGCTTGATCAGCCAGCTAGTGTTGGAGAAAGGGATGCATAACGTTCTTCCAGGCGCTGGTAGAGCTGAAGCTGGAAATCGGAAGCAGCGGAATCAAGGGAGCAGACGAGTTCAAGCAGATGGATATTATCTTCTTTGCCTCTCCAAATCTTCGTGTAGCGGCCTTCTTTGTATCCATTATTCTGTCGAAAGATGCATAGTACATGCTTGGACGTGTATAGATTCACGGCCTTATCCCAATTCAATCCAGACGCGTGAAAAGTCACCTCTAGCAAGGGTACATTGTTGCGTCGACTGGCGGCAAAGGCGGCGATCAATTCCAATAGTTGAGGAATGTCGCATTTACTTATTACATACTCGCGGCCATCGAAACGGCAACTGGATAACTCCGGGTCGGAACGTTTTACAAGCGTAATTGCAGCAGCGTCCAGGTTGCCGTCGCATTCGTTCAGGATGTGAGACAGGGTGAAATGCAGGATATCAACGAGTTTCAACTGCACTTGGGTAAAATCCCTGGGCTGCTTGCTCCACCATTTCCAGCCATAGTAGTCGAGTGCTTCGACCGCCTCTACCAGCACGCCGCGCATATGCGGGTAGTCCGATATCACCCAGTTTGCATTCGCAGTACCATTCCGTACGGCCAGCAGTTTCATGACGGCTGATGCCTGTTCGTAGCTTATTTTTTTCATTAAACAGACCCTCGTCCGTGCATCAGAATGCCATGGGCTCGCGCCAACGCAATTAGGTTTAGGATAGGCAGGTAATTCTGTTTAGACAACCTATCAAAAGTGATAGGTATTTCGCATCGGCATGCTCTGGAAATTTCAACAATCCTGACTGGCCGATGCGGTGTATAACTGTCAGATGTCACGACGTACGTGACGAGAGGAGCCGGCTAGCGGGAGCTGACGAGCCCGATGCTTGCTCGGAAATCAATGTAAGGAGAATGCCATGCCAAAGTACGTTATTGAACGTGATATTCCCGGGGCCGGGAAGTTATCAGAGCAAGAACTTCGTGCCATTTCGCAGAAGTCGTGCGGCGTCCTGAGCAAGATGGGACCACAGATTCAATGGCTTCAAAGCTACGTTACCGGCGACAAGATCTATTGCGTTTACATCGCGCCGAATGAAGAGCAGGTTCGAGAGCATGCCCAGCAAGGAGGCTTCCCCGCAAATCGTGTCTCCGAAGTTGTCTCGGTAATTGATCCGACTACCGCAGAGTAGTGCCACCGTGTATAGGGTAAGAACGGGTAAGCGCGCATCAGAGGATGGCCTTGGCAATAAGAACCTGTTAGAATGCGGCCCTGTCCCGTAACGCAGGTAATTGCTGCGGATACATGTTTTGCGCGTTTCTTCGAAACGGCAGAATTGCCCGAGTGGTGAAATCGGTAGACACAAGAGACTTAAAATCTCTCGCTCGTAAGGGTGTGCCGGTTCAAGTCCGGCCTCGGGCACCACTGAATACAAGGCTCTCAGCGATGAGGGCCTTTTTTCATTATTTCCGCAATCCACAATCTTTTCCGCAAAAATTCTAATATACTGTTTATTCATACAGTGTTTTGTTGGGGTAGCAGAATGTTTGTCAGAGTGGAATGTTTGTGGGATGGCAGTTTTACCGAGCAAGGCGTCAGGTTCGACAAGACTTTGCGCGACGAAAAAGAAACCATCGACACCAAAGTATTCACGATTGGAGGTAAAAACGATCTTGGTGGCATGAAGATTGATTACTGGCTGGCGCATACTGTTGGCTCTTACGATAAGCCATACGATTACAACTCGGATTTTTCCAATCCCGGTCCGTCAACCGTGACATACAACAATACGGCGAGCTCGAATTTTCCCACTTACAACGTCGTGAGCGGGGGCAGCCCCATCGACACTTCGGCCTATACGCTTACCGGCTTTAACAACGGCACTCGGCAGAACACCACACGCGAGTGGTCGACTGCGGCCAACGTCACGATTCCCCCCCACTTCACTGCCGCCGAAAATGAGGAAATAAAGTTTGGCGCCGGTGCTCGCCTGCGCGAGAACACGCAGTCGATCGGCGCCTTTACCCAACCGCGGGTAAGAAGTGTACCGACAGTCCCCAGCAGTACCGCATACACGTAATTATCAATTTCAGCTTCGACTAATTTTCGCAATGCATTGACGCCTCTGATGCCTTTGTCGATTGGAGTGTTGCCGTATTGAAATTTTACGATGTCAGTTAGCAACAGTTTTGTCATACATTGAAAAATCCATATTTTTTTAAAAGGTTTCCTTAGGAAAATATGATGCTATTTTGTAAAATCGTGCCTCGGGGAAATAATAAAGAAGGCAACACATGGGGAAGTACACCTTATCAAACCAGGGTGGTGGCAGCTTATCGGCATTAGCAAGGGGAGTGGGCGTCAGTCTGCTAGTGGCGACCGTCATGCACGACGGCCTGGCTCAAACGATCCAAACTTCAGCCAGCGAGGAACAACGCCGCCGCAGCCAGGCTGAAGCGCTGGAGCGTCAGCAACAGTTGCAAGCACCAAAGGTCAATCTGCAAACCGCTGTGCCGGTAGAAACACTCGATACGTCGACGCTGCCAAGTGAGTCGCCTTGCTTCGCGATTCAGCAATTCGCACTTGAAGTGCCGAGTCAATTGCCAGAGACGATTCGCACGGCCGGCGCCAGCGATCTACCCCACGATCCCTTTCGTTTTGCTCAGGATTATTTACGACAGTACACCGGCGCCTGTATTGGCAAGGAAGGTTTGAACCTGATAGTCAAACGCCTGACCAATCTGATCCTGAGCAAAGGCTACAGCACCACGCGTGTCGGTATTCCCGAGCAAGACCTGGCCAGCGGAACACTGAAGCTGGTGCTGGTTCCCGGCGTAATCCGCGCGATCCGCTTTACCGATACCAGCCTCTACGGCACCTGGCGCAATGCTTTCCCGACAAATGCCGGCGCGCTACTCAACCTGCGCGACCTCGAACAGGGACTGGAGCAGATGAAGCGCGTACCGAGCCAGGATGTAGACATGCAAATCGTACCTGGTGAAGTTCCGGGCGAGAGCGATGTGGTGATCGAAGTGAAGCGCAGCAAGCCGTGGAAACTGACCGGCACGCTTGATGACAGCGGCGCCAAGGGCACTGGCAAGCTGCAGGCCGGTCTCAATCTGGCCGTCGACAATCCACTCGGTCTGTCCGACATGTTCAACATCGGTATCAGTACCGACGCCGACCGCAAGGCCGGCCAGCGCGGCACCAGCGGTAACAATATCTATTACGCGATTCCGGCCGGTTACTGGAATTTTTCGGTCTCGGGAAGCACTTACGATTACCACCAGCAAATCGCCGGCAATAATCAGGATTTCATTTCCAGCGGCAAGTCGCGCAACCTGGAAGTGAAGATTGCGCAATTGTTCCAGCGCGATCAAGTGCAAAAGAATAGCTGGCAATTCAAGGTCGGCAAGCGCTGGAGCCATGCTTTTATCGACGATACCGAAATCGCCGTGCAACAACGCAATACTACCTTCGCTGAACTGGCCTGGGTCCATAAGCACTATTTCGGCGACGCCCAGCTCGACGTGGCGCTGGCCAACCGTTGGGGCGTCTCCTGGTTCAACGGACAAGCAGACCTGGACAATCGCGAACCCCGAACACCGACCTTCCGCTATACCTTGCAATCGATTGACGCCACCCTGAGCGTGCCGTTCAAGATTGCAAGCCAGCCGCTGACCTACATCGGCACTTTGCGTGGCCAGAACACGCGCTCGCCGCTGTATCTGACAGATCAATTCAGTATCGGCAATCGCTACACCGTGCGCGGCTTCGACGGCGAACTGACGCTGGCGGCCGAGCGCGGCTTCTTCGCGCGCAATGAACTCGACATCCCACTGGCCCAAAGCGGTCAGTCGGCCTATGCCGGCATTGATTTCGGCAAGGTCTACGGTCCCAGCGTGCAGTATTTACTGGGCAACAAACTGGCTGGCGCCACCGTCGGCGTGCGGGGCGGCTTGTTCGGCCTGAGCTATGACATCTTTTCCGGCTGGTCGCTGTACAAGCCTCAAGGCTTCCGTACTGCCACACCGGCCATCGGTTTCAACCTGAGTTATCAGTATTAATTCATCACAAAAAAGAGAATAAGAACATGCAACCGACAAATCAAAAAAACGCCGTATTTCAATTGAAAAATATCACTGCCTTGATGTTCCTGGGAGCGTTGAGTGCATGCGGCGGCGGCGGAGATAACAGCAGCGGGACCGCCAATGCCGGCTCCAACGCGCCAACTGTCGCTGCGCCAGTGACAACGCCGGTGGTCACACCCGTGGCCAATACGTTGGCCTTCACCCGCATGGGTATCGACTTCAGCACCAAAGGGGTGACGGAAGGAGTAGATCTGGGGGCGACTATTGATGCGTCTGCCAATATGACATTCGTGCATCAACCCTCGGGCACCCAAGATACCGGACCTGGTATCAACTTCACATTCGCATCTGGCTTGCCTGGTGGCAGTGTAGTAGCAAGCCACCTGTTTTCGATCAGCAATGGCGCTGCGAACAAGAGCATCAGGATACTGGCGCCGAATGCCACCAAGATGGTGCAAAACGTCGCCTGGCGCAATGCCGACGATCCAACCGTAGTCGGCTTTGACCTGGCAGGTTATCCGACCGATCTTACTGCCGTGACGTGGCCGGCTACCGGCACAGCGACTTATACCGGGACGGCGTTCCAGTACACGATGGAAAGCAGCAATACACCCGGAGTGACGAGTAGTAGCGGCCGCGCGCTGTACACATCAGATGTCGTCGCCACGGTAGATTACGCCGCCCAAAAAATCACTATCGCCGTTTCTGGCAATCCCGTCCTTATCGAGAGCAGTGGTACGCCGTCCGTTGTTGATCCAGGTAAATTCGCCAGCACATTGACGTACACCGGAGTCAGTTATTACGCGTTGAATCACACATTTAACAGTCCCGCGATGACCAGTGGATTAGGACTCGGTGGCGGTAGCAACATGCTGCGCTTTTTCGGTCCCAATGCAGAAGAATTTGGCGCCATTTTCCAATTTGGCGGCTACCTGAATTCCAATATGGCGCAGCAATTCATCGCCGTGGCGCTGCGCAAACAATAACGCGACATTTCAGCCATGCCCGGTTCCTCGTTAACGTCTGCTGCCGTTGACGATGGCACTCGACACCACCTTTTTCCTACCCTGGATTCACTATGAACAAGCAAGCCTATCGCGTCATTTTCAATAAAAACCGTGGCATGTTGATGGCGGTCGCTGAGAACGTATCCAGCCAGGGAAAGGGAACGGGGGCAAATGGCGAATCCGGGGTAACCAGTTCACCCCTGATGCGCCTGGTGCATCTGGGGGTGGCGATTGCTGCGTTGTTCGGCGCCGTCACGGTGGTCAATGCCCAAATCGTTGCCGATCCGAATGCCGGCTCACGGCGCCCCACGGTCGATCAAACCGCCAACGGCCGGCCACTGGTGCAAATCACCACGCCCAGCGCCGCCGGCGTGTCGCACAACCAATACAATCAGTTCAATGTCGCTCCCAATGGGGCAATTCTGAACAACGCTCGCACTGTCACGCAAACCCAGCAAGGCGGGTATGTGGACGGCAATCCGAATCTGGCAAATGGCGGCGCTCGTATCATCCTGAACGAAGTCACCGGCTCTGGACGCAGCCAGTTGAACGGCTATACCGAAGTCGCCGGCCAGCGCGCCGAGGTGATTATCGCTAATCCGAACGGCATCACTTGCAGCAACTGCGGCTTCATCAATACCAGCCGTGGTGCGTTGACCACCGGTACGCCGGTGTTCGGCGGCGACGGCAGCCTGAACGCTTTCCGCGTCACGCGCGGCGATATCCAGATCAACGGCCTGAACGCCGCCAACACCGATCAACTCGATCTGATTGCCCGCAGCGTGCAGGTAAACGGCCAGCTGTGGGCCAATAACCTGAATGTCGTCACCGGCAGCAATCAGGTCAACTACGCCGACCTCGGGGTGCAGGTGATACAGGGCGAAGGCGCCAAGCCAACGGTCGGTATCGACGTATCTCAACTGGGCGGCATGTATGCCAATAAAATCCGCCTGATCGGCACTGAAGCGGGCGTCGGTGTGGCAAGTCTCGGTAATATCGCTGCGCAGGCCGGTGATTTGAATATCGACAGTCAGGGTAAGGTTACCCTCAACGGCAAAACCAATGCCAGCGGGCGTGTCACGATCAATACAATCGACGGCGTCGATAACAGCGGCACGCTGTACAGTCGAAACAGCACGCAAATTTCCAGTGCCGGACAGATCAGCAACAGGGGCACAATCGCCGCACAAAGCGACCTGAACCTCTCTGGCGGCAGCATTAACTCTTCCGGCATACTCGCGGCAGGGATTGACGCCAACGGCCAGGCTACCCTGGCAGGTAACCTGAACCTGGTTGCTGGCGCCGGCATCAGCGCCACCGGCCAGAATACTGCCGGCGGCAATATCGCCATGGACGGCGCCAGCCTCAATCTGGCGCATGCGCAAACCAGCGCTAACGGCAGCACCAGTCTGACAGCCCGCGCCGGCAACATCGACCATACCGGCGCCAACCTGCAATCGGCTGGTGTCGCCACCCTCAATGCCAGCGGGGCCATCAACAATAATCAAGGCCGCATCAACGTCTCGCAACTGAGCAGCAATTCGGCCAGCCTGTCAAACACCGGCGGCAACATTATCCAGTCCGGCGCCGGCGATACCAGCATCGCGACCAGCGGCGCACTCGATAACAGTACCGGTGCGATCACCACCAACGCGCAAAATCTGCACATCCAGTCGGGCGCCCTGAACAATACCGGCGGCCAGATCAATCATGCCGGATCCGGCGCCGCCACGATTCAAAGCGGGGTATTGACCAACGTACAGGGTTCTATCGCCAGCAACGGCAGAATCGGCATCACCGCATCCGGTCTGGATAACCATAGCGGCAAACTGACTTCGGCCCAGCAAACAGTCCTGGCCGTGAGTGGTGATATCGCCAACGTTCAGGGCAACATCCAATCCGGCGGCGCGCTGACGGTAGGTGGCGTCAATATCGACAATGGCGCCGGCAGCATCATCTCGTTGAATGCCGAAGGCATGACGCTCAACGCCAGTGGCCAGCTCACTAATGTAAGCGGTGGCGTCATTGGCGGTAACGGCGATTTGGCGCTCACCGCTGCCAATGTGGTTAACAGCGGCAAGATCACCGCCAGCAATAATCTGACCAGCACGATTGCGACTGGCTTCGACAATAGCAATGGCCGTCTGGCCGCCGGCAAGAACCTGACGGCCAACGCAGCGTCGTTAAAGAACGCCAACGGTATCATCGACGCCGCCACGGTGACGCTGACGGTACCGCAACTGGACAATACCAGCGGCAAAATCACTGCCGACCAGTTGAACATCCACAGTAACAACCTGACCAATCAGCATGGCCAGGTGATCCAGTACAGCGGCAATGCCGCCACCATCGCAGTCGCCAGAACGCTCGACAACAGCAACGGCGGGTTGTTGCAGTCCAACAGCAACGACCTGAGCCTGGCACCGCAAACCCTGATCAACGATGGCGGTACGATCGCCCATGCCGGCAGCGGAACTCTGACGCTCGACAGCGCAGGAGCAATCTCCAACAAAAGCGGCAATATCGGCAGCAACGGTCAACTGGCATTGAGTGCCGGCAGCTTGAACAATGAAGCCGGCAAGATCACTTCAGCCGGTCAAACTACTGTTCGTGTAGCCGGCGACATAAGCAATGCTCAGGGACTGATCCAGTCTGCCGCTTCATTGACAATGACTGGCGTCAATATCGACAATAGCGCCGGCAGCATCACCTCGTTGAATGCCGATGGCATGACCTTTAACGCCAGCGGCCAGCTCACCAATGCAAGCGGTGGCATTATTGGCGGCAACGGTGATGTCACGCTTACCGCAGCGAATGCCGTCAACAGCGGCAAGATCACCGCCAGCAATAACCTGACCGGCAAGATCGCCAACACCCTGGACAACAGCAACGGCCGCCTCGCCGCCGGCAATAGCCTGAATGCCAACGCCGCGAACTTGAAGAACGTCAGCGGTGTCATCGACTCGGCCACGGTGTCGCTGGCAATACCGCAACTGGACAACACCAGCGGCAAAATCACCGCTGACCAGCTAGCCATCACCAGCAGCAATCTGACCAACCGGCACGGTCAGGTCATCCAGTACGGCAGCACTGCAACCATTGCTGTAGCCGGTACGCTCGACAACAGCAACGGCGGTCTGCTGCAAACCAATAGCACCGATCTGGGCCTGACGCCGCAAACCCTGATCAACGATGGCGGCACGATCGCCCATGCCGGCACCGGCAGCTTGAAAATCAATACCGGCAATGGCGCAGGTAATTTATCGAATAAAAGCGGAAGCATCGGCACCAACGGCCAGTTGGCATTGAATGCAGGCAGCCTGAACAATCAGGCCGGCAGCATCACGTCAAAAACCCAGGCCGTCCTCCGCGTTGCCGGTGATATAGACAATGCTCAGGGCTTAATTCAAGCCGGCGGTGCACTGAAACTTAGCGGTGCAAATATCGACAATAGCGCCGGCAGTATCACATCGCTGAATGCCGACGGCATGACGCTCGATGCCAGTGGCCAACTCATCAATGCTACCGCAGGCATCATCGGCGGCAACGGCGATCTCACGCTTACCGCTGCGAGTGCCATCAACGGCGGCAAGATTACAGCCGCTAATAACCTGACCAGCACGATTGCCAACAGCTTCGATAACAGCAATGGCCGCCTGGCCGCAGGTAAAAACCTGACGGCCAATGCAGCGTCCTTAAAAAATGCCAACGGTGTCATCGACGCCGCCACGGTTGCGCTGACGATCCCGCAACTGGATAACACCGGCGGCAAAATAACGGCTGACCAGTTGGCCATCAACAGCAACAATCTGACCAACCAGCACGGTCAGGTCGTACAGTATGGCAGCAATGCCACGACCATCGCTGTAGCCGGCACGCTCGACAACAGCAACGGTGGACTACTGCAGACCAATAGTGCAGATTTGTCCCTGACACCGCAAACCCTGATCAATGACGGTGGCACGATTGCCCATGCGGGCAGCGGCACGCTGACAATCAATGCGAGTAATGGCAATGGAACACTCTCTAATAAAAGCGGGAGTATCGGTACTAACGGCCAGCTTGCATTGAATGCCGGTAGCTTGAACAATCAGGCCGGCAGCATCACATCCAAAACCCAAGCCAATCTTCACGTTAACGGCGATATAAGCAATGCTCAGGGATTGATTCAGTCCAGTGGCGCATTGGCTGTGAACGGCGCCAATATCGACAATAGCGCCGGTAACATCACGTCCCTCAATGCTGACGGCATGACGCTCAACGCCAGTGGCCTGCTTACCAACGCCGCAGCCGGCGTCATCGGTGGCAATGGCGATGTCACGCTTAGCGCTGCCAATGCGATCAATGGCGGCAAGATCACTGCAAGCAACAATTTGACCAGCACGATTGCCAACAGTTTCGACAACAGCAATGGCCGTCTGGCCGCAGGCAAGAACCTGAACGTCAACGCCGCGTCTTTAAAAAACGCCAACGGCGCCATTGATGCCGCCACGGTCGCGCTGACGATACCGCAACTGGATAACGCCAGCGGCAAAATTACTGCCGACCAGTTGGCTATCACCAGCAGTAATTTGATTAATCAGCACGGCCAGGTCGTGCAGTACGGCAGCAATGCCACGACTATCGCGCTAACCGGTGCGCTCGACAACAGCAATGGCGGCTTGCTACAAACGAATGGCGTCGATATGAACCTGACGTCGCAATCGCTGAATAACGATGGCGGCGCGATTGCTCATGCAGGTAGCGGCGGCCTGAAACTCAGCAGCGCGGGGCTCGTCTCCAACAAAAATGGCAGCATCGGCAGCAATGGCCAACTGGCATTCACCGCCGGTAGCTTGAATAATCAAACAGGTAGCATCACATCGAAGACCCAGGCGAATCTTCACGTTGGCGGTGACATCGTTAACGCGCAAGGGACAATTCAATCCGGCACTGCATTAACGGTAAGCGGCGCCAATATCGACAATAGCGCCGGCAGCATCACATCCCTGAATGCCGACGGCCTCACGCTTAATGCCAGCGGCCAGCTCACCAATGCAGCAGGCGGCGTCATCGGCGGCAATGGCGATGTCGCACTTACTGCGGGCAGCGTCGTCAACAGCGGAAAAATTACCGCCAGTAATAATCTCACCAGTACGATTGCCAACAGCCTCGATAACAGCAACGGCCGTCTGGCCGCAGGCAAGAACCTGAACGCCAATGCCGCGTCCCTGAAAAACGCCGGCGGCGTCATCGACGCCTCCAAAGTAGCGTTGACAATAGCGCAGCTGGACAACACCAGCGGCAAGATCACTGCTGACCAGCTGGCCATCAACAGCGGTAACCTGACCAACCAGCATGGCCAGATTATTCAATATGGCAATAATGCCTCGACCATCGCCATCGCAGGGACACTCGACAACAGCAACGGCGGACTGCTGCAAACCGGCAGCACGGATTTGTCCCTGACGCCGCAAACGCTGAACAACGACGGCGGCACCATCGCGCTGTCCGGCAACGGCAAACTGACGCTCAACGTCGGCAATGGCGCGGGCAATCTGTCGAATCAAGGCGGTAGCATCGGCAGCAATGGCCAGGCGACCATCAGCGCAGCCAGCATTGCCAATCGCGGCGGCTCCCTGTTCGCTCAGCAACAGCTGGCCGTGACGGCAAGCCAAGGCGGCGTCGACAATAGTGGCGGCGGCTATATCGGCGGCAGCAGCTTGAACCTGGATGCGGTGAACGGCCAGATCAACAATGCCATGGGCAAGATCGAGGCGTTGCAGCAAGCCATCACGCTGCATGCGCAAAGCCTGAACAACGCTGGCGGCACGGTCCAGGGCATTGGTGCGGCGCCTCTCAGCATCACCACCTCGCAAGGCATCGACAATACAGTCAGTAATAACGTCGGCGGCTTTATCGGCGGTTCCGGTACAGTCAGCCTGAACGCCGGGTCGTTCGACAATAGCGGCGGCACCGTCTACGGCAAAGACAATTTGAATTTGCAGTCGAATGGCGTGCTCACCAATGCCAATGGCGTAATCCAGGGCGCAGCCAGCGTCAACGCCAGCGCCGCCGGCGCAATCAACAATGGCAACGGCCGCATCGAAGCCAACGGCAGCACGGCGACATTGACCGTATCCGGTACCAGTATCGATAACACGGCGGGGCGGATAGCCAATAGCGGCGCAGGTCTTGCCCAAATCAACGGCGGCGGCCAGATTGTCAGTCATCAGGGCACCATCGGCGGCAATGGCGATGTCGGCATCAACACCACTAATTTTGACAATAGCCAGCAAGGGAAAGTTGTTGCCACCGGCAATCTAACCTTAGCTAGCAATGCGCTCAACAACAATGCCGGCACCTTGTATGCCGCGCAAAACCTGCAGTTCAATCAAAGCGGTGCAGCCCTGACCAACGTAGGCGGCAATATCGGCGCCGCCGGCAACATCAGCGTGAGCGTTGCCAGCATCAATAACATTTTTGGCTTAATCGGCAGTACGGCCGGCGCCGGCAGCAATATCGCGCTATCTACCTCCAGCGATCTGAACAACATCGCAGGCACCGTTGCCAGCGGCCGCAATCTGAGCATCAATGCCAACACCATCGTGGGCAACGGTAAAGTGATTGCGGGACAAGATGCAACCATCAATCTGCAAGGCGACTACGCCAATACGGCAGGTAACACTCTCACTGCTAACCACAACCTGAGTTTGACGACTACCGGTAACCTCACCAATACCGGCACGCTGACCTCCGTCAACGGCTTGACCGTAAGTGCCGCCAACGTCGACAACCAGGCCAGCGGCCTGATCAATGCCGGCGCAACCACGATCCTGGCCGCCAACGCCATCACCAACACCGGCCGGATATACGGCGACGACATTGCTATCGGCGCACAATCGCTGACCAACGATATCGATCTCGCCAGCGGACAGGCCGGTGCGATTGCCGCGCGCAACAGCATCAATATCGGTGCCGCCAGCGTAATCAACCGCGAGCACGCCATCATCCAAAGCCTGGGCGACATGACGTTCGGCCGCGCGCTCGACGCCAACCGCCAGGCAAGCGGTATAGCAGACAGCATCACCAACAGCTCCGCCACCATCGATGCCGGCGGCAAACTGACCTTCCAGACCGCGCAACTGAATAACCTCAACGCGCACTTCACGACGGCGATACAGGTAGATCCCAGCAAGACTAAGCACGTTACCCTATACAACCCTTGGTATGACTCGACCATCTGGTACACCCCGGATCAACTGACCTGGGGCGACAGTGGCGACGGCGGCATCGTGTTGATTGATCCGACTGGCGGTCGCTACGAAAAATTTTCTAAACGCGAATACGACCAGACTGTCTCGAACACGGTCGTCACCCGTAGCGACCCGGGAAAAATCAGTTCAGGCAGCGGCATGGTCCTGTCCGGCAATATCACCAATGACAAAAGCACTATCATTGCCGGCGGTACGCTGTCGGGCACCACTGGCAACATCAACAACATTGGTGCGACAGGGGAAACCGACACTGTCAATCATATGCTCGCCGGTGAGAATTATTACCATTGGGTAGAGGGTCATCCACATCAGAACCACTATACGTATGAAAATAACGGCGCTGCCTACGATGTCGTGCAACCGACCACTCCGTTAGATCTGGCGGTCTGGAGCGTACAGCAAAACACCGCCCCGAACAGCAGCGGCAATCCGGCTCTCGGCCAGGGCGTGGGTAGCGTCAATGTACCGACCGTGGGCGGTATCGCCTTGTCCGGCAATCTGGGCGGCCAGACCATCGCCGGCGGCGCGCGCGGTGTTATCGCGGCAGGCGGCAGTGCAGGCGGCAATACCGGTGTGGGCGGCAGCAGTCACGACATTACCGCAGCGGGCGGCAGCGCTGGCGGCAATACCGGTGTGGGTGGCAGCAATCACGACATTACCGCAGCAGGCGGCACGGCAGGTGGCAATACCGGTGTTGGCGGCAGCAATCAGGGTGTTGCAGCAGCAGGCGGTAAAGCTGGCAGCGATACCGGTGCGGGCGGCGCCAGTTCCACGATCGCTGCCGCCGGAGGCAAGGCTGGTGCAGGCACCAGCACCATCGGCAGCAATCAAACCATTGGCAGCGCCGGTAATCCGCTGCCCAACCTGGCGTTGCCGAATAATCGGCTTTTCACAATCCAGGCAAATCCCGGACAGCACTATCTGGTAGAAACCGATCCGGTGTTTACCGGCTACAAAAACTTCATCTCCAGCGACTACATGCTGGGGCGCCTGTCGCTCGAGCCGCAAAAGGTGCAAAAGCGCTTGGGCGACGGCTTCTACGAACAAAAAATGGTGACCGACCAGGTCATGCAATTGACGGGACGGCGCACCTTGTCAGGCTACGCTAGCGCGGAAGACGAATTCAAGGGGTTGATGGATTCCGGCATTGCCAACGCCAAGCAATTCAACATCGCTCCCGGCATGGCCTTGAGCGACGCACAAATGGCAGCGCTGACTTCCGATATTGTCTGGCTCGTGAATCAAACGGTGACGCTGCCAGACGGCAGTAAGACACAGGTACTGGCGCCGGTGGTTTATCTCGCGCGCGCCAACGCCAGCGACCTGAAAATGACCGGCGCCCTGATTTCCGGGCAAGACATCGACCTCACCGTTAACGGCACACTCAAGAATGGCGGCACGCTGCAAGCCTCCAGCAACATGATCATCCAGGCGACTGACATCGCCAACACCGGCAACATCCGCAGCACGGGCAAAGATGGCGCAACTCTGCTGGTCGCGCAGAACAACATCCTCAACGACGGCGGCAACATCCAGGGCCACCGCGTAGGCATACTTGCCGGACGCGATGTCACGCTGGCGACCAACACCGTAAGTATCGATAACCAGGAAGGCCACACCAGCACGCTCAGCCGCGTCGCCGGCGTTACCGCCGATCAGCTCTCCATCGCCGCCGGCCGCGACCTGACAATACAGGCCGCGCAGATCAACGCCACCGGCGACGCCCAGCTCTCGGCTGGCCGGGATCTGCAACTGACTGCGGTCACCACGCAGAAGCAGCAAAATCTTACCTATGACCGAGATAACCATCTGTACGTCAGGCAAACCCAGGTCAGCGGCACGCAGATCAGTACGGGCGGCAATCTGACGATGGCGGCTGGCCGCGATCTCACTGCTACCGCGGTCACCGCCAATGCTGGCGGGCAGGTAGTTGCGGTCGCCGGACGCGACATCACGCTGGCAGCAGCGCAACAGGAAACTACTGGCGACCGGGCGATTTACACCACTTCCAGCGGGATGTTTTCGTCCTCGAGCAGCCGCTCGCAAGACAATCGATCCTCTACCACAGCGATTGGCAACAGTCTGACCGGCAACGCCATTACCATCCAATCAGGAAGGGATACTACGGTGCAAGGCAGCCAGGTGATTGCCAAGAGCGACCTGAACATCAACGCCGGACGCGACCTGAATATCGTTAGTGCGCAGCAAACCAGCTCCGACAGTTTCTCGGCCGAAGAAAAGAAATCCGGTTTCTCGGGCAGTTTCATGACCGGCGTCAGCTTCGGCAACAGCGGCCAAAACCAAAAACAGAACGGCACCAGCGTCACCCAGGTTGGCAGCGATATCAGCGGCGCCAATATCCACACTAGCAGTGGCCGCGACACCACGATTACCGCCAGTGCGGTTACCGCCGATAAAGACGTCGGCATCTACGCCGGACGCGATATCAATGTCCTGGCTGCGGCCAATACGCAAACCTCGCAGAGCGATAGTCACAGCAGCGGCACCAGTTTCGGTGTCCTGGGTGGCGCCAATTTCCGCTTCACGAATTACAGTCAAGTCAGCGCGGCACAAAACGGCAGCGGCGACAGTACCGTGCAAAGCACCAGCCTGATATCGGCCAATGGCGGCAACCTGAGCATGCAGGCCGGCCTGGACAAGCAATATCAGGGGACCGGTCATGGCAATGTCACCACCCAGGGCGCCGAATTAATCGCCAAGGACAAGCTCAGCATCGCCGGCAACGCCGTCGATCTGCAGGCTATCCAAAACAGCAGCAGCAGCCAGTTTCATGCCGAAACCCATAGCGTAACCTTAGGCAGCAGCCTGACCGGCGCCATCGGTGGTGCCCTCACCAGCATTGGCGATGCGGTCACCGCGAGTCAGAACACCAGCAACGATCGCCTGAAAGGTGCGCTCGCCTTGAAAGCCGGTTATGACGCCTACAAGCTCGCGGGCGCCCTTCCGGGTGCCGTCGATGCCGCCAAGGGCAGCATTGATACCACCAAGAGCGCTCTCGACGGAGTAAAGGAAGACCCTAGCAAAGCCGGCGCTGGTGCTGGTTTCGGCATCAGCGTCAACCTCGGCACCAGCCAGAGCAAGCAGGACAGCAAGAACAGCGCAACCCAGGCACGCGGCACCACGGCACAGGCCGGCAGCATTGATATCACTGCCCGGGAAGGCGATATCAATATGGAAGGCACCAAGCTGCAAGCGCAAAACATCGCGCTCGACGCTGCCAAAAACATCAATCTGATTGCCGCCAAGAACACCACCGATCTGCAGTCGAGCAATAGCGGCAGCAGTGTCGGCATCGGCGCCACATTGGGTTCCAACGGCCAGCAGACCGGCCTCAGTTTCCAGATTGGCGCCTCTGTCTCCAAGGGCCATGCCAACGGCAGTGAAACTACCTACGACAACACCCAGATCAGCGCCACCAACCAGCTCAGCGTCAAGAGCGGCGGCGATCTCAATCTGAAAGGTGCGCAACTGGCAGGGAACAAGGTCACGGCCGATATTGGCGGAAACATGAACATCTGGACCCTGCAAGATAAGAGCAATTTCGACAGCAAGCAAGAAAACGGCGGCTTCAGTTTAAGTATCTGCGTGCCGCCAATCTGTGTCGGCCAGATGGTCAGCGGCAGTGTCAGTTACGCTAAACAAACGGTCGATCACAATTACCAAAGCGCTGTAGGCCAAAGTGGTATCGCCGCCGGTAGCGACGGCTTTGATATCAGGGTCAAGGGTAACACCGACCTGAAAGGCGCTGGCATCACCAGCACCGCCTCGGCTGACAAGAACAGCTTGCAAACCGCCAGCCTCACTACCAGCGATTTGACCAATAGCCAGCATACCAAATCCGAGAGCGTCAGCGTCAGTGCATCGACTGGCAGCATCGCCAGCAACGTACTGGGCAATGTACTGGGCAATCTGAATGGCAGCATCGGCATGCCTAAGAATGGAGATCAAAGCAGCAGCACTAACAGCGTCATCAGTCCGGCCACTGTCACCATCACGGGTAGCGGCGACGCTGCCAAAGATGCGCAGAGCCAGGCAAATGCAACGACCCTCACCAGCCGTGATGCGGCTACCGCTAATGCCACGCTGGCCAACACACTGACGCTGCAGCAGGCGCAGGAGCTGCAGGTACAACAACAGAAAGCGCAGGAGAATCAACGTGCTGCCGGCCTGGTGGGTTCGGTGTTGGCCAATGTGGTGGGCGATGTGGCTAAGAGTAACAAATGGCCGGACGGCTCACCAGAAAAAATCGCGTTGCATGGCATGGTCGGGTTGATTGAAGCCAAGATCGGTGGAGGTAATGCAACTGCTGGTGCTGCGGCCGGCATGGGCTATGAAGCGATGGTCCCAGTCATGAGCGACTATTTGGTCAGTCAAGGTTATAAGCCTGGAACGCAGGCCTTCAATGACATGATGAATCTGGGGGCGACGTTGGTCGGTGCTGCATCGGGGGCGCTGGCTGGCGGCAGTATGCAGAGTGCTGCGGCTGGCGCAAATGTTGGGTTGGTTGCAGATCGAAACAATCGAGCCTTGCACGACGATGAAAAGGTCAAAATTAAGGCAAAAGCCAATGGCAATAAGGCCGAAGAAGATCGCTTGACCAAGGCGGCGTGCTATGAAGTGAAATGTTGGGCACAATATCAGGAAGGTAGTGCCGCCTATAACGCAAACTATGTCGGCGTGATGGATGCATATGACCTGAAAAATGAAATTTCCTGGGTGAAATCGCAACAGACGCTGGGGCAGTTTGTATATTCGACGCCGGATAAAATCCTTGATAACGTGTTCTCAACCCATATTCCAGTCGCATTAAACGGTCTCAAAGTGGTAACGGGATGGGGCACCGCAACTGCTGGCGTCGCACTGTGCGAAACCGGCGCCGGATGTTTAGTCGGTGCGCCGATGACAGCCTTTGGCTCTAGTAACATGATGGAAGGGGGGAATGCTTTGTATAACGCTTATATTGGCAATCCAGCAATGGGGGTAAATCCATTGAGATACGGGTTCAATCAAGCTATGCCAGCATGGGGAAATACTGCATATGACACACTAAATTTAGTAGCGACTCTTGCTTCATTTACTGTCCCAGTACCTAAGATGATCGGAGCTTCTGATGGGATTGATCGCGCGAAATCAATATTTGGTTCAACCACAACCGGCTTTAATAATGTGAAAATGCTCCCGTTTTCAAACCTCCCATACCCTTATGGTGTTACTCAAGCAGTAATGGTTTTTGGAGTAGGATCACAAGGTGTTACCGTCGTTAACGATGTTAGCAAAGCCGGAGGAAACAAGTGAACATCGAGAAAATCTACTCAACGACACGTGGAGCAATCATAGTAGGATGCCTCTCCTTGTTTGCAGGAGGATTTTACGCTTTTGTGATTGCTGCAGGCTGCCGTATCGCTTTCAAATTAGAAGAAACTACGGCGTTGATATGGATCGGTGGTCCTCTCTTTGTGGTATTTACAATTTTGGCATTAATCCATCTGCCTAAGTACGCGCGTAAGGCGGGATTCATCGACTGATGAATCCCTGGGCTTCTCCCGACTCGGAGTAAAAGGGTCAGGAATAAAAGAGGTCTTGCAATAACACATCCGTGTTAGCAAGCTCAAGGAGTCTAGGGATATACAAGTCATCGACAACATCGACTGTGGCTAACGCGTAAATAGCTACTGCTTCAATCAGTGCGTCGTGCGACAGGTTATTGGCTTGGGTGGTGACGAAGCCTACTTCTCGTAGAGAGATGGCGACTGCGCGGGCATCGTTTTCCGGGTTATTCAGCTTCGCCAAATGCAGATACTGACTGTTACCAATCACTAATGCGATTCGTTTTGAATTACCGGCACTAGAAGCTGCATTCATCCAGGCAAGGAAAATAATGGCTAATGAAACCCGCACGTATTGGAAAAAATGTGGGTGCCGCCTTGATACTAGCGCAATCATTTGGTGCGGAAGATCATGTGCTCTTGCTAACTCGACGATTGCCCATCCGCAGGCTTCCAAATTCTTGGCTCTGGCCGGGTCAACTTTGCGCAGCATAGCGCTCAATCTGTGACGAAAAATGCAAGTAATCCACCTGGTCATCAAGGAATTGCTTTCAAATTTAAGATGCAGTCGGTTTTCCACATTCCCCGCAGTAGCTGGCGTCAGGATCGGCGCCAGCGCCACAATGCGTGCAGAAATTGCGTTGCAGGAAATCATCTTCCGCGATATCAGGAGTAACAATATTGCTTTTCGTACCGGTGGCAATCAATGCCGCAGCCAACCGTTCATCAGGTACATTCGGCTTCGATCCCGCAATAACCTTGTGCATCATCCCGATCTTCTGTGCGCGCTCAAAATCCTGATTAGAGGTTGGGGCGACCACCATTGATCGCGTCTCACCAAAACCCTTTAAACCAGCCGCTAGCTCGTCGGCAATATTTTGTAAGCCACGCATGCCGATCAATTGGCGTGCCGCATCCTTGCCAAATATGACTGTATCAATCTCAGAGACCCAAACACGCATGGTCATGCTTTCAGTATTAATAACGGTTTTGGTGGTCTGAACATTTCCGGAAAGCTGATTGCCGATATGAACCTGCGCCGACTCAAAGCTACCGTTGATATTGACCCAGATTAACTCGGAGACGAAGTCGAAACGCCCCCACAGCACATGTGCTGCGCCGTAACAGAACATCCCTACCACCATTTGACTCACCGCAAACGCCGTGATGGTCGCGATTGGCTCACCGCCAAGGATGTCTCGGGTGATCAATACCGTAGCAATCGTGCCCGCAATGAGGTAAATCATCGCGAGACCTGTCAGGCAGGTGAGCCAAAAGAACTGCGGCATCGACAACGCGTGACCAACGCCGGTCGCGATTCGATCTGGCTGTGGCCGGGGCTGTGTTTCCTCAAAAATCTCGGCGCCGAACGGGCCCTGCTGCCCGCTAATCACCGGGGAGCGGCGCGCGTAACGCCTGTTGGGGATACGACTGTACCAACGACTCATCAGAATCCTGTCCAGTTCTTCGATCAGCTTGTTCGGATGCGCGTTCATGGTGACCGTCTCCGTTACCCGGGCAGATCCCACTGTCTGAGGCGATGGCCGAAGCTGGTTTTTCAGAGCAAGGCCGAAGACTCCACAGCCAATGAGCGCACACACGAGCGCAACCAGGACCACGCCATTGATCGAAAGCCCGTCAAGGTCTGGAAGATGCGATGCGGCGACACCAAGAATCACCGGCCCGAGCACGGCAAGCACGATAAGCACAATCAGACTGCCCGTACCAACGTTGGCCGCGTCGGTGACCGGGGTCGCTGCAGGCCCTGATTGTTTCACCATCGGGCGCATAATCTGAAGGAACGCAAACGCACCATAGCCAAGTCCGATCCAGCCATTTGCCGGACCTTGCCCAAACACGAACCAGCAAAGCAGGAAGCTGACAAAGGTAGTCGCCAAAGCCAGGAAATTGTAGAACTGGGTCTGGGCGGTACGTTGAATCACGTCCGGCGCAAAAATAAGGTGCGGCAACCATGAATACAATAAACCGTTGAGTGGTCCCTTTGGTTCGCGAAACGTTATCGCATTCTGGCGTAGCGTCTCCTTGAATATGCCCGCAATTTTCGAATCGCCATCCTGATCGGTGCCCACCACCGGCGCCAGATTGTCAGGCCGGTTACGCCCGAAGAAGTAACGCAATCGGGTGAAAGCGCGCGCCAGAAGTCCGATACCAAAGAGAAGAAGGAAGATGGAAATCCCGACAACAGCGAGCGCACGGCCATCGAGGCCGTGCGCAATACGGTCTCGCACGATGAGCATCGTTGCTGCTCCGGCCAAGACCATGAACGCGCCGGAGATGATGATGGCAAGGTTCTGAACCTTGTACGGGTTCGGGAATTCGAACACCTGACTTTCGGGATTAAACTCGTAACTCATAAAATGGCTCTAGCTAAAATTAAACTGTTTAACCCTTGACGCGATCGAAAATCACTTCGCTTCCCCGACTTGCAAATCCAATCAGACAGGGTTTTGGACGCCGCATTCACCGCAGAACATATCGTCAGGAGCGAGCGGCGCGCTGCACTTAAGGCATGCCCGACCTGCGACGACGGTCGAGCCTTGCTTCGACGACGCTTGCACCGAAGACCTTGCCTCCTGAAGCTTGGAACCTGCACGATCTCGCGCCTCCTGGGTCCGGCGCTTGGCTTCCACTACGTGTTCGCGCATCTTCTCCTCGGTCTCACCGAAATTCAGGCCATCTACAGTCTGCAAATAGATGAGGCACGTACCATTGATGAACGTCAGAAACGGGATGGTCAAACCGATAGTCAAAAGCAGACCCGTGGCGAACCCGAAAGCGCCTGTATAGGATGTGCTGCTTTCCATTCCACCCATTCCGCCCATTCCCATGGGACCGTACATCATGCCGCCCGTCACGCCCCGAAACAGGCTGGCGATACCCCCCAACGGACTAATGCCGACAGCAGACGAAAGTCCCATTGACGTGGAATAACCTGAAAACAAGACAAACGAGACTACGCCAGAAAGAAACATCACGAGCAGTGAGAGGATTACCAGGTTGGTGATGACTGCCAACAGGCGGTGGCGGACGATGACTACCAGACGTGCGACCGTCTGGAAGGCGGTATTGCCTTCCCATACGGCTGGCGCCGCGAGCGGGAAGCCAACGTAAAACATGCCCGCAATGGTCATTCCAAGAACCACCGCGAGAATCGGCAGGGCAAAGCTATAGAGGAACACACCGAGTCCGGGAATCTTGCAAATGAAAAGAACCAGAAGCGCAGCCAGCACCACGCCGAGGAATCCAAGAAACAACAGTACGCCTACACCTAGAAGGCGGTGCACGGTGAAGACCGCCTGCAGTATCGCATCCGTGAAGCTCGCTTCCTGCCCTTGTGCTCGTCGCATCAGTGTGATGCCTACTGACGAATAGCCGATCAATCCGACGACCAGGCTCACGATTCCGAACAAACCACCCAGCACGACACTACTTTTCATCAACCAGCTGCTGAGCGCGATAAACAAAAAAAACACGAGGCCGGCAAGGCCGGTCATCGCCAGCGCGCGCCAATTGGTGACAGCTTCGGCCGCGCGGAGCAGGCCGTAGGAAGTGGGTGCGACTTGTTCGGTTGATGTCATGATTTTCCCTGTTGAATGTCTAATTATTCTGGATCAGCGATCGAGCAATGCCAAGGTAGGCATGCCGTCAATTTCGGCGACCTGCATGGCGGACTCTTTCATGGTGCCTGGTCTGCCGTTGAGAAAAACTTGCGTCTGCAGTCTATAGATGCCCTGCGGTGCCCCTTGTGGCAGTTTTAGCGTAAAGCTGTTGTCGTATTCGCCGCTGCCACCGGTATCGTTGACCAATTTTTCCCCGCGCTTGAATTCCTCGCCGGTCGGTGCATACGCGACCAGTACCTCTTTGATCTCGCGTACCGGCTCGTTGGTACCTGACACCGCGCGGATGGTCGACTGGACCTTGATGGCGTCTCCAGCCTTGACCGCGCCGTTAGGTGTGACGACGGTCGCATAAGCGTCGATTTTGGCGGTTGGTGGGAGTCGGTTGCGATTGCTGACTTTGTACTGCTGATCGACCTCCGCCGCAGTCTTGGTTTGCCGGGACGCGATTTCAACGACGGCACACGCCGCCAGGCCTGCGATGGCACCCTTGACGGCACCACGGGTACCCCCGAGAACCGCGCCCAGAACCGCGCCGCCGGCACCAAATGCAGCACAACGGAGTGCCGCGGTATTGTTCTCGGAGCTTGTTGCTGGATCGCCACCTGGCGTCGCGCAGCCACTGATGAAAAAAGTGGCGACGCATGCTGCACAGATCGTTTTCTTGAATTTCATGGGATTCCCTTAGGTTATTCGATTGAACTGCCGGATTTAAGCGCATCCATTTGCTTAGCTTTTGCCTTGCTGCGCATAGCCTTTGCGCCCTTGCTGGTTGGGTCCAGCTCGAGCACGCTTTCGGCCGTCGCAATCGCCTTGTCGTACTGGCCGTTGGCGATATAGCTATTGGCTTTTGCCAGCAGCACCGTGATCTTGCCCGACATGGCATCAGGAACGTCGGTCGGCACCAGAGCCTTCGCGGGTTTTGTAATCGACGGCGCGATCTTGATCACTGCAACTGGCTTCTGTGCAGTTGCCGGAGCCTCTGCAGTCGCTGGCTCTGGAGAAGGCATCGGCGCCGACTCAGGCGCAGAAACAGGCTTTTCCGCAGGGATGGCAGCTACCGGTTCCGGAGCGGCAGTAACGACTGGAGCCACGTTTTGATGTGGCAAAGGTGATTCATTCAAAGCCGACGGCGGAGGATCGATGGCGACCACGGCCTTTGCCGGTTCTGTCAGGACGGGTGTCCCGATCGTGTCTGACTGCTTGGTTTTCCACCAGAGGAAGCCGCCACCGCCTGCGACAGCGACAACGAGCGCCAGCGAAATCCCGATCACCAGGCGCGATGACTTTGACGTCGATATCGAGGGCTGCACGTTCAATAAAGCGTCCGTGACTGGAGCTGGTGTTATGGGAGATTTCGCAATGGCTGGGGAACTGATAGAAACAGCAGGTTCACGATGCGCCGGTTGCGGCTCGGGCGCGGCCACCGGGGCTGTCATCGAAGGCAGCGGCAAAGAATATTCGCTTGCACTTTCCGGAGGCAGGACTGCCGTCGATGTGGGCAATGAGGTTTCCGCGACCGTGGTACCGCACTTCTTGCAGAATTTCGCATCTGGAACAAGCGACGTGGAACATGAGATACAGATACGGGATGCGCTTCCGTTCAATGCGACGGGACTCTTCTCGTTGGAAGGGGAGGTTAAAGGTTCGGGTGAAGAGCTTGACGCAACGGTAGTACCGCACTTCTTGCAAAATTTAGCACCAGGAACAAGCGGCGCAGAGCATGAGAGGCAGGAATTTTTCGCTACGGCCAATTCGGCCATCGGTATCCCACACGACTTACAGAACTTGGCGCCATCCTTGTTTTCGGAGCCACATTTGCCACAGCTAGCCATTAATTATTCCTCGTATTATGTGTTGTGCCATTTACGACTTCCTGTCTACTTAGCTTCTTCAGCAGCGTTGAGTATCAAACCGCTTCCTTTAAATGCAGCAATTGCTGTTTGAGATGTTCCGTCTGGCACTGCAATCCGATAGTCTCCCATCTGTCCATCTGGTCCACCGATGAATTCGGCGCGAACCGATACGCAGCGACCGCGCTGCGACGATCGTCCCCCAGATTGTTATTCAGGTAATCCGGAATGAGATCATGTAATTCGTCGTCGGTGAAGTTAGCCATGTTTGTTTAACCGTCAATAGTCGTGGCACCGTGACTACGAATACATGGTAAGAGTTTCCTTTGCGCAAGCGCAGCCCACCCTTTGATTGTTCCGGCAGGCCTAGCTTTTCGCGACCAGCGCAACTTCTCGTGCATTTCCAGATAAAACAAGCGTGCAGC
Organism: Collimonas antrihumi; assembly: GCF_018304965.1. Lineage (GTDB taxonomy): Bacteria > Pseudomonadota > Gammaproteobacteria > Burkholderiales > Burkholderiaceae_D > Collimonas > Collimonas antrihumi. The sequence continues at coordinate 587,904 of NZ_JAGQED010000001.1, forward strand.
GTTCTCCGCCCGAACTGGGTGGCGAGATTTCATTTCTGCCACAAGCTCATGCAGTTGTAGTTCAGTTCGTGAGGCCATAATTCGTTCAAATTATTAGTCGAGTGCGCAGCGATCTTGGTTGGCTTTATTTTTGCTATCGGGATTAACCGAAGCATGTTGCACGGCGCAATACCGTAGTTACATAAAAGCAATCGTTCTGCATACTAACCGAACTGTTGCTCTTCGCAAACAGTAATATGTTTATTGCACCGGTTTTTCTTGTCTAAAAAGCTGAGCCATCGCTCAGAATGGGAGGCGCTGTTTGTAATATCGCTGGATCTGATCGCAGTAGCGGGTTTTAAAATTCAGTGCGATGTTGTCAAGCATGTAAAAAATGATTGGCATTCAAGTTGCTCTCGCGCGCAAGAAATGCAGCGAATGTAGGCGCGCGCGGATCAGTTCGGAAGCGGATTGAGGAGGACGCATTGCCAAAATTAATAGCAATCACAACAAGCCCTTGTAAGTGTTGCGTTTGGTCGATCTATTCACAGACTTATCCGTTGAAATTTGTGGATAAGTCCGCTAAAAAAGAAGCTCCGTTTGGTTTGTATTGCAACAACTCGAAATCTCATTGTGTTGATAGCCGCTTTTTTCGTTGCCGGTGGCGTCGTGTCTCGTTCTCGTGAGGGGTAACGACGTCATGGAGATCGGCGCCGGAGGAGGGGACGAGGACCTTCACTCGACGACGTTAGGCGGCCTGCATGGCGCCGAAACTTTCCGAAAGCAAAAAGGCCGTCTTCGATGTCGGGCGAGAGGGGCGGTTTCGTGAGTGTTTCGATCTCGGGGCGATCGGCGCCGGAAGGAATCGCACAAAACGCATCCGTTATCAGTTCAGAATCAATCTCGGCACAGCATCATCGGCTGCGAATAAAAACGCATTCTGGCCGTACTTCATCGAAATCGCTTTTGCGGTTTCGAAATCGATCCCGAGAACGAGCGCGCTCACTTCTTTAGGCCACGCGCCGTCCCGGTCGCAGCCGTAACCGCCCGGAACGTTAATCCGAGGTCGGCCAGTTCGGCCTCGAGCGTACGATGCGGGGCCGTATTTTCCGCGTCCGTAACGATGTTCGAAAACGGGTTGTAGGCGGTCAAGAACGCCGACGAAAGTGTGTCGTTGTCGAGATGGAGCGTCATCAATTCCGGGGGAGTATTCGCAGGGATGCATAGTGAAGTTCGCGCGCTGGTCTACAACGCGGTAGTTGGCGTCGGCGTAAGCCTGGGCCAGTTCCGGAGAAATTGGGGCAGGGTTGTTCATAGATCTTTAGTCACTGGGATTGCAATTGTTTTTCGTCTGCGCCGCCTAATTTGCCCAGGAGCTGCTCTGTGCATTTTAATGTAACAATATTAACAGGTCGGGTTAATAACTATCTTGCTGGCAAGCAATGCCGTGGTCTAGTGAATAGCTGCTGGGAACGCTCCAATTGTCTTGCGGGACGAATGTGCTGCAACTGAAGCAGGGAGGCGCATTTCCTGATGACGATGCATTGATACAACGGTACTATCAAGCAATATGTCAGAATAAAAAAGAGACGATGTCGATTCAGAACTGGGAGGCGCTAATTGCGCTTTACCCTTTGATGAGCGCATGCCGCAGAATTAAACAGCAACCCAATCACAAAATCGCGGACACCACTCGGCCATGCGCTACGACAACCAAGAAATTCTCGGCGATTGCGTCTCAGACGAAGTTGGAGAAGACGCCCTACGATTCGATCGGACGCTGGAACGGCTGAATATTTTCTTGGGTTATCACGACCACCCCAAGCAGGCGTTACGCATGCGTCGTTATTTAATGGCGGCCGGGACGTCGGTCTTGGCGATCGGTTTGTTGTTTGCCTGTTATTTGCAGGGCGTTCTATCTGGCGCCGCATTCTATCGAAGTACCACCTTGGTTTTGCTTGCGATTCTCGCCTTCTATATTCTGTTTCGCTCCGGACTCAATCTGCGGTTCAGCGATCCGAATCTCGCCGTTCCGCAAATGTTGGCTTCGTCTCTGGTTTCTCTGTTAGCCATGTACGAGGCTGAGGGTGGGAGGTCTGTGTTCCTGGTGCTTCTGCTGATGGGGTATCTGTTCAGCGTGCTACAGCTTACGAGCAGGGCATTGCTGGTTTACGCTATGGGTATTTTGGGCGCCTACGGCAGTGTAATCGGCCTGCTATGGCGCTTCAAGCCGCAGTCGCTGGACCTGCGTCTGGAGCTGCTACAGTGGCTGGCACTTGCGCTCACGCTGCCCTGGTTCGCGCTGATGGGAGGTTTTATCAGCGGACTGCGCCAGCAATTGCGCAAGAGTAACAAGGAACTGCAGCGTTTGTTGGATAAGGTTCAGGCGAGCGAAACGTAAGCGCTGAATTAAGCACACGGCCACTGGCGTGGACATGGCGCTGGCCGAGTTAGCCAGCGGCTGTCGCGTTTTGCGGCTGGAAGTTGAACGGCAGCAGGTCCATGACGTCGGCATCCGGCTGGCGTTGCGGCAGTTCTGCCAGAACGTGGCACAGGTAACTGTACGGTTCGACATTGCAGGCGCGGCAGGTGAGCATCAGGCTGTAGACGATCGCGCTGGCACGCGCACCGGCCACGGTGTCACAGAAGAGCCATCCGCGGCGACCGATCACAAACGGCCGGATGTCGCGCTCAATGACATTATTGTCGACAGCTGCGCGGCCGTCATCGACGTAGCGGATCAAATACTTCCACTGACCCAGCGCATAGCCGATCGCCTTGCCGATCAGCGACTTCGGCAGCACCTCCGCCTGGTTCTTGACGAGCCAGGCGTAAAAGGCGTCCAACACCGGACGGCTGTGCTCCTGCCGCAGCCGGTACGTGTA
>NZ_JAGQED010000020.1 GCF_018304965.1 Collimonas antrihumi
GAAGATGCCACAGCGAACATGGAAGCTGGCAGCCAACCAATTCGCCATCATGTTCGGCGAACGCTTTACCAACGCAATTGACTAACTATGAAATTCTGATCCCGCACACAGAATTCCTGACAGGTCCTTTCCCCCCGGCCTCATGTAATACCGGGACGGGATCCAGGCAGGACCGTCCTTGGTGGCCTGCCTGCAATAATTTTCCAACATATGGTCCGCTGCGGGACTGATGTCTCTCGGACGTTCGCTTCTTATCGGAACAGCCCGGCTCTTACTGAAGTCTTCGATGATTCGCGACGTCGGCATCCCGACACACTAAACACCTTCGCTCTCCCGGATTCAATTTTTGATGGCTTTGTGGCCCGTCATCGACATCTTCGCCGTGCCGTTCTCCTACAGTGTAATGGGCGAAATGTCACCGACTCGAGACGGTGCTCTGATTCTAACCTGAGTCATAGTAAGCGTCCGAGAATTCCGTCTGCTTCGTAGCGTCGTCGCTGTGCAACCAGTATCCACTGATACCAACGCGGGGAGCAACAATGACAGGACAGACCAACGAAAGTGGTGCAGTACATGAATTTGTGGGCACAATTCATTTCGCACCCAATTCAATCATGCGGACATCGGATCACGTCGTACAGACGTTACTGGGAAGACGCTTACTGTCCAAGGAACGGATCGCACGCAGAGCATCCTGCTACCAGACCAGCTCGCAGATTGCGTCAGTGAAGATAATCCGGTCGTTTCGTCAGCAAAGTCATCTTTTTTTTTTGATGATGTCGCCATAGCGATTTACCCCATTAACAACTAGACGTCCCACAACAAGCCCGCGACCCAACTTTGCTTTACGTTTCGTGTCGCATCCAAGCCACCAGGCACACGGACGATCTCCGTGTTTTGCGCCTGATAGACATCCGTCGCTTATCTCCAACATCCTCGTTTATCGCGCAACCGTTTTGGCGCGGTATGCGAATACATGATTGCTAATTGCCTAAAAGATCATATTTTCTTGGCCATAAAAATTCTCGTTGACAAATTCGGAGGTGAGTATAAGATGTCCCTTATTCAGGAACGTTGTTCCTCATATCGGTACACAGAGACCGGGATTATCAAATAATTAGGAGAAGTCATGTCTTCAGTTCGTCAGACGCCGGTCGCACCGATGTCTTCAGTCACGCAAGCGCACCCGCGCGTGCTCGAGCCTTTGATGCTCGTGGTTCTTATCGTTGTATCCATCATTGGCTCGGTTGTCGGGATCCAGTTGATTGTTACGCTGGGAATCTCTGCCAACACCTCGATCATTGGTGCATTGATCGCCATCGTCATTTCTCGTATTCCCGTCTCGCTACTCAAGCGGTTTCGGTCGGTGCATCGCCAGAATCTCGTTCAAACGGCCATTTCCTCCGCCACTTTCGGTGCTGCGAACAGCTTGTTCATCCCGATCGGCGTTCCATTTGCGATGGGGCGTCCGGAATTGATCATGCCGATGCTGATCGGCGCGACGCTAGCGATGTTCGTGGATGGCCTGATGCTTTATCGAATGTTTGATTCGAAGGTCTTTCCAGCCAGCGGAACCTGGCCAGCCGGCGTCGCGACAGCAGAATCGATCATTGCCGGCGACCAGGGCGGCAAAAAAGCAATGATGCTTGGCTTGGGTGTGTTGGGCGGCGTACTGGGATCCATGGCTGGGATACCGATGTCGGCGCTAGGCGTGGCTTTCATTGGCAACATGTGGGCGCTGACGATGTTTGGAGTCGGCCTCTTATCCCGTGGCTACGCTACGCCTTTGCTCGGGGTGGATATCAATAAGCTGTTTATCCCGCATGGTTTCATGATCGGCGCGGGAATAGTGGCCTTGGTGCAGGTAACAGTATTGGTACTGAAAAGCAGGAGCAAGAATGCGGCCGCAGAAGAGTCGTTTACTGTCTCCGATCGCAGATTCGTCAATGTGTTGGGCCAGGGGTTTGTCGCGTATCTGTTGGTGGCGCTCATAGCCGCCTTGCTCGCCGGACTCACCACTCACATGACACTGCCGATGCTTTTGGGATTTCTGCTGTTTGCAGCATTTGCAGCCTACATCCACGAATTGATTGTTGGTATCGCGGCGATGCACTCCGGCTGGTTTCCTGCTTTTGCTGTTGCGCTCATCACCCTGGTCGTCGGTATCCTGGTGGGCTTTCCGCCCACAGCCCTGGCCATTTTGGTTGGATTGAGTGCGTCAACCGGACCGGCCTTTGCCGACATGGGTTATGACCTGAAGACCGGCTACATTCTGCGCGGCGAGGGTAAGGATCGCGAGTTGGAACTGGAAGGACGACGTCAACAACTGATTGCCGGGATGATTGGCTTCGCCGTTTCGGCCACATGCGTCTGGCTTGTCCATGACAATTTTTTCGCGCGCAATCTGTTCCCACCGGTCGACAAGGTGTATGCAGCGACGATTGCAGCAGGGGTCTCGAAAGATATCGCCATGAATCTCCTGATTTGGGCTATTCCAGGCGCTCTGCTTCAATGGATCGGCGGGACAAAGCGCCAACTTGGCGTACTGATGGCAACCGGCTTGTTGATTAATGCCCCCGCCGCTGGCTGGGCGGTGTTGGCCGGATTGCTGGTGCGTTTCTTCATCGTCCGCAAATACAAGGAAGCCGGCCAGACTGCCTGCAGCACCATGGCTGCCGGATTCATTGCCGGCGATGCGCTCTTCAGCTTCTTCAAGCCGATCTTTAGCGGCAACTTCATTAGCAAGTAATTCGGCCATCACAGTCACCGCATTCAGTTTGTGGTGATTGTGCTTGCACAACCTTATCTGGAGTAACGTAGCATGAACCTCGATACCATCAGGGAAGATCTTTGCCTTGATTCCGGCATTGTCTACCTTGACAACGCTGCCGCTTCAGTGATGCCGCGCCAAGTGTTAAAAGCCGTGACCGGCTATCTGGAACGTACCGCCACGGTTGGCCCCTATCTGCCATCGTTTCGACGCGAAACCTACGCAAAACTGGAAACGATCCGCGCTTCTACCGCCGCTTTCATCGGTGCGACGACAGAGGAAATTGCATTCAACAAGAATGGATCGGAAGGCATCAGTCTGGTTGCGCAAGGCATCGACTGGCAGGAGGGCGACGAAGTCATCATCACTGATTTCGAAATGCTGAGCAACCTCACGCCGTGGCTGTTACTGCAGCAAGCGGGTCGGATCCTGGTCCGCACGGTGGTCTCCAACGCGCAAGGCTTGCTCGACCTGGAGGCATTGGCAGCCCTGATTACTCCCCGTACCCGGCTGATCTCGATCACCCATTTGCCGAATGCGACCGGCGCCGTGCAGCCGATCGCCGCCGTGTGCAAGCTGGCGCAGGAACGCGGCATCATGACCTTGATCAACGCCGCACAAAGCTTGGGCCTGATCCCGATCGATGTACGTGAACTGCGTTGCGATTTCCTGGTGGCATGCGGTCGCAAGGCACTGCGTGGGCCGGAAGGGACGGGCGTCCTGTATGTCCGCGCCGCACTGATTCCGACGCTTACTCCGGCACTGGTAGGGTGGTGGAACAGCAGCTTCGATCCGGAGCAAAATACGTTTGCGTTGCCGCTAACAGGCAAACGTTTTGAGGCAGGCTGCCCGATTGTGCCGTCAGTCATCGGTCTGGGTGCAGCGATCGACTATGCCAATCAGATTGGTGTCGACAACATTGCCCGTCGTGTGGCGCAACTGACTGCTTACACGATCGAGCGATTGCTGAGCATTCCTGGCGCGCAAATTTACGGCCCTGAGTCAATTCAGGATCGCATGCTGATTATCCCGTTCAATATAGACGGTGTTGATGCCGACAAGATTGTTCAGCATCTGGATGCCCACGGCGTCATCATCGAAGCCGGACATTTCATGGCAACGCCGATCATGAACCGTCACCAGATCAACAAAATGGCACGCATCTCGCCCCATTACTTCAATACCGAAGCGGAAATTGACAGTGCCATCGCGTTGATTAGAGAACTGCTCTGAGTCACAGATAAATGCATCGTTAGTGCTTCTTACTTACATCTTGCCACACCATTTTCACCGGAAACTACGACCATGAAACTATTACTACTTTCGAATTCGCGCAACCCTGACGGTACCTATTTGCAGCACGCGCTAGGCGCATTTGAAAAAATCAGCGAACAGCGCAAACGCGCAGTCTTTATTCCCTACGCGGGCGTGACAATTAGCTGGGACGACTACTTGAACAACGTCCGGCAGGCATTGGCGCCAGTTGGCATCCATGTCGACGGTGTGCACCAGTCCGATGATCCGATAGCTGCCATACAGGGTGCCGACCTGATCCTGGGCGGCGGCGGCAATACCTGGCGTCTGCTGCAACTTGTGCGTCAGAACGGGTTGCTCGAAGCGATCCAGGCCAAGGTCGCTGCCGATACGCCATACATCGGCTGGAGCGCCGGCTCCAACCTGGCTTGTCCGACGATACGCACCACCAACGACATGCCGATCATCGATCCAAAAGGTTTTGATGCACTGAATCTGGTGCCGTTTCAGATCAACGCGCATTACAACAACGAACTGCCCGCAGGCCATCAAGGTGAAACGCGCTCGCAGCGTATCGCAGAATTTACGCGGATCAATCCGGATATGCCGGTACTCGGCCTGCCTGAAGGTGACTGGCTGGAGATTAACGGCCAGCAGGCGACGTTATGCGGCCCCAAGCCGGCGATTCTGTTCAAAGAGGGTGCCGAGCCGCGGGAAATCAACGCTGGCGATATTTCCTTTTTGATGGCCAGGTAAGGATCGCCAGAGCGATTAACGATGACTGCCACACTAAATTGAGTTGTGAGCTGAAAGTAAGAGAAATCAAATGACAATGAAACAAACACTGGATATATACGAACTCCTTGATAGCGCGACCGTCGACGGCAATGCAATCAAGGAAATGTTTGCCCGGTTCGTCGCGCAAGGTGTAAAGGTCACCGTGACCACGGTAACCAATGAGGGCGATGCGAACGGGACGACTGATTTCATCCGGATCCTCATCCCGGGTCGCAACGGCGCTACCGCCGGCGGCACTGCGCCGACCATCGGTATCATCGGTCGTTGCGGCGCGATCGGTGCGCGACCCAACCGGATCGGCCTGGTATCTGACGCCGACGGTGTGTTGACCGCGCTTGTCTGTGCACTGAAGTTAGCCCAGATGACGGCAAAGGGCGACGCTATCGAAGGCGATGTGCTGGTGACCACGCATCTGTCGCTTGACGCATCGATCACACCACGTAAGCCGGTCGATTTCATGGGGATGCCGGTTTCTTCAGAGCTGATGAACCATTATCAGGTCGATCCCGCGATGGATGCGATCCTGTCGTTCGATACTAGCCGCGGCAATCGCATCGTCAAACAGCGTGGCTATGCGATCTCGCCGACCATCAAAGAAGGTTACATCTTACGTGTCAGTAATGATTTGGTATCACTGATGGAAGCGGCTTCAGGCCAGCCTGCAGTGACCTTCCCGATCACGATGCAAGACATCACCCCGTACGATAACGGCCTCTATCATTTCAACAGCATCATGCAACCCTGCGTCGCAACTACTGCGCCGGTAGTCGGTGTGGCGCTGATCGCGCAAGCAGTGGTAGCCGGCAGCGACAGCGGCGCCAGTCAGGAACTCGATATCGCGGCTGCCGCCAAGTTCGGCGTTGAAGTGGCTAAGCAATTTACGTGGGGGCGGTGTGAATTTCATTCGGCCACCGAGTTCGCGCAGATGCAGAAGATGTACGGTTCCATGACGGTTCTTCAAACCAATGGTAATCCGGCGTGAGTGCATGCAAACCAGAATGACAATCGGAAATGCATTTCCCGATAAAACTTACTTTAATGAGGATCAAATGAAACGAAAATTGCTTGCGCTGACCGCAATTGGCATGTCCTTTGCGCCGTTAGCCGCTTCGGCTCAACAACAATCCAGCGTCACACTGTATGGTGTGATCGACTCCGCGGTCACGTATCAAACTAACGCAAATCGGGCTGGCAATAGCGTGGTCGGACTTCAGCAAGGCGGTGAAGGTTTTCTGTCAGGTAGTCGCCTCGGCTTCAAAGGCGAGGAAGCACTTGGCGGTGACCTGAAGGCGGGTTTTGTGTTGGAAAACGGCTTTGTAGTCGACACTGGTGGTCTTGATCAGCAAAAGCAATTGTTTGGCCGTCAAGCGTTTGTGAAAGTAGGCAACAAGTACGGCGAGCTGGCGTTGGGACGGCAGTATACAACCGCGAACACGATGGCCTATTATGTCGATCCGCTAGGTGTCGGCGCTGCACCATCGAATTCATGGTTTGTCTATCTGACCGGCCAGCGCTACGACAATGCCTTGTCGTACACAGGGAATTTCGGCCGGCTAAACGTGATTGCCGAATATGCTTTTGGGGAAGTTGCCGGTCATGGAAGCCAACGGTCCTCTATGTCTGTTGGGATGAAATATGACGCGGGGCCGATTGTCGCTATCGGTGATCTTCAGCAAACGCATGATTCGCAGAGTCGAGCTGCCCGTATCTACATGACGGGATTGAAATCGTCGCTTGGCAATGCCAATCTCTTCCTCAATTATATTCACAGCGACCGCGACGCGGGATTCGACTCGACTAATGGCGGTATCGATACTTCCTCAATTACGAGTATGTCGACGCCAGTCACCAGTAGTTCTGCCGCAGCCATCAATTCAGTATTCGCATCTAGCCGGAAAGATGATTTTGTGGCAGCAGGTGCGACGTATGCAGTTTCCCCTGCTGTCTTGCTGACCGCTGCGGCAATGGGAAACCGAACCAGCGCGCAGAATTTCTCAGGTACGCGCTGGACCACTTATGCTGTTGCGGATTATGCGTTTAGCAAACGTACTGACGTGTATCTGGCTCTCGCCTATGATCGCGTCTCCGGGGATTGGTCCGGCATGTTCGCTAACAGCACCTTCAATTATGTTGGGGGAACCGGGCAGAAGCTGAACGGCAATAATTCACAGACATCGGCCATGCTAGGTGTGCGCCATCGGTTTTGACAGTTGCAATTAAAGAGGCGCATATGGGACACGACCACGTTGAGCATCTTCCAGTCACTCAGTGAATATGGGGAACAAGTGGTCGATCCCAAAAGATGGTTAGCGCGGCATAGTCAAAGCGTATCGTTGACATCGTTGGAGGTAAGCAGATAGTATGTTCCATTTATAGGCACGTCGTTCCGAATATGGGTACAGAATCTGGTGTGGCATCTGATAACGCGATAACGCTTAAAACGCTTGATAGCGCCTTGGCATTGCTTCGCTATTTTGACAGTGAGCATCGTACATGGGGCGTGCGTGAGCTAGCAAAGGCCTCCAGTATGAGTCCATCGGTTGTCCAGCGGATGCTGGTCACGATGGTTCAACACGGATTTTTAACGCAGCGCGGCAATTCCCGGCGCTACGCTCTTGGGATGGTGTTCTTCGAATATGCACAGATTGTGCGCGAAGGATTGCATCTGTCGGAGTTGATTTCGCCGGTGATGCGTCAGATCGCAACACAAACCGGCGAAACGGTTTTTCTTACAGTGCTTGACGGACTCGAAGCCGTTTTCGTGGAAATCGCAGAGTCTCCACAGAGCATCAAGCACGCCATCAACGTTGGCACGCGTGTCCCTTTGCATGCGGGCGCATTCGCCAAGGTGATCATGGCTTTCCTGAGCGAAGAAGATCAGGGGCGTATAGTTCTTCAGGGGGTAAAACGCTTTACCGAGTGGACCATTACCGATGCGAAGGCGTTAAGCAATGATCTAGCCGCCATCAAAGCTAAAGGGTGGAATTACTCAGTTGGCGAGTATGCTGAACATGTATTCGGCATCGCCGTTCCTGTCTTCGACAGTGACGGAAAGATTTTTGGGTCACTCTGTGTTTCTGGACCGGACTTCCGGATATCGGATCAAAAAGTGAGCGAGATCCTTTCCGAGCTGGAAGACAAAAAGGAACAGATCGAGCGCGCTATTCGGCAAGTTTATTAGCAGCGATTTGTCAGGCGTCACCTCGAAGAAGGGAATAGCTGTCTGGCGAATTTCATCCGTCCCTGACCGACTGACAGTATATGGGCACCGCAGGTCCCTGGTACACATGGTCAATGCCAGCGAATCATAGTTGAACCAGTCAACGACCGCCGGTGCTGATGGTCAACGTCGCCGGAATGCGCAGATAGACCTGATAAACTTCTCGGTCATCAATGGCATACGCACGCGCCAATGATCGGATTGCATCGTCCACGGTATCGCAGCTCAGGTAATCGAAGTGTTCCTGTTTGCTTGGCCTTGGAGTGTCAATGTGCATGGCTTTTTGCGGGAAACGGCTTCGTTAGCCTAGTAACGCTCTTCCCAAAAAAATACCAAATATGGGTGGTAAATGTGCGTTTGTCGAAGATCGTACTCCGACCCAGATTAATCGTGAGTGAGCGTCTTAACATCCAAATATTAGGGGTTAAGTTGGGTTTGTCGAAGAAAGACAAAACGCAGTACATTGCGTGATGTTATTTTCCGTCAATACGAAATTCGGCCGCGTTTTTGGCTTCATCAATAGCGAGCGCCTCAGTTCTGAGTGGCCGGTCGCCAATGCTACCAGTGCGTCCATCAGCAAGCCGATACCACCAAGTCCATTCGTCGCGCTTTGCCTCAGTTACATCCACGGAATAGTGAGCGCCATTGTGTTCGAAATTTTGGGACATTGCTGTCTCCTAGAGTGCGCTTCTATTTTTCTCGGACTGATCTATAAACTCCTTGGCAAACTGCAGTGCTTCTGCATATGCCAGGTCTTCGCTGTTAGCTGCAATTTCTTGATGTTTGTGCCGTAGCACCCCTTCTATCGTCACGGACCACGCTATGCCACCATGCGGGATCCGATGCAAAAACTGAACTTTAATTTCCTTGCCTTTATATGCAATGTCTCCGTGCTCCATGGTGTTAGCCCCTTTAGTGATGAATTGGCAATCCTATCATGATCGCCGCCTACCCACTCCAATGACCAACAGGCTGGCCACGCACTGAGGTAGCCGATCAGAAATATGGCAGATTCGGCGGTCGGAAACAATCGGTCGGCCGATCCTACACCAGTCTGCAGGACGTCACGTTTACCGAAGCCACAGGTCGCGTGCTGGCCGAGCTGGAACATATGGGCATCCAGCGCAACGATGTCGTTATTTTCCGAACGTGCGCACGCGCCTGGACGGTCTGCCGCGTTCGGGTGAACGCGAACCGGATGATTCCGGCGTAGCGGTGTACTGGGAAGAATGGAACGGCAAGCGCCGCGTGATGCCGATCGACATCTATACCAAGGTCGCGGACAACCTGGCGGCCGTGGCGGCAACGCTGGATGCTATGCGCGCCATTGAGCGGCATGGCGGCTCACAGATCCTCGAACGCGCCTTTAGCGGCTTTACTGCCCTGCCGGGGACAACTGGGAGCGACTCGTGGCGCCACGTGATGGGATTCGCGCACGGGGAGCCGGTCGATGCCGAGACACTACTTGTCCGCTTTCGCAAACTGGCATCTGACTGCCATCCGGACAACGGTGGCAGTGACGCCGCCATGTCAGAACTCAATATCGCGTTGGTGGATGCTCTGAATGAGATTGTGGGGGTGGCATGATGTTATCGTCCATGCGATTTATTCAGAAATTCGTCAACGGCCTTATTAAGCGTTTCGATGCTCTCTCTAGTGCCTTGATATCCTTGTCGAAGCTTACTGCCATAATCAATCAAGCTGGTGCGAAGGTCATCCACCACCCTTTTATCAAACTCGGTTTTTGTAAAATTCCAGCGAATATTCGCCGACATAAGTTCTTCAAGAAGATGGGTATTGGTTCTGATGGACAACGACAATCCTCGCGCTTGAGTATAGGTTCGTATGACATTTCTACGCAGCTGCGCATCCGGTATTTTTCCGAGTTGACCCGCGCATGCGTCATATACAACAAACGGCCGATCTGCGGGATACCGTCTACGGTTGAATATTTCACCATCGGCACTTTTTTCAAGTTCGGCGCCGACATTGAGCTGGAAACCCTCTCGAATGACGTCGATCTCATCGCGCAGGCCTTGAAGCATGGCTTCAGTTTCCTGTTGTTCCTTAGTCGCAGTAAGTTGGCGTGTTGTCGTGTACTGATAGTAGGACACAGCGACGGCCACAAAGATCGCTCCAATGGAACCTATTGCCTGCACCCATGCGGGCCAATCAGAGTTTTTAGTCGGCGGGTGATTGAGGAAAGCCCCCAAGAAATAGCCGGCTACCAGCAAGCCTACAGCAATAGCGATACCGCTCGCAGTCTCTCGGAATGCTTTACTCATAGCTCCACCTGGTTTGGAAGAATCCTACTATGACAGCAAACCTGACCAACGCAGCCAGACCGCATCATTCGAGAGATAGTGAGGGAGGCATGTCCAATCAGAAATCTCCGGATCCAAGAACGATAACGATCCCAGGATTGGTGGCGAACTGCCGCCGGCAAGATTGGTCTTGTCAATTATTTTGAGCACGAGTGACTTCCCTGCTGGCAGCTTTTTTCTGATGAAAATTCTTGCACGGAGGTCACAGCCACCAATGCAGAACCACCAAGGTACGTTATTATTGTTGATATACACACACGACCTTCTGGCTGAATCTAAACACTGTACTGCAATTTGTTTTCTGTGGTCTTTGAGATACAGTCTGGCCTGCTATTCGACGTAAAACGCTGGTTTTCGTGGTCAAAATCGTGGTCGTAGCATAAGTTATTGATTTTAAAAGGTTGAATGGGCCTGCAAAGCCGTTTACGCCGGTTCGATTCCGACCCCCGCCTCCAAAAAAACAAGTATCTAGCCCGCCTTCTGGTGGGCTTTTTGCTTTTGTGGTTAAGTATCTGTTCGCTCAAGTTGTGCCCGGATCGTCAGCGGCACGCGCGTGCCTGGCGGGACGGATGCGCAGGGCGCAAATTTTCTTTGCGTCCTGCACGAACGTGAATTACTTCATCTCTCTGGAGCGCGCTTCAATAAACTGGCTGAAATCCAGGTTGCTGCGGTATTTGCTCCAAACCGTGATCGATACCATCGCGGCAAAGCCACTCACAATCAATGCCGGATAGGCCGCCAGCAATTGCACTAGCGAGTATTTCCAGGCTAGCGGGCGACCAACGCCCAACATGGCAGCGTAAAACCAGGATACTGCCGACACAGCTCCCGCGAAAATTGCCAGCATGCGCTGGTTGAATGGCATTTGCAGCAGCGAACCCGCTTTTTCCATGGCCGGCATCACCGCACTGTGGAGAACGAAGCCATTCAGCGTCAGCAACGCCACGATGGTTAATTTGGCCTGCATTTTCGGATTGGAAAAATAGTAGGCAAATCCTTTGACGGAAACGTCAAGCCAAACTACTGCAATCCCGGTTACCCATAACGCCACGAGTGCCAGGGAAACCGTCCTTTTAAGAGAGTCCAGATGAGCTGCCTCTTGTTTCTCTACGGTATTCCCTTTTATGAGTTGCGTAACCATGGCAATGTCGCTGGTAAGAACAAGGCCTATGGCTACACAGCAAGCGATGAGATGAAGATATACGATACTCAGTCGGAATAATTCCATTGGTAGTCCTTATTTAAATCATGAAAACAATAAAACGAGATTTGCCTCTTTATTTTACGAATTTTTACAAATCATAAAGTGGCACCCTTCTAATTTCTCGGGAAGGCGGAGTAATTAATATTGCAAAATTAAAATTATTGCGAATAGTTGTTAATTCCATCAAATAAGAATTGAGGCATTCGGTCTCCTTTACAAGATAGTGAAATATCCCGCTCAAGTACCTGTTTATCAGGGGATTCATTGAAAATCCGAGTATAGGAATATACAAACTGAAGAGCGGAATTGCCGACACGAAACGAGGGAAAGCACGTGTCGAAATTTTTTGAAAAATAAACAGGGAGTTAGTTCAAATTAATTTTGATGAATAACGCGAAGTTTTTTTTGCGGAAGGTTTTAATACGTAATTACTATGGAATATTTGAATATTTTCAATTTCATGCGAGTAATTAATTACTAATTATTGTTGGTTATGAATTATAAAATTTCTATTTCAATAGACAATTTTATGATTTGGTTTTGTTTAAATATATTTTCAAAATATTAATGATGTCAAGAGTGATTGAATCACGGCCGATATTTTAATTTGGTGCAATATTATGTAATTTATTGAAATGATTCTCATTAATTATTTCAATAAAAGTGGTAATAATACCCATGCTGAATAAGGGGATTGCATCAAGTTCTTTGCGCTGAGTTTTGGCCTATATCTGTGCTATGGGAGCAAAGATGAAAAATAAAATACCATCATCTGTTTTTCTGTTGTGCTGGGCCGCGGCAGCGGTGACTTTCGTCGCGCCGGACTTTGCCTGGGCCCAGGTGTATAGCGGCATGAGTGCAGGGGGGACCATCGTCCTATCCAATTTCAGCAGCCCTGAAGCAAGGACGCTGCTGATAGCGCCTTCAAGCGCAGACAAAGCGGGATTTGATCCCGTCATGGCACCGGCCGAGAAGATTTCCGCAATTCCCAAGGCTTTCAAAGAAATGGTGGAGGAAGCTGCCCGTCTGCATGGCCTTGATCCTAATCTGCTGCATGCAATGATCAGGGTCGAATCAGGCTATAACCCGCGGGCTCTGTCTGCAAAGGGCGCGCGCGGATTAATGCAGCTGACGCCAGATACCGCCCGCCGATTTGGCGTCTCTGACGCATTCAATCCACGAGAAAACGTTCGTGCCGGCGCCGAGTACGTCCAGTGGCTGCTTAAATTATTTCAAGGCGATGTAGAGCTCGCGCTGGCCGGGTACAACGCCGGCGAGCAAGCCGTGATTCGAGCCGGCTATCACATTCCCAATTACAGCGAGACGCAGAAATATGTTCCAAAAGTGCTGGCGCATTACAAATAGGGGCGGCGCGAGCCAGAGGCAGGGTTGGGCGCATTCGCCACGGTTTTAGCAGTAGCTGTAAATACGGAGCATAGCAGCGTCGGATATATTTTTTACAAGTTCATATCGAGGTAATGATTGTTCGACTAAACTAAATTTTAGTCGGACATACCCTACCAGATTCTGCGGGTGTTCATCCACTGACGGATGGCGCCAAATGGATCAAAGTGGTAAATGAGAGCGAATGCCATAAAAAGTCCGAACGTCAAGGCATTCCACAGGGAGAGGTAGCATGCTGACCTACCGTCACATAAGTGCGTCTTGGTTATCTGTGGCTGCATTGTGCCGCGCGCCTTGCTTTGGGCGGGCTGACGCCCTGATCGGCATAGCTGCACCGGATTGCTGCGGCAACCGCGATGCCGCAGCAATTCCCGGCGATGCCCGGTCGCTTGCCCACATCCGAACCGCCCTTCCTCGTCACAGTCACCAATCGACATTCCATCCTCGCTTCCTTGCGCCGCGGCTTCGATGGTAATTCCGCAGTCATCAACAGGCGGGACGACAGGATAAAAAGAGCCAGGAAGGGGAGCGGCTATGTTGAAATTGCAGCAGGTGCTTGGAGTGATGCGAAAAATGCGCACCGAGATTGAATTGTCTGAGCCGCAATTCGGCGAGCTTACGGACCTGTTTGGGATATCGTCCATCGTTATTGATAACGAAGGCGCCATTTCCAGCATCAACGATACTGCCGCAGATATGCTCGGCTTTAAGGTGCCGGAGCTACTGGGCACCTTGCTGATGCGCCTGGTGGTTGAGGGAGACAGCGCTCTCAGCAATCTGCTCCTGCAAGGTCCCAAGACGAATAATTTTGAGCCATTCGATCTGGTTTTACATGGTCGCAGCGGTCGCAAGAGCGCTGTGCTGGTAGTGCCGGTTCCGATCGATCATGTCGATGGCGTGGCGAGTTCGATGATGTTGATGCTGACCGAAAAAGCCAAGCGCCAGGTTTCGTCGCACACGCTACAGCACTCCGAGCTGGAGCTTCAACAGTTTGCCAATCGCTTGATTGTTGCGCACGAGGTCGAGCTAAAACGCGTTTCGTCGGAACTGCACGACGGCATCGGGCAGGTATTGGCGATGATCAAATTCATGGTCGAAGACGCATCGCGAAGGCTAAAGCAAGGCAAGGTGCAAGAGGGAGTACACATTCTCGACGAGACCGTGCTGCGCCTGCGTGACGCGATGGATGACGTAAGGCGCCTGTCCAGCGAGCTGCGGCCTAGCACCCTTGACGATTTGGGTCTGATCCCGACAGTAGAAGGGCATTGCCGCAAATACGAGGATGCGTACGACAACATAAAGCTGGAACGCAATCTCAACGTTGCGGAGACGGAAATTCCCGGACACCTCAAGTCTGAAATATTTCGCATCATCCAGGAAGCGATGAACAATGCCGCCAAGCACGCGCGCGCCTCGACGGTCGCGGTGTCGATGCAGAACGATCATGGCAACCTTATCCTGTGCATCCGCGATAACGGTGTCGGCTTCGACGCCAAGCAATTTGCGGGCGGTCACATTAGTCAGCAGGGCATCGGTCTACGCAGCATGCGGGAACGCGCGGAGTCTACCGGTGGCTCTTTTTCGATCAAATCCTTTCCCGGCAGCGGCACGACGGTAGAGGTTCGCTGGCAGCTCCATGCGGTATTGATGCGTGGAACGACCAACGGCATGCAGTCGACTTTATGAGGTCATGGCGCTGGGATGGGCAAAGAAGCGGTAACCAGCGGCCACGGTGGCAGATGAAGTAAATGACGGCGCTCCGCGCGCACAGCGTTGACGGAGCATGATGGAGGTCATATGTTCAGCAAACAGTTATTTAGCCGCAGCTTGTACATGCTGCTATTGGTCACTTTTGCAGCGCCGGTATTCGCCCAGTCGTTCCGGGTGCAATGCCCGACCAGCACCGTGCTCCATCCTGCTGTCGTTACGGCAGGGGTCAGCGGGGCCATCAAGTGCCAGCAAATTTCTGGTGGCGACGGTTACTCGACTATGGGTGACGGCAATCAGACCTATATGTTCTCGTTCGGTCCCTTGTCCGGTCTTGCCGACATCAAGAACGGCCTGCCCGGAACGGAACCGGTGTCCGTGTTCAACTCGCTCGTTGATCCCAATGGCGCGGTCGGCCTCTCCCCGGATCCGGATTCCGTGCCCGCCGGTCAAATCACGGGCCACGTCGATCCACGGCCGATCATGGATATCGGCGTCATGAACGGTAACATCCCGGCGCCGACCATGGCGATCGACGAGGACGACGAATTCTTCCTGACCCTGACCAACGTCGGCATGATCATGCGCCCCGACCTGTTCGAGAAACACACGGTGCATTTCCACGGTTACCCGAATGCCTCCTCGTTCTATGATGGCGTGCCGGATGCTTCGGTCGCCATCAATATCGGCGCCAGTTTCACTTACTACTACCTGGCGCCGGACGCAGGGACCTATTTCTTTCATTGCCACATCACGCCGCCAGAACATCTGCAGATGGGCATGGTTGGCCAGATCTACGTCCGGCCGCGCCAGAATCGGGTCTCCAGCGGCACGCTGTATGCGGGCCTGATGGCACAGCAAAGCGATTTGCGGACCAAGTGCGGTAACGACATCCTGTGCTCGTCGCCGCTGCCACCGGTTAATGCAACCACGCATCTCAACAACAAAGCCGGTACGCCAACGCTGTACGCCTACAACGACGGCGATGGTTCGACCGCCTACGACGTCGAGTATCCCGTACAGATCCACGGTTTCGATCCCAATTTCCACTTCGTCGGCATGACTTTCAATCCAGAGGCGTTTACTGACATGAAGGACAAGCACTTCCTGTTGAACGGACGCAGCTATCCGGACACTGTGACCCCGGGTCCGATGTCCACCGAAGTGTCGGACGGCACACAGCATTTTTCGCAACCGCTGCCAACCATTATCAACATCCCGGTGGGCGGCAAGGCCTTGCTCAGGATCTCGGACCTGGACGTTACCGAGTTCCAGACACTGGCGTCGCTTGGCATCCCGATGCATGTGATCGGTATCAACGCCCGCTTGCTGCGGGATTTGTCAGGTAACGACATGACCTACAACACCAACTCGATCACGGTGGGCGGCGGCGAGTCGATCGACGTCATCCTGGACGCCAGCGACACCGTCAATCATCCGGCGGGTGCGGTCTACTATCTCTACACGCCGAATCTTGATCACCTGTCGAACGATGCCGAAAACTTTGGCGGCTTGATGACCGAGGTCCACATCTGCAATTCCGTGAACCCGACCAACAAGTCCTGCGTCTAGGAGAAGAGCCGTGAGCCATATAATCAACAACAATCGGAGCGCGAAGCTTGCGCGGCTCGCCACGTCATTTTTGCTGCCATTGCTGCTGTCGCTGTTCGCGTTGCTCTGTCTGCCGCAGGCGCAAGCCGCTGCCCCGGGTATCACGGGGACGACATTCAATCTGAATGCGGCGGATAACTATATCAGCTAGCCCGACGGCATGAATGTCTATTCCTGGGGCTACGGCTGCAGTACGGCGCCGTCCGGCTTTTCGCCGGCAGGGATGGCGGGAGCGGCCTGTTCGACCATGCAAGTGCCCGGGCCGACCTTGATCGTTCACCAAGGGGACAAGGTGACGGTGACGCTTACCAACAACTTGCCGGCGGCGGCCGGCAATACCTCGATCCTGTTCCCCGGGTTTAACGTTTGCACAGCCGTGTTGAACCCGGATGGCAGTTGTCCCGCCGTGCCAACCGGCGTGCCTGGCCTGTTGACGCGGGAAGCCGCGCACGGCGGTTCGGTTACCTACAGTTTCATCGCCAGTACCGCCGGGACTCATAGTTACTACAGCGGCACCCAGGGCGACCTGCAGATCGAGATGGGACTCTACGGCGCGATCATTGTGCTGCCGACCGTGGTACCGGCCGGCTGCCGCGCCGTGGCGTCGACGCTGCCGGATGGCCAGCCCGATTACCGCAACGCTGCAGCGGCTTACAATCACAGCGCCACCTGCTATGACCGCGAGTACCTGTTCCAGTTCGCCGAGATGGATCCGCGCATCCACTCCCAGGCGCAACAGCAGGCCGCAGTGGCGTGTACGCAACCCACCGGCTGCATGACGGTCGAGACGGAGCTTTACCATCCAGCCTATTTCATGATCAATGGCCGTTCCATGCCCGACGACATGGATCCGAACTACGCGGTGCAATATCCACACCAGCCGTACAACGGTAACCCGCACATGCATCCCGGTGAGCTGGTGTTGCTGCGGGTGATCGGCAACGGCCGCTGGCAGCATCCGTTCCACGAGCACGGTAATCATGTCCGCGTCCTGGCCCGCGACGGCAATCTGCTCCTCAGCCAGACCGACCCGACCAAGCTTGCCGGACCACTGCTGTTCACCACAACGACTACGCCGGGGCTGGCGATGGACGGCATCTTTTACTGGACCGGCAGAGGGTTGAATTGGGATGTCTACGGGCATACCGCCGGCGCGCTGTATACCGACACGGCATTTCCGGCGTACCTCGGCAAGCCGGTGGTCTGCATCCCGGACGCCAACGGCTACTACACGGCAGATCCGCTTGCGCCTAACTATTACGAGTGGTGCCAGGATCATGGCAAGCCGTTGGAAGCCCATGCGTTCGGCGCCGTCGGCAGCGGCGGCCCGGTGACGCTGCCCGATTCGAACATCCTGACCAACGGTCAATGGTATGGCGGCAGCCCGTATCTTGGGCCGGATGCGACCGGCCGCGCTGTCGGCCCCACAGGCAGTACTCCTCCGTCCGGCACGCTGGCGAATCCGTCGACCACGGAAGCAGGCTTCGCCTTCATGTGGCACTCGCACAACGAGCGTGAGATCACTACCAGCAATATTTTCCCGGGCGGCATGATGATGATGATGATGCTCGTTGACCCGCAAGCCTTCTCGATAAACGAAGCTAATTAAAAGCAGGAGAACCGCGATGAGAACCAATCAGGTCAAAGCCATGTTCTTAGGCTTGGTCAAGGGAGGACTAGCGGCATCGATGCTAGTCATGGCCAGCGGTGGAGCCTTCGCGCAGAGCGTCAATCTGACGGCACAAGCCGCCAATGCCTCGCTCCCGGACGGACAACTGGTGCCGATGTGGGGTTACAGCTGTAGCGCAGCCGCGGTGGCGCCAGCCACTTGTGCCGCTGCCAACCTGAGCGCCGGGGCGGGCTGGTCGCCGGTGGTGATCACCGTGCCGCCAGGAGCCCTGACTATCAATTTAACCAATAGTCTGCCGGCTAGCGTGCCGACTTCGCTGGTGATTGTCGGGCAGCTCGGAGGCGGACTGGGAAATACCGCAACGACGACGCCAAGCCCCACGCATGCGCCGCATAACGTGACCTGGCCGATCGCAGGCAGTGGGACCGGATCGCAGTTTACGCCGCCGGCTCAACCCGCCCGGGTCCAGTCGTTTGCCAGCGAAGTGGTGCACGGCCAGACCACCTCCCTGACCTGGAATAACCTCAAGCCCGGCACCTACCTGATCGAATCGGGAACCCATCCTTCGATTCAGGGGCCGATGGGGCTGTATGGCGTGCTGGTGGTAAGGACTCCGGCTAGTGGCGCAACTCAAGCCCTGGCGTATCCGGGCGTAAGTTACGATGCCGATGTGCCGTTGCTGCTGAGCGAAATTGATCCTGCACAAAACACCGCCGTGGCGGCGGCAGTGGCAACTGCCGGTTTCAGCGAGACAGCGGTATGGTCGGGCCAGCCCGGCGGCTGCGGAAATCCAGCCTCGGCGACTTTCCACACCTGCTATCCGCCAGCAGTGAATTACGATCCACGCTACTACCTGATCAACGGTGTCAGTTTTGACCGAACCAGCCAGACCAAGTCCCAGTTTTCTATTACTGCACCAGCCGCTACCGGCCAGGTTTTGCTGCGTTTCGTGAACGCCGGCCTGCGCATGCATGTGCCGACAGTAGTCGGCGCGCAAACCGGGAACCCTGCGGCTTCCGGCTTCTCGCTCATCGCTGAAGACGGCAACCTGTTGCCCGGCAGCCGACGGATCCAGAGCGAAGTATTCATGGCTGCCGGCAAAACCTACGACGTGCTGATGAATGCACCGGCCACGGGAGCCCTGGCGTTGCCCGTGTTCGACCGGCAACTGAGCCTGTCCACCAACAATCAGCGCGACGGCGGCATGCTGGCCTATGTCAGCGTCAATGGCGGCGCACTGCCGGTAGCGGCCGGCACGCAGAATGCGATTGCCAATCCCGATAACTATTACCTGGTGCCGGGCAGCGCTTTGGCTGTCACGGATCCAGCTAAAGGCGTGATCGCCAACGATATCCGGGTGTATGGCGTAAAGGTGGCGGCGCCACCGGCCGGTGGCGTACTCACCTTGAACCCTGACGGTACCTTCACCTATGTACCGAATGCCGGCACTACTTCCGACAGTTTTATGTATATGGCGAACGGCAATCCGGCGATTACGGCCAAGGTGACCCTGGCCGCCTGCACCGCAGTTTCCGGCTGCCTGAGTGGTGCGCCTATCGCCAACAACGACAGCTACACCAGCAACATCGCGTCGCGGCTGCAGATCAGCCCGCCGGGCGTGCTGGGCAACGATAAGGATCCTGGTGGACATCCGTTGCATGCCTCGGCCGCCACCAGTGTCGTCGGCGGTACGGTGACTCTGAACCCGGACGGTTCCTTCAATGCGGTGCCGGCAACTGTCCCCACTGGCGCCTCGACCGCCACGATGTCATTCAAATACACTGCGATCAATTCGCAGAATACCAGTTCGGCTCCGGCCACCGTTTCTGTGACATTCAAGGGCGGTAGCGGCCTGGTCGTCAAGGTGCTTGATGCGCCGAGCGCGAAGACGTCGACCCCGATCCAGCTCAACGACTACCGCTGGATCATCGAAGAGGATCGCACCGTCCAGATCGACCCGGCATGCCAGACGAATTCAGCCACCCGGCCGGCCAGTTGTCCGCCGCTGCCTGTGTCTAGCCTCGGCGCCAACTTCCATGTCAGCTACATGCCGGTGGTGGCTTCCGGCTGCGTCGGCACAATCGCTTGCGAGGCGGGCCAAACTGTGTTCGACCCGGTCAGCAATGCACATATGCCGGCCGTGTGCGACATCGGCAACGGCACTTGCCGGACTACTGCCGTGCAGCAGGTCGCAGTCAACCCCAGCCAGGTTGCCCTGGACCCGACCAAGCATTATTACATCTCGATTTTGCCAGGCGATGCCGGCAACTCGTTCACTAGCGGCTCAGGCGCTCCCAAGCCGGTTAATCCAAGTAACCCCACCGGACCGCAGCGACCTTTCAGCATAGCTCTGGACTGCCCGTCGGGACCGGGCGGGGCGGATTTTGCACCCGGAACCGGAACCTGCGGCCACAGCATGAGCGGCGCACCGATCGCGCCTGCAATGTCTGCGGTCAACGTGCTCGTGCCGCAGACGCCAATGGCGACCGCCAAGGTCTCGGTGTTTGTGTTCGAGGATGACGCCCCGCTCAATGGTGAGTTCGACGTCAGCGGCGGCCAGGACGCCTTTGGCACAGCCCGCGAGCCGGGATTGGGCGGTTTCGAGATCAAGCTCTGGGACGACGCCGGCGGCACCGGCGACCCGACCGGACAGATGAGCTACGACATGTTCAACATGCCGCTCTCCAATTCCTTGCAGGGGATGATCGATCCTTCCACCGGACTCAATGCCTGTCCGATTTCAAAATCGACCGACGGCCTGGTAGGCATGATTCCGACGTGTCCGAAATATGAGTCGGATGGCGTGACGACTTCGCCGCTGGTCGGCCAGGCCATTATTGCCAACCTGATGCCGGGTAGATACGGTGTGATCGCCACGCCGGCAGCCGACCGCATCGGCAGAGGGGAGGAATGGCTGCAGACCAACACGCTGGATGGACAAAAGGCCCATGATTCTTTCATCAAGGTAGGTGGACCAGCCTATTTCCAAGAGTTCGGACCGGCCGGCTTCCACGTGGTCATCGGTTTCGCCAATCCGAAAATCATCAATGACCGCCGCACCAATGCGCAAGCCACCGGGCTGTGTGATGCCGCCCCCTCCGGTAGCGGTGTCTCGTGCACCAATTCGGTCAAGGGAAGGATCACCAGTCTGCACATCAGCCGTCCGCCGAACGAAAGTCTGTACAGCAGTGGCTCGCGCGCCTCCCTAGGTTTCACGCAATGCTATGTGACTATGGGCGATCCGGACGGTGAGGATATCGCCTTTACCAAGTGCGACGCCGACGGCAGGTTCAGCTTCAGCGGCCTTCCCAATGGTACCTTCAGGATAACCGTATTCGACCAATGGGACGACCAAATCGTCGATGGCCTTTCGACGGCGGTGCTACTGACGGGAAATCAGGTGAAAGACGTCGGCGATCTGCCTGTGCTCCAATGGCACACCAATCTGTACACCCGGTCCTTCATCGACCTCAACGGCGACGGCGTCTCCCAAGCCAACGAACCCGGACTGACGTTGGTGCCGACTATTGTTCGCTTCCGCGATGGCAGCATTGCCTATTTCAACAATACCGACCTCAACGGCTATGCACCGTTCAATGAAGTGTTCCCATTGTTCAACTGGTATGTGGTGGAAGCCGACACGACGCGCTTCAAACAGACCGGCGTGCACCTGGTCTATGATGCCGGCGGGCCTGCGGACGGTACACCTGGCGGAGGAGCGTCGAGCATAGCCGCGAATTTTGCCAACACGGTGGAATCGGCCACGGCACATCTCCCCGTCGCACAGCGAGTGCCGGGCACGGTGTATTGCGACAACGCAGACTGCACCGGCTTTTCAATCCAGAACGGCCCGGGCAGCAGTGCCGCCAATCCTTCCACCGGTAGCATCAGTCCACCATCGGCAGTCACGGTGGGTTGGCAAGGTTTCATCGGCCAGAACGCATTCATCGAGTTTGGCAAGACGCCGTTCGCCGCGACTGAGAATGGTGGCATCAAGGGCGAGGTGATTTACGCCTCGACCCGGCCATTCGACGATCCGTCGCTGCTGATCCATACCAAGTGGACGCCGAACGTGCCGAACGTGACCGTCAACCTGTATCAAAAGAACACAGCTCCGGACGGCAGTGCCACGCTGACATTGGTCGACACCACCCAGACCAGCAGCTGGGACGATTGGTCTCAAGGTTTCCGCTCGGATGGTGTTCCCAACATGAACTGCCCGGGCCAGGAAACCCCCGACCCCTTCTTCTTTACCCTGAAGGACAGCACCAATTGGCTCGATCCGCTGCACCGTGCGCTGCCTGCACATGCCCAGTTCAAATGCTACGACGGCATGCACTCCTTCAACCAGCTGCAGCCTGCGCCTTTCGACGGCATGTATAAATTCCCCAGCGTGGCGGCCACCAGTCCGACTACCGGCAAGCCGACCGCCAGCAACTGCACGATTTGCGTGACGAATCCGAGCGGCGATGGAACCGTCATGCTGCCAGCAGGCAAGTACGTTGTGGAAGTAATCGTACCGCCTGGCTACGAGTTGGTGAAAGAGGAAGACAAGAACATCCTCATCGGCGACAACTACATTGCACCGGTAACGCAGCAGTTCGGCAGCATCGGCAACGTCTTCATCGTGCCTGACCAGGCCGCGGTGAATGCTTCTTATAACCAGAACAATGCGCAGAATCCGACCCAGGATCTGGGTTCTACCACCTACCCTCGGCACGAAGGCGACACCGGCAGTGTCGAGGCTTTCTGGCCCTGCGTCGGCGCACTGCGCATCGTGCCTGACTATATCAGCTTGTTCCCTGGCTCGCAGGAAGTAGCGCCGTTCGCGGGTGCTTCGCGGCACCTGTGCGACCGCAAGGAAGTGCAGCTGGATAACCAGACGACAGTGCTGGCGAAATTCTGGGTGTTCAGTTCAACCCACGTCGCGGCGCATTACACCGGCTTCATGCTGGACGATTTCTCTTCCGAATTCGATCCGTATTCGCCGCAATTCGGCGAGAAGTTCGCCGTCCCCAACGCACCGGTATCAATCAAGGATTTCGCCGGCAACGAAATTTCCCGCGTGTATGCAGACCAGTGGGGCATCTTCAATGGCTTGACTTATTCAACCTGGCAAGTCAACCCGCCAAATCCGACTGGTTATGCTCCGACCATGATGGTCACCTGCATGAACGACCCGGGTCCGATCCCCGATCCGGCGCACCCCGGCCAGACCATCACCGATCCTTTGTACAACCCGGCCTACAGCCAGTTCTGTTACGAGATTCCGTTCATGCCTGGACAGACCCAGTACATGGATACGCCGGTAGTGCCGGTCTCGGCCTTCGCCGAAGGCTACAATCCGCCTGACTGCGCCTATCCTGACGCCACTCCTGCCATCGCCAAGGTGACCGGCGATACCGTCAGCGGCGGCGCCGGCCCTTGGGTCAAAGTGGCGGGTAGCGTTCTGACAGTCACCGCGATCAATAACACTGGAGACGCGACGGTGCTGAACCATGCCTACAACGGACCGGCAGCCACCACGGCGCCGTACAACCAGAAATTCATTACGCGCCACTATGGCTTCGGCGCTACGCAGGGCAGCGGATCGGTAACGATTGGCGGCGTCAATGCGTCGGTGCTCTCATGGAGCGATACGCAGATCAAGGTGCTGGCGCCTATGCTGACCTCGGCGCAATCGAGTTGCCCGCTTCAGCAACGCGGCACGCTGCTTCCGGCCACCTGCGGCGAGCTGGTGATCACAGCCGGCAATGGCAAGAAATCGATCGACACGGTTACCGTTACCATCGGTGGTAACACGCCGAAATACATCAATGGCGAGAATGCCGCGAGCAACGCCATCCAGAGCGCGATAGACAACGCCACCCCGGGCGACATGATCATCGTCGGCCCAGGCAACTATAACGAAATGTTGCTCATGTGGAAACCGGTCCGGCTGCAAGGTGTCGGCGCTGCCTCGGTGACGGTCAACGCCAACACCCATCCGTCGGGTAAGATGGATCCGTGGCGGCGTCAGGTCGACTGCCTGTTTGGCGTAGCGCTCAACGGCGGCCTGCTCACATCGACTAACCCCTACGATCCGACCGGCCAATACACTTGTCCGGCGGCGATGCAGCGCCAGGTGGACCCGATCCCGTTCGAACCAAATATCGGCTGGGACACCAATTTTAATGGCAATCTGGGTGAACTCCTGATAGAACCTACGCTGATGGGAGCGTATGAAGGTGCGGGCATCACGGTGCTGGCAAAAGGCGTACGCGACGTGCTGGTGGGCGGCACCCTGCAACCCGACCCCAACTTCACCGCGAACGGCATCTTCACGCCGCTCACGGCCAGCACCGCGGATTGCACAACCTATCCTAGCAATTTCCTGTGCAACCCGTCGCGCATCGACGGCATCAGCTTCAACAACAGTTCGCAAGGCGGCGGCGGCATCTTCCTGCATGGCTGGAACCACAACATGGAAATCGCCAACAACCGTGTGTTCGGCAATTCCGGCACCCTCACCGGCGGTATTGTCGTTGGCCAGGTGGAAGTGCCGGAAGCAACTATCGCTGCGGATGGAGTGACCCAACTGCCATTCGGCTTCAACAACGCTGTCAACGTGCATCACAACGCGGTCACCTTGAACTCCTCCTACGGCGATGAAATCAACTCCACCACACCGTCGTCGGCCGGTGGCGTCACTTTCTGTACGGGGGCTGACAACTACCACTTCAACTACAACTGGGTGTGCGGCAACATGAGCAGCGGCGACGGCGGCGGCATGGCGCATTTCGGCTTCAGCTATAACGGCGACATCTCGCACAACTGGATCCTCTTCAACCAGAGCAACAACCCGACGCTACCGACCTATGGCGGCGGTATCATCGTCCAAGGTGTCGCTCCGGACGGTACTTTCTGCGAAAACTCGGTGGTTGACGTGGACTGCGCGCCTGAACTGTCCGACGGTGTTGGCCCCGGTATCACGGTTGACAGCAACCTGATCATCGGCAATACCGCCGAAAGCGGTAAAGGCGGCGGCTTGCGGCTGCAGAATATCAATGGTACCGAGGTGGCACGCAGTCCAAACAATGCGAATGCGTGGTATCAAGTTAATGTCACCAACAACATCATTGCGAATAACGTTGCCGGCTGGGCCGGAGGCGGAGTCTCGTTGCAAGATGCCGTGCGCGTCAACTTGGTCAATAACACCATCGTTTCCAATGACACCACCGCTTCGGCCGGCGTGCTGTTCAATACGGACGCAGCAACTCAGGCCAATGTGGGGCCACCGAACTGCACCACAGTCGGCAGCCAGACAACCTGCAGTCCTACCACCACCTCGCAATATGAACCGGCAGGCATGGAAACAGCGCATCACACCACCAACCTGATCACGGCGTTCACCGTGCCAAGCGTGGCTTGTCCTGCCGGTCTGCCAAATTGCACGACGTTCTCCAACCCGGTGATGACTAACAATCTGTTCTGGCAGAACCGTGCGTTCTATATCACGGTGGGCGGCCTCGATACGGCGATACAGGGCATGCAAAACCTGGTGACACTGAACCCGACCTTGAACCAGCTTGGCCACAACACGGGCTATTGCGATCCTCATGCGGTCTACTGGGACATCGGCGCCTTCGGCGACACCGGGCCGGCCAACCATAGCTCCGGATTGACGCTCAGTCCGCAGTACTCGATCCTGACTGACGCCGCAGACTATCCGGGGGCAAACAACCTGGGCAGCAATCCAGCCGTGATAAGCCAGTATTGCAATGGTTCGCGGGTACCGCCGGAAGGTGGCGGCAACGGCTTCGCTGTACCTCCGGGCATCTCCGATGCGGTCTTGCCTAACCCATTGTTCACCTTGATGCCTTCGGCAACGCCGGATGAAGGCAACCAGTGGATCAACATGTTCTACGGGCCGCTCTCTCTGTCCAATGCAACCATTGCGTCGGGTGGCGCAGGCTACGGTTTGCCGCTCGGTAACTACGCCATTGCGGCGGGGTCACCGGCGATTAATACCGGGACGTCGACCAATGCGCCTGCCAAAGACTTCTTTGGCACCACAAGGCCGCAAGGTAGCGGCTTCGATATCGGCGCGGTCGAGTTTGTGGCAGTCAATACTGCCACCGCGAACGTGACGCCGACTTCGTTGGCATTCGGCAGTACGGTAGCCGGCACTACCAGCGCCGCGCAAACTCTGACGCTGCACAACACCGGCGGTGCCATCATGACAGGCATTACTCTGACTTTCACCGGCACCTTTGCCCGGGCGACACCAGGCGGTACCTGCACTACGGCCTTGACTGGAGGGGGCACCTGCACGATCAACGTGGTGTTCGCGCCGACAGCAGCGGGTGCCGCGACCGGGTCGCTAGCCATTGCCGCCAACGTCCCGGTCTCTGGTTCGCCAGTGCCGCTCACCGGTACCGGCGTCGCTCGCGTGGTCAGCGCAACGCTCAGTCCGACCACGTGGAGCCCGTCTGCTACGCGAGGTGTGCTGGCAGCAAATGCTCCGCCCCAGACCTTTACCTTGACCAACACCGGTAATGCGCCGCTCACCGGGATCGGGCAAGGAATACTGGGCGGCACTAGCCCGGCTGACTACGCCGTCGTCAGATTGACGTCGACCTGCGGCCCGGCCACCGGCGGACAACTTTCGGGGGTGACAAGCCTGGCTCCGGGTGCGACTTGCATCGTCAATGTGCAATTCCTGCCGCGCACGAGCGACCCGGTCAACAGCGTCAGGAATGCAACGATATCTGTAACCGATCCGGCAGGTACGCAGACATCGACTTTGACAGGAACGGCTAGATGAAATTGGTGAAAGGTGATGCTGCTCGCGGGAGGTTCCTGCGGGCAGTCGGGGAATTTTCAGCTGGTGACTTGGGAACGATCGACACTCTCGGCCATCGTCGGCGGCAATCTGTTGGGAGGAAGGATTAGCATGAAACTCTATTTACTCGCTTCTTTGTGCGCGTTAGCCAGCTTTTCGCTGGCGATCGCGGCCGAGTCACCGCTGGATGGATCAACGCTGGCGCAGGTGGATGCCATAGTTGCCCATTGCGGCCAGATCAATCCGGCGGATAGCGCCAGGTACCAGGATCTGTTGAAACCCGTGATTGCCGACGTGTCTGCCGATGACCTGGCGACTATACGCAAGAGCGAGGTGTATCAGCAGGCTTATGAAACTATTACCGCGCAACTCGTGGCAACGAAGAAAGATGACGTGGTTGCAGCATGTGCCGGCGCCATCGCGGCAAATAACTAGAGCAGGAATGGCCTGCGTGGCCAACAGGGAAAAACATGAACATGTCCGTAGAGACAATGAAATTAGCGACCATGGCGGCGCTGCTGGCGTGTAGCCTGTGGAGCGCTGCGGCCTTGGCTCAATCTACGCAGGGACAGCAGACTCCGTCGGCTGCTCCGGGCGCTGCGCGTTCATTGCCGAATAAATCCTCTCCCTATCAGCCGGTAAAGATACCGAAGCACGCCAAGACCTTCTATGAAGCTTATGGCGGTGTCGACAAACTGACCGTGCGGCGAACCGCATCAGGCAACCTGATTCGCTTCAGTTACCGGATTGTCGACCCCGCCAGAGCCAAAGCGCTGGGCGAAAAGAATGCGACACCATACATGCTCGGGCAAAGGAGTCATGCCTTGCTGCAAATTCCGGTCATGGATAAAATCGGGCAGCTGCGGCAGACCGGTACGCCGGAAGTCGGCCAGGAGTACTGGATGGTGTTTTCCAACAAGGGTAATCTGATTAAAGCGGGGGATCGCGTCAATGTGATGATCGGTTCCTTTCATTTCGATGGACTGCTGGTTGAATGATCACCTGCGAGCGATCTGCGGTGGTTGAACTAAGCTAGATAAGCTGAGGAGGATGCACTCATGAACCGGATTCTCATGCTGGCCTTTGGCCTGGCGTCACTGACGGCCACGCCCGCCACGGTAGTTGCAGCAACCGCAGCCACCAAAGCCGCAGCCACCAAAGCCGCAGCCACCGATACCGCCCCGGCGGGCCGCTTAAGCGCGGCGCAGATCGTCGAAAGGAATGTGGCGGCGCGCGGCGGCCTGCAAGCCTGGCGCGCGGTCAACAGCATGAGCATGTCGGGGAAAATCGATGTCGGCGGCAAGCAGGAGACGTCGTTGCCGTTCGTGATGACCATGAAGCGGCCGCACAAGAGCCGCTTCGAGCTGCGTTTCCAGGAGCAAACCGCAGTCCAGGTCTACGACGGCACGCAAGGCTGGAAGGTTCGGCCCTTCCTGGGCCGCAATGACGTCGAGCCTTACACTCCTGCCGAAGCCAAGTCGGCCGCCGCATGGACCGAGCTGGACGGTGCGTTGATTGACTACGTCGCCAAGGGCACTACGGTTGAGTCGCAGGGCATGGAAGCGGTGGAGGGACATAGCGCCTACAAACTGAAGCTGACCTTGAAAGACCACGTCGAGCGGCACTTGTGGATCGACGCCAAGAGTTTCCTGGAACTGAAAATCGATGGCGAACCGCGCAAACTGGATGGCAGGATGCACAACGTCGCCATTTACTACCGCGATTACAAGACTGAAAACGGGCTGACCGTGCCGTACGTCCTGGAGACGATCGTCACCGGCGCCAAGGCTAGCCACAAGATAAACATTCAGCATGTGACCGTGAATCCACCGACGACTGACGCGATGTTTGCGAAACCGCAGTTGACCGTAGCCAAGGTATCCAGCCAATAAGGGATGGTCGACTATGAACCCGCCTTCAAATCGGATAGCACGGTGGACGTTTTCCGCTTACATTTCGGCGGGTCTGTTTGCGCTCGCCCTTGCGCAAGAGCCGGCGGTGGCGCAAAGCAGCGAACCAGGTTTGAGCGCGGCGCAGATCGTCGAGAAGAACGCCGCTGCGAGGGGCGGGGCGGATGCCTGGCGCAAGATCCAGACCATGATCTGGGTCGGGCATGTGGAGAGTGGGAATGTTGCTGTGCCGACTCTGCCATTTGTGCTCGAGCTGAAACGTCCCAATAAGACGCGTTTTGAAATTACGGTGCTCAATCAGGTATCGGTGCGCGTCTATGACGGCACCCATGGCTGGAAGTTGCGTCCGAACCGCAACGGCAAGCCGGATCTGCAGCCCTACACGCCCGACGAGCAGAAATTTGCGCATGAGGAACAGGTCATCGACGGTCCACTCATCGACTACCAGGCCAAAGGGATTGCCGTCAGCCTGGAAGGGATCGATGACATCGAGGGGCATAAGGCTTATCGGCTGAACGTCAGGTTGCCGTCCGGGGCGAGCCATCGCATGTGGGTCGATGCCGAGACTTTTTTAGATGTCAAGTATGACCGTGAGACCCGTAGCGCCATGGGCCAGCCGGCGACGATATCGGTGTTTTACCGCAACTATCGCAGTGTCGAAGGATTGCAGATTCCGGCTGTTATTGAAACCGGAGTGGGCGCGACCCAACCCAGGAATAAGCTTGTGATCGAAAAGATCGCACTTAATCCGCCTATGGAAGACTGGAGATTCGCCAAACCCGGTACACAGGGACGCAACAATACGGTGTCGATAGGCGCCGATAATTTTCAGGCAGCCCGCGGATCAGGCCGGCCGGATCGCTAGCCATGGCTGCCCACCTGCCGAGGACGATGGCGGAGTCCATCTGGCCGACTCCGTGGCTGCGTGACAGCGAAGGCAAGGCAGGAGTAAGAATATTTCTCCATGACGTGGCTGTTGCGCAAGCACGGCTGCCTGGAGTGTTGGTGCTTGCGCTTTTTTTTGCGCTGCTGTCCGGTGTCAACTCGCTGTGGGCTGCGCCCCTTGCGGTTGTCCCCGTAAATGAGATCAACAGCGAGGTCAACAGCGCGGTCAACAGCGGCTCGCCCGCAGACGTCGGCGCAGCGATCTTCCGGCAGGGCATACAGGGTTCGGGTGCGCCGCTTGAAGCTACCCGCGAAGCCGGCGTCCGCCTGCAGGGCGCGGCTGCGGCCTGCATCAATTGCCATCGCTCGAGCGGCCTTGGCGCCAAAGCCGGCCGCGATACCATTCCGCCGATCACCGGCCGTTATCTGTTCCATCCGCGTGCAAAAAACATGGAGGATCTCGACCTGCCTTATGTTGACGGTATCCGCGCAGATCGCGAGCCATACACCGATGAAACCATCGCCAGAGCGATCCGCGCCGGTCTCAACTCGGAAGGCAAGCCGCTCAGTTACCTGATGCCGCAATTCGCGCTGAACGACGCCGACATGGCAGCGCTGATCGCCTATCTGAAGCGTCTCGATCAACATCGGATGCGCGGGGTCGCGGATACGGTGCTGCACTTTGCCACCATCATTACGCCAGATGCGGACCCGGTGAAACGGCGTGGCATGCTAGACGTGCTGGAACAATATTTTACCGACAAGAATGCCTTCCCGCTCGGCGCCACGCCGCCCTTGCGCAGTTCGCGCAGAATGATGTTCATGGTGAATCGGCGCTGGCAGCTGCACGTCTGGGAGCTGAGCGGTCCGCCTGCAACCTGGGAGGAGCAGCTGAAACAACATCTTGCCGCAGAGCCGGTGTTTGCGGTGGTGTCGGGTTTGGGCGGCAAGACCTGGGCGCCGATCCATGCATTCTGCGAGCATGAGGCGGTACCTTGTCTCTTTCCGAATGTCGAAGCGCCGGTCGGTAGCGACCGCGACTTCTACTCTTTGTATCTCTCCAAGGGCGTCTTGCTGGAAGCGGAACTGATCGCGAAAAGAATTCTCGACGCGGGCAACGGCAAGCGGGCGAAGAGTGTGCGCCAGATCTATCGCGCCGGCGACAGCGGAGAATCGGGAGCCAAGGAACTCGCCATGGCGCTGCAGCATCGTGGCATTGCGGTATCAAGCCGTGTGCTGGCGCCCGGCGAGAGCGTTGCCAAAGCATTGCACGGGACCGCAAGCACGGACGCGCTGGTCTTGTGGCTACGCCCCGCTGATATCGCGGCGCTTGCCGGGGCACCGGCGCCGGCAGCTTCGACTGCGGTGTTCATGTCGGGGCTGATGGGCGGGCTGGAGCACGCGCCGTTGCCGCCGGGCTGGCGCAGCAGTACACGCCTGGCCTATCCGGTCGATCTGCCGGAGCGCCGGCGTTACCGGGTCGACTACGCTTTCGGCTGGTTCGCGATCCGGCATATTCCGGTGGTGGCGGAGCAGGTGCAGGCGGACACTTACCTTGCCTGCGGCCTGTTGGCAGAGACGCTGAGCCACATGGTCGATACGTTTGTCGGCGACTATCTGGTCGAGCGTATCGAGGACATGCTGGAACGCAGGATCCTCACCGGCTACTATCCGCGCCTGACACTGGCGTCGGGTCAGCGTTTTGCCTCCAAGGGAGGGTATATCGTCCATTTCGCCGAACCTGACGGCGTGCGGCTGGTCGCTGACGGCGACTGGACCGTGCCGTAGCGGCGCGATGAGGTGCAGTCGTATGAAATTGCAGTTCGTTAGTCCAATTTTGGGAGCGATTATCATGAAAACAGTCATTAAATCCTTGTCCGGCGCCTTGGTGCTGACGGCCGCCGGGATGATTGCGCCGGCTGCTCTTGCGGCCGCCACTGGCGCGTCGGCTGTAATGGCGGCTGTGGACGCACCAGATCCGCATGCCCACCATCATCACATGATGTCGGAGATCATGCGCTCGACGGTGGATTACACGTTGCCGCAGGTGTCGCTGGTGCGGGAAGATGGCAAAGCGGTGTCGCTCATCAATGAGCTGAATGACGGGCGGCCGGTGATTTTGACCTTTATCTACACCACTTGTACCTCGATCTGCCCCATGATCAGTCAGACGTTGTCGCAATTGCAGAGCGACCTCGGTAGCGATCGCGACAAAGTGCATATGGTATCGATCTCGATCGATCCTGAGCAGGATACGCCTGCGCGGCTGCGGGAGTATGCGAAAAAATACGGGGCTGGGCCTGAGTGGCAGCATTACACCGGGACGGTGGCGGCGAGTATCGCGACGCAGCGTGCCTTTGACGTCTATCGGGGCGACAAGATGAACCATAATCCGGTGACTCTGCTACGTGCTGCGCCCGGGAAGCCGTGGTTGCGGATCGATGGTTTTGCTACTGTGGCTGAGCTGCTGGGTGCTTACCACGAGTTGGTGGCGTCGAAATAAGTTGCTGCAAGGATGGGTTCGGTTAGCCGCGAGTAGTAGTTAAAAGGGGGCAGAGTCTGACCCCTTTTAACGGACCACGAAGTACAAACCTTAACCTTTCACCGGATGAGCCGGAGGCCCACCAGCAAACAAAATCCTGGCAGCGCCATCGGCAATATCAATCACCATCGTCGACATCACATTGCACCGAGTCTTACTGATCTTCCATTCGCCTTCAATCTTCCGATATTCGTCTTCGTAAAATGCGCCCAACTGCGTCACGGTTTTCTTGATCGTGTCGATTTGCTGGTAATGCAAGCCCCAGCTGGCGCGTGCCAGGTTTTGCTCCAATATCGCGATTTGCGGATTGACGCCATGGTGCATCTCGACGATGTGCGGATGACAGCCAAGCCGTACGAATACGTCGACCAGTTGATCGCGATGCGTGAAACATCCAACGACGCCGTAATCGATGACTACTTCACCTTCCATAAAACATGCGCGCATCCCTTCCGGATCTTTCCGGTCGCAGCAAAGAAGATAATCGGCTTTGAGCTGGCATATGGCCTGGATGTCTTCCATGCGGGTTAAACGTGCTTCCAATGCGTTCAGATCCATGCAGTTTTCCTTTTGTCTTGGTGTCGCAGCGGGGGCTGTCTGCAAAGAATAGAAAGAACCGCCATGTCCTGCATCGTCTCTATGGACGACGACTTCGGTGCAATCGGGTTTTAGTCTCTTCGGACGATGGCGTATGCGCCTTGCGATGAAATGATGGTGCGGCGTAGCTGTTGCTTGGACCAATCTTAGCCAATGCGTATTGTGCAAACCAACATGACAAAACAGGAGACCGCATGACCGCTCAACATTCGAATATCGTCGCCGTTGTCACCGGCGCTTCGCGCGGGGCCGGCAAGGGCATCGCGCTGGCACTCGGCGCTGCCGGGGCTACCGTGTACGTTACCGGCCGTTCACAGCAGGAAGGTGACGCTGCGTTGCCAGGTACCATATATGCCACCGCAAAGGAGATCGATGCACCCGGCGGCATCGGAATCCCGGTAGTGTGCGATCACGCTAGCGATGCTCAGGTTGCAGCCTTGTTCGAGAGAGTAGGGCGCGAGTCGGGACGGCTCGATATCCTGGTTAATAATGCTGCGTTTATTCATGATCAGTTAATCCAGCGCGGCGGTTTCTGGGAGAAGTCGCTGGACCTGGTGGATATCCTGGATGTCGGTTTGCGCTCGGGTTATGTGGCGAGCTATTACGCTGCGCCTTTGCTGATCGCCAGCGGCAAGGGGTTGATCGCTTTTACGTCGTCCTACGGCGCCAGTTGTTATATGCACGGCCCGGCTTACGGTGCGCAGAAGGTCGGTGTCGATAAATTCGCCAAGGATATGGCGGTTGATCTACGTGCGCATAACGTGGCCGCGGTATCGCTCTGGATGGGGCCGCTCAGAACTGAACGGACGCTCGGTGTATGGGAGCGTGAACCGGATAAATATGCGGCATTTGCGCCGTATGCCGAGAGCCCGCAGTTTACCGGCATGCTGGTGGATGCGTTGTATCGCGATCCGCGCATGATGGATAAATCCGGGCAAGTGCTGGTCGGGGCTGAGTTGGCGTTGGAATACGGAATACGCGATCTGGATGGCAAGCAGCCGCCGTCGTATCGTGAAATGTTGGGCGGGCCGACACAGGCCCATCCGGCGCTGGTCGAGTAAGCGGTTTTGGAGGCGCCCGCAGGAGGCGCAGCGGGCGCCTCCGCGCTGCTCTACTCTACCTGTGCGACTGCCTAGCGCCCGTGCAACTGCAGCATGGCCCAGACATTGCCGCGGTAGCTTGGATATTGTTCGGAATTCTGCGCCTGTTCCAGCGCTGTCGCAGATTGCTGTACGGCAAGTGCCAGTCCGCCGAGGCCGGCCAGAACGAACAAGGTGCAGCCGATAAGACGAAATAATCTGGCGGTCCTGCGAGGGTGGGAAGCATTTTTGCCAGCCATGCTGCCATGGCTCTGAAACTTGTTCGCTCCAGACCGATGCGCGGTGCGGTAGTTCATGATTGTCTCCTATGTCTGCCAAGATTGATTCCTGGAAACTAGTTCTTTGCCGGCTTTTTGCCGTGCTTTTATCTGCTACTTTTGGTACTGCCTTTACTGCATCTTCCACATATCCCGTTGCCTTGACCTCGTCCAAATAGACTATTCGCCTGATTATTTATTGCTTGCCAAAACGACACCGGACAGCTGATCGCTAATTCAGCCCGCTTGTCGCCCTGGCTGAGGTCAATCCTGATGGCCGAGCGCCCGGCTGACCGCATTTGCGCCTAGCACCAGCGCATCGTCGGCGGCTTGCATCATGCCCGTCATGCTGGCAAAACCGTGAAATACGCCATCCCAGCATTTGAACTCGACCGGCACCCCGGCATGCTGCAGGCGCTTGGCATAGGCCGCGCCTTCGTCGGCAAGGGGATCGCATTGTGCGGTAATGATGGTGGCGGAAGGCAGGCCGGCCAGATCGACGGCTTGAGCCGGAACCGCATGGCCGTTCTGGCGATCCGCCGGATGCTTCAGGTATTGGCGCCAGAACCATTGCATCATGTCGCGCGTAAGCAGGTAGCCGCTGGCGTAGCTGTCGAACGAGGGTGTATCGCAGGCGGCGTCGATGACTGGATAAAACAGCAATTGGTGTGAAATTCGCGGTAGATTCTGTGCCGGATCGCGGGCCATCAAGGTGCACGCTATGGCCAGGTTGCCACCTGCGCTGTCGCCGCAGACTGCCAAGCGATGCGGATCGATCTGGCATTCCCCGGCATGTGCATGCAGCCACTGCAACGCGGCGCGCGCATCGTCGAGCGCTGCCGGGAAGGGCGCATCCGGGGCCAGCCGGTAATCCACCGCGATTACGGCGCAGCCACTCAGATTGGCCAGGCGGCGGCAGAGGTTGTCATGCGATTCCAGATCGCCGTCAACCCAGCCGCCGCCGTGGAAAAACAGGATTGCCGGCAACGTTGCGCCCGGCTTTGGATGATACAGACGCAGCGCCAGCGGGCCGCCGGGGCCGGTGATGACGCGATCGGCAATCTGCGCTACGAGTTCATTGGAAGGGGGCAGTTTTTGCTGGGCGATCATGGCCCGGTAGTCACTCGCCTGCAATGTCGCAAAGTCTGGTTGAGGGATGGCGGCGAACATCGACAGAATCGCCTGGGCTTGCGGATCAATGGTCATTGATGCTCCGGAAAGAAAAGGTAAGAGGGGGGGCGGAGAGGGGGGCAACGGCGGCTTATTCAACCGCCAGCAGGGTTTCCATCCGCTGCCTGAGCGCGGGCTTGAGAATCGCCGCGTGCGGATAAATCCAGAACTTGTCGGCGTCGACGCCAGCCAGGACAATGTCGGCCAGTTCGTCGGGATGCATGCCGGCGCTGATCATGTTGCGCAAAAAATCGTTGCTGCCGGCGACTTGCGGATCGTCCTGAGCCGGGACGATATCGCGGCAGATGCCGGTATTGACCGGGCCCGGACAGACAATCGAGATTTTCAAGGGCAGCTTCAGTGCGCTGAATTCCTGCTGCATGGTTTCGCTCAACGCCACCATGCCGTGCTTGGATACGGTGTAAGGCGCAAGCCAGGGGCCGACCAGCAAGCCGGCCAGGGATGCGATATTGACAATGTGACCAGATCCTTGTTCTATGAAGCGCGGCACGAAGGCGCGAGCGGTGCGGATCGCCGCCCACAGATTGATGTCCAGCACCTTTGCCCACTGCGCTTCGTCCAGCTCCCAACTGCGGCCGCTGACCAGCGTGCCGGCACAGTTGTAGAGCCAGTCGACCTGGCCGAAAGCGGCGAAGGCGTGCTCGCTCAATGCCGTAATCTGTTCTGCTCTGGATAGATCGGTTTTGAGTATCGAGATACGGACTGAAGGGGCTGCCTTGGCGATATGCGCGGCGCTTTGGCGTAAGCCGTCCTCGTCAATATCCGCCAGCACCAGATTGATGTTTCGTTTCGCCAAGGCATAGCTGATGGCGCGGCCGATCCCGCTGGCGGCGCCGGTGATCACGGCGCAACGCGATGATGAGGGCATGAAGAATCTCCGGTATGAGAAATGTTATGCCCTCACTATCCGCATAGCCGTCATGCATTGCATCGTCCGTAAGGACGATGTCAATCCGCGCCAAGGCTCGTACTTTGTCCTGCAGTTGCAAAGGGATGCAAGGTATTGCTAATTCGTCACATTTTGCGGATTGATACACGGATTGATACAGCAAATAAATGCATCGTGTTGCGGTGATGTGGAATGCTGGATATCAAGCAAAAATTATCGGCGCGAGGCCTTATGTCAATTCGTCATGTCAGCGCAATATCCCTTTCGTGACGATGTCAAAATCTGGCACAATAAGATCGGATTTGACGACCATGTACCTGGCAAAGCCGGTGGTTTTGCTATCGATTCCGCACGGTATTTTTGACTTGACCGCCTCTTGATCGGGTATTTCAGCGTGAGCTGCAAATGATCCAGACATGGTCTGGATGTTGTTTGATGCGGATACTATAACTATGAAAAATGCGACAGCAATTTTTCCGTTGGAGACATACAGTGAGTTGGTTGGTGCAGTCTATGATGGTCTTTTAGAATCTATCCCGTGGCAAAAGTGCATGCTGCGGATGCGTACAGAGTTCGCCGCCAATTACGTCACCTTGATCCTGCGTTCGCCGCGTGCCGGCGATCATGGCTTGATGATCAATGTCGGTGATACCACCACGGAAGGCTTGATTTCCTACAACAGCCATTTTTACGCGATGGATCCGTTTGTCGGATTGCCGTCCGATAAAATGGTGACCATCAACGAAATCGTTGACGAAGAACGTTGGGTGGCGATGCCGTTCTACCAGGAGTTTCTTTATCCGGTCAACGTGCATCGGCTGATGGGCGCCGATATCGTGCTGGAGGATGGCGGTGAATGCCGCTTGCGGGTTTGCCGGCCGCGCGACGTGCCGGATTTTTCGGCGCGCGACAAGGCGCTATGCAGCATGCTGTTGCCGCACTTCAAGCGCGCCATAACGCTGCACGGGAAACTGGATCTGGTCGAATCCGAACGCAAGCTGTATGCCGGCGCCATGGACCGATTGATGGTTGGCACCGTGATGCTCGATCAGCACGGGCGGGTGCTGCAAACCAATCGCCAGGCCGACGTCATCTTGCAAGCCGGTGACGGCATACGGATCGTCAGCAATATGCCGCACGCCACCCACGCTGCGGACAACCGTGAATTGCAGAAACTGATCAAAGCGGCGCTAGGCCGCCATGGCAATCAGAAGACGGCAACGGTAGTCGATGCCATTTCGGTGGTGCGCAATTCCGGCAAGCGCAATCTTGGCGTAGTCGTGCATAGTGTGGCGCCGAGCGAATGGTCGGAAGGGAAAATCCGGCCGGCGGCGATTATCTATATCCGCGATCCCGAGCACAAGGCCGAGGCGCCGCACGAAATAGTGCGCCAGCTGTTCAACTTTACGCCGGCCGAGGCCAACCTGGCGATGCAACTGGCGAATGGATTGTCGCTGGAAGACGCCGCCATCGAACTGGGCATCAGGCGCAATACCGCACGCGCGCATCTACGGGCGATTTTTTCAAAAACGGACGTTACCCGCCAGACCGAGCTGGTGCGGATACTGTTGAATAGTGTGGCGACCATGGGGATACGCGAGACGCATTCGTAAGGCCAGTCGTAAGGCTAGTCGTCAGCTGCTGAAAATAAAAATGCCGCCGAAATTATCGGCGGCATTTTTTCTTTGCATGAACGGAAAAATTTTCAGGACACGGATTTTTCATCCCAGAATGCACGTAACCCGGCAATTTTTCCTGTTTTGTCGAGCTTGAAATTTTCGATTATCTGCAAGGTTCCTTGGGCGGCGCCGACGACTTCGATATGCATGGAGAAGTGCACGATCGCCTCATTGCCGCAGACTACGATGCTTTCCAGCGTCGGTGTAAATTTGGTCGGGAAGGCGGCCGCGCGCTGCCAGAAGGCGAGTAGCGCCGGCTTGCCTTCGATGGCAGGAACCCCGACCGGATCTTCGACGCGTGCATTGTCGGAAAACAAGGCGGCGCGCGCCTCGCTATCGCCATTGCGCCAGCTATCCAGATAGGCGTTTACCGCGCCGCTGACCTGCTCCGGCGTGACATCTGATTGTATGGCGTTCAACAGTTGCTTCATCATGGTCTTGATCAAGATAATTCCTTCCGAAAGTTGTTCTGGTCGATAAATTTATTGCGCCGCCGCTAAAGCGCGGAAATGCGGGATGACATGGGTGCCGATCTGACGAATGGTTTCCAGCTGGACTTCGCTGGGCACGGTTCCCATCTGCACCAGGAACAGGATTTCGTCAGCGCCGGCGTCAATCAATTGTTGCACATAGTTGATGCATTGCTGAGCGCTGCCATAGGCGTGTTCAGCGTTATACAAACCGGTAGCCTCGGTGCCGTAAGAGATCTTTTCCTGGCCGAGATAGGCTTCGACCTGTTGTCGCGACTGGTTCATGATCTCGATGGTTTGCTCGGCTTCCAGGTCGTCGACTTGTGGTTCAGGGCCGTTTTGATACCAGCGTGCCAGCGACTCGGCAAAGAAACGCTGGCCGCGCACGCCAATCCGTTTACCCCGTTCGGCGTCGTCGAGAACGGTAGCGGGGCAGAGCGCTGCGACGTGGCGCGTGGCGAATTCGCCGATCTGGTCGGCGGCCTTGCGGCTGCCGAAGGCTTCCTGATAGGTAGCTACCTTTTTGCGGATATCGTCCGGTCCGCCGAAGCCCAATACCAGCGCGCCCAGCCCGAGCTTACCCGCCGCCACCAGCGTTTCATGGCGGGTGCAAGCCATGTACATGGGCGGGTGCGGTTGCTGATAGGGCTTGGGATGAATAGGCCGTGGGGGAATGTCCAGGCCGGTGGTAGCGCTTTTGTAGGAGAACTCGCCGTCGCGCCACATCTGCGGGATGATCTTCATCGATTCCTCGATTTGCGGGCCGAGATTTTCCAGTTTCTCGCCGAAAGCGCCAGCCTCCTGCTGCGTGCCGCCTTTACCCATGCCGAAATGTAGACGGCCGCGCGACAAAATATCCAGCGTGGCGATGCGTTCGGCCACCTTGATAGGATGATTCATGCGATGCGGCAGGCAAACTACGCCGTGGCCGATGCCAAGACGGGTAGTGCGGCCGGCCAGGAATGCGAGAAATGTTTCCGGCGCAGACATATGCGAATACTGGCTGAGCGAAGTGTGTTCGACCGCCCAGACAATATCGAAACCAAGCTGTTCTGCGAGCAGGCATTGCTCTATCGTGTCGTGGAAAACCTTTGCCTCATTCTGGCGCGAGATATCCACCATCTGCGCTTCGTAGATCAGTGAGAATTTCATTTCTTTCCTTTTCTTTTCCAGGGCAGCGATTACCGAATGGCAAACCGGCGAATTGACGTCAGGAGGTTAGATCTTGGAGGCTAAAAATTCCAGGCACAGGCGATTGAAGGTCTCCCGATGTTCCACCATCACCCAGTGGCCGCAGCGGTTGATCAGCAACATGCGCGCGTCGCGGCAATGCTCCATGATTTTCATGGCGCCTGAAGCTGGATTGAATTTGTCGTCGGTGCCCCAGAAACCCAGCACCGGACAGGCAATCTCGCCCAGCCGCTCGATCATGTTCGGCACCCGCATCGTCGACAGCACCGTTGTCGGCTGCAGGTCGCAGACCGGCAGCCGTTCGGCGATCAGGGTGTCGGTGATATGCGTGGTGTCGTACACCAGCAAGGACATCAGTTCGCGCATGGTGACGGCGTTGAGCTGGCGGCCGGTGAACAGCGCCATCATTTTCTGGATGCCTTCCATGCGGAAATACGTCTCGCGTTCTTCTACTCCGCCGGGAGCCATCAATATCAGTTTTGCGACTTCCTGCGGATAGTCGAGCGCATATTTCAAGGCAATCGCGCCGCCCAGGGAATTGCCGACCAGGGTGCAACGGTTGATGCCGGTTATTTGCAGGAACTGATGCAGGACGCCGACAAAGTAATCCAGTATGTATTCGTTATCCTCGGGCTTGGAGGAGAGGCCATAACCAGGCAAATCAGGAACGATGACCCGATAGCCTTGTTCCGCGAAGACTGGATAGTTCTGCTTGAAATTGCTGAATCCGCTGGCGCCAGGACCGCTGCCATGCAGGAATACAACGATATTGTCGCCATTGCCACTGTTGTTGCCACTGTCGTTGCCACTATCGTGATAGTGGATTGTCATGTCCTTGTCCAGCACTACCTGCTTGCCGACTGGGATAGGGGAAGCTTGTGTCATGTCGAGGTCCGATGGTCAATGTTGATTGGGTCATTGGATCATGGCTGCGATGACACATCGCTACATCGTCTTTTCAGACTATGTATTAGCTGCCGCATTTGCTTACCATGCAGATTTAAGCGGGAGATTCGAATGAGTAGCGCAGTTGACTATGCCGGCAAAGTGGTGCTGGTTACCGGGGGAACCCGAGGCATCGGCCGGAGTATTGCAGAAGCATTCATGGCGCAGGGCGCAACGGTGGTGATTTGCGGGCGCCAGCCACCGCTGCAAGCGCTGCAGGTTGCCGGCAGGGAGGCGTTGTTCTTTGCCGCCGATGTCCGCAACGGCGCGCAAATGCAAGAAGTCTTCGCCGCGATCAAGGAGCGCTTCGGACGGCTCGATGTGTTGGTCAACAACGCCGGTGGCAGCCCGCATGTGATGGCTGCAGACGCCTCGCCGCGCTTCAATGAAGCGATCATCAGCCTGAACCTGACCGCGCCGCTGGATCTGGCACAGCGCGCCAACGCGTTGATGCAAGAGCAGGATGGCGGCGTGATTGTTTTCATCGGCAGTGTCAGCGGCATACGCCCGTCGCCGGGCACTGCGGTCTACGGCGCTGCTAAAGCAGGTGTGTTAAGCCTGGTGCGCTCGCTTGCCATCGAATGGGCGCCCAAGGTGCGCGTGGTGGCGCTGAGTCCGGGATTGGTGCTGACGGAAGAATCGCACCAGCATTATGGCGATGCCGACGGCCTGGCCGCCATCAGTTCCACCATTCCTCTGGGACGGCTGGCAATGCCTGAGGATATCGCAGCGGCTTGCCTGTACCTCGCGTCGCCCGCTGCGGCCTACGTCAGCGGCACCAACCTGGTGCTTGACGGCGGCGGCGA
The DNA here is from genome assembly GCF_018304965.1 of Collimonas antrihumi. Classification (GTDB taxonomy): domain Bacteria; phylum Pseudomonadota; class Gammaproteobacteria; order Burkholderiales; family Burkholderiaceae_D; genus Collimonas; species Collimonas antrihumi. Next base: position 41,209 of record NZ_JAGQED010000020.1, read on the forward strand.
ACGCCCCGCGTTTTTGGCAGCTGCCAACGTCCAGCGCAGCGCTTGATTGTGGTTTTTCAGAATGGTTTAAATGGTTCGAAACGACTAAGTGAAAAATGTAGTCCATTTAAACGATGTACGCAGCGCCTCAAAAAAAGACACTGAATCGACGCAAAAAAAATCTAACGTGCGTGCATGTGTCGAACAACGTGGCGTCGAACAAAGTGGAGTTCACGCCGCCAGGTGCAATCCAATAACAACCATGGAGACAAGGGACATGAAGAGAACTCGAGCGGCCCAAAAGCCGAAGACAGTGCGGCGTTTCACGGAAGCCGCACTATTGATGGCTTGCGCGCAATCGGCATTTGCGGGCAGTACCGTGGATCTGGGAGATAACACCACTCTCGATTACGCCGCGACGATTAACTATGGCGTTGGCGTTCGCACCAAAAATCCGTCGGACGCCATCATCAACGGCCCGATCGGTGCATCCGGCTTGCCGAGCACCATCAACGGCGACGACGGCGACCGCAATTTCAGGAAAGGCAGCCTGACGACCAATCGGATCAGCGTTTTGCTGGAAGGGAATCTGAAGCACGACAATCTGGGTTTCTTTGCGCGCGGCAGCATGTTTTACGACAATGCGTACAACACCCTGAATGCAAATAATTCGCCAGGCACTGTCAATAAATCCGGACCTAACAACCAGTTCACCGACGGCGCACGCGATTACGACGGGCAGCGCATACGCTTGCTCGACGCCTATGGTTACGGCGATTTCAACCTGGCCGGCACCAAGCTGAATGTCCGGGCCGGGCAGCAAGTGGTGCAATGGGGCGAGTCCCTGTACTTCCCGAATATCGCCGGCGCGCAAGCACCGGCAGATGCCACCAAGGCCAATGTGCCGGGCGCGGAGGTCAAGGACATATTGCTGCCGACCGGGCAGATTTCAGGCCAGTGGGCGATCAATAACAAGGTAAGTTTGCTGGGCTATTACCAGTACCAATATAAGCCGACCGAACTGTCGCCTGCAGGCGATTATTTCAGTACCGCAGACATGATCGGTCCTGGCGCCGACCGCATCTATACTTTGGCGAATCCGTTGCTGGCTTTCCCCGCTGGCGCTGCATTGCCCGGCTTGCCACACGCGTTGATTGCCACACGCGGACCTGATATCAAGCCGAAAAACACCGGCCAATGGGGTATCGGCACGCGTTTCCGCCTGAGTGAAAAAACCGAGTACGGCCTGTACTACCTGCATTACGACGATAAGAATCCTACCGTCGTCACTAATTTCGGGATTGCCACACTGTATCCGGGGAATGGCGTCATCCCGCCGATTACCTCAGCTTTGCTGCCGCCGGCGTTTCAAAACCTGCCGGTCACTTATCAGATCAAATATTTCGACAACATCAAACTGGCGGGCGCTACTTTTTCGACTGAGCTAGGTGGCTACAACGTCGCCGGCGAAATCAGTTATCGCGATGGTGCGCCGGTGTTGGTGAATGCACCGGCGGGACCAACCGCAAGCCGCTCCAAATCGTGGCAGGGCCAGCTGTCGGCGATCAAGCTGTTTGAGAAAACGCCGATTGCAGACTCTATGGTGTTGACGGCTGAAGTCGCGGTGCATCAGGTATTGAGTGTCGATAAGGTTGCCATGGGAGGGGCTCAGTTCGACCAACTGACCAATACCAAATCGTCCTGGGCTTATACGTTGGCATGGACACCAAGCTACAACAACGTGTTCAGCGGCTGGGATCTGGATGTGCCGGTGACGTTTCAGCAGGTGGTCAATGGCACGCCAGCGGTGGCAGGCAGCTTCGGCAGCCTGACGGGGAAGGGTGATACCCGCCTGAGCGTCGGCGCCAACTTCAAGTATCTGAGCAATCTGCAAGTGTCCCTGGCATATAACGCCTACCTGGGCGGCGCCAATGCCACTACGCGGCCGCTCGCGGACCGTGACTATGTGACGTTTAACGTCAAGTACAGCTTCTGACGTCGGTTGATGTCTGAGTTTGTGTAATTTGTGTTCCAAGCAATTCAAGAATTGAGGACTAAATGAAAACGTTTATGCAAAAAATCGCGCTGACCGCGATATCTGCCGGCGCGCTGGTCATGGCGAATCCCACCTGGGCCAAGCTCAGCGCGGATGAAATCAAATCCCTGGGTACCACGCTGACACCAATGGGCGCGGAAAAGGAAGGCAATAAAGATGGCACGATCCCGCCGTATTCGGGTAAATGGCTGGGTGCGCCGCCGGGGATGAATTTCTCAGGTACCGGCAAAGTTTATCCTGACCCATATGGTACCGAGAAGCCGCTGTTTACGATTACCGCCCAAAACATGGCGCAGTATGCAAGCCGTCTGAGCGAAGGCGAAAAGGCCATGTTCAAGAAATATCCGGCGACATTCCGCATGCCGGTCTATCCGAGTCACCGTGACTTCCGCTACCCCGACAAGGTGCTTGCCAACGTCAAGGACAACGCGGCATCGGCGACACTGGCCGACGATGGCCTGAACTTGAAAGGCGCATTTGGCGGACCGGCTTTCCCGATTCCGAAATCGGGTATCGAATTGTTGTGGAATACCCAGACGGTATATCGCGCCACCAATGAGATAGCGACATACGATCAGGCAGTGGTGTATCCGGAAGGGAATATCGCCTGGGGCCGGGTCAGCTACAAGATCCTGGCGCCGATCAATAACCTCAGTCTGGACCGCAAAGAATTCAGTGGGCCGTCGAACTATTTCAACGTTACTACGCTGGTGCCGGATCGCGACAAGGGCACCATCATCGTCGGTAATGAAACCACCGATTTCGCCAATCATCCACGGCTGTCGTGGCAGTACAGCCCTGGCACGCGGCGTGTACGGCAGTTGCCGAGCTACGGTTTCGACATGCCGAATGGCGCCGGCGGATTCCGTACCGTCGATGATGACCGGTTGTTTAATGGTTCACCTGAACGCTATGACTGGAAAATCCTGGGCAAGAAGGAAATCTATATTCCGTACCACGCCTACAAGCTTGACGATCCGAAGGTGAAATATGCCGAGATGCTGACCAAAGGCCATATCGATCCGGATCTGATGCGCTATGAGTTGCATCGTGTCTGGCTGCTGGAAGGCACCGTCAAGCAGGGCGTGCGTCACCAGTATGCCAAGCGCGTGATGTATGTCGACGAGGATAGCTGGAACTCGGTCATGGCGGACAACTACGATTCACGCGGGGAACTCTGGCGCGTCGCGATGGTGAACCTGGTCTATGCCTATGACTTGCAGGGATATCACGTGCGGGTAGCGCTGTATCACGATCTGCAGTCGGGAGCCTACCTGGCCGACCGCCTGGCCAACGAGCAGGCGAAACCGGCCAAAATCAACTCCGGTGAATTGAAAGCATCCGATTACACCCCGGATGCGGCCAGACAGTCCGGCCTGTGAGATTGCGGGCTGACCGTTTGCGGGGTATGAGCTTGATAATCCGACAGATGTAGCCGCATCACGACGCCGGCCGCTGGCCGGCGTTTTGCAGTGCATCTGCTGCAACACGACTATGGTAGTGAACACTCATGAATTATGCAGAACTTGATGCCCTGGGCGATGGCTTGTATGACGCCTGGCGCATGCGAAAAACGCTGGCGCCGTTGACCTCGCGCGTACCAACGCTGACGATAGACGACGCCTACCGTATCCAGCAACGGATGGTGGCGCGCCGCATCGAACAGGGCGAGTATGTCATCGGCAAGAAAATCGGCGTCACCAGCAAGGTGGTGCAACAAATGCTGGATGTGCATCAGCCGGATTTTGGCATCCTGCTGTCCGGCATGCACTACGAAGATGGCAGCGCGATCGCCATGGATACGCTGATACAGCCGCGTGCCGAAGGGGAAATCGTGTTTTACCTGAAACACGATTTGCGCGGCCCCGGGATTACGCCGGCGCAGGTGCTGGCAGCGACGGAAAGCGTGGCGGCCTGTTTCGAAATCGTCGACTCGCGCATCCATGACTGGAAAATAAGAATTCAAGATACGGTTGCCGACAACGCTTCCTGCGGCGTGTTTGTGATTGGCACGGAACGCATCGATCCGGCGACGCTGGACCTGGCGCTGTGTGAAATGACGATCGAAAAAAACGGCGAAATAATCGCTACCGGCAATGGCGCCGCTGCGCTTGGCCATCCAGCCAATGCGGTGGCCTGGTTAGCCAATGAACTTGGGACGCGTGGCATTTCGATGAAGGCGGGGGAGCCGATTCTATCCGGTTCGCTGGCGCCGTTGATACCGGTGGTGGCAGGCGATGTCTTAAGCGTGCGCATCGGCGGCATCGGCAGCTGCAGCGTGTCGTTCATATAGCCGGCCGCAAAGAGTGGGACTGTAGATCAGCAAGATTGTAGACCTGAGGATGAAACAACCATGAAGAAAATCAAATGCGCCTTGATCGGCTCCGGTAATATCGGCACCGATTTGTTGTACAAGCTGCGTCGCAGCCCCTATCTGGAACCGGTCTGGATGGTGGGTATCGAGGAGGCGTCGGAAGGGTTGGCGCGAGCCCGGGAAATGGGCTTGAAAACCACCGCCGGCGGTGTCGACGGCTTGCTGCCCCACGTCAAACAGGACGATATCAGAATCGCGTTCGATGCGACTTCGGCCTACGTCCATGCCGAAAATTCGCGCAAGCTCAATGAGCTGGGTGTGTTGATGCTGGATCTGACGCCGGCCGCAATCGGACCGTACTGCGTCCCTAGCGTCAACCTGCCTGAATCCACTGAAGGGATTTTCAATCTGAACATGGTGACCTGCGGCGGCCAGGCCACGATTCCTATGGTGCATGCGGTATCGCGGGTGCAGCCGGTGGCTTACGGCGAGATTGTCGCCACCGTTTCGTCGCGTTCGGTCGGTCCTGGCACGCGCAAGAATATCGATGAATTCACGCGCACCACGGCAGGGGCGATCGAGAAAGTCGGCGGCGCGCAAAAGGGCAAGGCCATCATCGTCATCAATCCAGCCGAACCGCCTATCGTCATGCGCGACACCATTCATTGCCTGACGGTGGATGAACCGAATCGCGACGCGATTACAGCATCGGTACATAAGATGGTAGAGGCAGTACAGCAATACGTACCCGGCTACACGCTGAAGAACGGCCCTGTGTTCGAAGGTAATCGGGTCTCGATCTATGTTGAAGTGCTGGGTCTGGGCGACTATCTGCCGACCTACGCCGGCAATCTCGACATCATGACCGCGGCAGCGACCAATACCGCCGAGTTGTTTGCACAGAAGATGCAATAAAAAATATGCAATAAGCCGGCTATCTTGAACAGGAAGGAATGGATTATGGATTTTCGTGGAACTAAAGTTGTGGTGCATGACATGTCGCTGCGCGACGGCATGCATCCGAAACGTCATCAGATCTCGCTGCAGCAGATGCAAAGCATTGCTGCCGGACTGGATGAAGCCGGCGTGCCGTTGATCGAGGTCACTCACGGCGATGGCCTGGGCGGCGCTTCGGTCAATTACGGTTTTCCTGCGCATAGCGACGAGGAATATCTGCGCGGCGTGATTCCGTTATTGAAGAAAGCCAAGGCTTCAGCGTTGCTGATTCCGGGCATCGGCACCGTCGACCATTTGCACATGGCGCATGAATGCGGGGTCGGCACGATTCGCGTCGCCACCCATTGCACCGAGGCCGATGTCTCGGAACAGCATATCGGGTTATCGCGCAAACTTGGTTTGGATACCGTGGGCTTCCTGATGATGGCGCATATGACGGAGCCGGCAAAGTTGCTGGAGCAGGCGCGGTTGATGGAATCGTATGGCGCCAATTGTATCTACGCCACCGATTCGGCCGGCTACATGCTGCCGGAACATGTGCGCGCCTGCATCGGCCTGCTGCGTGAAAAACTCAAGCCGGAAACTGAAATCGGCTTTCACGGCCATCACAACCTGGCGATGGGCGTTGCCAATTCAGTGGTGGCGGTCGAGTATGGCGCACGCCGCATCGATGCCGCCGCCGCCGGCCTGGGAGCAGGGGCCGGCAACACGCCGATGGAAGTGTTCGTTGCAGTATGCGAACGCATGGGAATTGAGACTGGCGTCGATGTGTTCAAGATTTCCGACGTTGCCGAAGATCTGGTGGTGCCTATCATGGATCATCCGATCCGGATCGACCGCGATGCCTTGACGCTGGGGTATGCCGGCGTTTATTCCTCGTTCCTGCTGTTTGCCAAACGCGCCAGCGCCAAGTACGGCATCCCGGCACGCGACATTCTGGTGGAGCTGGGGCGGTGCCGGATGGTTGGTGGCCAGGAAGACATGATCGAAGACACTGCATTGACCATGGCGCGTGAGCGGCAGGTGGCTAAGTAATCGGCATTAATCAGCATTAATCGGCACTAATCGGCATCTGGATAAATATTGTCAAATAGGAATATTTGGCAATATTTCAGTTTTATCATCAAAACCGGCGGACCAATCCGCCGGTTTTCGTTTTTATCCGCTGACTGACGTTGGAAATGGCCTCATCCTGGTCAGTTACAGTGCCGAATTCGTGGGAAACAGGACGGTAAGTCGTTGTTTTTAGGGTGGCCCGCACTAGGGTGGCCCGCAGTGCACAATTGCGGATACTGTATAATGCCGCCTCATTGTCTAACCCCATGATTCAATTAAGAAAAGAACCAGTTTAAGATGCTTTCCACCGCAAATATCACGATGCAGTTCGGCCCCAAGCCGCTGTTTGAAAACATTTCAGTCAAATTCGGCGACGGTAACCGCTATGGTTTGATCGGCGCGAACGGCTGCGGCAAGTCGACGTTCATGAAGATCCTGGGCGGCGACCTGGAGTCTTCGGCCGGCAACGTGATGCTCGATCAGCACGAGCGCCTGGGTAAATTGCGTCAGGATCAGTTTGCGTTTGAAGAGATGCGGGTACTTGACGTGGTGATGATGGGCCACACTGAAATGTGGGCAGCGATGGCCGAGCGCGATGCGATCTATGCCAATCCCGAAGCCACCGACGACGACTACATGAAGGCGGCCGACCTGGAAGCCAGGTTTGCCGAATACGACGGCTATACCGCCGAAGCGCGCGCCGGCGAACTGCTATTGGGCGTGGGTGTTTCGATCGATCAGCATCAGGGGCCGATGAGCAATGTCGCACCGGGCTGGAAGCTGCGCGTATTGCTGGCGCAGGCGCTGTTTTCGAATCCGGATATCCTGCTGCTCGACGAGCCGACCAATAACCTCGATATCAACACCATCCGCTGGCTGGAAGATGTGCTGAACCAGCGCAATTCGACCATGATCATCATTTCCCATGATCGCCATTTCCTGAATCAGGTATGTACCCACATGGCCGACATGGACTACGGCACATTGAAGGTTTATCCGGGCAATTACGATGACTACATGCTGGCGTCGTCGCAGGCACGCGCGCAGCAGTTGTCGATGAATGCCAAGGCCAAGGACAAGGTCGCCGAGTTGCAGGATTTCGTGCGCCGCTTTGCCGCCAACAAATCGAAGGCGCGCCAGGCCACCTCGCGCGCCAAGCAAATTGAAAAAATCAAGGTCGAGGATGTCAAGCCATCCAGCCGCGCCAATCCGTTCGTGCGTTTCGACGGCGAGAAGAAGCTGCATCGGCTGGCAGTCGAAGTGCAGGGCATCAGCAAGACTTACGACCGGCCGATCTTCAAGAATTTCAGCATCATGGTTGAAGCCGGCGAGAAAATCGCCATCATCGGCGCCAACGGCGCCGGTAAGACCACGCTGTTGCGCAGCATCGGCGGCACCGACATCGCCGGCCTGGCAGCAGACAGCGGCCTGGTGAAATGGGCGGAAAATGCCAATGTCGGCTACATGCCGCAAGATCCGACTGAAGATTTCGCCACCGACAAGACACTCACCGACTGGATGGGCCAGTGGACCCAGGAAGGCGATGATGACCAGGCCGTGCGTTCCAGCCTGGGCCGTTTGCTGTTCAGCGGCGACGACGTCAAGAAATCGGTCAAGGTATTGTCCGGCGGCGAGAAGGGCCGCATGATGTACGGCAAGCTGATGCTGGGCCGCCACAACGTGCTGCTGCTGGACGAACCGACCAACCATATGGACATGGAGTCGATCGAATCACTCAATATCGCGCTGGAGAAATATGCCGGCACCCTGATTTTCGTTTCGCATGACCGCGAGTTCGTGTCATCGCTGGCGACCCGGATTTTGGAAGTCAAGGAAAACGGAATAGTCGACTTCCAGGGTTCTTACGAGGATTACCTGACTAGCCAGGGTATCGAGTAAATCTCTGGAATCAGGCGCAGAAACTGCTGCGCCGTGTTGCAAAAAAAGCGTGGCAGAATTTATCTGTCACGCTTTTTTTTATCACCGAACTGTCGAGTTCAACCACCCTACGGTACGGTGTTTTCTATGGCTGCTGCCGTTCGCCGAGATACAACAATTGATCCAGCCGGCCACGCAGGCTGCGGGCGATTTCCTCGCCCTTGGCTTTGAGTACCGCTTCCAGGTAAACCTGCCGCAATTCGCGAAAATCCTGGACGCTGCCGGCGCGTTCGACTTTCAGCTGCAAGCCGTATCCGCGCAAACCGATCATGCTCTTGATGGTGTCGTTGTAAAAATGATAAATCGCTTCAAACTGGGTTTGTCCTGGTGGCAGCACTTGTTCATCGGATACGGGCGTGACAACGGGCGGCGGGATGTTTTTCGACACCGGCGCTTCGGCAGCGGCGGCTGTGTTATTGACGGCGCTGGCTGCGTTCACGGTGTTGGCACTGGCACTGCCGGCATCAGCGGTGGCCTGGATCAGGCCGGCTTGCAGTAATTCATCCAGATGTTCCTGTCCCAGCCCCAGGCCGGCTACTTTCCTCAGCAACTCATCGTTGCCAGTCTTGCCATCTACCAGCAGTAACAGCGTGCGCAGGCGTGGCGCTACGGTTTGGCCGCGCGTTGCTATTTCTGTACGGCCGCGCTCGGTTTTGTCGAAAATACTCATGATCTCCCCATACTCTCTTTTATTGCATCCGAAAAAATGCGTGAGGATTTGATCCGGCAGATTTTCAGTCACAGTCTTTTGTGATAATTGTGAAATCATAGTACGGGAGTTCATTCCAGCTTGCAATACGGTAATGTTAAGGCACTCCCTAACAGATAGCGGTAGAATTCCAGTCCGCACACACTGCGGCAAAATATGCTGTTGCGCCTTCTGTCGTATGATTGCGCTATTACCGCACTTACCTACGCATTTACCTACGTACTTACCCACGCATTTACCCATCATCGCCATGCAAACCCACGCCATCAAAACCGTTGAATTCGAGCGGCCGCAAATGGATCTAGGCAACAGCTTAGGTTCTGGCTCAGGCACTAGCTGCACCGCCCATGCCTGGGCTCGCGTCCCGGATACCCCCACGCCAGACCAGAAAATCGCGCTCAAGGAGCGTATAAAACGCTTGCTGAAAGAACAGCAGGCGGTACTGGTCGCCCATTATTATGTCGATGGCGATTTGCAGGACCTGGCAGAGGAAACCGGCGGCTGCGTCTCCGATTCTCTGGAAATGGCGCGCTTCGGCCGCGATCATCCGGCCAAGACATTGGTGGTCGCGGGCGTCAAGTTCATGGGGGAAACCTCAAAAATCCTGAGTCCGCACAAGCGCGTGCTGATGCCCGACCTGGACGCCACCTGTTCGCTCGACCTGGGTTGCCCTGCTGATGAGTTTTCCGCGTTTTGCGATGCCCACCCTGATCGCACCGTGGTGGTGTACGCCAATACCAGTGCCGCCGTCAAAGCGCGTGCCGACTGGATGGTCACTTCCTCCATCGGGCTCGACATAGTGGCCCATTTGCATGCCCAAGGCAAAAAAATCCTGTGGGCGCCCGATAAGCATCTGGGCGGTTATATACAAAAACAGACCGGCGCCGACATGCTGTTGTGGCAAGGTTCCTGCCTGGTGCATGACGAGTTCAAGGGTGTCGAGCTGGAATTGCTGCGTCAGCAGCACCCGAACGCAAAGATCCTGGTGCATCCGGAGTCGCCGGAAGCGGTGGTGGCGCAAGCCGATGTAGTCGGCTCCACCACGCAGCTGATCGCCGCCGCCCAGCGCCTGGATGCCGACGAATTCATCGTCGCTACCGACAACGGCATCTTGCACAAGATGAGAATGGCAGCGCCGGGCAAACGCTTTATCGACGCTCCGACCGCCGGCAACAGCGCCACCTGCAAGAGCTGCGCGCATTGCCCGTGGATGGCGATGAATGGCTTGCAGAATCTGGCCGATGTGCTGGAATCTGGGAGCAATGAAATCCATGTCGATGCCGAAATCGGCCGCAAGGCAGTGGTCTGCATCGATCGCATGCTCGACTTTGCGGCGCAACGCAAAGCCAATGTGCGCCCGTCCGGCGATCTGGCGCAAGAACAAAAACTGTTTTCAGGAATCGGTCCCGCATGAGTACTTCCACCAGCACTTTAGAGAATCGTTTCGCGCCGTTTGACGCCGCGCTGCAAACGGCGTTCGATAATAATATCCGCACCGCGATTGCCGAAGACGTCGGCAGCGGCGACCTGACCGGCAAGCTGGTCCCCGAGCAACAAATGGTCAAGGCGCGCGTCATCGTGCGCGAACAGGCAGTGTTGTGCGGCGCGCCATGGTTCGAAGCCGTGATGCGGCAGCTTGATGCGCGCATTCATATCGACTGGTCTTACGCCGAAGGCGATCTGATGAGCGCCGACAGCCAGGTTTGCCTGATCACCGCACCGGCCCGGGCGCTACTGACCGCCGAGCGCGGCGCCTTGAATTTCCTGCAATTGCTGTCTGGAGTAGCCAGCGCGACGCGTATTTACGTCAACGCCATTGCCGACACCAAGGCGCATATTCTCGATACGCGCAAAACCTTGCCCGGTCTGCGGCTGGCGCAAAAATATGCGGTACGGGTAGGTGGCGGACATAACCAGCGGCTGGCCTTGTACGACGGCATCCTGATCAAGGAAAATCACATCGCAGCGGCTGGCGGCATTGCAGCAGCCATGCAGGCGGCCGACAAGCTGGATGCCGGTGTGACGGTGCAGATTGAAGTGGAAAGCCTGGTGCAGCTGGATGAAGCATTGCGCGCAGGCGCGAAATCGATTCTGCTCGATAACTTCAGCCTCGATGCGATGCGTGATGCAGTCAACCTGACCGCCGGCAGGGCGTTGCTGGAAGCTTCCGGCGGCATCAACATGGAGACGGTGCGGGCGATTGCTGAAACCGGCGTCGACCGGATTTCTATCGGGAGCCTGACCAAGGATATCCGGGCGACCGATTATTCACTGCGGATTATCGAGTAAATTGTACTTGGTTGTATTTAGTTGTATTCAGACGTGTGCGCAATGGCAATGATTGCGCATGCGCTCAGTGAATAAGTTTTGCTGCAGTGAACGCCAGGGCCGTCAGGGAGACGGCTGTGACGATAAACCATCTTAGAAGAGTGGACTCAAGTTTGGACACATCTTCTTTGGTAGCCATATGGTCCAGGCGTGTTTCGATTCGCGTCATACGGTCACGCGCCTCGGCTGCAAATTCTTCAAGTTTTGTGATTCTGGTTTCCATGCTGCGATGGTAGCCGTGGTCAGCACCGGAATCAAGCTTCTTGCCCTTGACGTGCATCGATTTAGGTATTTACTGCATGCAGCTGCAGGTGTCGTATGCCGTTATTGCGCCTGGGCACGCAACACCTGTCACGCTGTTGCACAGCAAGGTTCTTCGGCAACAGACCCTGGGTATCCGCGGTTTTATCCGCGGTTATATCCAATGCCTTACTGGACTTTACCCTGAGCAAAATCCATGATCAGCCGCGTCGATAAATACAAGCGCGGAACAATGGTATTCAGCAGGACGTATTCAGCATCATTCGAATGCGCGCCATAACCGGTCAGTCCCATTCCTTCGATCACAGCACCTTTCGATTTCAATGCAGCGAATGCTGCGTCGGTGCCCCCACCACTAGCCACATCTACTATCGTCATCGGCAAACCGAGTTCCTGATATATCGCCTTGCCGTGGGCCGACACTGCGCGCGACGCAGCATTGGTTTCCAGCGGCGGCCGCCGCATTTCAAATTTCAGATGGACTTTGGCATCCGGGATCAGTTGATTCTTGACGCGTTCCTGCAATTGGGTTTGCAATTGCTCGAAGTCGCTCATCTTCAAGGCGCGGGCATCGGCTTGCGCACTGGCGCTGGCAGGAATCACGTTGCGGTTGGTGCCGGCTTGCGCCACGGTCCAGTTCAATTTCAGGCCGCGTTCCGGTTGCGACAACGCGTTCAGCTGCAACAGCTGGTGTGACAGTTCATACAAGGCGTTGACACCTTTCTCTGGCGCGGCCCCGGCGTGTGAAGATTTTCCGTCAACCGTCAGATATGCTGCTGCGATACCACTGGTCGCCAGCCGCAATTCGCCCTTGGCGCCGCCGCCTTCGTAGGAAAACACGGCATCTTGTTCTGCGCCCAGTTTGGTATGCAAGCTGCGGCCACCCGGCGAGCTGATTTCTTCGTCACCGTTAATCAGCACGGTCAACGTGTCGTAATCCTTGAAGCCGATTTTTTTCAGGATGGCGATGGTATGCAGGATGGTGGCCACGCCTTGCTTGTCGTCGGCAATGCCGAGGCCGTAGGCTTTGTCGCCGTCGACCCGGTATTGCTGATCCTTCAGCATGCCGCGCAGGTACACCGTATCCATGTGGGCGATCAGCATGATCTTGCGCTTGCCGGTGCCCTTGAACACCGCATGGACGATTTGCCCGATCTTTTCCGGCGTGTCGCCCATGCGATAAATTTCCGGGGCGTCCAGCAGCTCAGCCTGGCCGCCCAGCTGCGTCAGGCGATCGCGAATCAGGCTAGCGATCTTCGCCAGACCTTCCAGGTCCTTGCTGCCCGATTCGATATTCACCAGATCGCGCATGGTATCCATCATTGCCGGTTTTTCCTTTTGCGCCAGCTCATATACCGGTGCCACTGGCGCCACCGGGGCCGCCAACGCCAGGCCGGCACTCAATGTCAACGCTGGAAAAATCAGGCTATTGAGCAGATTTTTTTTCAAGGAAAGGGATGCTTGCATCAATTTTTGTCTCCGTTAAACGATTTGAACGATGTGTCTTGTCGGATCTGCTACTAAACCTGTTGCAGATTGGCGTGGCGTGTCTCGCGCATGCATAGTACTGCGATCAGGCTCAGCGTCGCCGCAACCGATACATAAGCGCCGACATAAGCCAGGCCGCCGCGCTGCGCCAGCAATTGTGCGATGTAGGGCGCTACCGATGCGCCGAGGATGCCACCGATGTTATAGGCGACGCCGGCGCCGGTATAGCGCACGCTGGTCGGAAACAGCTCAGGCAGCAATGCGCCCATCGGCGCAAATGTGACGCCCATCAAAAACAGGAAAATGATCAGGAACAAGGCAATCGCTACCGTACTGCCGCTGCCAAACAGCGGTTGCATGGTAAAGCCCGCTGCGATAGCCGCCAGGGTGCCGACGATCAGCACCGGCCGGCGGCCGAAGCGGTCGCTGGCCACCGCCGACAACGGTGTCGCCAGCGCCATGAACACCACTGCCAGGCACAGCAGCGCCAGGAATTCCTGCCGCGGGATATGCAAGGTGGCGACGCCGTAAGACAGTGAAAACACGGTGGCAATATAGAACAGCGTGTAGCAGACGATCATCGCGACCGCGCCCAGCATTACAGGCCGCCAGTGATGTTTGAACAAGGTGATAGCCGGCACTTTGACGGGCTCGCGCTTTTCCAGCGCCGCGGCAAACACCGGCGTTTCGGCGATCTTCATGCGTACATACAGCCCCAGCACAACCAGCGCTGCGCTGAAAATAAACGGCACGCGCCAGCCCCAGCTCTTGAACTGTTCGTCCGACAGGCTCAACGCCAACGCCAGGAACAGGCCGTTCGCCATCAAAAAGCCGACCGAGGGCCCGAGTTGTGGAAACATGCCGTACCTGCCGCGTTTTCCGGCAGGTGCGTATTCGGTTGCGAGTAGCGCCGCGCCACCCCATTCGCCGCCAAGGCCGATGCCTTGGGCGAAGCGCAATACGCACAGCAGGACAGGGGCCAGTGTGCCGATGCTGTCGTAACCCGGCAAGAAGCCGATCAACATGGTGGAGATGCCCATCACCAGCAATGAAATCACCAATGTCGATTTACGCCCGATCCGGTCGCCGAAATGACCAAACAGAAAAGCCCCGATCGGCCGCGCGATAAACGCGATGCCAAAGGTGACAAATGCCGATAGCGCCTGGGCGGTCGGTGAATCGTGCGGGAAGAATATCGGGCCGATGACCAGCGCCGCCGCAGTCGCGTAGACATAGAAATCGTAGAATTCAATAGCAGTGCCGATGAAGCTGGCGAAGATTACTTTCCTGGCACTGTTTTGTGCCGGGGTTGGGATGGATGTGATTTGCCCTGACGCTGCACTCATCGTGTCTCCTCGTTATGGTTTTGATCTCCAAGCATAGCCGAGATGAGCGGATTGCGACACTACCTCATGCGTCCGTCGTCCATCAATATCGTTCAGGCGAGCGGTGCCGGCAGGCGCTGCAGCACACGCACCTCGGAGTCGAATATGATCCATGCCTGGACCACGAAACCCGCCAGCGCCAGCACCAGGCAGGCCGATTCACCCCAACGCGCGCCGACCAGGCCGCCAAGCGCGGCGCCAATTGGACGCGCTCCTGTGTTCACGGTGAGAAAAATCGCCGATACACGTCCCAGCATGGCGCCGGGAGTGACAGTCTGGCGCAATGTGGTTGAGGTGATAACCCAGATAATCGGGCCGACGCCGAACAGAAAGAAAGCCACGGCCGCCAACACGCCGCTCGGAACCGCGAGTGTCGCAACCATGGTGAGCGCAGCCAGGACCGAGATCACCGGGCCTAGCTGGATCGCGCGGCCAAAAGGCAGCCGCGCCACCACACGCGATGTCAGCAGCGCGCCCACCATCATGCCTACGCCATATGCACCAAGCGTCATGCCGACCTCGCCGGCACTGAGCCCGAGCTTCCGCACCGCGTAAGGCACATAGGCAGCCTGCAATACAAACCAGGAGATGTTCCAGGCCACGGCAGTCAGCAGAATCGGCCGCAGCAAATCATCGCGCCAGACCAGGTGTGCGCCGTCGCGCAGCTCCAGCAACGGATGGCGGGCTGGCGCCGGCGTGCGCTGCGGTTCACGCAGTTGCAGCAGCAACACCACTGCCGATCCGGATAGCATGGCAGCCAACACGAATGCGGCCGAGGCGCCGGCCCATGAAGTCAGCGCGCCACCCAATGCCGGGCCGGCGGCAAAAGCGGCGCTGCGGGCAAGTTCCAGCCGGCCGTTGGCTTTCGCCAGGTCCTCGCGCTCTACCAGCGCCGGCACCAAGGCAGGCGCGGCGACACTGAAACCTACCGTGCCGACGGCGCCGATGAAGCCGAGCACCGCCAGCAATTCGATCGACAGATGATTCAGGAGAATCGCGGCCAGAACGCCAAGCAAGGCCAGCATGCGTAGCGCCTCGGCGGCCACCATCAGACGGCGCCGCGAGGTACGGTCGGCCAGCAAGCCGAAAGGGATCGACAGCAGCAGAAACGGCAACGATTGCACTGCCGCCAGCATGCCGATCTCGCCCGGCCCCGCGCCTAGCATCAGTACGGCCATGATCGGTGCGGCCGCCAGGCTCAATTGCTCAGCCGATTGTGCAGCCAGGTTAGACCATGTGAGCGCTACCAGGGAGCGGGGAAGGGCAGGGGAAAGTTTTGAAATCATGAAATTTCTACAGTTTTTTTGAAAAACGGAGTGTAGCGCCGGTGCCGGCGGCAGACACTCCGTTTCTTGGCGCGCAATTCGCGTGCGCGCCGGATGAGTGCATCTAACGTCTTTGTGGTGGTGTCAGTACGCTCGGCAAAGCCTTGGCCAGCGTCTCTGGATAATCCTGGCTGTAGTGCAGGCCACGGCTTTCATGGCGCGACAGTGCGCTTTCGACGATCAGCGACGCCACCTGCACCAGGTTGCGCAACTCCAGCAAATCGCGGCTGATGCGGAAGTGGGCGTAGTACTCGTCGATCTCTTCCTTCAGCAAGCGGATCCGGTGCTGCGCTCGTTCCAAGCGTTTATTGGTGCGCACGATGCCAACGTAATTCCACATGAAGCGCCGCAATTCATCCCAGTTGTGAGAAATCACGACTTCCTCGTCGGCGTCGGTCACGCGGCTTTCGTCCCAGGCCGGCAGCGGGATGACTTTCGGCTTGTCTTGCTGTGCGATGTATTTAGCGGTGGCGCGGCCGACCACCACGCATTCCAGCAGTGAATTGCTGGCCAGGCGGTTGGCGCCATGCAAGCCGGTATAAGCGGTTTCGCCGACAGCGTACAAGCCAGGCAAGTCGGTGCGGCCGTTGAGGTCGGTAACGATGCCGCCGCAAGTGAAATGGACCGCAGGCACCACCGGAATCGCTTGCTTGGTGATGTCGATGCCGAGTTCCATGCAACGGGCGTAGATGGTCGGGAAATGCTCTTTCAGGAATTCTGGCGACTTGTGCGTAATGTCGAGGTCGACGTGATCGAGGCCGCGTTTTTTCATCTCGAAGTCGATTGCCCGCGCCACCACGTCGCGCGGCGCCAGTTCGGCCCGTTCGTCGTGCGCCGGCATGAAGCGCAGGCCGGCGTCGGCGCCTTCGGTATCCGGCAGTTTGAGTACGCCGCCTTCACCGCGTATCGCTTCGGTGATCAGGAACGACTTGGCATAAGGATGGTACAGGCAGGTCGGATGGAACTGGATGAATTCCATGTTCGCTACCCGGCAACCGGCGCGCCAGGCCATGGCGATGCCGTCGCCGGTGGCACTGTCGGGATTGGTGGTGTACAGGTAGACCTTGCCGGCGCCGCCGGTTGCCAGCACCGTGTGGTTGGCCGCCAGGGTCAGCACCTTGCCGGTCTTGACGTTCTTGGCGTACAGGCCGAGGCAGCGCGGCGCGGTTTTGTCAGCGTCGCCGGTGGCTACCTTCTTCGACGTAATCAGGTCGATGGCGTAGTGATCTTCCAGCAGCGTGATGTTGGGATGGGCGCGCACCTTTTGTTCCAGCGTGACCTGCACCGCATGGCCGGTGGCGTCGGCGGCATGGATGATGCGGCGCTGGCTGTGGCCGCCTTCGCGGGTCAGGTGAAAGCCCAGTTCCGCGCTGGAGTCGGGCGTGAAGGGCACGCCTTGTTCGATCAGCCATTCAATCGCGGCGCGGCCGTTTTCGACAATGAAGCGGGTCGCGCTCTCGTCGCATAAGCCGGCGCCTGCGACCAGGGTGTCATTGATGTGCTGCTCGTGGCTGTCGCCGGAATCCAGCACAGCGGCGATGCCGCCCTGGGCCCAGTTGCTAGCGCCGTCGAGCAGCGCGCGTTTGGAGATGACTGCAACTTTGTTGGTCTCTGCGAGGTGCAACGCGACCGACAGGCCTGCCAGCCCGCTACCGATAATGGCGACATCGAATTTCATGGTGAATGTTTGGTTATTTGTTCTTTTAATCTGGATCGCCCCAAACCGAAATTCGGGGCGACGTCTCTGCTACCGTCTGCTACCTTTTGCTGCCTTTTGCTAAGTGCGGCGATGTTGCTAGCGAATTACCCGACAATCACCGGCTTGACCTTTGCCGCAGCCTGCTTGGCGCGTATGCGCGCGGTCTCGACGTCGTCGGCCGTAGCCAGCGCGACGCCCATGCGGCGACGCTGGAACGACTCCGGTTTACCGAACAGGCGAATATCCACGCCTGGAACCCGCAACGCATCCGCCACGCCTTCAAAGGCAATGCCCTTGGCGTCGTGCTGGCCGTAGATGACCGCCGAAGCAGCCGGGCTGCGCAGGGCGACGTTGACCGGCAAGCCGAGGATGGCCTTGGCATGCAGCTCGAATTCATTTTGCTGCTGGCTGGCCATGGTGACCATGCCGGTGTCGTGCGGGCGCGGGCTGACTTCGGAGAACCAGACCATTTCGTTCTTGACGAACAGTTCGACGCCGAACAAGCCGAGGCCGCCGAGGTTGTCGGTGACTTTCCTGGCGATATCGCGCGCCTTGAGCAACGCTTCCGGATGCATTGGATGCGGCTGCCAGGATTCGACGTAATCGCCATGCACCTGCAGGTGGCCGATCGGCTCACAGAAATGGGTGGCGACGCTGCCATCCGGTTGCAGCGCTCTGACTGTCAACAGCGTGATTTCATAATCGAAATCGATAAAACCTTCAACGATGACGCGTCCGGAATCGACCCGGCCGCCGGCTGCGGCGTAGGCCCAGGCAGCTTCTATTTCGCTGGCGCTGTCGAGTTTCGACTGGCCTTTGCCAGAAGACGACATGACCGGCTTGATCACACACGGAAAACCGATTGCCGAGCAAGCGGCTTTCAATTCATCCAGGTTATTGGCGAAGCGGTACGGCGAGGTTGCCAATCCCAGCGTCTCGCCGGCCAGGCGGCGGATGCCTTCGCGGTTCATGGTCAGCCAGGCGGCGCGTGCCGTCGGGATCACGGTGACCTTGCCTGCAGCCTCCAGTGCAACCAGCGTTTCAGTGGCAATCGCTTCGATTTCCGGCACTACCAGATCAGGCTTCTCTTGCGCAATCAGCGCTTCCAGCGCCGCGCCATCGGCCATGTTGATGACATGCGAGCGATGCGCGACCTGATGGCCGGGGGCGTTCGGGTAGCGGTCGACGGCGATCACTTCGACGCCCAGGCGTTGCAGCGAGATGATGACTTCCTTGCCGAGTTCGCCGGAGCCCAGCAACATGACTTTGGTGGCGGAAGGGGAGAGCGGGGTACCGATTCTGATTGGTGTCTTCATATTGGAAAGGAGCTGCGACGCATGACGCGCCGTAATAATCGTTGAATAATCGTTGATGGGTGAAGTAAGTGACGTTAGTTCGGATGGCGGTTCGTAAATAAGAGAGCGTGCATTTTCTGAATTCGGCCGGCTAAATAAGGTAACGCCAGGCGTTGTTGATCAACGTTGGCCAACGTTCGACAATAACAAATATCGGGACGCATGGACAGTTGGCAGAATGAAAAGAGCCGCCAGAATTATCTGGCGGCTCTTTTAACGCTGCTCAGGCATAGCCGTAAGGATATGCCATATCGTTGATTAGCGCTCGGCTTGGTAAATATCGTAGTCTTTGGTTTCCTTGACAAACAGCATGCCGATGACAAAAGTGGCCGCCGCGATAATGATCGGATACCACAGGCCATAGTAGATATCGCCCTTGAACGCCACCAGTGCGAAGGCGGTGGTTGGCAGCAAACCGCCGAACCAGCCGTTACCGATATGGTAAGGCATGGACATCGAGGTATAGCGGATGCGGGTAGGGAACATTTCCACCAGCATCGCTGCGATCGGCCCGTAAACCATGGTCACGTAGATCACCAGGATGAACAGCAGCAACAGCACCATCGGCTTGTTCATCTGATCAGGGTCGGCTTTGCTTGGATAGCCTGCGCCTTTGATGTCGCCGGCCAGTTCTGCCGAGAATGCCTTGTCCTTGGCGGCAGCATCTTCTTTCGACAAGCCTTTGGCGTCATACGAAGTCAGGATCTTTTCGCCGATCTTGATGGTGGCAACCGAACCAGGAGCGCCGGCAACGTTCTCGTAGTTCACCGAAGCAGCCGACAGCTTGGCTTTGGCGATATCGCAAGACGATGTGAACTTCTTGGTGCCGGTAGGGTTGAACTGGAACTGGCAAGTGGCTGGATCGGCGGTGACGATCACAGGTGCACTCTTCAGCGCTGCTTCCAGAGCCGGATTGGCGTAGTGGGTCAGGCCCGCAAAGATCGGGAAGTAGGTCAGCGCTGCAATCAGGCAGCCAGC
Organism: Collimonas antrihumi; assembly: GCF_018304965.1. GTDB lineage: Bacteria > Pseudomonadota > Gammaproteobacteria > Burkholderiales > Burkholderiaceae_D > Collimonas > Collimonas antrihumi. The sequence continues at coordinate 61,037 of NZ_JAGQED010000020.1, forward strand.
CATGATGATCGGCTTGCGGCCGATCTTGTCGGACAGTGTGCCGAAGATCACGAAGAATGGCGTGCCCAGCAACAGAGAGAGCGCAATCAGGATGTTGGCGGTCGACAGGTCCACTTTCAGCGACTGGGTCAGGAAGAACAGGGCGTAGAACTGACCTGTGTACCAGACCACGGCTTGGCCGGCGGTCAGGCCGATCAGCGCCAGGATCACCAGTTTCAGGTTTTTCCATTTGCCGAAAGCCTCTGTCAATGGTGCTTTGGAAGTCTTGCCTTCTGCCTTCATCTTGGCGAAAGCCGGCGACTCATTCATCGACAAGCGAATCCAGACCGAGACCGCCAGCAAGATAACCGAGACCAGGAAAGGAATGCGCCAGCCCCAGGCCGAAAACGCTTCTTCGCCGACGGCGCTACGTACGCCCAGGATTACCAGCAGCGACAGGAACAGGCCCAGCGTTGCGGTAGTTTGAATCCAGGATGTGAACGCGCCGCGTTTGTCGTCCGGCGCATGTTCGGCGACATAGGTAGCCGCACCGCCATACTCGCCGCCTAGTGCCAGGCCTTGCAGGATGCGCAAGGTAATCAGGATGATAGGAGCGGCAATGCCGATAGTGGCGTAATTCGGCAAGATGCCGACGATGAAGGTCGATGCACCCATGATCAGGATCGTCACCAGGAAGGTGAATTTACGGCCGATCATGTCGCCCAGGCGGCCAAACACCAGCGCGCCGAAAGGACGCACAATGAAGCCCGCGGCAAATGCCAGCAACGCGAAAATGAAGCCGGTATTAGGATCTGTGCCGGAGAAGAACTGCTTGGCGATGATTGCCGCCAGCGAGCCGTACAGGTAGAAGTCGTACCATTCGAATACGGTGCCCAGGGATGAGGCAAAAATGACTTTGCGCTCCTCCGGTGTAATGCCCCGTGAAGCAGGTTTAAGCCCACCTGCGGTAGGTTGTAATGTGGCCATGCCGGTCTCCTTGATTATTTATATTTGGTGCAGCTGATTTGGAGTGTGCGGGCTAAACCTTACGCGGGACTTGCTTGAAACTTACCAGAAACTTACATGAGATACCGGCGATAACGCCAGCAGTTATTCCCTTCCTACCAAATTGTCTTAACATGAGCATAGGCTCTAATTTTTTCGTCCTTTGTCACCAATGGAGCCGCCAGTTTTCGTGCGGTCGCTACAATCATGCGGTCTGCGGGATCTTTATGAAATTCGCCGGGAAGTTCAACCGATTTGGTAGCTACTTCCACGTCCACCGGCACAAAGCGCACGGCATCGATCTGTGCGACTGTTGCAAGCCAACTGTCCACGTCCATTGATAGAAGCAATTTCTCACGCTGGACCAACATTGCGATTTCCCAGGCTGATATGGAGGATAAGATGATCTCGCCATCGGCTTGTTCTTGCTCAATTACGGCCTTTGCCCTTTTGCTGAGGGTCGGATCGCCGGTTACCCACCATACCAACGTATGTGTGTCCAGAACGATCACTGAGCTGCCTCCCAATCATTTTCTCCAATAGGATCAGTCGGGTTGTCGTAGCGCACGACAGAGCCGCGTAATACATCGAGCGGCTCGCGGGTAGTGTTCCGGTAAGGGCGCACTTCCAGCGCAGGCTTACCGTGATCTGTCACGATGAGACTTTCACCTGACGCCTCAATTTGGCGAAAAAATTCAAGTGCCCGCGATTTGAATTCGGATTTTGATACTTGATTGGTATTCATGATATGTCCATAGTCATGTGTCTATAGTCAGAATAATGGTGCAATATGACTAGAGATTCAAGTCATTTTTAGCCTTTTAGGGGAAATCTGCGAACCGAAGTTTTGTGTTTCTCGATACTATCGTCAAAAATCTTTTTAAATAAAGGCTCTCATGAACGCGATTTCCTCTGACATCGACGCATATTTCAATTCACCTGTTGTGGCGGCATTGCGAGCCGATCTGGCGTTGGCTCTGCGTGCTGCAGCGCATCACGGACTAGGGGAGGGAGTTTGCAATCATTTCAGCGTGGCATTGCCGGATCGCAGCGATCTGTTCCTCCTCAATCCTCGCGGCCTGATGTGGAGCGAGATACAAGCCGGCGATATCGTGATGATTGACGCGGCCGGCCGCAAACTAGCTGGCCGGCACGAAGTTGAACCCACTGCAATGTTCATTCATGCAGCGATTCATCGCATCGCCCGCAAAAACTGCGTGCTTCACACCCATATGCCTTATGCGACGGCTCTGACGCTGACAGAGGCTCGCGGCCTGGACACGACGTTGTCGCAGAATGCAATGCGTTATCACGGCAGGATCGCCGTCGATGACCAGTACAATGGACTGGCGCTGGATGGCACCGAAGGCGAGCGTATCGCCAATGCAATGTCAGGCGCCGACATCGTTTTTCTTGGCAATCATGGCGTGGTGGTCTGCGGCGAGCGGATCGACTACGCTTACGACGATTTGTATTATCTGGAGCGAGCTTGCACCGCGCAAGTCCTGGCTAGCTCTACTGGCCGTGCCTTACGGCCGGTGCGGGCGGAATTGGCAGAACGCGTTGCGCAACAATTGCAGGGTGAACGCTTGCAGTCGGTGCTTTTTTTCGAAGCCTTGCGCCGGATATTGAACCCGGATTGAATGCGCACCATGAGAGCTGCCGACACTTTACCCCCTGTCATTACTGACAGCTGTGCCGATCTCATGGGGAAGCTACAATAAGCCGTCTTCTACAACTCTCCCCGAGTTTGGACCCTGCCCGTGACCGCAAGGTATCACGGGCTTTTTTTGCCTGTTCGCCATAGACAAAAACCGGCGACAAGAATGACGACAGGCACGACGATTCTCATGCGTAAGTCATACCGCTGTCATGTTAACCCGGTAAGATTCGACATGTTGATCTAGTGCTCACTCATAAAGACCAACTCAATCGGGCAGGGGCTTTTCGAAGGGTGTTTTGCCATCAGCAGGTTGGCCGGTAGCCTCGATCACCGGCACCAGTTTCGTTGTATTCTGTTGTACTCCAATCAACCCGCTGCCGTAGGTGCGCGGGTTTTTTATTTCCCGTTCCGGCCACTTCAGTGTCATCGCTGATCGTTATAATGTTTTGCCATCCATCCATCCATCCATCCATCCATCCATCCATCCATCCATCCATCCATCCATCCATCCATCCATGCAAAGCAAAATTCAAAACTGTTCAGCCGAAAGCACATGCCAATTCCAGCAGATGACATGACCGGGATTATTTTGCCGGAAATACCGGGGTCTCTCCGCCAGGCCCGCTTGCTTTATTCGGTCGACGCCGCACAACTGGCTGGCCTGGAAGCCGGCGGCATCGTGTTACCCGAGAGCCTGGCAAATGCGATGTTAAAACGGCAAGTGGAGTTCGCAGCAGGCAGGTTTTGCGCCCGCGAAGCGCTGCAACAGCTGGGCTGCGAAAGCCGGGCGACGCTCGCCATCGGCCAGGATCGGGTACCGCTGTGGCCGGCGGGGTATCTGGGTTCGATCAGCCATGGCGACGGTTTGGCGATTGCCGTTGTGACCACCACCAAGGCATGGCGCGGAGTGGGAATCGATATTGAACGAATCCTCACCATTGAAGCGGCAGAACCGCTGGTTGAACACTTGATGACGGCGGCGGAGCTGGCCATCGGCAATGCTGCCGGCCTGTCCCTTGCACATTGGCTAAGCCTGGTTTTCTCGGCCAAGGAAAGCTTGTTCAAGGCGCTTTATCCTTTGGTTGGACGCTATTTCGATTTCCTCGATGCCGAGGTGTGCGAGCTGCAAAAACAGCAATCCTGCATCACGCTGAGGCTGGTGACAACATTGTCGCCATCATGCGTGAAAGGCAGCCTGTATTGCGTCCGATATAGTTGTTTCTCCAATAATGTCGCGACGCTATGCCTGCTTTGATGACTGGAAATTTGCGGCACGGCATCTATAATAAAAAGTCTCCTGGAGGCTTATATGAAGGCTGCGAAGATCATCGAGATGTGGAGCAGGGCTAGTCGTCAGATACCGCACACCAGCGACGACGATATCGTGCAAATGTTTGCCAACGAAATTGCAAAATTGTCATACAAGCTCACTGACGAAGAGCTATATCGGCTGATTGCGGTGGGGGCGTTGGTTTATCAGCGTGGTTTCAGGGAATTCGACGGGACCATCATGGCTGATCTGTTGATCAGAACCTTGCGCGAAGGTGGCCGGGCGTAGAGCCGGTTCTGCAGCAATACAATCCTGCAACAATAAAATCCTCTTCCCTCGAATAAAAAAACCTGCGTCCTTACGGGTCGCAGGCTTGCATGTCGGTGGTCGAAACGTTGATTAAATCCGGTAGATTTTCTCGCCAGTCTGAACAATCACAAACTTCCCTTCCGAATACGGAGTCAGCGCACGGCCATCCGCCAACTGATAGGTTTTCGATACTGGCAGACTACTGACTACGCCATTTGCAGTGGCTCTTTCAATCGTGTTTTCATAGCATTCAACATGATAGGCGTCCCCGGTTTCTTTGCCTTTGGCGTCGAATTTTTCTATTAAATCCATAAATGTCTCCTTGTGCATGAGGTTGGAATACCTGCGGTTACGATACCAGATTTTATTTCGTAGTTGTAGTAAATGGCGGTAATCAATGGCCATGATCGATGGTGATAGTCGACGCGCGGACATCGCGGTGCAAGTCCGGTGCCTTGCTGCTATCCATTGCGGCGCGTACCATGAGGGTCGCAGCACGGCAAATACTTACAGAGGAAGCAGTAATGAACGACAGTTTGACTAGAGATGAATACGACGCGCTGGGCCAGATCGGCAAGGGTGCGCACGGCAGGGTGACTGCTTGCGTGGCAAGGAATACCAAGCGCCTGGCCGGACTGAAGTACATTGCGTATGAAAAAAACGGTGGCCTGTCCTTGACCGAAAAAGGTCAGCAGACCTTGTTCATCAGGAATTGTATAGATGGTTTGCGCGCCGTGGCGAACGATCCTGGCGCCAAGCTCGCGGCCGACGTTGCGATGTTCCTGGGGAAAAAGGGACATGTCATCGCCAGGCCTGCCGGCGACGGTTACGACATTACCGAAAAAGGGCGTGAATCCCTGGCGGATATTGACTCTTCGGCGGCCTGAGTAGCGCTGGAGCTGACGCTGGCATTTACCCTGCCTGCAAGTGCGACCCGAAGTACTAACCTTGTGCGTTCGGTAAAAAACTATATAAATCAAATACTTGATTGAAATTAGTGATGGTTATCCACAGGACTGTCCACAATTTCTGTGGGTAACTTTCAATCATCATTTGCTTTGCCTGAATCCACCCGAATCTACCCGCATCTATCTCATTAATGCAGAAGGAGAACCATGTCCACCTTGAAAGTAGGCCTGTTAGGCTACGGTTTTGCCGGCGCCACTTTTCATGCGCCGCTTATCGGATACTCGGGGCGTACCGAGGTAAGCGCAATTGCCAGCAGTCAAGCCGAGGCTGCCGCCAAAGCGTGGCCACAGGCGCGCATCGTTGCCGATATCGATGGCTTGCTGGCGGATTCGGCGATCGAATGCATCGTGATCGCAACACCCAATGACACGCATTTTGAATTCGCCCGTCGGGTGTTGGCCGCCGGCAAGCATGTGGTGGTCGATAAGCCGGTCACGCTGAACGCAGGCGGGGCGCGCACCTTGGCGCGTATGGCGGCGGATAGCAAGCTGTTGCTGGCGCCGTTTCATAATCGTCGATGGGATGGCGATTTCCGTACCCTGCAAGCGCTGGTCGCCAGTGGCCGTCTTGGCCAAATCACGCATTTTGAATCGCATTTCGACCGTTTTCGGCCCCAGGTGCGGCAGCGCTGGCGCGAGAATGCGTTAACCGGCGGCGGTTTGCTGTATGACCTTGGGCCGCACTTGATCGATCAGGCATTGACATTATTCGGCGCTCCACAAAGCGTCAATGCGACCATCGGCACCTATCGCGAGCATGCTCAAGCCGACGACTATGTCCACTTGCAGCTGGGCTATCCGGATAAACAGGTGGTATTGCATGCCAGCGCCCTGAGCGCATTGGAGGCGCCGCGCTTTGTGGTGCATGGCCGCCGCGGCAGTTATCTGAAATCCGGGCTCGACAGCCAGGAAGATCAGCTCAAGGCTGGTGTGCGTCCCGGACAGCCGGGCTGGGCCAAGAATCCGCCCGGCCTGATCAGGGAAGTCGCAGACGAGCTTGACCTGCGCGGTGAATTGGCTACGCTGGATGGTGCTTACGAGGAGTTTTATCGTGCGCTGGCAGCCTCGATTCAGGATGGCGCGCCATTTCCGGTTGCGGCCGATGCTGCCGTCCGCGTCGCGGAAATTCTCGAACTGGCGCGCCGCAGCGCTGAAGAGGGCCGGCGGCTACCCTATGCCGCAACATAATGGTAACGCTATCATCACTATGAATAACTGATATGCGCTAAATAAATTGGCGGTGCCGGGAGCGGGTCTATATAGTTGCACCTGTCTCCTCCAACACCTCACAAGGTTTGGATTCAAGCCCGCACCGAAAGGTCTAGCGGGCTTTTTTTTACCTGCCTGGTTTGTGGAAAATAGGCAGTCTTTGTCTAATGCCGTTAAGTTAAGGTTACCGGTTATAGCGCTTGGCACGTCATTCCCGCGAACGCGGGAATCCATTTTAATCACCATACTGTGCAACATGGATCCCCGCGTTCGCGGGGATGACGGAGTGACCGCATTGGTCCATCTAAAGAATACCGTTCGTGGCTTAACTTAACGGCATTACAGTCTTTGTCACTTTTCTTGCATTAACAACAAAATCTGTGTATAATTCGAAAATCGCCTGTCACGCACAACGTCTTAAAACGTGAATTTTGCTTGATTCGGGCCAATACAAGAGTAGATTCGTTACACGTCGGGGCCACTTTCCAGATAGGACTGGGTTTCGGGAATCTTCTCCTGTATTGAAGAATTAAAAAAACCTGCTTGCCTCACGGCCGCAGGTTTTTTGCATTTGATACCGTATTTTTACTATATTGCAGTGCCGCATATTTCGTCTTATAGTTGATTCGTCTCCTCCAACCTCTACGGTTTGGATTCAGCCCGCGCCGCAAGGTACAGCGGGCTTTTTTTTGCCTGCGTAAATCCGGGCGCAGGGTGTGGGCACGCTGTTGTGCCCACGTGTGAACTCACACCATGCACAGACCTATTTCTGTGCCACGACAGGTAGTACTCCGGATATTACGGTAACGCGTGGGCACTAAAGCGTGCGTACCCTACGAGTTGTGCCGGTAATCTGCCGTAGTGGCTTTACTGGTGCGGTTTGATCGTTCGGCCGCGCTGCAACCGGGCATCGGAGCGGGCATTGCGGTTATAAGTCGACAGAAAACCGCGGGTTTTAAACTCTTTACGCAACAGGAAAAAAGCAAGCAAAGCGGCAAAGGTGACGGAGGCGAGGACGATTAACATTTTTTGTCTGTTTTTTTGAGTGATATCGGACAACAGCAAAATTCGCGCCAGATATCGCGGTTGCAGCCGATGTGCAACCGGTGCACTGCCGGTATACCGCAAATCACCTGCTCATCGCGCCATCAGGGTATCCAGCAGCCAGCTGCCGGCCGGCCCCAATCCTCGCTGTCGCGACCAGACCGCATCGACCTGTATGCTTTTCGGCCAGCCGCGCACCTGCAACTCGAGCAAGCTGTTGGCGGCAAAACGCTTCGCCATCCAGTATGGCAACTCAGCCCAGCCGAAGCCCAATTCTGTCATTTCCAGTAGTAGCAGATAACTGGATGCAGTCCAGCATTTGCCACGCCGGCGTTGCACCGAATCGTCGGCATAGGTACTCAGGCGCAGCTCGCGCGCGCCATGCAGCATCTCGGTGGAGATGTGTTTTGCCTGCGCCAGCGGATGCTGCTTGCCGACGTACAGACCGATTGCCGAACGATCCGGGACCGATTCAAAGCCGATATCCGGCGCGTAGTCCGGCTGCGCCGCCACCAGCCCGAGATTGGCGCGGCCTTCCTGCACCAGGGAGACCACGTCGTTGTGCTCCGCAATCATGCATTCCAGCTCCAGTTCGGGATAGCGCTGTTCGAAACTGGTGAGGATATGCTCGAAACGGTCCGACTGGTAAGTGTCGGACAGCACCAGGGTCAATTGCGGCTCCAGGCCGCCAGCCAGCCGGTGCGCCGATCGTTCGAGCCGGTCAGCGGCCTCCATCACTTGCTGCGCTTGTACCAGCATCGCCCGGCCTTGTTCGGTCAGCGTCGGGCGGCGGGTGCTGCGATCGAACAGCGTCAGTCCGAGGTCGATTTCCAGATTGGCAATCGCTTCGCTGACGGTGGATTGCTGTTTGCCGAGTTTTCGGGCGGCGGCAGAAAACGAGCCTTGCGTGGCTGCCTCGACAAACATGAACAGCGTTTCCAGGGAGTGGCGCATGGGTACCGGTTCCTATGTATTTATGTTTGTGCCTGCATTTGTTTAACCATCGGTTTGTCCGATGGTTATTACTTTTATAGTATCAGGAAAATCGAAGAAAATAGCCTCATCAACTTCATCAACCAATTTTGAAGTAACTGGAGGCAATATGAATACGAACAAAACCTGGACCGAGCGTGCTACTCACGCACTGATTTTTGAAGTGCTGGCAGTCTCAATGACAGCACCGGTATTAGCCTGGGTATTGAAGGTGCCGATGGCGCACGCGGGCTTGCTGACGCTGATGATTTCGCTGGTGGCGATGATCTGGAACATGATTTTCAACAGCCTGTTCGACCGCATCGAGCGCCATTGGCGCCTGGTCAGGACCATGGGCATGCGGGTCGTGCATGCCACCGCATTTGAAGCCGGACTGGTCGCAATCGTCGTGCCTCTGGTGGCATGGTGGCTGAACATGAGCTTGCTCGATGCATTGATTCTCGACATCGGCTTGCTGCTTTTCTTCCTGCCTTACACCTTCGTCTTCAACTTGGCATACGACAAGCTGCGCGCAGCCCTGCTGAAGAAGCGTGCGTTTGCCAACACGTGATAATCCATCGCATGCGCAGGCCGCATGCGATGGAATAATGTAATCAGGCCGGTCTGGAAATTATTGGAAATAACCGCTGCCGATAACCAGCGGTTTGCCGATAATGCCGGCGCCGATCAAACGCCGTGCGACGCCTTCGATTTTTGTCTGGAATGCCCGATAAGTGACGAGCAAGTCAAGTTTAGGGTCTTTCGAATGCGACAGATCTGAGAGTGTGGTTGCTGGCACCAGGCACTGATACTGTTGAAATTCGACCGTCACCGAAAACAGGATGCCGGCGTTGGTCAGGCGAGGTGCAGCAAGTACGTTGTCCATCATGGTCTCCACGATAATACGGTTGCGCAGAGTCAGACGGGATCGATAAGGCAGGCTATCTGGCTGCTTATCCATGTTGCACGGAAACTGTCCGGCTGGCAAGGACAATACAGCTTTTAAGGAGTTTGGCCAGTTTCGCAGATTCGTTATATGCCTGCCGAATATCAGGTATGCGAACTCTAAAGCATACAAACAGGCGTCGCATCGCTATAGTTACACCTGTCTCCTCCAACACCTCCCAGGTTTGGATTCAAGCCCGCACCGAAAGGTCTAGCGGGCTTTTTTTTCCTGTTTTTTTTAGGATGTAAAAAAGCCGCCGGACCTGAGTGGTGCAGCGGTTTGCTGGCAGTGCTGAAATGAGGCCGTCAGGCTAATGCGCCATGCAATAGCCATCCAGCTCCAGCAACAGTTGCTGCTTTGCCGCTGCCGGTAAAAATGTCGCCTCAAAAGCATTCCGCGCCAACATCACCAATTCGGTGCGGCTCAAGCGCAGCGCTGCTGCCACTGCCAGGAAATTGGCATTCATGTAACCGCCGAAATAGGCCGGGTCGTCAGAATTCACGGTAACTGCCAGGCCGGCATGCAGCATGCGCGCCAGGTTGTGGTTGCGCATGTCATCGACTACGCATAACTTGAGGTTCGACAACGGACATACCGTCAGCGGAATGCGTTGCTGCGCCAGCCGTTTCATCAGAGCCGGATCTTCTTCGCTGCGCACGCCGTGATCGATGCGTTCCACGTGCAGCACATCGAGTGCCGTCTCGACGTATTGCGGCGGCCCTTCTTCGCCGGCGTGGGCAACCAGGTGGAAACCGAGTTCGCGGCAACGCGCGAAGACCCGTGCGAATTTTTCCGGCGGGTTGCCGCGTTCAGCGGAATCCAGGCCGATGCCGATCCACAGGTCGCGATATTGCGCGCGCAAGGGCAGCGCTTCCTCCAGGGTGGCGAAGGCGTCTTCTTCCGATAAATGACGCAGGAACGACATGATCATGGCGCTGCTGAAGCCGTGCTTGTCGCGCGCTTCACGCAAGGCGCGGGCGATGCCTGCGAATACCACCTCGATGCTGATGCCGCGTTCGGTGTGGGTTTGCGGATCGAAGAAAATTTCCGAGTGGCGCACGTTGTCGGCGCGCGAGCGGACGATGTATGCCATCGTCATGTCGTAGAAATCCTGTTCGGTCTGCAATACAGCAGCGCCGGCATAGTACAGGTCGAGAAACGATTGCAGATCGGTGAAGGCGTATGCGGCGCGCAGCGCTTCCACCGAGGCGTATGGCAGTTTGACATTGTTGCGTTGTGCCAGCGAGAACAGCAGTTCAGGTTCCAGCGTGCCTTCGATATGCAGGTGCAGTTCCGCTTTCGGCAAGCCTTCGATGAAGGAGATCAGATCGGCAGCGAGTGGCGGGGTAGTGCTGAGTGAATTCATGTGTACTTCCACGGTTGACAGGTGCAAATCAGGAACTAATCCGCAATTTTACAGAATTGCGGATTAGCTTACCCGGTTTGTCAATTTCGCTGTCGATGAAGTGTAGTCGATGTTCAGTTCGATACTCAGTTCGAGGCGCCCAGAAACTGCTGCAGCTCGACTGTTTTCGGATTGGCGAAAATATCTTCCGGCGCGCCGATTTCATGCACCTTTCCCTGATGCATGAACACGACGCGATCGCAGACTTCACGCGCAAAGCGCATTTCGTGCGTGACCATCAACAGCGTCATGCCTTCCTCCGCCAGCCCGCGCACCACCGCCAATACTTCGTTCACCAGTTCAGGATCAAGTGCAGAGGTAATCTCATCGCACAGCAAGGCTTGCGGCTGCATCGTCAGCGCACGTGCAATCGCCACCCGCTGTTGCTGGCCGCCAGACAACTGATCCGGATAAGCATCGAATTTTTCAGCCAGGCCGACGCGCGCCAGATTTTCCTGTGCAGATTTGCGCGCTTCGCTCTCCGACGTTCCTTTGACGATCATCGGCGACAGCATCACGTTGCGGCCCACGGTCAGGTGCGGAAACAGATTGAATTGCTGGAAGATCATGCCGACCTTCAGGCGCAGCGCCCGCAATTCCAGCTCGCTCTTGCCCAGATGCGATCCGGCGACGCTGATATTGCCTTCATCGATGCTTTCCAGGCCGTTGATACAGCGCAGCAGGGTACTCTTGCCGGAGCCGCTTTTGCCGATGATGGCAATCACTTCACCGGGTTCGACGTCGAGCCGGATGCCTTTCAGCACCTGGTTGTCGCCGAAGCTTTTCTTTACATTATCAATGGCGATGAGCGGCATTGAGTTTCCTTTCCAGAGACTGACTGTATTTAGACAGCGGCCAGCACAACGCAAAATACATCAGCGCCACCAATGCGTACACGGTGAACGGCTGAAACGTAGCGTTGGTGATCATGGTGCCGGCCTTCGACAGTTCAACGAAGCCGATGATGGAGGTCACCGCTGTACCTTTGACGATTTGCACGCTAAAACCAACCGTAGGCGGAATCGCGATACGCAGGGCCTGCGGCAGAATCACATGGCGCATTTGCTGCATGTAGCTCATGGCCAGGCACGACGATGCCTCCCATTGGCCACGCGGAATGGCGTCAACGCAACCACGCCAGATTTCGGCCAGGTAGGCGCTGCTCCAGCAAGTCAGCGCCAGGCCGGCGGCAAGCCAGGCCGGCACTTCCAGGCCAAACAAAGCCAGGCCGAAAAAAGCCAGGAACAATTGCATCAGCAAGGGCGTGCCTTGGAATAGTTCGATATACATTTTGGTGAGACGGCGCAACCAGGCTTGCTTCGCGCTTCGCAAGAACAAGATGATCAATCCCAGCAGCCCGCCCAAGGCAAACGAGGCCAGCGACAGCAAAACGGTCCAGCGCATTGCCAGCAACAGGTTGCGGACGATGTCCCAGGTCGAAAAGGAAATCATGCAGCCTCCCTGCCTACGGGCCGGCCAAACAGCCGGTCGCCAATCAATCGCAGCAATTGCCGCAAGCCGATCGCCAGCAGCAGATAGACTGCGGTCGACAGCAGATACGATTCAAACGAACGGAAGTTGCGGCCCTGGATGAAGTTGGCCGCATACGCCAGCTCTTCCACCGCAATTTGCGAGCACACGGCCGAACCCAGCATCACGATCACTACCTGGCTGGACAGGGCCGGCCAGATTTTTTGCAAGGCCGGCGGCAGGATGATGTGACGGAATATCTGCATCCTGGTCATCGCCAGGCTCAATCCGGCTTCGATCTGTCCGCGGGCGACGGCACTGACGCCGGCGCGGATGATTTCGCAGCTGTAGGCGCCCAGGTTGATCACCATGGCCAGTATTGCCGCCTCCATCTCGCTGATTTGCAAACCAATCCCCGGCAAGCCGAAGAAAATGAAAAACAGCTGGATCAGGAACGGCGTGTTGCGGATCAATTCCACGTAGGCGCTGACCAGGAGCCGCAACCAGCGCGGTCCCTGAGTACGGGCCCAGGCGCCAAAGATGCCGACCGCTATCCCGAGCACGCCGCCGATCGCGATCAGTTCGATCGTCACCAGCACGCCCTTGATGAGGATGGCTGGATAGTCGAACGGCGCCAGAAAATCGAAGTGATAACTCATGTCTTGCCCAAGGCTAGTGGTGGCAAGTTGCGCTTACAGATTGGCCGGCAAAGGCAGGCCCAGCCACTTCACGCTCACCGCATTCAATTCGCCATCCTTCTTGGTTTGCGCCAGGATCTCATTGACCTTGGCCAGCAATTTCGGTTCGTCCTTGTTGAGGCCGATCGAGCAAGGCGAATTCTTGATCAGGAATTTTGTTTCCGGTTTCTTCGGCGGATTCTTGGCGATAATCGCGGCGGCCACTACGTTGCCGGTTGCAACCAGTTGCACCTGGCCTGACAAGAACGCGCTGATGGTGCCGTTATTGTCTTCGTAGCGCTTGATGGTGGCGCTGGCAGGAGCGATCTTGGACAGTTCCAGGTCTTCCACTGCGCCACGGGTCACGCCCACGGTTTTGCCGGCCAGGTCGGCTGCACCGCTGACCTTTTGATCGGCGCCGCCGAATACGCCGTTATAGAAAGGTGCGTAGGCGTCGCTGAAGGCGATGACTTTTTCGCGCTCCGGATTCTTGCCGAGGCTGGAGATGATCAGGTCGACTTTCTTGGTTTGCAGGTAAGGTACGCGATTGGCGCTGGTGACCGGGACCAGTTCGATCTTGACGCCCATTTTCTTGGCAATCAACGTAGCGACGTCGATGTCCAATCCTTGTGGTTTGAGATCGCTGGTGACCGAGCCGAACGGCGGGAAATCTTGCGGCACCGCGACTTTCAGTACGCCGCTCTTGACGATATCGTCGAGCGCATCGGCCCGGGCGGCGCTGTTGAACAGGGCAGCGGCGGCCATCATGGTGAGCAAAATCTTTGGAAATTTCATGTTAAAACTCCTTTAGCTGAGGTGATATTGCGAATGACTGCTTGTCGAAATTCTCTGCGAGTGGTGCTAGTGCTTGCCGTAGCGGTGACAGCGGATCGCTGCGCAGCGATTGGTCCAGGCCCGCTTCGACATTGCATAAATGGGTGTGCATCAGTTGTTCCGCCTGCGCCAGATCGCCGCTTTCCAGCGCTGCGACGATGCCGACGTGTTCGGCGCAGGATTGCCGGGCATGGTGTGACGATTGATACTGCATGGCGGTCAGGGTGGTGCGGGTGGTGAGATCGCGCAAGGTGTCGGCCAGCAAAGTATTGCCGAACGATTCACACAGGCAGACATGGAAATCGCCCAGCAAGAAGCTGCGGGTGGCGACGTCTTCGCCTTCCAGCGAGGCCTGTTCACGCTCGACGTGCTGGCGCAGTTTGCGGATGGCATCAGCGCCGATCGGCCGCGCATGCCGCAGCAGTCCCAGTTCCAGCACCCGGCGCGCCTCGAAGGCGTCGCGTGCATCCTCCGGCGTCGGTTCAATCACATACCAGCCGCGGCGGGCGCTGACGGTGACAATGCCGCGTGTCACCAGGCGGGTTAGCGCCTCGCGGATCTGGGTCCGGCTGACGCCAAACAATTCTGCCAGCTGCTGCTCGCCCAAGCGGGTTCCGGGCGCGAGTTTACGCGCCAGCATTGCCTCGGTAATCCGTTCGGCGATCTGGGTTGACGATTTGGCGGTGGCAGTCATGCGCTGGTAACAGCAAGTCGTATGCCAGGTGATATCAGGTGATATTTAGGGCTGATGCACCAATCTGATATACAAGATTGGTCTATCAGTTCACTAAATTGGCGAGTGCTGCCGATAATTGTCACTAAAGTCACTAAAAAGGGGAGCGGCTGCGGTTTTTTGACACTTGGGAAACTTTACGGGAGGCTGATATAAAATCGATGCCCGAGATGCTTCAACCAATATTAAGCCAGGATCGGAAACATGACTCAGATAGTGAACGCCGACTTGTCCAACGCGCGGCATGCCAGTGCGATTGTGGAGCTCTTGAATGGCTATGCGATGGATGCCATGGGCGGCGGGCAGCAGCTTGCCGATTTCGTCAAAAGCAATTTGATCGCGGCGCTAAGCAAAAGAAACGATATCCACGTGGTGCTGGCTTTTGTGGGCGAGGCGCCGGCAGGCGTGGCGATTTGCATTGAAGGATTTTCGACGTTCGCCTGCCAGCCGCTGCTGAATATCCATGATCTGGCGGTTGCAGAGAAATTTCGCGGGCAGGGTATCTCGAAGAAATTGATCGCACAGGTTGAGCAGGTAGCGCTCGGACTGGGCTGCTGCAAGATTACGCTGGAGGTGCTGGAAGGTAATCAGCGCGCCAAGGCGCTGTATAAGTCAACCGGATTTGCCGGCTATGAACTGAATCCGGCAATGGGCAAGGCGATGTTGTTGCAGAAGAAGCTGTAAAGCATTACGGCCTACGCGACGAGCAGCACGAACTAACCGGGGTCGGAGTGTAATGCCGTTAAGTTAAGGTTACCGGTTATAGCGCTTGGCACGTCATTCCCGCGAACGCGGGAATCCATTTTAATCACCATACTGTGCAACATGGATCCCCGCGTTCGCGGGGATGACGGAGTGACCGCATTGGTCCATCTAAAGAATACCGTTCGGGGCTTAACTTAACGGCATTAGACTCTGACCCCAGATCACTACGTCGTCGGTTCGCAACTGAAGTGCGAGATCAGCCAGTATTACGCAAGCCCGCAGCAATGCCATTGATGCTCAAATGGATGCCACGCTTCACCCTTTCCTCGGTAGTCCGGCCCGCCGCGGTAACGCTGCGGTGGCGCTTGATCAGTTCGACCTGCAAGTGATTCAGCGGATCGAGATAGGCGAAGCGGTTCTTGATCGAACGCGCCAGCAGAGGATTGCCGGACAAGCGATCCTTGGAACCGGTGATTGCCGACAAGATGCTGCTGGTACGCTCATGTTCATCGACGATGCGCTTGAAGATGCTGTTGCGCAGCTTGCGGTCGGTGACCAGCCCGGCGTAGCGCGAAGCCACCGCCAAGTCGGTCTTCGACAGCACCATGTCCATGTTCGACAGCAGGGTAGCGAAGAACGGCCATTCCTTGTACATGGCGCGCAGTGTCGCCAGTTTCTGGGTTTTGAGCTTGCTGTCCTTGCCTTCTTCCAGCCAGCTTTCGATCGCGCTGCCGAAACCATACCAGCCCGGTAACAGCAGGCGGCACTGGCCCCAGGAAAAGCCCCATGGAATCGCGCGTAAATCTTCGATGCGGCGGGTCGCCTTGCGTGAAGCAGGGCGCGAACCGATGTTCAGTTCGGCGATTTCGGCAATCGGCGTCGCTGCAAAGAAGTAATCGGTAAAGCCTGGGGTTTCATAGACCAGGTTGCGATACGACTGGTAAGCGCGCTCAGACAAGCCATCCATCAATTGCTCGAATTCGCCTAGTTTTTTGGTCTGCTTGCTGTCGGCATTATTCGGCATCAGGCTGGCTTCCAGCGTTGCCGCTACCAGCAGCTCCAGGTTGCGGCGGCCGATCTCCGGATTGGAAAACTTGGAGGCGATGATCTCGCCTTGCTCGGTCAGGCGGATCTGGCCGTTGACGGTGCCCGGCGGTTGCGCCAGGATCGCCTGGTAGCTCGGGCCGCCGCCACGGCCGACAGTGCCGCCGCGGCCATGGAACAGGCGCAGCTTGACGCTGGCGCGATCGAACACGCGCACCAGCTGGATCTCGGCCTTGTACAGTTCCCAGTTGGAAGTCAGGAAACCGCCATCTTTGTTGGAATCGGAATAGCCCAGCATGACTTCCTGCAACTGGCCTTGTCTGACGATCAGGCGCGCTACCGGCGGCAACGCCATGAATTGCTCCATGATCGCGGCGGCACGGCGCAGGTCGGGAATGGTTTCGAACAGCGGGATCACCATCACATCCAGTGCGCCGGATACAGTCGGTTTGCCTTTGCCGGTATCAGGGCGCAGCAGGCCGGTTTCCTGTTGCAGCAACAAGACTTCCAACAGGTCGGATACGGTCTCGGTGTGTGAAATGATGTAGTTGCGGATCGAGCGCGTACCGTAGCGTTGGCGCATTTCGCCGGCGGCGCGCAGGATAGACAACTCCGAAACTGTTTCGTCGGAGTAGTCGATATACGGCGAGTACAACAGGCGCGGTTTAGCCAGTTCGGCCAGCAGCAGCTCGATCTTCTGTTCTTCGCTGAGCTTGTCGTAAGCGCCTTCGACCTGGGCTTGGGCAAACAGCTCGGTCAAGACCCGCTCATGGACATCGGAACTCTGGCGCATGTCGAGCGAGGCCAGATGGAAACCGAAAATCTCGGAGGCGCGCTTGAGCGTCGCCAGGCGTGGTTTGATCAATGCGCCGCCGTGATGGGCGCGCAATGAATCTTCGACGATCTGCAGTTCCCCGGTAAATTCCTGCGGCGTAGCATAGTGGGCGGCGGCGCCGACTTCCTGGCGCAGGATGTTGGTGGCGCCCAGTTCGCGCGCGGTCGATGCCAGCCGCGCGTAAATCCCGATCAAGGCGCGGCGATAGGGTTCGTCAGAGCGATGGTCCGAGGTGTCAGGCGAACTTTCCGCCAGCGCCAGCAATTCCTGGTTGACGCTGACCATCAAGGTCGACACCGACAACTCCGCACCCAAGGCGTGGACTTCTTCCAGGTAAAAATCGAAAATCGTGGTCGATTGCCGTGTCAGCGCTCGCTGCATGGTGCTGGCGTTGACGTTGGGATTGCCGTCGCGGTCGCCGCCGATCCAGCTGCCCATCTGTACGAATGGCGCCAATTCGGTGCTGGCGCCGGCGCTGCCCTGGCGGGCGCGGGTCGGGAACTGGGTGGCGATTTCACCTTCGATATCATCGTACAGCGCCGGCAGCTCGCGCAGGAAGGTGATGCGATAGTAAGACAGCGCGTTTTCGATTTCATCGGCGACGGTCAGTTTGGTATACCGCAGCATGCGGGTTTGCCACAAAGTGGCGATACGGCCGCGCAGCAGCTCAGTGTTGTCGCGCAATTCCTTGGCAGTCAGCGGGCGATCGCGCTCGGCCAGCAGGCGGGCAATCTCACGCTCTGCATCCAGGATACTTTTGCGTTGGACTTCGGTCGGATGGGCAGTCAGGACCGGCGAAATCAAGGCGTCTTTCAAGAAACTGCGCACGGTAGCGCCCGATACGCCAGCGTCATCCAACTTGCTCAGCGCATGCGCAACGCTGCCAGCCTGGGCGGCTGATCCGGCCAGCAGATGGGCGCGGCGACGGCGATTGTGATGCTGGTCTTCGGCGATATTGGCCAGGTGCGAAAAATAGGAAAACGCGCGCACCACCGAATTGGTCTGGTCGCGCGTGAGTTTTTTCAACAGCTTGTCGAGATCGGCGCCGGCTTGCGGATCCGATTCGCGGCGGAAGCGCACCGCGGTCTGGCGGATGGTTTCTACTACTTCAAATACCGAATCGCCCTCTTGTTCGCGCAGCACATCGCCCAGCAAGCGGCCCAGCAGACGAATATCTTCTTTGAGTGGAGCATCTTTGTTGGGAACGGTTTTTTTTGCCTGGACAGCAGAATTCAATTGTTTTGCCATAATGGACGAGTGCAATCAGCTTTTCTGGGGTGGGAACGAAGGGCTTGTAACTGGTTAAACGCGCTCTCTATGCAATATATATAATTTGATATAGAGAGTACAACTGGGACAGTCGGGAGCGCATGCTAAAATCCGGCGCAAAAAATACGTGTTTTATTACGCGTTTTTGACAAAATTCGTTAGCGACTAGATAACTCTATCCTGACTGCGTTTGCTGCATCTGCGTTGCAAAGCTAAAATTTGAAAGAACCTGTGGCTAAAATATCCTCCCCTAGCAAGTTGGTGATTGCATCACGTGAAAGCCGGCTGGCCATGTGGCAAGCGGAACACGTGCGCGCGCGGTTATCTGCATTATATCCAGAATGTAATATAGAAATCCTCGGAATGACCACCCGCGGCGATCAAATTCTTGATCGGACCTTATCCAAGGTCGGCGGCAAGGGCTTGTTCGTCAAGGAATTGGAAGTAGCAATGGAGGAAGGCCGTGCAGATCTGGCGGTCCATTCGCTCAAGGATATGCCGATGGAACTGCCGCCCGGTTTTGCGCTGAGCGCGGTGCTGGAGCGTGAAGACCCGCGCGACGCTTTCGTTTCAAACGACTACGCCAGCCTGGAGCAATTGCCTGCCGGCGCTATCGTCGGCACCAGCAGCCTGCGGCGCCAGGCCCTGATCGCGGCGCGCTTTCCTTTGTTGCAGATCAAACCTTTACGCGGCAATCTCGATACGCGTCTGGGCAAGCTGGATCGCGGCGAATATGCTGCCATCATCCTGGCCGCGGCCGGTCTAAAACGGCTCGGCCTGGCCGCGCGCATCAAAGCCCTGATCGAGCCGGAGCAGAGTTTGCCGGCGCCGGGGCAGGGCGCGATGGCGATCGAGATCCGCGCCGACCGCGCCGACCTGCACGAAATACTCGCACCCTTGAATCATTTGCCGACAGAGCTGGCGGTGACCGCAGAGCGCACCTTGTCGCGCGCCTTCGGCGGCAGTTGCCAGATTCCGCTGGCGGCGTTTGCCACCATCAGCGGCGACCAGATGCGTTTGCGAGCGATGATCGCTACACCGGACGGCCTGCGGGTGGCGATTGCCGATGCCAGCGGCGCGGCCGATGCGCCTGAGGTGCTAGGGGAGCAGATCGCGGCAGCGCTGGAAGCGCAAGACGCAGCGGCCATTCTCGCGCTCTGCAAGGACGCCTAGTGCTAGCGCTAGTGTTACTGTTACAGCGATTACAGCGGTTGAAGCGGCTACAGCGAAGCGATTTTGCCGATTTTGCCTTATGCCGGCAGGTAGACGGCAGCCATGCAACCTAGCCCACTCTCAGTCTCGCATCCGATTGTCATCACCAGGCCGGCGGCGCAAGCCGGGGCGCTGGCGCAGCAGATCGCGGCACGCGGCCGGCAGCCGGTGATTTTCCCTTTGCTGGAAATCCTGCCATTGAGCGACAGTGCGCTTTTGCAAGCCGTCCTGAGCCAGCTCGATACCTACGCATTGGTGGTGTTTGTCAGCCCGAACGCGATCGACGCCGCGTTCCGGCATATCGCCAGCTGGCCGCGGCAGGTTCCCATCGGGATTGTCGGCGAGGGCAGCCGCGCGGCGCTGGCGCGGCATGGCCTGACGGCGCACAACGCCACCATCTTCAGCCCGCCGGATCCGGCCAAGACCGATTCCGAAGGATTGTTGCTGGCGCTCGACTTGAATGCCTTGCGCGGCCGCCAGGTGTTACTGGTGCGCGGCGAAAGCGGCCGCGAATTTTTTGCCGACAGTTTGCTCGCGGCCGGTATCAAGGTGCAGGCCGTAGCGGCTTACCGGCGTCAGGCGCCTGTCCTTGATGACGCCTTGAAAGTCCGCTTGCAACAACTGCTGGATACCGAAAACGACTGGATACTGACCAGTTCCGAAGCGCTCAGGCACCTGATGGACCTTGTCCATGCGCTTGAAAACAGCGCCGGTGTTGCAAAAATCCAACAGCAGAAACTCCTTGTCCCACATGCCCGCATTGCCGAAACAGCACATGCGCTTGGATTTACCGATGTGACTCTCACCGGCTCAGGCGACGAACGGCTACTCGACGCGTTACAATTCCCGCTATGAACGAATCGATACCCACTCCAGAATCGAACCAGCCTGCTGGTCCTGCCGTCAGTGCGACGACATCGCCATCGTCAGCCGCGCAACCTGTGCTGCAACCTTATGTTATCGACAAGGGCAAGAGCTCAAAGCGGGGGCTTGGCCTGGTCTACGGCATATTGCTGTTGCTGGCCGTGCTGCTGGCAGCGCAATGGTGGGTGATGCACACCGAGAACAACAAGCTGCGTCAGGAAATAGCGCGCCGCCTGCAAGTCGGCGACAGCACCAATACCGAGACCAAGGTACTGGTCAAGTCGGTGCAGGATGAGTCCAAGGAATTGCAGGGCAAGGTCAGTGTGCTGGAAAGCAAGCAGGTCGAAGCGCAAAGCCAGCAACTGGCGCTCGAGCAGTTATACAAGGATTTGTCCCGCAATAGCGACGACTGGACCCTGGCCCAGGTGGAAGACGTGCTGTCGACCGCCAGCCAGCAATTGCAACTGGCGGGCAACGTCCAGGGCGCGCTGATCGCGCTGCAGAACGCCGACAAGAACTTGTCGCGCTCCGACAAGCCGCAATTCATCATCGTGCGCCGCGCCATCGCCAGCGATATCGAAAAACTGAAAGCTTTGCCGACGCTGGACGTCACCGGCATCGCCGTGCGGCTTGACAGCATCATCGGCCAGATCGACAGCATGCCGCTGTTGTCCGATGAAAAGCCGATCGTCGGCGTCAGCAAACCGAATAACCAGGCTGTCGTCAGCAGCAAGCCAAAAGCCGCCGATGTTAGCAGTACTGGCAATACCGGCAATGTCGCCAAATCGCAAGCTGCGGCCGATGCCGTGGTGACTGACTGGAAGAACAGCTTGAAGGATAAATGGCAAAGCTGGAGCAGCGAGATATGGACCGAAATCAGCCAGCTGATCCGGGTCCGTACTGTCGATACGCCTGAGGCCTTGCTGTTATCGCCAACCCAGGCTTACTACGCCAGGGAGAATCTGAAGCTGCGTTTGCTTAACGCCCGTCTCGGCCTGCTGTCGCGTAACGAATCGGCATTCCGCAGCGACCTGATTGCCGCCCAGGAAACCATCACCAAGTATTTCGACACGCGCGCCAAGCAGACCCAGACTGTGCAGACTTTGCTGAAACAAGTCCAGAGCAGCAATCTCTCGATCACCATGCCGGCGCTGGATAGTCCAGCGGCGATCCGTACTTACAAAGGCAAGCCATAGTCCTATGCGATTCTTTCTCCGGCTTGTTGCTCTGTTTGCGGTCGCCATCGGCCTGGCTGTGGTGGCGCGTTACAACCCCGGTAATGTGGTGCTGTTTTTCCCGCCATACCGGATTGACCTGTCACTGAATTTTTTCGTTGTAGCGCTGGCGATTCTATTCATCATCCTGTACGTGGTGATCCGGGCGATCCGGGTTACCCAGAAGTTGCCTGCACGCGTGATCGGCTATCGCCGCCACAAGCGTGAAACCACGGCCAATAACGCTTTGCGCGATGCCCTCAAAGCTTTGTTCGAAGGGCGTTTCGGCCAGGCTGAAAAAGCCGCCACGCGCGCCGCCGAGCTGCCCGACAACCTGGGTGTAGCGGCCTTGCTAGGCGCCCGTGCCGCACATCGCATGGGACAACCCGAGCGACGCGATATCTGGCTGGCCAGCATCGAAGAGGACGAACCGCTGAAAACGGCGCGCCTGATTACCACGCTGGATCTGCTGGTAGATGAACATAAGTCGCAGGCGGCGCTGCAAACCGTCGATGAACTGAACGCCCGCGGCACGCGCCATATCCACGCCTTGCGGTTGGCCCTGAAAGCCAACCAGCAAGCCAAGAACTGGCCGGAAGTGTTGCGTCTGGTACGCAACCTGGACAAGCACGACGCCTTGCATCCAGCCTTGTCGACGCGCTTGCGCGAACTGGCATACGACGGTTTGTTGTCGGACGACGCCCACGATGGCGAATCGATTACCCGCTTGTGGGCCACGGTGCCGAGCGAAGACCGGGTCAAGCCGTTCATCGCCATGCGCGCCGCCAACGCGTTCAACAAGTGCGGTTTGCATGCCGAAGCCCGCGCCATTGTAGAAAAATCCCTGGCAATGGAGTGGGACCAGCGTTTGCTGCCGGTCTATCGCGATGCTGCAGCTGCAGAAGCTACGCCTGCGTTGTTGTCGCAAATCGAGCATTGCGAACATTGGGCAATCAAGACGCCGAACGATGCCGAGCTGGCATTGACCTTGGGCACCTTCTGCTTCAAGCAAAAATTATGGGGCAAGGCCCAGCGTCACCTGGAACAGGCATTGTCGGACTCGGTAGTGCCAGCCACGGTGCGTGAAGCGCATCTGAAACTGGGACAATTGCATGAGGCGATCGACCAGCAGGCACTGGCAGCGGAACATTATCGGCAATGTGCGCTGGCGACCATGCTGTAGGCGACTATATCCGCGCTGGCGGCACGCAATCCTGAAACTATCCTGAAGCGGGGCAGAGTTATTTACGCAATTTCATGGCGTAAAACTCTGCCCCTTTTTTTGCCTGCCTTCTTTCTGTTTTTACCGTTGTTTATCGATAATCCGTGAAGACCTTTTTTTGCCTAGTGTTGTTTTTAGCAACCCTGGAAGAAAGCGGATTCGTCGTGATTTTGTTGAAAACGCAATCGTCGCCTATACTTGTCATCCGTCATTACCCATGAAAGAGATTCATTGAACAACCTGTTATTGGTTATCGCAGCATTATTTCTGGTAGCACTCAACGGTTTTTTTGTTGCTGCCGAATTCGGTTTAGTCAAATTACGCCAGACCCGCATTCGCGCCATCGCCAAGACGCAAGGCTTGCGCGGCCGCATTCTGGCGACAGTGCATCACCAGCTGGACGCTTATCTGTCCGCGTGCCAACTCGGTATTACGCTCGCCTCGCTGGGGCTGGGCTGGATCGGTGAACCGGCATTTGCCAGCCTGTTGCAGCCGGTATTCGGCTGGATCGGCATCACTTCACCGGAACTGATACACGGCATTTCGTTCTTCTTCGCCTTCTTCCTTATTTCATTCCTGCACATCGTGATCGGCGAACTCGCGCCCAAGACCGTCGCGATACGCAATCCCGAAGTGATCGGGCTGTGGTGCGCCTTGCCCTTGTATGGTTTCTACTGGGCCATGTATCCGGCTATCTGGGTGCTCAACGCCAGTGCCAACTGGATCTTGCGTATGGCGGGGCTGGGCGGCGTTCACGGCCATGATGCGCAGTATTCGGCAGACGAGCTGAAGTTGATTTTGCGCGGCAGCCACGCCGGTGAAAAATTCAACCGTGAAGAATGGAAAGTGCTGGCGCAGTCACTCGATTTCAGCGAGCTCGAAGTGTCCGACCTGATGCGCCCGATCAATGAGATCACCGCCTTGCACCAGGCGCGCAGCCTGCAGGAAAACCTGCAAACCATCTACCGCCACCGCTTTAGCCGTTATCCCTACTTTGACCAGGGCGGCATCAATGTACTGGGCGTGATCCATCTCAAGGATTTGTTTATTGCGCAACAGGAAGGCAAGTCGATCGACAGCCTGAGTGCCTATCTGCGGCCGGTGGAATATGTCTCGCCGCGCATGGCGGCATTGGAGTTGTTCCGCCGCTTCCGCACCGGCGCGCCGCATTTTGCCATCATCGGCAAAAAGGGTACTAAGCCGGAAGGTTTTATCACCCTCGATAATTTGCTGGGCGCGATGGTGGGTGAGATCCGCGATGAATTCCGGCGTAACGATAATGAATGGAGCCGCCTGGATGACGGTACCTTGCTGGGCAAGGGCAGCTTGCCGATCTTCAGCCTGGAACGGATACTTGGCATCGACGTCGTGATTGACGGCGATGAAGATGTCGACTCGGTTGGCGGCCTGATCATGGCCAAGTTGGGCGATTTGCCGCATGAAGGGCAGAAAATCGAATTCGACGGGTTCGATATCGTGGTCAAGAAAATGAATGGGCCGCGGATTGTGCTGGTGAAGGTGTATCCGGCGCAGCGTGCGGCTGATGCTGAATAGGTGGATTGCTGATTGCGATCACGTCGATGACTGTTTATAGTCGATCAATCCCTGAAAAAGAAGGGATCGGGTTTGACAGCCTGCTACACAAAACGCGCAAAAACCGCGACATGCGGTTTTTTTATGCGTACCATCACGTTCTCCACGGGCGGCGGTGGTAAGGAGCCTTCGGGCTGCCGGTTTTGCGTTTTGTACCGGTCTGTCAACCTTGCCATCTGTCGCCCTCCCAGTTTGAAAGCTGGATGCGGCTTCACGCAACTCTGGAGATCGTCATGACCTGCATCAACACGTCCCACCAATTTTCCCAAACTGCCGCTCGATCAGAGCATCAATCTTTTTCATTGCTGGCCGATGGGCTGCGATTCGATGCATCGGCACAATTCATGGCGCTTACATTGGATCTGAGCCAAGGCATCAAAACCTGCTTGTCGCTGATTCATGCGAGCCATCTGGCGCGCGAGGAGGACGATGATGCTTGTCCGCCCATGCTCAACGTGGGCGATACCGAGTGTTTGACGCGGATGGTGATAGCTGCTGCTGGAGTGTTGTCCGAGCGGGCGGGGAGTCATATTGATATCCTCAACGCTTTGCACATGAAGTCCGGGGAGCAGATGCTGTCTAATTGAGCCATCTCGCGGTAAATGCAGTCAAATGTGCGGAGCCAATTATTGAAAAAATTGGGAGACGACGCTTGGAAGTGCGATATTGCTGATAGTATAAGATCGTTGCCGAAGCGAAACCTATTCGATATTTTTCACTCTTGCCTGAAAATTTCATGCGCCTGAAAATAATTGCGATCCCGATCATTGGATGCTTGTTCACGTCGGCCCATAGCGCACCATCGAGTAACGTTATAACGACGAAAGCTATTTTGCTTCCATCTACATGCGGAAAAATCGAGTACCCGAAAAGCTCTCTGGCGTTAAATGAAACTGGAACTGTAGTCGTGAGTTTACACGTATCAAAAGAAGGGCAAATTATGGACACAAAAATCGAGGTATCTAGCGGTCATTCCGTATTAGATTTAGCAACCGTCAACGGATTCAGTCAGTGCGAATTTACAGCAGCAAAAAAGAATGATGTAGCTGTGGATTCGTGGACTAAGGTGAAATATATCTGGCAGACCGAGTAACGGTATTCGCTGGCTTCACTGCCACTCTGATTTGACGTAGCCTTTCTGAAGGCACGAGGTAGGAGGAGTAATCATTGAATCCACAACGTAAGCCACGCTTGCCAGTCGAGTCAAAACAAGATGCACTCAAGGCAGGTTTGGTTACCCGTGTAACGCCAATTGTTGAATTGGTTCTTAAGCTTGCGTCGATAGCTGCCATCGGCGCTGCTGGCTGTTGGGGTTGGTATCAATTCAATCTAGGCGGCAATAACGGCTGGATGGTAAACCTGAGTATGACCACCAAGGTGCTACCGTATAAAGATGACTTACGGCTGTTGGTGGTACATGTCAACAGTAAGAATCCTCGGAATTCAACTATTGAGTTTATTCAGTCCGAGCATGACAGCTATGATTTGACGGTGCGCAAGTTACCAGATGTGAAGTCCGGTAAAGCACTGGATATCGATAAGGGCGAGCTGATTGCCAAGATCGACTTGATGCCATCAGATTCGCTTAGTTATATTTTCCTGCCTAACGCTGAGTTCGATGATATGGCAACAGTAGTGTTACCAGTGGGTAGCGTTGTATCGCTCTCCGCTCTGTTGGCTAAGAAAGATTACGACTTTGTACGGACCTGTCAGGAATTCTGTGTGCGGGATCAGAATTTCATAGTTAGTCAATTGCGTTGGTAAAGCGTTCGCCGAACATGATGGCGAATTGGTTGGCTGCCAGCTTCCATGTTCGCTGTGGCATCTTC
>NZ_JAGQED010000021.1 GCF_018304965.1 Collimonas antrihumi
GTTTGCTTGCCTTGAGCAATGGACAGAAATGCGCAATTTACTGCGAGAACCTTCGCGAAAGAAACGTCATTATCAGCAGGATCAATTCAGAGGAGGAAAGTTTGGTTAGCGCGTATGGGGGTAGCCCCGGCGCACGTACCCACGGAGTAGCAAACGTTTTAAGTAACGTGACCTTTCGTCGCATGCAACGACACTTACTCCGTGGGCCGTTAAATGGGGTCAGAGTAATTTACGACGGTACTACTGTCGTAAAAAAACTCTGACCCCATTTAACTACTAGCGAGTCGGTTGTCGGCAGATATTGCGATGTTCGTGTAACATGTCCAACTGTTCCCGGTCGCCAGATTGATCCATCTCCGGCGCACCACCCGGCCCTCCCGCCGACGCATTCCACCCGCTATAAATAACCACTGAAGCACAAGCAAGTTGTGCAACTCCAAGCACCCCAATGACAAACACACCTGATACCCCAGGCCCCGAGAAACTACTCCCGGGCTGGCTCCTGTTACTCGGCGCCCTCACCGCCATCGGCTCCCTGTCGATCGACATGTACCTCCCAAGCTTCCCCACCATCGCCCAACAGTTCGGCGTCGGCAGCAACCTGGTACAACTGACACTAGCCAGCTTCCTGGTCGGACTAGCAGTCGGCCAGATGTTTTACGGACCGCTCAGCGATCGCTTCGGCCGCAAGCCGCCACTCTATGTCGGCATGACGCTATACCTGCTAGGCTCGCTAGCCTGCATGGTCTCGCAAGACGTAACCGCGCTAATCGTATCCCGCTTCCTGCAAGGTCTCGGCGGCTGCGCCGGCATGGTCATCGCGCGCGCAGTAATCCGCGACCGGCTAGGCACCACCGGCGCCGCCAAGGCGTTTTCACTGATGATGCTGGTGATGGGCCTGGCGCCCATCCTGGCGCCGCTGATCGGCGGCAGCGTGCTCAAATTCTGGGGCTGGCGCGTGATCTTCGGCGGCCTCGCCGCCTTTGGCTTGTGTTGCCTGCTGGCGATCCATTACACGATGCAGGAAACGCTGGACCGCCACAAGGCAGAACCGCTGCATCTGGGCCGCACCCTGAAACAATACGGCCGGCTGTTGCTGGATCGCCAGTTCGTCTCTTATAGCCTGGTCGGCGGCCTGATGCAGGGCGGCATGTTTGCCTACATTACCGGCTCTTCTTTTGTCCTGATCGAATTGCACGGCATCAAGCCAGAGCATTTCGGTTTCGTGTTCGGCACGAATGCTTTCGGCCTGATTGCCGCCTCGCAGATCAACGCCCGCCTGGTCGGAAAATATGCGCTCGACACCATCCTCGGCCGCGCCCTGTGGCTGCCGGCTATCCTGACCCTGCTGGTGGCGGTGCTGGTGGCTTGCGGCATGAGCAACCTGCCGATCCTGCTGATTGGTTTTTTCGGCTACCTGGCTTGCTACGGCTTCATCAGCCCGAATGCTTCGGCCATCGCCTTGTCGCAACAAGGCAAGCAAGCCGGTGTGGCTTCAGCCTTGATGGGCACGTTGCAATTTTCGCTGGGTATCGCTGCCGGCATCGGCATGAGCTTGTGGCACGATGGCACGGCGTTGCCGCTGATGGTGGTGATGGCAATTTGCGGCGCCAGCGGCTTGCTGTTGCATCGCTTCGTGGCCAGGCCGGAACATCGACGTCTATCGCAAGCGGCAGCCCGGGCATGACAACTCACACGACAAACGCACTGGTGTCATGGAGCGGCGGCAAGGATTCCTGCCTGGCCTTGTGGCGCGCCCGTCAAAACGGCATACAGATCAAACGCCTGATTACAGCACTCGATGAAAGCGGCCAGCGCGCCCGTTCACACGGCGTACCGCCGGCATTGCTGCAGGCCCAGGCCGATGCGCTCGGTGTGCCGCTGGCGTTTTACAGCGCCAGCTGGCAACAGTATGAAGAAAAATTCATCGCAACCTTGCGTGATGCGCACGGCGCCGGCATGCGACATGCCGTGTTCGGCGATATCGATTTGCAAGCGCATCGCGACTGGGAAGAAAAAGTCTGCGCCGAGGCCGGGTTGCAAGCCAGCCTGCCGCTTTGGAACCAGCCGCGCCGGCAACTGGTGGATGAATTCCTGGCGCTTGGTTTCAAGGCGTTGGTGGTGTGCATCAATGGCAGCCATCTGTCGCAAGATTTTTGCGGACGCGAATTCGATGCGGCTTTTCTCGCCGACTTGCCGCCCGGCGTAGATGCTTGCGGCGAGAACGGCGAGTTCCATACTTTCGTGTACGACGGCCCGGCGTTTGCCCATGCGGTACCGTTCCGCCGTGACCGCATCAGTCCGTATCAATCACCGCCGGAACTGGGTTCGACAATTTATTATTTCCAGGAATTGCTGGCGGCCTGAGTAATCGGCCAAATTGCCCGGCCATATGCATATCCGCAATATCAGGCTCGCCGCTTATGCGTAAAATGCTGGATGTTATTCAGGTACTATCCAAAAGCACTTGAAATGAATATTAAAAACACAACACGTGATTGCCCGCCGCTCTTTCACTCGCTCTTTCACTTTTCATAGACTGACGCCATGCAAGCAGGAATGTTCTACGCGATCGCCTCCTACGTCCTGTGGGGCATGTTCCCGATCTACTTCAAGGCGCTCGAAGCCGAAATTCCGCCGGTCGATATCGTCATGCACCGGATGCTATGGTCGTTCCTGTTCCTGGTGATCGTACTGACCGTGCGCAAGCAATGGGCGTGGGTAGCGCCGATGCTGCGGCAGCCGCGTGTCATCGGTGGCTTCATGGCCAGCGCGCTGCTGCTGACCGCCAACTGGACCACCTACATCTGGGCCGTCAACAACAATCACATCGTCGAAGCCAGCCTTGGTTATTTCATCAATCCGATGGTCAGCGTCGCGCTTGGTTTCATCTTCCTGCGCGAACGGCTGCGCCCGGTGCAATGGCTGGCAATTGCATTGGCGGCAGCCGCCGTAGTCTGGCTGACCTGGCAAACCGGCCATCCACCCTGGATTGCGCTGACGCTGGCAGTCACTTTCGGCAGCTACGGCTTGCTGCGCAAGACCGCCAGCCTTGGCGCCCTGCCCGGCCTGGCGCTGGAAACGGCGCTGGTGCTGCCGCTGGCGGTGGCGTACCTGGTTTATACTACGGTCCAGGATCAGAATACCTTTGTCAGTGCCTCGACTTCCACCAAATGGCTGCTGGTCGCTGCCGGTCCGATTACCTCGATTCCCTTGCTGATGTTTGCCGCCGGCGCGCGCCGCCTGCCGTTATCGCTGGTCGGCGTGCTGCAATACATCACGCCATCGCTGCAATTGTTGCTGGGCGTCTGGTTATATAACGAACAGCTGGACGGCGCCAGACTGGTGGGTTTCATCGTCATCTGGTGCGCGCTGGCACTGTATTCGGCCGAAGGATTGTGGCGCACGTTTACAATACGCCCAGCGTCTGGCGCCGGAGACCAGCCTTAACAACTCGTCAACCCGGCCCGCATCGGTTATTCTTGGCAGCTCGGCGCACTCTCAGTTCACCATTAGCTGCTTGCCCATTCATCGCATTTCTTTTTATTATCATCGCTACTCATGGCCCAATACGTCTACACAATGAACAAGGTCGGCAAGATCGTGCCGCCCAAACGTCAAATCCTGAAAGATATCTCGCTGTCGTTCTTCCCCGGCGCCAAAATCGGCGTGCTGGGCCTGAACGGTTCCGGTAAATCGACTTTGCTGAAAATCATGGCCGGTATCGATAAGGATATCCAGGGCGAAGCGGTACCTATGCCTGGCTTGAATATCGGCTACCTGCCGCAAGAACCGCAACTCGATCCGGAACAAACGGTACGTCAAGCCGTCGAAGGCGGGCTGGGCGAAGCGTTTGAAGCGCAAGCGAAGCTGGATGCCGTATACGCGGCCTATGCAGAAGAAGATGCCGACTTTGACGCGCTGGCAGCGGAACAGGCGCGACTTGAAGACATCCTTGCTACCGCCGGCGACGGCAATCTTGACCTGCAACTGGAAATGGCGGCCGACGCCTTGCGCCTGCCGCCATGGGACGCCAAGATCGGCATCCTCTCCGGTGGTGAAAAGCGCCGCGTGGCGCTGTGCCGCTTGTTGCTGTCGAAACCTGACATGCTGCTGCTCGATGAACCGACCAACCATCTGGATGCCGAATCGGTTGAGTGGCTGGAGCAATTCCTGCAACGCTTCCCCGGCACCGTGGTCGGCATCACCCATGATCGCTACTTCCTGGACAACGCCGCCGAATGGATCCTGGAGCTGGACCGCGGTTACGGTATCCCTTGGAAAGGCAACTACAGCTCATGGCTGGAGCAAAAGGGCGATCGCCTGAAACAGGAAGAAGCGACCGAATCGTCACGCCAGAAAACCATCGCCAAGGAACTGGAATGGGTGCGCCAGAATCCCAAGGGCCGCCAAGCCAAGAGCAAGGCGCGTCTGGCACGCTTCAATGAACTGAGCGAACACGAATACCAGAAGCGCAACGAGACCCAGGAAATCTTCATCCCGGTCGCCGAACGCCTGGGCAATGAAGTGATCGAATTCAAGAACGTATCGAAATCGTTCGGCGACCGCATGCTGATCGACAACCTGAGTTTCCGCATTCCGGCGGGCGCCATCGTCGGCATCATCGGCCCTAACGGCGCCGGTAAATCGACGCTATTCAAGATGATCACTGGCAAGGAACAGCCGGACAGCGGCGAGGTGGTGCTCGGCACGACCGCGCGGGTATCGATAGTCGACCAGTCGCGCGATTCCTTATCGGACCAGAAAACCGTGTTTGAAGACGTCTCCGGCGGCGCTGACATCCTCACCGTCGGCCGCTTTGAAATGCCTTCGCGCGCCTACCTGGGCCGCTTCAACTTCAAGGGCGGCGACCAGCAAAAGATCGTCGGCAACCTGTCCGGCGGTGAACGCGGCCGCCTGCATCTGGCCAAGACCCTGCTGCAAGGCGGTAACGTGCTGCTGCTGGATGAACCGTCCAACGATCTCGACGTTGAAACTTTGCGCGCGCTGGAAGACGCCTTGCTGGAATTCGCCGGTAGCGTGATGGTGATCAGCCATGACCGCTGGTTCCTGGATCGTATCGCGACGCATATCCTGGCGTTTGAAGGCGAATCGCAAGTGTCGTTCTTCGACGGTAACTACCAGGAATATGAGGCCGACAAGCGCAAGCGCCTGGGTGAAGAAGGCGCCAAGCCTAAGCGGATTCGCTACAAGCCTGTCACACGTTGATTGAATTGAATTCGATTAAATTCAATTAAATCCGATTGAAGCGAAAAAAGACGGAAAGCGCACTGCGCCTTCCGTCTTTTTTCATGGCCTCTCACTTTTAAATATGCAACCAGGCCAGCGTCCCCAACACCACGCTGACCGCTCCCGCGCCATACGCCATTTTTTTCAGCCATTCCTTGCGCGTCAGCAGCGTAATCGCCGCCAACGATATGGCAATCTGGATCGCCGTCATCGCCTGCGCCCAGCGGTGATGTTGATGCAATACCAACTCTGATTTTTCATCCCATGCGCTAGCCTCCGCTTCGAGCGCCTCGGCCTTTTTCTGCACGACTTCCTTCTCACTCTTGTAACGCTGCGCTTCGGCGGCGTAATGCGCCGCATCGACGCCAGGAATATGCGTAGCCAGTTCCGCCAGGTTTTGCCGGCTGGATTTGGCCTGGTAGTAATTCCACTGGTTGGACGCTTCGGTTTTCTTGATGGCAGCGTTGTTCTTGTTCATTGCCGCTTCGCTTTCAGTGGAGCCGGACTGATAGCTGAACATGGCGCCGATGGTCGCCAGGATGGCTGTCATCACCGCGATCTTGCCGGCGAAATTATCGCCGCTGCCGTGGGCATGCTCGGTGACGTGGTCCAGATGCTGTTCGTGCGGGCTGGGGACTTCGAATTCTTCGGACATGGCTTGATCTCTGGAAAGAAATTAATCAAATAGCGATTGTAAAGGCCGATTGTAAAGCCAACAATCACCGATAGTCTGCTATCAATGAATCACCATCGACATCGCGCCCAAACCCAGACTGCGGATGTCCTTGCTCGCCGTCGCCTGTATCGGGGATATCAGTTCGGCGATGCTGAACACGATCAGCAGTTCGCCATGGCTGCGCGCCACCGTCGCGGCCGGAATCTGCAAACTTTGCAGGCTCTGGTTCTGCCGGGCAGTATAGTGCAGCTCGCCCACTGGCTGCCCGTTCACGGAAACCTGCACGGTTTGCTGAGGATATGATGGTGGCACGAAAGCATGTGCCGAGATGTCTAGCGTCAGGTCGCCAGAGCTGTACCCTGGAATAGCGAGCCGTAGAGCTGCCGCATTGGCGTAGCTCCAGTTGCCCCACTCCTCCGTGTGGGACCAGCCTCCCGCCAGATAGCGAGCCGCGTTACCGCCACTGCCAAATCTGATCTCAGTGCCTGGCACATATTCCGGCGCCGCCGCAGGCGCTACCTGCGGCAAAGTGAAACCCAGGTGCTGGCATTCGGCGCATTGCTTCCAACCTGGAGCCAATACCCGATAACCGTCCACTTCCGCCATCAAATCATCAGGGCCGGCAGAAATCTTCGCCTGTTCTGACAGTGCCATGGAAAGCGGGTCGCCGAGGAACACATACAAGGTCTGCGGATCATAACCGCCGGCAAATACGGTCTTGATGGTTTCGGACTGCAGCTTCAACAACTGCTTTACATCCATCCGGGCAAAGTAACCATGATTGATCGACAAGTGGCGCTCCGATGCAAACAAGGCAATCGGGAAATAATCGAAATTGTAGGCGGCCGGCATCACCACGGCAATGCGGCGATAGACTTTTGGCAGCTGCTGCCAGAACGGCGATTGCAAGGGCGAGGTCCAGTGGTATTCGCGAAAACTTTTACGGATATTCTGTGTGGCGCCATTGCTATCGACCAATTGCAGGATCAGCAGTGCGCCAAGCAGGTATTGCAGCCATCGATTAGCGATCAACTTGAAAGCAGCGCAAAATACGCCGACATAAATCAGGTAGAACACTGGCCAGAACATCCGTCCGGAGACCCGGAAAACACCGAAAAACTTGTCCAAAATAACCGGCAAGCGATAGATCCATACATCGTGTTCGCCCCATCCTACATGCGTGGTAAGGGCCTGCATGGCCAGGATCAAGGCCGCGGCAAACAATGGCAGCAGCGGCAGCAAGGCCGCCCAGCGCCAGCCGGACGCCAGCTGTCCTTTCCTCGTAATCAGCAACGCCAATACGCTGACTACCACGCTGGCCAGCAACAGTAGCATGCCGCTACCCAAATAGCTGAAGCCTTCGTACTCGCCGCCGCTCCTGGATGGCTCAGGCATGACAGACGACCACCAGCTTAGCGGATCGATCAACCCCAGCAAACTCATGCGGAAATAGCTGCCCACCGGCGTGCTCAGCCCGTCATGCAGCATGAAGTAGCCGGTAACCCACATGACTAATCCCAGGCAGGCGGCCGACAACAGTACATATCCGGCTATCGCCCTCAATGAAATTTGCTTTTTCAGTGCCCGCTGCAGGAGGTCGGCACCCCAGATTGCCAGCACCATGGCGAGCAGATAAGCATGCGTCAATGCAGCAAGGGATAACAAGACTAGCCACCCGCGCCAGCGCAACTGCGGACTGAAATACAGATACAGGGCGGCCAGGATAAGCCAATGTGCCGCCAAAGCATCGGACTCGACGTAGATACGCCACCAGAATGGCGGTGCTATGACAAAAAACGCTGTCGCCAGCAAGACCGTCAAGCGCTGCTTCGAAAACAGCGATAGCAGCTTGTAGGCAAACACCCCCTGCAGCATGACGCTCAACGCGAGCCAGATGCCGATGTATTGAAACGGTTCCGGCAACCACGCCGCGAACGGTTTGAACAAGAATGCGAATAAGGGCGTCGAGTCGGTAAACACGATTGAGCTACTCAGGGTTTCACCGTACTCGCGGCTGGCGCCCAGTGGAAATTGCAGCAGCGGCGTGTGCCGGAAAAAATTCCAGCCAAGGAAATGCTGGCCGAAATCGCCGCGCATCAGCCATTCGGTGGAGGTCGGCCAGACGATGGCGCCGCCGGTGTAGAACACAAAGGCGGCGATACCGATCAGCGCTGCCAGTAACACCGGCGGAAATTTTCTAATCATTGGGTCGGGAGTCGCGGCATGCAGGATTTTTCTGCTGCGTTTGTTGTGGCTGCTTCGAGCCGAAGGTCCACAGTGTATTCGCGGAATAAGTCAACATCAGTACTGCCGCAGAAGACAGTAGCTGCGCCAGGAGATAATTGAGTGACAGCTGGATCGTTAGCACATGCATCAAGCCGGTATTGAGCAGAATGCCGGCAACCGCAATCAGGCCGAATCGGCTTGCGGCTTTCAGATGGCTGGCCTGACTCTTGAAGGTAATCCGGTAGTTGAGTCCGTAGTTGACGACTGCACCGACCAGGGCTCCCAGCGCCGACGCAGGCACCGGTGTCGCCAGGCCGCTCTGAACCAGCACGATCAGGACGGCGTATTGGCATGCCGTGCCGACCGCGCCGGCAGCGGTATAGATCAGGAAACGTATCCAGCGCTGCATAGCCATCGCGCCGTCAGTCTCCGGCTTTTTGATAACGGCGGCGAACCAGGTAAATCGGCCGCCCTTTCGATTCCAGATAGGTTCTGCCCAGATACTCGCCAAGAACGCCGATACCGATTAACTGTATCCCGCCAAGAAACAGCACAACTGTGAGGATCGATGCGTAGCCTGGCATGTCGATGCCATGGATCAGAGTTTTGAAAATGATCACCAGGCCGTAGATAAAGGCGAACAATGAAATCGCAGAACCGCAATAGGTCCGCCAGCGCAACGGCACGGTACTGAAACTGGTGATGCCTTCCAGCGCAAAATTCCACAAGCGCCAGCCGGAGAATTTCGACTCTCCTGCACTGCGCGCTTCGCGTACATAGTCAATCGTGGCCGTCTTGAAGCCGACCCAGGCAAACAGCCCCTTCATGAAGCGCCGGTTTTCCGGCAGCTGCTTGAGCGCCTCCAGAACCTGGCGATCGATCAGGCGGAAATCGCCGACGTTGTCTGGCAGCTTGATGTCCGACACTGCATTGTAAAGACGGTAAAACAGATGGGCAGTCTTGCGCTTCAGATAGGAATCGCTATCCCGGTTAATCCGCTTGGCCAGCACCACTTCGTAACCGTTGCGCCATTGCTCGACCAGGCGTGGAATCAATTCGGGCGGATCCTGCAAGTCGGCGTCGATAGGAATCACCGCATCGCCCGCTGCTTCGTTCAGGCCGGCAGTCAACGCCGCCTCCTTGCCGAAATTGCGCGACAGATCGATCACCCTGACCCGGCTGTCGCGCTTGGCGATGGCGATCAACTGCGCCAGGGTATCGTCGGCGCTGCCGTCGTTGATGCAGACGATCTCATAATCCAGCGTGTCGAGAGCCGCCAGTATAGGCGTTACCCGCTGGAAGAAATGGGCAATGGCCGAACTCTCATTGTAGAAAGGAACCACCAGCGATAGCAGTGGCCTGTCTGGAGCTTTAACTGACGCTTGATCCGGGGAGTTCACATGCATTGCTTGCTCTGGGAGTATCGCTTGTAGGTTCGCGCATATTAGCACCATTCCACATGGAAATAGTGCCTGGTGCTGGCTGCTGTTGTAGAGGAAATGATCAGGATCGATCAGCGTCGCAAACGTAAAAAAAGCCAGCTAACGTGAATTAGCTGGCTTTTTGCTGCTTGTAACCTATGTCATGCGAACATGATCAATAGGTATAAAACATACGCTGGATTTCTTTGGTGTTGTTAGTCTTGGTCAGCGCCAGCATCAGCAGGATGCGCGCTTTTTGTGCATTCAGCGTATCGGCCACCACGAAATCGAGTTCATCATCGTTGGCTTCGCCATTGCGGGCAACGATGCCCTGGCCGACGCGGCTGGCGCGAACAATGATCACACCCTTCTTGCGTGCTTCGATCAGCGGCGTTTTCATCTGCGCCGCAATGCTGCCGTCGCCGACGCCAGCCTGGATGATGCCCTTGGCGCCGGAAGCGACTTGCGCATCGAGTGCAGCGCGGGTCATGTTGGCGTAGCCGTAGATGATGTCAACTTGTGGCAGCACATCCAGCTTGCTGACGTCGAATTCGGTATCGACCGTATTCTTGCGTGTCGATTGCCGATAGAAGTACGCCTTATTACCCTGGATATAACCCAGCATGCCGAGCTCGGGCGACTTGAAGGTGTCGGTAGTCGAGGTGTTGGTCTTGGTTACTTCGCGGGCAGAGTTGATCTGGTCGTTGAGCGCAACCAACACGCCTTTGCCGATCGCATCTTTGCTGCCGGCCAGCAGGACTGCGTTGTACAGGTTGATCGGGCCATCGGCCGAGATCGCGGTCGAAGGACGCATGGCGCCGACGACTACCACCGGCTTGCGGCTTTTGACGGTCAGGTCGAGGAAATAAGCAGTTTCTTCGATAGTGTCAGTGCCGTGGGTGATGACGATGCCGTCCACATCCGGTTGCGCCAGCAAGGTGTTGACGCGCTTGGCCAGCTTCAGCCAATGGTCGTTGGTCATGCTTTCGCTGGCGATCTGGAATACTTGCTCGCCTTTGACGTTGGCGACTTTCTTCAGCTCTGGCACTGCAGCGATCAACTTTTCGACGCCGACGGTGGCTGAGGTGTAGCCAACCGTGGTGGTGCTGTCGGCGCCAGTGCCGGCAATCGTGCCGCCGGTTGCCAGGATCATCACGTTAGGCAGCTTGGCCTGGCTGTCTTGCGCATGCGCCACCGAGGTGGAGAGCAACAAGGCGCTGAACATCATCACCGCATAAGAATGCAATGTGCGATTGAAGGTGCGATTGAGAGCGCGCAGCGCGAGTGTGCGGGTGGTAGTCATAAATCTCCTGATCCTTTTGGTAATTGTGGACCGCAAGCCAGGCTCAACTCAAAATCAAAATCAAACCCGAAGCGGTCACGTGGCAGACCAGCATTCGGGAACGCGCCGCCACGCAGCGGAACTGTAACGAATGTTGGCAAAGTGATCTAATGCCATCTATGCATAGGTTTATGCATAATTATTATAGGTTTCGATCAGGCAATCTTGGTTTCGACTTCACGCGTAATAAGCAATTCGCGTGTAGGAAACGGGATCGTGCAATTTACCGCTGCCAGCGCAGCCTGCACATTTTGCGCAATCGACCACCGCACCGCCCAGTATTCGGAGGTGGTGGTCCAGGCCCGCAGATTCAGCATGACTGCACTTTCGGCATGGTCGGTGACGACTACCATCGGTGCCGGCGTCGCCAGGATCCGGTCGTCCGCCATCAACAGTGCCTGCAACGCCTTCATCGCAACAGCGGGATCATCCTTATAGCTGATGCCGATCGGCATATCGATGCGGCGCGTGTTGTTGCGGCTATAGTTGGTCAGCGCGCTATTCCACAGTTGATTGTTAGGGGCGAACAGGCAGATGCCGTCAGCCTTGGTCAGCTTGGTCGCAAACAAGCCGATTTCATCGACGGTGCCTTCGATGCTGCCATTCGAGATGTATTCGCCGACCTGGAACGGCCGCAGGAACAGCAGCATCATGCCGGCTGCTATGTTTTGCAAAGTCCCCTGCAAGGCCAGGCCGATCGCCAGGCCGGCTGCGCCCAGGACGGCGATAATACTGGCGGTCTGCACACCGAACTGGCCAAGCACGGCGACCAGCGTGATCAGGCGTACCAGCCACAGCAACACGCTGCGCAGCACCGGGCGCAAGGTAGCGTCCAGGCTGGCACGGGTCATTACCCGGTCAAGCGCATTGGCGAAACGCGACGACAGCCACCAGCCGACGGCCAGCGTGATAATCGCCAGCACCGCGTTGAGGCCGTAGTGCAAGGACGATTCAAGAAGAAAATTCCAGATCGACGTGAGTTGATTGGCAGCTAGTATGTTCAAGGGCAGCTCCTGTTGCTTGAATAAAATAACGCGAACCGGGTCCGCGTATTGAGTCCTCTATGTTACCAGTTGTCTTCAGTGCAACCTGCGAATCCCAGCCAGACTGCTCCGGGTTTGCTACCATATGGCTGATCCGCCAACCCGGCCCTTACCTTTTTTAGCGACACAATGAGCAAATTCTGGAGTCCCATCGTCAGCCGTCTGACGCCTTACACCCCCGGCGAACAACCCAAGCTGAGCAAGCTGGTCAAGCTCAATACCAATGAAAATCCGTACGGTCCGTCGCCGCTGGCGCTGGCGGCCATGAGCGCCGAACTGGGCGACAACCTGCGGTTGTATCCCAATCCGGATGCCGAGCCGCTGAAACTGGCGCTGGCCGAACAAAACGCCGCGCACGGGATAACGCCGGCCCACGTGTTTGTAGGCAACGGTTCCGACGAAGTGCTGGCGCATGCGTTCCAGGCTTTGCTGCAGCATGAACAAGCGATCCTGTTCCCGGATATCAGCTACAGTTTTTATCCGACCTATTGCGGCTTGTACCAGATCGCCCATCGGCTGGTGCCTTTGGCCGAGGACTTTACGCTGCGGGTTGACGATTATCTGAACACCTCCGCCGGCGGCATCATTTTTCCGAACCCGAACGCCCCTACCGGCTGCCTGCTGCCCTTGGCCGAAGTGGAACGGCTGGTAGCCGGCCAGCCCGACTGCGTGGTGATCGTGGATGAGGCGTATGTCGACTTTGGCGGTGACAGTGCCATCCCGCTGGTGGCGCGCTACCCTAATCTGCTGGTGGTGCAGACCTTGTCCAAATCGCGCTCGCTGGCCGGCTTGCGGGTCGGCTTTGCGATCGGTCATCCGGACCTGATCACGGCACTGGAACGGGTCAAGAACAGTTTCAACTCCTATCCGCTGGACCGCATGGCAATCGTCGGCGCTACCGCGGCGATCAAGGATCAGGCGCACTTTGACAAGACCCGGCTGGCGGTCATGGCCAGCCGCCGGCATCTGGCGAGCGGCTTGGCCGCGCTCGGTTTCGACGTGCTGCCTTCGGCTGCCAACTTCGTGTTTGCGCGTCACCCGCGCCACGATGGCGCCAAGCTGGCAGCCCGTCTGCGCGCCGACGGCATCATCGTGCGCCATTTCGGCAGCGCCCGCATTGCCCAGTTCCTGCGCATCACGGTGGGTACCGATGAGGCTTGCCAGACGTTGCTGGATGCTTTGCACATGCATCTGAAAGACATGCCTGCCGACTTCTGATCATCCGGGACTGTAGCCTTCGAAAGTAAACGCTGGAAACTTAGTCATCCCCGCGAACGCGGGGATCCAAATTACTGAAAAAAATGGATTCCCGTGTGCACGGGAATGACGGGGTCGCCTAGACGGGGTCGCCTAGACGGGGTCGCCTAGACGCAGTCGGAGTTATTTTTGGTTCCTAACGCGTACACTTTCGCCTCCTCATCAAATGCCCAACTCAATCGCATCACCCGCCCCCGTCGCCATCACTCCCATGCGCCGGGCGGCCTTGCCGCTGCTGTTCCTGTTGCTGGGCGTGATCTATGCCAGCTGGGTCTCGCGCATCCCGGCGTTGCGCGATAACCTGCAACTGGATCCGGCCAGCCTCAGCCTGTTCCTGCTGGGTGGGGGCATTGGCGCAGTCGGCTCGTTCCCGCTGGCGGCGTGGCTGGTAGGTCATTACGGCGCGCGCCGCGCCAGCTGGTATGCCGGCGTGCTGCTGTTGGTCACCATCCCCTGCCTGGCATTGGCGCCCACGCTGCCGCTGCTGATGCTGGCGATGCTGTGCCTGGGCGCCTGGTCCAGCTGCTTCAATGTCGCTATCAACACACTCGCCGCAGAAGTCGAGAAACTCGCCGGGCGCTCGATCATGTCGCAGTTGCATGCCTGGTTTTGTGTCGGCACCTTGTCCGGCGCCTTGCTTGGCAGCGCCGTTGCCGGTATTGGGATTGGGCCCTTCTTGCATTTCAGCCTCATCGCTGCATGCGTGGCGATTCCGCTGCGTCTGTGCTACCGCGCTTTGCCGAATGACCGGCCGCAATATATCGCAGGCAAAAAACACTTTGCGCTACCGCACGGCCCGCTGATTGCACTCGGCGTGGTGGCCTTCGGCGGCGCAATCGTCGAAGGTTCTGTGGCCGACTGGAGCGGGGTCTACATGAAGGATCGCTTGCTTGCCAGCGACGGCGTGGCGCCGCTGGCCTTTGCGTTCTTTGCCGGCATGATGCTGCTGACGCGTATCGTCGGCGACAGACTGAAGGAAGCACTCGGTGCGCGCCGCGTCGTCGCCGGCGGCGGCTTGATAGCGGGTATCGGCATGCTGATCGCGTTACTTGCCAGTCAAATCCCGTTCGCTATTTTCGGCTTTGCGCTGACTGGCGTCGGCGTCGCCACTATTTTCCCCTTCATCTTCAGCGCCGCCGGCCGCCACGGCCCGACCGCGCTGGCCGGCGTTACCACCATGGGCTATACCGGCGGCCTGATCGGGCCGCCGCTGATCGGCTTTCTGGCGCACGGCTTCGGCCTGCCTGCCGCCTTGTCGCTGGTCGGCGTGCTGTGCATTGCGGTGGCGCTGGCGGCCAGCCGCGCCAGATGGCTGGAATAGAATTCATTTCATTACGCTAAAATATGCGCTTGCGTTTGTACGCCAACCCTTTGCATGGAGTCCATATGACGCTTCCCTGTTCTCTGATCCGCTGCCTGTCTCTCGCCGCTGCTGCCGGCCTCACCTTGGCGGCCTGTGCCGGCACTCCCCCGCAATCGACGGCTGACAATGATGCGGCACTTACGGCATCGCGATGGGAACTGACGCGCTGGACCGGGCACACCATACCGCATGGCGACAACGGCGAGCCGGTGATCTTGAACTTCGCTCAGGAAAACGGCAAGGGACGTGTCAGCGGCCGTGCCGGCTGTAACCAGTTCTCGGCACCCTACTCGGTGCGCGGGCCCGGCCAGTTGACGATCGTCCAGGCGGTGACAACCCGCATGGCTTGCCCTGGACCGGCAATGCAATTCGAAGCCGATTTTCTCGACAAGCTGCAGGCAGTGAATCAGTACAAGATCGACGGCCAGCAAATGGAAATGAAAACCCTGGACGGTCAAACCTTGAGTTTCCATGCACGCGAAAAGCCGGGCGCCGCGGCGAAAATCAAGTTCATCTATGTCGCATCGGAAAAGGTGCCTTGCAGCGCCGGCGTGATGCGCACCACCTGCCTGCAGATCCGCGAACGCAAGGAAGATCCTTGGCAGCTCTGGTACGGCAACATCCAGGGTTTCAATTTTGAACCCGGCATCGCTTACCGTCTGCGGATTCTGGAAGAGCAAGTCGCCAACCCGCCAGCCGACGCCAGCGCCATCAAATGGACCCTCGATATGGTAGTTGAACAGGAAGTGGTCAAGAAATAATGACGCAGTCTGTAAATCAAAATCACAGCTTGCCCCAGCTGTTGCTGCTACCCGGCTTCATGCTGGATCAAACCCTGTGGGACGATATGCGCGACGGCCTGGCGCAACTGGGCCAGCTGCATTTCGGCGATCTCGGCCAGGATGATTCGATCAGTGCGATGGCTGCCCGCGTCTTGCAGAGCGCCCCGCCGCGCTTCGTCCTGATCGGCTTCTCGATGGGCGGCTACGTGGCGCAGGCGATCATGCAGCAGGCGCCGGAACGGGTGATCGCGCTGGCTTTGCTGAATACCTCGGCGCGCCAGCAGGATCCGCGTGAAATTGCCGGCAACCGGATGCAACTGGAACTGGCTAGGCAAGTGCCGTTCAAGGGGTTAACCAGCCGCGCACTGGCATCGTCGCTGCATCCGGATCGCGCCCATGACCGGGT
The DNA here is from genome assembly GCF_018304965.1 of Collimonas antrihumi. Taxonomy (GTDB): domain Bacteria; phylum Pseudomonadota; class Gammaproteobacteria; order Burkholderiales; family Burkholderiaceae_D; genus Collimonas; species Collimonas antrihumi. The sequence continues at coordinate 15,767 of NZ_JAGQED010000021.1, forward strand.
GTTGCTGGATCGCCTGCAGGCGATGGCACTGCGTAACGGCAAGGAAGTCTTCATCAATCAATTGTCGGCGCTGCGCAGCGATGGTTACGCTGAACTGGAAAACATTCGCTGTCCGACGCTGGTGGTCGCCAGCAGCAACGACCAGCTCAGCAGCATCGCCGAAGCGCAGCTGATGGCGGCACGGATTCCTGCCGCCGGCATGGTGGTGATCGAAGACTGCGGCCATATGACCCCGCTGGAGAAGCCAGAGGAACTGCTGCAGATTTTGTCAGGCTGGTTATTGCAGTCAGTCAATAACTGATCCAAATAAACATTGTATTTCAGAAAATAAAAGATGATCTTTAGATAATAAAATTGTCTTGGAATTGTAAAAAAAACACTTTTTGATGGTAGTGTGTGAACCTTGTTTTTTTGATAAATAAGGAGACCGTCATGAAGTTAGCACACACTCTCATCTTCGCTACGTGCCTCAGCGCTTCTGCAACGGCAGCCCACGCACAGCAACAATTCGTCAATGTTTTAACCGGTGGTTCCAGCGGCGTTTATTACCCGCTCGGCGTCGCCATGTCGCAGTTATATGGCAAAGCCCTGCCCAAAGCCAAAATCCAGGTGCAAGCCACTAAAGCATCGGTAGAAAACCTTAATCTGCTCGAACGCGGCCGCGGTGAAATCGGCTTTGCCTTAGCCGACAGCGTTAGCGATGCCTGGACAGGCGTGGCCGATGCCGGCTTCCCCAAGCCATTGAAGAATATTCGCGCGATTGGCGCAATTTATCCCAATTACATCCACATCGTTGCTCGTGCCGACAGCGGCATCCGCACCCTGGCTGATTTAAAAGGCAAGCGCATTTCCGTCGGCGCGCCTAAATCCGGCACCGAACTTAATGCCCGCGCGGTGTTTACTGCCGCCGGTTTGAAATACGCAGATTTCTCCAAAACAGAATTCCTGCCATATTCCGAATCGGTCGAGCTGATGAAGAATCGCCAGCTGGACGCCACGCTGCAATCATCCGGTTTAGGCATGGCGGCTTTCCGCGATTTGTCCACGACAATTCCCGTGATCTTCATTCCGGTGCCGGCAGATGTCGTCGCCAAAATCGGCAATCCGGCCTATCAGGCATCCAGCCTCCCGGCAAAAACGTACACCGGCCAGGATGCTGCCGTGCCAACCGTGGCGATTAACAATATTTTGGTAACGCATGACAAGGTGCCAGAAGCTACGGCGTATGAAATGACCAAACAGCTTTACGACAATATCGATCAGCTGGGCAATGCACATAACGCTGCCAAATCGATCGTCCTAGCCGATGCTACCGGCGGCTTGCCGATCCCGTTGCATCTTGGCGCGGAACGCTATTTCCGTGAAAAAGGCTTGATCGATTAAACCAATTCAGGAGTCCCATATGGAACAATCGGATCAATCGGAACAATCCCCGTCACGCCCATTCTGGCTGCTGTTTTACGGCGCTCTGGCGTTTTCTACATTTCAGCTTGTTACGGCAGCGTTCAGCCCCGTTTCCACTACCGTGGTGCGTGCACTGCACGTCGGCTTTCTATTTCTGCTGATTTACTGCCAATACGATTTGCGCGGTGTGAAACAAGAACGCCCGAGTTGGCTGGGCATTACGCTTGGCCTGTTCGGCCTGGGCCTGGCGTTTTATCACTGGATCTACGAAGGTGAATTGATTTTGCGCGCTGGCGAGCTCAATCAATGGGATTGGATCATCGGCATCGCCACGCTGATATTGGTGTTCGATGCTTCGCGCCGCATGATGGGCTGGGCCTTGCCGGGCATCTGCCTGGCATTTTTAGCCTACTCCTTGTTTGGTGAATATCTGCCCGGCAGCTTCCAGCATCGTGGCTACGACCTGGAACAAGTGATTTCACAGCTGGCCTTTGGTACAGAGGGTTTGTATGGCACGCCGACCTATGTGTCGTCAGGCTATATCTTCCTGTTCATTCTATTCGGCGCGTTCCTGGAACAAGCGGGCATGCTGAAATTGTTTAATGATCTGGCGCTTGGCCTGGTGGGTAGTTCACGCGGCGGACCGGGAAAAGTGTCGGTGATTTCTTCCGGCTTGATGGGAACCATCAATGGCTCCGGCGTTGCGAATGTGGTCAGTACCGGCCAATTCACGATTCCGCTGATGAAGCGTTTCGGCTATCGCAGCGAGTTTGCCGGTGCGGTGGAAGCTACCAGTTCGATGGGTGGGCAAATCATGCCGCCGGTCATGGGAGCGGTGGCTTTCATCATGGCGGAAACGATCAATGTCCCTTATCTGGATATCACCAAAGCGGCGCTGATACCTGCTTTGCTGTATTTCTTCACCGTATTCTGGATGGTGCACCTGGAAGCCGGTCGTGCAGGTTTGATGGGCCTGGCAAAAGAAGATTGCCCTAATCCGTTAGCCGCATTGCGCGCACGCTGGTATTTATTGTTGCCGCTGGTGGTCTTGGTAGCGCTCTTGTTCTCGGGCTTCACGCCGCTGTTTTCCGGCATGGTGGGCCTGGCTTTGACGGTGGTGCTGATCTTGGGCAGCGGCCTGGCTTCGCGGATTAGCGCGACGCTGTGGCGCGTGATGTTCTGGCTCGGATTGGGCGTGGCTTGCGCGACGTTCAACCAATATGGCATTACAGCGATTTTTGTCGTGGTGACAGTGCTGGTCGTACTGATCTTTTTAGGCCGGGATCGCGGCGTCCTCAAAACCGCGGTGGATGCTTTGTATCACGGTGCTTTGCACGCTTTGCCTGTCGGTATCGCTTGCGCGCTGGTCGGCGTGATTATCGGGGTTATTTCCCTGACCGGTGTTGCCACCACGGTTGCCGGCCACATTATCGATCTGGGCGAACATAGCTTGATGTTGTCGCTCCTGTTGACGATGTTGACCTGCCTGGTATTGGGTATGGGTATCCCCACCATTCCCAACTACATCATCACCAGCTCGATTGCCGCACCTGCATTGCTGGATCTAGGCGTACCTCTGATCGTGTCGCACATGTTTGTCTTCTACTTCGGCATCATGGCGGATCTGACCCCGCCGGTTGCGCTCGCCGCATTTGCCGCGTCGCCGATTGCACGGGCTTCCGGCATGGCGATCGGCATGAAAGCATTGCAGATTGCGATTGCCGGATTCCTGGTGCCTTTCATGGCGGTATATGACCCGGCGCTGATGTTGCAAGGCGACCCGACGTGGGCAGCGATTGTTTACATCAGTATCAAAGCGTTGCTGGCGGTGACTTTATGGGGCATGGGATCGATCGGCTTTTGGCGTGGACGCCTGGCCTGGTGGGAACGCATCGCAATGATTGCCGCCGCCTGCGTGCTGGTCGTGAAGCTGCCATATAGCGATGAACTGGGTTTTGCCATCGCTCTGGTTCTATTGGCGCAACATTGGTGGCGTTGGCGTAATGCCGCACCCGTGCCGGCGCAAAGCCCGTCATAAAGCATGCTCTGCCTGGCCAGCGGTGGGGTTAAAGCAGTGCTCGCCATTGCCAGCTTCACGCTGGCTTGGCAGCACTCGGTGGAAAAAATCCGCTGGGAGGAGAGTTATCGCGTGGAGGCCGGCGCACTGGTGTTGGAAGAAGCTCGCGTACAGGGCAGCGGCGCGGGCATGGAGCCACCGCTTACTAGCAGTTTGAAAGACGGATTCTGGCGTTGGCAACCTCAGCAAACCATGTCGGAGTTGTTGCTGACACGCTCAGAATTCACGCCGGACTATCAATTTTGCACCCGGGATCAGTGCCATGCATTGACTGAGATTGTGCCGCCGGCTGCGACCGTCACCAGATTATGGGCCTGCGATAAGAAGGTCACAGGCCCACCGGTTACAGCGCCAAACGTTGGCGCGCAGCCTGATATTCAGTCTGCAAACGATCAACCATCTGCGCCACGCTAGGCACGTCATCCATCAACCCGACGCCCTGGCCAGCGCCCCAGATATCGCGCCAGGCTTTGGCGCCGGTGCCGCCCGAACCGAAATTCATCTTCGATTTATCGGCTTCCGGCAAATTCTCAGGATCGAGGCCGGCATTCACGATGGATTTTTTCAGGTAGTTGCCATGCACCCCGGTGAACAGATTGGTGTACACCACATCGGCCGCTGTCGATTCCACGATCGCCTGGCGATAAGCATCGTCGACATGGGCTTCCTTGGTCGCCAGCCAGCGCGAACCGATGTAGGCAAAATCGGCGCCCATCGCCTGCGCTGCCAGGATCGCGTCGCCGGTGGCGATTGCACCCGACAAGGCGATCGGACCCTTGAAGAATTTACGTACTTCACCCACCAGCGCAAACGGCGACAAGGGGCCGGCATGGCCGCCGGCGCCGGCCGCCACCAGGATCAAACCGTCGACTCCCGCTTCCAGCGCCTTTTGCGCATGGCGGATCGAGATCACGTCATGCAGCACGATGCCGCCGTAGCTGTGGATCGCATCCATCATTTCCGGCGGCGGCGCGCGCAGGCTGGAGATGATGATAGGTACCCGATGCTTGACGCAGACGGCGACGTCATGCGCCAGGCGATCGTTCGATTGATGAACGATCTGGTTGACCGCGATCGGCCCGATTTTTGCGTCAGGATGCGCTGCCTTGTATGCCGCCAGTTCCGCCTGCAAATCTGTCAGCCAGACATCCAGCAATTCCGCCGGACGGGCGTTAAGGGCTGGAAACGAACCAACGATGCCTGCCTTGCATTGCGCGGCTACCAGGGCCGGGCCGCTGGCGATGAACATCGGCGAACCTATCACGGGAAGGCTCAGGTTTTGCAACGCAACGGGCAATGCCATAACAACCTCTTGTATTGGGTATGAAGAGTTTGATTATAGGGGGAAAGGTGAAATAAAAAGTACGATCGTGCTAGATTTTGTCCTCTAAAGCCTAGCTGGAATCTTGCGTGCCAAACATCAAGGATCGATTTAATGTCGGTTGTACAAGAAGCCGTCACGTATTTCAGCCGCTCCGGCACGTACCAGTTGCGTTATCGCCCAGTCGCTCAGGTCGGCGTCGCTGCGTTGCAGATAGCGCCGGTTGGCGGCTGCCGCCAGGGGCAGGCTGGCCAGCATCGGCGGTACGTCGGTCAATTTGATCTGTTGCCGTTCCAGCAGCAAGAACTTCAGCAAAACCTTGATGGCATTCTGCGCATTCCGTTGCGGATCGGCGGCCAGATAGTCGAGTCGTGAGAAGGCCGTGTCGAGCGCCGCGGTGACGCCGCTGAATGGACGGCCATGGCCGGGAATCACCAGGCGCACGTCCAGCGTGGCGATCAATTCCAGCGTCGCCCGCGCCTCGGCAAAACCTGATTCGCCATCCAGTTCCGGAAAAATCACGCCGAAACCGTTTTCCCACAAAGCATCGGCGGAAATCAGGATGCCGTGCTCCTGGCAATAAAAAATCAAGGAATGCGGATCGTGGCCGGCTGCCGCCAGCACTTGCCACTGCATGTCGCCGAGCGTCAGCAAATCGCCGGCCTGCAAGGTATCGTCGAAACTGAAAGGCGCACATTGCTGGCCGGTGCCGTTGTAAGTCAGCGCATCCCTGTCCCAGTTGCGTACCTGCTCGGCTTGCCCGGCCGGAATCGATGTATGGCAGCGCCAGGTTTGCTGCAAAGCCGCGTTACCGCCGCAATGATCGGAATGCAGATGCGTGTTCAACAAGCGGTCCAGCGGCCGGCCTTGCAAGCCGTGCGCCACCAGCGCCACGGTTTGCGCCGCGTGGCTCAGGTAGCCGCTGTCGACCAGCGCCGTTTGTTCGCGGCCCAGGAACAGGATGTTGTTGGAGGACAGCCAGCCGCGTTCCAGCACGCGCATGGCCGGCGGTAACGATGGCGCTGTCATCGGGTCTCCCGGCGTTGCAAGATGTGTTGCCAGATGCTGCGCTTTTGCGCATCGGTGGCGCCCGACCAGGCGGCTATTTCATCCAGAGTTCGCCAACAGCCTTCGCACAAACCACTGTCGGCGTTCATCACGCAAACGTTGATGCAAGGTGACGCAGTGTGATCCGCGATGAGGCTATTGTCAGCCATGGTCAGTCATAACCCGCTCGAAGCAATCCACTTAAGCCCGCAACGCAACATCGGCAACCGGCGCCGATGTCATCATTACCAGCTGCTGCGGCGTCAGGTTGAAGACAGCGTGCGGATGCCCGGCCGCAGCCCAGACGCTGCCAAGCTCCAGCAGATCCTGATCTATCAGCATTACCGTCTTGCCGAGGTGGCCGATAGGACAAACGCCGCCGATGGCATAACCGATCCGTTCCCTGACGAAGCGCGCATCGGCCTTCCCCAGCGGACCGACAAGCGCCGCCACCTTGGCTTCATCGACACGATTGCTGCCGCTGGCCACCACCATCACGGCGGCGTCATCGGTCAAGCGCCTGAATACAATCGACTTGGCGATCTCGGCAACGCTGCACCCGAGCCCGGCAGCAGCCTCGGCTGAGGTCTTGCCGGTTTCCGGCAACATGACGACTTGCTTGTCATGCCCCATCGCCGTCAGCAGGTCGGCAACGCGTTGGGCACTGTCGGGAAGTGTATTCATTTGAATCTACCTTATTTGGCGACGGTATCGAAATATTGAGAGTGAAGCTTGTCGTAGGTGCCGTCCGCCTTGATCGCGGCCCGGCCTTTCAACTCAGACGCTTGGCCGCGATGGCGTTGCCTGCGCGGCTGGCCGCCTTGCGTCCGAGATGCGCCGAGATAAACTGCCCCGCATCCACTACCGCATCGAGATCGATGCCGGTTTCGATGCCGAGCCCTTGCATAAGATACAACACGTCTTCCGACGATACGTTGCCGGTCGCGCCCTTAGCATACGGGCAGCCGCCCAGGCCTGCAACAGACGAGTGATAAATCGAAATGCCGACTTCCAGGCTGGCATAAATATTTGCCAACGCCTGGCCGTAGGTATCGTGGAAATGACCTGACAGGCGTTCTATCGGGAACTCCTGCACCAGTCGTTGCATCACCGTATGCACTTTGTTCGGCGTGGCGACGCCGATGGTGTCGGCGATATCGATTTCGTCGCAGCCGAGGTCACGCAAGCGGTGCAGCACATCGACTACTGAATCTATGCTGACTTCGCCTTGATACGGACAGCCGAAAGCGCAGCTGATGCTGCCGCGCAGACGCTTGCCCTCTTGTTTGGCGACTTGCGCCACCTCACGGAACCGTTCGATAGATTCGGCGATCGAGCAATTGATATTCTTTTGCGAGAACGCTTCCGAGGCCGCACCGAAGATCACCATCTCGTCGGCGCCGGCTGCCAGTGCGGCTTCCAGGCCTTTCATGTTGGGCACCAGAGCGGAATAGATAACGCCCGGCTTGCGCTGGATGGCCGCCATCACTTCACTGGACGTCGCCATCTGCGGCACCCATTTCGGCGATACGAAGGAAGCGGCTTCGATGTTGACGAAACCGGCGTTGGTCAGCTGGTCGACCAGCGCTATCTTGACTTCGGCCGGGATGGTTTCCTTTTCATTTTGGAGGCCGTCGCGAGGGCCGACTTCGACGATTTTCACTTTGCTGGGGAATGTCATGTCATCACCTATTTTTCAATTTGCAACGCTCGGTTTTCAATAACCTTTGGTGCGATCGACTACGCCGTTTACGCTCTGGCCATTTTCCAGCGCAAGTATCTTGTCGCGGATCTGCCGGACCGTGTCTTCATCTACCGTCACAGCCGATATATGCGGCGTGATCGTGATACGCGGCTCTTGCCAGAACGGGTGGGCTGGCGGTAAAGGTTCTTGCTCAAATACATCCAGTGTCGCGGCTGCAACCTGCCCTTCCTGGATCGATGCCAGCAGATCTGCCTCGACTACGTGGCCGCCGCGGGCCACATTGATCAGGTAGGCGCCATCTGCGCCGTCAGCGCCCTTTTGCAGTTTCTGCAGGTTTTGCCGATTCACAATCCCACGCGTGGCGTCCGTCAAAGGCAGGATGCATACCAGCACCCGCGATGCGCGCAGGAAGGCGTCGAGATCGTCGTCGCCGACAAAGCTGCGTACTCCCGGTTGGCTTTTTGGAGTACGACTCCAGCCATTCAATGGGAAATCGAAATGCGCCAGTGCCTCGGCGATACGCGAGCCCAGTACGCCCATGCCGAGGATGCCGATAGTGAAATCGCGTTTGTCGGGCGCTGGCAACGGACGCCATTCGCCGCGCGCGGCTTGTTGGCGGTAGATGTCGTGGCGGCCGAAATAACCTAGCACGGCATGGGTTACGTAGTTCGCCATCTGGATTGCCATGCCGCCATCGTCGACCCGGATCAGCGGTACGCCGGTGGGTAGCGCTGCGCCTAGTTGCAGGATTGCGTCGACACCGGCGCCGAGGTTGAAGATGGCTTTGAGGTCGTGGCGGCCTTGCAGCATGGCTGCGGGTGGGCGCCATACGAGCGCGTAGTCGGCTGGGGCGGTGTCGCCTTCTTTCCAGAAGCGGATTTCGGCTTGTGGTAGGGCTGTGCTGAAGTCGGTGATCCAGTTTTCGAAGTCGGAGCCTGGTGGTACGTAACACAGGAGTTTCACTGTTTGGGTCCTTAAACAATTTTTTCGTTTGCGTGCAACGACTGGCGAACGCTGCGCTTTGTGCTCCGTGGGCCGTTAAATGGGGTCAGAGTAATTTTCGCAAAGGGCGCGAAGAAAAACTCTGACCCCATTTAACTATGTCCGCGATTCTTTAAGCCGCCTTAAAGACTAGCAACTGCGCCGATTCGCTTACTTGATCGCCCACTGTGTACAACAACTCTTCTACAAGGCCATCAGACGGGGCGGCGATCGTGTGTTCCATTTTCATGGCTTCCATGATGAGTAATGGTGCGCCTTTTTTTACCTGTTCGCCTTGGGTTACCAGCAGCGCGACGATCTTGCCTGGCATCGGTGCTGTGAGGCGGCCGCCTTCGGCTTCGGTGTCGCCAGCATGCAGCAGCGGGTCGACATAGCCTAGCGTGTACTGGCTGCCGGCGTAAAACACGTGGAACTGTTCGCCTTCGCGCACTACCGTGCCGGCTACGGTTCTGTCGCCAAGGCTGATTTCGATGGCGTTACCGTCTTGCTCCAGCACGGTCATCTGCTTGAAAGTCTGGGCGCCGAACTGCTCATGATGCAGCAACCAGCGGCCTGCCTCGTAGGTGACGTCGAGTGGACTGGCGTTGCCGTCGTCGACAAATGCGAGGCGGCGTTGCAGGCTGCCGTTCAGGCGCCAGCCATCGGTATTGGTCCACGGATCACTGCCGGCGTTGTTTGCCGCATTACGTTCCGATAGCAGCAACGATGCTGCCGCCAAAGCGAATACTTCGATCGCCACCGGAGTAGCGGCGGGAAACAGGGTATCTTGATGACGTTCGATCAGGCCGGTATCCAGATCCGCTTCGGAGAATGGCTTGCCGGCAATCAGGCGCTGCAGGAATTTGACGTTGCTGGCGAGACCGACGATCTGATATTGCGCCAGCGCTTTCGCCATCGCAGCCAATGCTTGTTGCCGGTCCTGGCCCCAGACGATCAGCTTGGCGATCATCGGATCGTAGAACGGTGAGATCGCATCGCCTTGACGCACGCCGGAATCGATCCGGACGATGCTGGCGTTTGATTGGCTGACCTCGAACTCGGTGGCCGCCGGCGTGCGCAGATGGCGTAACGTGCCTATCGACGGCAAGAATCCCTTGTCCGGATTTTCTGCATAGATACGCGCTTCCAGTGCATGGCCGCTCAGTTTCAATTGCTCCTGTTTGAGTGGCAACGGTTCGCCTGAAGCTACCCGCAACTGCCATTCGACCAGATCGAGGCCGGTAATCATTTCCGTCACCGGATGTTCTACCTGCAGGCGCGTGTTCATCTCCATGAAATAGAAAGAACCATCCTGATTGGCGATGAACTCCACCGTACCGGCGCCAACGTACCCGACTGCCTTGGCCGCTGCCACAGCGGCTTCACCCATGGCGCGCCGGCGTTCCGGTGTCATGCCAGGTGCAGGCGCTTCTTCCAGCACTTTCTGATGGCGGCGCTGTACCGAGCAGTCGCGCTCGAACAGATAGACGCAATCGCCCTGGGTATCGGCAAACACCTGGATTTCGATGTGACGTGGACGGGTCAGGTAACGTTCGACCAGCACTTTGTCGTCGCCGAAACTGTTGATCGCTTCGCGTTTGCAGGAAGCCAGCGCAGCCTTGAAATCGGCGCTTTGCTCGACGATGCGCATCCCCTTCCCGCCGCCGCCGGCGCTGGCTTTCAGCAACACCGGGTAAGTGATCTTATCGGCTTGCTGTTGCAAGAAATCGGCATCCTGGTTCTCGCCGTGATAACCGGGCACCAGCGGCACCTTGGCTTTTTCCATCAATTCCTTGGCGGCCGACTTCGAGCCCATCGCCGAAATCGCACTGGCAGGCGGGCCGATGAATACCAGGCCGGCCTTGGCGCATGCTTGGGCAAACTGCGCGTTTTCAGACAGGAAACCGTAGCCGGGATGAATTGCCTGCGCGCCAGTGGCCAAGGCCACTTCGATGATCTTGTCGGCGCGCAGGTAACTTTCCTTGGCCGCAGCCGGCCCGATCAGCACCGCCTCGTCACACACCGCAACGTGCTTGGCGCCAGCGTCGGCATCCGAATACACGGCCACGGTCTTGATACCCATGCGCCGTGCGGTGGCTGCCACGCGGCAGGCAATCTCGCCGCGATTGGCAATCAGTATCTTGGTAAACATGCTGTCTCCCCCAGTTATATTATTTATTGCGGTTGGGTATTGCTGTCGGCGGTAACTTCGCAACGTGCATCGAATACCGATGACCGCGAATGCATGCCGAGTTTTTCCAGCAAGGCACGGTCCTCTTCCACTTCCGGATTACCGGTGGTGAGCAACTTGTCGCCGTAGAAAATCGAGTTGGCGCCGGCCAGGAAACACAGCGACTGGATCGCCTCACCCATCTGCCGGCGGCCAGCGGACAAACGCACGCGCGCCTTCGGCATGGTGATACGGGCCACGGCCACGGTGCGCACGAATTCGAACAAGTCGATCGGATCTATGCCGTGCAAAGGCGTGCCTTCGACTTGCACCAGATTGTTCACCGGCACCGATTCCGGATACGGTTCCAGATTCGCCAGTTGCGCCACCAGGCCGGCACGTTGCAGGCGCGATTCGCCCATGCCGACGATGCCGCCGCAGCAGACCTTGATGCCGGCGCCGCGCACGCTGTCGAGCGTATCCAGGCGGTTCTGGTAATCGCGGGTGGTGATGATGTCGCCGTAGATTTCCGGTGCGGTATCGAGATTGTGGTTGTAGTAATCGAGGCCGGCGCCCTTCAGGCGCTCAGCCTGGCCTTCGCCCAGCATGCCCAGCGTGGCGCAGGTTTCGAGGCCCAACGCCTTGACTTCGCGCACCATTTCTTCGACCTTTTCCAAGTCGCGGTCTTTCGGCTCACGCCATGCCGCGCCCATGCAGAAACGGGTTGCGCCATGCGCCTTGGCTTGGCGGGCGGCTTCCAGCACGGTATCCAGCGGCAGGATTTTCTGGGCGGTGACGCCGGTGTCGTAACGTGCCGCTTGCGGGCAGTAGCCGCAATCTTCCGGGCAGCCGCCGGTCTTGATCGACAACAGCGTCGCCAGCTCGACTTCATTCGGGTCGAAATTTTCACGATGCACTTGCTGCGCCTTGAACAACAGTTCGTTGAACGGCAGGTTGAACAAATCCAGCACGGTTTGCACCGGCCACTTGGCGTCGGCTGGCAGCACCATAGGCTTGGCGGCTGGCTGGAATGTAATTGGTTGCGATGACATGATCAGACTTCCTTTGTGTTGAGGGAATACGGTTACGAGTTTGGTGTATTGCCGGATGGCGCAGGCCACCCCGGTAAACAGGAAAAATTCAAATGACTGGCGGCGGCCTCGACCAGCGCCTTGGCGGGCAACGCGTTCATGCGCGGCACGTGGCCTAGAAATGGTGCATCAATGCGATTCTTCAATGCGGCAATGTTGGCGTCGCCGTTGAGCATGGTCGGGTCGACCGTGTTGGCAACCCAGCCGGCCAGCCGCAAGCCGCGCGCGGCAATCGCCTCGACCGTCAGCAATGCATGGCTTATGCAACCCAGCCGCAAACCGACCACCAGCACCACCGGCAAACCGAGCTGCTGCGCCAGGTCGGCGGTATCGTGGGTATCGTTGAGCGGCACGCGGAAGCCGCCCACGCCTTCGACTATCACGGCGTCGGCCAGCTCGGCGAGCTGTCGATAACATGACAGGATATGCGCCAGTTCGATCGGCCGCTCTTCTTGTTCTGCGGCGATATGCGGTGCGGTCGCCTGACGCAATAGAAACGGTGTAGTCAATTCCTGTGGCAGCTTCACACTGGCCTCTGCCGCCAGGATATCGGCATCGTCGTTGTGCCAGACGCCATCGCGCAATTCAGCGCCGGCAGCGACCGGTTTCATGCCGGCGCTGCGAACACCGGTTTTAGTCAGTCCATGCAGCAAGGCGCCGGCGATCAGCGTCTTGCCGATTTCTGTATCGGTGCCGGCGACGAACCACGCGGCCTTTTGGGTATTTACGATAGGGTCAGTCATGATCGATCACGCTTTCGAAAACCATGGCAGTGCGAGTAGCCAGCAACTCGATCTCTTCATCGTCGAGAATATACGGCGGCATCAGGTAGACCGTTTTTCCGATCGGCCGCAGCAGCAATTCATGCTCCACCGCGCTGCTGAAAAACCGGCGTGAAAATGTCGCCGCGTGCGCCTTGCTATCGATGACGGCGTCAAAAGCCCAGATCATGCCGCGTTGACGGAAATGCTGCACTTTAGGATGCTGCGCCAAAGGCGCCAACGCGGCGGTAATGCGTTCTGCCCGCCGGCGATTGACGTTGATCACATCGTCTTCCCGGAAAATCGCCAGCGTTGCCAGCGCAGCACGGCAAGCCAGCGGATTACCGGTGTAGGAATGCGAGTGGAGGAAACCGCGCGCCAGGTCGTTATCGTAGAAAGCCTGATAGATTTCGTCGCGCGTCATCACCAGCGACAAAGGCAGGTAACCGCCGCTGATGCCTTTCGACAGACACAGGAAATCCGGCCAGATTGGCGCCTCTCCCGGCGCAGCCGCCTGCTCGGAAGCGAAGAAAGTACCGGTGCGGCCGCAGCCGACGGCAATTTCATCAAAAATCAGGTGGACTTTGTAGCGGTCGCATAAAGCGCGCAATTCGCGCAGATAAACCGGATCGTGCATCGCCATGCCGGTGGCGCATTGCACCAGCGGTTCGATGATGATGGCGGCGATATGGCTGGAACGCTGCTGCAACAATTTTTCCAGTGTTGCAGCTGCCCGGTGGGCGACGTCGGCAGCGCTCTCAGCGTCGCGCGCGCCACGTGCATCGGGCGACGCCACCACATGCGCCTGGCGCAGCAAGGGGCCATAGGCATCGCGAAACAACGGCACGTCGGTAACCGCCAACGCGCCGATGGTTTCGCCGTGATAACTGCCTTTCAGGCACACGAACTCCTGCTTGTCGGTGTAACCCGCGTTACGCCATGCATGGAAACTCATCTTCAAGGCGATCTCGACTGCCGAGGCGCCGTCGGAGGCATAGAAACAATGACCCAGCACATTGCCGGTGCGCGCCGCCAGCTGCTCAGACAACTGCACGACCGGTTCATGCGTAAAGCCGGCCAGCATGGCGTGTTCGAGCTGGTCGATCTGATCTTTCAATGCGGTATTGATGCGTGGATTGGCATGGCCGAACAGGTTGACCCACCAGGAGCTGATCGCATCCAGGTAGCGTTTGCCGTCGCTGTCATACAGCCAGGCGCCACGGCCGCGGCTGACCGCGATCAGCGGCACCGATTCATGGTGCTGCATTTGGGTACACGGATGCCAGACACTGTTCAGGCTACGCTGAATCAGATCCGACTGTGGTGCAAGTGCATCTGTACTATTCTTACGCAATTGTGTTCCTCGTATAGTGCTCAGCCAGCACATGCAGTGCGCTGACCAACTTATCTATTTGTTCAATGCTGTGCGCCGCCGACAGCGATATGCGCAAGCGCGCGGTGTCTTTCGGCACGGTCGGCGGCCGGATCGCCGGCACCCAGATGCCTTGCTCGCGCAGCCCTGCCATCAGATCCAGCGCCAGCTGGTTATCTTCAACGATCAACGCTTGCACCGGCGTTTCTGACGGCAGCAAAGGCCAGGGCAAGCTAGCCAATCCGCTGCGCAGCCGCGCAATCAAATCGCGCAAGTGCTGTTGCCGCCAATCCTCGACCTGCATCAGCTTGACTGCCGCCAGCAAAGCGCTCGCCAGCATGGGTGGGCTGGCCGTAGTAAACACGTAGGTGCGCGCCCGCTGCAGCAACCATTCAATCAGCAGCGCATCGCCGGCGACGAAGGCGCCTGCCACTCCGGCCGCTTTGCCCAAGGTCCCCATATACAGGATGCGTTGCGACTGCAATCCGAAATGCGCCAGGCTGCCGCGTCCTTGCGGACCCAACACGCCGAAGCCGTGGGCATCGTCGACCAGCAGCCAGGCATCGTATTTTTCGCACAAGGCCAGCAGTTCCGGTAATGGCGCGATATCGCCATCCATGCTGAACACGGCATCGGTGACGATCAGCTTGCGCGGGTGATCGCTCTTGGCCAGCAATTGTTCCAGTCTTGCCACATCGGCATGCGGGTAGATGCGGAACTGCGCACCCGACAAACGCGCGCCGTCTATCAGGCAGGCGTGATTCAGGCGATCTGAAAATACGATATCGCCGGGGCCGACCAGTGCCGGGATGGTCCCCATGTTCGCCATGTAGCCGGTCGAAAAATGCAAGGCGCGCGGCATGCCGACGAATTCCGCCAGCGCCAGTTCCAATTCCTCAACCACGCTGGTGTGGCCGCTGATCAAGGCTGATGCGCTGGCGCCGACGCCGTATCGGTCGAGCCCGGCTTGCGCTGCAGCACGCAGAGCCGGATGGTTCGCCAGGCCCAGATAATCGTTGCTGCAAAAGGACAGGTATTGCCGGCCATCGACATCCAGCAACGGCTCCTGCGGACCATCGACGATGCGCCGCTTGCGCAACAGCTTCTGCTCTTGCAACGCAGCCAGCTGGTCGCGGATCTGGGTCAGCAACTCAGGCATATTGGGCCTCCGCTGGTGTTGCTGGTGTTGCTGCTGTTGCTTGCTCTGCCGCCGACGGCCGTGCAAATTTTAGCGGCAGCTGGTTCAGGCTGCGATATACCGCGTTGCCGCCCCATGACTGGATGTCGCCGGCCAGTCGCAATTGCGGCAAGCGTTGCATCACGCTGCGCATCGCGATTTCTGCTTCCAGGTAGGTCAGCGTTGCACCGATGCAGACGTGCGGGCCATAACCGAAGGACAGATGGGCGCCCTGGTTGCGCGCGATATCGAGTTGGTCCGGATCTGTGAATTTGGCGGGATCGCGATTGGCGGCGCCGATCAGCGGGATCACCAGATCGCCCTTTTTCATCAGCTGGCCGTGCATCTCGACATCGACCTTGAGCCGACGGCCGGTGTACTGCACCGGGCTGTCAAAACGCAGTAATTCTTTTAGAGCAGACGGCAGCAGCGACGGCGTGCTTTGCAAAGCTTGCCATTGTTCCGGATGTTGCAACAGCGCCAGCATGCCGTTGCCAAGCAGGTTACGCGTGGTTTCATGACCGGCGAACAGCAGCGTGCAGCACTGCGCCAGCAACTCTTTAGTGGTGATGATGCCGCCCGTAGCTTCAGCGCGTATCAGCTGACTCATCAAGTCGTCGCCCAACGCTGCGCGACGCTGCGGCAACAGCTGGCGGAAATATTCGTTCATGGCGATCAGGCTGACCTGGGCCGCGCGGGCGATTTCAAGCGTCGGCGTCGGACTGCCGATGAAAGCGGCAATATCGTCGGACCAGGCAACAAATTCACTGCGGTCTTCAGCGGCAATGCCGAGCATGCTGGCGATCACCAGCGCCGGCAGCGGACGGGCGAAGTCGCGCATGAAGTCGAATTGCGCGAATTCAGCAAACTGCCCGGACGCGCCGCAGTCAGCGGCCTTGGCCAATACCTGGTCGAGCAAACGATCGACAATAATCTGGATCTGCGGCCCCAATTCCTGCAATGCCGCAGGCTTGAAGCCGGCATTCATCACTTGCCGCAAGCGAGTGTGCTGCGGCGCATCCACAAACAATAGCGAACGTGAAAAAATCCGTTTGAATTCGCGCAGTTCGGCCAGCGCCCCCGGGCCGCTGCTATTAGCCCAGCCGCCGGCGCGGCGCACCGAGAAACGCGGATCGCGCAACACGCTGGCGACATCGGCATGGCCGGTCAGCAGCCAGGCGCCGCCGCAGAACTCCGGGCTCCAATGCAACGCGCCTTGGGCACGCAGAGCGTGGTAAGCCGGGTAAGGGTCGTTCAAAAATTCTTCGTTAATCATTTGCCATCTTTTCCGACATTTAAATCTCTGCAAGGACGAGATTGTATGTGATCACGGCGCGATCACTGCAGCCAGGACGGTTTGCGCTTCTCCAGGAAGGCGCGTACACCCTCCCGCCCTTCAGTAGAAGCGCGGATTTTAGCGATATCTTCAACCGTATCGGCAATCAGCGCCTCAGTCAGCGGCTGGCCCGCAATCGCGCGCACCAGGCGCTTGGCTTCAGTGACGGCGTTGGGGCTGGCCGCCAATAATGCCTTGAGCAACAAATTCACGCTTTCATCCAATTTTTCTGCGACAACCACCTCATGCACCAGGCCGAGCTTTTGCGCAGTTTCGGCAGAAAATCGTTCTGCAGTAATAAAGTAACGACGCGCAGCCGACTCGCCGATGGCTTTGATGACATAGGGCGAAATGGTTGCCGGAATCAAGCCAATCTTCACTTCCGACAGGCAGAACTGCGCCGTACCCACCGCCGCCACGATATCGCAGGCAGCCACCAGGCCAAGTCCGCCGGCATAGCAATCGCCCTGCACCTTGGCGATCACCGGCTTCGGGCATTGGTAGATGGTGCGCAACATGGTCGCCAGCTGGGCGGCATCGGCGCGATTCTGTTCCGGCGTGTAATCCGCCATCGCCTTCATCCAGTTAAGATCGCCACCGGCGCTGAACGCTGCGCCATTTGCCGCCAGCACGATCGCCCTGACCCCGGCGTTGCTGCCCAAATCGGCAAAGGCGTGGGTGATTTCGGCAATCATGGTCTCGTTGAAGGCATTACGTACTTCGGGCCGATTGAGGACGATGGTAGCCACCTGCGACGCATGTTGTATTGCTAAAGTCTGATAAGTCATTTGTTCATCTCCTTCAACGGCTCCGCGGAAAATCCATTTCGCCCAAGAAAATCCGCCACCACCGGCTCCCAGATGCTGAGGCCGGATGAAAATAGTAAATGCCCGTTCTTGGCAAACGGCGGCAGTAATTTGAATTCGGCCTGGCCGCCCGCCTGGTTAAACGCGGTGTGCCAGGCCTGGCTGTATTGCGGACTGAAATACAGGTCATTCTGGGTGTATACCCAAAGCATCGGCACCTTGGCAGTCTTGCCGAATTGCGCATACATGTCTTCCAGCTTGGCGCCTTGGCAAGGTATCCCTGGATGCGTCTCCGGATCACCGCCGGCGCCGCCGGCAAAATTGATTGCAGCCACCAAGCCCTGCGGCATCCTGGCTGCGGTCGCGGTTGTGGTGTAGCCGCCGACCGACTGGCCGACTAACAGCACCCGCCCGGGATTCACGTAGGGTTGTTGCTTGGCATAATCAAGTACTGCCAACACTTCGCTGCTGGCTGCCTCGGCCATCGGCCCGTAATCTTTATCGCGGCAGCCGCCGCTATCTTCAGGGTCGGGCTCGACACCGGCTTCGCCATAGCCCAGCCGGGTCGGCACAAACACGGCAAAACCGCGCTCGATGAAGAAGCGCACTTGCTGCGTGTAGCGGAACCGCGGCGGCTTGGAGCGATCGGTACCGCTCCGGCCGTGACTGATGATCACAATCGGAAACGGTCCGCCGCCGGCAGGTTTGAATTGCGTCACGACGACATTGCCACTGACGGTCCGGCCATACAGATTCTTGACGGTGATCGGCAAGCGGGTGACGGCTTCGTTCAAATCCTCGGCCAGGGGCTGCCCTGCAGCCTGCGCGCACCATGCACACAGGCACAGGCATGCAGATGCCAAAGCTGGTCTCACCGATACTCCTGTCATTGTGTGCATGATGGTTTTCTGTTCGCCATGTGGCTTTACATCCGGAACACGCCGAACCTGGTCTCCGCAATCGGCGCATTCAAGGCTGCGCTCAAACCCAACCCCAGCACCCGGCGCGTATCGGCCGGATCGATCACACCGTCATCCCACAAGCGGGCGGAAGCGTAATACGGATGCCCTTGATGTTCGTACTGGTCGCGAATCGGCTTTTTGAAAGCTTCTTCTTCTTCCGCGCTCCAGCTGCCGCCCTTGGCTTCGATGCCGTCGCGCTTGACGGTTGCCAGCACACCGGCGGCCTGTTCGCCGCCCATCACCGAGATGCGGGCGTTCGGCCACATCCACAGGAAACGCGGCGAATAAGCGCGGCCGCACATGCCGTAGTTGCCGGCGCCGAAGCTGCCGCCGATGATCACTGTCAGCTTAGGTACCGCAGTGGTTGCCACCGCCGTCACCATCTTGGCGCCGTTACGGGCGATGCCTTCATTTTCGTAGCGGCGGCCGACCATGAAGCCGGTGATGTTTTGCAGGAACACCAGCGGGATCTTGCGTTGCGAGCAGAGTTCGATGAAGTGGGTGCCTTTCACGGCCGCTTCTGAAAACAGAATCCCGTTGTTGGCGACGATGCCGACCGGCATGCCGTAGATATGGGCGAAACCGCAAATCAGCGTGGTGCCGTAGCGCGCCTTGAATTCATCGAACTCGCTGCCGTCGACGATGCGCGCGATGACTTCACGTACATCGAACGGCTTGCGGGTATCGAGCGGAATCACGCCATACAGTTCATGCGCCGGATACTTCGGCTCGACTACCGGACGCAACAGCGGACCTTGCGGCTTCTGGCGATTCAGGTTGGAGACGATAGTGCGCGCCAGCGACAACGCGTGCATATCGTTGTGCGCCAGATGATCGGCCACGCCGGACAGCCGGGTATGGACATCGCCGCCGCCCAGGTCTTCGGCGCTCACCACCTCGCCGGTTGCAGCCTTTACCAGTGGCGGGCCAGCCAGGAAAATCGTGCCCTGGTTCTTGACGATGATCGACTCGTCGCTCATCGCCGGCACATAGGCGCCACCTGCCGTGCACGAGCCCATCACCACCGCGATTTGCGGAATGCCTTTGGCGGACAGGTTGGCCTGGTTGTAGAAGATGCGGCCGAAATGGTCGCGATCCGGGAACACTTCATCCTGATTCGGCAAGTTGGCGCCGCCGCTATCGACCAGGTAGATGCAAGGCAGATTGTTTTGCTCGGCGATTTCTTGCGCCCGCAAATGTTTTTTGACGCTGAGCGGATAGTAGGTGCCGCCTTTGACGGTTGCATCGTTGCAGACCACTACGCATTCCTGCCCCGCGATACGGCCGATGCCGGTAATCACCCCGGCGGCGGGCGCTGCATCGCTGCCATCTTTATCTTTGTAGACGTGATAAGCCGCCAGCTGGGAAAATTCCATGAACGGCGTGCCAGGATCAAGCAGCATCTGCACCCGCTCGCGCGGCAGCAACTTGCCACGCGCCACATGTTTTTTGCGTGCAGCGTCACCACCGCCCTCGGCGATCTGCGCGACTTTCTGGCGCAAGTCGTCAACCAGCAAATTGAGTGCGCTGGCATTTTCCTGGAATTCTTCGCTGCGTGTGTTCAGCTTGCTTTCTAACTGGGGCATTGCGATGTCCTTTGTGTCTGGTATGTGAAACAGCTTCTTATGCGTTACCCAAAAACCCGTCGCGTCATTGGCGACCCTGTCTCGGCGACCCGTCATTCCCGCGAACGCGGGAATCCAATTTAATACGGCAACCTGGATCCCCGCGTTCGCGGGGATGACGGATCTATCTAATTTCCTTTATGCGGTGTGGATATCGTTGATTTTCAACTCATCCTTCATCGCTTCACGGATCTTGAATTTCTGAATCTTGCCGGTCACCGTCATCGGGAAGGCATCGACAAAGCGGATATAGCGCGGCACCTTGTAGTGCGCGATCTGGCCCTGGCAAAAATCGCGCACAGATTGTTCGTCCGCGGTTTGCCCGGGACGCAAGATAATCCAGGCACATAGTTCTTCACCGTATTTCTGATCCGGCACGCCGACCACCTGCACATCCTGGATCGCCGGGTGACGATATAAAAATTCTTCGATCTCGCGCGGATAGATATTCTCGCCACCGCGAATCACCATATCCTTCATGCGGCCGACGATATTGACGTAGCCTTCAGCGTCCATGGTTGCCAGATCGCCGGTATGCATCCAGCCTTCGCTGTCGATCGCTTCGCGCGTCTTTTCTTCATCGCCCCAATAACCGTGCATCACCGAATAACCTTGGGTGCATAACTCACCGGAACTGCCGATCGGCATGATCGCGCTCGATTCCGGATCGATGATCTTTACCTGCAGGTGCGGCTGAACCCGGCCAACCGTGGAAACGCGTTTCTCGAGCGGTGTATCGGTCATGCTCTGGCAGCTGACCGGGCTGGTTTCGGTCATGCCGTAGGCGATGGTAATTTGCGCCAGATGCATGTCGCGCACCACACGTTTCATCACTTCAATCGGACATGGCGATCCGGCCATGATGCCGGTGCGCAGCGTCGACAAATCGAATTCGGCAAAGCGCGGATGATCCAGTTCCGCGATGAACATGGTCGGCACGCCGTGCAAGCCGGTGCAGCGTTCTTCCTGCACTGCCTGCAGCACCGACAACGGTTCGAAGCCGTCGCTCGGATAAACAATCGTAGCGCCGTGCGTCAGGCAGGCCAGATTGCCGAGCACCATGCCAAAGCAGTGATACAAAGGCACCGGGATGCAGAGCCGGTCCCGCGCGGTCAGCTTCATCGCTTCGCCAATGAAAAAACCATTGTTAAGAATATTGCGATGGGTCAGCGTCGCGCCTTTCGGAAAGCCGGTAGTGCCGCTGGTGAACTGGATGTTGATGGGATCGCTGGCTTGCAATTGCCTGGCGATCTCTGCCAGCTGCGGATCGGACGAATCGCCGCTGGCGATAAAGTCGGCAAAACGCAACATGCCCGGCTGCGCATCGGAGCCAAGCTGGATCACGGTTTTCAAGGTCGGCAGACGCGCTGCCTGCAAGCTGCCCGCAATGGCGTGCTCGAGTTCAGGCGCCAGCGTGCGGATCATCTCCAGATAATCGCTGGTCTTGAAACTGGTCATCGAAATCAGCGCCTTGCAGCCGACATTGTTGAGCGCATACTCCAGCTCGCTGACGCGATACGCCGGATTGATATTCACCAGCACGATGCCGGCGTAGGCCGTAGCCAGTTGCGTCAACACCCACTCGGCATTGTTGTGCGACCAGATACCGATACGGTCACCCTGCTGCAGCCCGAGCTTGAGCATGGCGCTGGCCAGCTGCCGGGCCTGACTTTGCAGTTGCCGATAGCTCAGGCGGATCTGCTGATGACGCGATACCAGTGCGTCATTGTCGGCGACCCGCTCCACCATCTCGTCGAAAAAGCGGCCGATGGTCTGTTCGATCAGCGGGATATCCTGACTGCCGCGATCGATGCTGGAATTCAGTTGCGTCATAATCTTGTCTCCTGTTAGGACCTTCTACTGCTTCCCGCAATGATTTTTATTTTTCAGGGAAACTGCCATCTACATAAAACCAGCGTGGCTGGTCTTCTGTGCCAGGTTCACGCTCGCGCACAAAGCGGCTTACTTCGTGCAAGCGCTGCGCACGGCCGCCGATCTTGTAACGCGCCACAAATTCCACGATGGCGCTGTCACCGTCGGCCTGATGCTTGCGAACCTCGAGCCCCAGCCATTTCAGCCCGGCTTCTGCCACAATCGGTTCTGTCGGCCTGGTATTGCGATGCCAGGTCGCTTGCAAATAGGCGCCGTTGTCCATGACATAGGCGCTGTAACGTGAGCGCATCAGCGCCAGTGCGGTCGGCGCTACCTCGCTGCCATTGTGATAACGGCCGCAACACTGTGCGTAATTGCCGCCACCGCAAGGGCAGTCACCTGCCTTATTCTTCAAATCTTGCCATCCCTCAGAAATGCTTCGAGTTGGTCGAAACGGTCGAAACCCCAGAATGGCTCGCCATCGACAATCATGAACGGCGAGCCGAACACGCCGCGCGCCATCGCCAGGTCGACTTCCGCTTTCAGCTGATTCTTGATCGGCACGCTGTTGATGCCATCGCTCAGGCCAGTGGTGTCGATGCCGCTGTGATGGCCGATCTCAAGCAGATTCATCGGCTCGGCGATATTCGTGCCGTCGACAAAATACGCTTTGTAAATCTGCTTGGCGTATTTGATGGCCTTGTCTTCACCTTGTTTGCCACGAACCCACAGCACCGCGCGTGCCGCTGCCTGAGTAGAAATCGGGAAAGCGCCGGGACGCTTGTACGGGATGCCGTGAAATCGCGCGCTGCGCTCGAAATCGTGGAACGAGTAATCGCCCTTGATCGGTACTTGCGGCAAGGGTGTCGAGCCGGTGGTCTTGAATACCGGACCAAGCAGGATCGGATGCCATTCGACATCGCGCTTGTATTTTGCCGCCAGTTCATCGATACGGGTGGCAGCAAAGTAGCCGTACGGAGAAGAAAAATCAAAGTAGAAATCAATCGCTGCAGCCATCTTCTTGTGCCCTGTCTGAAATGGTAATTGTTATTGCGACTATTGCGATTATTGCAATTCGCGAAGACCGATAACAAAGATCAGCGTGAATTCGCGGAAAGTTCGCGAAAACCGCTGATCCATTTGATGCCTGCTACTCAGTTACATCAGGACTAGTTGCACCCCGTCAAACCAGTTCGACTGCGATGGCAGTACCTTCACCGCCGCCGATGCACAGCGATGCCACGCCACGCTTGCCGCCCTTTGCCTTCAACGCGCCGAGCAGGGTAACGATAATGCGCGCGCCGGAAGCGCCGATCGGATGGCCGAGAGCACAAGCGCCGCCGTGGACATTGATCTTGTCGTGCGGAATATCGTGTTCTTTCATCGCTGCCATCGGCACCACGGCAAAAGCCTCGTTGATTTCGTACAGATCGACGTCGCTGTTCTTCCAGCCGACTTTCTTGTACAGCTTTTCAATCGCGCCTACCGGTGCGGTAGTGAACCATTCCGGTTCTTGCGAATGGCTGGCATGGCCGAGAATGCGGGCAATCGGCGTGCAGCCGAGTTTCTTGGCAGTCGATTCGCGCATCAGCACCAGCGCCGCAGCACCGTCGTTGATGGAGGACGACGAAGCCGCCGTGATGGTGCCGTCTTTCTTGAACGCTGCGCGCAGCGACGGGATCTTGTCGATCTTGGCCTTTTGCGGACCTTCGTCCTTGTCGATCACCACTTCACCGGCGCGGCTGGTGACGGTCACCGGCGCGATTTCCCACTTGAAAGAACCGTCGGCAGTAGCGGCTTGCGCACGCTGTACCGATGCAATCGCAAACGCATCCTGGTCGGCACGGCTGAAATGGTATTTGGCAGCGCATTCCTCACCGAAAGTACCCATCGAACGGCCGCCGCCGCTTTCGCCCTTGGAGTACGCATCTTCCAGGCCGTCCAGCATCATATGGTCGAAAATCGTGGCGTGGCCGATACGATAGCCGCTGCGTCCCTTCGGAATCAGGTATGGGGCGTTGGTCATCGACTCCATGCCGCCGGCGACCACCACTTCATTGGTCCCTGCCAGCAAGGCATCGAAAGCGAACATGGTGGCTTGCATCGCCGAACCGCACACCTTGGAGATGGTGGCCGCATTGGTAGAAACCGGCAAACCGGCTTTGATTGTTGCCTGCCGTGCCGGCGCCTGGCCTTGGCCGGCTTGCAATACATTGCCAAACAACACGCCGTCGACCTGCTCCGGCTTCAGCCCGGCGCGCTCAACTGCAGCCTTGATCGCTACGGCGCCCAGGTCACTGGCGGTCAATGCTGAAAAATCACCCTGAAACGCACCCATTGGAGTACGTGCTGCACCGACGATAACGATTGGGTCATTCATGTTACTTCTCCAGATTACGACAACTTTGTAAACCGCTTCAGGAATCACCGGCTTTGTCCTGCGATTCGCCAGAACGGCTTTGCTGCCTGGTTGGTCAAAAATAAAATGGTTCGGATGGTTCGATTTCTTGCGTCTGTTACCGGTCAATCAACTTTGTACGTAGGTAAAACGGCATTCTTGCGGATACGGGAACACATCGTCGAAATGCCCCTCAAGAATGTGCTGCTTGTGTTGTTGCCAATATTGCTGGGTCAATAGATCCGCGTGATGTTTGATAAAGTATTTCTTGACGTTTTGATTACCGAGAAGAAATACACCGAATTGTTCCGGAAAGACATCGTTCTTGGCGATGGAATACCAGGGCTCGGCAGACATTTCGTCTTCCTCGTTACGCGGCTGCGGGATAGTCCTGAAATTGCAGTCGGTAATGTATTCAATCTCATCATAGTCGTAAAACACGACACGATTGTGACGCGTCACGCCAAAATTTTTGTACAACATGTCACCAGGAAAGATATTCGCCGCGACCAGTTCCTTGATAGCGTTACCGTATTCGGTGATGCCATGCTCCAGCGCAGCCTGGTCGTTGTTTTTCTCGGCGTTGTTCAGATAGATATTCAGCGGCACCATGCGCCGTTCGATATACAGATGCTTGATGACGATTTCGTCGCCATCTTCTTCGACCACCGACGGTGCTACCCGCTTCAATTCTGCTAACAGCTCGTCGGAGAAACGCGCGCGCGGAAAAGCCACGCTGGAATATTCCAGCGTATCGGCCATGCGGCCAACCCGATCATGATGCTTGACCAGCAGGTATTTTTCCTTGACCAGCGCATTGGTGGTTTCCTTCGGCGCCGGAAAATAATCCTTGATCACCTTGAACACGTACGGAAACGACGGCAAGGCGAATACCACCATCACCAGGCCGCGAATCCCCGGGGCGATTTCAAAATGATCCGACGAATGCCGCAGGTGGCGCAGGAAATCCCGATAAAACAATGCTTTACCGAGTTTTTGCAAACCCAGGATGGTGTAGATTTCACTACGTGGCTTGTTTGGCAACAGGCTGCGCAGAAATTGTACGTAGGCTGACGGCACTTCCATGTCGACCATGAAATAGGCGCGCGTGAAAGAGAACAGGACCGTCAATATCTTGGTGTCGAACAGCACCGCATCCAGCACCAGCTTGCCATCCCGGTCATGCAGGATAGGCACCACAAACGGATACTCGCGCGGGCCGTTGATCATCTTGCCGACCACGTAAGCGCCCTTGTTACGGTAGAACAGGTTCGACAGCACCTGGATCTGGTGATTCGGCTCCAACGCCGTCTCGCCGAAAGCTTTCGCTATGCGCTCTTCAGCCATTGCGACATCGCGGTCCAGGTCTGCGAACGGCCGCTGCAGCTGGAAGTTGGTAATCAAGCGCTTGAGCGTGTAATGCAAGCCATCCTTGGCCGGGTAGTACACCCGGTAGGTAGGCAAGGCCTCATCGGTGTCGATATATTCAGTCGACACTGCCGGCCGCACGAAAATGAAATCGTTATGGAAATAGGCGCGATGCAGGATGTTGCAACAGACCGAGTTGAAGAAGGTCTCGGCCAGCTCCGGCTGCTTGTGGTCGGTCAGCAGGCCAATGTAATGCAGCTTCACCTCACGCCAGACCTCGTCGGTCAGATCGTTTTGATCGTATTCGTCTTCCAGCGCCTGCACGCATTCATGCACGCGCGCGTCGTAGAAACCGATCCGCTCGCGCGCGGCGAGTTGCGCGGTTTTCCAGTCGGCGGCTTCGAAATGCTGCTTGGCCAGCAGGCTGGCTTCGCGGAACAAACGGTAATGCTTGTCGAAACCGTCCAATATCATGCGCGCAGTATCGAAAGCGATCTGCGACGACAGTAATTTTGGAAAGTTTGGCGACGTAATCACAGCGAGAACCGTTCCTTCCAGCCAGCCAGCATCGCCAGGCTGACGCCGATGCCACCGCACACCACAATCAATGGCCGTTGATACGGTGCCAGCACCGGCAGTTTTTCGTAGGC
This sequence comes from Collimonas antrihumi, assembly GCF_018304965.1. Classification (GTDB taxonomy): domain Bacteria; phylum Pseudomonadota; class Gammaproteobacteria; order Burkholderiales; family Burkholderiaceae_D; genus Collimonas; species Collimonas antrihumi. The sequence goes on from NZ_JAGQED010000021.1 coordinate 41,890, forward strand.
CACAGCCAGTGCCGCGCCGCATGCCGGTTCCACCAGCGTGCGCATCTGATCGGCAAATGCCAGCGCGGCGGCGACCGCCTGGGCATCGCTGACCGTTACGCTGTGCACTTCATGCCGCTTGGTCCAGGCAAAACACGCATCGGCCACGCGCTTGGCGCCAAGAGTGCCAGCAATCGAGGTAATCGCCGGCAATGTCATCAGTTCACCGGCGCGCACTGCGGCGTTCAGTGAAGCGGCGCCATCAGTTTCTACTGCGATCAACGGGATATGCGCCAAGCCGTTACGATGCAAACCGCTCAACACGCCGCTCATCAAACCGCCACCGCCGACCGAGCAGATGACGACATCGAAATCGACCCCGAGCTCGCGCGCCTGCAGTACCGCTTCGTCGATCATGGTGGCGTTGCCGTCCCAGATATCGGGGTGATCGAAGGGCGGGATATAAACGGCTCCGGGCTGTTCGCACAGCTTCAGCGCCAGCTGGTTGGCTTCATCCCACACACCGCCATGAACGATCACCTCGGCGCCGATATCCCGGATACGCTGGCAAACTTCTGCAGCGGTGGTTGCCGGTACTACGATAGTCGTCTTGACGCCCAGCGCCGCGCCGGCAAACGCCGCTGCAAAGCCCGCATTGCCGCCTGAAGGGCAAACCAGATGGCTGGCGCCGCCGGCCACCGCGCGCTGGCACAGCAAGCCGATCCCGCGCAGCTTGAATGAGCCGGCCGGCTGCGTGTTTTCCATCTTCAGCAAAACTTGCTTGTCGAGCGCGACGGAAAGTTGCGGGTGTCGCAGTAATGCAGTCTGAATATGCAGTGAAGTCATGTGCTTGACGCTGTTGCCTTTATATCAAAAATGCAATTAAATTAATTATTTAACTAACTAACAAGTTTCCGCAAACAGTTCACGGCCGATCAGCATGCGGCGGATTTCGCTGGTGCCGGCGCCGATTTCATACAGTTTGGCGTCGCGCCACAGGCGTCCCACCGGATACTCATTAATGTAACCGTTGCCGCCCAGCGCCTGGATCGCTTCGCCCGCCATCCAGGTAGCTTTTTCGGCCGAATACAGGATTGCTCCGGCTGCATCCTTGCGCAAGGCGCGGGCTGCGGCGGGCGTCTTGGCGCGGTCGCATGCCTGGCCGACGGCGTATACATATGCCTTGCAAGCCATCATGGTCGAATACATATCGGCCAGTTTGCCCTGCATCAGCTGGAATTCGCCTATGGACTGGCCAAACTGCTTGCGGTCATGCACGTAAGGGACGACTACATCCATACACGCCTGCATGATGCCAAGCGGGCCGCCGGAAAGGACGGTGCGCTCATAATCCAGGCCGGACATCAGCACATTGACGCCTTTGCCCAGTCCGCCCAGCACGTTTTCAGCAGGCACTTCGCAATCCTGGAATACCAGCTCGCCGGTGTGCGAACCGCGCATGCCGAGCTTGTCCAGTTTTTGCGCCACGCTGAAGCCTTTGAAGCTTTTTTCGATGAGGAAGGCGGTCATGCCGCGCGCGCCGGCTTCCAGATCGGTCTTGGCGTAGACCACCAGCACGTCCGCATCGGGACCGTTGGTGATCCACATCTTGGTGCCGTTGAGCACCCAGCGATCGCCCTTCAGTTCGGCCCGCAATTTCATGCTGACCACGTCGGAACCTGCATTCGGCTCGGACATCGCCAAGGCGCCGACGTGGTCGCCGGAGATCAGCTTCGGCAGGTATTTGGCTTTTTGCTCGGCGCTGCCGTTACGCTTGATCTGGTTGACGCACAGGTTCGAGTGGGCACCGTAAGACAGGCCGACCGAAGCCGAAGCGCGTGAGATTTCTTCCAAGGCGATGATGTGCGCCAGGTAACCCATGCCGCTGCCGCCGTACTCTTCTTCAGCGGTGATGCCGAGCAAGCCGAGATCGCCCATTTTTTTCCATAAATCCATCGGAAACTGGTCGTTACGGTCGATTTCCGCGGCGCGCGGAGCGATTTCCACGGCGGCGAATTCCTGGATTGCACTACGTAATGCGTCGATATCTTCGCCGTGATCGAACGTTAAACCGGGTAAGTGGATCATGTTGTCTCCTTTAATATATTTGTAGGGTGGGCAGGTATTTCTGCCCACGCGTTATTTAAGGCCAATATAGGTGGGTTTGAATTCCGCGTGGGCACAGGTGCCCACCCTACGCTTGGTTAGTAAAGTCATGGTGCGACGTGATCGCTCAGCTCGCCACTGCTCAGCAGGCGGCGGCACTCATCCTCGTGCGCGGTAATTTCTGCCAGTGTCACTTCTATATCTTCGCGTTGCTGTTCCAGATGTTCGCGGTGACGCGCCAGCACCCTCAGAAACAGTTCCAGCTGAGGCGTCGAATCCTTGGGCGAGTCGTACATATCGACCAGGCTCTTGATTTCCGACAACGTCAGCCCGAGCCGTTTGCCGCGCAAGGTCAGCTTCAGGCGAGTGCGCTCGCGGGCGGCATACACCCGGTTGCGGCCGCCGGCACCGTCCCGCTTCGGGCTCAGCAAACCCTGATCCTCATAGAAACGGATCGCCCTGGGGGTAATGTCAAATTCGCGGGCAAGTTCAGTGATGGTGTAAGTCGGCATGGTCTCAGGGTGGCAGAACAAGAATTGCTGGTTTAGGTACAATGGCAGTTAACGTTAACGTAAAGCACATTGTAGGCGCGCTTACGGAAAATGAAAACACCGAAAAACTACTAGCATTGCAAAAAAGAAAGAATCCCCCCATGAACGCACTCGAAGCCCAGCTCAGCTATGCATTCGGCGACACCTTGCCGGCCAGCGGCGCCACCCTCGAAGTCGCGCCCGGCGTGCACTGGCTGCGGATGGGTTTGCCGTTTGCGTTGGATCACATCAATTTATGGTTGCTGGAAGACAGTGTGGAAACCGAGGAAGGTATCCGCCACGGCTGGACCATCGTCGATTGCGGCATTGCCAACGATGCCACGCGCACCGCCTGGGATGCCATTTTTGCAAGTGAGTTGCGCGGCTTGCCGGTATTGCGGGTGCTGGTCACCCATTGCCATCCGGATCACGTCGGCCTGGCAGACTGGCTGTGCAGCCGCTGGCAAGCACCGTTGTGGATGAGCGGCGGCGAATATCTTTCTGCGCGCATCATGTCGGCGGCGCTGCCCGGTGCTGACGGCAGCGCATCCTTGCCGCATTTTCAGCAGCATGGCATGCACGATCCTGAGGTCATCGCCAAGGTATCTCAGCGCAAATCCTACTATCCGAACATGGTGCCCGCGGTACCGCAGGCCTATCATCGGCTAGCGGACCAGCAGCAGCTGCGCATCGGCCAACACCAATGGCGCGTAATTACCGGCTTCGGCCACGCACCGGAACATGTGGCGCTGTATTGCGCTGACCTGGATCTGCTGATTTCGGGCGATATGGTGTTGCCGCGGATTTCCACCAATGTCTCGGTGTTTGCGATCGAGCCGGAATCGAATCCGGTCCAGCAATATATGGATTCACTGGAAAAATACCGCGCTCTGCCGACCACTACGCTGGTCCTGCCATCGCACGGCAAGCCGTTCCGCGGTTTGCAGATCCGTATCGACCAGTTGCAGCAACACCATCGGGAGCGGCTGGCGGAGGTAGTGGAAGCCTGCACGGCGGCGCCGCAGTCGGCCAGCGACATCGTGCCGATCATGTTCCGGCGGCCGCTGGATGCGCATCAAATGACTTTCGCGCTGGGCGAAGCGCTGGCGCATTTGCACAAGTTGTGGTTTGACGGCGTGCTGAAACGGCGGCTGGATGCGGATCAGGTTTACCGTTTCAGCGCAGAAGCCAGGTAGGGTGGGCACGCCTTTGTGCCCACCCTACGGTATCGCCGCCACAATCATCGCTACCGCCAGCATCAGGCTACCGGCGACGCGGTCGGTAATCCGCGCAAAACTCGGCCGGGTAGCGATGGTTTGCATTTTTCCAGCGAGGGCAGCGTAGCCGATCAGGATGAAGAATTCCGGAATGATCGAACCGGCCGCCAGCCAGATCATTTGCATCGGGATATTCGCGGACGGGTTGAGGAATTGCGGCAAGATGGCGATGAAGAAAATCAGCGCCTTGGGATTGGCCAGTTGCAGCGTCAGGCCGCTGAACCAGATTTTCCAGCCGGAGGCGTTGCGGTTATCCAGCTTGGAAGCGGTGATCGGCGAAGGCCGGCCGAATATTGCCGACAAGCCGAGATACGCCAGATACGCCACGCCCAGCCATTTCACTACGCTGAACAAGGTATGCGAAGCGACGATCAAGGCGCCCAAGCCAGTCGCCGAAATGGTGAAATAGATCGCATTGGCGGTAAGTATCCCCAAGATGGCGAAAATCGCTTTCTTCCAGCCGACCGTGATGCCGTAGGCAACCACCAGCATGACCGCCGGCCCCGGTGACGCCGATAGCGCGAATTCCGTCAGTACGAATAAGAAAAAATTATGGAAATCCATGTGCTCTGATTAGTTGATGGTTTTACGTGCCTTGCGCGGCGCTTTAGAAAACACCATGTCGTACAGCCAGTTCGGCAACAAACGTAGCAACTTGGCGACAACGCCCATCTGCCACGGAATCACCCGATAGCTGCTGCCACGCGCGACAGCAGCGCCGGTCTTGGCGGCGAACTGCCGCGCCGGCATCAGGAACGGCATTTTGTAGTGATTGACCTGGGTCATCGGCGTGTCGATATAACCCGGGACGATGGTAACCACCTTGATGCCGCTGGCGCGTAACTCCACCCTGAGCGACTCGCAGTAACCGATCACCGCAGCCTTCGATCCGCTGTAGGCGCCGGCGCCCGGCAAGCCACGAATGCCGGCCACGCTGCCAACGCCGACCAGCCGCAAATCGGTTTGCCCGGCCCGTGCCTGGCGTTTCATGGTGGCGATAAATGGCGTAAAGGTCGCGACCGTAGCCAGCACATTGGTGGCAAACACTTGCTCAAACACTTGCTGGTCTTCGGCATATTCAGTCAAGGTACCTTGTGAAATCCCGGCGCTGGCGATCACCACATCGACACCATCGCCGGCGGCGATGAAATCTTCGGCGGCGGCAGTCAAGGCAGCATGATCGTTGACATCCAGCGCATACAGGCGATGCCGTTCCGGATGCGGCAAACCCGCCAGCAATTGCTCCAGCACCGCCTGGCGCCTGGCTACCAGCCCCAGTGTTGCGCCCTGCTCTGCATAATATTGCGCCAGTGCGGCCCCGATGCCGCTGGAAGCACCAGTGATGAATACACGTTTCATGGGAGTGCCTTTTACGTCGATAAAAAAGCCCGCCCTCTTGCGAGAGGCGGACTTTTCAAGATCTGCTGCCGACTGACCGTGACGGTCAGTTTGATTTGCAGCTGGCTTTTCAGCTTACTTATTTCTTGGTTGCGGCGGCCTTGGTCACCAGGCTGTCCATCACTTGCAAGGTGGACTTGAACAGTTCCTGCTCGGTTTTGCCGGCGCCAGGAGTAACGCTGACTATCGATGGCGAGGTTACGTAACGACCGTCAATCACCAGCGTTGGCACGCCGTCGATCTTGTAGGCATTTTGCAACTGGGCGGCGCGGGTGACCTTGGTTTGCACTGCGAACGAATTGTACACATCCAGGAACTTGGCTTTGTCGAGACCTTGCTTCACCGCGAAATCGGTGACAGAGCTGTCTGTATCCAGGCGCTGGCGCTGTACGTGGATCGCGTTAAAAACCTTCGCGTGCAATTCAGGCAGCTTACCCATGGCTTCCAGCGCGTAGTACAGCTTTTTCTGTGGAACGTACGGTGACTTTGGTTGCTGCTGGTTCGGGTTTGCAGGGTCGATAGCGAAATCGACCGGCACACGCTTGAAAGAAATCTTGTCGCCTTGCTTTGCTACCCATGCTTCCAGCGTCGGTTCGAGCGCATTGCAATGTGGGCAGAAATACCCGAAAAATTCTGTTACTTCGACTTTTTTCCCGATACCGGAATCGGTAGGTTGCGGGTTATCGAGAACTTTGTATTCGGCGCCGGCAACCGGGTTGGTCGGCGATGCACTTGCGCTGACGGCAAGCAGGCCGAAACTCAGACTAAGACCAGCGACAGCCAAGGCTTTTTGAAAAAAACGCATGAAATATCCTTTTTTATTAAATTGCGAAGCAAGTTATGTGCGGAACAGAGTGCGAAAATCACCGGACTTAGCATTGTGCATTGTGCCGAATCACACTATTCCCAACCGATTAGATTAAACAAAACGCATAAATTACAAACAAAAACATTCATTTACTTATAACTGAAGCCTCTTCGAAGTTTCTTCGAGGTTTCTTCGAAGTTTCTTCGAAGTTTCTTATTTCGCAGCACGTACCACCGCTGCATTAACGCCGTTATCTGACAACTTTCCGCGTATCCGGTTCATTGTTTCCAACTGATTAAATGGCCCGATCCGTACCCGATACAAAGAACCGGTATCGGCCTGGCGTTCGCTGATCTTGGCTTCGAAACCCATCAGAGCCAGTCTGGCCTTGGCGCTTTCGGCTTCGGTCTGCTCGCGGAAGGCGCCGACCTGCAGGAAATAAATCCAGTTGTCGTCGGCTGCGGCAGCTTTGGTTTTGGCTTCGGCGATGTCGCCGGCCGCTTTCTTGGTCTTGTCGGCAGTGGATTTATCAACGATAGAGGGCGACTTGCTTTCCTGTGCCTTGGCAACCAGGGCATCCAGCTTTTTCTCTGCGGCAGCGCTTGGCGGCGGCGTGCCGTCCGCACTCGGTGTCGGAGTGGTAGCCGGGGGAGTAAACGCCTTGGCTGCTTCCTTCGCCGCATCCTTGTTACCGTAGAGCGACTTATTCGGATCCGGCAGATCGTTCGATGGCGCTGTCGATGTCGACGCAGCCGGCGCGGTAGCGACCTCTGGTGTTTTATCGGTCTTGGTAGTCTTGTTGGTAAACGGCGTCGGCGTCTTGGTGATCATGATCGCCACTACGACGGCAATCGCCAATCCGATAATCAGGCCGAAAATCAGGCCCAGTAAGGTACCGCCAGCTTGCTTGTTGTTAAGTTTGCTCATACTTTCCCAATGACATCCTGATTGCAGATTTACAGACCGTCTCCGGCAGCGGCTGCCAGAGATCGCCGATTGCAGATTTACATTACATGCGGGCTGGCGCCGATACGCCGATCAGCGCCAAGCCGTTGCGCAACACCTGGCGGGTTGCGTACATCAAGGCAAGGCGCGCCATCTTGAGCGCTTCATCGTCAACCAGAACCCGCTCAGCATTGTAGTAGCTATGCAGCTCACCCGCCAAATCGCGCAGATAAAACGCGACCTGATGCGGCCCCAGCTCTTCCAGCGCATGCTGCAGCATATCCGGATATTCCGCCAGCTTGGCCAGCAGGCTGGCCTCGCGCGGCGCGGTCAGCGGGCTCAGGTCGACTGTGCCAAGGCTGGCTTCGTCACCGGTCCATTGCGCCAGCACCGAACAGATACGGGCATGGGCATATTGCACGTAGTAGACCGGATTTTCGTCGGATTTGGCCAACGCCAGATCGACATCGAACACGAATTCAGTATCGGCCTTACGTGAGATCAGGAAGAACCGCACGGCGTCGCGGCCGCGGGTCAGGTCGCGCGGCGCGTCCTTGTCCTGCGCACCATCGGCAGCGCCATCTTCGCCAGACGACCATTCGATCAAGTCTCGCACCGTGACATACGAACCGGCGCGCTTGGAAATCTTCACTTCCTCGCCGTTCTTCATCACGGTCACCATCTTGTGCAGCACGTAGTCGGGATAGCCTTGCGGAATTCCCATGTTGACGGCTTGCAGTCCGGCGCGCACCCGCGCAATCGTGCCATGGTGATCGCTGCCCTGGACATTGATGACCTTGCCGAAGCCGCGCTGCCATTTGACGATGTGGTAGGCAACGTCGGGCACGAAATAGGTGTAGGTGCCGTCGGACTTCTTCATGACGCGGTCTTTGTCGTCGCCGTAGTCGGTGGTGCGCAGCCACAATGCGCCATCCTGCTCATAGGTGACGCCGGCTGCGATCAGGGCCTCGACGGCGGCATTGACCTTGCCGTCTTTGTACAGCGACGATTCCAGGTAATAGTTATCGAACTTGACGCCGAAGGCCAGCAAATCCAGATCCTGCTCGCGGCGCAGGTAAGCGACGGCGAACTTGCGGATCGACTCGATATCGTTAATGTCGCCGCTGGCGGTGACCGGTTCGCCATCGCTGGCGGCAACCGTTTTCCTGGCCAGGAAATCCTGTGCAATATCAGCAATGTAATCGCCGTTGTAGGCGCTTTCCGGCCATGCGGCATCACCCGGCTTGAAGCCGTTGGCGCGTGCCTGCACAGAAGTCGTCAGGGTAGCGATCTGAACGCCGGCGTCATTGTAGTAAAACTCGCGGGTGACATCGAAACCTTGCACCTCGAACAGTGCGGACATGGCATCGCCGAGCGCGCCCTGACGGCCGTGGCCCACATGCAAAGGCCCGGTCGGATTGGCGGAAACAAACTCCACCAACACTTTCTTGCCGGCGCCAAGCTTGCTCTTGCCGTAGTCGGCGCCCTCTTGCAGAACGGTCTTGACCACTTGCTGCTTGGCCGCCGCTGTCAAACGCAGATTGATGAAGCCGGGGCCGGCGATTTCAGCGGTTTCGATCAGATCGCGGTGTTCGGTGCTGGCCAGCACCGCCGCCACCAAAGCTTGCGCCAGTTCACGCGGGTTCTTTTTCAGCGGCTTGGCCAGTTGCATGGCGATATTACAGGCGACGTCGCCATGCGACGGGTCACGCGGACGCTCCAGCGTCACCGTCGGCTGCAATTCGCTGCCGGCAATAATGGGCTGCAAGGCAGCGTTGAAAAGGTCGATGATCTGTTGTTTCTGTGGTGCGAGCATAGGATAGGTGGTCAATAGTACGGGGACCGTACTGGATTTATGCGAAAAGTCTATGGGACTGCCCCATTTACTTGATTATTCTCGATTATACCGGCTTGGCGGGGCAATCTTCACCCTGCTTGCCCGTGTGGATGACGACATCCCGTAAATCCGGCCACGCGCTGCAAGCATCAAAAACTGCTGCTAAGATGCTGCGTCTCGGTCGTGGCGTTTCTGACATGTTTCTGAAACATTTTTGAAACGTCATCGGCCGCCTCGTTTTGCCTTGCTTATTTATCTACAGGAACCTTGATGACCCAGTCCACACCCCGTGTAGCCGACCACCCTGCCCATCCGCAATTCCTCAGCCGCTGGTCGCCACGCGCCTATGCCAATGACGAGATTTCCGAACAAGAATTGCTGACCATTCTGGAAGCGGCACGCTGGGCGCCGTCGTCCTATAACTCGCAACCTTGGCGTTTCGTGTTCGCACGCCGCGGCACACCGCACTGGAACAAACTGCTGCCTTTGCTCAACGATTTCAATCGCAGCTGGGCGGAAAATGCCGCGGCATTAGTGATCATCTTGTCGAAAACCACCTTTGCGCCACCGGGCAGCAGCGAAGAGTCGCCGATGCCAACCCACTCTTTCGACGCCGGTTCAGCCTGGGGTTACCTGGCGCTGCAAGCCAGTTTGTCTGGTTGGCATGCGCACGGCATGGCCGGTTTCGACAAGGAAAAAACGCGCAAGGAACTGGACATCCCGGCCAATTTCGCGATTGAAGCTGCGGTAGCCATCGGCAAGATCGGCGATAAAGCTATGTTGCCGGAAGGTTTGCGCGCCAAGGAAGAGCCAAGCCCACGCAAGCCGTTGCAAGAGTTGGTTTCTGAAGGGATTTTCAAGGCCTGACAATTGTAGTCGGGTAGGGTGGGCAAGTTTTTTTGCCCACGTGTTCTCGGATAGGCGTGTTGGTGAATTTGAGGTCACGCGTGGGCATACGTGCCCACCCTACAAAACTGATATGCAGCAATTAGCCGCGTTGCCAATTCACTAGCACAATCCCGCTCAACACCAGCAACGCGCCGAATACAAACGGCAACCCGATCGGATCCCCCAGCAGCAACACGCCGAAACTGACGCCGAACAACGGCGTCAGGAAAGAAAACACCGTCAGCCGCGAAGCAAGATAGCGGCGCAACATCCAGAACCAGGCCAGGAAACTGCCGAAAGCGACGATCAGCGACTGGAACACCAGGCTCACCCACATGATGCCGGTCAACGGCGCCACTTCTGTCTGCCCCGAAACCAGGGCCACCAGCGGCAGCGACAATGCGGCTATCACCAACTGGTACCACAATGTCATGCTGGGAGAGGCGTTGGTGAGGACGCTGCGCTTGATCATGATCGTGGTGGCGGCCCAGAACACGGCGGCCAGCACGCCCAACGCATCGCCGATCAGCATCCGGCTGAAACCGGCGCCGGCTTCAAAGCCACCGGCGAACGCCACGGTAATCCCGGCAAATGCGGCAATCACACCTAGCCATTGGGTGACGCCGAAACGCTCGCCCGGCACCAGCCAGTGCAAACCCAGCACGGTGAAAATCGGCGCGGTGTAAACGAACACCGACATGTGCGAAGCGGTGGTGTAGTTCAAACCGATGGAGACGCACAGGAATTCGCCGGCAAACAGCAAGCCGGTTGCCAGACCCGGCCAGAAGGTGCCATCGGTCAGCGAAAATTTACTGCCGCGCCACCACATCAGGCCGCTCACCAGCACCGCCGCAACCGCTGAGCGCAAGCCGTTTTGCAGGATCGGCGAGATGCTGGGCGCCGCCACTTTGATTGCAACTTGTTGCAGCCCCCAGCACAGGCACAGCATCAACATCAGGCTCATGGCCAAACCGTCCAGCGGTTTGCGAGTAGCGGGCATCACGTTCTTTCTGAAACAGGGATTGTTTGTCATAAATGTCATTTTACTCAGCGCCGATTTATCCCTATCATCAGCGTGATCGGGCAGGAGTGCCCGGTAAAAATCCGAATGCAGATTGCAAGGAGTATGCTTGAAAGTAGTCACTTTTGCATTACCGGCAGCAAACCGATGATGGCCGGAGCATATTATTCATAAGTCAGTCAAAGCCCCGCGCCCTCGTAAACTATTACTGTTAAGCGTCTCTGCCGGTGCCGGCCATATGCGCGCCGCCGAAGCGCTCAAGGCCTATGCCGCCGCCGAATTCCCCGACACCGAAGCGATCCATCTGGACGCGATGGATTACGTGCCGGCCGGATTCCGTGCGGTGTATACCGATTTTTATCTGCATCTGGTGAATCGCCATCCTGCGTTGTGGGGTTATGTTTACCAAAAAAGCGACAAAGCCCTGACCAACTCGCCAACGCAAAAATTGCGGCGCGCGATTGAACGCATCAGCACGCGCCCCTTGCGTGCCGCGATCCAGGCGGCAGCGCCGGACGCCATCATCTGCACCCACTTCCTGCCGGCCGAATTGCTGGCGCGCGAAATCGGCAGCCAGCGTGTGGTGTGCCCGGTCTGGGTACAAGTTACGGATTTCGATTTGCACAGCATGTGGCTGCAACCGCTGATGCGCGGTTACTTTGCCGCCACCGAAGAAATCGCCTATCGCATGCGGGCGCGCGGCCTGGCGGCCGACGCGGTACACGTGACCGGTATCCCGATCATGCCGGGATTCGGGCAACCGCTGGATCGCCGGCGGTGCGCGCAGCAATTCGGCCTGGATCCCGACCGCAAGATTATCCTGATGATGTCGGGCGGCGCCGGTATCGGCGATCTCGATAAGACCGTGCAACGGCTGCTGGAGCTGGGCGACGATTTTCAGCTGGTGGCGTTGGCGGGTAAAAACGCCGCGCTACTGGGCAACCTGCAGCAATTGGCGGCTGCCCATCCGCGCCGCCTGTTTCCTTTCGGCTTTACCCACCATGTGGAACAATTGATGGCGTGTGCCGATCTCGCGATTACCAAACCAGGCGGCCTGACTACCTCAGAATGCCTGGCGATGGGGGTACCGATGATCATCCACTCGCCAATCCCGGGCCAGGAAGAACGTAACGCCGACTATCTGCTGGAACAGGGCGCAGCGCTGAAAGCGATCGACCTGACCGCACTGGCGTTCCGGGTCCAGCAACTACTGCAACAGCCGGAACAACTTCAACGCTTGCGGCAGCACAGCCTGACGTTGGGCCGCCCGCATGCCGGCCGCGCAGTGCTGCAAACTGTCTTCAGCAAACTCGATTCTCAATTTCATACGGTATCGACATGACCGCAACTACACCTTTTCGCCGCTTGCTCGGCATGCTGTTCTGGGCAGTGCTGACTGCCTTTTTTTTCGCCAATGTCGAAATCCAGATCGAGGGCGCCGCCGGCTGGGCCGCCAATTTGCCGACCTGGCGTATCGAACATCACTGGCTGCTCGACATCTTCTGGGGCGGCCGCGCCATGACCGGCTATCACGCCTGGATTTTTCCTTTCATTGCGTTGATGTTCCACTATCCGATCTGGTTCAACGGCAGTTGGGACTGGCGCGGCGAAGCCCGGATCATGGCGTCCATCATGGTGTTCTGGATCAGTGAGGACTGGCTATGGTTTGTACTCAACCCGGCATATGGACTGGGACGTTTCAATCCGGCCGATGTCCCGTGGCATAAGCATTGGCTTGGCGGTGTGCCGGTCGACTACTGGATTTATTCGGGAGTGGCGATCCTGTTGTTGTGGCTGGCCGAGCGCAAGCCGCGTCCGGCACGCATCGCGCTGAATCAGAATTGAATCAATTTGTGAATCTCTGGTTCTGTATAGAAGTAGAGATTCACATATGTATTGTAAAAACAGCTGGAACTTGGTAAATTGCGGACCCGTTCCAAGTTTGAAATGTTGTTAATGCCGATCAAAAAAAGCGCAAAAAAAACGCCTCTCTCTCAAAAAAATGCGTCTCTCTCTGAAAAAAACGCGTCTCTCTCGAAAAAAAATACGTCTCTCCTGAAAAAAAACGCGTCTCTCCCGCCAGAAAACGGGTCTGATCCACGCTTGCCGCGCTACCTGCAAGTCCGTGACGATCTGCTCCAAAGGATCGCTTTGCGTAGCTGGGCCGCTGATGAAGCGCTGCCGTCCGAGGACAAACTGGCCGCCGAATATGAAATTGCAGTCGGCACCATGCGCAAGGTGCTGGACGCGCTGGTCACCGATGGCGTCGTCGATCGCGTGCGCGGACGCGGGACATTCGTCGCGCGCGCTGCCGAACGCTCATCGATGCTGCGTTTCGTGCGGCAACACGGCAAAGCTGAAAACCAGCTGCCGACCGCGCAGATTCGTTCGATGACGACCGCGATACCGCCCGTTGCGGTGGCGGATAAACTCAAGCTCAAGCCGCGCGACAAAGCGCTATATCTGCATCGCACCCGTTCTTTCGATGATGAAATCGTGCTGTCGGAACATATCTGGCTGCCGCTTGCGCGCTTCAGGAAGTTGCAGAAATATCTAAAAAGCAATTCTCCGGCATCCCTGTATCCCGTCTATGAGAGCGAATGCGATGTGCTGGTCTCGCGTGCCATCGACGACTTGACAGCGAAACCGCTGAACCGGGCCAATGCTTCCGTGTTCAAACTGAAAACCAAGACCGTGGCGATCTGTGTCGAACGGCTGATGCTGGATCACGCCGGTGAACCGGTTGAATGGCGCACATCTTTTGTGCCGGCAGAGCGTTTCCAGTATTCGGCAGAAATCCGCTAGGGTTCTGGCAACCGGGGGCAGCGCGCCAAGGTGGTGCGCCATCCTCTCCAACTGTCGATTCACGACGTATTCCTGCATTTCGTCGCTTTCCGCTTTTCCCGCCTCTGCGGCGACCAGATAATCGCCGCAGATCAATCAACCGGAGAACGACATGCTTGTACAAATCATTTCACACACACCGCTTTGGGTCTGGGCGCTACTGGCGTTCCTGATCTATCGCGGCATCCTGGCCAGCGTCGATCGCGAACTGACGCTGAAAAAACTGTCGATTATTCCATTGGTAATGCTGGCGCTGTCCTGGCAGGGCGTGTCCACTGTGTTCGGCGTCACGCCGCCGCCTATGCTGTGCTGGCTGCTGGCGGCAACTGTCGCTGCGAGCTTGAACTGGCGCCTGTTCAGGAAGGATCGCGTCATTGCCTATCCGGAGCGTGGCGTGGTGTTCCAGCGCGGTAGCTGGCTGCCATTGATACTGATGATGGGAATTTTCCTGACCAAATATACGGTTGGCGTGACGCTGGCGATACATCCTGCACTGGCACACGATGGCGCATTTACAGCTGTTGTCTGCACACTTTATGGCGTCTTTAACGGCATGTTCATCGGTCGCCTGCTGCGCGTTGTCAGCCTGTATCACAGTGCGCAACAAGCACAACCGGCGCCAGGCGCTTATAACGGTCAACTGAAAGGCTGAACGCTGGACGAAAAAAATGCCGGCCGGCGAACCGGTCGGCACAAACATCTCCACAGGACGCTTAATTTTTAAGCAGCTAGCAACAGCGGCCAACCCGGCCATTGCCGCCATAGCGCGCTTCCTGGCGTTCCTTGAAAAACTCTTCGTAGCTCATCATCGGTTCACCAGGATGGGTGTTTTCCATATGCGTCACGTAAGTGCCGTACTCAGGCAAACCCACCATCAGCCGCATGGTTTGCCCGAGGTAGCGCCCGGCTTTCGATAGTTCTTCCAGCATGGCCAACCTTTCAGACTGACGGTAGAGCGCTCGTCGGCAGTGATTCAAACGGGGTTTCGCTGGTGCTCGGGCGATGGCTGGCGCGCGCAGCCAGTACGGTCTTGATGCCGAAGCCGAGAATGCTCACCAGCACCAGGATGAAGAAGGCAGCCAGGCCCGCATCCAGGTAATCATTGAAGATTACCTGCTGCATTTGCGCGATCGATTTCGCCGGCGCCAGCAATTTTCCTTCTGCCAGCGCAGCCTGATATTTGGCGGCGTGGGTCAGGAAGCCGACGCGTGGATTGGCGTCGAAGATTTTTTGCCAGCCGGCGGTCAAGGTGCAAATCAGAATCCAGACGGTCGGCACGATGGTGACCCAGGCAAAACGGTCGCGCTTCATCTTGAACAATACGCAAGTCGCCAGAATCAAAGCGATCCCCGCCAGCATCTGGTTGGAGATGCCGAACAAAGGCCATAAGGTATTGATGCCGCCAAGCGGATCGACCACGCCTTGATACAGGAAATAGCCCCAGCCGGCGACGCACAAGGCGGTCGCAATCAAGCTGGCCGGCAACGAATCGATCTTGCGCATGGATGGCACGAAAGTACCGAGCAGATCCTGCAGCATGAAGCGGCCGGCGCGAGTGCCGGCATCGACTGCGGTCAGGATGAACAGCGCTTCGAACAGAATCGCAAAGTGATACCAGAACGCCATCATGACTTTGCCGCCGCCGATGCTCGACAGGATGTGCGCCATGCCGACCGCCAGCGTCGGTGCGCCGCCGGCGCGGGAAATGATGCTGTGCTCGCCCACATCCTTAGCCACCTGCGCCAGCATTTCCGGCGTGACGTGGAAACCCCATTGCGACACGGCTTGCGCTGCCGTTTCGACAGTAGTGCCGATCAATGCGGCCGGGCTGTTCATCGCAAAATACACGCCAGGCTCGATGCAGGATGCCGCGATTAACGCCATGATGGCGACAAACGATTCCATCAACATCGCGCCGTAGCCGATGAAGCGCGCATGGCGTTCGTTTTCCAGCAGTTTCGGCGTGGTGCCGGAAGCGATCAGCGCGTGGAAACCGGATACTGCGCCACAGGCGATGGTAATGAACAGGAAGGGGAACAAGCTGCCGGACCAGACCGGGCCGGAGCCGTCCATGAATTGTGTGAAGGCTGGCATTTTCAATTCCGGCGCAACGAACACGATGCCCAGCGCCAGGCCGACGATGGTGCCGATCTTGAGGAAAGTCGACAAATAATCACGCGGCGCCAGCAACAGCCAGACCGGCAGCACCGAAGCGATGAAGCCGTAGCCGATCAGCATCCAGGTCAGTTCCTTGCCGGTGAAGGTGAACATGGCGCCCAATACCGGATGCTCCTGCACATACTGGCCGCCGACAATTGCCAGCATCAACAGCACAAAGCCGATCACCGAAATCTCGCCGATACGTCCCGGCCGCAGATAACGGGTATACACACCCATGAACAAGGCGATCGGGATAGTCACCGCCACCGTGAAAGTACCCCAGGGTGATTCCGCCAATGCCTTGACCACAATCAGCGCCAGCACTGCCAGGATGATCACCATGATCATGAAGGTACCGAACAAGGCAATCACGCCCGGCGCCGTGCCCAGCTCGGACTTGATCAAATCGCCCAGAGAACGGCCGTCGCGGCGGGTGGAGATGAACAACACCATCAGATCCTGCACCGCACCGGCAAACACCACGCCGGCCAGGATCCACAACATGCCGGGCAGATAACCCATCTGCGCCGCCAGCACCGGGCCGACCAATGGTCCGGCGCCGGCAATTGCGGCGAAATGATGGCCGAACAGGACATTCTTGTTGGTCGGCACGTAATCCAGCCCGTCGTTGTACTTATAGGCAGGTGTCATGCGGGTGGCGTCGAGACCCAGTACTTTGTCGGAAATGTAGAGGCTGTAGAAACGGTAGGCGATCAGATAGACGCAGACTGCGGCAATC
The DNA here is from genome assembly GCF_018304965.1 of Collimonas antrihumi. Taxonomy (GTDB): domain Bacteria; phylum Pseudomonadota; class Gammaproteobacteria; order Burkholderiales; family Burkholderiaceae_D; genus Collimonas; species Collimonas antrihumi. Next base: position 58,422 of record NZ_JAGQED010000021.1, read on the forward strand.
ACGATCCAGATAGCGCTGATGGATTCGCCACGCTGCAGGCCGATATAGCCAAACGCGAATGCACCAAGCAGGGCCAGCGCAAGCCAGCCCATTTTTGAAAATAGACGATTCATTGTTCTCCTCCCAGGCGGGAATGGATGTTGAGGAATATTTTTTTATTAGATAATTGATGGGACGGGCAGATAGCCAAAGCGGCGGCCAAATGCTTGAAATAAACCCGCTGCAAAGTATTTGACATATGCAGTGAGAGAGCAAGCGAGGTACTACGCAATACATTTACGTAATATTACGTAGAGCGTACTGAAAATATCTGTTCCTACTAATAATCCGCCACCTTGAATATTTGTGGCAACGCTCGGGACCTAATAACTTGCGGGAAAAGCGCGCTTTCTTCAACCGCCGCCTGTGTTTCTTGCTGAAACCTGTAAATTGTGAAATTTAGAAGATAATGATTACTACGACAAAAATGCCTATGGTGATTACTCGTATCAACTGATGAGGTGGGAGGAATAACGTAAAAGCAGAGGCAATATCCTGCAGCGTATTGAGTATTGAAATCAGTGAGTTGAGCCCTACTTCCTATTAACCTTACGGGCATTAATGAAAAACCACATGTTAGTATTAAGCCTATGGCACTCTATTTAGCAACTCCGTTCGCAGATCCTGATCGTCTCGCCACCGCCATAAAGGCGGCATTTGGCGAATATGATCGCTATTTGCTTAAAAGTGGCGGATGGCTCATCAGATTCGATGGAACTACTCGTGAGTTGTCCAACAAAATCGGAACGACCACATCTGAACCGCCAACCACAGGTTCCGTACTCTACGTTGCCGTCGGCGGCTATTACGGTCGCGGCCCCACAGATATGTGGGAATGGATGAAGTCGCGCATGGAGTGATATGGCGACCAACAAACGAACCCCATCTGCCACCTCGCAAGATCGTCCGCCCACTGAGCCGGCTGATATTGTCACGCCCAACTTGGGAGGATCAGGGGCAGATTATTTGAGTTTCATTTGGCAGCAACTTGCCGAAATACATCGGATGAATGGCGAATTAAAAGCGCAAAACGAAGCGTTGAAAGATTTCGCAAAATCAAATCACGATTCTCTCAAAAATTCTCTGGATAACATAAAAACCAAGGTCGATGACTTGGTTAATTGGAAGCAAAAGATACTTGGCGGCGTAGTAGTTTTGGGTACAGTTTTCACGCTGCTTGGTTTTGTGATTGCAAAGGGATGGGACTACGTCTCGTTCAAAATCCCAGCGCCTGCTGTAATAGCCATTCCTTCTGCCCCCCCCAACTAACAACTCAAGCCTCTTCCCTACCGCGCCAGCCGGCGACAAGCACAAATAGAGAATTTCTTTCGACCACCTCACCTGCACGCAATGCTTATTTGCATCTTCGCATCCCAAATACCTAAACATTAATATTGGTGGATTTATTTCGGATCGTTTTCGATTCCGAGTAAAGTAGCGCCATGAAATTACGGCAAAAAATCATCTTCCTGGCCATCGTTCCCTTGATCCTGGCGCTGTGCGCGATCGCCCTGGCGGTGCGCCACCAGGCGATTTCGCTTGGCCAGCAGCAACGCGCGACGATCCAGGCGGCCTATCTGGCCAGCAAGGAAGCCGAACTCAAGCACTACGTGGCGCTGGCCACGCGTTCGATTGCACATCTGTACGAATCCGGCCGCAACGATCCGGCCACGCTGGAGGAAGCCAAGGCGATCCTGGGCAAATTGTCTTATGGCGACGACGGTTATTTCTTTATCTACGACATGCAAGGCAAGAGCCTGATGCATCCGCGCCAGCCGGAGCTGGTCGGGCAAGATCTGTGGGATATGAAAGATGCCAACGGCAGCCTGACTATCCGGCATCTGATAGAACGCGCCAAGAGCGGCGGCGGTTTTGAGCGTTATCTGTGGGAAAAGCCGTCCAGCCACCATGTCGCGCCGAAGCTTGGCTATGTGGTGGCATTGCCTAACTGGGGCTGGATGCTGGGCACCGGCATCTACCTGGACGATGTCGACGAAGCGCTGAACCAGATCGACGCCCAGGTATCCGGCAATATCCGCAACACCATGTGGTGGATTACCGCCATCGCGATCCTTAGCGCGCTGGCAGTGGGCGTGTCGGGACTGGTATTGAATATCAGCGAACATCGGGTGGCTGACGCCAAACTGAAAGTCCTGGCGCAGCGCGTGGTGCGCTCGCAGGAAGAAGAACGGGCCAGGCTGTCACGCGACCTGCACGACGGCATCAGCCAGTGGCTGGTATCGATCAAACTGCAGATCGAAGCCGCCATCGCCAAACTCGACAACGGGCCGCAGCAGATCGCCGCCGCGCGCGTCACTTTCGAACGCACTGCCGGCCAGCTCAATGATGTATTAGGTGAGGTGCGCCGTATCTCGCACGATCTGCGGCCGGCGATCCTGGATGACCTCGGCCTGGCGGCGGCACTGGACCATCTGACGCACGAGTGGCTGGAGCACGCCGGCATTCCGATCACGTTCAAGCACACCGGCAGTACCGATGGCATGCCGGCGGTCGCCAATACGGTGTTGTTTCGCATCGCTCAGGAAGCCTTGACCAATATCGCCCGCCATTCCCAGGCAACGCAAATCAATGTGCTGTTGCAAGGCGATGCGCAAGCGATTACCCTGACCGTGCAAGATAACGGCGTCGGTTTCGATGTCGATCAGATCGACGGCAATCCGAAACGCGGCATCGGCCTGCGCAATATGGTTGAGCGGCTGGAAGCGGTTGGCGGCACGCTCAAGGTCAGTTCCTCTGCGGCCGGCACCACGGTGTTGGCAACCATTCCGCCCCCACATTACTCTTATGTCTGAAACGTCTGAAACAATCACAAAAATCATGCTGGTCGACGATCACCCGCTGGTGCGCGACGGCTTGCGGGCGCGGCTTGAAGCGGTGCCGACGTTCGCTATCGTGGCCGAAGCCGGCAGTGCCGAGGAAGCATTGCAGCGCGCGGAGCAGCAACCTGTTGACGTGATCCTGATGGATATCAATCTGCGCGGCAGCATCAACGGCATCGACCTGACCGCGCGCTTTCACGTCAGCTTCCCGGAAATCGCCGTGCTGATCCTGAGCATGCATGACAAGACCGAATACCTGATGCAGTCGGTACAGGCTGGCGCGCGCGGCTATGTATTGAAAGATGCGCCTGGCAAGGACATCGTGCACGCAATAGAAACCGTGATTTCCGGCGGCATGTACTACAGCGCGGCGCTGGCGCAAAAGCTGGCGCGGCCGATGACGCCGGGGCAATTGCTGACCGTGCGCGAACGTCAGGTATTGCAGCACATCGCCAACGGTGAATCGAACAAGCAGATTGCGCGTGAGCTGGATTTAAGCGTGCGCACTGTCGAAGCCCACAGGCTGAATATCAAACGCAAGCTGGATATCGAGGGCCAGGCGGAATTGATCAAGTTTGCGGTGGAGAATAATTTCCGCTGAAAGGGTTGATCAGGCTGGCGTAGTTACCCTAACCGCCCCTCTGCAGCCAGTTCACGGATCACCCGGATGGTGTCGATATCGGCTTCTTCATAAGCCGAGCGCCGGAACTCGTCATAAAATTCCTGCTCGGCTTGCGCCGCCGGCTGCCGCTCGACTGCCTCGTCTTCATATTCAAAGCGTACGAAGAGCATATCCGGTCCGGGCTCTTCAATCGTCATGATCAGGCTGGAGCCGCCGATATCTTGCTGTTTCGGCACCTGGTAGCGCACCTGCAGCTGTGGCAGGTAACTGACCACATCCTTGACGGTCACTTTGCCGTACCGCAATTCGCGCGTCACCGACTGCACCGATTTGTCCGACAGGCTGCAATCGTCCAGATGCTCAACAAACAACTTCGGCTGCTCAGCCCGCATCACTAGCCCGCGCCATAGCTGTTCGCGGGTCAAAGAATCGATTAGCGGGTTGAGGGGATCGTTGATTTCGATCAAGTGGCTGAATTTCATGGCATGTCCGGCAAGATAGTTGATAACGGATTGTCCCATATTCAGCACTTAAGCTGGTGCAACTCACTGGTGCAACTCGCCAGCAACCGTACCCGCCTCTCGCGCACTGTTAAAATACAGCGCTTTGCTCCTTCAGGTCAGTCGCTGCGCTGTAATTTATGTCGTCTACTCCCAATTTCGGTCTCAACACTCCCCAACGGGAAGCCGTCAAGTACCTGGACGGCCCCTGCCTGGTGCTGGCCGGCGCGGGCTCGGGCAAGACGCGCGTGATTACGCAGAAAATCCAGCATCTGATCGAGGATTGCGGCTATGACCCCAAACATATCGCGGCGCTCACCTTTACCAACAAGGCGGCCACCGAAATGCAGGAGCGTATCGCCAAGCTCCTGAAAGATCCGAAACAAGCCAAGCACATCACCGTCAGCACCTTCCATTCGCTGGGGGTCAAGATCCTGCGCCAGGAAGCGCGCGAACTGGGCTTGAAAGATCGTTTTTCGATCATGGATAGCGACGACTGTTTTTCGATTGTGCAAGACCTGGCGATTACCACTGATAAACAACTGATCCGCCGCATCCAGACCGCCATGTCGCTCTGGAAGAACGGCCTGGTCGATCCCGAACAGGCCATCAAGCAAGCCGTTACCGAAGACGAAGCGCAGGCAGCGCGGATTTACCGCAGCTATGTGGCGACGCTGGCGGCTTATCAGGCGGTCGATTTCGACGATCTGATCCGCTTGCCGGTGGAACTGTTCCGCAGCAATGAGGCGGTGCGCGATAAATGGCAACGCCGGTTGCGCTATCTGCTGGTCGATGAATATCAGGATACCAACACTTGCCAGTATGAACTGGTCAAGCTGCTGGTGACCGGACTCGGCAAGAAGCCGATGTTCACCGCGGTGGGCGACGACGATCAGGCGATTTACGCATGGCGCGGTGCCACCATCGAAAACCTGAAAACCCTGCAAGTCGATTTCCCCGACCTGAAAGTGATCAAGCTGGAACAGAATTACCGCTCTTCCACGCGCATCCTGCAAGCCGCTAACGCGGTGATCGGCAACAATCCCAAGCTGTTCGACAAAAAACTGTGGTCGGAACACGGACTGGGCGATCCGATCAAGGTGATGGGCATGGAGGATGACGAAAAGGAAGCAGAGCAGGTGGCGATCATGCTGTCGGCCCATCGCTTCGAGCGGCGCGCCAAGTTTTCCGACTACGCCATCCTGTATCGCGGCAACCATCAGGCGCGGACTTTTGAAAAAGCCCTGCGACGGGAACGCATCCCGTACACGATGTCGGGCGGCCAGAGCTTTTTCGACCGCGCCGAAATCAAGGACATCATCAGTTACCTGCGCCTGATCGCCAACGAAGACGACGATCCGGCCTTTATCCGCGCCATCACCACGCCCAAGCGCGGCGTCGGCCAGGCTACGCTGGAAGTGTTGGGTACCGTGGCCGGGCAATGGCAGTGTTCGCTGTTCGAAGCGGTTTTCAAGGGCGGCATTGAAGCCAAGCTGACCGATCGCCAGCTCTATCCGCTGCGTGAATTCTGCCATTTCATCAACCAGCTGGAAGCCCGCGCCAGCCGTGTCGGCCCGGCCGGCAGCGGTGAAAATGCCGCCGCCGTGCTGGACGACATGATGAAGGAAATCAATTACGAGCATTATCTGTATGACAGCTTCGACGACCGCGCGGCGCAAGGCAAGTGGCAAAACGTGCTGGACTTCACCAACTGGCTGAAGGAAAAAGGCACCGGCGGCAAGGATGGCGCCGGTGAAGAGCGCAATCTGCTGGAGCTGACCCAGATGGTGGCGCTGATGTCGATGCTGGAGGGGCGCGATGAGGAACCGGATGCGGTGCGCATGTCGACCTTGCATGCTTCCAAGGGACTGGAATATCCGCATGTGTTCCTGATCGGGGTCGAGGAAGGTATCTTGCCGCATAAGGGCGATCCGGATGCACCGCCGGAAACCATCGCCGCCCGGATCGAAGAAGAACGACGCCTGATGTATGTCGGCATCACGCGCGCCCAGCGCAGCTTGCATGTCAGCTGGTGCAAGAAGCGCAAGCGCGCCGGCGAATCGGTCGTTTGTGAAATATCACGCTTCGTCAAGGAAATGCGGCTCGACGAGGGTGACGCCATGCCAACCGAGGCAGAGCAGATCACCCCGCAAAATCGCCTGGCCAATTTGAAGGCTTTGTTGCAGAAGCCGAGAGCCGCGTGAGATGATAAGCACTACAGCAAAACCACTCCAGGAGTAATACCATGAGCATAGACAACATCAAGACATCGCTGGAAAAACTCCGCAGCACGCTGGAAAGCAGCGGCACGGTGGACAGCGAGTTGAAAGGCTTGCTGCAATCGCTGGATACCGACATCCAGGAATTGCTGAAATCTTCGGAGGCCACTACAACGACGGCAACAACAACGTCGGCGTCAGCACCTGCCTCCGATATCCGCTCCGCCCTGATAGAACGCGCCCAGGGCATTTCTGCTCGTCTTGCAGTACGTCATCCGCATCTGCAACCCGTATTGCGTGAAATTGCCGATACCTTGACCAATATGGGCATTTGATCGAGATTAGATCGAAGCTCACCTGGCAGGCCGGAGAGGATAGCACCTCCCGTCCTGCACACTTTTCAGGCAAGCCTGGCGACAGCTGCAAGACTTAACTTAACGCTACGCTCATCCGCCCTGCTTGTTTAGCCATCTTATTTGATTGCTTTGCTCCCTGAACTCCCCCTGCTCAGCCGGTTGGGAACAGAGCAATTGTCATTATTTTTTTATTGGAACAATATGTGGTTTAAAAATCTGCAGATCTACCGTATTCCCGCACCATGGGCCATTTCGGCCGAACAACTGGAGGCGTTCCTGGCGCCGCAGGCATTTGCCAAGTGCAGCAGTCTGGAATTGCAAAGCCAGGGTTGGCTATCGCCACGCGACAACGGCATGCTGGTGCATACCGTGAATCGCCAGATGATGATTTTGCTGGGTACCGAAAAGAAATTATTGCCGGCCACGGTCGTCAATCAGGTGACCAAGGCGCGCGCCGCCGAAATTGAAGAACAGCAAGGCTATGCGCCCGGCCGCAAGCAACTGAAAGATCTCAAGGAGCAAGTGACCGACGAGCTGCTGCCGCGCGCATTCAGTATCCAGCGCAATACCTGGGTCTGGATCGATCCAGTGAACGGCTGGCTGGTGATCGACGCCGCCAGTCCGGCCAAGGCAGAAGAAATCCTCAAACTGTTGCTGGGATCAGTCGACAAATTGCTGGTTTCCAGTCTGCGCACTGCCCATTCGCCGCTGACCTCGATGACCAACTGGCTGGCATCGGACGAAGCGCCGCACGGCTTTACCGTGGATCAGGACACCGAATTGCGCGCCGCCGGCGAAGGCAAGGCCACCGTGCGCTACGTGCGCCACACCATCGAAGCCGACGACGTGCGGCGTCATATTGCCTCCGGCAAGCAATGCACACGGCTGGCAATGACCTGGGCCGACCATATTTCCTTCGTGCTGACCGAATCGCTGGCGATCAAGCGTATCGCACCGCTGGACGTGCTGAAGGAAGGCAACGACACCAGCAGCAAGAATGACGACGAACGTTTCGATTCCGACATGATGCTGATGACCGGCGAGTTGAACAAGATGCTGAGCGACCTGGTATTTGCGTTGGGCGGCGAACCGGCGGTCTGACGCAAGCGGTCAGCAGGGGCGGTCCGAAACTCCGCGCCGCAACTAAGTTCAGACCTTTGCGTTCAACCTTTAGAAAGCCCTGATGGTGGTGCCACCGTCGGAAGACTCGAAACTGTCGGGGCTGATCATGACCCGGTTGCGGCCGGCCGCCTTGGCGCCATACAGCGCCATGTCGGCACGCTGGAAGGCCTCGTCTATGCTTTCGCCCGGGCGGAAATCGGTAATCCCGATGGAGGCCGTCAGGACAATATCCTTGCCGAACTTGCTCCAGTCATACATTTCGGTCTCGGCGCAAATCCGGTCCAGCGCCGTCACGCCCTCTTGCACCGTGGTGCCGGTAAGCACCAGCACGAATTCGTCGCCGCCGTAACGGGCAAAATGGTCGCTCAGGCGCATTTCATTGCGTACGATCTCAACAAAGGTCTTCAGCACCATATCGCCGGCTGCGTGGCCAAAATTGTCGTTAACCGACTTGAAACCGTCCAGATCCAGGATGGCGATGCAGAACGGCGTACCGCCGCGCTGGAAGCGCTTTTGCTCGACCGCCAGGATTTCCATCAGCGAACGGCGGTTTTCGATATTGGTCAGCTCATCGCGCGTAGCCAGCTCCTGGACCCGCTTCATCGCCAGCACCAGTTGCTGGTTCTTTTCCATGATCTTGCGCTGCATGCGGCTCAGCATGTTGGTCAGATAGATGCAGCGGCCCAGCGTCAGGATGAAGGACAGGCATACCAGCAACTGGCTGAAATTGTTCGCCACCGGAAGCTGCAGGCGCGCGCCGGCCACACCGAAAGCCAGCACCAGGGCTAGCGAACCGACCAGCCAGCTCACCACGTACCAGAAGGTACTCAAGCCCAGCACCCCGAAGCCGTAGATGATGAAGAAATTGATCAGGAACAGGTAGCCCACTTGCGGTGCCAGGATCATGAAACCGGTCTGCAGCAGCAAAGCGATGACCACCTGCGGGAAAGTCAGGGCCGGATCCTTGTAGCCCTGGTTGAAGCCGCCACGGATTATCAGATAGAAAATACCGTTGGTTATCACCACGGCCATGCCGTAAAGCAGCGCGATTTCGGGCCCAATCACCCCGGCACGCGCAAAACCCCACAGCAGCATGGTATCCAGCAGGCTGCTCAACGCTGCGCGCCCGAGCATGCCTAATGCCATCGCATTCACTTCTTTTCGTCGTTGCTGTTTCATGTCTCCGACTTCCCGTTGATTGCCATTGTTTTATTCACCTTTATAGGCAACCAGCAGTCACGCATGACTGGCAGCGATTCATGTTGTGGGAGAAATGGATGCAGGACATGGTGCCAAAAAGAAACAATAATGCCATGTTCTGGTGATCGCACGGATGCGGGATTAGGTTATGTATCAAAATTATTGCACTACAGATATTCTATAGCTTACTGGTAATTTAAGCCGCATCGGCAAAAGTGGTGCAGTAAATTTTAGGCGTCTTTAGCGTTTTAAGGGGATCAGGGCAGTATGAGAGTCATTATTTTATTATTAGTTGCCATCGGGATAGGCGGTTGGTACTGGAATCGTCAAAATTCCATCGATGAGGAGAGCGTCACGCGCTTTTACGACACCGCCACCGAGCACGTCCTGAATGGCCGTGGCAAGGAGTTGTGCGCAATGCTGAGCAAGGATTTCACGCGCACCGGCATCAATTCCACCAGCCAGGGACGGCTTCAGGAGAATTTCGACAAGGGAGAAACCTGCGACAAGTACAACAAGATGTTTGAATCGCTGGCGCAAGCCGGAAGGCAAGGCGACATATCCACCAATTACCAGGTCACCATCGAGCATATCGAGATCGGCAAGGATCGCAAGAGTGCAGAGGTGAAGGTCGCCACCAATATCAGCATGGCCATCGGGCCGATCGGCAGGATCGCCGAGACCAGGGACAAAAGCAGCGAGACACTAGTGATCCGCAATGGCAAGCTGTTGCTGCAAAAATCCGAGGGCAGCGCGATAACACGCACCATTGGCGACCGGTTTTGATCCCCCCATTGAAATTGCGGACAAAAAAAGACGACCTTGCGGTCGTTTTTTCATTTGTATTCTTGAAATAAAAACGCCCGCTTGCGCGGGCATTTGTATTCTGGCGGAGTGGACGGGACTCGAACCCGCGACCCCCGGCGTGACAGGCCGGTATTCTAACCAACTGAACTACCACTCCTAAACTACTGCTTCATTTACGATCATTTGGCCACTTGGTGGGTGCTGAGAGGCTCGAACTCCCGACCTACGCCTTGTAAGGGCGCCGCTCTACCAACTGAGCTAAGCACCCAAAATGCACACTTAGACAGCCAAATTTTCTTAACGTATGTCACTACGTCTGAAGGGGGCAAATTGTACAACGGTTTTTTTAAATTTGCTAGCGCTTCGTCGCATTTTGTTTTGAATAGTTTTTTGCAGTACTGCGTTTTCGCCCGCAACCCCGCGTATTTACTGGGTTGGAGGTGCTAACGACGAGTTTTAAATTTCTCCGTATTTTCTCCCGCGATTCTTTTTACCAGGTCTGTTTGCCGAGACGGAACATCAGGTGCATATCGACTGTCTTAATCAAACATAGCTTGATAGAGATCGGTGCCAACGGTGCTGCTGGCGGATAATCCAGCCATCTTAGATTTACAATAAGAACTACCAATACTTATAAAATAATTAACTTAATCTATGGAGATGCACTGAAATGAACGCCCGAATCAGGATTGGCTTGTACTCCGTCAGCGCGATCATGCTGGCTGCCTGTACCAACAAGCTATTGGAATCGCCACTGTCTTCCACCACGTCGAACGCAACTTCAACGGCCACCACGCTGGATGACTATAAGCGCGGGCTGGCGCAAAGAATTGTCGCGGTCAACTCGAGCGAGGTGTACGTCGGAAGGCCGCAGGCACTATTGCGCGCCGTGATTGTCGTCAAATATTTCGTGAACGCCGACGGTCAATTGCTGCGCGCGGACATCATGCGCACCAATCGAGACCGCAACGCCGAAGCCACTGCGCTGGCAACGCTACGACGCGCCGCTCCCTTCCCCAAACCGGATAGCAGACTCCTGCGCCGCGGCGAAGTCGAGGTCGCCGAAAGCTGGCTGTTCAATAACGACGGCCGCTTCCAGTTACGCTCTATCGCCGAACGACAAATGGACGAGTAGCCGCCAGCGTTATTGCCCGATTGCGGTGCGATCCTGGCCCAACACTGGCCCAACACTGGCCCAACACTGGCACGATCGTGGCGCGATTGTGTCCGACTTGCTTCCGGCGCGCTTCTCGCCTACCATCGAGCTACCAGCCGGAACGCAAAGTTCGACCCCGTGCGCAATTCCACCACGCAGCGTTCGCACCTATATCCCCTTTTTCTACGAGACAGCACCGCAATGGATAACCAGCCGCCACTTATCATTTCCAGTTTCGACCTGGAACGTATCGAACAATTGCTGGCATCGAACGCCTACCGCAACCTGCCCGGTATCGACGCCTTGCAGAACGAACTGGGCCGCGCCACCGTGGTGGCTCCAGAAGAAATCCCGCCGGGCGTGATCACGATGAATTCGGCGGTGCGTTTCGTCGACGAGATCAGCAACACGGAATACGGCATGACGCTGGCCTACCCCGGCCCATCCAATCCGCCTGACGCGGTATCGATCCTGGCGCCGGTCGGCAGCGCCTTGCTGGGCCTGTCGGTGGGTCAGTCGATTTCCTGGCAAGGTCCGGGCGGGCGGCCTTTAAAGCTGCGCATACTGGATGTGACCTATCAGCCGGAAGCCAACGGCGAATTCCATCTTTAATAAAATGCACAATGGCGTGCTGCATCGTCAACGGTGCAGCCGCAAATTTTCGCAAGTTTTCAATACGCGGGATTTTCGCGTCAGTTACACAAAGAATAAAGACAGGCCATCATGTTAAGTGCAGATTATCAACGCCCTGCCAAGCTCTACCGTTACTCGGAACGGCAATGGCTGGAGCGCTCCCTGACGCTCGGAGAATTCCGTTTGCGTCCACCCGCAGAAAGCCTGCAAATCAGCAATCTCCATCATTCACGCGGCGCGGCAACCCGGGCGACACCGCAAATGCTGACCTTGAGCTTGAGCAGCAGCGGTGACGCCAGCTTGTTCAACGCGTTCGCACCAGCGGATTGCTGCCTGGTGATTCACGACACAGAGCAATTCGGCGAGTTGATCCACCGCGCAGCGCAGCGTGTGCTGCCGAACTGGGCCGGGATTGACGCCGCCGTCAGCTACGGCCAGCCCAGCCCTTTGGGCAGCGCTTTCAGCAAAGCCAAGCGCGATGCGTCTCACCATGAATGGCTGTTTGCCTGGCGGCCGGCGCAAGCGACCATCGCCTTGCGCCCCATCGTTATCCAGATCGGCAACATCGAAGCGATTGCAGAACTTCAAAACAAGAAATAAAAATACGATATAAGACTTGATTGCTGCAACACAGGTCGCCCGCCCCGGGTGACTGGTTGGCGCACGATTAGCACGATCAATATCAAAAAGACACTTTGTTGGCAGACAGGCACAGGAGCCTGTATCATCGATACGACCGACTTGGTTCTGCCGCAGTTTTTACAGAAGCGGCCGCTATACTAGAAATTCACGAATGAAGGAGCCACACGATGCACCGATCCACTCTGAGAACCCGCAGCGATCTCCGCAGCATGGTCGAAGATGCGCAACAACTGTTTCGCGAAGCAGCCACCAGCACCGGCGAGAAAGCCGAAGATCTGCGTAACAAAGGTTTGGAACTACTTGACTCTGCCGTGTCTAAGGCACAAGACGTGCAAGCTGCGGCAATTGAAGCAGGCAAGGAAATCGCCGCCACCACCGACGACTACGTTCAGGAAAATCCGTGGCGCGCGATCGCTATTTCGGCCGGTATCGGCTTGCTGGTCGGCCTGGTGATTTCCCGCAAATAATCGCAGCATAAAAACGCAGCATAACTATCAGGCTCGCATGAATCCACAACAACCCAAGCATGGCAGTCCGGGCCTGGTGTCCGGGCTGGTCGGCACCGCCAAGAACATGTTTGCGCTGGTGATTAGCCGCATCGAGCTGGCCGCACTCGAATTCTCCGAGATCGGCTCCCATCTGTTCAAGTTGTTCCTGGTCTGTGCGCTCGGCATCGTCGCCCTGTGGTTTGCGCTGGCCTTCTGGAGCGGCCTGGTGCTGGTGCTGGCCTGGGAAGCCCTGGGCTGGAAGATACTGTTGATCCTGGCCGTATTCTTTACGATTCTTGCGATCGGCACCGGCTTGTATGTGCGTAGCGTTTTGCGCCAGGGCCGGCTCGGTTTGCCGGTGACCATGGCCGAACTGCGCAAAGATCGCGATGCCTTACTTTGAACACGGGACCTGACATGAGCAAATACTCAGGACTGGAGAGCAGGCTTTCAACCGCCGAGCGCAAGCAAAAACTGCTGCAGGAAGGCGCCGCCTTCCGCGCCGACATGCTCGCCTCACGCGATATCGTGCGGGCGCATCTGCACAGCAAATCGCTGGCGTCCATCGTGCTGGGCCGGATTACCGGCATTGCGTCTTCGGCATTCAACAATCCGATCAATCTCAAGACCGGCAATCTACGGACCATACTGCCGTTGCTACTGACCGGCGCGTCATGGTTATCAAGACGTGGCGCCCGCAAACCCCTTCTTATCGGCGCCGCCGTCATCGCAGCAATTGGCGGCGCAATGTTTATCAGCAGTAGAAATACCAAGGCAACAACGGACGATGAATAACCGCAATCTCCAGCCGGAGATGCGGAGTTTTTTGCTGATGCTGTCTCAACCTAAGAGAGGAAAGACCATGAATAAATTCAAGATCGGCGCCCTGGCTCTGGCAGTTACCGTAGCAACCGCTGGCTGTGCCAACATGACGGAAACGCAAAGAGACACGGGAATTGGCGCTGGCGCCGGTGCCGTACTGGGCGGCCTGGTGGGCGGCATTGCCGGCCCGGGTGGAGCCAAACGGACAGCTGCCGGTGCTGCAATTGGCGCTGCAATTGGCGCGGTTGGCGGCAATATCTGGGGTAAGCGCCAGCAAGAGCAAAAAGCAGCGATGGAAAAAGCTACTGCCGGTACTAACGTGCAAGTCACTCAAACTGCCGATAACCGCTTGAAGGTCAACGTTCCAGCCGATACCGGCTTTGCTACCGGACGCGCCGACCTCAATCCAGCGCTGCGTCCGATCCTGGACCAGCTGGCGACAACGCTGACTCAGAGCCCGACATCGCTGGTGGAAGTCTACGGCCATACGGATAATACCGGCACGGACGCCATCAACGGTCCGCTGTCACGTCAGCGCGCGCAGAATGTCAGCAGCTACCTGAGCAGCCGCGGCGTCGCGCCAAACCGCATCACCATGGACGGTCTCGGCGCCTCGCAGCCGCTGGTTGCCAACGATACAGCAGCCAATCGTGCGATTAATCGCCGCGCCGAGATTTATGTGCGGGAACCGGCTCCTGCTCAGTAAGGGCGGCAACGGGCTTATTGATCTGCCGACCAAGTCCTCGGACGAAAAAAAACCAGTCAATGTTTTGACTGGTTTTTTTACGACTCCCGGATCAGGAATGAATTACTTTGCTGCCGGCTCCGAAGCAGCGCTGGCTGCTGCAGAAGCTGAAGCAGCTGCACTTGCCGATGCATCGGCAGCTGCGGCTGGCGCAGCAGGCGCCGGCACTGCCGGTTCCTTGAACTTGCCACCGGATTGATTGGCCATGTAGACCACGGCGCGTGCAACTTCGATATCGTCCAGGTCGGCATTGCCGCCCTTGGCCGGCATCGCCCGCAAACCGTGCAATGCATATCCGACCACCTTGTCGTAACCCTCGGCCAGACGCGGCCCCCACGCGCCGGCATCGCCAACCTTAGGCGCGCCAGCTACGCCAGCTGCATGGCAAGCTGCGCAAGTAGATTTGAAAACTTCTTCGCCCGACAGCAATTGCTTCGGTGCGTTAACATCCTTGAAGGTGAAACCGGCATCGGCCACGGGACTGATACGGGCGGCAATCGCTTCCGGCGTCTGCCCTTCGGAACCGGCGCCGACTTTCTTGCCGGCAGTGACGTATTGCACCAACAATACGATGCAGATGATGGGGACCAAAAAGCCCGCTGCAATGGCAATGATCAGTTGCTTTGGTGTTCTGATCGCGGATTGATGTTCTTCGTTATGTGCGTCGCTCATGATTCCCTCAGTGCAATTTTCAAAGCCGTAGCCGGATAGGCGCAAAAAACAGTTGAAACCGCCCAAACAGCACACGATCCCCCGCCAAACCTTTGATTATAGTCGCAATAATTACTATTTGGAACGGAGAAACGTTGCTTTACATGGACGCGCGCGCAGAAAAACGGTATCCTTCATGCCTCTTCACCGTTCCTCTTATGCGGCTGTAGCTCAGTGGATAGAGTATTGGCCTCCGAAGCCAAGGGTCGCTGGTTCGATTCCAGCCAGCCGCACCAGTAAAATCAAGGCTCTCCGCCTATTTTCAATTATTCGTATTGCCAGAAATCGATTTATTGTCCAAAATCTGTCCAAATGAAATTCTTTTGGCAGGGGTTCTATGGCATCATTTCGAAAACGTGGCGAACTACAGTGGCAAGCCCGCGTCGCCCGAAAGGGCTTCCCAGCTCAAGTAAAAACCTTCAACACAAAATCTGACGCCGAAGCATGGGCAGCAACCGTCGAATCTACGATGGCACGCGGCACTTTCGTCAGCAGCGCCGAATCTGAGCGGACAACATTCGGCGAAGCTCTTGAGCGCTATCAACGGGAAATTACCGTTGGAAAAAAAGGGATCATGCCCGAGCAGAGCCGTATTAAGAAATTGCTTGGCGATCCCTTGGCCATTCGATCGCTGGCCAGCATTCGGAGTAGCGACATCGCCAACTACCGCGATAACCGCCTGAAAAAAGTGTCACCTCAAACTGTAATCCACGAGATCAATCTCATCTCAAACCTATTTAATGTTGCCAGAAAAGAATGGGGAATGGAGAATTTAATTAACCCCGTTGAAGTCATCAAAAAGCCTAAGTTGCCTAACGGACGTGATAGGAGACTTGTGAACGAGGAAGAAACTCGACTTCTCACTGCTGCCGGCGAAAGCTCTGTGGCCTTAAAGTCGTTGATCGTGGTTGCGTTAGGAACCGCCATGCGATTGGGCGAACTCCTTCGTCTGTCATGGATTGACGTTGATCTCGACAAACGAGTTGCGCTATTGCGAGATACAAAAAACGGTGATGCTCGACAAGTTCCTCTTTCAACCGCTGTAATAGCAGCACTAGAGCCACTTCCGCGTAACGAAGACGATCCTCGTGTGTTCTGGCACTGGAAAGCTAGCGACAGTATTCAGGCAACATGGCGTCGGGCGATAAAACGAGCGCAGGAGTTATACGAAAAAAATTGTAGGGAGATGGAATCAAAAGCGGATAGTGATTTCCTGAAGAATTTCCGCTTCCACGATCTACGCCATGAAGCGGCATCGCGCCTCTTTGAGCTTGGATTCAACCCCATGGAAGTTGCCGCAATCACTGGGCACAAAACACTCCAGATGTTAAAAAGATATACTCATTTACGAGCCGAAGACCTTGCAAAACGTATGGGTTAATACTTGTAGATAAACAAATTTAAAAAATGGACGGCTCCTCACTCACAATCGGAACCATATTTAATTCCAGCCGACCACTCGTTCCGAATTACATACGAGAATATCGTTCTGGAAGAATATCGAACCAAAGCCCGACGTACCAGCGTCATAAACCACGCTACTGATGGTTACCACGCGCCATGTAATACACGCCCACAAGATCAATTAGGATGTTTTGCCAGTATCCAAAAATCGGTAGGATACTTGTAAGACTGGTCAAAAGTTAATGCGATAGTTGGGGCATTACGTACAATACCCGAACGGGTATAATCGAATTCTAAAAAATCAAGTCGCTGTTTTAGAAGCGAGAAAGAATTCGACTCCGGAGTGTCGGATCAGCAAAAAGGGAGCCGTAATGATCGGTAAAAGTAAGCTTCAAGGGGCCAACAAGGTACTAGTTGATCTCTGTTTTGGCGATAAGGAAGAACTATCAGCTAAGGCTTCGCTCGCGGTCAAGCTCAATGGACTGATCGATAGGCGCAGTCTCAGTCAGACGGAAGCAGCCACCGTCACTGGCATGACACAGCCAAAGGTGTCTCAAGTCCGTCGCTACAATCTTCAAAATATTTCACTCGAACGACTGATGCAGGCGCTGGTGTCGCTCGATCAACATGTCGAGATTATCGTGCAACCAGCTCGTCGCGCACATGCGCGCGGCATTACGGTTGCCGCGCGATGAAGTTCGCCTACGAGGATTTGAGCGATGATCAGTTCGAAAAGCTGATCGTCTTCTTGTGCCAGCGCCTGCTCGGCATTTCAGTGCAAGGCTTCGCCAAAGGGCCTGATGGCGGACGCGATGCGAAGTTCGTTGGCACAGCCGAATTACACCCAAGCAAAGCTGCACCATGGGTAGGAACGATCATCGTCCAGGCCAAGCACACCAACGGCTACAACCGGAATTTTTCCGAATCCGACTTCTTCAGCGTAAACGCAACAAACACAGTGCTCGGCAAGGAAATTCCTCGCATCAAAAAACTGCGCGAAGCCAAGCAGCTCGATCACTACATGCTGTTTGCCAACCGGCGGTTAGCTGGCAATGCCGAAAGCGAAATACGCGAGTACATCGCGGCGCAATGTGGCATTCCCGTTTCGTCGCTCTACTTGTGTGGCCTGGAGCAACTGGAGAATCTGCTAAAAGCTTTTCCTGACGTTGCAGCGATGGCCGATCTCGATCCAATCGATTCACCGTTGATCGTTAGTCCGGACGACCTTGCCGAGGTTGTTCAGGCGCTAGCCCGGCAGAAGGATAGCGTCTCGGCATTGCTTGATGATCCACCGACGGCGCGGGTCACTTATGAGCAGAAGAACGTTCTGAACAACATGAGTGCAGAGTATGCCAAGGCACAGCGCAAAAAGTACCTGAAGGAGACGGCGCAGATTCGTGCGTTTCTGGCCGCGCCGGAAAACCTCGAACTGCTGCGCATGTATGAATCGGTGGTCGATGAGTTTCAGCTCAAGATCATTGCGAGGCGCAAGGACTACCAAACTTTCGATGAGGTGATGGAGTACCTGGTGGACCTGCTGTTCAACCGCGATCCCGTGCTACGGCAACATGCACACAAACGCCTGACGCGCGCCGTGCTGTTCTATATGTATTGGAACTGCGATATCGGGGAGGTGGGGGATGCTGCGGCCGACTAAGCACTCGCACCCGGATCGCACGGTGATCAACGTTGCGCTGTTGTTGTTGATACGACTGAAAGATCGTCGCGTAGATGAATACGCTGCGTTGCGCAAGTTCGCGAAGAAGGCGGTCATTGGGGGCGACGTGCTATTCCTTCCGGCGCTGAATTTTCTTTACCTGATGGGACTGATCGACTATCGCCCCAAGACTGACGCAGTGGAATACGTGGGACCCAATGAAACTGTCTAGACTCTATTCAAACAAGCCTGACCTGTTTGAGCCCGTGGACTTTGTGCAAGGCTTGAATGTTGTTATGGCAGAAATCCGTCTGCCGGAAAACCGCGAGAAGGATACCCACAACCTTGGGAAGACCACTCTGGGGCGCCTGCTCGACTTCGGGTTCTTGGCCGGACGCGATGCTAAGTTCTTTCTCTTCAAGCACCTTGATCTCTTCAGAGACTTCGTCTTCTTCCTGGAGATCGAGCTTGAAGATGCTTCGTTCCTGACGATAAGGCGGGGCGTGGAGGAAGCGACGAAGATCAGCTTCAAGAAGCACGAAGCCGGACACCAGGACTTTTCGTCCTTGTCGATTCCAGAATGGGATCATCAGGAGGTAGCGTTTGATCGCGCACGCGATCTGCTCGATGGCTTGCTCGATTGGCGCGCACTCAAACCGTGGTCGTATCGCAAAGGACTCGGTTATCTATTGCGCTCGCAGGAAGACTTTCGCGAGGTGTTTCAGCTACGCAAATTTGCATCCAAGCATGCCGACTGGAAGCCGTTCCTTGCACACATGCTGGGCTTCGATGCGAAGTTGATTGCCTTGCACTACGAGAAGGAAGACGAACTGTCCAAAAAGCAGGACATCGCACAGACCATCAAGAACGAACTGGGCGGTTCCATCGAAGACATCAGCAAGATTGAAGGCATCCTCTTGCTCAAGCAGAAGGAAACCGAGAAAAAACAGAAGTTGCTCGATGCTTTCGATTTTCGTGCTCAGGACAAGGACCGGACCAAGCAGTTGGTCGATGATATCGACGAACGTATCGCGGCACTCAACAGCGAGCGCTATTCCCTGACTCAGAACAGGAAGAAGATACTGACGTCGCTGGAAGAAGATCAGATCCTGTTCAATCCAGATGAAGCGCAGCGCTTGTTCGAGGAAGCTGGTGTGCTCTTCAAGGGACAGGTCAAAAAAGACTTCCAGCAGTTAATCGCCTTTAACCGGGCAATCACGGATGAGCGCCGCGGCTACCTTCAAGAAGAGCGTGCAGAGGTCGAGGCCGAGCTGAAGCGGGTCAACGCGGAACTTGGCGTTCTGGGCAAGAAGCGCTCCGACATGCTTTCGTTCCTGAGTGAAACCGACATTTTCGGCAAGTTTCGGCAAGTTTCGGACGAGATGGTAACGCTCCGCGCCGACATCACTTCCTTGGAGCGGCAGCGTGGCTTCCTGCATCGCTTGCAGGAGTTGCGCGCCGACATTAGGGCACTGACTGAGGCGTGCCGGCATCTGCAAACCCAGATAGAAGCCGATGTCGAGAAACAGAACTCGGACCAAAACAGTTTATTCTCGTCGATTCGGGTCTATTTCAGTGAAATTGTCGAGGAGGTTATCGACCGCAAGGCATTGCTGAGTGTCTCCCCTAATCAATCGGGACATCTTGAGTTCAAGGCGGAAATTCTGGATGAATCCGGCAACGCGACCAGTGCCGACCTTGGATACACATATCGTAAGTTGCTGTGCATTGCGTTCGACCTTGCCGTATTGCGCGCCCACCTCGATGACAAGTTTCCGCGCTTCGTTTACCACGACGGTGTATTCGAGTCACTGGATGACCGCAAGAAGGAGAACCTGCTGGTGATCATTCGTCGCTATGCAGAGCTTGGCTTACAGTCCGTCATAACCCTAATCGATTCAGACCTGCCAGCTCGGAACCGCGAAGAATCTGTATTCACCGCAGATGAAATCATCTTGGTCTTACACGATGAAGGAGACCAAGGGCGTTTGTTCAAGATACGAGCATGGTGATGGCGTACTGTGTGCCCTATGGGGTCAGCACTGTTCGCTGATCAGCTGGATAAAAGTAAACCGCCGACCTAACCCGCTTCTTCTTTAAATTCCGGGTAAAACGTTGGGTATTCATGGACTTCCTCCTATGGCTATATCATAGGTCAGAAGTGTCTACCAGACCGGGTGCAGTCCGCCCTTGTTCGGAATGGTCGTCAGAACTCAGATAGCATGTCCGCCATCTCGCCCCGGAGAGCTGCATGCCATGTACTGGATTAATTTCACGCTCAACTATAGGCTTAAACTTCAAGCTGCTCGCGCTT
Source organism: Collimonas antrihumi (assembly GCF_018304965.1). GTDB lineage: Bacteria > Pseudomonadota > Gammaproteobacteria > Burkholderiales > Burkholderiaceae_D > Collimonas > Collimonas antrihumi. The sequence goes on from NZ_JAGQED010000021.1 coordinate 78,699, forward strand.
ACCTGGTGTCACTTTCTTACCGGCCCTAAGGCTGATTCAATTTCATTCACCTTCACGAACTCGACAAGCTCGATTTCGCCATTAATGAACAGCTGAGCATGAGCTTCCTCTTTCGTCGACGGCTTGAAGCCCTCAAGACCCACAGATGCCCGCGCAAAATTAACGGCATCTTCGCGACGTTGGCGTTCGGCAGCAGAAACGGAGCACTTAATCGAACGGTGATCCAGTTCTGCGGCTTCGAGGACACTGGATCGTAATTCTGGTCCGCCCGGCAATGTCATCTGAATTTCTTTCATGATCTCCCTTAAACTGGCAATTCATTCATACTATATCCCACCTTTCGAGACTGGCACGAATGGCCGTACTGACAACATCAGTATGCTTATCAATCTTCTCGCGCAATTGATCGATTGCCTGCTCAGTTACCGGCGCAAGATTACCTTCATTTAAACGCTTGGCAATCTGATTCAAGTTTCGTCCGATGGAAAGCAATTGGTAATTCGACTCACCAAGAGCGTCAATTTCGCTCATGCTGAACTGCGGTTCGCGAGTAAGTCCGGCACGGATTGCATCAATGATCCATCGGCGTTGGGAACAGCGTTCAAGGTCGGCCCTCTCCAAAACAGCGGCTTTCTCAGATTGGGTCAGCAGAATTTCAAATCGCACCTTAGGTTCGTCGCTTGGAGCTTCATGCACCTGTTGATAAATTTTTGGCTGCGGGAATGCACTGGCTTTTTCAAGCTGTTGCTCGATAGCTTCTTTGATAGCAGCACCAGGCGTCTTCCCTAGACCAACACAGTAGTCAATCCAGCGGGCTTTCAGGTCGGCTCCTAGGTGAATATTCATTGCCCGACTCGGTTTATCCATAACGATTCCACGGGTTGGTCAAAAGAGTGATAAACATTTAATCGCACTTTGTGCGCACACAATACCGGCGGTTAGCCTATCCTGCAATAGTCCTCGTACTTTTACGTTTTTGGTCATGACCAAATAAATCTGCACGTCGCTGGCTCGCTCTGCATCAGCGCTGCCACCAGCTTCATCAGTTCCGCTGGAAATTTGTTCATGAACAAACTTAACTTCGCCGCCCCTGTCCGGCTCTTGCGTTGCTTGTCCCCTTTCAACGATTGGTGCCGGCGTCCCTTCAATCCATCGGCCAGCTCAGAAACTGTTTTGCACGTAATTTCAAGGTCTTTGGCACATCAAGCCGACAATCACTTGTCGGGACGTGTTCCGCGATGTGCATTTACCGCTGCTAGTCACCTTCAAAATTTGGTCATGACCAAATTTCCGATGTGCACGTCAGAGTCAAATATTCGAGTTCATGATGTGGTGACTGGCATCAAATGCGACACCGTTGCTTGTCACCATCGACTAAACAGCGCCAAGATGAGAAAATTGGGTATGCCAAAGCATAGTGTTTTGGCATACAACAATGAACAAAACGAACGCTGATTTTTATGCCCCAAGAACGCCTCGGCGTACCGGGTGCGGCCCCGAAAAGAACGGGCCTGACAGGTGGGAAAGTAGCTCATAAGAGCCACCAGACAAGCAGCGGAAAGACGCGCCGTATAGACCACATCCAAAGAACGCCTCGGCGTACCGGATACGGGCCTTAAACAAGCCCTGACAGTCGGGAACAGTAGCTCGCAAGAGCCGACAGACAGGCCGGAAAGACGGCCCGGCGTTCGCCCTCAACCTTTTGGAGTGGCGAACATGAAAACTCTCTATATCTCTTTCCTTCTGGCCAGTGGCATTCTCATGTCCTCGGTCGCTCACGCTCAAATTCCCGTCACTGACGTTGCTTCCATCGGAACACAAGTCTCGAACCAGATCGAGACGATTGCGAAGTGGAAAATACAGTACGACCAGATGATTAGCCAGATTGACCAAGCCAAGCAGCAATACCAATCGCTAACTGGCTCGCGTGGCCTCGGCAACATCATGAACAACCCTGCCATGCGTGATTATCTGCCGGGCGACTGGCAAGCGGTTTACGATAGCGTGAAGAATGGCGGTTACTCGGGTCTCTCCGGCACCGGGAAAAGCGTCTATGACGCGAACAAAATCTATGACGCCTGCGGGCAACTTACGATTACACAGCAGCGGACGGCATGCGAAGCACAAGCGGTAAAGGGTTCACAAGACAAGGGATTTGCCCTCGATGCGTACAACGTTGCAAAGAGCCGGATCAATCAGATTGACCAGCTCATGCAGCAAATCAACCAGACCCAAGACCCGAAAGCCATAGCAGAGCTACAAGCTCGGATTGGCGCTGAGCAGGCAAATATCCAAAACGAGCAAACGAAGCTGCAAATGTATTCGATGGTCGCTGCTGCGGAAGATCGAGTGCAAAAGCAACGGCAGCGGGAACTTAATGCGCAAGTCGTTGATAAGCGCGGCTACCCAACCCTGCAAATTGTTAACCCACTGTCAAAGTAAGGGGAAAATCATGTTTTACGTTCTAACACTTGTTCCCGTCTTAATGGTCGTCATAGCGATTTATCGCTATTGGGTCAGCGTTCGCAGAATCGGTTATTTCGATGAAGTTGTACGGCGTGCGCCTAACTGGTTGCCTTTAGACGGCGTGGCGGTCGGTGCTGCCGGTTTTGTGGCGTATTACGCCGCAATGAACTGGTGGGGGTTCACAATTCCCATGCTGAATACAGAACCACTGCCCGCATGGGCCAATATGTTTATGGCTGTCTTGTCGTGCTTTGCCTGCATGGGCTTGGCCTACTTCAACGCCGGCATGCGGTTTGATCGTCCGTCGTGGATTGGCATGCGTGAAAGCGCCATCCGAAGCGTTGCCGCCCTGCGCGTCATTGATGCCCTGGAGCTGGCCCGCCTACTCGAAATCGCTCGACAGAATGAAGCTAAATCCGGCCACGTAATCGAAGGCGAAGACTGCGAGGTGCGCAAATGAAAATGCTCTTTGCTTTTCTGTTCGTTACAACTATGACCTTGGTCGGTTGCGCCGAAAAAACCCCGGTGCAAACCATCGATTGGTACAAAACCCACGAAGTCGAGCGGCTGGCTATGATCGAAAATTGCAGCGCAAATCCGGGGGAGCTGGCGGCTTCGCCCAACTGCATCAATGCCAAGACAGCAGCCAATCACATCGCAGTTGATAAGCGCGGCTATCAGAAATTGACTCCCATCAATCCACTGAAAGGAGGTAATTAAATGGAATTCTCTTTATTCCAGTGGATCGGCGGAAGCGTCGATGCAATGCTAAACACGTTTATCACGCAAACCGCATCCAATGTAATTCTTGGGTTTCAACTTCTCGTCCTAACCGGCGTCACTCTTTACATGACACTAACCGGCTATGCCATTTCAACCGGGGCAGTTGAACAACCATTTCAGACATTTATAAAGCAGTGCATCAAGATTTCAATTATTTCTGCTTTTGTAATGATGGCAGACTCTTACACGTTCACCGTCGTTTCTGCCATGCAAGGTCTTGAATCTGGCATAGCAGACATCATGTCTAGCCCCAATGCTCAATCGGCAAATATCTATCAAGTATTGGATAAGTCGGTTAGTTCTGGTCTTGATGTTGCTTATGACATGATGGGTAAGGCCGCAAAACGTGAGTTCTATGAAATTGGGCAAATGTTTTGGGACTTGATAAATGCCCTCATGATGGCAATTGCGGTTTTCCTAATTCACTTGCCGGCCGCCGCAACAATCATCATGGCAAAGCTCGGGCTTGGCATCCTCCTAGGGATTGGCCCGCTCTTTGTCGCAGCATTGATGTTTCCTATAACTGCACCTTGGTTCGACAAGTGGTTTCAGCAAGCGATGACGTTCATTCTTGAAATTGCAATCGTGATGGTCGTTGTTACGGTGGGTGTCGCGCTCTATAAAAACTTGTTTGAAAAAGTAATCGTGACAGGTGCTGACAATCCAATTGCATCCTTCGTCCAAATCATTGCCCTGGCACTCATCATTTTGTTTGCACTGAAAAAGACAAGTGGATTAGGCGCGCAAATTGCCGGCGGCATCTCGTTCGGTGCAGTAACATTCCGCAGCATGGCCGAAGGTGTTGGAAATGTCGTCAACCCAAAAACGACGCGCCGGGATATGCAATCGGGAATGATGGTCACAGCAGGCCGCACCAATCACCTAGCCGCAGGTAACACGATGTGGAACCCTGCCTATAAGCAACATGTCTTATCCAACTTGGGGAAAAATTGGGGGGCCGCGAAAGGCGGGAAAGTCGGCCAGGACTGAACTGTATTAGCTCAGACTTGACCTGACACAAGCTGTCAGATGAGTTAGAGTCCTCATTCAGCACTACCGCCTGGCGCTTTGTGGTAAGGCTAAAACGAGTCGATGGTACTCGATACCAATGGCTGCTTAACCCCCTACTTAAAATAACGATTACAAATGGAAGGATTACGACATGTCTAGATGCACTGCACCAGTAAGAGGCCATCGCACAGCGAGCGCCGCGGCGGACTGCCCGGCATGTAGTAGCCGCAGCAGCTACCGGTCATACCTGTCATATTCACCCCCTTCCTACCCCTCGTCGGGGAGCAGCGGGGGCGGCCGGAGCAGCGCCGGCGGGTCTGGTAGCAGCGCAAAGCCGCGCTGGTCGCGACCAGGTTCGTCCGTGGTGTATACGCCAGCCGAGGTGCGAACGCTTACGCCGGTCCGCGACAACGTTGAGAAGCGAGTGTCCGTGCCCGATCTTCGGGACGTCTTTCTTTGCCACGCGTGGGACGACCGGAAAGGGGCCGCCCAAGAGCTGCATGATCTGCTCGAGTCGCTCAATGTCTCAGTTTGGTTCAGCGAGAAGGATGTCGCCCTCGGCACGTCGTTGCTCCGTGAAATCGACAAAGGGCTGGCGAAGTCGAGAGTCGGGATCGTGCTGGTGACCCCCGCGCTACTGAGCCGCGTCCGAGGAGAGGGCATCGCCGACAAAGAGCTTTCCGCACTCCTGGCGCGTGACCTGCTCGTTCCCATCGTTCACGACACGACGTATGACGCTCTCCGCGAAGTCAGCCCCCTGCTCGGCTCAAGGAGCGGCCTGAGCACTGCAGAAGATACGATGGCAAATATCGCGGCCAAGCTCGCCGAGTTGGTTGCCCCCTAGCTTTATGCCCACAAAAGCGACAGACCGTTTAGGAGCGGGAGCTGCCGGTCGCCGGACCTCATATGTCAGGTCAAGTCTGAGCTAGTACAACTGAACGTCTGTTCACCTCGATCTGTTAACGGCCTCGCTTCGGCGGGGCTTTTTCTTTGGCCGACTATAATAATAGTAGTAGTAATACTATTACTACTACGCTACTGGGAACGCTCCGCACTTCGCTTGGGCAACCCCTTCGGTTGCACCCCGCGTCCGATCTTGCCAGACTGGCTGCGGGAGCAGGCCACCGCTCCGCTATGTCCTGCCCCTTGCTGATAGGCTGTATAGTTTCCATCAGTGTCAAGAGTACGCTGCGCCGACATCCTCACCCGTTCAGTGCTCGCCTATGGCTGTGCTCCGCTGCGGCTTCCGATGCCGCTCTTGACACCGATTCCATCTATTTTGCTGCACTGTTGCTACTGCGACGACCAAGCCCCCGGCTCAACAATAATAGCTTTCCAAAAAGCAGCGTTCTAAAATAACAAGACAAATCGAGATAAGAAACTCATACATGCCATACCTCTATCGATACGACCCGTGGAAATCACATCTTCAGCTAAAAAACGACATGCTACGCGCACGTTATTGGAGTCTGAAGTATAAAAACAGTTGGAAGCATGAATCTCTGATTGCTGCCGAATCGAACCTAGCAGACGGACAATCTATATTTCGCATTTCCTTCTGGAAAAATGTTGAATCTCTATTCAGCAGAATTACGCCGGAGTTCTGGACAGAGCTGCATGTGTTGCAGCGAGTCCGGGCAGACCATCCCTTCTTCCAAACCTTCACCAAAGAAGACGATGATTTTCTCCCGGATACGGCTTGGCTATTCTGGAAGACAGATCAAAGGCAAGCAGAGCAAGAATGGTCTCAAGAAGGAATACCGCGACCGGATATTGAAGTGCTCGATTTTGATGGGCAATGGAAGCCATTTGATAAATCGAACATTATGGCGTCAGCGGACACCCGTCTTGGGCAATACGGATTTCGACCGTTTTACTTTATGACCAATGGCCGCGTGCCAACCGTCGTGTACGGTGCTTCTCGCATGTTAGATGGTTTAGGAGATGAGCCGGCAGTGGTGTTCTTGCTGACGCATGCCTACGAATCGTCGCTTCGTATCTACAACGATGAAATTGCCATCCAAGGAGTACTGGATTCGCTCCGACAATGTTCCATTAACATCCCGGTTAAAAATATACGGCTATTTATCTTCGACGAAGGCCGCTACACTTACGACCGTAATCATTTGGCCGAAATTCCTATCAAAGAAATTTGGCGCGAACGCGTGTCGCAACACATAATTTCGCGCTGGGTGCATTTCTTTTCTACAAGGCGACAATTCGACCAATTCATCGAAGTCAGTAACCATAATGTGCAATGGTACAGCGACGACCACTCGGTTTATCACAAGGTTTTGGAAGCATTCCAATTACCGCGTCAAAAACATCTCTTGAAACAATATTGTCAGGGAATCGAGATCGCGCGACATCAAACTGCAATATCGTCTGAATCACCAATTACTGACATCGACTTTTCCGATAGTTGATTAACGTAGCGGGGGCGATTTGAGTCTGATCCGGCGAAGCCGGACTGAGCGAGCGAAGCGAAGACACAGCCGAATGGTCAGATGCCGCCGCAGGACGGCACCCCTGCCTTTCATGACAGCATGCTGCCCCGAAGCCCGTAGGGTCGGGCGGCCGCCCCGCCCGAGGGTATGCTGTTCCGGAACGTGTCAATGAATTTGAAACACCTTGGTTAAATCGGTGAGAGTCTAAATCTCGGTATCAGGCAGCTTTTTTCTCCGTGAATGGCGGGTTGATCCAGGCGGCTGTCGGCAGCTTTTGCGGTTG
>NZ_JAGQED010000022.1 GCF_018304965.1 Collimonas antrihumi
TTTGATCATTTTGACGACCTCAAGCTTAAAGCTGGGGTCGAAATTGCGGCGTTGCCTTGTCATGCAAATCTCCTCGGATGGTGGATTGTCCACCTATCGAGGTGTCCGGGCAAATTAGACCACTACAGACGGCACACGGTGCAGCTTCTCTGCTGCCCGAGTCACGCCTCCTTCCTCCACGACTGTTCGGAAGATGGCCAGGGATTCCAAATCGATTATTCTCACGTGGAGAATGGTACTCCACATTTATTCATTAGTCATGAAGCCTCAATTAGGCTTTAATAAGCCTATGATGACTTCAATCCTTTCCCCTAATATTAAATCGGGTCGAGCCGCCGTGATGTTCTGTGCGGCAGCACTGATCTCCTTGGCGGTTGCCATGGGGGTAGGTCGTTTTGCCTTCACCCCCCTTTTTCCTTTGATGGTTCGAGATGACCTGCTTAACAGTGAAACTGGTGCGCTGCTCGCGGCCAGCAATTACCTCGGATACCTCTTGGGTGCTTTGCTGGCGGCCCGAATAAAGGTGAAGTCCACAACGCTTCTCGCCATAGGGTTGATCAGCATCGTGGCAGTCACTGCGGCCGTGGGCTGTACCGCATCCATTGCTTCTTGGGCAATCCTTCGGTTCATAGCAGGAGTGATGAGTGCCTGGACCTTGGTTGCCACGAGCGCATGGGGCTTGGGGTGGCTAGCCTCTTTTGGCCGCCCGAATCTGGCTGGGGTCATTTTCGCGGGTGTTGGGCTCGGTATTGCGGCAGCGGGCATGTTTTGTCTTATCGTCGCCGGGCCTGAAGTCTCATCGTTGAAGATGTGGATTGAATTGGCGTCCCTCGCGGCAATAGCGGTACTAATTCCATTAGCAGTAAGTTGGCACCTGCCGGTCCCGGTTATCGACACAGGGGCGCCAGCTTCGCAAAGCTCCTCGCACAATGCATCCTCCAACACCGGCGGCTTGATTGTCTGCTACACCCTGTTCGGATTCGGGTACATCCTGCCGGCTACCTATCTGCCTGCGCTGGCCCGGCAGTTGGTGGATGACCCCCAGGTATTCGGTTGGGCTTGGCCCTTGTTCGGGATCGCTGCGGCGTTGTCCACGGTTGTGGTGGCCTGGGGGCTGAAAAAAGCGAATCGTCTGAGCGTGTGGGCGGCTTCCCATGTCTTCATGGCGATTGGCGTGTTGCTGCCCAGTAGTTGGGCCTCGCTTGTTAGTGTGGTGATCGCCGCATTGTTGGTGGGCGGCACGTTCATGGTGATCACGATGCTTGGCATGCAGGAAGCCCGCGCCCGTGTTCGAGGCAATGCCACCGCGATCTTGGGACGGATGACTGCGGGGTTCGCGTTTGGACAATTGATGGGTCCTGTTGCGTCCGCTGCCATTGGCCGTTTCACCGCAGATTACTCCACTGCCTTGAACTATGCCATGGCGCTGTCGGCAGCCGGCTTGCTTTTAAGCGCTTTCTACCTGTGGCGAGAGGTACGTCGCCATAATTTTCGCTAAGGAGTATTGATGAATAACCCTACCCATCTCAGAAATACCCCGCAGGGGTTTGGCTTTTCAACATCGGAACGATTACCCATTCCCGAGCGCGATGCCATGAGCGAAGCGCAGCGGACAGCGGCGGACGCCATCATTAACGGCCCGCGTAAGGCAATCTTCGGTCCTTTCATCCCGTTGCTACAGACGCCAGTGCTGATGGAACGCATCGGGAAGACTGGTGAAGCCTTGCGATTTGATGGGGCGCTGCCGGACATCATCCGCGAACTTGTCATTTGTGTCGTTGCAAGGGAAACGGGGAACCAGTTTGAATGGCAGACTCATGTGCCTTTGGCCATCAAGGCAGGCGTGCCCCCGGAGGCAATCAATTCACTAGCAGCGGGAAGGCGACCGCGAGGTCTGCCCGTTAACGAAGCATGCGCAGTCGATTTTGTTAGAGAGTTGATGCTCAGGCATGGGGTCAGTGATGAAACCTATGCTGAGGCGTTCTCCTGTTTTGGGCAGCCGGGGACGGTGGAACTCACGGCGCTTGTCGGCTACTTCGTCATGGTGTGCTGGGTCATGAATGTCGCCCGTACGCCCGGCCCGAGTGGTTCAACAACGCCTGGCCTAACAGACTTCCCAGGGTAGCGCTATCCGGCAAGATAATCATGCGAGCGCGCTTGGCTTTGAATGCATCCAGGGGCGACAATGTCCGCACTGCCGCCCTTTCGCTGATACATCATGGATGTCTGCTTTCCTACGAACAGCAGACGAAAAACCAACGGATTCCTTTAGACGATGAGGGACTGCTCTTGGTCGATTCCTGCCATCTCCTCTTTGCGAGGAGTCGCCCGAGGGTGACGCCTCGCGTGGAGTTATGGTTGGGGGTTAGAGGTTTTCGACTATCCGATTTGGTTCGCGTCGCTCGGGCTCGGACTTATGCAGATAGGCGGTAAATATGTCGCGCGGGGGAGGAACCGCAGCCCGGTTCATAATACCTCCAACCGCGCCACGGTGGTAGCCGCCGTGCGTCGCAACGTGGGCAAGTATTTCTTCCCGTGACATTCGCCCCTGCCCACCGTCCGTAAACCGAAACGACACGTACTCAGACAGAAGCTCCGGACGCAACTTGGAAATGTACTCAATGTACCAACTGTCCGATTCAGTCACGACACTGTGCAATTCTCGCAGCGTGGGCGTCTCGGCCGTGTTTGTAGCTGCGTAGGAATGAGGGGAGCCAGACAGATGGGCTGCGAAGATGCGGTCTACCACAAAGATATGGTTCAGGATGCGGATTGCATTTTGCCGCTCAGCATGATGAGTTACCGGGTCCAATTTCTGAAGCTCTGTGAACAGCTCCGCATTGGCCCAGGCTTTGTACTTGAACAAGGAAAGCAGCAAGGTGGAGGCGCTCATGTTGGTGGATAGCCTGATTGTGAAAAAAGTATTCGTTGTATGCTGCCACACAGATATTGGCTAAGCAACATCAACCTGGCTAGGTTCGCGAATGTCCTTTCGTGGCCGATAGTTCGCAGTCGCTATCGCCACACAAATTGTGGAGAGATACTAATGCCGTTAAGTTAAGGTTACCGGTTATAGCGCTTGGTACGTCATTCCCGCGAACGCGGGAATCCATTTTAACCACCATACTGTGCAACATGGATCCCCGCGTTCGCGGGGATGACGGAGTGACCGCATTGGTCCATCTAAAGAATACCGTTCGTGGCTTAACTTAACGGCATTATGGAGAGATACCAATTTTATCGCTGTTGTGCTGCGTCACGCTGAAGCATCTGACCCATCAATTCATGAATTTTGTTGACAGCCTTTAGCGGGCGGATCATCACCTTGAAGTGTGTAATCAGGCCCTTGTCGTTCCACGTAATCATGTCCACACCGTTGATCAGGATTCCGTCGCAGGTTGTTTGGAACTCCAACACTGCGGAATCAGGCCCGAGCCATTCATTCAAGTATCGGAACGGGCCATTGTTTAAGACATGCAACGCGGCGGCAAGGTATTTGCTCGTGATCGCATTACCACTTTGGGGGGTGTGAACAACCGGCGATTCGAACACCACATCATCGGCGAGCAATGCTTTCAATGAGGTGATGTCACGCGACCTGACAATTTCGTGCCAGCGCTCAATTGTGGAATATGCCATGGCTACTTGTCTCGTATCTTGGAATTACGAAAAAATAATATCGATCCACCGATTAAGGTTCTGCATCGTCGCTGGCAGCTTTGAACAGTTCGTCGAGGGGATTATCAGGCTTCTTTTCGGTGCGCGCGACACCTCGACGACCTGTGAATTCCTCTTCTATGTTGTCGCGGTAATAGCTCCACGCCGAACCCGTGGTCGACAGCCGGCGCCAGACCTCGTTCCCGACACCCGAATAATCTATTATGCTTCCATCCTCGAATTCGACCCGCAGCGTACGCTCTCGCGGTTCATATCCGATAGCGCGTAGTTTGCCGGCATTGATGCGCTTCATTTCCATGACTGCCTCCTATCTCCTATGTATGCGTATTCTACGGGGCCCCATGATTTTCATCATGGCGAACCTATGCCACAACTGCCGGTTCAAACCAGCAAATGCTCCTCCGCATCCAGCATCTCGCTCATATCCTGGCGTAAACGCGCGATCGGCGCCGCCAACCGTCCCGGTGCGCGGGCGTGCACCAGCCAGGTATTCACGCCGGCCTTGAATTCCGCTACCTGCAACACCCGCAACTGATCGCGAAATGCACTGCGCGCCAAGGCGCCAGGCATGACCATGCCGATGCCAACCCCGCGCGCCACCAACGACAACTGCAGTTCGGTGCCGAAAGTTTCGACCGCAACATCAACCGGCAAACGCGCAGCGTCCAGCGCATGCCGGATCGAGCGGCGGATGCCGCAGCCATCCTGGTTCAAGACCCAGGCTTGCGATGCCAGTTCCTGCAACGACAAGCGGCCCTCGCGCAATCCCGCTTCACGGTGCGCCACGATCACCGGCATCTGGTGGCTAAGCAAATGTGTCGTCAGTGTATTGGGCGGCATCACGTCGTCTGGCAAAACCACTGCCGCGGCATCGATCGCATTGCTTTCCAGCAGAGTCAGCAAGGTCGGCGACCAACCGGTTGTGATGCGCAAGGTCAACTTGGCGAATTCAGCGCGTAAGCGATCAATCGGGTGGGTCAGGGCCAGTTCCGCCAGAAACGGTGCCACGCCCAGACGAAACTCACCGCTCGCCTCCGAACCCGGTTCTACGCCGGCCAGCAAATCCGCAACCGATCCCAGCACACGGCGGCCACGCTGATAAACCTCGCGGCCGGCAGCGGTAGGTTTCAGCGGTTTCGACTGGCGTTCCAGCAGGGCGACTCCCAACCTGTCTTCCAGGCTTTGGACGCGCCGGCTGATGCCCGGCTGCGTCAGATGCAGGCGGGTTGCAGCCGCAACAATCGAGCCGGTCTCGACCACGGCCACGAAAGCCTCGATATCGTGAGTATTCACAACAAACTCGCATAATAGTTATGATAATAATTCACTTGTAGCATAAAGATCGTAGATGCACAATCACCCCCATTGAAAACCGTTTGCCAGGGACAGGACTACTCCGCTCCCGCTGCAAGCCATACCGTGCTACGCCACACGAAAAATGTCATGAACGCACCCTTGCCCCCCAATGCCACCTATCCTGCCTCGCAAACAGTCACCGCGCATGCTGCAAATGACGGGATCCCGGCCGCGCTGCAAATATTGTTTGCTACCGCAGTCGGGATTACAGTCATTAACCTATTTGCAACTCAGACCCTGATCGCCCCGATTGCGGCTGCGCTGGGCCTTGATTCCCGTTTGAGCGGCATGGTCGCCATGCTGCCGCAATTGGGCTATGCCGCCGGCCTGATCCTGCTGGTGCCGCTGGCCGATCTGCTGGAAAACCGCCAGTTGATCGTGCGCCTGCTGGCTTGCTGCGCGCTGGCCTTGGCAGCGGCGGCCGTGTCGACTTCGAGTTGGGTATTCTTGCTGGCGATCTTCCTGGCGGGCAGCGCCTCCAGCGCGATCCAGATCATGGTGCCGCTGGCCGCCCTGCTGGCTTGCGAAGCGTATCGCGGCAGAGTGGTCGGTAATGTGATGAGCGGCCTGATGCTGGGCATTCTGCTATCGCGGCCGCTGGCCAGCTTGCTGGTGGATCTCGGCGGCTGGCGTTTGCTGTATCTGGTGCTGACCGCATCGGTAGCAGTGGTGGCAGCCACTTTAAGCCGCACACTGCCAACCCGGCAACCGGTTGCCAGCCTGTCTTACCTGGCCTTGATCGGATCCCTGTGGAATTTGCTGCTGAGCCAGCCGGTCCTGCGCCGGCGCGCGTTGACCGCCGCATTGGCGATGGCTACCTTCAGCCTGTTCTGGACCGCCGTTGCGCTGCTTTTGACGCAATCGCCCTTCAATCTGAATCAGCGCCATATCGCCCTGTTTGCGCTGGCGGGTGCCGCCGGAGCCATTGCAGCGCCGCTCGCCGGCCGCATCGGCGACCGCGGATGGAGCCGGCCCGCCAGCCTGGCCGCGCATCTGCTGATGATCACCGCACTGCTGCTGGCCGGTGTCGCCGGCGCCGGTTGGGGCGGCTTTACGATTGCCACCCATCCGTTGCTGGCGGTCGGCCTGCTGGTGCTCGCCGCGATCGGCCTGGATGCCGGCGTCACCACCGATCAGACTTTGGGCCGGCGCGCCATCAACCTGTTGCAGCCGGAAGCGCGCGGACGATTGAACGGTTTATTCGTCGGCATCTTTTTTGTCGGCGGCGCACTCGGTGCGGCCAGTGCCGCGCTGGCCTGGGTCAATGGCGGCTGGACTGCAGTCTGCCTGCTAGGCATTGCTTATGCGACTACAACGCTAGTGATTGGCGCGTTGCAGAAGCATTGAACTATAAAAAAACTGCACAAGGCATACCCTTGCGCAGTTTTTTATGCGCGAACAAAACACCAGGCCTAACTCAGGCCTTCTTTTCCCGCAACAAAGCATGCAGGATAATCGCGCCAAAAGTCGCGGTGCCGATGCCGCCCAAGGAAAATTGACCAAGCTTCAAGGTAAAGTCGCCGGCCCCCAGCACCAAGGTTACTGCGGCAACGATCAAATTGCGATTGTTCGAAAAATCCACCTTGTTTTCAACCCAGATGCGCGCGCCCGAGACCGCTATCAGGCCGAACACCACAATCGAAACGCCGCCCAGCACTGCACCTGGAATGGTTTGAATCACGGCGCCGAACTTCGGTGAAAAACCCAGGATGATTGCCAGGCCAGCCGCCACCACGAATACCAAGGTCGAATAAATCTTGGTCACCGCCATCACGCCGATATTTTCAGCATAGGTGGTGACGCCGGTGCCGCCGACGCTGCCTGACACAATCGTCGCCAGGCCATCGCCGACGAAGGCGCGGCCCATGTATTTATCGAGATTCTGCCCGGTCATGGCGGCTACCGCCTTGATATGTCCCAGGTTTTCCGCCACCAGGATAATCGCAATCGGCGCCAGCAAAGCCATCGCATCGGCCTTGAAGACCGGTGCGGAAAAATGCGGGATGCCGAACCAGGCAGCATTGGCAACGATGCCGAAATCAATCGGCTTGCCAAGCCCGGCGCCATTGGTCAGCAGCGCATAAATCACATACGCCAGCATCAAGCCGACCAGTATCAGCAGTCGCTGCAGCATGCCGCGCGCAAACACGGCAACGCCGCCGACGCATAAGACCGTCCCCAGCGCCATCCAGGCATCGAAATTATTGCCGCTGACACCCTTCACCGCAATCGGCGCCAGATTGAGCCCGATCACGGCCACCACCGCACCGGTCACTACCGGCGGCATCAGGGTTTCGATCCAGCGCGTACCGATCGCCATCACCAGCAAACCGATCAGCGCATACACCACGCCGCAGGCAATGATACCGCCCAACGCCACGCCAAGATTGGGATTGAGTCCATGGCCGCCGTAAGCGCTAACTGCAATCACCAGGCCGATAAAAGAAAAGCTGGAACCAAGGTAGCTCGGTACCCGGCCGCCCACCAGGACAAAGAACAGCAAAGTGCCGATGCCCGACATGAAAATCGCCAGGTTAGGATCGAAACCCATCAGCAGCGGCGCCAGCACCGTCGAACCGAACATCGCTACAACGTGCTGCACCCCCATGGCGAACGTCTGGGGCCACGGCAAACGCTCGTCGGCAGCAATAACCTGCCCCTGCCCATCCGCCGTGCTGGCGCGCAGGCGCCATTTGGGAAAATAAGAAGCTGCCATGCATTTCCTCCCTGTATGTCGATTTACCTGCCTGCCATGACTGGGTCAGGTACTAACTGAGCCGGGCGGACACCGTAAAACCGTATGATTGATTTTGTTTTTAACCGGAAGGTAGTGTACGAAGCTAACAACAAAATAACAATCGATCAGCAAAAAATGAGAGGGAAATCAGGAAGAATTACAGCGCAACCGGCATAAAAAAACACCGGCGGGATGGCCGGTGTTTATTATCGCTAGTCCGATGAAATTATGGAAAGACCGGAAGATGTTTTTCCACGCCAGAGAAAGCGGCTTCCGGATGACGCTTCTCGATTAGCTCCTCAATTTCCGGCACACGCTTGAACGGCACGTCGATCAGGAGCAATATCTTGCCCTCTTCAATCCCTGCATGGAACGCTTTCAGGCGGGAATTGGGCAGCGCCGCCGCCGCCATTCCTGACATCCAGCTACCCAGCACCGCTCCGGCCAGCGTCAAACCCACCAACGCCAGCCAGTTCAGGTGCACCCACTCCGGAGGGAAATACACCAGCCACATGCCCAGCAGCAGACCTAGCACACCGCCTGCCAGCAAGCCTATTTCTGCTCCATTGGCGAGATCGGTTTTGTGTAACACATTGGCTTCAGGCATATCTGCTGGCAATGTCCCGTCAGCGCCCCAGAAGTGAATGTGCCGAATCCCGACCCGGGCCAACAGCAATTCGTCTAGTGTGCTGCGTGCACTGGAAACGTCCGGCAACATGAAATAAAGTCGTTGTCTGCCCAACATGATGGTCTCCTATGACTGGTTATGCTTTCAGCATAGTCAATCAGCAAGGAATCCACAAAGGTTGATTGCCGCTAAAAATGCGACAATCCAGATTCCGCCAACCAACAACGATGGAAATCCCCATGATTCTCGAATTAGCCGATATCCGCATCCAACCCGGTAAACAACAGGAATTTGATGCCGCCATTCAACGCGGAGTTGAACAAATCATCAGCAAAGCCAAAGGTTTTGCCGGTTTCAAGGTACACAAGGGCATTGAATCGCCGGAACGCTATGTGCTGACGATTTCCTGGCAAACGCTGGAAAACCATACTGTGGACTTTCGCGAATCGCCGGCATTTGCCGAATGGCGTGCGATAGTCGGGCCATTTTTCGCAGTGGCGCCAGTCGTCGAGCATTTCACGCTGGTGACGGAATCAAACTGAATGAATGGCAGGAATTAATACCAGGAAGCGTGAACAGAAATGCACTGTGTGAGCAGCAGGGCAACCCGGTCTGACGGCCAATGCCGGCGGGATGCCCGACTGCTACGCAGTGATATGGATGAAATGCATGATACTGAAGCACTACTTACAACTACTACTTACAACTACTACTTGCAACTACTACTTAAAACTACTGCTTACTGCCGGCAATTAACTGCCGTAAAACCTGACGTTATACTTAAACTTAGAAACCCTTGATCCAAGCTGCAGTCTGGGCGCTTTCACGGTCCAGGCGTTGCATGCGATATTCCAGGTCGTACAAATCGACTGCTTCTGCCAGGTAAGCTTCTTTACGTGCTGCTTCCGAACGCTCATAAGCATTGCCGACGCGCTTGAAGAAAGCAGCGACACCGCTGAAAATGCCGGCAACTTGTACCGAAGAAGCTGGACGGGAAATGCTAGAACTGTTGCTGATTGTCATTGTAGACATGATAGTTTCCTCTTTCGTTTTGCGTTCACCGCAAGCCAATTGTTGCGTCGCACAATCAGAATAGCGTTTCCCCATTAATTATCCAATTTCGATTGCCAATAGCAGTTATCAGTTTGGTGAATTTAAGGGGCTAAAAGCCCTATTTCAGTGTTTCTTACGATTTGGCTTAAAGCGTTGTAAAACTGCTATACAGGCGTGGAAAGATGCCTGTAAACTGCTGCACCTCCCTCAAGCACGTTAGCCCTCATCAATGTCAACGCATACCTTCCTCTGGCACGACTACGAAACTTTTGGCGTACAACCGCGACGCGACCGTCCGGCGCAATTTGCAGCAATCCGCACGGATGCCGAATTGAATGAAATCGGTGAACCGATCATGCTGTATTGCCAACCGGCAAATGACTTCTTGCCTGATCCGCAGTCTTGCCTGATTACCGGCATCACGCCGCAGGTATGCCTGGAACGCGGCGTTGCCGAATACCAGTTCGCGGCACAGATTGAAAAAGCGTTTTCCGAGCCTGGCACCATAGGCGTCGGTTACAACACGATCCGGTTTGACGACGAGGTCACGCGTTTCCTGTTCTGGCGCAACCTGATCGATCCTTATGCGCGCGAATGGCAAAACCAGTGCGGCCGCTGGGATATCCTGGATGTGGTGCGCACCGCATACGCCTTACGCCCGGATGGTATCCAATGGCCGGTCAACGACGAGGGACGGCCGAGTTTTCGCCTGGAACACCTGACCGCCGCCAATGGCCTCAGCCACGAAGCCGCGCATGATGCGCTGTCCGATGTGCGGGCGACGATAGCCCTGGCGCGATTGATCCGGCAGCATCAACCGAAATTATTCGATTTCTGCCTCGCGCTACACAAGAAAGATCGCGCCGGCGCTGAAATCGGCTTGCCGACACCGCGCCCGTTCCTGCATATTTCCGGCATGTTCCCCGCCGAACGCGGCTGCCTCGCGGTCATGTGGCCGCTTGGTGTGCATCCCACCAACAAGAACGAAATACTGGCCTGGGATTTGGCGTTTGATCCCAGCGAACTATTTTCCATGGATGCGGATACCGTACGTACCCGGCTGTTCAGCAAAACCGACGCCTTGCCTGAGGGTGTAACGCGATTACCGTTGAAATCGGTGCATCTGAATAAATCGCCGATGGTGATCAACAAATTGCAAACGCTGTCGGCCGACATGGCTGCGCGCTGGGGTATAGATATTCCGCTGGCGTTGCGCCATGCCGAGATTGCAGCCCGGGCGCCTGATCTCAGCGGCTTATGGCGCCAGGTGTTCCAGCGCCCGGAAGAAGCCGCTAACGATGTCGACGAAGACTTGTATGGCGGGTTCATCGGCAATAACGATCGCCGCAAATTGAATGAATTGCGCGCTCTGCCGCCGCAAAAGCTGGCGGCTGCCCTTGCTGCATCTTTCAGCTTTGACGATCAGCGCCTCGAAGAACTGGCGTTCCGCTACCGCGCCCGCAACTTCCCTGAAACCTTGACTGCGGAAGACCAGCAGCGCTGGGAAGAGCACCGCGCCGCCCGCCTGTTCGATGGCGAAGGCAAGGCACGCACGGTGGATATGCTGTTTGAAGAGATCGATAATTTATCGGAATCCGCAGACGAACGGGGTGAAGAAATTCTCGGCGCCTTGTACGATTATGCAGAAATGATCGCACCGGCACGCGATTAACTTGCCTTTCGGAAACCTGTCGAGCCGGAAAAACATCTCAACGCGGTCGTTTAGCCAGATATTCAGGCTGGAACATGCACATGCGAACCGCGTCGCGATACACGCCGTTGATGAAAAACTCGCTTTTCAGCTCGCTTTCCAGTTCAAATCCGCATTTTTGATAAATGTGGATCGCCTTTTGGTTTTCCTTATCGACGTACAGGTAGAGCTTGTATAAATTGAGCACGCAGAACGCGTATTCAATCGCCAGCCGGGTTGCGCGTTCGGCATAACCCTTGCCCTGCGCACCCGGCGCAACAATAATCTGGAATTCCGCGCGCCGATGAATGTGGGTGATCTCGACCAGCTCGACCAGCCCCACCATTTCGCCGTTGTCGCTTTCCAGGATAAAACGCCGTTCGCTTTGATCATGTACGTGCTGGTCGTACAGTTGCACCAGTTCGACGTACGCTTCGTACGGCTCTTCGAACCAATAGCGCATGATGTTGCTGTTGTTGTCGAGCTGATGCACAAAGTGCAAATCGTTACGTTCCAGGGGCCGCAGTTTCAGGCCCGGCTGCACCAGGGTAGTCATTTGATTTCTTTCGTACTTGTTGCAAATTCCGTTGTTGAATTCCGTTGTTGAATTCTATGATTGTTGTGCTTAAGCCCCCCGCTAGCGCTGAGCCTGAGACTGCGCCTGCATGCGCTTCTGTACCGATTCCAGCAGGTTGAAATCCTGCGGGAAATCATCTACCTGAACACTGGTATCGCCGTAACGCGCATAGTCCTGCAACACCTGCTGCTCTTGCTCGGTGATGTCGCCGCTGGCTGCCGCGGCGGCTATCCAGTGCGGCATCTCGATCAGGCTTTGCGGCATGGACGCCAGCGAACCAGCCTGGAACGCCGGCTTGAGCCGCGCTTCGATTGCAACCACCTGCGGGATCAACTGAAAAGCCAGCTCGCCAAAGGCAAGCGGCGATTGCTCTGCACTTGGCATGTGCATGCCGGCGGTCAGCCGGTCGCGGCTGTCGCCGTTGGTTTGCATGATCCGGGCTACCGTACTGTCCAGTGCGTCAGATGGCAACTGGTAAGGCCGGCCGAAAGGAAAGGCGATCAAACGCAACAGGAATGCCACGATGCGATTCGGAAAATTATCCAGCACACTCAGGTAGGCTTCCTGCGCCTGATGCAAGGCATCTTGTATCGCCCAGTGCACGTAGGGCAAATCTTCCTGCGGCCGGCCGTCATCCTCGTAGCGCTTGAGTACACTGGATATCATGTACAGTTGCGACAGTATGTCACCCAGCCGTCCGGAGATGCGCTCGCGGAATTTCAATGCGCCGCCGAATATGAACATCGACATATCGCTCAGCAAGGCGAACGCTGCCGACATGCGGTTAACCGCGCGATAAAAATGCCGCAACTCTTGCGGCGCTGCCCGCGGCGCACCTGGCGAACTGCCGCTAGACAATCCGGCCAGCAACGTCCGTGAAAAATTGGCGAACACAAAACTGATGTGCCCGAAGAATGCCTGGTCGAATTCAACCAGGGCTTTGCCTTGATCCATCTCGCCGGCGGCACTCATTTCTTTCAGCACGTAAGGATGGCAACGAATCGCACCCTGGCCGAAAATGATCAGGCAACGCGTCAGGATATTTGCGCCTTCAACCGTAATCGCGATCGGCATCTGCTGATAACTGCGCGCCAGGAAATTATTCGGCCCCATGCAAATACCCTTGCCACCCAACACATCCATGCCGGCATTGACCAGGACCCGGCCGCGCTCGGTCACGTGATATTTGGAGATTGCCGAAATCACCGAAGGTTTTTCTCCGGCATCCACCGCCAGCGCCGACAGTCTGCGCACCGCATCCATCAGATACAGGTTGCCACCCATGCGCGCCAGCATTTCGTGTATTCCTTCGAATTTGCCGATCGGAATACGGAATTGATGCCGCATCGCGACATAAGCACTGGTGCCACGTACCGCCAGCTTGGAAAAACCGACAGTCGAAGACGGCAACGAAATTGCGCGGCCGGCGGCCAGGCATTCCATCAACATGCGCCAGCCCTTGCCGATCTGTTCGCGGCCGCCAATCACCCAGTCGAGCGGGATGAAAACGTCTTTACCTGAGGTCGGACCGTTCTGGAACACCGCATTCAAAGGCCAGTGACGGCGCCCCGTCACCACTCCGGGATGATTGGCCGGGATCAGCGCGCAGGTAATACCCAGGTCTGTCATGCCATCGGTCGTCAGCAATTGATCCGGATCATGGACCCGGAACGCCAGCCCCAGCACCGTCGCTACCGGCGCCAACGTGATATAGCGCTTGTCCCAGGTGATCCTGAAACCCAGCATTTCCTGGCCGTCGTAGCTGCCTACGCACACCACGCCGATATCCGGGATCGCCGCCGCGTCGGAACCGGCGTAGGGACTGGTCAAGGCAAAACACGGGATTTCCTCGCCGGCGGCCAGCCGCGGCAGGAAATAATCCTTTTGTATTTCAGTGCCGTATTGCAACAGTAATTCAGCCGGCCCCAGCGAGTTCGGCACCATCACCGAAATCGCCGCAGCTGAACAATGCGACGACAACTTCATGATCACTTGCGAATGCATGTAAGCAGAGAATTCCTTGCCGCCATATTGCTTGGGAATGATCATGCCAAGGAAGCCTTTCTCCTTGACGAACTGCCAGGCCTGCGGCGGCAGGTCTTGCCATACCTCGGTGCTGTCCCAGTCGCTGACAAGGCCGCACAACTGCTCGACTTCGTTATCGAAGAAAGCCTGCTCTTCCTCCGTCAGCTTCGGCGGCGCCAGTTGAAGCAGCTTGTCCCAGGCCGGTTTGCCGGAAAACAGTTCGGCGTCCCACCAGGTAGTGCCGGCCTCGATTGCATCGCGCTCGGTCTGCGACATGCGCGGCAAGATGCGCTGGAATACTTTCAATATCGGACGGCTCAGCAGGCTGTACCGCAATGGTTTGACGGCCACGATCAGGGCCGGAATCACCAACAGCAGCAACAGTAGTATCGCTGCCAGCAGACCGATCCCGGCCAGCCAGAATCCGCCCCCGATCCAGAGCAGGATGGCAAGCAGCCAAAACCAGGCGCTGACGCGCAACTGCATTAATGCCATAGCGCCGATAAGCAGCGCTGCGATCCAATAGAACATGTTGACTCCCAATTTGGCGGTTCATCGCGCGCACATCCTGGTCATGCCGAGATAGGATTAAAGACTGAAAACCGAAGACTGAATAACGGCTATCGACGCAGGACAAAACGCAGGACAAGGCAGGACCGAATGTAGAACGCCCCCCCCCCCCCGAAGGACTTCCCAACGGGCATCCCAGGCAAAAGCGTTGCCCGATAATATGACCCGGTAGTTCTTTCTTTAACCTTTGGTCACTTTTTATCTGACGAAAGTTCACAGAAAGCAAATTTAAATGTTATGCAACATTCATTCAGCATGCGAATTTGATAATCAAAAAAGGAATGTCACATTCGTAACATGAAATTTTTTGTAAATCTTTGTATCGGTTTGTCAACCCTACTATAGAATCGCGCGTTACGATGTCTATATGTGCATTTGCAATCTTGCGCGACGCATGAAAAATCATAACAAAAAGTCAAGTCGCCAGGTTTAGCAAGCAACCCATCGTCATAAACTACCCGTAGCCAGCCCAAACAGCAGGCAACCATCAACTCACTTTAGATAAGTTACAAGAGCACACGCCTTTCATGAATAATTTAATTTTGATGACCGGTGCGACCGGCTTTCTAGGTGGCGCCAATGCAGTCGAAGCAATTCATCGCGGTCTAGGTAAAAATCTATTGCTGTTGGCGCGGGCGGAAACTCCTGCTGCAGCGCACGCCAGGGTTGTCGAAAATTTGCAGTTGCTGGGCGCGAGTGCGGCTGACGTTGCACAAATCAGCGTCGATCAAATCCTTTGCTCCGACTTGTCGGAACTTGATAGCGTTAGCAACGATCCGCGCCTGGATCGGGTATCGATAGTGATCCATTCAGCTGCGCTGGCTACTTTCTCGAATCATCCTTTGCTCGAAACAATCAATGTCGATGGCACCGTGGCGCTCGGCAAGCTGATGCATCAGCGGCCCGCCTTGAAGCGCTTCATGTACATCGGCACCGCCATGGCTTGCGGTGAAGGCGCCGGCATCAACGCCGTGGTAAAAGAACGGATCGACCTGCCGCTCGGCGGCGAGCACCTGGTGGCATATACCCGCTCCAAGGCATTGGGCGAAAAGAAATTGCGCGACATGTATCCCGACCTGCCGGTGGTTTATGTCAGGCCGTCGATTATTGTCGGCCACACCAAGCTGGGTTGCGCACCGTCGCAAAGTATTTTCTGGGTCTTCATGGTTTGGCAATTGCTAGGCGCACTGACCACCTCGCTCGATGAAAAAGTCGATGTGGTGCCGGTTGACTGGTGTGCCCAGGCCATCATCGACCTGGCCCAGAAAGATACGCTGACACACAACGTATTCCATATCTCGGCCGGACTCGGCTCCAGCGTATCGTTCCGCGAAATCGACCTGGCGCTGGCCGCCGCTCGCGGCATCGAGCCGATCGGCCCTACTTACAAGCAAATCACGCCGGATGCTATCGCCACCCTGCTGCCACGCATGCGTGAATGCGTACCGGAATGCAACGATCGGCTGCTGCTGCGCGCACTCAAGCTGTACGGTGCGTTTGCCGGCCTGAATTATGTATTTAGCAACGAAAACCTGCTTGCCGAAGGGATCCAGCCAGCGCCACGCTTCACCGACTACATTCCACTCTGCGTCGAATCGGCAAAACACATTCCGATTGCCGAACAGATGAAATGGGATTTCAAATAAATCAAATAGTTTTCACAATATCTGACCGTAGTTTTGCACCAATGTGTTGCCCGCTGTGGCTATTCCGTTAGAATTGCTAACTAACAATTAACAGGGGAAGCAGCCATGAAATGGGAAGGCAATCGGGAAAGTGACAACGTCGAAGACCGCCGCAGTGACGATGGCGGTGGCGGCGGTGGTGGTTTCGGCGGCGGCCGCTCCATCGGACTTGGTACTATCGCCATTGCGCTGGTGGCGTCCTATTTCTTCGGCATCAGCCCGACTACCATCATCAGCCTGCTAAGCGGCGGCCCGGTCAGCCAGCCGCAGACGCAATCGCAGCAAGCCCCCGGGCCCAGACGCGCGGCACCGGCGGAAGACCGGCAGACCAAATTCGTGCGCACCGTGCTGGCCGATACCGAAGACGTCTGGACCCAGATCTTCCGCGCCAATGGCAAGACGTATGCGCCGCCGACCCTGGTGCTGTTTTCCGGCGCCACCGGCACCGCATGCGGCACCGGCCAAACCGCTTCCGGCCCTTTTTACTGCCCCGGTGACCGCAAGGTATACATCGACCTCAGCTTTTATCAATTGATGCAGCAGCGCTTTCATGTATCCGGTGAATTTGCGCAAGCTTACGTGATCGCCCATGAAGTCGGCCATCACGTGCAAAACATGATGGGCATCATGGACAAGGTCCACAGCGCCGAACGCCAGATGTCGAAAGCACAGGCGAACGCCATGTCGGTGCGGCTCGAACTGCAAGCCGATTGCCTGGCCGGAGTCTGGGCCTTCCACGCCAACCAGGCGCGCAGCATCCTGGAGCAAGGTGATGTCGAAGGCGCTTTGAACGCCGCTACGGCGATCGGCGACGATGCCTTGCAAAAACAGGAACAGGGTTATGTCGTGCCGGACTCGTTTACCCATGGCACTTCGGCGCAACGGGTACGCTGGTTCAAGCAGGGTGTCAGCAGCGGCGAAGTCAAATCCTGCAATACTTTTGAAGTAAAGACACTCTAACGGAGTGTCTCAGAATGTCTCATTAACCGGGAATACCTATGACAATCGCTTATTGGTGCGTACTGATAGCTGGATTGATGCCGGTATTTACGATCGTGATCGCCAAGCGTGGCCGCCCCGACTTTAACAACGCCGAACCGCGCGCCTGGCTGGAGAAACAATCGGGAATACGGCGTCGTGCCGACTATGCGCATCGTAATCATTTCGAGGCGTTCCCGTTTTTTGCCGCCGGTGTAATCATTGCGCAGCAGGTACATGCGGCGCAAAATATATTGAATTTGCTGGCAGTGATCTTCATCATCGCCCGCATCGCCTATACCGTCTTGTACCTGAAAGATCTCCCTAGCCAGCGCTCGGCCGTGTGGGGCATTGCCTTCGCGGCCGCGATCGGCTTGTTCGTATTGGCGGGACTGACACATTAGACCAACCATTCACTAAACCAGATAGTTACAACATGCAGCACCAAGACACCATTCAACTACTGCGCGATGCCGTAAGCGCGTTGCACAATAACGGCAGCAGCGTGGCCGCCTTGTGCAAAACCTGGCGTGCGCAGGCTGCGCTGCTCTCATCCCTGCCGCCCCGCTTTGCGGAAGTGGCGGAAAATTTTCTCGGACGACTGGAAGCCGGCAGCCTGTTCTCTGAAGAGAGCTGCTCGTTCAGTCAGCAGGATCTGCTGGACCATCTGCACGTCTGGCTGGATCAGGCACAGCTGGCGTTGAACCGCACAGCCAACACCTGAACACTTATTTATCTCATCGGAATACTATGCAACAACTGGAATTACGCCTCAACAGCGATTACGTCGAACTCAATCAACTGCTCAAGCTGACCGGCGTGTGCGACAGCGGCGGCGCCGGCAAGGCACTGGTTGCCAGCGGCGTGGTGGCGGTCGACGGCAAAATTGAACTACGCAAGACCTGCAAGATTCAAGCTGGTCAAAAAGTGACCATCGGCGACCTTCTTATCTACGTGCTGCCCCGGCGCAACGCCGGCTGATCGTTAGCTGGCGCCGGGCAGATACAAGAGATGGCCGTCACCGCTCTTTAGTTACTTCACCAGACGACATCCAGCGGGATCTTCAGATAGCGCACACCGTTCTCTTCTGCTGCTGGTAACACACCGGCACAGATATTGAGCTGGATCGACGGCAGCATCAAAGTTGGCAAGCCCAACGTGGCATCGCGCCGATTACGCATGGCGATGAATTCATTCTCGCTGATACCATCGCGCACATGGATGTTTTTTGCGCGTTGCTCGGCAACGCTCGCCTCGCAGGCCGGAGCCCGGCCATCGGGTGGATAATCGTGGCATACGAACAGCCGTGTCGACGGCGGCAAACTCAACAACCTGCTCACCGAATGGTACAGACTGCTGGCGCTGCCACCGGGGAAATCGCAGCGTGCTGAACCCAGGTCCGGCATGAACAGCGTATCGCCGACAAACGCCACATCCTGCTCTACCAGATAAGCCATGTCGGCCGGCGTATGCCCTGGAACATGCAATGCTTGCGCGCGCAAGCTGCCGATGTGGAAAACTTCGTCAGGCGCGAACAAATAATCGAACTGGGAGCCATCCAGCAAAAATTCCGATTGCAGGTTGAAGATTTTTTTGAATACTCCCTGCACTACCCTGATCTGATTGCCGATGGCGATTGCGCCGCCCAGATGCTGGCGCAGATAAGGTGCAGCCGATATGTGATCGGCGTGGGCGTGGGTTTCCAGCAACCATTGCACCTTCAAGTCCTTGCTGCGCACGAACTCGATCACACGATCAGCCGATGCGGTGGAAGTGCGGCCGGCAATCGGATCATAATCAAGCACCGAATCGATAATCGCGCACTCGCTACCCGCCGCAGCATAAACCACATAGGTAAACGTGGAGGTATCTTGATCGAAAACGACTTCTATTTGTGGTTTTGTCATTTGACCGCATCCTTAACTCAGCTACAAATGACTATATATGATTAAGCATTAAGTACGCAATGCACGCACCAGTCTCAATCCGTTAAACACCACCAGCAAACTCGCGCCCATATCGGCGAACACCGCCATCCACAACGTCGCTTCGCCAGTCAAGGCCAGCACCAGGAAGACCGCCTTGATGCCCAGCGCCAAGGTGATATTTTGCATCAGCACCGTGTGCGTCTTTTTACTTAAACGAATGAAATCTGCGATCTTGCGCAGGTCGTCATCCATCAGCGCCACGTCCGCCGTTTCCAGCGCCGTATCGCTACCCGCCGCTCCCATCGCGAATCCGATATTGGCCTGCGCCAGCGCCGGCGCATCGTTGATGCCGTCGCCCACCATGCCGACGTAACCATAACGCTGGCGCAACGCATTGATGGCGTCGCGCTTGTCTTGCGGCAGCTGATCGCCACGGGCATCGCTGATACCTACCTGCGCCGCGATGGCTTGCGCAGTATGTGTATTGTCGCCGGTCAGCATGACTGCCTCGACCCCGATCGCATGCAAGCTGGCCACCGCTTCCGCCGCCGTATCGCGCACCGTATCGGCGACCGCCAGAATCAGCAAAGGCTGCGAAGCCGAGCATAGCACCACCGTGGTTTTTCCTTCGCTCTCCAGCGCCGACAAACGTGCCTCCAATGCTGGATTGCAAATATTCATTTCATGCACCAGCCGATGATTGCCCAGATAGAATTGCTCGCCGTCGATATCGCCCTGCACGCCACGACCCGTCAACGCTTCGAAAGCACCGACTTCCAACAAATTCTCGGCATGACCCGAGGCTTGCCAATGCGCCACAACCGCGCCCGATACCGGATGATCTGAACGGCTGGCCAGACTCGCTGCCTGACGCTGTAGTTGCAACAACAGGCGGCCATCGACGTTGGCCGCTGATTCGGTCACCTGCTGCACCAGTTGCACATCGGTGACGCGCGGCTTGCCCTGCGTCAGCGTGCCGGTTTTGTCCAATGCCAGCGCCTTGATCTTGCGTCCCATCTCCAGGTACGCGCCGC
This sequence comes from Collimonas antrihumi, assembly GCF_018304965.1. Taxonomy (GTDB): domain Bacteria; phylum Pseudomonadota; class Gammaproteobacteria; order Burkholderiales; family Burkholderiaceae_D; genus Collimonas; species Collimonas antrihumi. The sequence continues at coordinate 19,940 of NZ_JAGQED010000022.1, forward strand.
CCTTGATCAATACCCCGTTCCTGGCAGCAGCCGCAAGTCCGCTTACCACCGTCACCGGCGTCGAAATCACCAACGCACAGGGACAGGCGATCACCAGCAGTACCAGTGCCTTGTACAACCATGGATAAAACGTCAGACCCATCAGCAATGGCGGCAAGGTGGCGACCAATATCGCGGCCAACACCACCACCGGAATGTAATAGCGCGCGAACTGATCGACAAAGCGTTGCGTCGGCGCGCGCTCGCCTTGTGCTTGCTGCACGCTCTTGACGATGCGCGCCAGGGTCGAATTGGCCTGCAGTGCAGTCACTCGATAGATAAAGGAGCCGCGCTCGTTGATAGTACCGGCAAACACTTGATCGCCGGCCTGCTTCTCTACCGGCATGCTCTCGCCGGTGATTGCTGCCTGGTTGATGGTGGTTTGGCCATCTGTCACCAGCCCATCCAAGGGCACACGCGCCCCCGGCTTGACCCTGATCAGCGCAGCCAACACCACTTCACCGGTGGCAACTTCTCGCCACTCGCCATCGGCGTCTTGCACAGTCGCCAGATCCGGCGCCATCGCCATCAATCCTTTAATCGCGTTGCGGGCACGGTCGAGCGACAAAGCCTCGATCATTTCTGCCAGCGCAAACAGGAAGATCACAACCGCCGCCTCCGGCCATTGGCCGATGACGGCAGCACCGATCACCGCCAGCGACATCAGGAAATTCATGTTGAGAGAGAAATTCCGTAGCGCTATCCAGCCCTTTTTCAGCGTATCGAGGCCACCGCTCAGGATTGCAATCAACGCCAGGCCGATCACCAGCCATGAACTTTCCTGGCCACCGCCCCAGGCCACGACCTCGGCGCCGACTGCGGTCATGCCGGAGATTGCCATCAGTAACCATTTTTTCCTGGATATCTTGAAAGCGCCATCGCCCATGCCTTCAGTCAGATCAACCGCGCCGGTCAGCGTATCCGATTTGAGCGCCGGTTCCATGTCCAGTGCTTTCAAGGTGGCGACGATCGCGGCCACCGAGGACAACCGATGCTGGACCGTCAGTTCGCGCTGGATCAGGTTGAATTGCATGGCCTCGATGCCGGCCATGCCTCGGAGTTTGTCCCTGATCAGTTTTTCTTCCGTCGGGCAATCCATCTTCTGGATCAGGAACACGGCCTGCTCGGCGCCGGCAACCAATGGCGCGCGGCTGACGGCCGGCGTGCCGGCGTGTGCACAAGCGTGCTCATGCTGGTGATCATGCTTATGCTGATGATCATGTTGATGATCGTGATGGTCGTGCTCACAACGGCCCATGGTGTGGTTCTCCTTGACTCGGGTCTTGTTAAATAACGCAATTGATTACTCCTTGCATATTTAAAACCCTGTAGCTACTATAAGGTCAAGGATTTAGTTTGAAGCAACAGGAAAAAAACAACCATGAACATGACTTCACTCAAAATCGGCGAACTGGCCAGTCAGGCCGGCTGTCCGGTCGAAACCATCCGCTATTACGAACGCGAAGGCTTGCTGCCGCTGGCAGCGCGCTCTCAAAGCAATTACCGGCTTTACGGTCAAGCGCATATCGAACGCCTGCAATTCATCCGCCATTGCCGCTCGCTGGACATGACCTTGGATGAAGTGCGCAAACTATTGCAGTTTCGCGACTTGCCGGAAGATAACTGTGCTGAAGTCAATACCTTGCTGGACCACCATATCGAGCATGTCGCCAACCGCATCAGCGAATTGAAGGCATTGCAGACGCAACTGAAGCAATTGCGCAAGCAATGCCAGAAGAGCCAAGCCGCCAAGGATTGCGGCATCCTGCAAGGCCTGGCCAGCATGGAAGACGACGCGCCGGCCAATCTTGGCAGCCATGGCGGTGGCGTCCACTAGCCCCCCAACACTCAACGATGAATATTCACTCAGACGACCTGCGGATTTTTATCGCCGTGGTTGACAGCGGCACACTCAGCGCCGCCGCCGAGCAGCTGGGCCAGACCACATCCGGCTTGAGCCGCGCATTGTCGCGGCTGGAACAGAAACTGGCCACCTCGCTCCTGACCCGCACCACGCGTCGCATGGAACTAACCGAAGAGGGTCATCTCTTCCTGGAAAAGGCGCGCACGATTATCGCAGCCATGGAGGAGGCGGAAGAAGCTATCCAGGTGCGCCATCAAAGACCATCGGGACGCCTGCGGGTAGACGCCTCGCCGCCTTTCATGCTGCACTGCATAGTGCCGCACCTGGCACAGGGAAATCTTCAATCCGGGTGCGGCCGTTCGCTATCCAGATGCGCCATCATGACCGGTGCATAACGCTCACCGGCAACTGCATCCGCCGGCACGGCTGCCTCGATCCGCACCAAATCGTCGGCACTCAACTGAATATTCAATGCCCCCAACGATTCAGCCAGGCGGTCACGGCGACGCGCGCCGACCAGCGGCACAATATCCGCGCCGCGCGACATTACCCAGGCGATCGCAATCTGCGCCACAGTCGCCTGTTTGTCCGCCGCGATGACATGCAAGGCTTCCAGCAAAGCCAGGTTGTGTGCAAGATTATCACCAGTGAAACGTGGATTGCGGCCGCGAAAATCGTTCGGCGCCAGCACCTTGTCTTTCCCCCAGTGTCCGCTGATCAAACCGCGCGACAACACGCCATAGGCAGTAATGCCGATACCGAGTTCACGGCAAACCGGCAGGATCTCGGCTTCGATACCGCGCGACATCAGCGAATATTCAATTTGCAGATCCGAAATCGGATGCACAGCCTGCGCCCGGCGCAAGGTTTGCGCACCGACTTCCGACAAACCGATGTGACGCACGTACCCCGCTTTCACCATGTCGGCGATAGCGCCCACCGTTTCTTCAATCGGCACGGCCGGATCGAGCCTGGCCGGGCGATAGATATCGACATGATCGGTGCCGAGCCGGCGCAAGGTGTAAGCCAGGAAATTCTTCACCGCCTCAGGCCGGCCGTCGATACCACTCCAGTTGCCAGCCGGATCGCGCATGCCGCCGAACTTAACGCTAAGCAGCACCTGATCGCGATTGCGGGTGCGCAGCGCATCCCGGATCAGCATCTCGTTATGCCCCATGCCGTAAAAATCGCCGGTATCCAGCAAATTGACACCGGCATCGATTGCTGCGTGCAGCGTGGCGATGCTTTCGGTTTCATCGGCCGGACCGTACAAGTCGGACATGCCCATGCAGCCGAGGCCGATGACGGAAGATTGCGGGCCGGTATTACCTAGTTTTTGCATTTTCATAATGACATCCTTCATGTAACTTCACGTATTCGATTGAAAAGGCACAACCAGACCTGGCTGCGTTGAACACATTATTGTCCGCACTCTCAAATTGATAAATGCGCATAAAATGATTTCTTTATTCGAAAATTACTAACAATAAGAAACAGGAGCGGCCGTGGATCGGATTCAAGCAATGGAAGTCTTCTCACGCGTCGCTGAACTGGGCAGCTTCAGCCGCGCGGCCGAGCAATTGAACTTGCCGCCGGCAACCGTGACCAATGCGGTTCAGGCGCTGGAGAAACACCTCGGGGTGCGTCTGCTGCAGCGAACCACGCGCAAGGTAACGCTGACCGATGAAGGCATCACCTACCTTGATCGCTGCACCCGATTATTAGCCGAATTCGAAGATATCGATACCCTGTTCCAGCACGAGCAACTGCAGCCGCGCGGCGTGATCAGGGTCGATCTGCCGGAACGCCTGGCGCACACAGTGGTGATTCCCGCGTTGCCGGATTTTTTTGCGCAGTATCCGAACCTGCGGATCAAGTTGAGCGCTACCGACCGCTTCGTCGACCTGATCGGCGAGGCGGTCGATTGCGTGGTGCGCGCCGGTCCGCTCAGCGATTCCAGCCTGATCGCGCGTCGCATAGGCAGCATGGAACAGATCAACTGCGCAGCCAAATCTTACCTGGATCGCCAGGGCCGGCCGCAGACCTTGGGCGATTTGCAGCATCACATGGTGGTCAATTATTTTTCCAGCCGCACCGGACGCGACCTTGGCTGGGAATATCTGGAGGATGGCGAACCGCGTTTTCTGAAGCTTCCAGGCCAGATTTCGGTAGCCAGCTCGGAGGCTTACCTGGCCGCCTGCATCGCCGGACTAGGGTTGATACAAGCGCCGCGCTTCGGTCTGGAAGAGTTGCTGGAGAGCGGTGCCGTTGAAGAAGTGCTGCCGGATTTCAAGCCCGCGCCATTACCGGTATCCGTGGTGTACGCCCACAACAAACACCTGTCGTCGCGCGTGCGGGTGTTTGTCGACTGGATCGCCAAATTGCTGGCGGAGCGTTACACCTGAGCCGGCCTGAACCAACACAAGGCCGACCAAGGTACTAACACCTAGGCAGCTGCGGCCTGCTGGGCGATCCAGCTGTTTATCTGCGTTTCCAGCATCTCCAGCGGCAAGGCGCCATTGTCGATGACGGCGTTGTTAAAGCGCCGCAGGTCAAACTTGCTACCCAACTCCTGCTGCGCTCTTTCGCGCAAGGCCTTGATTTTCAGCTGGCCGATCTTGTAACCCAGGGCTTGGCCAGGATCGACGATGTAGCGATCGACTTCAACCTGGTTGTCGTGCGGCGGATTGGCGGTGTTCACGTTCATGTAGTCGATCGCCTGTTGCCGCGTCCAGCCCAGCGCATGCATCCCGGTATCGACCACAAGACGGGCGGCCCGGAACAACTCATCGTTGAGATGCCCGAACTTCGAATAGGGATCGGTATAGAAACCCATTTCACCGCCCAGGCTTTCAGCATACAACGCCCATGTTCCACTGCCAGTCGCTGTCAAAGAGCGTATTAAGTTGCTGCTGTGACGTTGCCGCATGGCTGAATGGCGCCAAAAAAAGGCTGAAAAGCAGCGTAAAAAGAAAAAGGAATTTGTGCATCCATGTCTCCGAAGATTAGCCCGCTATTCTAGCAAATCATGTCGGAAAATTTCTTGATGGAAATTCCTTTCTTGCGGTCGGGCTCCCCGTAGGGTTGCAATCTCAAATCGGTGCATCAGACGACGAAAACGATTCGTCAAATTTGCGCTGCGGGGATGCCACGACCATGTTGCGGCCACCATGCTTGGCTTGATACAAGGCCTGATCGGCGCGTTCGATCAGGCTTTCAAGACTCTTGTCGCAATCAACAGCCTCGGAATCAAAAGCCGCCACGCCAAAACTGGCGGTGACATTGACGATCTGGCCATCGTCCAGCTGCAAATGGCAGGCATCTATAGCGCTGCGCAATTTCTCTGCTACGGCAAGCCCCTGAGACAAATCGATTTCCGGTAACAGCGCGATGAACTCCTCGCCGCCGTAGCGTGCCAGCAGATCGACCTTGCGGCGATATCGCCGACACAGGTCCGCCACGCCCCGCAGCACCTGATCGCCCCCCGGATGCCCGTACTGGTCATTGACTGCCTTGAAATGATCGACATCCATCAGGATCAGCACCAACTGCCGCCGATAACGCTGAGCGATCCCGAATTGCTGCTCGCCTTGCGAAAAAAATGCACGGCGATTCATCAGTCCTGTCAGAAAATCGGTGTCGGACAAGGTCTGCAATTGGGTAATCAGCTCCTCGCGTTGTTTTTCGAGGCTGACTTTAGCCACGCTGTGCGCCTTCAATACATGTATCGCGCGCATCATGGCGCCGATCTCATCGTCATGGCGCGGTATCGGAATTGCGGTGTTCAGACGCTCCTCGGCTAGTGACGTGAACAGATCGGTAGCGTCAAGAATCGGGCGCAGGACGCGCTGCCGTATCACCCGCATGAGCAGCATGAAAATGCCCAGCGCGATAACACCCAGGCAGGTTGCCGCCAATAGAACATAGGCAGCGTGCCTGTTTTTATCTTCGGCTTGTTTGAGCATCTCAGCCAGGACCAGATCGCGCAGATGCGGGATCGCCGCCATTTTCGGCACATAGCGTGCGGTCACATCATGGGCACTCAAGCCGTAGTTTCCCGTACTGCGCCCGATGACGAACAACTCATCCAGGAAACCCAGGCCAGCGCCAAGGTATTGATCGCGCACCGTATTCAAGGCAACTTCCACGGTCGGATTGTCTTGGTACGTATGCAATTGCAGCTCAATCACCGAATACAACTGTTCAATCTGTCCGGACAATTTGGAAAACGTGTTGATTTCCTGAGTGGTCAAGGGCCGCTGAGCGACTATCGGGGCGACAAAGACTGATCCTATCTGGCCCGCAATATTGCGCAAACTGGAGGTTAGCTGAGCGCCCTGCAAACCGTCGCTAAGCTGCGCATCCGACTTGACCGCAATACCGGACAAAGTGGAAATTGCGGGGGCAAAAACGCCGACCGCGTGGGTCATCATTTCCAGTGCGGTACCGACGGCGGCCATGTCGCGCTGCGGTTTCGGGCGGGTTAGTAACAGATCGGCTTCTTTGCGTGCCGCCGCCAGCGCTTGCTGTGTCGATTCCACGTGCTCGATCACTGGCGCCAGTTGTGGGTCGGCTTGTACTTGCAGAGCATGACGCAAGGTGGCCAGAGATTGATCGCTTGCGGAACGCGCCTGCTCCAGTCCTGCAAACGCCTCTGCGGCGTCGTCCGATTCTTGGGTCAACCGCGAATTGACAGGTCCGCGCTCGGCTGCCAGCTTTTCTTCCACCAGCAATGCCAGCTGCAAATTCCTGATGGCAGGCATGCTCTTTGTACTGCGTTCGTATACAGACCATTCACTGCTCACGATTCTGCCGATCAAGGTCAGAAAAAGCAGCATCAGCAGGATCGAAATCAGCCAAAACAGGCGATTGAGCGACATACGAAATAACATACTTACAGATTAGGCTGGATTAGGCTAAAGAATGTAGTTGATTGTTTTTAATAGTTACAATCTATTTAATATTAAAATTTAATAGATTATTATTTAAACGATCCTATCACAATCCGCCACAGTCGCAACCTGTCCGGCTGGTCAGGTCCCCAGGCTCACCTGCTTTTCCGTGTACCCGTGCAGTGCCAGCACATCACGATAAAGCGTGGCATAGCTTTCCCCCATCAACCTGGCTGTGAACAATTTCTGATAGCGTGCTTGCGCCCGTACCCCCATCGCCTGCACTTGCTCGGGGTTATCCCACAACTGCTGCATCGCCCGCCGGAAGGCCTCCGGATCGCTGGGTGGAACCACCAGTCCGGTTTCACCGTGGTTGTTGATGTAGCTGGTGCCGGTGCCGATCTCGCTGGAAATCATCGGCTTGCCGTACATCGCCCCTTCCAGCAAGGAGATGCCAAATGCTTCCGAACGCAAATGCGACGGAAACACGATGGCGTAAGACAACTGCAGCAATGCAGCTTTGTCTTCATCGCTCACCATGCCCAGGAAGATTACATTGCGTAGTCCTTGCTCATCGGCGCGCTGTTTCAACTCTTGCTCAATCGGCCCGGCGCCGACAATCACAATCGGATAATCGGTTCCACGCGCCGCATCCAGCAGGATATGCAAACCTTTGTAATAGCGGATAACGCCCACAAACAAGAAGAAACGCGGACCGATCCGCTTTCTCCACTCGTCCATCAACGTCGCTGACGGCTGCGAATAATTATCCTTGTCGAGACCAATCGGAATTACCTGGGTCTTTTCTCTGTATCCGGCCAGCACCGAGCTGGTTTGCAGATAATTAGGGGAAGTGGCAACGATCGCGTCGACGCTGTCGAGGAAGCGATGCATCAACGGCCGATACAACTGCAACAGTGTTTTATAACGCACGATGTCGGAGTGATAGGTAACCACGCTCGGCTTGTTCATGCGCGTGACGAAATGGGCCAAATCCATGAACGGCCACGGAAAATGGTAATGCACGATATCGACCTCGGCAGCGAGTTGCGCGAAACGCTTAAGCGCAGCAAACGAAAATCCGGTCGACGCAATTTGCAAGTCGAGTTTGACCCGATGCACTTTATGCCCCTCGTACATCAATTCCGCCGGCTCGGGATTATCGCTGAGAGTCAGTACTTCGCTCTCGATTCCGCTGGCTGGTGAACATTTACACAACTGATAAATGGTTTGCTCGATCCCGCCATACGATTCCGACTGATAAGTCTTGTAGAAATGAAGAACCCGCATTGCACACTCCTCTCGTCATCTGCCCCATCTTCCGATACAACATGAAGTGAAAGGCTATTTTTTTATTTATACGAACCACCCACAACAACCGATAACATTACTTAACCATACTCAACAGCTGATAACTATTAGTCGTTAGTCATTAGCCGCCTGTCGATACGCCTCAGCAGTGATAGCGGCGCATTTTGTCCATGAAAATTGCTCCGATCGTTCCAAACCCGCGATACGCTGCGCCATCCAGGCGCCGTCGTCCTCTATCAGGCGGCGCATCTGTTCCGTCAGTCCGACCTCATCCTGCGGATCGACATAAGTCCCGGCCGTGGCCGCCACTTCAGACAGGCTGGCGCAGGTAGACACAATCACCGGCGTGCCGCTGGCCATCGCTTCCAGCACGGGCAGGCCAAAACCCTCATACAAGGAAGGAAACACCATGATCCTGGCCGCCGCCGTGACGCAAGCCAGATCCGCCTGATCCAGGTAACCTGCCAAACGCACATGACCGGAACTGATCGCTTGCGACAACGCAGCACTCAATTTACCGGTATGCCACCCTGGCATGCCGACCACCAGCAAAGGGAATCGCTCCCGCAAAGATAATGGCAAACGCGCGTGCGCCCGCAGCGTCAGCAACAGGTTCTTTCGCGGCTCCAGAGTTCCGACCGACAGGATAAACCCGCGATAGGCTAAGCCAAGTTTTTCGAGACGCGCTGCAAGCTGCTCTTCAACTCCAGGCTGGAATATGGCGGAACAAGCCAGCGGCGCCACCACCACTTTTTGCTCTGCCACGCCGAAATGTTTCTTGATCTCTTGCCCGATAAATTCGGAGTCAACCAGGATCCGGCTGACACGCGCCAAAGCCGGCGGTAGCCTGCGTTCAATTTCCTGCAGCCGATCTTTGGGCTGGGTTTGCGGATAATGAATATGTGTCAGATCATGGACGGTCATCACCGTCCGGCCGGAAAAATCGAACGGCCATAAACTGGGTTCGTGATACACATCCGGACGTAACTTGCGCACACCGCGGTTAAACCATTGCTGTTCAATCGTCCGCCGCAAAACGTATGCGGCCGGCACTCGCTTGGCAATGCCTGCCCAGCGCGAATAACCCGGCATCGGCTCGCTAATCTGCACATCTCCCCAGCGCGAACCTGAGAAATAGTGTATCCCAAGGTCAGGAATTTTCTGCAATGCCTGCGTCAGCTCAGCAACATAGTTGCCGATACCGGTACGCGGCGCGCGCAGGATTTTGCTATTCAGAGCAATGGTCAGTTTCATGACATTCGCTCCGCACCTGCTGTTGAATTTGCATCCGGGGTCCAACTCTGTGACGCCCTACCCGCTCTATAAGCTGGCGCGTCGAATCTTCCCAACTCAGGCAAGACCAGTCTGCCATATCTCGCGCGGCCGGAAAAATGCCGCTGTCTTCGAATTGCTGTATCTGTCGAGACAAGGACTCCGGCTGATTCAAGTCAAAATAACTGATAAATTCGTCACCTATTTCATGAAACACCGGTATATCGCTCGCCATCACCGGTAAACCACGCTGCATGGCTTCCACCAGCGGCAGGCCGAAGCCCTCCACAAATGAAGGGAACACCAGCGCTTTCGCATGACTGTAACAATACTCCAGCTCGACGTCACCAAGATCGTTGAACATGAACAGGCGCCGCTTCAGTTCAGGATGTTTTTTCACACGCTCGATCAGAAGCTCATTCTTCCAGCCTATGCGTCCGATGAAACACAGTACGACGTCGCTGCCGCTCTCCCACAAACGCTCGAAGGCATCCAACAGATAGGCGTGATTCTTACGCGGTTCGATCGTGCTGACCATCAGATAGACGGCGCGGCCGGAAGTAAACAACTTCTCCACCACAGGACGCACCGACCGGTTTGGATCAATCTGATCTAGCTCGGAACCAAGATGGAAGAAATCGAACCAGCGTGCATCGCCCCGCGCCTTGCCCAAACGCCGCAATACCTCTTCCCGCACCTCGTCACGGATGGTGCTCGATATCGCAATGAAGCCGTCGGCGGTATTGGCAATCCAGTCGAACCAGCGATCGAATACATGCACCAGCGGGCCATCGCAAAATTGGGGATGGGTCAACGGAATCAGATCGTAGATAACCGAGACGATAGCCACGCCTTCCTGCTGCAACCGCTCCGCCACAGGAAAAAAGTCGGCATGCCATGATGAATCCAGCAATACCAGGACATCGTCGGCGCGGCATTCCATTTCAAACGCACGCGGCTGTTCTTCCGTTTTCTCGAGAATCCATTCGGTCAGACGCAAAGGCAATACGAACGACAGACTAGCCAGGCGACACAAGACGTATGTCACCCGCCGTACATTGTGAGAAGCAGTCCATGGCCAGAATCGCAGCAGACGTGAGTGAATCAGCCAGTAACGACTGCGTACCTGCACCAGCTTCCGGGCCACTTTTTCCAGTTTCTGCTGCACCCGGCTACGCCACGCATCTGTATGCTTCGGCGCCAGCTGTTTGACTTCAAGTATCTTTCCATCCTTGAATATGACGGGTATGCATACTGCTTCGTCCTGCACCAACGGCAGATGATTGATGATATTGCGGACGACGCGTTGTATCCCCGAGTTCATTTCGGGATGATGAAATACGTAAGTACATTCGATCAGGAATCTGCTCATGCCGCTAAACCATCCTTGCGGGTACTTCCGAGCGACCGCACCACCTCTACTTCGGGCTCCAGGAATGCGCAACCGACAAAATCGGGCCGATGCGTATTGACGACATGGAAAACGACGCTGTAGTCGCGCCACTCGTAGTTGGTATCAAGATGAGAATCCAGTTTCGACAGGGAAATCGAAATCGCATAATTACCTTTGCCGAGATTCATGGCAAAGCGCCAGCGATAAACCAGATCCTCTCCCACCTGCAAATCGGTCTGCGGTTTGTTGAGACGGTGGGTATTGATGCCGAATACAGCTAGTCCCAGCTTGTCCGTGATCATGTAGCCCATCACCAGACGCGGCACTTCGGAGTTGATCGCAACCCGGACTTCCAGCGTAACGTAGGCGCCGACTTCAACCACGTCGAGTTCCCTGCCCTCGTCGTCCAGCAGCCTGACCTCGGAAACACTGGCTTCGCCGGTTCCGGAAATGGTTCTCACCTTTCCATCGGGCTGGCGCTCTTGCCGGACGGTGCTGCGGTCGCGCTCTGCCATCATGGCATTGTAGAAATCCATCACTTCCACTGGACTGCCTTGCATTTCCAAACGCCCGCGGTTAAGCAGTATGGCGCGATCGCAAATGGTCTGGATGGCATAACGGTCATGCGACACAATTAACAAGGTAGTGCCGGCGCGGCGGAATTCCCTGATCCGTTCAAAACTCTTGTGTTGAAAATACGCGTCGCCGACGGACAAGGCTTCATCGACAATCAGCACGTCCGGCCGGCTGGCCGTTGCAACACTGAATGCCAGCCGCATCTGCATTCCGCTGGAGTAAGTTCGTATCGGCTGATCCATGTATTCGCCAATTTCGGCGAATGCCTCGATAGCCGGCATCAGCGCCTCGATTTCCTCCGCTCTCAAGCCCTGCAGCTGGCCAGCCATGATGGCGTTCTGCCTGCCGGTAAAATCCGGGTGGAAACCCATGCCGAGTTCCAGCAGCGCCGCCACCCGTCCCTGAATATCGATGGTGCCGGCGGTGCCTTGGGTAGTCCCCGCGATCATTTTCAAAAGAGTGCTTTTTCCAGCGCCATTGACGCCGACAATACCGACAGCCTCGCCAGCAGCCAGTTCGAAATCGATATCCTGCAAAACCCAGTGCAACTGATGCCGCGGCCCTGCAAAAGGCAGTACCCATTCAGCCAGGCGCGCCCAACGTCCGCTGTATGTCTTGTAGGCTTTGCCTAAACCTTTAACCGTGATCTTACCCATCATAGTTCATCCACCATTTCACCTGCATGCCGGCGAAACAGCTGTAAGCCGAAAATACACAGGGCAACGCTCAACAAGGTCACTACCCACAGATCGCTCCAGTGCGGCCACGCGCCGCTGACGAAAATTCCCTGATAGGCAACCATCAGAGCAGTCATCGGATTAAATTTGAGCAAGCCTTGCACTCCCGCGGGCAAGGTGGTGACCGTATATACAATCGGCGTAAACCAAAACCAGAACTGCAGCACGATGCCGAACAGCTGGCCGATGTCGCGGAAAAATACGTTCAGCACGCCAAGAACAATGCCCAGGCCGATAGAGAACAGTATTTGTATCAACAGCAATGGCAGCACGCCAAGGAAAGCCCAGCCTGGAAAATTACCGGATATGAGCAGGAACCCCAGGAACAAGCCGAAAATGATGGAGAAATTGACCCCCGCATTCATTACCGTGATGATCGGCAGGCAAATGCGTGGGAAATTCAGCTTCTTGATCATGTTGCCGTTTTCCAGAAACACGTTCTGCATGCGCGATACGGTCTCGGTAAAAAAACCCCAGGTCAGCAAGCCGGCGCACAGATAAATTCCATAGGCAAACTGGCTGCTGGCATTAGGCAAACGCGCATGCATCAATTGCGAAAAAATCACCGTATACACCACAATCATTGCCAGCGGGTTTAGCACCATCCATACGGCTCCCAGCATCGAATTGCGGTAGCGCGCCTGGAACTCGCGCTTGACGCTGCCGAGCATGAAGCCACGGTAGTGCCACAGCGAGCTCAAAATGGTTTGAGTCTTGCTCTGCGACCGTATTTTCAACATTATTTGCACCTGCCGTATTTGTCGTCAAAGCGCACGATATCGTCTTCGCCCAGGTAAGCGCCGCTCTGCACTTCTATCATGACCAGCTCCAGCAGGCCCGGATTTTCCAGGCGATGCCTGGTTCCGGCAGGGATATAGGTAGATTCGTTGGTGTTGACGTAGATTTCCTTCTCGCCGTTGACCACTTTGGCCATGCCATGCACCACCACCCAATGCTCGCTGCGATGATGATGCATCTGCAGCGATAGTGATGCGCCTTGCTTGACGACGATGCGTTTGATCTTGAAATTCGGTCCTTGCTCCAGCAAGGTATAACTACCCCATGGCCGAAACACGGTGCGATGTAATTTATACGTATCGTGCTCGGCACTCTTGAGCTGATGCACAATTTTCTTCACATTCTGCACATGATCCGGATGCGCGATCAAAAGCGCGTCAGGCGTGTCCACCACGATCAGGTTATTGACGCCGACTGTCGCCACCAGACGCTGCTCGGAGTATATGTAATTGTTCCGGCTGTCGATCAGCACAGCTTCGCCCAGCACGCGATTTTCCTGTTCGTCCGGCTCCACCAGCTGTCGTAAAGCGCCCCAGGAGCCGATATCGTTCCAGTCAAAACTCGCCGGTATCACCGCCACCAGGTCGGAGCGCTCCAGCACTGCATAGTCGATTGAAATATCTTGCATCGCCACGAAACTGTTCCCATCCAGTTCCTGCAGCAACACACCGGCCGTAGGACTGGCGGGACTGGCTTCGATGCATGCACTGGCCAGCGACAGGATGTCGGGTGCGTACTTTTCCAGTTCAGTTAAAAAAGTCGACACCGAGAAGCAGAATATGCCGGCATTCCATAAATGTTTGCCGCTTTCGACAAAGGCGGCAGCCCGTTCCGCATCCGGCTTTTCAATGAAACGCTTTACCCTGGCGGCTCCGGCTGCATCGATTTCTGCACCGCATTCGATATAACCGTAGCCGGTTTCGGGCGTCAGCGGCCGCACCCCGAAGGTCACCAGATAACCCTGTTTAGCGACTTCCACCGCGTGATGCACAGCTTCGGAAAATCGTTCGACGTCTTTGATCAGATGATCTGCAGGCATCACTACCATGATGGTATTGTCGCCATGCAGCGCGCGCAACGACAATGCGGCGACAGCAATCGCGGGTGCCGTATTACGACCCGACGGTTCAAGTATGAAATGCGGCCGGTGATGGATACCCAGGTCGGCCGACGTGAATTCGTCTTTGCTCTGGAAGTAATAATCCCGATTGGTGACACTCAGAATATCGCCGCGGATGCCGAGCTGGGCGACTCGCTGATAGGTTTTTTGCAGCAAACTCTTGCCGTCCGGGAGTTTGATGAATGGTTTGGGATGCCCTTCGCGCGACACCGGCCACAGGCGTGCGCCGGCGCCGCCTGAAAGCACCACGGGAACAATCACTGCGGTTGCGGTTAATGGGATACCGGGTTCTGGAGTGCGCATTTTTATCTCCCCTTTATTCTTTGCCGACGCGACGCAAATCTGCGTCAACCATTTGCCGTATCAATTGCTCGAGACCGGTTTTCGGCTTCCAATCCAGTTTCCGCAGAGCTTTAGCCGGGTTACCAAGCAAGACGTCCACTTCAGCCGGCCGGAACAGCTGCGGATCAATTACCAGGTAGTCTTCATAATTCAGGCCAACATGAGAGAAAGCGATACGGCACATATCGCGCACGCTAGTGGTGACGCCGGTGGCAATTACATAGTCATCGGCTTGTTCTTGCTGCAGCATCAACCACATTGCTTCCACATAGTCGCCGGCAAAACCCCAGTCGCGCTTGGCGTCGATGTTGCCAAGCCGCAGTTCCTTTTGCTTACCGAGTTTGATGCGTGCCGCTGCGTCAGTTACCTTGCGCGTGACGAACTCTATACCTCGCAGAGGCGATTCATGATTGAACAGGATGCCGCTGGATGCATGCAACCCAAAACTTTCCCGGTAATTGACCGTGATCCAATGGCCGTAGAGCTTGGCGACGCCATAAGGGCTGCGCGGATAGAACGGCGTGCTTTCATCCTGGTGTTCAGCCTGGATCAAGCCGAACATCTCGCTGGTGGAGGCTTGATAGAAACGCGATTCAGGATTGAACTGGCGAATCGCTTCCAGCATGTGCGTCACGCCTAAGCCATCTACCATGCCGGTTACCACCGGCTGGTTCCAGGAAGTGCCGACAAAACTTTGCGCGCCCAGGTTATAAATTTCATCAGGACGCGACTTGCACACCGCTCTGATTGCGGAGGTTGCATCTGCCAGGTCGCCTTCAATGAATTGCAGTCTTTCCACAATTCCCAGCTCCCGCAAGCGCCACAAGGTGTCGCTGCTGCGTCTCGCCAGCAAGCCGTAAACCTTGTAGTCCTTATCAAGTAACAACTTGGCAAGGTAGGCGCCGTCTTGTCCGGTGATGCCGGTAATCAATGCAGTTTTTGTCATCGCGTCTATCTCCGTTATTTCTATTCTTGCTTTACTCTTGCTTTGCTCATTTCAATTGCGCCTGGCCCGCGAGTCACCGCGTGGCGCTCTCCGCCGCCACTCTTGCATCCCAATCCGCCAAAACGCTCAGCAAGGTCTGCTGCATCGGAATGCGCGGTGTCCAGGCTGTCGCCAGCGTGATTTTTTGATTGCAGCCCTTCACCCGGCGCAGGTCGGACGGCCGCAAACGCGTTGGATCTTGCTCGATCGCGACATCTATCTCGGTCAGGTAGAGCATGCTGGCAATCATGTCGCGGATCAGATACTCCTTGCCTGAGCAAACATTGTAGATTTCCCCATTCTGACCTTTTTCCAACAGTGCCAGATAGGCTGAAATGACATCTTCCACATCAAGGAAATCACGGCTGACATCAACGTCGCCAACCAGTATGCTGGCGCCTTGCAGTCCCAGCTTGATACGCGCCAATTGCCTTGCGACGCTGGAGATCACAAAATCTTCTCGCTGTCCCGGGCCGATGTGGTTAAACGGGCGTGCTACCAGAATGCGCCAAGGCACATTGCAGCTCCACTGGTAGCACAACAATTCCGCCGCGGCCTTGCTGATTGCATAGGGGTTCTGCGGACGTGCCGGCTGCTGCTCGCTGATCGGCAAGAACTCCGGACTCACCCGACCGTAGACATCGCCGGAACTGACATATAGGAAAGTCCCGTTGAAGCCGCTCCGCTGCAATGCCTGCAGCAGGTTAAGCGTTCCCTTGAGATTGACATCCAGGGTGTGCGCAGGATCACGAAATGCTTCCGGTATGAAGGTTTGGCCGGCAAGATGGATCACGGCATCCGGACGCGCCTGCCGCAATACCCGCTCAAGCGAATCCGGGTCCAGCAAATCGTAAGGGGCGTCTGCCAGCACCAGCTCCCAGCCCTGCTCAGCGACCACATGCGCGCGCAGGCGCTCAAAAGCAAGACCGACAAATCCCGATTGCCCGGTTATGAATAATCGTTTCATATGCAGTCAATCCTTCCCTGCAGTTGTTCGGTTAAAGACATACCGCGCTTTCCATTACGGCTTGCGTGCAATAATGATTTGGCTTTTCGGCATGAAATCGTTCAATACGCGCATGACTTGCTCACCATTCGGCGTATCCAGCAACGCTTCCCATGTTTTTGCCCAGTTATCCAGCAAAGGATGACTTGCGTTGCTCAGATCGACCTTGCAATTCCAGAAAAAAAGCCACCAGACTGACCAGTAGAAACCGAAGTACTCGTGCCGTTCGATCACCAGGCCGGCATCTGTCACCATCTTTTCAAATTCGTCGCGCTGAATAATCCGGATATGGTTCGGCTTCTCGAAATACCAAGGCGGAGCCAATCCTTTTTGCAAGGTCTCTTGCACCGGATCCGGTACCGATAGCAGGTAATGCGCGCCAGACTTGCCGACCCTGGCCAGTTCGCTCAGAAACTGCGCTGTGTCGTCGACATGCTCCAGCACTTCCATGCAAACCACTTTGGATGCTATGCCATCTTCCAGCTTCAAGGGATTGGCATCGCCCACTAATCCCTGCACCAGCCGCGCCGGGGTTTCCACCAGACGCTGCATGGTGGACTCCACCTTCGCCGCATCGATGTCAGCCACGATCACATGCGCGCCGTGGTTCGCGCAAAACAGCGAGTTGCCACCGTCGCCGCAGCCGATATCGAGCACCACATCTTCAGCGCTGATGACAAAGCCGCGATACAGTTCACTGCTTTCGTGCAGGTACCAACCGCTTTCCAAGGCGTCACGCAAACCTACATGGAACGAATCGATCGCCGCCGCTGGCGGTACTGCCACCGTGGCCGGCGCTTCGGGAACAACGGCCTCGCTTTTTCTGCTGCCGAAAAATCTTTTGAACATGTCTCGCATACTGTTTTTGCTTTCACTGTTATCGATGGACGTTACCTGATGCAAGTGAACTATGTCTGAAACTGAAGCTGACGCTCGCCCATCCTGTCGACAATTTTTTTACCACGTGCGCGTAAGGGGACTTCAATAAAACGATAATTAAGTTCGCTGAATGCAATCACCAGCACCGCAGCTGTAAGTATCAACCTGAGATTGTAGGTTTGATCAAAAACGGTCTCTGCGGGGGTGATCCAGTACCAGATTTGACGGCTCATGAGATAGGCAGGTATATGCGTCAGATACAGCGCATAGGAACGACTTCCTACCCACAGCAGCACACGCTTCAGGGGATTGTCCGGCATCAGATAATCCGCGTCGTAGGAGGCAATCCAAACCAGTGCTGCGGAAATCAATGCAACGACCCCGACCCTATAACGGAAATTCTCAGGCTGCTCCGTGCCGATTACTGCCAACCCGGCGACCAGGATCGCGAGGAGAGCAAAACGCACCCAGTTTCGCTTTTGGAGAAAAATCGGTTCCAGCCTGCGATAACTGCCGTGCGCGCTCCAGATTGCCAGCAGCACGCCCAACAACAGCGCATCGGATCGCGTCTGCATCAATAGGAGTGAATGGTTACGAAGCGCAAAGAATTGCAATGCTACCAAGACAATCAATACACCGGAAAGCCAGCGGCGGCAGACAAAGGCGATAATCGGCAGCAACAAGTAAAACTGTTCTTCCAGGGAGAGGCTCCAATACGGAA
Source organism: Collimonas antrihumi (assembly GCF_018304965.1). Taxonomy (GTDB): domain Bacteria; phylum Pseudomonadota; class Gammaproteobacteria; order Burkholderiales; family Burkholderiaceae_D; genus Collimonas; species Collimonas antrihumi. Next base: position 37,875 of record NZ_JAGQED010000022.1, read on the forward strand.
AAGCCGGCCCGAGTTCTTCAAATCCAAACTTGTACATCAGGCGAAAATTTGCATAATTCAAAAGCCCTGCAAGGGTGCCATCCAGATTCGCCTGCAGTGAGCCAAATATGCCGGACTTCCTGAAGGCCACGGCTGCCAGCAACAGCAGCGCCAGCCAAAGCCAGGCAGAAGGCCACAAGCGCCAGGCGCGCCGGATCCAGAACCTGACTGCTACGGAAAAGAAACCCTGGCGATCTTCGGTACGGTTAAGCCGTGGAATCAGATCCCTGGCAATAACAAAACCGGAAATCGCAAAGAACAAATCAACCCCGGTCCAAAATCCGAAATGGGTATAGGCGTACGCGAAAATTTCGCCCGGCTGTCCGATCAAATTGAATCGCGTATGCTCGAACAGCACAAAAAGCACGGCGATCCCGCGCAATAATTCGATGTCTTTAATCCGATGGTTCATGTGCGATCGGCTCCGGATTTCAGCTAAGGTCTGGTTTGCGGGCGGCGAGGAGTTTCATCATGTGTTGACCTTTTCCGTGACCTTTTCCGCGACCTTTTCCGCGACCGTCTCCGCGACGTTGGCAACCTCGCCCCCATTCATCCGCGGATGGGCGGCAAAAAAAGCGAGCAAGCGTTCTTTGATCACGGCGCGCGAGCAGTGCAGTTGCAACCGTCGCACTGCGTGTTCGGCCATTTGCCAATATTTGTCCGGTTCCTGCCTGGCGACGCGATAACTGTCTTTGTAGGCTGCAAGCAAAGTGCCCCAGTCAATGCGGTAACGCAGGGTACGGTATGCCTGGCGCGGGTCGTGCGGCCAGTGGCTGGGCTCCGTGGTGGAGTCCAGCACAAACGCATTGTCGTCATCGATATAGTCGGCCATCGCAGTGTTGCGCGGCGCGATGGCTGGTTTGCCGCAGGACATGAATTCCATCAAAGGCAGGCATTGGCCTTCGCCGTGCGACGTGTTCAGGACATACGTCGTTGCCGATACCAGGCGTTCGTAATCGGCGTCGCTCAGGTAACCGTGGATCAGCAGAATCCGGCACTTGAACGGCGTCAGCTTATAGACATTCTCGAGCAAATTATCGATGCCGATGCGCACATCGTGGTGCGTCAGCTTCAACACCAGCGTGGCGTCTTCAACATCGCGGAAAGCCCAGCAAAAGGCGCTGATCATGTCGTACCAGTTCTTGCGTCCGTCATACGGATTGAAAACCGAGGTATACACCACGCCATCGATATGGACCTTGACCGGCTCACGCCTGGCAAGCGCCGGTGGTCGTACCAGATCCGGCTTGGGAAAGCGCCGGCGCGGCACGCTATAGGGAGAAAGGTCGACCGTACGGCTATCGATGACGGTGCCGGCCACATGCAGGTCAACGCCGCCAGGATGATTGGCAATCGATAATTTCTCGCGTAACGCGGCAAAACGATCCCAGACCGGCGCCGGGATGGATGCTACCGGAAACGCCGGCGTCATCGCCCGCCGCACCGAGTCCGCGGTGAATACCGAATGCGTGATCGCGCTGCCGGCTTTATCGAACACATAGCGCCAGTCGTGACGTGGCTCGCCAAACCAGACTTCATTGGGCAGCGTACTGAACTCCCAGGCGAACACCGGGATGGTCGGACAAATCAGATCAACCACCGTTTTATGCGGTGGCGAAAATGACAGGAAAACGCAGGATTCGCCATGTGCTTTGGCACTCCTGTAGATGTCATCCACCTCACGCGCAGGATCGCTGACGGTAACCACGATGCCAATCTGTTCCAGCACCGGGCGGAATTCTTTCAAGACGAAGTAATAACTGTATTCTGGCAAGCCCAGATTGGACGCGATCGAGCCGGAGTTGGTTTCTGAATAAATAATGATAATCATCTGGCGGCGGCCCCTGCTTGCTGAAAGAAACTGCGCAGCTGTTCCTTCACGACCGCTCCTGAACTATAAGACTCCAGGCGCGCCATGGCGTGCTTGCTCATGTCGAGATATTTTTCAGGCTGCTGTTTCGCTACCCGATAGCTGTCTTCGTACGCTGTGCAGATCGACTCCCAGTCGAGGCGGTAACGCAAGGTGCGGAACAGGTCGCGCGGATCGTGCGGCCAGACATTGTGCTCGAGGCCGGACTTGACGATAAAGGCTGCGCCGTCGTCAATATAGTCTTCCATCGCCGTGTGCCGCGGCGCAATGACTGGCTTACCGCAGCACATGAACTCCATCAGCGGCAAACACAAACCTTCGCACAGCGAGGTGTTGACGTAATAGCTGGTGGCGCCGATCAGTTCCTCATAAGTTGCATCATCCAGGTAGGCATGCAGGGTCAAAACCCGGCATTTGAACGGCGCCAGCTGCGACAGCAAAGTCAGCAAAGTGTTGTGATACCGCGATAGATCACGCTCATTCATCTTCAGCACCAGCGTCGCGTCTTCGACGTCACGGAAAGTCCAGCAAAATGCGGTCACCATGTCGAACCAGTTCTTGCGTCCGTCCTTGGGACTGAGGATAGAGGTATAAACCACCCCCTCCAGATTAACCACTGCTTCCGGCTCCAGCACCTCGGCAGGCGCAACTGGCAGTAGCGGTGGCGGCTCCGGTAGTTCAGGCTGCTGTGGCGCTGCTATCGGCAACTGCTGCGGCGGAATTGCCCTGCTTTCATAACGCATCGCGGCGCGTACGAGGGCATCCCCGCTACGTCCGCTGATCGCCACTGCTCTGGCTAGCCATAAAGGCAGCAGATCGCGCAACGCTTCACGATACCAGGTCAGCAAATGGCGTTTGGTCACGGCCAGTCGATAACGCAAGTTTTTGGCGGGCGCTACGGGTTCAGGCCGGGCTGGCGGCTCCGGCGCCAATTGTGGCGGTTCAGGCGCCAGTGGCAGCGGCTCAGACGGCGGCAACGATTGCAACTCCACTTCATCCGACGCTTCGGGAAAGGTGATGTGCGCGATCAAACCGTCCGCGGACAAACCCAACAAATGACTATCGATCACAGTGCCGCGCAGGTGCAGCACACTTTCACTTGGCGGCAACCTAGCGCCGAATCGCGCACGAGCGCCGGCAAACTGCTCCCACAAAGGCGCCGGCACCGCCAACACCGGAAATGCCGCTCCCATCGCCTCCCTGACAATACGGGCTGTATAGGTTGACAGCGTTATCGCTCTGCCATGACGGGCAAACACTACACGCCAGTCGTTGCGCGCATCGTCATCCCATATTTCATCGGGGATATTGCTGTACTCCCAGGCGAAAACTGAAATCGTCGGGCACTTGAGATCGATCAGCGTCTTGTTCGGCGGGGAAAAGGACAGGAACACGCAGTCCTCGCCGCGCTGCCGGCACTCTTCAAACAACGGATCAACTTCAGTTTCCGGGGACCGTACCAGCGTGACCGTTCCGAGTTCCGCCAACACGGCACGAAAGGCTTTCAAGACGAAATAGTAGCTGTACTCTGGTAAACCAAGGCTTTTATCGATCGTACTTTCGCCAATATCCGAATACAGAATGAAATTCATCAAAATCGTACTTTTAGTCGAATGTTAATCGTCCAACCATTGCTTATTGCAACTTCAGACTAGTCTCAACCCCGTAAACGAGGCAATTCTTTATTATGTATTCAGGGGTGCGGGGGCAGCCGTGCGGCGCATCACCAAGAAAGTTTCCTTGCAAACACACTCCCTGTTGCTGTCGATAATACCTGATACCAGTCGGCGGTAGTACGATACGCCCCAGCTTTAGAGCGGGAACCCTATTGTGTCGAAATGTAACGCAGGGTTACTTTGAGAATACCAGTCAGCCGATCTGACAAAAAGCGCTTGGGAAGGGGTAATACAGAATTGACAATAATTATAAAAACATCAACCTCGAATAAGATTGGATGTAATTTGCCAATCAACCAATCGCTCAGGCAGGCGGCAGCGCATGCTCCATACAGTACTGGCTGATCCACTCGCGGAAGATGCCGACTTTTTGCTGGTTAGCGACGCTTTCCGGATAAACGAAATAATAGCTTTGCCCTGGCATCACACAGTCGAACGGCTTGACCAGGCGCCGCATCTCGAGATCATCGCCGGCCAAAATGCAATCACCTATCGCCACGCCGAATCCTTGCGCCGCGGCGTTCACGGCCGAGTCCAGGGTTTCGAAACTCTGTCCGCTGCTGGCGTCCACGCCTTTGACGCCGGCAAAGCGCAACCACATTTCCCAATCCCGATGGTCCCTGGTGGGATGCAGCAAAGTCTGCTGCGCCAGTTGTTCCGGCGCCAGTTGCGGTTGTTCCTTGAGCATCGCCGGCGAACATACCGGCGTCAATTGCTCGGTAAACAGCAAGAGGGAATGGGTATCTTTGCCGGTCGGCGCGCCATACACGATGGCAGCGTCAAACGACTCGCGCTGGAAGTCGACATTGTGCTGCAAAGCTGTTGTGACCTGCAGCTGGATCTCCGGATGCTCAGCCTGAAACAGCATGATCTTGGGATAAATCCAACGCATGATGCAGGTCGGCACTTTCAATGCCAGGTCGGTGCGCTGCCGCGTCAACCGGGTAGAAATCTCTTCAATCCGCGCGAAGCTTTCGCGCACTGCAGGCAGCAGCAGTTCGCCCTCTTCGGTCAGCGTCAAACCGCGTGCATGGCGCTGAAACAACGGGAAGCCGTAATACTCCTCCAGGATCAGTATCTGCCGGCTGACCGCGCCTTGGGTCAGGCATAGGTAATTGGCGGCATGCGTAATGTTTTGATGGCGCGCGACAGTCTCGAAGACTTGCAGGGCATTCAAAGGTGGCAATTTGCGCATGAGCGTCTCCGGAGATTCCAGCCACCAGGAAAACGCATGGCTCCTATGATTATATTTCGTTTGTGAACGCCCGGGCAATGCACAAGAATAGCAAGCATAAAAAAGTGAACAGTCCCATAGGGACATTTCACAAAGAAAATACATTTTCTAATACCGGAGCGAGACAAAATGGACCCTATCCCCCAGCGCGCCACCTTCAGTGGAAACGACCCTGCCTTAGTTACCAAGCGGCATCTATGCCTGCTGCCCGAAGTCTTTTCAGGCATCAGTTTTATGCATCCAGGCAATCATTAAAACTAATGCCTTGAGGCAATATCTGGCATACCTCTTGCATCAGCAAGTAGCGCCAACACAGCAAACCATAGGCATTCAGCAGTTGTTTCCACCCTTCCACACCAGGAGCAAGCCATGCAAAATACAGATACCAAACGTCGTAATGTCATCAAAGCAATTGGTGCATCGATTGCAGCATCCACGCTATCCGCACCATTTGTGAACGTCTTTGCACAGGAACAGAACTTCAAAGGCAAGACGCTACGCTTCCTGACCTGGTCGGACGACACCGGCCTGGCAGCGCTGCGCAATATTGCCGCCAGTTTCTCTGAAAAGACCGGCGCCAAAGTGATTGCCGACCGTGCCGATGGCACTTCGGGCATGGTCGCCAAACTGAAAGCTGCCGGCAGCAAGCCGCAATATGATGTGATTACACTGGCGGGTGTCGGCGCTTCGGGCCTGGCAGATGCCGGTTTGCTGATGCAACCGGACCTGGCCCGCCTGCCGAACCTGAAAGATGTCGCGCCGGAGCATCGCAGCGGCGCCAACGGTTTCGGTGTCGGCTACCTGCTGTGGACCAACGGCCTTATCTACAACACATCAACCTTCAAGGCGCCGCCATCCAGTTACGAAGCCTTGTGGGATCAAAAATATAGCGGTCGCATCTTCCTGCCGCCGCCAAGCTGGGTCGAGGCGGTCGACCTTGCCATCATTGCAGCGAAACTGTCCGGCGGTTCACAAAAGAATATCGATCCCGGCTTCAAGAAGCTGGCGCAGCTCAAGGACCGCATCCTGATGCTCGGCGAAAATCCGAACCAGGTGGCCGAGCTGTTCCGCACCAACGCGCTTGATCTGGGCGGCATCTACTCGCCGGCGTTCTTCCCGGTGGCGATTAAAAAGCCGGAATACAAGATGGGCGTCACCTATGACATGAAAGAAGGTTTTGCCGCCCAGTTGATGTATACCGTGATTCCGAAATCGCATCCGGGCGACCTCGACCTGATCCACGCTTTCATCAACCACACGCTCGATCCTGTTGTACAAGGAAAAATGGCTGCCGATGTGCTCAACGGACCGGTGAATACCAAGGCCGCAATACCGGCGGAAAGCAGCCGCTACGTTCCCAGCACAAGACAGATCGCCGAGAAAGCGCAGATTCACGACGACAAGGCGCTGGCCGCGGTGCAAAGCGAATGGGTCCGCCGGTATACCGAGATTTTCTCGGCGTAATAAATAAGCCCGAATAAGCCCGAATAAACCCGAATAAACCCGGCGACACGCAAAGGCAAAAGCAATGCTCGATCAAAATTCCAATGCCCGACCGTGGCTGCTGCTACTGCCGGTACTGCTGTTTCTGGCAGTGCTGGCGGCGGCGGCGCTGGCGGTAATCCGCATGAGCGTAGGCAGTAACGGCGACGAATGGCACAGCGTTTCACTGACCAGTTATGCCGACCTGGCGACTCCTTACTACATGAAATCGCTCTGGCTCACCTTGCGCCTGGCGTTTCAAAGCACGGTGCTGGCGGTGTTGCTGGCGATCCCGGTAGCGATTGCCATGGCGCGCGCCAAATCCAAGCTGGCGCGACGCCTGCTGCTGACTGGCGTGCTGCTGCCGTTGCTGGTGAATCTGCTGCTGCAAAGCTATGGCTGGCTGATCATCCTCGGCCCTGGCGGCGTACTCAACAATTCGCTGCTGGCGCTGGGCATCGTACAGCGTCCGGTGCAATGGCTGTATCGTGAAAACGGTGTATTGCTAGGCCTGATACAAACCGCATTTCCGCTGGCGGCATTGCCAATGGCCAGTACACTCAAAGCGATTTCAGGTAGCTACGAAGAGGCCGCAGCAACCATGGGCGCCAGCCGCTGGCAAATCTTGCGCCATGTACTGCTACCGCTGGCAATGCCAGGGATTCTGTCAGGCGCGCTGCTGGTGTTCGCCTACAACGCCAGCGCCTTTGCAGTGCCGCTGCTGCTTGGTGGACGCCGGGTTTCCATGCTGGCAGTGCTGGTGCGTGACCAGATCACGCCTTTACTCAACTGGCCCGCAGCATCAGCCACCAGCGTCGTATTGATGCTGGCGACTTTGGCGGTGATGGCGCTGTCGCAGAAACTGGTGCACCGGTCACAGAAAATGCTGGGGAACACACAATGACTTCATTCGCTCTACCCTTCTTGCGGCGCGCCCTGCCCGGCCAGCTCACCCGCCTGACCGGTGTGCTGGCGGCGGTGGTGCTGATATTGGCAGCGATGCCGATCATCACCATGATCATCATGTCGTTCGGCGCCTCCGACACCTTGGCTTTTCCGCCACCCGGTTATGGCTTGCAATGGTATCGGGCCGCCTGGCACACATTCATGTCGCCTGACGCCAGCGACGTCCTGTCGATGGGACAGGCGCTTGGCACCAGCCTTAAGGTGGCCGTGGCAACCATGCTGATCGCCGCAGCGGTGGCAATTCCTGCAGCCTATGCGCTCAACCGCTTCAACTTCCCGGGTAAAGGCATCATCGAGCAATTCATCGCCTTGCCCATGGTGTATCCGCTGGTGATGCTGGGCATTTCGTTGCTGCTGGTGTTCAACTATATTCCTGTTGAGCTGGGCATTTTCCGGCTGGTCATCGCCCATGTGATCCTGGCATTGCCGTTCGCAGTCAAGAATTGTTCGGCATCGATTGCCGGTATCGGTCCGGAATTCGAAGAGGCGGCCTACCTGATGGGAGCACGGCCGATGCGCGCCATGTTCGACGTCGTGCTGCCGCTGATGCGGCCCGGCATCATGGCCGGGATGCTGTTCGCCTTCATCGTCTCCTTCAACGAATTCACGGTGACCTTCTTCCTGTATGACGTCGATACCATGACCTTGCCGGTATGGCTCTACAGCCGCACTGTTTCGTCACTCGACCCTACCGTATTCTCGTTCGCCGTGTTTATCGTATTGATCGACTTCGGCTTGATCTGGTTGCTGGAAAAGCTGGTGGGCGACGATGGTGTGGCGCTCTAATCAAATATTGAATAAATGCGTTCCAACTTAGCGAGCACAACATGAGCAATCAACTAGTCCTTGAAAACATCAACAAGCAATTCGGCGCGGTGCAAGTCGTCAAGCATGTCAACCTGAGCGTCCCGGAAGGCAAGCTGGTGTGTTTCCTGGGTCCGTCCGGCTGCGGCAAGACGACACTGCTGCGCATGATCGCTGGCCTCGAAACACCAACCAGCGGCCGCCTCACCATGGCCGGTAAAGACCTCACCAATGTACCGGCCTGCGAACGAGATTTCGGCATGGTATTCCAGTCGCTGGCGTTGTTCCCGCACATGAGCGTGGCTGGCAACATTGCCTACCCGCTGCGCTTGCGCAAAGCCGACAAGCAAAGCCAAACCAAACGGGTCGACGAATTATTGCAACTGATCCAATTGCCGCACATGGCCAATCGTCCGGTGGCGCAATTGTCAGGCGGCCAGCGGCAACGGGTGGCGATTGCACGCGCGCTGGCATCCGCGCCTAAACTGTTGTTGCTGGACGAACCGCTGTCAGCGCTGGACGCCAAGCTGCGCGAAGCGATGCAAGTTGAAATCCGCCTGCTGCAGCAACGCCTCGGCATCACCACCATCATGGTGACGCATGACCAGCGTGAAGCCATGACCATGGCCGATGTGATTGTGGTGATGGAGCAAGGCCGGATCGCGCAAATCGGTTCGCCGCTGGAAGTGTATCGGGATCCGGTCAATGAATTCGTCGCTGACTTCATCGGCCTCGGCAACATCCTGCCAGCTGTATCGAACGGCGATCAGCGGGTACGGCTGGCCGGCGGTCAACAGATAGACGTCAGCGGCTCCCGCAAGATCAGCGACGGCCAGGAAATCCGTTTGTTGATCCGTCCTGAAGATGTTTGCCTGAAAATCAGCGAAGCTGTCGGGCACAAGGATCTACAATCCAGCATCCGCAATAATTGTGTGCCAGGCCAGGTCAGCTTCATCCGCGATGTCGGTTCGTCGCTGGAAGCCACCATAGATTGTTCCGGCTTTTCCCTGACAGTAGCGACCAGCCCGCGCGAAGTTCCGGGATTGGCGATCGGGACGCCGGTACTGGCAACCCTGCCGCCGCACGCCTGCAAGCTGATCGACGCCAGCCCGGGCCGGCTCGCTGCCTGATAAAACATTTCATCTACCGAGTCATCGACTTACTTATCGACTTACTTATAACTTAGTCATAGAGGAAACACCATGAACGTATTGTCTCTCTGCAGCGCCGTCCTGAATCGCCGCCTATGCAAGATCAGCGCCGCCATCCTGCTCACGGCGGGCATGTTGCATGCCGCGCCAAGCCAGGCCGACGCTATCGATAACATCAGCAAGAACGGCAAGGTCAGGATCGGCGTCTTCATGGATTACCCGCCGTTCGGTTCGATCGGGCCGGATATGAAGCCGCTCGGCTACGACATCGACATGGCCGAATTGATCGGCAAGGCATTGAAGACCAAGGTGGAACTGGTACAAGTTACTGGCGACAACCGCATGGCGTACCTGGCCGGCGGCAAAGTCGATTTGCTGCTATCGGTCGGGCAAACGCCGGAGCGCGCTAAGGTCATCGATTTTACCGATGCTTACGCCCCCTACTATCTGGCGGTATTCGGCGGCCCGAAAATGGCGGTCAAGACCAATGCCGACCTGGCCGGCAAGACCATCTCCGTAGCCCGCGGCACACTTGAGGATTTGAGCATCTCCAAGGTGGCGCCACCTGATGCCACGGTCAAGCGCTTCGACGATCCCAACGGCGCCATCTCGGCTTTCCTGTCAGGGCAGACGCAATTGATGGTAGTCGGCAATGACGTCGGCGCCACCATCATGGCCAAGAACCCGGCGGCCGGCATACAGCAAAAATTCCAGTTGTTCAGCTCGCCCGATCACGTCGGCCTGAACAAGAACGAACCACGCTTGGCGCAACAGATCAACCAGGCCATCGTGCAAGCCAAGAAGGATGGCAGCCTGAACAAGATTTCGCAAAAATGGCTGCGAGTGCCGTTGCCGGCGGATTTGTAAGCCGTCGAATACAGGAAGGCAATTAGCATGACTTATGCGTTCGACTTCAGCGATCTGCAGCAATACATTGGCATGATCGCGCATGGTATTGCGATCACGCTCGGCCTGACCGCGGTCGCCACCTTTCTCGGCGCCGTGATCGGCATCGGCGGTGCGGCCTTGCAATGGAAAGGTGGAAAACCTGTCCGCACGGTGATTGCCGCATATGTCGAACTGATCCGCAACACACCGTTTATCGTGCAGCTGTTCTTCATCTTCTTCGGCTTGCCCGGTCTCGGCGTGCAGATCAACGAAATGGAGGCCGCATTGCTGGCGATGACAATCAATCTTGGCGCCTACGCTATCGAAATCGTACGTGCCGGGATTGAGGCCGTGTCGCGCGGACAATATCAGGCCGCGCTGGCGATCGGACTGACCCAGCGGCAAGCATTCCGCTCCGTCATATTGCCGCAAGCGTTGGCTACCGTATTCCCGGCGCTGGCCTGCCAGGTGTTGATCGTGATGCTGGGCTCGGCGGTGGTGTCGCAAATTTCGGTCACCGACCTGACCTACGCCGCCAACTATATCCAGTCGCGCAATTTCCGCTCCTTTGAAATCTACCTGGTGATCACCGTCATCTATCTGGTGCTGGCGATTGTATTGCGACGCCTGATGACCCGCATGGCGCGCGGACTTTTTGCAGGACGGCAGCGATGATCGAGTTCACTTTATGGGGCATGGCCGGCAATCTGATGCTGGCCGCGCGCTGGACGGTATTGCTATCACTGATTGCATTTGCCGGCGGCGGTGCATGCGGCTTGCTGTTACTTGGATTCCGGCTGGCAGGCCAGCGCCAGCTCACTGCCGTGATCGACCTGTACATAGAAATAATCCAAGGCACGCCGCTGCTGATGCAATTGTTCATGGTGTTCTTCGGTCTGCCGCTGTTTGGCATCGATGTCTCACCGTGGCTGGCGGCCAGTGTCACGCTGACGCTGTATACCAGCGCCTACCTGGTGGAGATCTGGGGCGGCTGCGTCGCAGCAATTCCGCGCGGCCAATGGCATGCCGGCGCCAGCCTCGGCATGACTTACACACAACAGTTGCGCGAGATCGTGCTGCCGCAAGCATTGCGCATTGCCGTCGCACCGACCGTAGGATTTTTAGTGCAAGTGGTCAAGAGCACCGCGCTGACTTCCATCATCGGCCTGATCGAACTGACCAAGGTCGGCAACATGCTTACCAATTCGACTTTCCGCCCTTTCCCGATATACGGGATGGTGGCCCTGTTGTATTTCGCCATGTGCTTTCCACTGACCTGGTATGCACGCAAGCTGGAACGCCAACATCAACGCAACACCAATCGCTGAAAAAGAATATGAAACGACTCGAAAGTACTGAGATTGACAAGACCGTCACCGCTGACGCCAGCGCATCCGCATCCGCATCCACGTCTGCATCCACGTCTGCATCCGCGTCTGCGTCTGCATCTGCGTCACTGACGATTGCACCCGCAGCGACTAGTTGTGGCGAGGTGCTAATCAAGCTGCTTGAGAATTATGGCGCAGAACTGGTGTTCGGCATTCCCGGCGTCCATACCGTCGAGCTGTATCGCGGGCTGGCGCGCTCGAGCATGCGCCACATCACGCCGCGCCACGAACAGGGCGCCGGCTTCATGGCCGACGGCTATGCGCGGGTCAGCGGCAAACCAGGTGTCTGCTTCATCATCACCGGCCCCGGCATGACCAATATCGCTACCGCCATGGCGCAAGCCTATGCCGATTCAATCCCGATGCTGGTGATTTCCAGCGTCAACGCACGTCAGCATCTGGGCAATGGCAATGGCATGCTGCATGAGTTGCCGTCGCAACGTGGCGTGTTTTCCGGCATGACCGCGTTCTCGCATACGCTGATGAGCGCCGACGAACTTCCGGCTGTATTGGCGCGCGCTTTCGCTGTGTTCGACAGCGCCCGCCCGCGTCCGGTGCATATTGAAATTCCGCTGGATGTGATCGTCGCCCCTGCCGCGCATCTGTCTACCGCCATGCCGGCCCGCACCTCCAAACCCTGTGCCAATCCGCGCAGTATTGCCGAAGCTGCAGCCATGCTGCGCCAAGCCAGGCGGCCCTTGATCCTGGCGGGCGGCGGCGCCGTCAATGCAGGTATCGAATTGCAGCAGCTGGCAGAACGTTTGCAGGCGCCGACGGCACTCACCATCAACGCCAAAGGCCTGCTGCCGCCGCAACATCCGCTATTGCTCGGTTCGACTCAATCCACCGCCGCAACGCGCGACCTGGTGTGTGAAGCCGATGTGGTGCTGGCAATCGGCACCGAGCTCGGTGAAACCGACTATGACACCGTGTTCGACGGCGGCTTCCGCATCCCCGGCAAACTGATCCGCATCGACATCGATGCACAGCAACTGGCGCGTAACTATCCCGCAACGCTGGCCTTGCTGTCCGATGCCGGCAGCGCGCTGCAAGGCCTGCTGCACCAGTTGTCACTGCATCCCGAGCCACTGTTGCATGCAGTCCTTCCCGATGTCTCGTGGGGCAGCAACCGGGTCGCCGCTTTGCGACGCGAAATCGACTCCAGTCTCGATCATGCCGCACGCATGCAGCATCGCATGCTGGAGGTGGTGGCAAGCATACTGCCGGATGCGATCTATGTCGGCGATTCTACCCAGCCGGTATATACCGGCAATATCACCTTCGACGCACGCACCCCGCGCAGCTGGTTCAACTCGTCTACCGGATACGGCACGCTCGGCTACGCGTTGCCAGCCGCAATCGGCGCCAAACTCGCCACTACCGGCACACCAGTGATATGCCTGATCGGCGACGGCGGTTTGCAATTTACCTTGCCGGAACTGGCCAGCGCGGTGGAAGCCGGTGTGCCGGTGATCATCCTGCTGTGGAATAACAGCGGCTATGGCGAAATCAAGAAGTACATGCAGAACCGCGCTATCGAACCGGTTGGCGTCGATATCTACACGCCGGATTTCCTGGCGATTGCGCGCGGCTTCGGGTGCGAGGCCAGGCACGTGGCAACAGCAACGGAACTGACCCGCGCCTTGCAGTTGGCGTTGTCAGGCAACACGCCAACCGTGATTGAAATTTCAGAAATCGAGTGGACCGGACAGGATCAATGATGACGCACAATCAACTGCATCAGCCGCATCAACTCTATATAGCGGGCCGTTGGCGCGATGCGCATTCCGGCCGGATGGAAACGGTATTCAATCCGGCCACCGAAGCAGCACTGGCGGAGATCGCCGTCGGCGCTGCGCAGGATGTCGACGATGCTGTCGCGGCAGCCGCAACAGCGCAAGCGGCATGGGGTAAAAGTTCCGGGCTTGAACGCGCCGCCTGTTTGCGTGCAATTGCACGCGGGGTGCAAGAACAGCAGGAGCAGTTGGCTCGCCTGCAAACTGCCAACAACGGCAAACCCTTGAGTGAATCGCTGATCGACATCGGCGATGTCGTCGCCACGTTCGACTATTACGCCGAACTGGCCGAACAACTCGATACGCATCAAGATCAACCAGTCACCCTGCCCAGCGTTGACTTTACGGCGACGCTGCGGCGTGAACCGTGCGGCGTCGCAGCCTTGATCGTACCTTGGAATTTCCCTATGGTGACCACTGCATGGAAAGTCGCGCCAGCACTGGCGGCGGGTTGTACGGTGGTACTCAAGCCATCTGAAATCACGCCATTGCCGGAGCTTGCGTTGGCGGCGATTATCGATCGAGCCGGATTACCGGCCGGCGTCTTCAACCTGGTTACCGGTAGCGGCGCTGAAGTCGGGGCCGCGCTGGTTTCTCATCCTGCAGTACGTAAAGTCTCGTTCACCGGCAGCACCGCCGTCGGCCAGACTGTGATGAAAGCCGCCGCCGACGATCTCAAACGCGTCAGCCTGGAGCTGGGAGGAAAATCGGCGGCGCTGATGTTTGCCGATGCAGATATCGAACAGGCACTCGACATCGTCTGTGGCGGAATATTTTTCAACGCCGGACAAATGTGCTCGGCCACCTCGCGCCTGCTGATTGAACGCAGCATTGCAGAGGATTTCACTGCACGTCTCAAGCAGCGTGTCGAATCCATCAAGGTCGGCGATCCGATGGATCCTGCAACCCAAATGGGCCCCTTGAGCAGCCGCCAGCAATATCAGAAAGTGCAGCAATATATTCAGCAAGGACTGGACGCAGGACTTAAGCTGATCACTGGCGGTGGTCGTCTGCCAACTATGTCCAAGGGATATTTTTTAGCACCGACGATCTTCACAGACGTACCCTTCGACAGTCCATTGTGGCGCGAAGAAATCTTCGGCCCTGTCTTGTGTATAAATACGTTCGACAGCGAACAGGGAGCAATTGAGATCGCCAATCAAAGCGAGTACGGCCTGGTGGCGACCGTACTAACCTCGGACCACGAACGCGCCTGCCGCGTGTCGGCGGCGTTGGATGTAGGCCTGGTCTGGGTCAACAGCCCGCAGGTGATTTTCCCGCAAACTTCGTGGGGCGGCATGAAGAAAAGCAGCATAGGCCGCGAGCTGGGACCTTGGGGCTTACACGCGTTTCAGGAAATCAAACACGTGGTGATGGCGGCATTTGAATAATCCGGAAAATCCGGAAAATTCGGATAGATCAATGCAAGAATCTGCCGCTCTTGGCTACCATCGTCAAGTCGACGAACTCTGAACCATTGTGATTGCTCGGGCTGAAGGTCACAAAATAACCGCCGGCGTCATAATGGTTCAGGGTTTCCAATGCCTTGATCAAACTATCGCGCGACAAATTACTGCCTGCGCGTTTGAGACCCTCCACCAGGATCTTGGCGGCAATAAAGCCTTCCATGCTGACGTAGTCCCATTCTCTCTTGCCGTTTTGCAGGTAGTACTTGCGGTATTCCTTGACGATCGCATTGACTTCATCCCACGGTGCGGGCATCACTTGGGCAATCTGCACGCCACTGGCGTCCTTGCCCAGTGCATTCACCAGCTGCTGGCTGCCAACGAACGAGATGTTCCAGAATGGTGGCGGACTGCCGGCCGCTGTCATCGCTTTGATGAAGGCAGCGCTGGAATTGTAGGCAGACACCATGATGACCGTCTGCGGGTTGCTCTGCCGGATATTGGCAACGGCATCGCCGACGTCCACGCTATTGCGTTCCACCGTGCCTAGCCCGACCACTTCGATGCCACGTTTCTTCAGCGCCCGGGTCACCCCTTCCAGGCCAGCCTTGCCGTAGGCATCGTTCTGATAAAAGACAGCAATCCGCTTCAACGACAATGTGGTAATTTGCTGCACGATTTTTTCAGTCTCGGCAAAGTAGCTGGCGCGGACGTTGAAGATGTTCCGGTTAAACGGTTCACGCAGCGACTGGGCGCCGGTAAAGGGCGCGAAAAAAGGCAGCCTGGCCTTGGTCAAGGCCGGAATCGATGCATTCGAGGTCGGCGTGCCGACATAGCCGAACAGAGCCAGTATGTCGTCCTGGTCGATGAACTGGCGGGTATTCGCCGCCGCCCGCTCCGGTTCATAGCCGTCGTCCAGTGTCTTGAGGATGATTTTTCTGCCGAACACACCGCCGCTGGCGTTGACCTGATCGAAATACGCCTGCGCGCCTTCATTCATTCCCTTGCCCAGCTCCTTGGCGGGACCGGTAAACGCTGCCGACTGGCCGAGGGTGATGGTGGTGGCGGTAACGCCAGTTTCGGCGTGGCAAAAAGTGGTAGTCAGCAACACCAACAGCGCTGGCAGGACAAATATTTTATGAAGGCGCATGCGAAGTCCGATTATTCATTTAGATAAAGTTGATCAATATTGCAAATCCATTGCAAATTCGGCTCGGCAGATGGTAGCGCTACCGAAGATAGACGATGAAATTTGTTGCAGTGCGGAAAACTGTGGCAAGTAAAACGCAAAGGGGGTAGTACTGTCAAGCAAGCCACGCAATTTCAACATCCGGGTAAACAATAAGACGCTATCCCGATATAATGAGAATCATTATTGATCATGGCATGTTTTATGGTTTGTTTATGAGACTTTGTGACTTGACCCCGTTCACCCCTGCAGTGATCGAATACGTGGAAGACGTGTTGGAGCTGGATCCGATTGCCAACCGCTTGCGCGAATTGGGTTTTGTTCAAGGAGAGGCAGTAAGCCTGGTGGCGCGCGGCCCGGTTGGCGCCGATCCGCTGATGATACAAATCGGCTTCACTCGTTTCGCCCTGCGTCGCGCCGAAGCGCACCGGGTCCACGTCAATCCAGCATCCTGAATTTCTTAGCCACAGCCTCATGTCTAGCGCATCCTCCCTCCGCATCGCCCTGGTCGGCAATCCAAACTGCGGCAAGACCGCCCTGTTCAACCAATTGACCGGAAGCCGCCAGAAAGTGGCTAACTACGCCGGCGTCACGGTAGAACGCAAGGAAGGCCGCTTCACAGCACCTTCCGGACGACTGTTCCAATTACTCGATTTGCCCGGCGCGTATAGCCTGGAAGCGACCAGTCCGGACGAGATGATTACACGCAAGGTTTGCCTGGGCCAAATGCCCGGCGAAGCGTTGCCGGATCTGGTGGTCTGCGTTGCCGATGCGACCAATCTGCGTTTGCACTTGCGTTTTGTATTGGAAGTCAAACGGCTGGGCCGACCCATGGTGCTGGCATTGAACATGATGGATGCCGCCCGCAAACGCGGCATCGCGATCGACCGCGAAGAACTCGAACGCCGCCTCGGCATCCCGGTGATCGAAACCGTGGCGGTACGCAGTGGCGGCGCAGGCGAATTGATCCGGCATCTGGACCAGGCCGCTGCAACCGCGCTGGCGCCAGCGCCAACGGTCGACAGCGTCGACGACGACTTGCACGCACAGGTGCGCAGCATGCTGACGGCAGCAGTCACCATGCCGCGCAACACGTCGATGATCGACGATATGATCGATCGCTGGGTATTGCATCCGGTATTCGGACTGGCGCTGCTGGCCGCCGTCATGTTCTTTATTTTCCAGGCAGTTTTTTCCTGGGCACAACCGCTGATGGCGGGTATCCAGGCCGGTGTCGGCGCGGTCGGCGGCTGGGTCGCCGGCGCGATGCCGGAAAGCCTGTTGCGCAGCCTGATCAGCGACGGCATCTTCGGCGGCTTGGGCACCGTGCTGGTATTCCTGCCGCAAATCCTTATTTTATTTTTCTTTATCCTGGTGCTGGAAGAATCCGGCTACCTGCCGCGCGCCGCATTCCTGCTTGACCGGATGATGTTCAAAGCCGGCCTCACCGGCCGCTCATTCATTCCGCTGTTGTCGAGTTTCGCCTGCGCGATTCCCGGTATCATGGCCACCCGCAGTATCCAGGATCCGCGCGACCGCCTGACCACCATCCTGGTAGCGCCGCTGATGACTTGCTCGGCGCGGCTGCCGGTATATACCTTGCTGATCGCCGCCTTCATTCCGAACACGAGCGTCTGGGGCCTGTTCAATATGCAAGGCATTGTCTTGTTTGTGTTGTATGTGGCGGGCATCGTCAGCGCGCTGGCGGTATCCTGGGTCATCAAGCGTGTGCGCAAGGACAAGAGCGAGCATGCATTGCTGATGGAACTACCCTCCTACCGCTTGCCCGGCGCGCGCAACATCGCCATCGGCCTGTGGGAACGGGCAATGATTTTTTTACGCCGGGTAACCACTATCATCCTGGCGCTCACCGTGCTGCTGTGGTTTCTGTCGACCTTCCCCGGCCCGCCGGCAGGCGCGACCATGCCAGCCATCAATTACAGCCTGGCCGGCAGGATCGGCCATCTGCTGGAATACATCTTTGCCCCTGTCGGTTTTAACTGGCAGATCTGCATTGCACTGGTGCCCGGCATGGCCGCACGCGAAGTCGCCGTATCGGCGCTGGGAACCGTGTACGCCATGTCCGGCAACAAAGACATGATTGCATCGCAACTGGGCCCGGTGATTGCCCATCAATGGTCGCTGGCAACCGCGCTGGCGCTGCTGGCCTGGTATGTGTTTGCACCGCAATGCATGTCGACGCTGGCGGTAATGCGCCGCGAAACCAACTCCTGGAAAATCGTCGCCTTTGCCGCCACCTACCTGTTCGGCCTGGCTTACCTTGCCGCGTTTCTTACTTATCAAATTACGAAGCTCCTGACATGACGCCATTTCTCGTAATCCAGGCCATTGTGATTGGCTTGGCAGTGATTGCCAGTTTGATTTATGCCTGCCGTCGATTGATGCCGGCTACCAGTCAACGCTGGCAGGCGACGTTGGCAGACTCGTTGAGTATGGACTCTCGGCCGACAGTGGTACGGGCGATCGGGAAGCGGTTGCAGCCGGTGGCTGCGGCGGGAGGATGTGGCAGTGGGTGCGGATCGTGTTCTACTCGATGTGGTTCGGAGTCTGCCGCTGCTGAGCAACCGGTGCAGTTCCTTGAGCGTTCGGGGGAATGAAAATCGTGAGGGTTATTTTTTAGCGTTTGAATGCTAATGCATGTACTCCGTGGTTCGTTAAATGGGGTCAGAATCTGACCCCATTTAACTAGAGTACCGGTAATTTGACGGCTGTCACGCGGTCGATGAAGAAATCACCGTCGACACACTTCCTGTGAGGCACGCCGGCAACCTTGAATCCGGGACCACCTTCCGCCACCCAAATTTTGGCAACTGTGTCGAAATCTTCCAGCTCCAGCCCAAGCAACGGCGCCGACAACACAAATTGCGCGCCTTCTTTTTGTCTTGCCAGAACTTCTTCAATCGTTTTTGCCATGGTTTCAATCTGATATAGGGAAATTGTGCGCTATCCGCAGCGACGCGATCAGGCATCCCGCAGCAATTCGCGCGGCAACTCGTAAGTTTCCTTGATCGCCTGCAGCACAATATTGGAGCGGATATCCTGCACGCCCGGTATTTTATATAACTTTTCCAACACAAAAGCAGAATAGTGCTTCAGGTTGCGCGCCTTAACCCGCAACAGGTAGTTGGCATCGCCCGTGATGATGTAAGAACCAACCACCTCCGGATAATTCTGCAACGCCTGCATGAAATTCTCATGCCAGCTCTCAACATCGCGCCGCATCGTCACCTGCACGAACACATCCAGCTCCAGCCCCAGCTTTTCCGGATTCAGCAAAGCGCTATAGCGGCTGATAATGCCCTCTTCCTCCAAGATACGCACGCGGCGCAGGCAGGACGAAGGCGACAAAAACACCTGCTCCGCCAGATCCTGATTACTGATCCGGCCATTCTGCTGCAACAGCGTCAAAATGTTTAAATCGATGGTATCGAGTTGCATTGAAATTATCTTTCAATATTAAGTATATATTCTCCATATTATTCTAAATAAACTAAAAATCACCTATTAATTTCGTATAAAAATTCCAGCAAGTCCGCCTAAAATAATTCATCAAATCCGCACGGGAGAACGCCATCACCACCTCGAAGCCCATCTGGGACATCAGCCCCGCCCTTTCCGCCCTGACTCCGGTATGGCCAGGCGACACCACCTATAGCGCCAAAACCACCTGGGAAATCGGCAACGGCTGCCCCGTGCACGTCAGCAGCATCACGCTCTCTACCCATACCGGAGCGCACTGCGACGCGCCCAGTCACTACGATCCGCAAGGCCGACCTATCGACCAGGTAGCCCTGGACGCCTATATCGGCCCCTGCCGCGTGATCCATTGCATTGGCGCCGCGCTGGTCACGCCGCAAGATATCGAACATGCATTGGCAAACGTTCCGCCACGCGTACTGTTACGCACCTATGCCAACGCCCCGCAACAACAATGGGATCCGGCCTTCGCCGCAGTAGCGCCCGAAACCATCGCGCTGCTGGCGCAACATGGCGTGCGCCTGATAGGCATCGATACACCTTCGCTCGATCCGCAAGAATCCAAAACCATGCAGGCGCACCATGCGGTAAGGCAGCACGGCATGGCCATACTGGAAGGCATCGTGCTCGATGCAATCAGCGCCGGCGACTATGAATTGATCGCACTACCCTTGCGCCTGGCCGGCATGGACGCCAGTCCGGTGCGCGCCGTCCTGCGCCCTCTCTGATATTCACGCAATCAGCCACAAACAACAACTGCAACAACTACAACAACTACAGCAACTACGACAACAACCATGACAACCAACCTCAAGACCCGGGCAGAATGCCAAACCCTGGATGCCAACGACCCGCTGGCGCCGTTGCGAACCTTATTCGACTTGCCGCCAGGCGTGATTTACCTGGATGGCAACTCGCTGGGTGCACGCCCGCATGCGGCGCTACAACGCGCGCAGCAGGTAATCCAGCAAGAATGGGGCAACGGTCTCATCCGCAGCTGGAACAAGGCCGGCTGGTTCGATCTGCCCGGCCGCCTGGGCAATAAGCTGGCAGGCCTGATCGGCGCCGGCGAAAACGAGGTAGTGGTGACCGACTCCACTTCCATCAACCTGTTCAAGGTACTTGCCGGCGCATTGCAAATGCAGGCCGACAAGCCAGATGCGGCAATCCGCAAAGTAATCGTCACCGAACGCGACAACTTCCCGACCGACATCTACATGGCGCAAGGCCTGACCGAATGGCTGGATCGCGGCTACCGCATCCACCTGATCGACTCGCCGCAAGAACTCGTCACCGCCGTCAATGCAGAAACCGCAATCCTGATGCTGACCCACGTGAACTACCGCAGCGGCCATCTGCATGACATGCAGGCAGTCACCAAAGCTGCGCAGGCACAGGGCGCGCTGGTGGTCTGGGACCTGGCGCATTCCGCCGGCGCGGTGCCGATAGATTTGCACGCAGCCAATGCCGACTTCGCAGTCGGCTGCACGTACAAGTATATGAACGGCGGTCCCGGCGCGCCAGCCTTTGCCTGGATCGCACCACACCACCATGCGCAGTTCCGACAGCCGCTAAGCGGCTGGTGGGGTCATCGCGCGCCATTCACCATGCAACCCGCATTCGCACCCGGTGAAGGTATACGCCGCGCATTGTGCGGCACCCAGCCGATCGTATCGCTGGCGATGGTGGAATGCGGCCTGGACATCTTCGCGCAAACCGACATGCAAGCTCTGCGCCGCAAATCGCTGGCGCTGACCGATCTGTTCATCGCGCTGGTCGAAAGCCGCTGCGCCGGCCTCGACCTGACACTGGTGACACCACGTCCGCATGCAGAACGCGGCAGCCACGTCAGCTTCGCCCATCAACACGGCTACGCCATCATGCGCGAACTGATCGCACGCGGCGTCATCGGCGATTACCGCGAGCCGCAAGTGATGCGCTTCGGCTTCACTCCGCTGTATACCCGGTTCACCGATGTCTGGGATGCGGTCGATACTTTGCACCAGATCCTGGCCGACAAAGATTACGAAATCAATGCGCAGCAAGAAGCAGTTACCTAATTACTCAGGAGTCACGAGATGGAATGCCCTTTCAATCCCAAAGAGTCATGGCATGGCGCGCAGATGGAATTCGGCGAGGCCGGTGGCAAGACCATGAGCTATGGCGATTACCTGGCGCTGGACCAGGTCTTGACGGCGCAGCGGCCGCGCTCGCCGAACCATAATGAAATGCTGTTCATCATCCAGCACCAGACCAGCGAGCTGTGGATGAAATTGATGCTGCATGAGTTGCATGCGGTGCGTGCGCAACTGCGCAGCAACGATTTGTCGCCGGCGTTCAAGATGATGGCCCGCGTGGCACGCATCATGGACCAGCTGGTGCACGCCTGGGATGTACTGGCGACCATGACGCCGCCGGAGTACACCGCAATCCGCCCTTATCTCGGCCAGTCATCCGGCTTCCAGTCGTTTCAGTACCGGGAGATCGAATTCCTGTTGGGGAACAAGAATGCGGCATTGCTGCAGGTGCACCAGCACTCGCCGGAGTCGTATGCGCGATTGCAGGATGCGCTGCAACAACCATCGATTTACGATGAAGCGGTGATGCTGATGGCGCGCGCCGGCTTGCCGGTCGACCAGGCCCGCCTGCACCTGGACTGGCAACAACCCACCGTCGCCGACCGTTCGGTAGAAACGGCCTGGCTAGAGGTTTATAAAGTGCCGGACACCCATTGGGAGCTATACGAGCTGGCCGAAAAACTGGTCGACCTGGAAACGGCGTTCCGCTACTGGCGCTTCCGCCACCTGACCACGGTGGAGCGCATCATCGGTTTCAAGAAAGGCACCGGCGGCACCGAAGGCGCCAGCTATCTGAAGACGATGCTGGACGTGGTATTGTTCCCGGAGCTGTTTTCATTGCGGACATCCCTCTGAGGCAAGCCGCATTCAAACAGTTTTTCAAGCAGCCTGATTACGCTTTGCGACCCGTGTTCGCACATCCTGCACGTCGGCCGGATCGCAACGCAGTTCCAGCAACTGATTGACGGCAATCTCATCGGCCAGCGACGTTGCCGTCACCTTGGCGCCGAAAAAATCCTCATCCAGGCTGAGTGCATTGCAGATGCGCTTGCGCCCTTGCCCATCGGCTGGTAACTGCAGCACCACCGTCAAATAATTTGTTGCGAGGCCTTCGACTGTGTTCTGTCTAGCGATCGTCGCCTGCACCGTCTGAGGCGGCGCAGGCGCAATTTCCACAGGAATGCTTGCATGCTGTTCCTCTGCAATGTCATCCACCGACACCAGCACAGTGCTATGGGGACCGGGCCACTTCTTGACGCCGCCGATCACGGCGGGCGTACCGCCGCTGACTTCATATTCGCTTTCGGAAATCTTCTCGTAATGAAAAGGCTCCCAAGCCGGATCGCCGTGCTTGCGCATCGCTACCGTCTCCAGCACCTGGCTGGCGGGGGCGCCGTTGCCTAGCATGCCGACGTCGCTTAGTCCTGTATCGGCCGTGTGTCATCCATCTTGCTTACCTCGCTTGTTTCCCGCTATGTTTCCGCCTACTTAAAACGGATTACTGACCTTTACCACCGGCGCAACAGCCAGCACCTCAGGCAATGTCCTCGATTCAAGTTCCGCCACCACCTGGTTGATCAGCGCTTGCAATGCTTTTGCCTGCTCCAGTCCGCGCTGGTCCAGCGTCAGGTCGACATCGCCGAACAAGCTGACCCGGTCCAGCCGATTTTCAACATTCAGCTTGCCGATGGAGAGCGTGGCGCTTTCATCGGCGTATGGAATAAATTTAATCGTGTTAACCATGCGACCATCCTTTATGTATCAAATTCGTGATGAAATTGAGCAGCATTTTCAACGCATCATTGAATAACCTGGTCAGTAAATCCGCCTCAATCTTTTTAACCTGGGCGGCCGGCTCCTCGTTTCTTTCAGCAAGGTTCCTGCCGCCGTGCTGCCCTGCTCCCGCTCCCGCTTTAGGCAACGGCATCGCTACGTCCTTGATGCGCTTCGGCACACCTGGCAGCAGATCGATGTGCAAGGCATTTTCCAGCTGCGTCACCGACAAAGCCTGATACTGGGAGGTATCCTCGTTCTTGATGAAATAGGCGGCGGCCTGCTGTCTTTTAGGACTATAGACCACTTTATAGATATAGGTCGGCACCAATACATTGCCGATCTTTTGCAGATCCTGGCCGAGGAAAGCCGGGCCGGTAATCACGTACAGCTCGCCTTCTTTCACCACCAGGCGCCGTACTGCGCTTTCGATCTCGGCCCAGATATGGCGATTGTTTTGCGGATTCTGCGGAATCATGTTGGCAAGACTAAAACTTTCATACTGCGAAGTGCGGTTTGCCATGTCGCCGTTCGGGCTCATGTGGCCACGGTCGAAACCGGAGCGCGCATAGTCTTTCAACTCGGCGCGGCCATTGATCAGCAAGGCCGGCTCGGGATGAAAGGAATTTTCGCGCGACAGCGTGCGCGCGGCGTCGATGTTATTGCGCGTCAGATGTTCGGCCGACCATAAAGGGGTACGCGTGATACCTGAATGCATGACTGCAAAAGCCTGGTAGCACAACTCCTGCGTCTGGCGCGCCAGCTTATCGTTAAGGATTTCAGGAGCGCGGCCGGCGGCGTAGTGCGAGGGACAATCAGTGGCAAAAGCCGGAGAACCGAGAAATAAAAGGAATAACAGGGACAGCAGGAAGTGACGGAACTTGTGCGGCATTGCTCACCAAAACTGTATAAATACCCAGTATAAGGTTTATCCTAAATCACTCCAAGCACTATCCCAGAATTTTTTGCGTGCGATTTCAATGCGGCGTGCGAAATTCGTTGGCAATCCATGCGCTTGCGCTGCTCTCGCTGAGCTTGAAAGTCGCCGCTACCCGCACTTGTGCCACCTGTTCACCGTCCTCATCGTGGGCCGTCAGCAACGCATACGGAAAATCGTCGTCAGGAATAATATCGAGCGTGACATTGAACGTTGCGTCGGCATCGCTCACCGCGATGCTCTTGTGCAGCATCGCATGCAACTGCTGCTCATGTCTGCGCACAAATTCGGACGCAGTCTTGACCAGTGTGATGAAGGCCGAGGGATCCAGCGGTTTCGGATTTTTCTTGTCGCGCCCCATGGTCCAGGGCCCGATCAGCGCCGGCTCCGGTTCGCCATCCTTGATCATGGCTACCGCCCAGCCGTCATCGTCGTCGTTCTTGATGATGCGCGCGGTCCAGCCATCGTCGCGCCACAAACGCGGTTCGTGGGTTTTCTGGTCGTTACCGGCATCTGCGCCGTCGTCAACGTATTCATCGGGGGCTGGTGCTGAATGGTCTGTCATTGCGGAATGTTTCGTTACTTATATGTGCAAGCGTCGCGTCTCTAAATCTGCAGCAATCGCGACGTGCTTCTGAACTGGATACGCTGTTGCATCAAAAAATGGATGGCGTCATCGCCACCGACAGCATCATACGTCAATTGCGCGCCGAGTTGGGCGAGACCATATCAATTATGGGAGTTGGTGGAATTTTGCATAGTGCCAATGCAATGGGCAAAGTCACAGCGCACGCATCACGTAATGTCCAGTTTGAGTTCAGTCCACAAAATTGAACGAAATAGAATTATCTAAATCATAACAAGCCATGTTGTTTGATTTGATCCTGCCTTCCCCCCTCCCAACTTTGCTCATAAGGTCGACATGTGTACATCAGATAGCCACTCGAAAGCCACTCCCGCCACTTCTCATCGACGCACTTTTTTACGTTTATCCGTCGCCAGCAGCATTGCCGCACTATCAAGCCTGTCCGCAAATGCAATCGCTAAACAAGCCGACAAATCTCCGCCAAAGCCAGAAAACACAATAACGCCTCAAGAAGCGAAAAATCGTCTGGCAGCTGGCAATAAACGTTATGTGGAAGGTGTAACCAAACGCCATGATTTTCTCAATGAGCGTGAACCACTAGCGACCGGGCAAAATCCCTTTGCTGCAATACTCAGTTGCGCCGACTCTCGCATCGCCCCGGAATATGCATTCGATAGCGCACGCGGAGATCTTTTCGTAGTGCGTGTTGCCGGAAATTTTGTAAGCAACGATGGCTTAGGGAGCCTTGAATATGCCGTCGCAGTACTACAAACACCACTATTAATGGTGCTCGGCCACGAAAGTTGCGGCGCTGTGAAAGCTGCTATCGAGTCACAAAAAGATAATAAAAAATTTCCGGGGAATATTCAACTTCTTGCTGATGCGATTGCACCCTCTGTAAAAAAAGTCCTGACTCAGGGCGACATCTTTAACGCCTCAATTCGACAAAATGTGATTGATAATATCGAAAAGCTAAAGACTAACTCTTCAATAATAAGCAACGCCATCGATCAGAAAAAGCTCATGATTATCGGAGGAGTATATAAACTCGCTACAGGGAAAGTTGAGTTGGTTTGAAATGGTTTTTATAGGCTTTTCAAACCTCTGGCAAATTGTGTAACGGTGGCTGCAGCAGATCACGCACGTTGGAATTACTTGCTACCCGGCGACACGCCGAAATGCGCGATGAAAAAGTGATCATCAACGGCCCCGAAGCCAGCTACGCCATGCTCGGCACCGCCCCCGTACCTCTGGAACAAGGCGGCGCCCTGCTCGCCTTGCGTCTGAAGGAAAAGATGGGAACGGAACAACGCAGCCTGGTTAAATTCGAACGCAAGAACCAGAGTGTCCACGGCCCGGATATGTCTTATGTTTCAGTTGTGCGGCGTCTGCTGCCCGTTAACTGAGGGACATTCCCATGAACTTTATCGAACTGCTCCTGCTTGCCGCAATCTGGGGTGCATCCTTTCTATTTCTGCGGATTGCGGCGCCTGAATTCGGTCCCTTCGCGCTAATCGCCCTACGCGTCGGCAT
Source organism: Collimonas antrihumi (assembly GCF_018304965.1). Classification (GTDB taxonomy): domain Bacteria; phylum Pseudomonadota; class Gammaproteobacteria; order Burkholderiales; family Burkholderiaceae_D; genus Collimonas; species Collimonas antrihumi. The sequence continues at coordinate 64,169 of NZ_JAGQED010000022.1, forward strand.
CGCCGCGCTGATGTTGGCGCCGGTGCTGCGTTCCGCCGCTGCACGTGGTCAATTTCGCAGCAAGGCGTGGCCTTTGTTTGTGGTCGGCATCTGCAATTCCGCGATTCCGTTCGGCCTGTTTGCTTATTCGACGCTGTACGTTAATGCCGGCCTCGACTCAATCCTGAATGCAACGACGCCGATCTGGACTGCGTTAATCGCCGCGACGTGGTTCCAGTCGGTTCTAGGCCGCCAGCAAATATGCGGCCTGTTGTCAGGTCTTGCCGGTGTCGTGGTGCTGGTGTGGGATACCCTGAATGCAGGCGTCACAGGCGTACCGCTAGCGATCGCGGCCGCGCTCCTGGCTGCCGGATTTTATGGATTTGCGGTAAATTATTCGAAGCGCCATCTGGCAGGCGTCAAGCCGTTGGTGGTCGCCTTCGGCAGCCAGTTCTTCGCTTCTATCGTGCTGCTGCCGCTCGCGTTGCTGTTCTGGCCACAGCACGCTATCGCATCGTCTATCTGGGCCTGCGTTACGGCACTTGGGATTATCTGCACCGGCTTTGCTTATATCCTGTATTTCCGATTGATCGAACGAGCTGGCGCTGCTTATGCCGCATCCGTGACTTTCCTGATTCCGATTTTCGGGCTGGTCTGGGGTGCTGTTTTCCTGAATGAAAAAATCACTCCGGCGATGTTGACCGGGTGCGCCATCACCCTGCTCGGGACCGCGCTCGCCAGCGGAAAATTCGGCGGCCTGTGGATGGGAAAACGAAAATCGGCGTGAAATCGACGTGATTAAAATCCACAGATTTTCTTGTGATCAGTTACGTGCGATGTTACATTTTCCTCTTTGCAATTCCAGCAACATAGGGCCACAAGCCCTTTATCATGCTTTCATCGAGGGAGAAAAAGATATGCGCGCCATCGGTAATTTTCTGTGGTTTATTCTGGGCGGGGTGTTCATGGGCCTGGGTTGGTGGCTGGTTGGCGTGTTGGCCTTCATCACGATAGTCGGCATCCCGTGGGGCAAGGCTTGTTTTGTGATCGGACAATTTACCTTCTTCCCCTTCGGTAAAGAAGCTGTGAGCCGAAAGGAACTGACAAAGAAAGACGATATCGGCACCGGCGGCCTGGGCCTTGCCGGCAATATTATCTGGTTCGTGTTCGCCGGAGTCTGGCTGGCGATCGGCCATGTACTCTCGGCAATCGCATGCTTCATCACCATCATCGGTATTCCGTTTGGGATCCAGCATTTGAAGCTGGCAGGTATTGCACTGGCGCCGATCGGGAAAACCATTGTGACGAAAGAAGTTGCGGCTGCGGCTCGCAAACAAGGTGCAGAAGAACATGTCACCAAGATGCGTAGCAACGCCTGATAAGCTGAATCTATTTCTTTCCGGTGCGGCCGGATTTCTGCGACGCCACGTTCTCTACCGCGCCACGCACCTCGAAACGGACCTGGTCGACGACGGCCATTTTATGGTCTAGCAATTCCAGCACGTGGCGGCCAGGCCATGGCATCCAGTCCAAGGCCAGTTGCGGATCGGCAGCAACAGTCTGGTGATTGGTTCTCTTGCCATTTTTCACTGCAGGCGGCGCCAGCAACTTGCCATCCAGCCGCCACCAGCCACTGGATAAACCATCTGCCGCAAAACGTATGCGCTGCCGCTGCGGCGGAATATCCGGATCGAGTGCGACCAGCATGCCAGGCGTCGGATAGCGTATGGCGATGGCGATATCGTCGGATTTGGCGGTCGTGATCAGGCTCTGCTCGGTTCCGGCCAGAAAATATTCCTGGCGCGGCGCTTCGATCTTGTCGGCGTAGCGGATTTCCTGTTGCACCACACCGGCCGGCAGTTGCGGAATCTGTTGCCGCAGCTGGTCACGGCTGTGCAGGTATTGCATCACTTCTTGCCAGATCGGTGCGGCGCCGGTTACGCCGGACACATCCCACATCGGCAAGCCGGATGCATTGCCGACCCAAACTCCAGCCGTATACCGATCCGAATAACCGACCGCCCAGTTGTCGCGCATGTCTTTCGAGGTGCCGGTTTTTACCGCCGTCCAGATCCGTGTCGATAGCGCATTTTCAAGGCCGAAAGTACGGCTGCGGGCGCTACGGTCAGACAGGATATCGCCGATGATGAAAGCGGCACCCGGCGCCATCACCTTGTGCATTTTTGCGGCTGGATCGGCCAACGTGGTGCGCACACCGCTGTAGCGCCCCTGATTGGCTAGCGCGCGATAGGCATTGCTCAGCGCCAGCAAGCTGACATCGGCGCTGCCCAGCGCCAGGCTGTAGCCGTAATAATCGCCGGATTCGCGTAACTGGAAACCTAGCCCTTGCAGACGTTCGAAGAAAGTCGTCGGAGTGACTGTTACCAAAGTTCGCACCGCCGGAATGTTCAGGGATGAAGCCAGGGCCGTGCGCAAACTGACCAGGCCTTTGAACTGCTTGTCGTAATTCTGCGGAATATATAAGCCGCTAGCGGTTGGCAGGTTAATCGCCGCATCGTTCAGAATCGAAGCGGCGGTCATCCATTTTTTTTCGATGGCCAGCTCGTACAAGAACGGCTTCAAGGTCGAACCCGCTTGACGTAAAGCCACTACACCGTCGACATCCGCAGCGTTGGAAAACGCGCCGCTGGAACCGACCCAGGCCAGCACGTCTCCGCTGGCGTTGTCGAGCACGACGATGGCGCCGTCTTCGATGTTGCGCTCAACCAGCGATGCCAATTGCCGCCGCAGGGCATCGTTGGCAAAGCGTTGTACGCCGGCATCCAGCGTTGAACGTACAGCTTGTCCTGGCGTACGCAACAATTTGCGCGCCAAATGCGGCGCCAGTTGCGGTGCGCTCGTGGTTACGATGACTTCTGAATTCGAACCGGTGCGCACCAAAGCCAGCAAAGTGAAATCTTCCAGGCCCGTGCATTCCTGCGCCGCATGCTGCTCTTGCAAGATACGGCAGGCGCGTTCGGCGACACGTGCCGGCTTTGCATTCGGGCCGCGGATCAACGCCACCGCGATCGCCGCTTCGCGCTGGCTCAAACCGCTCGGATGCTTGCCGAACAAGACCCGCGACAAGGCATGTATGCCGACCAGTTCACCACGAAAACTGACCAGGTTCAGATAAGCTTCCAGGATCTGGTCCTTACGCCAGTTGCGCTCCAGTTGCTGCGCCACCATCACCTGGGACATCTTCTGCTTGATCGAGCGCGGCGCGCTGCGGCGTCTCAGAGCGTCGTCCAGCAAACCCGCCAGCTGCATGGTGATGGTCGATGCGCCACGGGTTCTGGTGTTCCATAAATTGCCCCATGCGGCGGCGGCCACCGCGTTCCAGTCGACTCCGCTATGCGCGTAAAAGCGCCGGTCCTCCGATGCTACCAGCGCGTTGCGCAAAGCTGGCGACACATCCTCCAACGCTATCCATGACAGGCGGCGTTCATTCTGATTCAGCCGAATCTGCTGCAGCAACTGGCCCTTGCGATCGTACAAGCTGGCTTCAGATGAGCGGAACTCGTGCTGCACATCGGCGAAACTTTGCAAGGCGTGCACCGGGCCGACGCTCAAGGCCAGCATCAATACAGCGCCTGGGGACCAGCGCTTGATTCCAACCAAAATGCAAGTCGGCCTCACTTCACCATCCATTTCCGGTTAGGACTTTCACCAAACATTTCCGGCGCGTACATCGCTTCCACCCTGGTCGGCGGCAAACTGAATTCACCCGGATTATTGATGCGGAAGGTGTACGTCATGGTGAATTTCCCTTTCGGTACGTATTCGTAATAACTGCGGAACGCTTCAAAGCTGCGTTCTTCATACGCCACCCAGGCATTGCCGGCAGGCCGTTCGCTGCTGGTGGCGATGGCTGAATCACGACCCAGCCCGGAACCCAGCAAGGTGGCGCCGGCCGGGATCGGATCGGTAACCACGACCCATGTCATGTCGGACTGCGCGTCGACTTCCAGATCGACCCGCACGATATCGCCACGGGTGTATTTGCCCTTTTCCTTTTGTTCGACCGGAACGATGTTCTTGTTGATCCGATAACCGCTGGAGAACGGTTTCTTCAATACTACCGCTGCCAGGCTTTGCACTGTCACCCATGGCGCACCGCTGCCCGTATGGCTCAGTTTCAGTTCTGCCGGCGCAGCGGATGACGGCCACGGCAATTGCAGCTTGCCGACCTCCGCCGCGGCGGCAGGCCAGTTGTAGCTTTGGCTGCCGCTTACGGTAGCGCCCTGCTCCAGGCTGGCTTTGGTGACACCGCCTACCTTTTCAGATTCAAATTTGCGGGCGAATTTTTGCAGCGCCAGCGAACCCCACAGATTCGCCGTGGTGGTGGACCAGTGACCACGCTGCTGCCGCTGAATAGCGCCATTGATCAGCTTCGGCATGTCTTCTTTCCAGGCTGGATTTTCCAACATGGTGAGCACCAGCCGGTTGGCGTTGACATCGGCGCTGGCCATCAGCCACCACCAGTAATCGCTGCTTTCGGTCGAGAAGCCCATGCGTGTACTTTGGTAATTCAAGCGCGCCCGGATGATCTGGTCGGCTTCGGCCTGGCGTTTGGCGCGGTCTGGAATACTGGATACGCGTTGCAGGATATTGATCCAGTCCAGCACTGCCGAAGTCGGCCACAGGTTGGGTGACAACTGAATCGAATCCAGCATCGCCGGCCGCACCCGGTCGTAACGCGACAACGCTTCCAGCGCCGCCAGCTTGCGCACATCCAGGTCTTTCTGCGGCGACCAGAAATCGCGCGTGATCTTGCCTTCCACAAACGCCGCCAGGCCATCCAGCATCTTGTCGCGGCTTTGTTGCGGAATCGCAAAACCGGATTCCTGCGTCACCGCCAGCAAATAGGCAGTCAAGGTATCGCTGCCGCGGCGCGCATTACCCTCGTTCGGCGGATAGTAGTATGCCAGACCATCGCTATCCAGATAAGTCGGCAAATCGTTCAATACCTTTTGCCACATCGCCTCGTCGCGCAAACCGATCGCCTTCGATGTCTTCTGCTCCAGGCAGGAGAAGGGATAGCTGACGAAGTAGCGACGCAAGCCGTCGCTGCCTGATGCCAATGACGGCGCCAGCGAAATCGCCAAACCACCGCGGCCGGGAAGGCCATCGGCAGGCGGCGCTACCGCCATGCTGAACGGCTTGTCGAGCTGGAACAAGGTAGCTTGCTGCACCGTCACCGGTACCGTAGGCACTACCCTTTGAGTGAATTTGATGCTGTCCTTGACCTTGGGGCCGCTTTGTTCCTGAGCGTTGATTTCCCACACCAGCTGGCCGACGTCCGGCGGCACCGTCACCGCCCAGATCAATTCACGCGTCTCACCAGCAGGAATGTTCTCGTCCTTGGCAAGTAATGGCGTTGCAGCCGGCAAACCGCCAGCCTGTGCCGTGGCATGGACTTGCATCGCACGGGCGGTGGTATTACGCACTGTTACCAGCGCACTGAAATTGTCGCCTTCACGCACCAGCGGCGGCAAGCCGGAAATCAGTTGCAAATCCTGGGTCGAACGGATGCTGACGGCGCCGGTACCGAACAGGCTATCGCCGCTTTGCGCTACAGCGACTATCTTGAAACTGGTCAAGGCATCGTTCAAGGGCACGTCAACCTGCGCCCGGCCGTTAGCATCCAGCACGATGACCGGCTTCCACAGCAACAGCGTATCGAACAATTCACGGGTCGGCGATTTACCACCGCCGCCGCCAGCCGGGATAGCTTTGCGGCCGTAATGGCGCTTGCCGACTACCTGCATTTGCGCGGTCGACGTTTCGACACCGTAGCTGCGCCGTTGCAGCATCGCTTCGAGCAAATTCCAACTCTTGTTAGGCTCCAGCTCAAGCAAGGCTTCATCGACCGCAGCCAGGGCGATTTCAGCACCCGCCGCCGGTTTGCCGTTGGGTAGATTGACCTGGATATTCACCTTGGCAGTGGTGCGGATCGCATAACTCGGCTGATCCGCCTTGACCGTCACCGCCAACTGGTTGGCCGCCGTGCCTACCGTGATTTCAGCGATGCCGTATTTATAGGCCGGCTTGGCCAGATCGACGGTAGCGCTTGGCGCCTGATATTCCTTGAATTCACTCCACCAGTTCAATGGCTCTTTCCAACCCCAGATAAAGAAGGAGTACCACGGCACATCGCGCATGCGGCCGCGCACCGCCAGCACCGAGACGTAAACGTTGGGTCCGTAGCTGGCTTTGACCGGCAGGCTGAAGGTCGGATCCTGTCCATTCAGTTGCACCACCTGGGTTTCGATCACGCCTTCCCGCTCCACTGCGATCAGCGCGGTAGCATAGCGGAACGGCATGCGCACCTGGAATTTCGCGCTTTCGCCGGGTTGGTAAGTCTTTTTTTCAGGCAGGATATCGATACGGTCCTGGTTGCCGGCATCGAACCATAGTTCGCCTTGTTTGGTCACCCATACCGAGCTGCTAGCGAGCGCAGGATAGCCGTTGCCATCCTGCCCCTTGGCGGTCAATTCAATATTACCCGGCTCCAGCAATTCGACGGTACAGATCATCAAACCACGGACATCGGTTTTGCCGGAACACAGCGGTCCAAAGTCGCTGCCGGTGGTGATGTTTTCGTAAGCGTAGAAGCCGCCCACCATGCGCTTGCGATGTGAGTTGGTTTGCTTGCTCGAACCGCTGATCTCAATCGGCACGCCGGCTTGCGGCTGGCCTGCCCGATTGAGTGCAACCGCGGTCAAGGTCAATTTCTTTTTGACTGAAACCCACTCCCCCGCCTTCAGGCCGACCACCACCGCCGAAGGCCATATCGGCGTGACGCTCGATACGGTCTGGATTTCGCCGTTCGGATCGGCGTAGGTCATTTCAGTCAGCAATTCCTTCGGCGCCGTGATGGCAGGCAAATCCTTCACCAGCGTTTTACCGGCGCCGTTTTTATCCAGCGTCACCGGCAATTTGTCGGCCACGATCTTCTGGTTGTCGGCGCTGTTGTCATCGTCATTGCGCTTCACAAAAGAATAACCGTCATAGCCGGTAAAACTGACGTCTTTACCGCGCAACAGGCTGGTGATGTGCACCGCCTGGCCGGAGGCGCCGCCGCCGTTCAGATAATTCAGTTGCACGTCTAGCGGCACTTCCTTGGGAGCGATCAATGTTTTCGGCGGTGTAATCCGTCCTTGCAACAGCGGCAAACGGAATTCTTCGACACGGAAGCTGCCGGTGCTGTAGCTGCGCCGGCCCTGGTCGTAGCCACCATTGTCGTTGTCTGCGTTGTCGCTGTCCGCGTCTCCAGTACCCGAGTTATTGCCACCACTGACGCCGCTCTTGACCTTGCCGCCGTCCAGCACCACCGCATAGGTGCCGAGTTTGGCTTCTTTCGGAATCTGGAACACGGTTTCGGCGTTTTTCCGGCCGCGCCAGGTCAGCGCAAATTGATATTCCTGGCCGCTGCCCTGATGCGTGATGCGAGCCCGCGTCGGCAGTTTGTCGTTTGGCAGCAAACCGAAACCCTGCATGGTTTCGGTGCGGATCACATGTTTCATCGACACCGTTTCGCCCGCGCGGAACAGGGTGCGATCGAATATCGTGTGGGCGCGCACCGTGGCCGATTTGTCGTAATCCATCGGCAAATTGAAACGCCAGGATTCGATGCCGTCATTCCATGAGGTCAGCGCAAAGGCCATGTCGGCGCGGCCTTTTTCATCGCTCTTGCGAGCGCTGACGAAGAAGCCGTCGATGTGTCCCGGCTCGGTGTTGGCGCCATTGCGGCAGCCATCGACCGGAAACTCAGGGACCAGGGCGATCCCTTGCTTATCAGTCTTGCCGCGCCACAGCTCGGTGCCGCGGCAATCGGAAATCCGCACGTCCGCATCGCTCACCGGCTTGGCGTTATCCAAGGTGGTGACCCACACTGCGCCGTTTTGCCGGCCGACCTTGACGTGCACCGATAGATTGGTCACCAGCGCGCTGGTCCGTACATACATAGGCGCGGCTTTGCCCAGCAAGGCAGCGCCCAGTTTTTGCGATTCCAGTTCGACCACATAGAAGCCGGGATCCTTGAGAGGAATGCCGATCACTTCAAACGGGCGCACGCCGTCTTTGCTATCTGGCGACGGCGGCAAGGCCAGGGTTTTGGCGCCAGGCTGTTTCGCCAACAAGCCGATGCTGCGGGTTTCAACCTGCTTCTTGTCGATAGTGATGCTGGTTTCGTGATAGCGCCTCAGCTTGGTCAGCCAGGCAATGATGTTCTGGTCGTCGCCGACTTTCAGATTACTGACTGTGCCGGGATTGATTTTTCCGTCGGCGCTGCGCGCCAACATGCTGGTTTCAACGCTGCGCAGGGTAACTGGCAGCGTGGCGTCGGCATTCAGTTCAATGATGCCGAACGGAGCCGACGGAAATTTTGCCAGCGGCGGATAATCCGCCATCCGTACTTTCAATGGAAACGTAGCGGCATTCGATAACGGCCGGCCGCTCTCGTCCTGGAAACCTTTCGGCAGATCGACGCTGAGCTCCGTTTTCTCTGCAAACGGCGGTTTGAACGTCAATTGCGAGACGGTGTCATCGGTATCGTTTTTTTCAAAAAACGGTTTCAGCGTGCCATTGGCGGCGTGCAGCGTTATGCCCTCGGCCAGCTTGCGCGGGACCGGTGCGGTGAACAGGATACGTAGCGGAAGGATTGGTGCGCACGCAGCGTTGGCGTTCTCGCGCTCACAGCTGACGCTGGCCGTAAAAACCGGCCGCACCTTGAACTTGAACACCTGCGGCTGACTGCTGGCGATACCGGACGGCGTGCTCACACCTTTGTCCCATACCAGGCGAACCGCAGCATCGTTAGGCAAGCGCTGCTGGCATTGCAAGGTACTGACTCGTTCGGGATTGATCTTGTCGGCGAAATGGTCGAGCAACTGCTTGCGTTCTGCAGCAGCGATGAATTTGACTGGAATCCGTTCATGCACGCCTTCAGCTTCGCAATACACGTGCTTCAATATGCTGTCGCTGGCGGCGGCGCCGTTTTGTATCAGGATGAAAACCTGCTCTTCATCGATCTTTTCGCCGTACGGCATGGCATTGACTACAGCAGGGCCGCCGGTATTGAACTGGAATGTGTTCTTGCCGCTGAGTGCCGCGCCGGACAATAATTTGAATCCCGGTTTCAGGGCAAAACTACAACGTGTTCCCGGCGGTACATCGCGCACGAAGTCATAGATCCAGTTCCGCTCATCGGCCCAGCGCCCGCTACCGGCTTCGGAACAACTGATGTCGAACGGCATAGGCGCCTTCGGATCGCCGAACTTGACGGCCGCTTCAGAGAAGTTCACCCGCACCTGGCGCACCTGGGCGATCTCGCCCTGCGGCGCAAAACTGCTGATGTTGGCCGCATGGGCTGCGGGCCCAATCTGAGCACCCAGCATTCCCAACAGCAGCGCCAGTGTATTCCGCGCGCCGGCAATGCCCAGGAACTTGCGGCCGAAAAAAAACAGCCCCGGAAATCTAACGGCGCTGCGATTGGCTTTTTTCCGTTCTGCGGCTGCTTGCATGGCTATCCCCGGGTTAGGAAAATATGAAATATGACCCTGCGAGGATACAGCATCTTTGTGTCTTTATGGCAATTTTACAATTTAGATAATGTTGGTGATCCGTAACGGCTCGCGGTGACCATCAATTACTTATATCCGTCCGCTTCACTGATATAGGCTTTTTGTGTTTTCTTGTCGAACAGACAGAGTTCGCGACCCTTGCGATTCTTCATGTGCGATTGCGGGTAACTGCCTTGCAGTAACAGTGCGGTATAACCGATCTCATCCGGAAATTCCACCGGCGCGCTGACAACCGGTTTTGCTGCTTTCAGGTGACTGGCGTTGATGCAGCTAGCGGTGACCATTGCGCGGTGCTCTTGCCATGCATCGGGGCTGGATGCAAAGGTGTGAGAGGTAAACAACGCTAATCCGCAGAAAAAAACGGAAAAAATCAGGTGTGATTTGGAGGGTATTTTCATGAAGGTCGTTTTGGCTGGCCATTCCAAAAATTATCAATACAGGACTTGCTATTTATGGATTTCGGATGCATCTTGAGCGTTCAGTTAATCCATTTTGACAGGGCGCTGAAAGCGCCTAATGCAACTACGACGATCGCGCCTAGCTTGACAGTCAGATTTAAACTCAGGCTTAGCTCTAGCTCGCGCAAATCTGCCTTGGTTGCTACCGCCGCCGAATCGTGCGCATCTCTGATTCCATTCGAGATCGCCTCTGCCTGTGGCACAGGCATACCAGCAGCCTCAAGAGCTTTAACAAATTTATGCGTATCGAATGTCACGGCTGACATAGGCGAACCTCATCAAATTCCCTGCTGCCAGTCTATCACTGAACGTAACATTCACCGTCCATCAGGCAACGCAGTTCAGCTAAACCTTAAACCTTTTCCAAACGTCGAAGTGCCGCAGGTTTGAAAATGAACCGCCCTACTGCGATGTAACCAAACCAACCCAATGCGACGTCGATTCATCTATTGCCTTCGATGTCCGCTTGGCGGGCGCCTTGCCTATTGCTTCATTCATTGTCGCATTCATCATCGATGTATAGACGATTTTTCTTTCGCCTCTTGCCTTGCGTTGTTTGAGGCGAGCGGTATACGCATCACCGTAGTCGACAATCTGGTCCAGCAATAACCGCGACTCATCATCCATATGCGCATGGTTTGCCAGATCCCGCCAAAAATCGCATTCATTCCAGCGACGAAAGCGCATGTATGCCGTACTCGATTTACCAAAGTGAAATGGCAGCGCGCGCCAGGCAGCCTTGCGCAGGACAATCCATAACACTGCCTCGATAAACAGACGATTATTCCTGGCCGAAGCGCCAGGATCGTCCGGCTTGCCAATCAGCAGCGGCTCCAGTTTCTGCCACTGATCGTCCTTGATTTTCATTTCGTGACTCTGCATATTGTTTGTATCGTTCGTATTGTTCATGGTGACAACCTAAAAAATCCTGCATCAATCGACCGCGTTATCCATCTTGATCTGCTGCTCTTCCAGGAAACGAATGCGATTTTTCAAACTTTGCATTTTTCGATTGGCGGCTCGTTCCGCACCAGTCAGCAATTGCACTTGCTCGCGCACTTGATTTTGTTGAGAAACGACCGTGCTCTCTTGCTGCTTCTGGATGGCCAGATCATTTTCCAAAACAAGCAAACGCGCCTCCCCAACTGCAATCTGCCGTGCGATATATTGTTCGTCTGCTTCGAGCTTGATGCGGCGGGTCTCTACCTCGGCCAGTTTCTCGCTCTGACTGGCGAAGTTTTTATAGGTCCGCTCGGCTTGTGTATCCGAGCTGGTTTTTATGACGCGCCAAAATTTCTTCTCATGAAACAGCGCAACGTAATATTGACGCTCATCCTTATTGAACAGCAAAGAAGCGCCATAACTTCCGTTATAGGCGGTACGCAACTCATCGATGCTCTGGTTTTGCATCATCTGCTGCAATTCCATGAAAGTACTATTAGTATTATTCGTGCCGGTATCGGCAACTGCCGTACCTGCAACGAGCAACCCTATTCCGACACCAACAACAAGGTTTCGCACGCTTACTGTCATTTAGAAACTCCATCTTCGCTATTCATTTGTACTTCCATCAGACGGCCATGACGGCTGAATATCACTTCAGGTATGACAATTTGTTGTTGCGGCGCCCTGCGCTCCGCCAGCATATCGGGCAGAGCCACAAATCCGGTAGCAACCTCAATATCGGTATCCAGGATTTTCCTTCCAGGCGAAACCGCAAGAGCGGCACTGGCAAAGTTCGTCGATTTGCCGGCGGCCGGCGCATTAACGCGCGGTGAACGACGTGTCGCCGATTGAGGCTGCGATTGCCTTGGGAGCGGCTTGATTTCTGCCATCACCTCATCTGGCGCCGGCAAATCATTGCTGACGATTGGATCATCGGCCTTATCTTCAGCCACAAGCCGATCTTGATTGCTTTCCTCTGCAGTGATTACCTCAGTTGCAGTCGCAACCACAACCGCATGATTGGTATTTTCTACAAGCGGCCTGTCGATGCGCCATTCATGGGCGACAGTACCAGCTTCCTTTTGCAACCAGGGTTGATATGCCTGAAATACAAACACCCCTGCCAGCAAAACTGTCATCAGCACTAAAGGAGTCCGTAAACCGAACCTCCTTTGCGGCTGCACAAAATCCAGCATCGGGCGAGCGTTTGCGGATTCCTTGTTAATGCGTCGGCGAGAATCACTCATTGCGCCCCCTTTTGCCACCACGACAGCGGCGCACCCAGCCAACAATAAATAACTGCATAGGAAGAACAACTCTTTGGACGGCGCCATACCTGGCCATGCCATTCTCCATATCGCCCCGATCGCTCTAACCAGTCGGCTACGGGCAAACGGGTCCACCTGTAGCGCCTGCCGCCGCTTTTAACAACGGCATTGACTGGCGATGCAACTGTAGCTCCCACCGACAGCCCCGGAATGGCAGCATCATGCGTTCTGCCCGGCGCACTGACGGCAGGCGCGCGCGTGGGCGTGTCGCTGATTTCGGCGATTTCGACAAAGCCATTCGCGCGGCTTAAGCTATCAGGCTCATCCAGCCACGAATGTGCCGCACCCAGCCAGCGTATTGCGGACTTACTCTCTTGCGCGTGGAGTGAGTTGCCATTGATGGGCATCAGCGCCAGCAAGGGCACAACATTCCCCGTTGGGATCGTTGCCTTTGCTATCACCGCCTCCTGTGCTGCCGGCATCCTGTGCACCACCTGCCATACGCCCTGTTTTCTGAACAGGCATTCGAACGCATCTTGCTGCGGCAAGCTCAACACGCAATCGTCTTCCAGCTGGTCCCAGTGACGCTGTACCGCAGCCGTCAACAAAGACATGCAAGAGACCATGCGCAATTTGCGGGTGCGCGTCAAGGTTTGCAAACCGTCGATCAGTGCGGCGTTCGCCGCTGCGGCCAATCTGGGTTGACCAACAGATGCCGGATCGATCACTGTCTTCCGGGAAGAACTGTCGCCACCGTATTGTTTTTCAAATGTGGCGCCGGCATATTCCTGCCAGTCTGCAGCGTTGCTCAGATCGGAGCGCCACGGTAAAACCGTATGCTGCACATAAGGATAGCCAAGCAACACTGTCAGCTTGTCGGCCATTTGCATGCGTCCGCGCGGCACACGTTTGAATAAATCGGCAATGGCAGATACAGGATCGAAGCCTTCTGACGAGATTGCCGGCGACTGTTCTTTCCAGATCTCACGATCACCCGCAAATGCCGATCTGCAAGACCAGGTAACCCCGGTTCCTTGCACCAGCACAAGGTGATGCATCACTAGCGGCCGTAGTGATTTCATTGATTTGGTAGGGGGCAATGACATAATGCATCTCCTCAGGCTGGCTCAGATCGGCGGCGCTCAATATGCGTATTTCATCTGACGATATCTGTCGTCTCGCGCACCATGGCAAACAGGCCGCAAAACTGCGCCATCGAAGGTAGTGCCAGAAGCACGCCTTTGGCGGAAGCATCGGATTGACTCAAACGTTTCAGGAATTCTTTAATCTCACCTGCGCCGTTGATTTCTGCGCGTGCAACCGGTAAAAGCGTAGTTGCATCCTCAGCCGAGATTAATGCATCGGGGAGCGACAATACCGGCTGGATAAAGCGGCCTTGATGATGAGCGCTGAAGATGCGTTACTTCAGGACGTATTTTAAAAAAAATACACCCACAGGTATGTAGGAAATTTCCTTAATGCCATGGCGTTTATTCCGAAATAAGGCGGAAGGATGTAATTGGCGATCCGAAATAATTTCTATTGAGGACTCAGTGCACAGATCGAAGCCAGGTGTGTTTGGCCAGGCCACCGATTTACAATGCCACCGCGTGCGATACAGCACCGCCATAATCGTCGATAGTCTTGAACCGCACTTCAGCCTTGACACCCGGCGTGACTGGCAATCCATTCAGGACAAACCGTTCAGTTTTTCCTGGCGCGACCATCGGTCTATTTTCACTTTCGATCTCTTTGCCATCCAATACAAGTGCTACTCTGGAGAACGAAACATGGAAAGCGCTGGGATTGCGTACTTCAAGTGCGGTTTCAATGCCGTCCTTCACCAGTTTCCACTGCAGGCCTGACGCACTATCTTCAACACTTCCCTTCAGATTTTCAGGGCGGAAAAACAATTTAATCCGGGTTCGGATAGCAAACTGCAGAATGTCCTTCTGCTCCGCCCCCCTGTGTCAGGATAGATGTCGCGTCATCTGATTTTTCTTAAAAAGCTCAGGGGGCGGAGCGAAGACATGCAGTGAAACGCTATTCATTAGAACGCAAGGAAGCCATTCTCAGACGAATGATGCC
>NZ_JAGQED010000023.1 GCF_018304965.1 Collimonas antrihumi
AGATCAACGGGGATGAGGCTAGGTGCTTTCTGCTTCTTCGGTTTCTTTGTGGTCATTACGTCGGTCATGGAATTTCCCTTTCGGTATTATTTCATAACCCCGTTCACACAGAAAATCTGACAGGCTCCTTTGTACCAGTGGATGAGGTAGTAGAAATCAAGCCATAAATACAGGTCCGGTAGCCCTGCTCAAAGGACAAACTGCTCCACCATCTTCCCTAACTCCCATCGTCCTTGTCACAGACAGCGCGCAAGCGTCATGCGCGCTGTTGACAGCGGCCGCCTCTAGGGAAAAATCGCCCCCAACCGTACCGACCAGCTCGCCATCGGCGTACCTGACCAGACATTACGGTTAAACAGGTAGAGCCGCTGGCTGCGCAACTTGTTCGGCCACGGTTGTTCATCCAGCGACAAGCCGATGCTAGGCTGGCATTCCGGACGTGGGAAGCGGCCGTCGTGATCGAGGACGTCGCGCATACGTTTGGCCTCGCCATCCATATGGAATGCTGTCGGCACTACTTCATCGACTGGCAAATCGGCAAGCCAGGCATCGCCTACACACCATGACGCTAACGCCGTGATCGACAAAGCCACGTTGGCGGGCAGGGCGTCGCGGCTGCGTTTGACTACATCGGCCAGGAACGGTTTCTGGCTGTGCATGACTTCGAAATCGAGTTGCACTACCTGGCTTGGACTACGCGTCGCGGCGGCGACCACGGCGTTGACGATAGTCCGTTTTTGCCTTTCGTTCAGGGCCGGTCTATGCGCGCCGCGCGCCATCTCGATATGGACGATAGTGACAACCGGCGCCCTTTTCTGCAAGCCGCTCTGCGCATACCACGCTGGCGGCAGTTTCAACGATTGCTGACGGCGGCGGACACTGGCGCCGCCGTCGCGCAACAGGACGGTGGTGTCGAGCACAGCGACACCCATCCGCTGATCCTGGATTGAGGGCGCCGGATTGTCGGCGGCGCCTTTGCCTTGCCTGGCGCTGCCGTCGATCCAGGTGCGAACGTCGTCGGGCCGTTCTCCTACCCATAGCATCAGCGGCGGCAAAGCGGATAACGCTGCTTGCCGGCTGGTAAACACCGGTGTCGCCTCGGCCGCGGCTGGTTTGGATAACTCGGTTTTAGCTAGCAGATTGGTGCTGCCTAGCAGCAGCAACGCGCATAGCAAGCAATGCTGTAATCGAAGCGGACGGCGGGCCGGTTGCGACGGGTAATAAGGTGTACTCAAAATGGCTTCTCGTATTGAGTGCGGCTGCGGTCGATAAAAAGGCAAGAAGGTTGGTTGTCCTTCTTGCTTATCGCTGGCAGCCGCAATCTCTTACTGGATGAATTTACTGCACGAACTTATTGTGCGAACTTACTGCATGAACTTACTGCATGAACCAGCCGTGGCTGACCACGATCGATTGCCCGGTCAGCGCGTTGGATTCGAAACCGCCGAGGAAGATTGCGGTTTGCGCCACATCGTGGGTGGTGGTGAACTCGCCATCCACGGTGTCTTTCAACATCACGTTCTTGACTACCTGATCTTCGGTGATGCCGAGTTCCTTGGCTTGTTCCGGAATCTGCTTTTCCACCAGCGGGGTACGCACGAAACCAGGGCAGATGACGTTGGCGCGAATCTTGTTTTTCGCGCCTTCTTTGGCGACCACCTTGGCCAGGCCGATCAAGCCGTGCTTGGCGGTGACGTACGGCGCTTTCAGCGGCGAGGCTTCATGCGAGTGCACCGATCCCATGTAGATAATGGAACCGCCGTTGCCCTTCTTGATCATTTCGCGCATCGCTGCACGGGTAGTCAGGTAAGCGCCGTCGAGATGGATCGCCAGCATTTTTTTCCAGTTGTCCAGGGTCGAGTCGACGATCGGCGCGATGATCTGGATCCCGGCGTTGCTGATCAGGACGTCGATGCTGCCATAGGCGGCGACGGTGTCGGCGATGCCTTTGTCGACCTGGGCTTCATCGGTGACGTTCATGGCGACCGCCATCGCGATGCCACCGGATTGGGTGATCTCGTTGGCGGTGGCAGTGGCGGCATCGAGCGCCAGATCGGCGATCACGACCTTGGCGCCGGCGCGTGCGTATTCGATGGCGATTTCCTTGCCGATGCCGCTGGCGGAACCGGTAATCAGTGCAACTTTATCTTTGAGTGACATGGTATTCCCTTATTTGCGTGATGATATTTGCGTGATGATTTGAGCGATGCAGGTTACTTGGCCAGATAATCATAGGCGACCGTGCCCAAGGGCAAGGTCAGGTCAGACAAAATGTGTACTGCAGATAATACTTCCAGCACCGGCAGATCGGCGACGGGCGCTAACGCATGCGCGTGCAGGTCGAGCGCGCCAGGGCCGCTCCAGGCGCCTTTGACGGTAATGTCGGTCAAACTGTACTGTACCAGTTCGCAGATGCGCGGTGTGCCGTCGACATGCGGAATGATTTTCAGCAAGAAGGCTGGCGTTTCCAGCGATTTCTTGATCGCTGCATTATCGAGCATCTTGTGCTTGTAGCCCATGGTGCCGGTGGCGACCCGGAAGTCGCTGTAATCCAGCGTACCCATCAGGGTGTCGGTATGCACACGCAACTCCGGGTTGCCGAGTTTCTTCGGGAAACCCCATAATTCGCGGCCGCCGGCAATCGGTGGATGATCATTCAGATACATGCTGTGGACATAACCGCCGGCTACGCCATCGAGCGTCACCGGGATCACTTGCCCCGATTCGCAGTAATGGCCAAAGCCGGTGGAATCAGGCATTTTGATAAATTCAAACTTGACGATGGGTTCGACGAATTGCAGCGGCGCAGGGATGATTTTCTTGAGCGCTTCCGGATCGGTACGGTAGGTAATGATCAAGAATTCGCGATTGATGAAACGATAAGGTCCCGGCGGAAAAGCGGGGTTATGGATAGGCATCGCAAAGGCGTTGTTGCGGACATCGTTTTCAGTCATGGATCTTCCTTATGAAAAGACTTGCTGGTGGCCTGGCTTGTTTGAGACAAACGCAACAGGGGAAAGGTTGCCATCGCTTTTCCATGTTTTGTGTAAAACCGTTGTTTCCACTCTCGTGCAACCTGTGAGCAAGATGCGCAATTACAAATAAAACAATTTAAAACCATTTAAAACATTCGAAAGTGCAATCCAGCAATCCAGAATACGCAAGCATTGTGACAAGGGCATCTCAAGAAGTCTTGCTGGATAAATATCTCATGCAGGAATTTACTTGCGCTCAAATACAGAACAGAATGTATCCGTATGCAAAATTGCCAATTCAAGAGACTGCCGCAAGTGCGCTTTGATGATGATTGCATAAAATGCAATTTTATGTCGATGAATGTAAATAACTTGAGTGATGGTAGCGTTATCAGCTAAAGTGGCGCACTTTTTTCAGTTTTTCCTGTTCCGGTATCCAGGGAGGTTTACCGCATCGATGGGGGGAAGAAGGAAGCGACATAAGCAAGCGGCATAATCTGCGCCGGCCGTTCAATGTCCTGGTGACAGGCTGCCTGCAGCGAAATTCTAAAAAAAGCGTAATCTAATCGGAGAGAACATATGGCAAAACCAGCGCTTTACAAATCACTCTATGTACAAGTATTGACCGCCATCGTGATCGGCGTCGTACTTGGACATCTTTACCCGGAAACCGGGGCGGCAATGAAGCCGCTCGGCGACGGCTTCATCAAACTGATCAAGATGATCATTGCACCGGTGATTTTCTGCACCGTGGTGATCGGCATCGCCGGCATGGAAGACATGAAGAAAGTCGGCAAGACCGGCGGCCTGGCGTTGCTGTATTTTGAAATCATGAGCACCCTGGCCTTGATCCTCGGCCTGGTGGTGGTCAATGTCTGGCATCCGGGCACCGGCATGCACGTCGACCTGAGCGCGCTCGATACCAAGAGCATTGCCGCCTATACCGGCCCGGGCAAGATGGAGTCGACTACCGATTTCCTGTTCCACATCATTCCAAGCAGTTTTGTCGATGCTTTTGCCAAGAACGAGATCCTGCAAGTATTGCTGATTGCGATACTGTTCGGTTTCGCGCTGCATAAGTTCGGCGGCCGCGGCACGCTGGTGTTTGATTTTGTCGAAAAATTCTCGCATGTGCTGTTCGGCATGGTCGGAATTATCATGAAGGTCGCACCTATCGGCGCGTTTGGCGCGATGGCTTTCACTATCGGCAAATACGGCGTCGGCTCCTTGCTGTCGCTGGGCCAGTTGATGGGCGCGTTTTACCTGACCTGCCTGCTGTTCATTTTCGGCGTGCTGGGAATAGTCGCCAGGGTGCATGGTTTCAGCGTCTGGAAGTTCGTCAAATACATCAAGGAAGAATTGCTGATCGTACTCGGTACTTCGTCGTCGGAATCGGTGTTGCCGCGCCTGATGGGCAAGATGGAAAACCTGGGCGCCAAGAAATCGGTGGTCGGCCTGGTGATTCCAACCGGTTACTCATTCAACCTGGACGGCACTTCGATCTACCTGACCATGGCGGCAGTATTCATCGCCCAAGCTACCGATACCCCGATGACACTGGTGCAGCAACTGACCTTGCTGGCAGTCTTGCTGCTGACTTCCAAGGGCGCCGCCGGCGTTACCGGCAGCGGCTTCATCGTGCTGGCGGCGACTTTGTCGGCGGTTGGCCATGTGCCGGTTGCCGGGTTGGCGCTGATTCTTGGCATCGACCGTTTCATGTCGGAAGCGCGCGCCTTGACCAACACCATCGGCAATGGCGTGGCGACTATCGTCGTGGCGAAATGGACCGGCGAGCTGGATGAAGCACAATTGCATCGTCAGCTGGACGGTAAAGCGATCGACTCCGAGCAGGAGTTGGCGGCACGCGAAGCTGCGATGGCAGAGGCTGACCAGCGCAGTCATTCCTAAGCTTGCTTGCGGGGGATTCCCCCGATCCGAACAAAAACCCCGTTGTTACGCCAACGGGGTTTTTTATTACCGGTGTAAATCGCAAATCGGCGCAGGGTGGGCAAAAAAGCGTGCCCACCCTACGATTAGATTCCCAAATAAGCCTGCTGAACGGCCGGATCGTTGATCAGGTTTTTTGCAAATCCGCTGTGCACGATGCGGCCGGTTTCCATCACGTAGGCGCGGTCTGCGCCGGACAATGCCAGTTGCACATCCTGCTCGACCAGCAATACGGTCACGCCATCCCGTTGGATCGCGGCCATTACGTCCATCAGTTCCTGTGTCACGACCGGTGCCAGTCCCAGGCTCATTTCATCGATCATCATCAGCACCGGCGCCGCCATCAAGGCGCGCGCGATGGCGCACATCTGCTGCTCGCCACCCGACATGCTGCCGGCCAGCTGGCGCCGCCGTTCCGCCATGCGCGGGAAGATGGCGTACATCTTGTCCAGATCGCGCGCGATGGCGATCTTATCGTGATGGCGGCGGTAACTGCCCATCAACAGGTTGTCTTGCACGGTCATGCGATCAAACAACTGGCGTCCTTCGGGTACCTGCACCAGACCCAGGCCGAAGATCCGATCGGGTGTGACGCCGGCCAGCTCGCGGCCGTTCATGACAATGCTGCCGCTGCAAGACAGCATGCCAGATAAAGCCCGCAGCAAAGTCGTCTTGCCGGCGCCATTGCTACCGACCAGCGCCACCATTTCGGCTGGATAGATTTCCAGGTCGACGCCATGCAGCACAGGCAATTCGCCGTAGCCGGCACTCAGATTGCTGACTTTAAGCAAAGGAATCGGATCTGCCGGAGCGTTCATGGCCGCTTCTTTCCCAGGTAAGCCTGCACCACGACCGGATCCGACAGCACCGCTTCGGGCGTGCCATCGGCGATCTTTTCTCCATGGTGCAGCACCAGCAAGCGATCCGACAGGCTTTTGATGGCCTTGATCACGTGCTCGATGACCAGGATGCTGATGCCCTGATCGCGCACTTTGCGCAGCAGATCGATAACTTCATCGATCTCGACATGGTTCAGGCCGGCCATGATCTCGTCGCACAGTAAAAGCTTGGGCTGCATCGCCAGCGCCTTGGCTAGCTCCAGCCGTTTGCGGCCGGGGCCACCCAGCTCATCGGCGCGCTGGTCGATGTGTTTATCCAGACCCACGAATTCAAGGCAGGCACGGGCCTGGTCGCGCGCTTGTGCCAGGCGCGACTGACCGCCGTCGCGCCCGAACAGAGCACCCACAGCGACGTTATCCAGCACGGTCAACCCTGGAAACGGGCGCATGATCTGGAACGTACGGCCAATTCCGAGCCGCGCACGGCGAAATGCCGGCAGGCGATTGATGGATTCGCCCTGGAACAGCAACTCGCCCTCGCTCGGCGCCAGGGTTCCGCTAATCAGGCTGATCAATGTCGTCTTGCCGGCGCCGTTGGGACCGATCAGGCCCAGGATTTCACCTTGCGCCAGCGTCAGGCTGACATCGTTAACCGCGACCAGCCCGGCGAAACGCCGGGTGGCGTGACGGACTTCGAGCAGGGCAGTCATAGCCTGTGGGTCCGGATGTTTTCGATGAAATAACGCCAGCCGGTTTTGCGGAAGCGCCGCAGCATATCGGCCAGGCCGAGCGGCATCATGACTACCGCAGCGACGATGACGACACCGAAAAACAGGCCGGCGACGCTGGTCACTTCACTCGACAGGAATTCGGAAACGGCAGACAGCGAGAGCGCGCCGACGATGGGGCCGAGCACCGTGCCCGGCCCGCCGAAGATCGCCATGATGATCATCTTGACGTTAAGGCTGATATCGAACGCGCTCTCCGGATCGAGGAAGGTGATCCAGTAAGCATGAATGCCGCCGGCCATGGCGCTGAATATGCCTGAAAGCGTAAATGCAAGAACCTTGTACAAGGTAGTGTTGACACCCATGACGGCGGCGGCTTCCTCGTTTTCCCGAATCGCAATCAGTCCGAAACCGAAGCGGCTGCGCGTCAGCCAGAAGATCGTCAGGGTAGCGATCACCAGCAGGCCCAGCGCCAGTTCATAGAATAACCGGTCGTTATTTAGCGGCGGCAGCACCAGACCGATATTCTGGCCGGCCAGCCCGACGTTGGAGACGATCGCGGTCATGACTTGCGACAGAGCCAGCGTCGCAATCGCGAAGTAGTGGCCTTTGAGACGCAGCACCGGCAAGCCCAGCAGAACCGCAAAGACGATCGCCAGCAGCACGCCGAAAACCAGGCCGACGCCGAACGGCAGTTGCCACTGCACCATGGCGATGGCCACGCCGTAGCCGCCCAGTCCGTAAAATACCGAATTACCGAACGAAGCATAGCCGGTATAGCCGCCGATGATGTTCCAGCCTTGGGCCAACACCGCCAGCAGCAACGCGTTGATGCCGAACTGGATCAGCACGTCGGATCCATACCAGGGAACGCCGGCCAGCAGTAGCAGAGCGAACGCTACCAGGCCTGTGCGCCGCCTTTTCATGTTGCTCATGTGGTCTTTCCAAGTAAGCCGCTGGGACGCACGATCAGCACCAGCACCAGGATGCCGAAGCTGGCGACATCGGCGAAGGTCTGGCCGATATACAAGGCAGTCAGCGATTCGACGATCCCCAGGAACAGGCCGCCGACGATGACGCCCAGCGGATTGTCGAGGCCGCCGATAATCGCAATGGCGAAGGACTTGGCGGTGAGCGTGGCGCCGATGTACGGATTGATTTGCGACACCGTGCCATACAGCGTGCCGGCTGATCCCGCCAGCGCTATGCCCAGGGCGAAGGTCATGGCGTACAGGTGGCGTGGCTCGACGCCGTAGAGGCGGGCGGCAATCAGATTCTGGGCGGTGGCGCGAATCGCCCGCCCGAGCCGCGTGTGCAGCAAAAACAGCCACATGCCGACCGTCAGGACAATGGCTACGCCGAACGCGCCCAGCCGCGCCACCGGAAACACCACCGGTCCCCATGCAAGGCTGTTGCCGGCGTAGGGTGGATTGATGGTGCGAAAGTCTGCAGAAAATACCAATTGCGCCAGATAAGTCAACACCACTTCCAGTCCGAAAGTGATCAACAGCGTGTTGAACATCGGCGCCCGGATCACCAGGTTGAGCAAGCCACGCTGCAGCGCGTAGCCCAAGGCGAACATCACGGCGGCGGTGACGGGTAATCCGAGGAACGGATCAATATGCGCGTAGGTGTAGAGGTACCACGACGCGTAGGCGCCCAGCATGATGAAGGCACCATGCGCCAGGTTGACAATATTGAGCACGCCCCAGACCAAAGCCAGGCCAAGCGCCATGACAGCGTACAGGCCGCCGAGCAGAATGCCGTTGACGAGGATCTGTGCGAGCAGCTCCACCTGAAGTCCCGATCGCCTGCCGGATTAGCGTGCGGACCAGGCTGGCATCGGGTATTTCGGTTGTTTCACGAAGCCCTTGGCGCCGTAGATTTCCGCCAGTTGATTACCTTGCACCTGGATCACAACTTGCGGCAGGTCGATTTGTCCCTGTGCATTGAACGCGATTGGGCCGTACAGGCTATCAAACTTGATCTTCGCCAGCGCGTCGCGCACCTTTTGCGGGTCGATGCTGTCAGCGTCTTCCATGGCCTGCACCAGCGCCTCTACGTCGGCAGCGCCGGAAGCGGCATGATAATCCGGGTCATAGCCGAATTTTGCCTTGTATTCCTTGGCAAACTGCTGTGCATCGCCAAACCAGCGGTCTTTCAAGGTGGTACTCGGCAACCAGGCTGTCATGCCAAACGCGTAGTCGGCATCCTTGCCCAAGGCTTTGCGGAAATCCTCGCTCGGCACGCCCACCGTAAACGAATACAGCTTCGGCGCCACTGCCAGGCTCTTGGCCTGCCGCACGAAATTCAAGATCTCGGTTTCGTGGCCGGCCACCAGCACCACATCGACGTTCTTGCTCTTGATCTGGGATAGCAGCGAATTGAAATCGGTGGCGTTGGTGCTGTAGCGCTCATCCATGACGACATTCAAGCCCGCTTGCTTCAATTTAGGCCGCGTGCCTTCCGCCACC
Organism: Collimonas antrihumi; assembly: GCF_018304965.1. Lineage (GTDB taxonomy): Bacteria > Pseudomonadota > Gammaproteobacteria > Burkholderiales > Burkholderiaceae_D > Collimonas > Collimonas antrihumi. Next base: position 8,964 of record NZ_JAGQED010000023.1, read on the forward strand.
GAGACGTCGAAGGCGTCGTCGGCATACAGCAGCGCCACGGATTTCGGTTCCGGCTTGAGCGATTTGAGCATTTCGACAGTGCTGCCAAAATAATTGCTGGCAGGCGCCAGCGTGCCGAAAATGTAATTGAATTTACGCGCGAAAATCTGGTCCGAAGCGCCGCCGCCCTCGACCATCGGGATCTTGTATTTTTCCGATACGGCCGAATCGGCCAACGCAAAATTGCTGGCGAACGGCCCCAGCAGCAGGTTGACCTTGTCCTCTGTCACCAGGCGCGTGTACTGGCGCACGCTTAGATTGACGTCGGATTGATTGTCGTAGAGCCGGAGTACCAGTTTATGTGGCTGGCCACCGATTTTCACGCCGCCCGCTGCGTTGATTTTGTCGATCGCGAGTTGATAGGCGTCGCGGTAATAGCGTCCGGTGTTGGCGACCGGACCGGTCAGTTGCACGGAGGCGCCCAGCAAGACTTCCTGGGCCAGCGCGGCGCCGGTCGGAACGCAGGTAAGAACGGCGGCGGATAGGGTGGATAACAGGAAAGCGGACAGGGCGGGGAGCAGACGTGAACGTTGAAGTAGCATGATGTACGCTTTCTTATAAGAATTAGAATTGCGAATCGTGGTATTCAGGCTGTGTATAGCTTACTCTTGCGATTTCCGAAATGCAAATTGGAAATATTTCGCGGTAGATTTCAAGGTGATCCGTCAAGAACAAAAAAAAAGCCCCGCCGGAGTATGGGCGGGGCTTTTTGATAAAAAAATTACTTTAGTTCAGCTTGACTGCATGCTCCCGTGTTTCATGGAACACCACCTGCGGCCAACGCTCCTGCGTCAGGCGCAGGTTCACGCCCGAGGTTGCCAGATAAGCCATGTTGCCGGCGGCATCGTAAGCGACGTTATGGCCGGCCGATGATTTTTCAAAGTCGGCCAGGATTTTCTTGTCGTCGCAGGTGATCCAGCGTGCGCTGCTGATGCTGGTGCCTTCGAATACGGCGTCGACGCCATACTCGTTGAGCAGGCGGCTGGCGACCACTTCAAACTGCAGCACGCCGACCCCGCCCAATACCAGGTCGCTACTGGTGACCGGCTTGAACACCTGGATCGCGCCTTCTTCACCGAGCTGTTGCAAGCCTTTGTGCAACTGCTTGATCTTGAGCGGATTGCGAATCCGCACCGAACGGAAAAAATCCGGGGCGAAATAGGGAATACCGGTGAACTGCAGCAGCTCGCCTTCAGAGAAACTGTCGCCGATCTGCATGTTGCCGTGGTTCGGCAAGCCGATGATATCGCCGGCGTAAGCTTCTTCGACCTGTTCGCGGCTGGATGCCATGAAGGTCACCACGTTCGATACCTTGATCTCGCGGTTCAGGCGCAGATGCTTGATTTTCATGCCGCGCTGGAAATGGCCGGAGCAGACGCGCAGGAAAGCAATCCGGTCGCGGTGCGCCGGGTCCATATTGGCCTGAATCTTGAACACGAAGCCGGAGAAGCTAGCTTCCTTCGGCTCGACAGTGCGCACGGTAGCATCGCGCGAGCCTGGCGGTTGCGCCCAGTCGATCAGTGCATTCAGGATTTCGCGAATACCGAAATTGTTGATGGCGGAGCCGAAGAATACCGGGGTTTGCACACCGGCCAGGAACGCTTCCTGATCGAACGGGTGCGAAGCGCCGTGCACCAGTTCGACTTCCATCCGCAATTGCTCGATTTCACGCGGGAACATTTCGTCCAGGCGCGGGTTGTCGATGCCCTTGATGACTTCAAAGGTCTGGTCGGCCTTGTCGCTACCGGCAGCAAACAGCAGGATTTCGTCACGCAGCAAGTGATATACGCCGCGGAAAGTCTTGCCCATGCCGATCGGCCAGGTCACCGGCGCGCACTGGATCTTCAACACCGATTCCAGTTCATCCAGCAATTCCAGCGGATCGCGGGTTTCGCGGTCCATCTTGTTCATCAACGTGATGATCGGCGTATTGCGCATGCGGCAAACGTTGAGCAGCTTGATGGTCTGGGTTTCAACGCCTTTGGCGGCATCGATCACCATCAGGGCCGAGTCGACCGCTGTCAGTACCCGATAGGTATCTTCCGAGAAATCCTGGTGGCCCGGGGTATCGAGCAGGTTGACTACGTGGTCGCGGTATTCGAACTGCATGACCGAGCTGGCGACGGAGATGCCGCGCTGCTTTTCGATATCCATCCAGTCCGACGTTGCATGGCGGCCGCTTTTGCGCCCCTTGACCGTGCCGGCCAGCTGAATCGCGCCCGAAAACAGCAGCAATTTTTCAGTCAGCGTGGTTTTACCGGCATCCGGATGGGAAATGATGCCGAAGGTGCGGCGGCGCGCCACTTCGCTGGCGATTTGTTCGACGGAAACATTGTTGGCGACGACTTCGGCAGCATCGGCTGCGTTGGCTACGTTGGCGGCGTCGGTCGTGTCAGTCGTGTCATTCAGGTCCGGTTGCTCGGAGATCGGTTCTTGCATGATGCGTGGTTCAGGCGATCTCGGCCGCCTGCCTTGAGAATAATGAATGCGGGAAAAAGGGAAACCTGCCAGCCAGTCGTTGTTGTGGTTGACCCTATGCTGGTATTGGCAGTTTCGATAACCCTCGATTATAACGTATGTCGTGTGATGGACCAGCGTTGGCAAAACAACCATGGCTTTAGTTCGCCCGAGGGCATAATTCGTCGCAATTGCCATTGTGATAAATGTTCTGGTTTAGCGGCGGACAAAACAGTTAGCGATATGCAGCGGCTTCCGCTATGGCGGTCTGTATAATTCCATCCTCATGTCAGTATCAGAATCCAACAAACCACCGCGGTCAACAGATCGCCCAAGTCCCCAGCGTGCCGCTGGCCGTCCATCCCAGCCGCGTTCTGAATCGTCGCGTCCAGTGTCATCGCGTCCAGAGTCTGCGCGGCCGGTGCCTGAGCGCAATCCGCTGCCGCCTATCGCATTTCCCGAGGAGTTGCCGGTTTCCGGCAAGCGCGCTGAAATTTCGGCGGCGCTGGCGGCCAACCAGGTCGTCATCGTTTGCGGTGAAACCGGCTCAGGTAAAACCACCCAGCTGCCGAAGATCTGCCTGGAACTGGGGCGCGGCCAAACCGGCCTGATCGGCCACACCCAGCCGCGCCGGATTGCAGCTTCCTCGACTGCCAAGCGCATCGCCCAGGAACTCAACTCGCCGCTGGGCGAGCATGTCGGTTACAAGGTGCGTTTCAACGACACCCTGACCAAGGGCGCCTGGATCAAGCTGATGACCGACGGTATCCTGCTGGCCGAGACCCAGACCGATCCCTTGCTGCGCCAGTACGACACCATCATCATCGATGAGGCGCATGAACGCAGCTTGAACATCGATTTCCTGCTCGGCTATCTGAAGCAGTTGTTGCCGAAGCGCCCGGATCTGAAAATCATCATCACCTCGGCGACGATCGATGCCGATCGTTTCGCTCGCCATTTCGGCACCAACGAGAAGCCGGCGCCGGTGATCGAGGTTTCCGGCCGGCTGTATGCGGTTGAAGTGCGCTACCGGCCGGTCGACAATGCCGATCGCAGTGGCGTCAATCCCGCCGCCGCGGCAGCCAAACCGAATGCGCCGCAAAGCGCCGCCCAGCGCGACCGTGAGCAACGCGACCTGATGGATGCAGTGGTAGATGCGGTCGACGAGCTGGCCCGTATCGGCTCTGGCGATGTGCTGGTGTTCTTGCCGGGCGAGCGCGAAATCCGCGATACCGCCGAGGCACTGCGCAAGCACCATCCGCCTCATGTTGAAATCCTGCCTTTGTTCGCCCGTTTGTCGGCGCAGGAGCAGGAGCGCGTGTTCAAGTCGTCCAATGCGCGGCGCATCGTGCTGGCGACCAACGTTGCTGAGACTTCGCTGACCGTGCCGGGTATCCGCTATGTGGTGGATGCCGGCCTGGCCCGGGTAAAACGCTACAGTTATCGCAACAAGGTCGAGCAGCTGCAGATCGAGCCGATTGCGCAGTCGGCCGCCAATCAACGCGCCGGCCGTTGCGGCCGGGTCGCTGCCGGTGTTTGTATCCGGTTGTATGAAGAGCAGGATTATCTGCAGCGCCCGAAATTCACCGAGCCGGAAATCTTGCGCTCGTCGCTCGCTTCCGTCATCTTGCGGATGAAGTCGCTGCATCTGACCGATGTCGAAACTTTTCCGTTCATCGAACCGCCGCCGGGCCGCGCCATCGCCGACGGCTATCAGCTGCTGCAGGAACTGGGTGCGGTTGACGACAATAACGCACTCACCAAAACCGGCCGCCAGCTGGCCAAGCTGCCGCTCGATCCACGCGTCGGTCGCATGATCCTGGCAGCGCTGGATAATGTCTGCCTGACGGAAATGCTGATCATCGCCGCCGCCTTGTCAGTGCAGGATCCGCGCGACCGGCCGTTGGAAGCGCAGGGTGCTGCGGATCAGGCGCACAAGAAATTCGCCGATGAAAAATCGGAATTTCAGAGTTACCTGAAAATCTGGAAATGGTTTGAAGAAGCGATTGAGCACAAGAAAACCAATCGCCAGCTGATGGATAACTGCCGCGCCAATTTCCTGTCGCAATTGCGCCTGCGCGAATGGCGCGATGTGCATTCGCAGTTGCTGACGATTGTGCGCGAACAAGGCTGGCGTTTGAACGAAGCGCCGGCGACTTATGAGCAATTGCATTGCGCCTTGCTGACGGGTTTGCTTGGCAACGTCGGTTTCAAGGCCGATGAAGACTCGCATTATCTTGGCGCGCGGGCCATCAAATTCCATCTGTGGCCGGGTTCGCATTTGTCGAAGAAGGCTGGCAAGTGGGTGATGGCGGCCGAGCTGGTCGATACCAGCCGCCTGTACGCGCGTTGCATCGCGCAGATCCAGCCGGAGTGGCTGGAGCGGGTCGGCGCCCATCTGTTGAAGAAATCGTATGGCGAGCCGCGTTGGGAAAAACGCACGGCGCAGGTATCTGCATCGGAGCGCGCCACCTTGTACGGATTGGTGGTGTATAGCCAGCGACGCATCAATTTCGGCTTGATCAACCCGCAGGAAGCGCGCGAGATATTCATTCGCGATGCACTGGTAGGCGGTGAGTTCGATACCCGTGCGCCATTCTTTGCGCACAACCAGAAGCTGATCCGCGAAATCGAGAACCTGGAACACAAGTCACGCCGGCTCGACGTGCTGGTCGACGATGAATTGATCGCTGCGTTTTACGATAAGCTGATTCCAGCCGATATCTGTAATGGCATCACGTTTGAAAAATGGCATAAGGATGTCAGCGTCCAGACGCCCAAGCTGCTGTTCCTGAATCGTGACGATTTGATGCGGCATGAGGCTGCCGGCATCACGACAGAACTGTTCCCCAAGGTGATGCGGGTGGCCGGCATCGAAATGGCTTTGTCTTATCATTTCGAACCCGGCACGCCGCGCGACGGCGTCACGCTGACGGTGCCGCTGTATGCGTTGAACCAAGTGTACGCCGACCGCTGCGACTGGCTGGTGGCCGGCATGCTGAAGGAAAAAGTCCATCTGCTGCTGAAATCCCTGCCGCAAAAAATACGCCGCAATTGCGTGCCGTTGCCGGACTATGCCGCCGGCTTTTGCGAGCGGATACAGGCGCGCCATGTGTTCGGCCACGGCAATCTGCTGGATGCCTTGATGGCCGATATTCGTACCGAAACCAGCGTCGCCACGCGCAGCACCGATTTCAAGCAGGAAACCTTGCCGGCCCATCATTCAATGAATTTCAAGGTGGTGGATGAGCATGGCCGGCAACTCGATATGGGGCGCAACCTGGCAGCCCTGCAAGCCGAGTTTGGCGGACAGGCGCGGGAAAGTTTCCAGAAGTTGGCAAGTGTTACGGCCACCGATGACAATGCGACCGCAGCGGCGCAGCCGCAAACGGGAAAGCCGGCAACGCCGACGGCAACCCGGGTTGCCGCTCAGCCGGCTGCAAAGCCCGGCGACAGCACAAATGCACAGTTCAGCAACCTCACCAGCTGGACCTTTGGCGAATTGCCCGAACTGCTGGAGATCCAGCAGGGCAAGCAAATCTTGATCGGTTTTCCGGCGCTGGTGGACCGGGCCACGCATTGCGACCTCGAAGTATTCGACGATCCGAACGAAGCCGCGCGGGTCCATCATCTGGGCTTGCGCCGGTTGTTTGCCTTGCAACTCAAGGAGCAATTGAAATTCCTTGAGAAAAATATCCCTGGCTTGCAGCAAATGGGCATGCAATTCCTGGCGTTGGGTTCGCAGGAAGAACTGCGCGACCAGATTATTTATGCGGGGCTTGAACGCGCCTGCCTGCAACTGCCGCTCCCGCGGACTGCCGCAGAATTCACGCAACGCAAGGATGAAGGCAAGTCGCGGCTGGGTTTGCTGTGCAATGAAATCGCCCGGCTGGCAGCACTGATCCTGGGCGAATATCACGGTTTGCCGAAGCGCCTGCAAGCCGCCAAAGGGCATCCGCAAGCCGTTGCCGATATCCAGGCGCAAATGCAGTCCCTGGTCGGCAAGCGATTCATTGCCGATAACGACTACGCCAATTTGACGCATTTCCCGCGCTATCTCAAGGCGGTGAACGTACGGCTGGAGAAATTACGCGCCGATCCGAGCCGCGACGCCAAACTGATGGCGGAATGGGCGCAAGTGGCGACGCCGTGGCAACGTGCGCAAAAAGACCGGGGCGGCAAGACGGATCCGAAGCAGACCGAATTCCGCTGGTTGCTGGAAGAGCTGCGGGTGTCGCTGTTCGCGCAAGAATTGCGCACGCCGATGCCGGTTTCGGTGAAGCGCTTGCAGAAAGTATGGGAAACCATGCAACGTTAGAGTCAGTAAGCGTCAGTAAGCAAGCTGTAGAGCGTGAAATCACTGCTTTAAAAGGGTTTTCGCGTAAAATTGCGCCAAAAGTACGTCACAAATTCATCACACACTATTGCAGGCAAAAGAGGAAATACGCTATGAGCATCAAATCCGACAAATGGATCCGCCGCATGGCGCAGGAAACCGGCATGATCGAGCCGTTCGAGCCTGGTCAGGTGCGCGAGGCTAACGGCCACAAGATCGTGTCTTACGGCACCTCGTCGTATGGCTACGATATCCGCTGCGCCAATGAATTCAAGATTTTCACGAATATCAATTCCACCATCGTCGATCCCAAGAATTTCGATGAGAAATCGTTCGTCGATTTCAGCGGCGATGTCTGTATCATCCCGCCTAACTCTTTTGCGTTGGCGCGCACCATGGAATATTTCCGTATCCCGCGTAGCGTACTGACCATCTGCCTCGGCAAATCGACCTATGCGCGTTGCGGCATCATCGTCAACGTCACCCCGTTCGAGCCGGAATGGGAAGGCTATGTGACGCTGGAGTTTTCCAACACTACGCCGTTGCCAGCCAAGATTTACGCCGGCGAGGGCTGCGCCCAGGTGCTGTTCTTCGAAAGCGATGAAATCTGCGAGACCTCCTACAAGGACCGCGGCGGCAAGTATCAGGGACAGCACGGCGTGACCCTGCCAAAAACCTAAAGACCTGAAGACCAGACATGCCAAAGAACAAGCGCCCGGCGCCACGGAAATCCAGCCTTTCCCCCGAAGACAAAGACGAAGCCGTCACCCAGCAGCTGTGCGACCTGGCGATCGACCTCGCTGAGCAAGATGGGGACGAAGCCGAAGGCGTTGCTGCCGGCGCCGTCTTGCAGCAAGCTTCTATTGATTTTCACAGGATCATCAAGAAGAGCCTGCAGCAGAAAAAGGATGACATCCTGTATGACGCGATTGAGCGCACCAAGTATGCCGATCTCGACGCCTGGAAATTCCTGAAAGAGCAGGTCGAAGAAGCCTCGGAGATTTTGCTGGTGCGGCGCGATGAAGGCAAGGTGCTGGAGCTGAATGCGTTCGTGGTGCCGTTCTTCGCGCACATCCGCGGCGGCCTCAAGCGCGAGCAAAGCTTCCAGGATCAAGAGGCATTCGATGCGCTGTCCGCGAGCTTTAAGCAGGCTCAGCTGGAAGGGCCGGATGCGACAGTAGTGCTGGTCAGCCACGCCTACCACCTCGATGAAATCGACAGCATCCGTTACAGCCATCTGTTTGAAATGAACCGCGATGCATTCGGCTCCATGGCAGACAAGAAGCTGGCGGCGACGACTGCCATCGAACGCAGTATCAGCGGCTGGCCGGAAAATCTGTTCGGGGCGGACGACGATGCGGTCGAGTTGCGCTTCCTGCTGGGCTTTTCCCTCAAGGCGACCGACGACCCGTTTTATAAAGTGCCGGATGATGAAGCCGGCGCCGACGTTTACTTCGGTGCGCGGGAAGAGCGTTTTCATGGCTGGACTGAGCAGGTCGCGCCTTTACTCAAACGTTGCCTTGCCACCGATGGCAGCGAGATCGATCTGCATTTCCTCTACCAGGACCTGTTCCACGGCGGTAAGGAGCGCGGCATTGCCGAATACTTCACGTTGCAGATGATGTCTGAGCTGAACCACGGCCTCGATCAGCACGGCGTTGCATCTTTCGACGCCAACGCTGTCGTCGGTCCGGCCGATGTGCGTGGCGACATAGTCTTGCGGGTGAATTTGTACGGCAAGGACGGCGCCTTGCTGGCCTCCTCTGAAAAGCCGTTGCCTGCCGGCGCCGACTTGCAGGTGGAAGTCGACGATACCTACGATGCGCTGCGCACTATCGGCGTCACGTCGCTGGCGGTCGCGATGCGATTTGAAGCAGACGGACAGCCGTCCGAAGTGCAGCCGTACGCGGCGCCCTGACTATTTTGGAGAACTGAGTGACTGAAGAAGACGCACGGAAAATTGCCACCCATCGGCATTACAAAGGCGGCCTGTACCGCTATATCGGTGTCGCCAGGCACTCGGAAACCGAAGAGGCGATGGTAGTCTATGAACACCTGTGGCCGCATGCGCCGGGCCTGTGGGTGCGGCCTGCGGAGCTGTTCAACGGTTTGCTTGAGAATGGCGCAAGGCGTTTCGCACCGTTGTAAGTAGGGTGGGTAACGTGCCCACCCTACGCGAAAAAAAACGGGAGGCTCTATATCGGGCCTCCCGTTTTTTGTCACACTTACTGCCGCACGCAATCTACGAAATAATCCCGCTTGCCATTCACCTCGCGCTTCACCAGACCATGTACATCGGTCTCGAAGCCAGGGAATTTCTCGTTGAAATCCCGCGCAAATTTCAGGTAATCGACGATGGTCTTGTTGAAGCGTTCGCCCGGAATCAGCAGCGGAATACCCGGCGGGTAAGGCGTCAGCAAGATCGAAGTGACACGGCCTTCGAGCTGGTCGATCGGCACGCGGTCGATTTCACGATGGGCCATTTTTGCAAATGCATCAGATGGCTTCATGGCAGGCTGCATGTCGGACAGATACATCTCAGTGGTCAGGCGCGCCACGTCGTAGGACTTGTAGGTCTCATGGATCTGCTGGCACAGGTCGCGCAAGCCGAGCCGCTCGTAGCGCGCATTCTTGCCGCTGTTGCCGGCTGCGAATTCGGGCAGGATGCGCCAGATCGGCTGGTTCTTGTCGTAGTCGTCCTTGAACTGTTGCAGCGCGGTCAGCAGCGTGTTCCAGCGGCCCTTGGTGATGCCGATGGTGAACATGATGAAGAACGAATACAGGCCGCATTTCTCGACGATAACGCCGTGCTCGGCCAGGTATTTGGTTACGATGGAGGCCGGAATGCCGCTCTCGCCGAACTTGCCTTCCAGCGACAGGCCCGGTGTGACAATGGTGGCTTTGATCGGATCGAGCATGTTGAAGTTCGGCGCCAGGTTGCCGAAACCGTGCCAGTCGTCTTCAGCGCGGATCACCCAGTCTTCACGACTGCCGATGCCGTCTTCCGAAAAGCTGTTCGGTCCCCATACCTGGAACCACCAGTCCTTGCCCCATTCTTCGTCGATCTTCTTCATGGCGCGGCGGAAATCCAGCGCTTCCAGAATGCTTTCTTCAACCAGCGCCGTGCCGCCAGGTGCTTCCATCATGGCCGCTGCAACATCGCATGAGGCGATGATCGAGTATTGCGGCGAAGTCGACGTGTGCATCAGGTAGGCTTCGTTGAAAGCATCCTGATCCAGTTGCACGCTTTCCGATTCGCGCACCAGGATTTGCGAGGCCTGCGACAGGCCGGCCAGCAACTTGTGGGTCGACTGGGTCGAGAAGATCATCGATTTCTTGGCGCGCGGGCGGTCCTTGCCGATCGCGTGCATGTCTTTGTAGAAATCATGGAACGTCGCATGCGGCAGCCACGCTTCGTCGAAATGCAAGGTGTCGATCTCGCCGTCGAGCATGTTCTTCAGGGTTTCGACGTTGTAGATCACGCCATCGTAAGTCGACTGCGTAATGGTCAGGATGCGCGGCTTCTTGTTGACAGCTTCGCGCGCGAACGGATTGGCTTCGATTTTCTTACGGATGCTTTCCAGCGTGAACTCTTCCAGCGGAATCGGGCCGATGATGCCGAGGTGGTTCCGGGTCGGCATCAGGAACACCGGAATGGCGCCGGTCATGATGATCGAATGCAGGATCGATTTGTGGCAGTTGCGGTCAACCACCACGATATCGCCCGGCGCTACGGTCGAGTGCCACACCATCTTGTTGCTGGTGCTGGTGCCGTTGGTGACGAAATAGCAATGGTCGGCGTTGAAGATGCGCGCTGCATTGCGCTCTGAAGCGGCTACCGGGCCGGTATGGTCGAGCAGTTGACCGAGCTCTTCAACCGCGTTGCAGACGTCGGCGCGCAGCATGTTTTCACCGAAGAACTGGTGGAACATCTGGCCGATAGGCGACTTCAGGAAGGCGACGCCGCCCGAATGTCCCGGGCAATGCCAGGAGTAGGAACCGTCTTGCGCATAATGCACCAGCGCGCGGAAGAATGGCGGCGACAGGCCGTCCAGGTACGATTTGGCTTCGCGGATGATGTGGCGCGCAACGAATTCCGGCGTGTCTTCAAACATGTGGATGAAGCCGTGCAGTTCGCGCAGGATGTCGTTGGGGATGTGGCGCGAAGTGCGGGTTTCGCCGTACAGGTAGATCGGGATGTCGGCGTTCTTGTGGCGGATTTCTTCGACGAATGCGCGCAGCGATTTCAGCGCATGGTCGGTTTCTTCAAACGAACCGGCGCCGAATTCTTCGTCGTCGATCGACAGGATAAAGGCCGACGCCCGCGATTGCTGCTGCGCGAACTGCGACAGGTCGCCGTAACTGGTCACGCCCAATACCTCCATGCCTTCTGTCTCCATGGCATCGGCGAGTGCGCGAATGCCGAGACCGGAAGTGTTTTCGGAACGGAAGTCTTCGTCAATAATGACGATGGGGAAGCGGAATTTCATCAAGGTCTCCAAGAGACGGTGGTTGATAACAAGGCTGCCAATCGAAGTGGCCGAAGTGGCGTTTAAAAATCGTCGTTCCGGCTGGGGCCAAGTAGCGCTCCGGAGTGTTGCCTGGGTAGGGCATGCAGCCTGCTGCTTTTAGCATTGCCAAAGATGGAGGCAACACTAAAAAAAGAAAGTCGAATTTTCGCAGATATGTGCGAATTAGGGGGTAAAGATGACGGAATTCCTGCAGAAAACAACAGATGTCATTCCGTCATCACGTCGGGTTAGCTGTTGGACTCGTCAAGGCCAGGCGCGCGGCGCTCGTACACCACAAAAGCATAGTCGAAACCGTTAGTGGCGGAATGATGGGTTTCACGCGAAATTTCCTGCCATTGCTGCTGGTCGCGCGCCGGGAAAAAGGCGTCGCAATCGAAGCTGTGCCTGATTTCGGTAACGATCAGGCGTTGCGTTAATTTCTGTGCCGCGGCATAGATTTCGGCGCCGCCGATGATGAAGGCTTCGGCGTCGCCAACCATGGCCGCAGCGGCTGCCAGCGACGGCGCGCTTTCGACGCCGTCGTGACGCCACTCGGGATTGCGGGTGATGACGATATTGCGTCGTTGCGGCAAGGGCCGGCCTATCGATTCAAAGGTTTTACGGCCCATGATGATCGGGTGGCCCGAGGTAGTGCGTTTGAAGTGCGCCAGATCCTCCGGCAAATGCCAGGGCAGGGTGTTGCGGATGCCGATGCCGTTGTGAGCGTCGGTCGCGACAATAATGGTAAGGCGAGAAGTCATGGGCGCTGGTGCGTGGGCCTGCTCATTCGCAGGCTGGGGTAAAAAAGGGTGATATTACTATAAAGTCTTAAAAGGAACTTTGTGCACCTGTCATTGCTCTTAAATGCCAGGGACTTAAGATTAGCTAAATTAAGATCGGCTAAGGTTAGCCAGGTCAGGGATTTTCTTCTTTTTTACTTTGTGCTGCCGTTCTGCTGCAAATTTGCCTGTTTGGCAATTTCCGGTATGCAATGGCATGAGCCTTGCATGGTTCCGGTGCCGGCTCGAATAAAATGTGGCGCCAACTAGTTTCTCGATGGACATAAAAAATTATAGAACACTGATAAACTACCGCCTACTCTCGATGTTGCCGACACAGGTACGCACGAGCAGGTCAATTCAGCAGTGTCAGATGGGAATCCAATGCATTTAAATTTGTTTCAGCGGAAGCGATTGCGCACATCCGTATCCGTCCAGGCGCGGCTACGCATGGTCGCTTTGCCGGTTGCCTTGCTGCTGCCGTGGGTTGGCGGCAACGCATTCGCTTTCGATTTCAATACGGTTGCCAGACAGGCAAAGACTCTTGCGGCGACGTCATACGGCAAGCCCGAGAGCAATCTACCAAAAGAAATCAGCAATCTCGATTATGAGCAATATAAGGACATTCGCTTTCGACCGGAAAAGTTTACCTGGCGCAACCAGAAACTACCGTTTGAACTGGCGTTCTTTCACGAGGGATATTCTTTCGACCAGCCGGTGAAGATCAACGAGATCAACGGGCAGAGCGTGCGCGAAATCCGTTTCGATCCGAATGATTTCGATTATGGCGGCAACAAAATCGATACGAACAAGCTGCGTTCGCTGGGTTTTGCCGGATTCCGGGTGCATTACCCGTTGAATACGGCTAAATATAAAGATGAGGCGCTGTCGTTTCTTGGCGCCAGTTATTTCCGCGCCTTGGGCAAGGATCAGGGCTACGGACTGTCGGCCAGAGGCCTGGCAATCGATACCGGATTGAGTTCGGGCGAGGAATTTCCACGCTTCACGGAGTTCTGGATCGAGCGGCCGAAAGCCAGCGACAAGGAACTCACCATTTACGCCTTGCTCAACTCGCGTCGCGTCACCGGGGCATATCGGTTTGTGCTCAAGCCGGGTGCGGATACCGTGGTCGATGTCAAAGCCCAGTTGTATCTGCGCGAAAATGTCAGCAAGCTAGGACTGGCGCCGTTGACCAGCATGTATCTGCACGGCGATAACCAACGTCCGCAAGGCGAGGATTACCGGCCCGAAGTGCATGACTCCGACGGTTTGTCGGTTGCGTCCGGCACGGGCGAATGGATCTGGCGGCCGCTGGTCAATCCGAAGCGGCTTTTGGTGACCTCTTATGCGCTTAGCAATCCGGCCGGCTTCGGTCTGATGCAACGCGATCGCGACTTTGCCAGTTACCAGGATCTGGATGCCAGATATGAAAAGCGGCCTAGCGCCTGGGTCCAGCCCAAGGGTAACTGGGGCAGCGGCAGGGTAGAGCTGGTGCAGCTCCCGACGCCGGATGAAACCAACGACAATGTAGTGGCGTTCTGGGTGCCGGAAACGCAGCCTAAAGTCGGCCAGCCTTTCAATCTGGAATACACTTTGTCATGGCAGAAGGATGCCGAAAAACGGCCGCCTTTGTCATGGGTGACGCAGACCCGGCGTGGTTATGGTTATCAAAAGAAGAGCGACGACAACAGCATCGGCCTGGTGGTCGATTTTGAAGGCCCGGTATTCAAGAAATTGTCTGACAAGGTCCAGCCTGAAGGTGTGGTCAGCGCCGACGACAATGGCAAGGTACTGGAGACCAAGGTGTTCCGCAACGCTGTTACCGGCGGCTGGCGCATGACGGTGCGCGTGCGCCGCAATGAAGACAACAAGCCGGTCGAACTGCGGGGATTCCTGCGTGGTGGCAGCACAACCTTATCTGAAACCTGGAGTTACATATTACCGCCCAACTAGACCGCAAGCAGCCGCCCGTGACGGGCCTGCCGGATATCTACGATCGCTATCTCGATCGCTTGCCGTTATCGGCTGAGCGGCGGGCAAATTTGTCTGAACAGCTGACGGCGAATGGCAATACGTCGATGGCGGCTTTGCATCAGGTTTTGACCAGCGATGCAAATCGCGATGCAACTCATGATGTAAAGATCCGACCTGAACTGGCTAGCGTCAATCCAGCTTACGGGTCGGTGGCAGCGCGGCTGCAACTGGCTTTTGCGCAAACCGCAAGGCAAACCGGTGCGGCTCAACCGCATCAGATGCCGGAGATCAGTTCCGATGCCGACGGCCGTGCCCGCATCGCCATCGCACCGCCGTTGCAGCGGACGCCGATTGTCGCTCATCCATGGGGAACCTTGAATCCATTGGTGCGCTGGATTGAAACCGCGAATAAGAAATTCGACTTGCGTCCGCGCACCTCACAGCGGCGTCATAAAAAAATGGTGCGTTCGACTGAGTTGCCAAAACCGGAACCGTTGCCGGTAGCCGAAGCCGACAGCCAGGATCAGCATCGGAGCAAGTCGCGCGGCAATCTGCGGCGGATCGTGCTGTTGCTGCTGATGCTGGCGCAAACTGCATTGGCGACGTATTTCATGAGCGCGGTGTTGCCGTATCACGGCGACAAACCGCTGGAGCTGGTGACGCTGGGTTTGTTTGCACTGTTGTTTTGCTGGGTCTCGGCAGGATTCTGGACCGCCATGGCAGGCTTTCTGGTATTGATGCGCGGCACCGATCGTTACGTGATTTCACGCGAAGATGCCGCTCCGGGACCGATTCCGGCCAGCGCCAGGACCGCGATCGTGATGCCGATCTGTAATGAGGATGTGACCAGGGTTTTCGCCGGCCTGCGCGCGACCTACGAGTCGGTTGCCGCCAGCGGCGAACTGGACCGTTTCGATTTTTTCGTGTTGAGCGATAGCGGCGATAGCGATATCTGCACTGCCGAACTGGACGCCTGGGCCAGCTTGTGCCAGACATCAGGCGGCTTTGGCCGGATCTTTTACCGGCATCGGCGGCGCCGTGTCAAACGCAAGAGCGGCAATATCGACGATTTTTGCCGGCGCTGGGGCGCCAACTACAGCTACATGATCGTGCTTGATGCGGACAGTGTCATGAGCGGCAGCTGCCTGACTACCCTGGTGCGTTTGATGGAAGCCAATCCCACCGCCGGCATCGTCCAGACCGCGCCGCGCGCCGCCGGCCGCGATACCTTGTACGCGCGGATTCAGCAATTTTCGACGCGCGTATACGGCCCCTTGTTTACCGCCGGCTTGCATTACTGGCAGCTGGGCGAATCGCATTACTGGGGACACAACGCGATCATTCGCCTGCAGCCGTTCATGGAACATTGCGCGCTGGCGCCGCTGCCCGGCGAGGGCGCGTTGGCGGGTGAAATCCTGTCGCATGATTTCGTCGAAGCGGCATTGATGCGCCGTGCCGGCTGGGGTGTCTGGATCGCCTACGACCTGGCCGGCAGTTACGAGGAAATGCCGCCCAACCTGCTCGACGAACTGAAGCGCGACCGCCGCTGGTGCCAAGGCAACCTGATGAATTTCCGGCTGTTCCTGGCACGCGGCATGCACGCCGTGCATCGGGCGGTGTTCGTGACCGGTGTCATGGCCTATCTGTCGGCGCCGCTGTGGTTCTTGTCGCTGATGTTGTCGACGGTATTGCTGGCAGTGCATACGCTGGTGGCGCCGGCATATTTTGTGACTCCCGGACAGCTGTTCCCGGTTTGGCCCGAGTGGCATCCGGAACGCGCCTTGGCCTTGTTCACGGCTACCGCCACCTTGCTGTTCCTGCCGAAGGTGTTGAGCGTGGTGCTGATCTGGGTCAAGGGCGCGCGCGAATTTGGCGGTGCCTTGCGCCTGACTGCCAGCATGATCATGGAACTGTTGTTCTCGATGTTGCTGGCGCCGGTGCGCATGCTGTTTCACACGCGCTTTGTGATTGCTGCATTCCTTGGCTGGGCAATCAGCTGGAAGTCGCCGCCGCGCGAAGATGCTGAAACCAGCTGGGGCGAAGCGGTGCGTCGCCATGGCGGCCATACGCTGCTGGGACTGGCGTGGGGCGGCGGCGTGTATTGGCTGGAGCCCGGATTCCTGTGGTGGTTACTGCCTATCGTCGGCTCGCTGATGCTATCGATTCCGCTCTCGGTATTCTCCAGCCGTGTCACGCTTGGCCGCAGCTTCCGCCATGCGCGCTTGTTCGTGATTCCGGAAGAGGTCGATTTGCCGGCCGAACTGGCGGCCACCACGGTCTACAACGACAACGGTAAGGTATTGGCAAAGTTCAATGACGCAGTGATCGATCCGGTCATGAATGCCTTGGTATGTGCGGCGGTGAGCGCGCGCCCGGCAGTGCCGGCAGCCACCTTGGCGGCGCGCGCAGCGTTGCTTCAGGCAGCATTGAAGGACGGCCCGGATAGCCTGTCGCCGCGCCAAAAAAATGCCTTGCTGGATGACCCTTTGACACTGTCCCAGTTGCATTTCGATATCTGGAATTCGGAGCAGGCCAACCGGCGCTGGCAATCGCTGTCGGGTGCTGCGGCTGTTACAGCGCCTACAGCGGCCACGGCGCCTTGAGCATGCGATCGTTTTAATCAATCAAGGAGCACCATGTTACGACGTGATTTTCTAAAAACGTCGGCGGCACTTGCTGCCGCCGGCTTCCCGGCAAGTTCGCTACTGGCGGCTGCAACCGCGCCAGCGCAATTGAAATTCCTGGGGCAGCCGCAAGCCTTCGATTACGCCTGGCTGAAAGGCCATGCAAGACAACTCGCCAGCCAGCCTTATAAAGCACCGGAAAGCCATATCCCGCCAGAGGTCAAGGCGCTCGACTGGGATCAATACCAATCGATCAGCTATCGCGACGGCCATGCCTTGTGGGGTGACGAGAAACTGCGATTTCAGGCCAAGTTTTTCCATCTGGGCCTGTTCTTCAAGAGCCCGGTACAGATCTACGAATTGAAGAATGGCCAGGCGCAGGAACTGGCTTACGATCCGGCGATGTTTAATTATGGCAAGAGCGGCCTGAAAGCCGATCACATGCCGAAGGATCTTGGCTTTGCCGGTTTTCGGGTGAATTTTCATACCGATCTGGAACGCGATATCACGGCGTTCCTGGGTGCCAGCTATTTCCGTGCGGTCGGCGCCGAATGGCAGTATGGCCTGTCGGCACGTGGCCTTGCCATCGATTGCGGCATGGACAAGCCGGAAGAATTTCCAATATTCACCAGCTTCTGGCTGGAGCGTCCGGCCAAGGATTCCAGTAAGCTGGTGGTCTACGCGCTACTCGATTCGCCTAGCGTATCGGGCGCCTATCGCTTCGAAATCCAGCCATCGGCGACCATGGTGATGGATGTGGACGTGGCGCTATATCCGCGCAAGACAATCGAACGCATGGGCGTGGCGCCGCTGACCAGCATGTTCCAGTACGGTGAGAATGACCGCCGCATCGGCGCCAGCGACGACTGGCGTCCGGAAATCCACGACTCCGATGGTTTGTCCATGCAGCGTGGCAATGGCGAATGGATCTGGCGGCCGCTGACCAATCCCGAGCATCTGCGTTTCAACGCCTATCAGGATGAGAATCCGCGCGGTTTCGGCTTGTTGCAGCGGGATCGCAATTTCGATCATTATCAGGATGACGGCGTGTTCTACGATCGGCGCCCAAGTTTGTGGGTGGAACCGAAATCGGGCTGGGGCAAGGGCGCTATACAATTGGTGGAAATCCCTACCGCGGATGAAACCTTCGACAACATCGTCGCGTTCTGGAACCCCGCCGACAAGCCGCAAGCCGGGCAAGAACGTTTGTTCGCGTATCGTCTGCACTGGGGCAGCAAGATGCCGTTTTCACCGCAGCTGGCACAAGTTGTGGCAACCCGTACCGGCATGGGCGGCGTGATCGGCCAGAAGCGCGCTTACTACTCACGGCGCTTTGCCATCGATTTTGCCGGCGGCGACCTGGCTTTACTGGGCAAGGATGCCAAGGTGACGGCGATGATCAGCGCCTCGCGCGGCAAGGTGGAAATCAGCTCGGCGCGTCCGCTGGACGCGATCCACGGTTATCGCGCGATGTTTGATTTGAAACCGACCGATGACAGCGTCGAACCGATTGATGTGCGGGTCTACCTGGCTGCAGGCGGCCAGCCGCTGAGCGAAACCTGGTTGTATCAATGGACACCGCCGGCGCCCGCCAAGCGCACGTACTAAGTAGGCAAGTTTCGCGTAGGGTGGGCATGTATGCCCACGCGTGACCGCGATAACCGGAGTACCGGCCCTCGCGGCACGGAAACAGGCGCATGTGCGTGGAGTGAATTCCGCGTGGGCACAAAAGCGTGCCCACCCTACAACGTCAGCGACCGCGACAACCGGAGTAAGGTCTACGCGACGCGGAAATAGGTATGTGCGTATTGTGAATTCACGCTCGGGCACAAAGACGCACCCACCCTGCGAGCCCCTGACAGATTTACAATATACTGTTGGGCTTGGGCATGTTTTTAGCCCCGCCTATTTTGGAGTATTTCCATGTTTGGATGGTTCGAAAGACTGTTGCATCCATATCCGGATGCCGTCATGACGCCGCCGCCGCGCGGCTTTTTTGCGTTTGTCTGGGCCTGCACCAAGGGTTTGCGCCCTTACATTATTGCCATGACCTTGCTGACCGCCGTCACCGGTGCGTTTGAAGCCTTGTTGTTCGCCATGATGGGACGGATTGTCGACTGGCTGGGTCACGTCGAGCCGTCGACTTTGTGGACCCATGAAAGCGGTAACCTGTTATTGCTGGCGGGAATATTGCTGGCAAGTCCGATCGTTGTCGCCTTGCAAAGCATGTTCAAGCAGCAAGCGCTGGCGGGCAATTTCCCGATGTTGTTGCGCTGGAAATTCCATCGCCTGATGCTGAATCAAAGCATGAATTTTTATCAGGACGAGTTCGCCGGCCGGGTTGCAACCAAAGTCATGCAAACCTCGCTGGCGGTGCGCGATGTCTGCATGATCCTGTGCGATATCCTGGTATTCGTGGTGATTTACTTTTTCACCATGGTGGCGGTGGTAGGCAGCTTTAACGGCTGGATGCTGGTGCCGTTCCTGAGCTGGCTGGTATTGTATAGCGTGGCCTTGCGTCACTTCGTGCCACGCCTGAGCAAGGTCGCCAAGGCCCAGGCTGATGCGCGCTCCCTGATGACCGGCCGCATTACCGATGCCTACACCAACATCGCTACCGTCAAGCTGTTCTCGCATGCAGGCCGCGAGGCCGGTTACGCGCGCTCGGCGATGCAAGAGTTCTTGCTGACCGTGCATGGCCAGATGCGGCTGGTGACCGGTTTTGAAATCGTCAACCACGTCTTGAGCATGTTGCTGATCCTGAGCACCGCCGGCGCTGCGCTCTGGTTGTGGACCCAGGGCCAGGTCGGCATCGGCGCGGTAGCTGCGGCGACGGCGATGGCTTTGCGCCTGAACGGCATTTCGCACTGGGTCATGTGGGAGTTTGCCTCGCTGTTTGAGCAGGTCGGCACGGTGCAGGACGGTATCAATACTTTGTCGCGCCCGCATGCGGTGCAGGATCAAGCTGACGCTAAGCCATTGCAAGTGAAGCAAGGTGCGCTGGATTTCGAGCGCGTGAGTTTTGCCTATGGCGGCCAGCGGCCGGTGATCGATCAGTTGTCCCTGCATATCCGTCCTGGCGAAAAAATTGGCCTGGTCGGCCGGTCCGGCGCCGGCAAATCGACTATCGTCAACTTGCTGCTGCGTTTCTACGACGTTGAACAAGGCCGCATCCTGATCGATGGCCAGGACATTGCGCACGTCACACAAGACACCTTGCGGGCGCAGGTCGGCATGGTGACGCAGGATACTTCGCTGCTGCACCGTTCGGTGCGCGACAACCTGCTATACGGCCGCCCTGACGCCACCGACGCTGACATGCTGGTGGCGGCGCAACGGGCGGAGGCGCATGAATTTATCCTGACCCTGACCGATCCCAAAGGCCGCACCGGTTACGACGCCCATGTCGGCGAGCGCGGCGTCAAGCTGTCCGGCGGCCAGCGGCAGCGGATTGCGATCGCTCGCGTGATGTTGAAAGATGCACCTATCCTGCTGCTGGATGAAGCTACCAGTGCACTCGATTCGGAAGTCGAAGCGGCGATTCAGGCCAGCCTGTACCGGCTGATGGAAGGCAAGACTGTGGTGGCGATTGCGCATCGGCTGTCGACCATTGCCGCCATGGATCGCCTGGTCGTACTCGACAAGGGCCGCATCGTCGAAGAGGGCGATCACCGCAGTCTGCTGGAACGCGGTGGCCTGTACGCGCGCTTGTGGGCGCATCAGAGCGGCGGCTTCCTCGGCGAAGAGATAGATGAAGATGAATTGCCGGGCGAGACTCAGGCTGTGTTAGCTTAAGGCGAACGAGAAACTGCACGTTGCCACTGAAATTTGATGAATCCTGAGTTTGTACCTTGAGTTTGCACCAATGACTGTTGAACCGACCGATAAATCTGCTTTGCCCACCGCTCTCGGCCACGCTGGCCGGCGCTGGCTGACCGCAATCCTGGCGCTCCTGATTGCACTGGGAGCGGGATTCCTGATATGGAAAGCGTTCTGGTACAAGCCGCCGCCGCCGCCGGCGCCTAAGCCGGCGCCGGTGCCGTTGCAGACCGAGGTGGTGCGGCGCGGTGATATCGAGCAAGCGGTATTTGCCAACGGTAAATTGCAACTACATAAATACAGCGATGTCGTGGCGCAGGTGTCGGGCCAGATCAAGGACGTGCTGGTGATGGTGGGAGATGAAGTCAAATCCGGCAAGATGGTGGTCGAAATCACGCCGACCTTGCCCTCGGCACGGCTGGAAAGCAATCGCGCCCAGCTAGCCAAGCTGCAGGCGGAGTTGGCGGACCAGCGGGCGCAGCTGGATTTTGCCGAATTGCAGTTCAAACGCCAGACGCAGTTGAAAGCGGAGAACGCCACGCGCGAGGAATCCTATGAATCCAGCCGCATGAGCATGTATTCCGCATCGGCCCGGGTGGAGGCGATCAATGCCCAGATTCGCCAGATCGAGGCAACCTTGAAAGACGACGAATTGACCCGCAGCCATACCCAGGTATTGGCGCCGATCAGCGGCACCGTGGTGTCGGTAGCGGCGCGTACCGGCCAGATGATCAATCCGGGCCAGACAACTGTGCCGCTGATGCGGATTGCCGACTTGAGCCGGCTGACGGTGCAGGCCCGGGTGGCGGAAATCGACGTGCCGCTGTTACGCAAAGGGATGACGGCGTATTTCACTACTCCCGGCTATCCCGGCAAACGCTGGTCAGGCAAGCTGCGGCAGGTGATTCCGGTGCCCGCCGATGGCTCGGGCGAACAAGGCAAGCAGACTTTTTACAATGTCTTGTTTGAAGTCGACAATCCGCAAGAAGAACTGATGAGCGGCATGAGCACGCAAGTCCGCTTTGTGCTGGCGCAGGCGCACGATGTGGTGATATTGCCGGTGAAGCTGTTAGGCAAGCCGGAAGCCGATGGCAGCTACGTGGTGAAGGTGGCCGACGCCAATCCGAAAGCGAATCAACAGGCGAATCAACAAGCCATTCTGCGCAAGATAAAAATCGGCATCCACAATGATCAGATGGCGCAGGTTTTGTCGGGGCTGGAGCCAGGTGAGCGGGTGGTGGTCCCCGCGGTTACCACGGTGACAGCAGCGACGCCGGCGCCGGCGCCGACTCCGGCATCGACTCCCATACCGGCGGCAAAAAATGCCACATCGTCGCCGGCTGCATCGGTACCTAAAGCGCATTGAGGAAACGGTACATGAATTATTTTTTTCGCCGCCGTTGGCCTGCCACTGCCGCTTGTGCAAGCGTCTTGTTGCTGGTGACCGCGTGTGCAAACCAGGTTCAGATCCGGGAAGCGACTCCCAGCGTCGAAATTCCCCAAAGCTGGGATCTGTCCGCCAACAATGGTGAGCAGGACTGGCCTGACAGCGGTTGGTGGAAGTTGTTTGGCAGCGATGAGTTGAGCCTGCTGGTGACGCAAGGGCAGGCCAGCAATCTGGAAATTGCCGCGGCGATATCGCGTGTGCGGCAAGCCGAGGCGCAAGCGCGGATTGCCGGCGCGCCGTTGCTGCCGAACGCGGACTTTTCAACCAGTGTTAATCGTGCACTGCCACTGGCCTCCAGCGGCAGCGCCGTTACTTCTACCAGCGGCTTGGTTGAAATCGGCTATGAAGTTGATTTCTGGGGTAAAAACAAAGCCGGACTGGCCGCCGCCGAAGCCTCTTTGCAAGCAAATCGTTATGACCGGGAAACGGTAGCGTTGACCGTCACCAGCGGTATCGTATCGACTTACCTGCAGGTACTGTCGCTGCGCGACCGGATCGAAATCGCCCAGAAAAACGTCGACAATGCAGAGCGCGTGCTGAAACTGGTTGCGGCGCAAAGTCGCGCCGGCTCGGCGTCGCCGCTGGATTTGGCGCGGCAACGGTCGGCGGTGGCGGGACAAAAAGCCGTGATTCCCGATCTGAAGCAGCAGGAGCGTGAAGCGCAGACTGCGCTGGCGATTTTGCTAGGGCGCCCGCCTCAGACGTTTACTGTCAACGAACCGGGGCTCGCCAAGATTCTGCTGCCGCAGGTAACCCCGGGTTTGCCGTCAGAACTGTTGTCGCGTCGTCCGGATATCCGTCATGCCGAAGCTGAGCTGGCAGCCGCTAACGCCAACGTCGCTGCTGCGCGCGCCGCTTTGTTTCCCAGCATCCGTCTGACCGGCTCGGCCGGCGGCCAAAGCAACGCGTTACTGTCGCTGTTTAACGGCCCTAACATGCTGGTCAATCTGGGCGCCGGACTGGTCGCGCCGATTTTCGACGCCGGCCGCCTCAACAGCCAGCGCGACCTGGCGATTGCGCAGAAGCAGGAACTGGTGCAGATCTATCGTTCGACCGTGATTGCCGCGCTGTCCGAAGTCGACACGGCGTTGGGACAGATCCGCAGCCTGGATGAACAACGCCAGTTGAAAATCACGGAAATGGAGCAGGCGCGTTTTGCTTTCGACCTATCCGAAATTCGCTATCGCGTCGGCGCCGAGGATTTGATGACGGTGCTGGATACCCAGCGTTCGTTGTCGGAAGTGCAGAACGAGCTGGGCCAGATCAAACTGAAGCGACTGAAAGCCACGGTGTCGCTCTACAAAGCCCTGGGGGGAGGCTGGCAGGATGCACCTGCTGCCAAACCCGCTGTCGAGCCGATGCGCGGCAGTTAGTAGGGTGTGCGCCTACACAG
The DNA here is from genome assembly GCF_018304965.1 of Collimonas antrihumi. Lineage (GTDB taxonomy): Bacteria > Pseudomonadota > Gammaproteobacteria > Burkholderiales > Burkholderiaceae_D > Collimonas > Collimonas antrihumi. Next base: position 32,343 of record NZ_JAGQED010000023.1, read on the forward strand.
CCACCGGCGCCTTGATGTGCGCCTGCGGGTGATAGTCGACGATGTCGAAATCTTCAAAGCGGTAATCGAAAATCGAATCGGGACGGCGCTTGATTTCCAAACGCGGCAGCGGGCCAGGCGTGCGTGACAACTGCTCTTCGACTTGCGCCGTGTGGTTGGAATACAGATGGCAATCGCCGCCGGTCCAGATAAAATCCCCCACCTCGAGCCCGCATTGCTGCGCCATCATATGCGTCAGCAGGGCATAGGATGCAATGTTGAACGGCACGCCAAGGAAAATATCGGCGCTGCGCTGGTACAACTGGCAAGACAGTTTGCCGTCGGCGACATAAAACTGGAAGAAGGCGTGGCAGGGCGGCAGTTTCATCTGCGGGATATCAGCGACATTCCAGGCCGAGACGATCAGCCGCCGCGAATCCGGATTGTTCTTGATTTGTTCAACCACTTGCTTTATCTGGTCGATATGTTCGCGGCCCGGGGTTGGCCAGGAGCGCCATTGATAGCCGTAGATCGGTCCCAGGTTGCCGTCGGCATCGGCCCATTCGTCCCAGATTTTTACGTCATTGTCTTTTAGATACTGGATATTGGTGGAGCCGGCCAGAAACCAGATCAGTTCATGGATGATCGATCGCAGATGCAGTTTTTTTGTGGTCAGCAAGGGAAAGCCGTCTTGCAGATTGAAACGCATCTGGTAGCCGAATACCGAGCGGGTGCCAGTGCCGGTGCGGTCGGTCTTGACGGTGCCATGTTGTTGCACATGACGCATGAGATCTAGGTATTGGCGCATTTTTTTCTTGATAACGGAAACGGATTCCAAGATTGTAACGCATTGCCGCCGCAGGTTTGCCGGTGAAACGCATGCCGGCATTGTCATAGAAATATCAAGCGCAGGCTTATGATCATTTATCGTACGCGAAGAAGATAAATGATTGATAATCAAAAGCTGATGGAATCGATTTTTCCGGTTGCCGCGTCTGAATGACGGTTACAAATTAATGATTTTAGGCATGAACTTTTTGCGGACGATCTTCTCGAAAGCTGGAGACCTTCGTCTCATATGGTCATTTGCTTATTTTATTTTCATTTTTTATGTGGCAGCGCTGGCCCATTAGTGCACGCAACACCTTCCAGGAGATCCCATGCTTAAATCAGATACATTTTTCGGCGGCAAGCGCGAAACACCAACACCTAATTCACCATTCAGTGCCAGCAGCAACCTGACTTCCGGCAGCACCTCCAACATTCCAAAGGCTAGCAATCCCGTGAGCACTCCAGTCAGTCACTCCTCGTCGAGCACCAATGAAGTCGGCAGCAAACTGATCGTCGGTCCGAACATAAAGCTCAAGGGCGTTGAAATTACCGATTGCGACACCTTGGTGGTAGAAGGCCGGGTTGAAGCAACAATGAATTCGCGCGTTATTCATATCGCAGAAAAAGGCGCATTCAAGGGTTCGGCTGAAATCGACCTGGCCGAAATCTATGGCGAATTCGATGGCGACCTGATTGTTCGCGAAAAGCTGGTGATTTATTCGACCGGCAAGGTTTCCGGCAAAATCCGCTATGGCAAGGTTGTCATCGAAGAAGGCGGCCAACTGACTGGTGAAGTGCAAGTCGGTACCGGCAGCAGCTCAGTCGGCACCAAGCCGGCTGCGGTTACCGCAGTAGCATAAAGTTAACTTCGAGTTAACTTCGAGTCAACTTCCGGTTGGCTTTACGTTAACTCCAGGTCAGCGTCCAGGCTGACCGGCCTTGGCCATACAGCGCAAGGCCAGCAACTTGTCCCGCCGTGGGTAGCGGCCGGGACTATCTAGTCGTTCCTGTTTGTACCAATTAACCAGAGTGGAGACAAAGCCACCCTGGTTTTTTTGTCATGTGCAGGCAGGCATGCGACAATAGCGCTTTTGGCTCAACGCTAAAGCGCTTCCCGCCTCACACAAAATCATGAGCTATCCAGAATACATTCTCACCTTGTCCTGCCTCGATCAGCGCGGAATCGTCCATCGCGTCTCCGGTTTCCTGGCGGATCACGGTTGCAATATCATCGATTCGGCCCAGTTTGGGGATGCCCAGTCCGCACTGTTTTTCATGCGTGTGCATTTCTCCTCCGAGGATGCAACGGTTACCGATGAGCGCCTGAGGGCAGAATTTTCTGCCTTGGGCGATACCATGCAAATGCATTGGCAATTGCATGATGCGCACAAGAAGCCGCGCATGATGCTGATGGTGTCGAAAATCGGCCATTGCCTGAATGATTTGCTGTTCCGCTACAAGAGCGGCTTGCTGCCGGTAGAAATTTCGGCAATCGTTTCGAATCACACTGATTTTTATCAGCTGGCCGCCAGCTATAACATTCCCTTCCACCATCTGCCATTGGCCACGGGCGCTTCAGCTGCAGCCAAACAGGCGCAGGAAGCGCGGGTGATGGAAATCGTCGAGGCCAATAATATCGATCTGGTGGTGTTGGCCCGCTATATGCAAATCCTGTCGCCTGCCATGTGCACTGCGCTGACAGGACGGGCAATCAACATCCATCATTCCTTCCTGCCTAGTTTCAAAGGCGCCAAACCCTACTACCAGGCGCATGATCGCGGCGTGAAGCTGATCGGCGCCACTGCCCATTTCGTCACCGGCGATCTGGATGAAGGTCCGATCATCGAGCAGGACGTGGCACGGGTTGATCACGCGATGGAGCCTGAGACTTTGACCGCCATCGGGCGCGACGTTGAGTGCGTGGTGTTGGCGCGGGCAGTGAAGTGGTTTATCGAGCACAGGATTTTGCTCAACGGGCACAAGACGGTGGTGTTCAAGTAAATAAGTAAGCAAGCAGCAAAAAAATGGCCTCAATTCACATTGAGGCCATTTTTTTATAACATCGCAGCAATGTGCCGGCTGGCGCCGGCGATCATCAACGCAAAGCGTCTACCATTTTTTCCAGCTTGACCGCATCGGCGCTGAACTGGCGTATGCCTTCCGCCAGTTTTTCGGTCGCCATTGCATCGTCGTTCAACATGGTGCGGAAAGTGGTTTCGTCGAGGTCGATTTTTTCCAAAGTACTCTGTTGCGCAGCTTCCGGGCTCAGCTTGCGGCTGACCGGGGCATCGCTTTCCGCCAGTTTCTGCAGCAGGTCGGGACTGATGGTAAGCAGGTCGCAACCGGCCAGCTCGACGATTTGCGAGGTATTGCGGAAGCTGGCACCCATGACTTCGGTGGCATAGCCGTATTTGCGGAAATAGCTGTAGATCTGTTTGACCGACTGCACGCCAGGATCGTCGGCGCCGGTGTAATCCTGGCCGCTGGATTTCTTGTACCAGTCGTAAATACGGCCGACGAATGGCGAGATCAGCTGCACGTTGGCTTCGGCGCAGGCAATCGCCTGCGGTAACGAAAACAGCAAGGTCAGGTTGCAATGGATGCCGGCCTTTTGCAGCACTTCGGCAGCGCGAATGCCTTCCCAGGTAGAGGCGATCTTGATCAGCACGCGTTCACGGTCTATGCCTGCGGCTTCATACAGCTTGATCAGGGCGTGCCCTTTGTCGATGGTGCCTTGGGTATTGAACGACAGGCGCGCATCGGTTTCGGTTGAAACCCGGCCCGGAATGATTTTCAGGATCTCCTTGCCGAATGTGATCAGCAGATGATCGATGATGTCGGTAGTCGATTGCTGGCTGTGCGCCTTCACCGTCTGGCTCAGCAGCGGCTGGTATTCCGGCTTCTGCACCGCTTGCAGGATCAGCGACGGATTGGTGGTGGCGTCGCGTGGCGCAAACGCCTGGATGGACTGAAAGTCGCCGGTGTCGGCAACGATGGTGGTGAATTGCTTGAGTTGTTCGAGTTGGTTCATGGCAGCGTAGAAAAACAGAACTGTTGGTCGGGATTACAGCGCGGAACGACAGCGAAACACGTTCCTGCCATTCTACGCAATTTATGCTTGCCCAACACAGATGGACCGATGAACAGATGGCCAGATCAGCAATACCTTATATTCTGATCTTGTGGCGCGCTCTAAAAACTCCGTCATCTCCGCGAACGCGGACACCAAGGCGGGGAATCCAAGTTACTGATTAAAATGGATTCCCGCGTTCGCGGGAATGACGGGGTCGCCGAGACGGGGTCGCCGAGACGGGGTCGCCGAGACGGGGTCGCCTAGACGGGGTCGCCGAGACGGGGTCGCCGAGACGCATGAAGATTTATTCGAAGTGGCCTTGTAGGTGTGCACCTCACATCGTCAGCCGATCCGATCCTCGCTCTTCGCATCAAACAGCACCGCCTTCGACAGGTCGAACGCCAATTGCATCTGATCCTGAGGCTTGGCGGCAGCACGCGGATGCGTACGGCAAGTTACGCGGGCGTTATTGAAGCTGGTAAACACCAGCGTATCCGGGCCGGTAGGTTCAGTCAGCTCCACTGTGCAGCCGACTTCGGTCGGATGATAATTGCCGTTGCTGTCATGGGATTCCGAACCGCGTGCGCTTTGCGCGTCGGTGACGTGTTCCGGACGGATGCCGAGGATGATTTCGCGGCCGATCCAGGAAGCGATTTTCGGATCTTGTGCTTGCGCCGGCGCCAGTGGCAGCAGGGTTTTTTGCCCCGCATGCTCAAGTTCGAACGCCGGACCATGGCCATTCGCCACCAGGTTGCCGCGCATGAAATTCATCGACGGCGAGCCGATGAAGCCGGCCACGAACAGGTTGCTAGGGTTGTCATAGATCTCTTGCGGACTGCCGAACTGCTGCACCACGCCGTCTTTCATCACGGCGATGCGGTCGCCCAGGGTCATCGCTTCAATCTGGTCATGCGTGACATACACGATGGTGCTGCCGAGGCGCTGATGCATCAGCTTGATTTCCGCCCGCATCTCGACCCGCAGCTTGGCATCCAGGTTGGAGAGCGGTTCGTCGAACAGGAACAGCGATGGATCGCGTGCGATCGCGCGGCCCATGGCAACGCGTTGCCGTTGGCCGCCGGACAGCAGCGCCGGTTTGCGATCCAGCAGGTGCGTGATTTGCAGCGTAGTGGCGACGCGTTCGACGATCTGCTTTTGTTCCGCTTTCGGTACCTTGCGGATACCCAGGCCAAATGAAATGTTCTCACGCACCGTCATGGTCGGATACAAAGCGTAGGACTGGAACACCATGGCGATGTCGCGCTCTTTGGGCGGCACATCGTTGACGCAGCGATCACCGATCATGATCTGTCCCTCGGACACCGTTTCGAGTCCGGCGATCATGTTCAGCAGGGTTGATTTGCCGCAGCCGGAGCCGCCGACCAGGATCAGAAACTGGCCGTCTTCGATTTCCAGGTCGATGCCCTTGAGGACTTCATTGCCGTTCGGGTAAACCTTGCGCACATTGCGAATTGATAAGCTTGCCATTATTAAATCATTCCTTAAATTTTATTCTCAACCCTTGACCGCACCAGCAGTCAGGCCGCGCACAAAGTATTTACCAGCCAGCAGATACACCACCAAGGTTGGCAATGCCGCAATGATCGCCGCTGCCATGTTGACGTTGTATTCGGTGACGCCGGTCGAAGTGTTCACCAGGTTGTTCAACGCCACCGTGACCGGCTTGGCATCGGAGCCGCCGAACACCACGCCGAACAGGAAGTCGTTCCAGATTTGCGTGAATTGCCAGATGAAGCAGACCATGAAAATCGGCAGCGACAACGGGAAAATGATTTTGCGATAGGTCATGAAGAAGCCCGCGCCATCGATTCTTGCCGCCTTGACCAGCTCTTCCGGCACCGTCACGTAGTAATTGCGGAAGAACAGCGTGGTAAAGGCGATACCGTAGACGATATGGACAAATACCAGGCCGGTTGTGGTGTTTGCCAGGTTGACGGTGCCCAGCAGGCGCGCCATCGGCAGGATCACTACCTGGAATGGAATGAAGCAGCCGACCATCAAGGCCGTGAACAGGATTTCCGATCCGCGGAAGCGCCAGTGCGCCAGCACGTAGCCGTTAAGCGAGCCGACCAGGGTCGAAATCAAGACGGCCGGCACCGATATCTTGATCGAGTTCCAGAAGAACGGTTCCAGGCCGTTGCAGTCGACACCGGTGCATGCGGTGCTCCACGCTTTGCCCCAGGCAGCGGCGGTCGGCGCCATCGGCAACGACAGCAAATTGCCGGAACGGATTTCGTCCAGGGTTTTCACCGAAGTGCTCAACATCACATACAGAGGCGCCAGATAGTACAGTGCAACCAAAACCAGCAGGCCGTAAATCACTACGCGGCCGACGCTGAGCTTGCTGTTTTCGTTATAGATGGTGTTGCTGGTGCTGTTAGCGGCCATTGCGCGCTCCTTTGGTTTCCAGGTACATCATGGGCACCAGCACTGCCAGTACGGTTGCCAGCATCATCATGGCCGAGGCGGCGCCTAGTCCAAGCTGACCGCGCGAGAAGGAAAATTGATACATGAAAATTGCCGGCAGGTCGGAAGAGTTTCCGGGACCGCCTGCGGTCAGCGCCATGACCAAGTCGAAGCTCTTGATGGCGATATGGGCCAGCACCAGCAACACGCTGAAGAACACCGGCCGCAGCGCAGGAATCACGATGCGTCGATAGATGGTCGGCAAGCTTGCGCCGTCGACCATGGCAGCTTTGATGATGCTGTCGTCGATGCCGCGCAGGCCGGCCAGGAACAAGGCCATCACGAATCCGGAGGATTGCCAGACGCCGGCGATCACTACCGTATAGATCGAAAAATCGGAATTCACCAGCCAGTCGAAATGGAAGTTGGCGAAGCCCCAGTCGTGCATCATTTTTTCCAGGCCCAGGCCCGGATTCAAAATCCACTTCCAGGCGGCGCCGGTAACGATGAACGAGAGCGCCATCGGATACAGGTAGATCGCGCGCAGTGCACCTTCGCCGCGGATTTGCTGGTCCAGGAAGATCGCCATGATGAGGCCGATGGCCAGGCAAAACAGAATGAACAAGCCGCCGAAAATGCCCAGGTTGGCGGCGGCAACCCACCAGCGGTCCAGGCCGAACAGCGTGACATATTGATTGAAGCCGGAAATTTCGTAGTTCGGCAGCATCCGTGAATTGGTCAGCGACAGCCACGCGGTGACGGCAATGAAGCCGTACACAAAGACCAGTGACAGGATGATGGTAGGCGACAGTACGATGCGTGGTAGCCAGGCATCGGCGATTGCCGCAATGCGCCCTTGCTGCTTGGGCGTGTTGCTTGAACTCCCGACAGCGGCAGCCGGATAGGGGAGGGTGTGATCGGACATGCAAGTCTCCTGAAGCAGGATCGGAGCCGGCGCAAGAATAAAGCTTAAGAAGCAAAGCTTAAGAAGCGCAGCTTGACAGCAGTGGTGCTGCTATTTCTCGCTGCTATTTCTTCCTGTGCGGCGGGCGCCGAAGACGATGTTACTCGCTTCGGCCCCTGCTCTTATTACGCTATTGAACAAATGATGTGTAAATGATATTTAAGTAATATTTAAATGATATTTAAATAATATTTCAATAAAATACATCAACAACTATCAAGCAATTGCACTTATTGCGTCTTTGCCGCTTTTGCCAGGGCCTGTACCGCAGCTTGCGAGGTCATGTTTGAATTCATGAACTTGGAAACCACGTCAAGAATAGCACCTTGCACCGCAGAATTGACTGCCATGCCATGCGCCATGCTTGGCTCCAGAGTGCCGGCTTTGCTGGAGGCAGCCATGTCGTCCATCGACTTGACGGCGCAGCTGTCGAATTTTGTGCGTGGGACATCAGGACGCACAGGGATCGAACCCTTGTTCAAATTGAAGACTTCCTGGAACTCAGGGCTCATGATGGCGGTTGCCAGGGTCAACTGAGCTTTTTGCGAATCAGGATTCTTGACCTTGAACATGGCGATCGAATCGATGTTGTAGGTGTACGACTTGTCGGTGCCAGGTGCTGCTACGCACAGGAAGTCTTTGCCCGGTACCTTGCCGGCAGCGGTGAATTCGCCTTTAGCCCAGTCACCCATGAATTGCATGCCGGCCTTGCCATTGATGACCATCGCGGTCGCCAGGTTCCAGTCGCGGCCTGCGGCGTTCTTGTCGATATAACCCTTGATCTTGCCCAGGGTGTCGAAGGTCTTGATCATGGTTGGACCGGTCAGGGTTGCCGGATCGAGCTTGACCAGAGCCTTGTTGTAGAAATCGGCGCCGCCTACGCCCAGCGCAACGGTTTCAAATACTGTCGCGTCTTGCCAAGGCTGGCCGCCGTGGGCGATAGCGACAAAACCGGCTTTCTGGATCTTGTCTGCGGCGTCGAAGAATTCAGGCCAGGTAGTTGGCGTTTTGGCGCCAGCTTTTTTCAGGACTTCAGGATTGATCCAGAGCCAGTTGACGCGGTGCACGTTGACCGGCGCTGCCACGTAGTGACCTTGATACTTCATGGTGTTGGAGACGACCTTCGGCAACAGCGAATCCCATTTGCCTGCGGTTGCTGCAGCATCGATATTGGCCAGCACGCCTTCTTGACCCCATTCCTGGATCGACGGGCCTTTGATCTGTGCCGCTGTCGGAGGGCTGCCGGCGATGACGCGGGCTTTCAGTGCGGTGGTTGCGTTTTCCCCAGCGCCGCCGGCAACCGCGAAATCCTTCCAGGTCACGCCCTTGGCTTCCATGATTTTTTTCAACTCGGCGACCGATTTGGCTTCGCCGCCCGAGGTCCAGTAATGGAGTACTTCTACTTCAGCTGCGTGAACTGCGGCGGCGCCGGACAGCAGCGCTGTAGTTGCGAATACCGATTTTATTATTTGACTCAGCTTCATTCTTGTCTCCTGGTTCAGTTGTGGTTCAGTTGTGTTTGCGATGAATACTTAATTACCTGACTGGTACTAAAGGCACTACTTCCTTACTCTCACTTCAAACTTGCTACATACACACATTGGCAATTTATTGCCACAGGGCACCGTCTTTACACAGCACTGGAATCCAGCACAATTCACTGCCCATGTGTATCATGTTGAAAACTAGTAAAACTACACGCGATCTTGAATTTTCCTGCAAATATACCTGAATTACTCTTTTCGCTGCTTGTAATTGTAGTAATGCTACATTAATATTGCAATATAAGTTTTTTATTTATTACAAAAATTTTGATGCAACCACATATTCCTTTTACTTTCACGCTTTTCGGAGCGACCGGCGATTTATCGATGCGGAAGATTCTTCCTGCGTTATTTGTTGCCCATAGGGAAGGGAAGTTGCATCAGGACGGCCGCATCATCTGCGTCGCCAAGCAGGATTTCAGTCAGGAAGATTACCTGGCCTGGGTCAGCAAGAGCGCCATCCCTTATGTGAAAAGCGGGCTGGCAGGCACGCAGGACGAGGCACACTGGCAAAGTTTTCTGGCGCGCATCACTTATCTGCCACTGGATCTGCTGGACCGCGCCGGTTATCGGTTGCTGGCAAAGACGCTGGCAGCCGGCAAAGCGGTGTCGGTTTTTTATCTGGCGACTTCGCCATCGTTGTTCGAGCCGATCTGCGCCAATCTTGCCGCCAGCGATATCGATCTGTCGCAGGCGCGGCTGGTGCTGGAGAAGCCGTTGGGCCATGATTTGCTGTCTTCGCGGGCGATCAACGATGCGGTAGCTCGCGTCTTCGCCGAAGACCAGATTTATCGCATCGATCATTACCTGGGCAAGGAGGCGGTGCAAAACCTGTTGGCTTTGCGTTTTGCCAACTCTCTGTTTGAACCGCTGTGGCGGCGCGAGTCAGTGGCACATGTCCAGCTGACGATTGCCGAGCAACTAGGTGTTGAGGGTCGCGGCGAGTTCTATGACGCTACCGGCGCCATGCGCGACATGGTGCAAAACCATTTGCTGCAATTGCTGTGCATGGTGGCGATGGAACCGCCGACGTCGCTGGATGCGGATGCTGTGCGGGACGAGAAATTGCGTGTGTTGCGTGCATTGAAGCCGTTTTCGCCCGAAGACATGGAGCTGAAGGCGGTGCGCGGCCAGTATGTGTCGGGCGCAGTCGACGGCCAATCAGTTGCGGCTTATCAGCAAGAGCCGGGAGTGGCCGCCCAATCGCAGACGGAAACTTTCGTCGCGCTGCATGCCGAGATCAATAACTGGCGTTGGGCCGGGGTACCGTTCTTCTTGCGCACTGGCAAACGTCTGGCGCAGCGCACGGCGGAAATCGTGATTACCTTCCGGCCTATCCCGCACGCCATTTTACCGATGCCAGGCGGGCAAGCCGGGGGCAGCAGCAACCGCCTGGTGATCCGCCTGCAGCCGGACGAATCGATTCAACTGCATTGCCTGGCAAAACAGCCTGGCGATGGCATGACGGTACAGCCGGTAGCGCTTGACCTGGCGTTCGACCAGGCTTTCAAGCAGCGCCGGGCAGAAGCGTATGAGCGCTTGTTGCTGGATGCAATTCGCGGAAATTTGTCTTTATTCGTGCGGCGTGATGAACAAGAAGCAGCGTGGCGCTGGGTCGAGCCGCTGTTGCACCATTGGCAAAGCAGTTCGTCTCAGCCTAAACCTTATATGGCAGGCAGCTGGGGGCCGACAGCGTCGTTTGCGATGATGGCGCGTGCGGGAGCCCAATGGCCGGAAGATCGTTGAGTTGCCTGAATGAAAAATTTGAAGAGTGTGGAAAACGCGTAGAAAAAAACGTGCCACGCGCGTGACAAAAGCGCAGCAAAAAGCACGGCAAGTAATGTAAGAAATCGCTACCGCACATCCTACTAACAGTATTAGCATTTAAGTGAAAGTTTTACACCATGTCTTCATCCACGATCATGAGCGCTAGCGAGAACTCGGCAACTAGCTATCTGGATGGCCCCCGTCTGCTGGCAGATGTCGGCGGTACCAATGCGCGCTTCGGGTTAGAGCGCGCGCCGGGCCAGATCGACACGATACAGACCTTGCGCTGTGCCGATTATGCCGAATTCGCGCTGGCGGTCGAGGCGTACCTGGCTTCCAACGTGCCTGTCAGCGCGCGTTCGCAAGTGCGGCATGCGGCAATCGCGATCGCCAATCCGGTGCAGGGCGACGACATCAAGATGACCAATCATCATTGGGAATTTTCGATTGAAAATATGCGCCGCCGCCTGAATCTGGACACGCTGCTGGTGGTCAATGATTTCACCGCATTGTCGATGTCTTTGCCGCATCTGGAGCAATCGCATTGCATCCAGGTCGGCGCTGGCCGTGCGTTGAGCGGCGGCGTGATCGGCCTGGTTGGCGCCGGTACCGGGCTCGGCGTCGGCGGTTTGATTCCTACGGAAGGTCGCTGGATTGCACTGGGCAGCGAAGGCGGCCATGTCACCTTCGCCCCCGGCGATGCGCGCGAGGCTGCGGTGCTGGCCTATTGCTGGCGCACTTATTCGCACGTTTCGGCCGAGCGCCTGGTTTCCGGGCCTGGCATCGAAATGATTTACCAGGCATTGGCCGATCTGCAGGGAATCGCCAAGCCTGAGCCTTTGCATACCGCGCAAATCGTCGAGCGCGCATTGCAAGGCCAAGATGGCTTGTGCATGGAAGTAGTGGAATGTTTTTGTGCGATGCTGGGCACGGTAGCGGCCGACGTCGCAGTGACCTTGGGTACGTTGGGCGGCTTGTATATCGGCGGCGGCGTGGTGCCGCGCCTGGGCGATTATTTCGCCCGTTCGCCGTTTCGCGCACGCTTCGAAAGCAAAGGGCGTTTCAGCAGCTATCTGGCCAAAGTCCCGACCTTCGTCATTACCGCGCCTTATCCGGCCTTCGTTGGGGTTGCTGCCATTCTTTCCGAGCATCTCGGCGGTGGCAACGCCGTGCCTATCCTGGAAAAAATCCGTAAGGCGCGCGATCAGTTTTCACCTGCCGAGCAAAAGGTTGCGAGCCTGATCCTGGCCCATCCGCGCGCCGTGATGAGCGAGCCGATTTCAGAAATCGCCAGACGTGCCGATGTCAGCCAGCCGACGGTGATCCGGTTTTGTCGCACCATGGGTTGCCAGGGTTTGGCCGATTTCAAGTTGAAGCTGGCTTCAGGCGTCACTGGCACGGTGCCGGTTGCGCACAGCCAGGTTCACGTCGGCGATTCTTCGCTGGATGTCGGCGTCAAGGTGGTCGACAACACCATTTCAGCGATGATGGAAGTACGCGATAACCTCAATGCCGACACCCTGTCGCGGGTGATCGAAGCATTAAGCCAGGCCAGCCGTATCGAATTCTACGGCTTCGGCAGCTGTGGCCTGGTGGCTGAAGATGCGCAGCAAAAATTCTTCCGGCTGGGGATTCCATCTTCGGCCTATACCGATCCGCAGCTGCAGGAAGTTTCTGCCGCCATGCTGAAAAGCAGCGACGTCGTAGTGGTGATCTCCAATTCCGGACGTTTGCGCCATCTGGCGCCGGCAGTCGAGGTTGCGGTGCATTCCGGCGCCACCATCATCGCGCTGGCTCCAAGCAATTCGCAATTGGCCAAGCGTGCGAACTACACGCTGGCAGTCGAGCACGACGAAAGCAGCATGATGCATATTCCAATGGTTTCGCGGATCTTGCTGTTGCTATTGATCGACGTGCTGGCCGTGGGCGTATCGCTCAACCGTTCCAGCCCGTTTGCCGAATTGCAGCGCCAGGCCAAACGCGGCATCCTGACCCACATCGCTTCGTTGGGCGAGTCGGCCAGCGACAAGATCACCGCTGAGGGTGATGGCAAACCGGTGCAATCGGCACGTACCGATCAAGAGGTGACTTTGTCGCCGAATGTGATTTCACATATCAAATAATGCCTGGGATGCGGGTAGGGGGGGGGCACGTAGTGCCCACACCCTACAACGCCATAACAAAACTCGTCGCCCATAAAAAATGCCCATTCGCACGCGAATGGGCAAAATCTGGGAGTTACCCAGGGACGTCTTTCACTAATGCCGCGCACGCGGCAAGCACCACGGTGGTACTAGCAAGGTCAATCGACGCGCCGAGCTCAAGCGGCGCGTCCATCGATACTTGCTGTCTTAGAACGAGTGGCTGATACCAGTGTAGAACGTGTTTTGGTTCTGTCCAGTCAAGCCGGTGCTGTCGCCGGTTTGAACTTGGAAATCGGTGTTCGAACCATTGCGGATAGTACCGATGCTCGCGTACAGCAGAGTCCGCTTGGACAGGCTGTAGTTGGTACCCAGCATGAACAGGTTTGCGCTGCCTACGTCGTGGTTAAGCTTGACGTGATAAGCCGCGCCGATCAGCGTCAGGGCAGGGGTCAGCTGGTAGTTGGCGCCGAGCCAGAACTGATTGGCCTTGTTAGCTGCACCGATGCCGCTGGTCGTCAGAGGCTGAGCCGGAGCCGACAGGTTTTGCCAGCCGGCGTACAGTTTTGCGGCGCCGAACGTCACGTTGCCGCCGACAGTGATTTCCTTGGAGCGGGAGAACAAGTTGTCGTAAGTGCCGTTTTCGTCATGTGCCGTATCGTACATCGCCAGCAATTCATAGGTAGGCTGTACGAAACCAATTGCGATACCGGTGCTGTTACCGATTCCTGAACCAGTTGGTCCGCGTGTAGTCGATCCTGCAGCTTCGCCGGCGCCGTACATGAGGTGCACGTAGAGGCCGCCCATATCTGGCGTGATGTACTGAATCTGGTTGCTGGTTTGTGGCCAGTTACGACCTTTGAACAAGGTCGAAGTACTCATGTTCTGTTGGCCGGTAGGATCGATGCTCCATACCTTGTCGCTTGGCAGCGCAAGATCGCGGCCGATTTTCACAGTACCGAAGCCACCGTTCAAACCAACGGTCGAACGACGATTAAAAAGGCCGGAGCCATTGAAGCGGCCGGTGTCGGCTTGGAAGCCGCTTTCCAATGTGAACATCGCTTTCAGGCCGCCACCCAGATCTTCGGTGCCCTTGAAACCGATCATGCTGGTACCCCATTCGTTACCACCGACGCCCCATTGGCCGCCACGGATGGTATTGCCATTTGCATCTTTGCCGACTTGATTGCTTTGGTAGTTGATGCCCGCATCGACGCGACCATAGATGATCACATTGGTTTGCGCTTGCGCCTGGCCAGCGAATGCGCAAGCCAGAACTGCGGCAATCGCGAGTGGCTTGGCTTTCAGAACGGATTTTCTCATTTCATCTCCTAAGTAAAAATGTGGCGTTGACCACTGCTTTCCGAGTCTTCTGTAGCTCGAAATTCTTGAATCGGACTTTGGTTCTTGCGGAGTACTTGTGTTCCGTACTTTGCGTTCAATTAATGCCGGCTTCTTTGTTGTTAAGAATGGTAAACCGGTTTATGAAATTTTTGTTTTATTTGTGTAGTTTTACTATATTTCTGTTGCTAATTTACAGCACTGACCAATTTCTCATGCGCTTAACGCATAGTTGTGGCAACTGAAAGACCTATTAAGAATGAACTTAATAGGTCTTTTTTGTATTTATTTGTATTTGGGGATTTTTTTATCTGTATTTTTACTACAAGTAATTTTGATACATTTACGGGTAGTCTAAATTGCCGCACTGAAACATGGCGGCAATTTTAGTTTTTTTCCAGCAATGCACGCACTTGTGCCAGTTGCGGTGGCTTGGCGCCGGCATTCAAGCAGGCGGCCGAGCCGCAGGCGACGGAAAATCGCAGATGTCGCAGCCAATCCGGTGATGGAGATTGGCTGGATGAGGTTGATGGTGCGTGTGTAGCGGTTTCTTGGATCAGCGAGAAGATCAGGCCGGCAATGCCGGCATCGCCGGCGCCTACCGTGTCGACCACAGTGATCGGCGGCGGCGCCACTTGCCAATACTGATCGCCGGCATGGATCGCCGCGCCTTGCGAGCCTAAGGTCAGCAACACGGTAGCGTTCGGATTGAAACCGCGTAAGGTCGCCAGGGCGGCCTCGGCATCGTCGGTGCGGAACAGGCCGGCCAGGTCTTCATCCGAAACTTTGATAACGTCCGCCAGCTGCGCCATTTTTTTCAGCACGGGATCGTAGCGCTGATCCATCACGTTGCGGAAATTCGGATCGTAGCTGATTTTGACGCCGCGGCCATGCAAATCTTCAGCCAGTTCGATCAAGCGCTCGGCCAGCGGCGAACGGGTCAGGCTGATGCCGCCGAAGTGCACCCATGATGCGGCTTGCTGCCAGCCGCCGGGCAGCATAGCGGGATCGAAGGAGAGGTCGGCACTGTTGTCGCCGATGAAATTGTATTGTGGCGGCGTGGTTTCATACACTACCGCCAACAAGGGCGAGCGCGCGGCGCGCTGCAGGAAGCGCAGGTCGAGGTCGGCGGCCTGGCTGGCTGCGTACAATTCATCGCCGAACCAGTCCTGGCTGATAGCGCCGGCGAAAGCCGAGGAAACGCCCAGGCTGGCGGCGGCGCGAGCCACATTCCAGGTCGAGCCGCCGGTCTTGCTGAGCCATTGGTCGGCGCCGACCCGTATCAAATCGGTGAGTGCTTCGCCGGCGCTGATGAATTGCGGGAAAGGGGGGGCGGGTTGGGCGGATTGGGTTGTTTCAGACATGACAGCATCCAGGCAATGTTTGATATATAAAAAGTTTATTCAAGCGGACTACCGATAGCCGCCAGCGATTCCAGGTACGCGCCCATCGGGTGGTAGAAATCGGTTTTGCCATGCGGCGGCTTTTCGGGGCCGTAGCGTTGGTTGTCTTGCCGCAGGATGCGATACCAGCCGCCGCGCTCCTGGTCTATCAAATGCGCACTGCTGTATTCCCACAATTTGTTGTAGCTGTCCCAATAACCCTGGTCGCCGCTACGTGCCGCCAGCAGCGCTGCGGTGGCCAGCGATTCTGCCTGCACCCAGAAATACTTGTCGCCGTCACAGACCTTGCCGTCAGGCGCCAGCCCATACACCAGGCCACCGGATTCCTGATCCCAGGCGGCCGGCATGGTGACATCGAACAGCGCTCTGGCGCGCGGCAGCAGCCAATCGGCGTCGCCCTGCAAATGCGCGCGATGGCGTTCCAGCAGCAACAGCAACTTCGACCACTCGGTCATGTGGCCGGGCTGGAAGCCCCACGGGCGGAACATATTGCTGCTGTCGTGGCGGTTGTATTCCCAGTCCACGCGCCAGTCGGCATGATAGTGTTCCCAGATCCAGCCGTCGGCCAGCGCCGCCTGGCGCTCGGTGATGTTGTGCGCCAGCAGCTCGGCGCGGTGCAAATAGCGTTGCTCGCCAGTGGCTTCAAATGCGGCGATCAGTGCTTCGCAGCTGTGCATATTGGCGTTCTGGCCACGATAAGACGACACTACGCCATCGGGCGTGGCTTCGTCGGCGTACAAGCCGTCGACTTCCGACCAGAACAGTTTTTCCATCAAATCGAAGGTGGCGCCGATACCTGCGGCTGCGTCGTCGATGCCGATGCGCAGCGCGTGGGCATGCGCCAGCAGTACGAATGCCAGGCCATAGCAATGCTGGGTGCGATCGATGGCGGCATGGTTTTCCAATACCCAGGCATAGCCGCCGTAAGATGGCTGCCAATGCCGTTCCTGTAAAAAGCGCAAGCCATGCCGTGCCGCTGCGCGATATTCTTCCTTGCCGTCGAGGCGCCAAGCCAGGGCGTAGCAAAACACCATCCGGCTGCTGTTGACCAGATGCCGGCTGGCGCTATCGTAGACGCTGCCGTCGTCGTTCAGGTAATGGAAAAATCCGCCGGCGGGATCAATCGCGCGCGGATGAAAGAAGGCGATGTCGCGCCGCATCCTGTCGCGCAGGAATTCAGGGTCACGATAATCGAGATGCTTGGGCAAGGCAGAAGTTGGTCTCATGTCGGTATTTTTTTATAGGTATGCGGTTGCCGGCAGGGAGCCGCTAACAACAAAAAAAACAAAAAAAATCAGCGGAAAAATGAATCGAACTGCATGTCGAACTGCTGCAAGGCTTTCTGCGCGTTCTGCATTTTCTTGCGGAATTCAGGGCCGCGCTTGAGCGCCAGCCCGACTGCCAGAATATCGATCACCACCAGATGCGCCAGGCGCGCCGAGATCGGCGTGTAGGGATCGGTATTGAAACTCAGGTCGATCGGCACCAGCACCGTGGCCAGTTCTGCCAACGGCGTGCCGCTGGGGCCAAGCACAATGATATCCGCGCCGCCTTTTCTTGCCAGCTGGACGCTGCGCAACAGGGCCGCATTGCCGCCGCGTTGCGAGATGGCGACCACCGCGTCGCCCGGTTGCAACAGCGAGGCCGCGATGCTGTGGATATGCGGATCGGAGTAGGCGACAGTGGGAACGCCGGAGCGGAAAAATTTATGCTGTGCGTCCGCGGCGACGATACCCGAAGTGCCCTGGCCGTAGAACTCGATCTTGTTCGCCTTGAGCAAAACGTCCAGCGCTTTCTGGATCGCATCGGCGCTTAAATGGTTGCGCAGGTCGAGCAGGGTGTTAATCGAGCGGCTGCAAATCTTGTTGACCAGATCGGCGGCGATATCGTCTTGCGCCAGCATTTCGTTGGCGCCCGGCAGGGCCACGGCCAGGCTTTGCGCCAGCTTCAGCTTGAAATCATGCCAGCCCTCGTAACCGATGGCGCGGCAAAACCGCACCACCGTCGGTTCCGATACTTGTGCGTTCTTGGCCAGGGCAGTGATGTTTTCTGCCAGCGCCAGCTGCGGATTATCAAGAATGGTCAGTGCGACCTTTTTCTCAGACTTCGACAGCAAGTCGATCTGAGTCTTGATCGCATCCAGTAGCATTGTCATTCTGTGTCCTGGCCCGGTTACAATTCTGGCAGCGATTCTTCGCGCCACTGCAAGCCGTCGCGTGCAATCAGGGCGCTGGCTGCCGCCGGGCCCCAGGTGCCGGCGGTGTAAGGAATCGGATCGTCTTCTTCCTGGTCCCAGAACTCCAGAATCGGCTCTACCCATTCCCATGCCGCTTCCAGTTCGTCGCTGCGCATGAATAATGTCAACTGGCCGCGCAAGACGTCCAGCAGCAGCCGTTCGTAAGCTTCCATGCGCGGAGATTTGAAGCTTTCGCGGAAATTCAGTTCCAGCTCAACCGGTTTCAAGCGCATGCCGTCGCCCGGGGTCTTGGCCATCAGGTTCAGGGTCAGGCCTTCGTCCGGCTGCAAGCGGATGACCAGGCAGTTCGGCTCGAAGCTGCTGTTCGGCTGGGCAAAAATCGAATGCGGGATGGTCTTGAAGCGAATCACGATTTCCGCCAGCGAATCGGCCATGCGTTTGCCGGTGCGCAGGTAAAACGGCACGCCAGCCCAGCGCCAGGTATCGACCTCGGCCTTCAGTGCGACAAAGGTTTCCGTGCGCGACTGCGGATTGGCGTCGGCTTCCTTGCGATAACCAGGCACCGCAACGCCTTCGACATGGCCGGAACGATACTGTCCACGCACCACATTGTGCGCCAGCGTAGTCGGCGTGAAGCGCTTTAGCGAACGCAGCACTTTTAGCTTTTCATCGCGGACGGCATCCGGAGTAATCGATACCGGCGGCTCCATGGCGACGATACATAACAGTTGCAGCAAGTGATTTTGCAGCATGTCGCGCAGAGCGCCCGAAGTTTCGTAGTAACCCATCCGGTTGCCGACGCCGAGTTGTTCGGCGATGGTGATCTGCACGTCGGAAATCCATTCGCGGCGCCACAGCGGCTCGAACAATACATTGCCGAAGCGCAACGCCAGCAGGTTTTGCACAGTCTCTTTGCCGAGGTAGTGATCGATACGGAAAATTTGCGATTCGGCAAACACCAGGCCGACTTCGACATTGATCTGCTTGGCGCTGGCGAGGTCGCGGCCCAACGGTTTTTCCAGCACCACGCGCGAGTTGGAAGTGGCGAGGCCGCTGGCAGCCAGGTTTTTGCAGATTTTCGAGAACAGGCTAGGCGGCGTCGCCAGGTAAAACACATTGGTGATCGCGTGATCAGGCCGCATGGCTTCGACCAGGGCTTTGTAGGAAGCGGCATCGGTGGCGTCCATGCCGACGTACTTGATGCGCTTGCAAAAACGCTGCCAGACGGTGGCGTCGAAGCTTTCCTTGCTGACGTGCGGCTTGGCGTCCCGCTCTACGTGCTTGATGAAATCTTCGTCGCTGCTGTCATGCCGTCCGATGCACAGGATGCGCGCATCCGGCGGCAAGTCGTTAGCGCGGTCGCGCGCATACATTGCCGGCAGCAGCTTGCGCATTGCCAGGTCGCCGGTGCCGCCAAAGATTGCCAAATCAAATTCTGCAAGAGCCATGATAAATGAGACCTATAAATTACTACCGCTTTTTTTAAAACCCTCGTCATTCCCGCGAACGCGGGCGCCAAGGCGGAGAATCCATGTTGACCATTAAAATGGATCTCCGCGTTCGCGGGAATGACAAGGATGTATGAATAATATGTAACTCCGTTATGACAACGCCGTGCGCGCCATCGCAATCAAGCCATTGGTCGAACTGTCGTGGCCTTGCGGGGCAGCGGCGGTGGTCAGCTCGTTCAAGATATTGCTTGCCAAAACCTTGCCCAGTTCGACACCCCATTGATCGAAACTGTTGACGTCCCAGATAACGCCCTGGACAAATACCTTATGTTCGTACAAAGCGATCAGCGCGCCAAGGTTGGCGGGAGTCAGTGCTTCCATCAAGATTGTGTTGCTGGGGCGATTGCCGGGGAAGGTGCGATGCGGCAGCAGTGCGGCGATCTGCTCGGCTGGCATGCCTTTGGCTTGCATTTCCGCCTGTACTTCGTCGGCATGCTTGCCGCGCATCAGCGCTTCCGACTGAGCGAAGCAGTTGGCCAGCAGCGCGGCTTGGTGGCCGGGCAAGTGATGGCTGGCGTTCAATGTCGCAATAAAATCGACCGGCGTAATGTCGGTGCCTTGATGCAGCAATTGAAAATAGGCATGCTGGCCGTTGGTGCCGACATTGCCCCAGATAATCGGGCAAGTGGCAGCTACAAGCGTACGGCCGTCGAGGCTGACGCGCTTGCCGTTGCTTTCCATTTCCAGTTGCTGCAGATAGGAAGGGAAGTTTCCCAGGTCCTGGTGGTAAGGTGCAATCGAGACAGAGCGGTAATCGAAGAAATTGCGGTACCAGACGCCCAGCAACGCCAGGATCACCGGCATGTTCTGTTCCAGCGGCGCGTTTTGGAAGTGCTGGTCCATGGCGTGGGCGCCGGCCAGGAATTCGCTGAACCGCTCGAAGCCGACCGCCAGCGCTACCGACAGGCCAATCGATGACCACACCGAGTAACGGCCGCCGACCCAATCCCAGAACGGGAACATATTGGCGGCATCGATGCCGAACGCCGTGACACCTTCAACATTGGTGGATACGGCGACAAAATGTTTGCGCAGGTCGGACTCTTTGGCGCCAGCAGCATTCTGCAAAAACCAGTTGCGCGCCGAGTGCGCGTTCATCATGGTTTCCGCGGTGGTGAAGGTTTTCGAGGCGATCACGAAAAGCGTGGTTTGCGGATCGACCTGCTGCAGCACGGCATCAAGATCGTCGCCATCCACATTGGAGACGAAGTGCAGGTGCAGGTCGGCCCGCTGATAGGGACGCAGCGCCTGGCATACCATCTTGGGGCCGAGATCGGAGCCGCCGATGCCGATATTGACGATATCCGTGATCGGCTTGCCGCTGTATCCCAGCCACGCTCCGGAACGTAGCGCGGTGGTGAATGTCTGAATTCTCTGCAGGACCGCATGGACGTCGGCGCTGATATGCTGACCATCAAGCTCCAGCGCTGGCAGGCGCGGCGCCCGCAAGGCTGTGTGCAACACGGCGCGATGTTCGGTGGTATTGATTTTGGCGCCGGCAAACATCGCCTGGCGCTGTGTTTCGACCTGGCGTTCGCGGGCCAGGGCAAACAAATGCGCCATGGTCTCCGCGGTCACATTGTTTTTTGCATAATCCAGGAACAGGCCAGCCGCCTTGAGCGAGAACTGTTCAAAGCGCGACGAGGTGGGTGGCGCGGATGGAGCAGCAAACAGCTCACGCAACGATAAATCTTTGACTGCTGCGTAATGTGCATGCAAGGCTTGGAAGCTGGCGGTAGTATTAAGCGCTGGTTGTGGCATATCCGGAGTCTTTATTGTCGGTCAGGAATTTATACGACTATACAACGTTGGCGGTAATTTCACTACAAATTATTTTGTAATATACCTGCCTGGAGTTGGTTTGGCGTTGTTCGGCGCTTTCCGGTAATCACGTGGTTTGCCATTTCTTCAGGGTAATTGTTATGGCAGATCATATGTTTTTGTGTGGCTAGTGGTGCAGTTGCTTGAGTGGAGCGAGCCTGTTTCAAAAATGCAAATGCGGGCAGGCAATGATGATAAAAAGGGTGATGAGTTAGCGTTGCTTTGTTATTTTGTAGTAAAATTTCAAATCTATACTGTTTCAAGGATCAAATCATGTCTGTTCAAGCCAGCGTCGCCAAAGTCACCGAACGTATCGTTGCCCGCAGCCAGCCTTATCGCAGCGCCTATCTGGCGCGCCTGGAGCATGCCCGCCGTCAGGATGTGCAGCGTGGGGCGCTGTCATGTACTAATCTTGCACATGGCTTTGCCGCGTTTCCAACCAATGACAAGTTGAGACTGAAACAGGATAAAAGTTCATCGATCGCGATCGTGTCTTCCTATAATGACATGTTGTCGGCGCATCAACCGTTCGAACGCTTTCCGCAAATTATCAAGGATGCAGTCCACGCCGCCGGCGGCGTCGCCCAGTTCGCCGGTGGTACGCCAGCGATGTGCGACGGTGTGACGCAAGGCCAGCCGGGGATGGAGTTGTCCTTGTTCTCGCGCGACGCGATTGCGATGGCGACGGCGATTGCGCTGTCGCACAACATGTTCGACGCCGCGGTGTATCTCGGCATCTGCGACAAGATCGTGCCGGGACTGTTGATCGGCGCCCTGCATTTCGGCCATTTGCCGGCGGTGTTCATCCCCGGCGGACCAATGACCAGCGGCATGAGCAATAAAGAGAAGGTGAAGATTCGCCAACTCTACGCTGAAGGAAAAATCGGCCGCGCCGAATTGCTGGAAGCTGAGTCCCAGTCCTATCACAGCGCCGGCACCTGCACTTTCTACGGCACCGCCAACAGCAACCAGATGCTGATGGAAGCACTCGGCTTGCATCTGCCAGGCTCGGCGTTCATCACCCCGAATACGCCGCTGCGGGACGCACTGACCGCCGAGGCGGCACGCCAGGCGTTGAAGATCACCGACCGTGGCAATCAGTACCTGCCGGTTGGCCACGTGGTCAGCGAGAAAAGTATCGTCAACGCCATCGTCACTTTGCTGGCGACCGGTGGTTCTACCAACCACACCCTGCATCTGGTGGCGATTGCCAAAGCCGCCGGGATTGTCATCGACTGGAACGATTTCGACGCGCTGTCTGCAGTCGTACCGCTGGTCACCCGGATTTATCCGAATGGCGATGCCGACGTCAATCATTTCCATGCCGCCGGCGGCACCGGATTTGTGATTCGCGAATTGCTGGATGCCGGCCTGATGCATGAAGATGTCAAAACCATCCTCGGCGACAGCCTGCGCGCGCATTGCGCCGAGCCATTCCTTGATGGCAATTCGGTGGTGTTCAAGCCGGCGCCGGCACTAAGCGGCGACGACTCGGTATTGCGGACTGCGACCGCGCCATTTTCTGCCGATGGCGGCTTGCGCCTGCTGACCGGCAACCTGGGCCGTTCGGTCATCAAGATTTCCGCCGTGAAGAAAGAACATTGGGTAGTGCAGGCGCCAGCGGTTGTGTTCCATTCGCAAGAAGCGTTCATGAAGGCTTTCCGCGCCGGCGAACTGGATCGCGATTTTGTTGCGGTACTGAGTCATCAGGGGCCGCGTGCCAACGGCATGCCGGAATTGCACGCCCTGACGCCAGCTCTGGGAATTTTGCAGGATGCCGGCCGCCATGTGGCCCTGGTCACG
Organism: Collimonas antrihumi; assembly: GCF_018304965.1. Lineage (GTDB taxonomy): Bacteria > Pseudomonadota > Gammaproteobacteria > Burkholderiales > Burkholderiaceae_D > Collimonas > Collimonas antrihumi. The sequence goes on from NZ_JAGQED010000023.1 coordinate 55,145, forward strand.
GATGGCCGCATGTCGGGCGCCTCCGGCAAGGTGCCGGCAGCAATCCACGTGACGCCGGAAGTGCTGGCCGGCGGCCCGCTGGGCCTGGTGCGGACCGGCGACATGATCCGCATGGACGCCGAGCAGGGTATACTGGAAGCCTTGGTACCTGCGGAAGAATGGGCGCAGCGCCAGCCACTGGCGACCGACTTGTCAGCCAATCATGTTGGCATGGGCCGCGAGCTGTTTGCGATGTTCCGCAACACGGTCAGCGCGGCTGAAGAGGGCGCCACCAGCTTTGGCTTGCCACCTGTTTTGCATAGTCCCGAATCCGCCGATCATTCCGCACAACCACAGAAAGCAACGATATGACATCCACAAATCTCCTCTATGGCAACGAACTGTTAGACATCATGCGTGCATCGCCGGTGATTCCGGTGATTGCGATCGACGATATCGAACATGCGGTACCTTTGGCCAAAGCCCTGGTCGCGGGAGGGATTCGCGTACTTGAAGTGACTTTGCGCACGGTGCATGGTTTGCCCGCAATCCGGGCCATTGCCGAACAAGTGCCGGGTGCGATTGTCGGCGTCGGCACGTTGACTCAGGCTGCCGAGTTCGTTGCTGCCCGCGACGCTGGTGCGGTGTTCGGCGTTTCTCCAGGTTTGACCCCGGCATTGATCGCTGCCGCCAAATCTAGCGGCCTGCCTTTGCTGCCCGGCGTGATGACGCCATCCGAAGTAATGGCTGCGCGCGAAGCCGGTTTCCGTCAGTTGAAGCTGTTCCCGGCAGTGCCGGCGGGCGGCGTCGGCATGTTGAATGCGATTGCCGGTCCGTTGGGCGACGTAACGTTTTGCCCGACTGGCGGCATTTCGCTGGATAGCGCGCCGGAATTCCTGGCCTGCAAAAACGTTGCCTGCGTCGGCGGTTCCTGGCTGACGCCGAAAGAGCTGTTGAAATCCGGCGACTGGACGCGCATTACCGCCCTGGCTGCGGCCGCCAGCAAGCTGCGCAAGGCGCTCTAAGCTATATCTCCCTCCCCGAGGGTGCTGCCATGGTCGGTTAGCCGTGGCAGCGTCTTTGACTGGCTGTTCTCCCTTCCTGTATTTTCCGCCTTGTATTTCCCTCCTTGTATTTCCTTCCCGTATTCCCTTCTTATTTCCTGGATTTTTTTGTTGTTACAAAAATCACGTTTTCCGATATTCATCGGATAAATCCTGTGCTATCGTGGGCTTAAGACATTCCGGTAATAGCTTTCATTAATCCCATTACTGGACGTCATCAAGGAAATTGGCTATAATGACAAACTCTCAACAACATAGTGCTGCCTCAACGGCACATTTTTGGGTTTCGTGACTCGCGTCAGCGGGTTGTCTCACACTTCGGCAACGCCGGAGTTTCATCAAAGTCGAGAAGTTTCTCGCATTCTTTGCCGCCCCATGCGGTAGTCGGCTTGTTCAATGTCATCCCCGCGGGAAGACCGGACGAGATCATAAAAAAATTGAAGTTGTATGTCGCGCTGACAGGTTCCGGCTTTGCCTATGCGGTTCCGTGCCCGCCGGTCATTCAATACGCAGCGAAAAAAATCCGGTTGCGCGCTCGCAGGCAAACGCCTGGGCGCCGCGGCCTGCGTTTTGCCGCCGCTGCATATGCAAGGGAGTAAGCATGACGAATCGCTATCGCAACGCCATGGTTGGCGCCGCCATCACCATGCTGGTCGTGGCCGCCATTGGCTGGTCGATCGGCCCTGCGGTTATCCATCAATACCAGGGCGACTTGATTTATTACACCGGCCGTCACCTGGTCCTGGTCTGCTGGTCGATGTCTCTGTCGCTGTTGTGCGGCATTCCTGCCGGCATCTTGCTGAGCCGGCCATACTTCGCGCGGCATGCCGAGAAGTGGATGCAAATCTTCAATATCGGCAACACCATTCCTTCCATGGCAGTCTTGGCGCTGGCGCTGGCCTTGTTCGGCATCGGCGACAAGCCGGCCATCATCGCCTTGTGGCTGGCAGCGTTGCTGCCCATCGTGCGCAATACCTATGAAGGCTTGAAGCAGGTTTCGCCGTCCATGAAGGAGGCGGCCAAAGGCATCGGCATGAAGCCGCTGCAGGTGTTGTTCCGGGTCGAACTGCCGAATGCCTTGCCGATCATCGTCGGCGGTGTGCGTACCGCATTGGCGATCATTGTCGGGACCGCGCCATTGTCGATTCTGATTGGCGGCGAAAGCCTGGGCGGCCTGATCTTTCCAGGCATCTACCTGAACAACCATGGGCAATTGCTGCTGGGCGCTACCGCCACCGCGGTGCTGGCGTTGATGCTGGATGCGATCGTCTCGCTAGGCAGCAATGCCTACCTGAGCAAACGCGGCCTGTTGCGCTGATGCCTGCCCATTCTGAAAAGGGAACACATGAATAATTCACCTATAACTGCATCTCGTCTGTCACGTATTACAGCGTTGCTGGTCTTCACGCTCGGCCTGTTCGGCATGGCGCAAGCGAGCGCGGCCAATCTGGTAGTCGGCGGCAAGAACTTTACCGAGCAATTGATTCTGTCGTCCATGACGCAGCAATATCTGAACGCCAAGGGATACACGGCCGATCTGAAGAGCGGCCTCGGCACCACCATCATGCGGCAAGCGCTGGAAAGCGGGCAGATCGATATCGTCTGGGACTACACCGGCACCGCCCTGATTGTGTACAACAAGATCGATGAGAAGCTGGATCAGGACCAATCTTATCAACGGGTTAAAGCACTGGATGCGCCTAGAAACCTGGTCTGGCTCAATCCGTCTGCATTGAACAATACCTATGCGCTGGCAGTGCCGCAAAAGCGCGCCGATGAAGAGGGTTTGAATACCATCGAAGACCTGGCGAACAAAATCAATCAGGCGCAGCAGCAAGATCCCGACAAAAAATATCTGATGGGAGTCGATTTCGAGTTTGCTTCGCGCCCCGACGGCCTGGTGCCGCTGCAAGCGCTGTATAGCTTCAATCTGGACCGAAGCGAGGTCAAGCAGATGGACGCGGGGCTGGTGTATACCGCCTTGAATAACGACCAGTTGAATGTCGGGCTGACCTATTCGTCCGACGGCCGGGTTCAGGGCTTCAATCTGAAGCTGCTGCAAGATAACAAGGGTTTCTTTCCCTTTTACAGTGCAGTACCGATAGTGCGCAAGGCAATCCTGGACGCCAACCCCCAGCTGGCCGAACAGCTGAATGCGCTGTCGGCCAAGATCGATACCGCCAAGATGACCGAGATGAATAAAAAGGTCGATATCGATCAGTTGCCGATAGCCCAGGTCGCCGCAGATTTCCTGCGCACCGAAGGCTTGTTATAAGGACGCCGCATGACATTCTTTAATTATCTGCTAAGCGCCTGGCCAGAAATCTTGCATCTCACCATCCAGCATCTGATGTTGGTGGGGATTGCCGTCGGCCTGGCGATTTTGATCGGCGTGCCGCTGGGGATTGTGATGATCCGCCATCGCTGGCTGGCCAGCCCGATGATGGGCCTGGCTACCGTGATTCTGACGCTGCCGTCGATCGCCTTGTTCGGGTTGATGATCCCGTTGTTTTCCCGCTTCGGCCAGGGACTCGGACCGTTGCCTGCGATTACGGCGGTATTCCTGTACTCCCTGCTGCCGATCATGCGCAACACCTATCTGGCGCTGGATGGCATCGACCACAACATCAAGGAAGCCGGCATCGGCATCGGCATGACTTTCTGGCAGCGGCTGCGGCTGGTCGATTTGCCGTTGTCGGTGCCGGTCATCCTGGGCGGCGTCCGCACCGCCGTGGTGATGAATATCGGCGTGATGGCAGTGGCAGCGATTATCGGCGCAGGCGGTTTGGGCGTCTTGATCCTGCATGCCATCAGCCAAAGCAACATGCAAAAACTGGTAGTCGGCGCGGTATTGATCAGCTTGCTGGCGATTGTCGCCGACCTGCTGCTGCAAGCCCTGCAGCGGCTGCTTACACCGAAAGGAATGCAAAAATCATGATTCAACTCGACCAGCTCAGTAAAGTATTCACCCAAAAAGACGGTAGCAAAGTCAAAGCGGTGGACGAGGTTAACCTGACGGTTGCCGAAGGCGAAATCTGCGTATTCCTGGGGCCATCCGGCTGCGGTAAAACCACCACGCTGAAAATGATCAACCGCTTGATCGCGCCGACTTCCGGCCGCGTGCTGTTGAACGGCGAAGATACTACCGGCCTCGATGAAGTCAGCTTGCGCCGGAAAATCGGCTATGTGATCCAGCAAGTGGGTTTGTTTCCCAACATGACCATTGAAGAAAATATTACCGTGGTGCCGCGCCTGCTCGGTTGGGACAAGAAGCGTTGCCATGAACGCGCTACCGAATTGATGGCGATGGTGGCGCTCGATCCCAAGCGCTTCCTGACACGCTATCCGCGTGAAATGTCGGGCGGCCAGCAGCAGCGCATCGGCGTGATCCGGGCGCTGGCGGCAGATCCACCGGTGTTGTTGATGGATGAACCGTTCGGCGCCGTCGATCCGATCAATCGCGAATCGATCCAGAATGAGTTTTTCCAGATGCAACGCCAGCTTAACAAGACCGTCATCATGGTCAGCCACGATATCGACGAGGCGATCAAGCTGGGCGACAAGATCGCGATTTTCCGCGCCGGAAAACTGGTGCAGGTGGACCATCCGGATACTTTGCTGGCACGTCCCAAGGATGAATTCGTCGGCTCTTTCGTCGGCCAGGACGCTACCTTGAAGCGTCTGTTGCTGGTACGCGCCGGCGATGCCGCAGCCAACTCTGCGACGGTGCGGGAAGACGCCAGCATGGCGACCGCATATGGCGTGATGGATGAACACGATTACCGTTATGTGACAGTCACCAATGCCGATAATCATGCACTGGGTTATGTGGCAAGGCGCGATGCGCGTGGCGCGCAGGGTGTCTGCATCGACAAAATGAAGCCGTTTACCGTCAGTGCTGCGCCGGATGAAAACCTGCGCGTGGTGTTATCTAAAATGTACAAGCACAGCACCAGCTGGATGCCGGTGATCGACCAGGACAACAGTTATCTGGGCGAAGTTACCCAGGATTCGATCGCCGACTATCTCAGTTCCGGCCGCACGCGGAACAGGGCGGGGATGTAGTACTTATGCGCGGTCACTGATATGCTGCAGGCGGAGAGCTGACATACCATTTACAATGTACGGCTTTGCCACTTGGCATCATCATTCTGGCGCCGTCATTCAAAATCTATGATCAGGTACTCAAGGTGTTCCCTCGGAGCTAACGCATGACGGCTGGCGTGATTGCTTTGGTATTGTGCGCAGCCTTGCTGCATGCTTCCTGGAATGCCATGCTGAAAAGCAGCGGCGATCGTTTATGGGCCATCACTCTGATGACCATCGGCTCAGCCGTAGCCGCTGTTCCCATTGTCCTTTGGGCGCCAATGCCGGCGCCTGCCAGCTGGCCATACATTCTGATGTCGGTGGCCCTGCATGCCGGCTACAACCTTTTTTTAGTCCGCGCTTACCGGGCTGGCGATTTCGGCCAGTCCTATCCGATCGCGCGCGGCTCTTCGCCGTTGCTGGTGTCGCTTGGTGCGGCTTTTTTTGCCGGCGAACAGCTGGGAACCTTGACGCTGATTGGCGTGGCCTTGATTTCAGTCGGTATCGTCAGCCTGGCGCAAATCAAATTCAAGCGGGGGAACGGCGTGGCTGGCAGCCGGCAGTGGGACGCGCCGTTGTCGGCGTTTACCACCGGTCTTTTCATTGCAGGTTATACCATCGTCGACGGACTCGGTTCGCGTCTGGCCGGTAGTGCCGCATCCTATGCCGGCTGGATGTTCTTGCTGGATGGTTTGCCGTTGCTGGTGATTTATTTGTCGATGCATGGCAGCATCCGGATCGGATTGCGTGAGCGCGTAACCTGGAATGCTCTGGGCGGCGGCGCGATGTCGCTGCTGGCGTACGGCATTGTGATTTGGGCGATTACGTTGGCGCCGATGGGGCCGGTCTCGGCTTTGCGTGAGACATCGGTATTGTTTGCAGCATTGATTGCCCGAATGTTTTTGGGAGAAGCGCTGACTGTACGCAGATTATTGTCGTGCGTGGTGATCGCCTTGGGTGCGGTGATGTTGGGATGGTCGGCGTGAAGTATTGTTTAGGCGTGTTGCTTACGACGCGACCAATAAAAAGGTTCTTGTGTGTCCCAAAAGAGGCACTTTTGAACATCATTCCGCCTAGTGCCGTTGTGCGGTCATTTCGGCTGCCTTGTACGCGAGGGCGTTGATCTTCGCCTCCGCGGTCTTGATATCGTTGCTCACCTCCCAGGGGGATGGGTGACCGCATGCATGCCCGTTCGAGGCTTGCCTACAGTTTCCCACGCCGACTCTTCTTCACTTACTTGAGTGTTATCGGTGATGTTAGTCATAAACGACCTCCCCGTGAGCAGGCGGGGACAGATTAATCAATCGAACACCGCACGCTGATGCAAATAACCACTGCCTTCGCGTCGTGTTTCTGTTTGCGTACGGATGGCGGCTAGGCGCAGTTCTTGCGCGTGGGTATCGGTTTGCGGTGGGAAACAGTCTGCCAGCTTTGCTTGATCGACCTCGCCAAATGGCGTCTGCTGATCAGTCATTTCCTTCGCCTTGATTTGATCCAGGCGATTGTTAGCCTTGGCGCCGGATTGCTTATAAGCGTCAACCCGATTTTGTACCGCATCGGCCAGGCCAGGATCTGCTTTGATCATGTTCTGATAGTTATCCCACACTTGTTTTTTATAAGCTGTGGTCGGCGTTTTTCCTGTGGCATCGTATTCGCGCGCCATCATCAGCACCGCTTCGGATTTTTCTTCCGCGGTGACATAACCCGCCAGATAAAATGTTGCCAATGAATCGTGAATCTGGTTTTGCAACAGCCACAGGTATGGTGGATCGGATGATGGCGGTGTTTTGTTAAACTGTTCCAATACCCATAACTCTTCTTTGTTCGGAGGAACCCCACTGTTTGCCAGTATGACTTGCCATCGGTTGGCGCTTTGCTCCTCTTCAAATTCGAGAGTAACGCGATGACCATTAATGCCTCCGACGTTACGCGTGGCGAAATCACGTCGTTTGCGCAGTATCGCCAGATCGCCTTTCAATAAATTGTTGTAACTATTCAGATCTTCCTGGTCCTGCGCGTTGGCACGGTCATACGATGGTAAATCCCTGAACTCGTTTAGCCATCTGCGCCGGAAGCCGTAGTACAACTGCATGTGCTTCTGTATCATTTCTTTATAGTTGCCGATTACGATGTCGTTTGTATCTGGCTTAAATTCCAGAGCAGCCATGTATGCGTTCCAGGCTGCGGTCAGATCGCTGTCGATGTCGTAGTCCTCTTTTAAGTCAGACGCCATATCGCAATAAGACAGTAATGGCACACCGGCCCGACACGCCTCTCTATGCATATGCAATAGCGGTATCTGGGATAGCATCTTGTCCATTGTTGTTCCGCGGCCATGATCGCCTGGGCTATAACCACCGCCGACATCGGAATGCACGCCGGGATACAGGCATTCCGTGACATTGTTGCCGGTGACGCGGGTGAGTGGGAAATTGCGGCGCTGCTCATGGGCACCGATGAAATGTACGGTTCTTTTAACGCAAGGAGGAAGCGGTTTGCGTGTTTCGCTGGCCCAGCTAAGGTGGCCATTGGCAAAGAAAAGCGGCGTGGTTTCGGATGCAGAATTCGCCAGCCCTATTGACGCCACGCTATCGAACAAGCCAAGAAAAGTAATCTCGGCGGGCATGTCGGCAAAGGTGCCGTCTTTTGCAAGGAGGTCGTCAAACCAGTAACAGAAAGCCCGTGCTTCTACCGCTCCGCGTGAAAAGCCGAACACGTTTAACGTGATTTTTGGAATATTCGGCAGAGGCCTATGTTTGCGTGCCTTGCGTAGTTGGGTGTCTAAATCTTTGGTGAGACCGTCGAACCAGCTACGCCGGTCGGGACGTGGTTCACGTGCATCGCGTAGTGGGTCGTTAGTTTCAACATCTTTGGCGTATTGCTGGATTTTGGCGGCAACGGCGTCCTTGTCGAACATATCATCATCATTGCTGAAGGCTTTATGTACCGCATTATAGACCTCAAATAGCCCGAATAAAATTCGCGCTTGACCGCCTTTTCCGAATGCCTTGCCGTCGGCACTTTCACGCCACTCCCGGTTCTCCGGGAAGCGGGTACCCAAGCCGGGAACGTAAATTCTATAGTGTCCCGATGCCTGTAAAGTGCCGACGCCATCGACATCTCTATGCGCTTTGTACAATTTTACGATATTGGTATGGCATTGTGACGGCTCGTCACGCACCATGTTGTTATTAGTGCCATCGAAGAACAGTCCAATATTGACGTATTTCTGGCAAGGAGGGGCATGAGCGGTCGGCCGTCTCTCTTTTAGAATACGGCTGACTGTGTCGGCAACGCTTGGCGTCATTTCGCCTTCAGCGTGACCTGAAATTCGCAGCGGGGCAGATTGGATAGGAGGCGAAGCATTCATTTATTCTTCCTCCGGTGGGGCGATGATGACGCTTTTCGGAATGGGGTGATTGGGATTGCTAGGACCATGGATGGGAGTGGATACAACCCGCACTTCGTCGTTTTCAAAAAAATGAACATAGAGCGTTCCGGCTTTTTCATATCGACGGATCGTGGTGGTTTTTTCTATCCAATCGCGTGCATTGGGCTTCCAGCGCACCTTGACTTTCATACCTGGCTGCCACTGCCTAGGGAGCATGTAACCGGCTGCGACAGTACCGCCACAATTCAGCCCGCCTGCCATTCTTTCGCTAAAAGGCTCCTTTACATAAAAATCGTGGATATAAGTAACACCCGGATGGCCGACGCATCTGATAGAAACAAACGTCATCGGAATGTCGACAACCATTGATGGTTTAAGTGGGGTTTGCACCGTGTTCTGCATCGTTGTGGCGCAAGCGCCGAGTGCCAGTGTTGCGACGACTACGAATAGATGGTTGACGCGCATGAATTTCCTTTATTTGAACCTGTTTCAGTAGTCAATACGATGCCGAGCGTTGCAGCGCAATCTGAACGCCGTGCATTTGCGCGTCATCCAACAGTTCCAACGCGTGATGCCGTTCGAGAAGCGTGATGGCTTGTGCCGCTAAGGCATAGCGCTCCGGTTCGTTGTTGATGCCGCGTTGGCTCATCCCTTTCAGTAGCCCGCTGATCATGCGGTACGACACAGAAGGCGTGCGGTCGGCGACGCGACACCAGTGTTGGCTTGTTTGCTGTATTCCCAAAGCTGCGGTGCCAAGTCGTCATCAAATGCGCCATCGACCAGTGCATAAACATGTAGTTTTCCGTGCTTTTCGACGATCGCGCTAATGGTTGAGTGAATCAGAGTGTTTAACTCGGGATGGTGTGGGTCGATGCCGAAATACATGTTTTTCCTTCAATAAAATTATCAAAGAACAGGTGGGGTGGCAGTGATTGACATGGCAAGGTTTGTGTTAAATATGCGGCTGCCAATACCAAGGACTGTTGTTGTTATATTATTAATTATAATTGCATTTTAGTTATTGCGCGACTCACACAATTAATTTCAAGTAGAGTATGAAAATGCTTACATTCAAGGGGGTGCAGAAACAACCGTAAGGGCGTAGTAGGATTGGAATAAAGGGGCGAGGGGGGAATGGTGAATTTGATTGACACGTATCTCTGGCGACGCGTCCTCACCGTTGTAGATCGTCTTGAAGTGTTTCGACCTGTCTCTGACATCCAATGTCGGGCGTATACAAAGCAGTGAAGTGCTGGTCTCAAAATTGTGTCATAAAAAAAGGCCGCTGGAAATTTCCAGCGGCCTTCTCATTTATGCGTGTATTACGAGGCGATCATTAAGATCGCCGACAGCTACTTAGCGGTCGCCAAACGAGCGACGTGCACCGCTGTCGTTCGAACGATTGCCTTTGTAACCGCCGCCGCCACCGTCTTTACGTGGTGCGCCTGGCTTGCTGAAAGTACGGCCGCCTGGTTTAGCCGGGCCGCCACGGTTGTCGCCTGGTTTCCAGCCGCCTGGTTTGTGGTTCGAGCGTGGTGCAGAAGCGGTACGCTTTGGTTCGAAACCTTCAACTACATCGACCGGGATCAATTGCTTGGTGAAACGTTCGATACGCTTGACGTTGACGCCTTCAGCGTGGTTCACCAGCGATACTGCAACACCGTTACGACCAGCGCGGCCGGTACGGCCGATACGATGGACGTAATCTTCCGGGAATTTCGGCAGATCGTAGTTGAATACGTGGGTGATGGCTGGCACGTCGATACCGCGAGCGGCAACGTCGGTGGCTACCAGAACGCGCACTTGACCGCGACGCAGACTGTCCAGGGTACGGTTACGCGCGCCTTGATGCATGTCGCCATGCAAAGCGGCAGCAGCGAAACCGGCGATGTTCAGGCGGTCGGCGATGGTGTCGGCGTCACGCTTGGTGGCGGTAAATACAACCGCCTGGTCCATGGTGACGTCGCGCAGCAGGTGATCCAGCAGGCGATTCTTGTGCGACAGATCGTCGACGAAGTGAACCTTCTGTTGAATGTTTTCGTGCTTGGTGGCCGAGCCGGCGATCTGGATGATCAGCGGGTTCTTGGTGATGCGTTTTGCCATGTTGCCGACAACGCCATCCAGCGTAGCCGAGAACAACATGGTTTGACGCGACTCAGGAGTAGCATCAACGATTTTTTCGATGTCGTCGATGAAACCCATGTCGAGCATGCGGTCAGCTTCGTCCAGCACCAGGATTTGCAGTTGCGAGAAATCGATCTTGCCCGATTCCATGTGGTCGATCAAACGGCCAGGAGTCGCGACCAGAATCTCAGGATTCTTGGCCAGCAATTGCATTTGCTTTGGATAAGGCATGCCGCCCAGGATCGAGATCGCCTTGATGCGTTTCATTTGCGAGCCGTACTTGTCGGTAGCGGTAGTCACTTGCAAAGCCAGTTCGCGGGTCGGTGTCAATACCAGCATCTTTGGTTGTGCCGGCTTGAAACGTGGACGCTCGCCGCGTGAACGGGAGGCTTGCATTTCTTGATTAGGTGTCTTGCCAACTGCAGCTGGAGCAACTTGTTGCTCCGAAGCGAATTTGTGTAATGCCGGCAGCATGAATGCTGCAGTCTTGCCGGAGCCGGTTTGCGAGGAAACCAGCAGGTCACGGCCTTCGATAGCGGCAGGGATAGCTTGTTCTTGAACGCTTGTTGGTTTTGTGTAGCCAGCTTCGGTCAGTGCTTTGATAACGGACGTGTGGAGGCCTAGTGATTCAAAAGTCATTATTTTCTTTCGTAAAGTGCAGCGTCATGAGCTGCAAAAATCGCGCAAACAATCGATATACGATGAATGCGACGAATGCAGCGAACGCAAAAAAGCAACGCCAACCAACGAAATGACTAAGAAACAAATACAAAGAAATTTCGGCACAAAAGCTTTGCGCCGGGACGGTGTCAGGATCGACACACAAGGCGGGAGGGCTTTTACAATGCAATGTCCCACAGAGATCAGGACACGCTTAGGCTTGCGCAGCTACTTATTGTTTTTACAGCGTTGGCGAAAATCGATATGATCAAGCGTTACCATCAAGCGCGATCGTCAATCGGTATCCCGAAATCCACTGTCTGCGCTCGTTATTGCAACGCAGCACAGAATAATACATTATTTTTACATTCGTTGCACCTTATTCATGCGATTGCCGTGAATTAAGCCCTGATTTGAAGCTGTACCGTTGGTTATGGTGCATTTTGGGGGCTGGCATATTCAGATACAATCGTTTTATTGCAATTCAACAACAGGAGAGGTCTTGTGGATAATAACGATAGTGAACAAAAGGCGGCATTGGGAATTGTTTGGGCCATCGTCGGCGTGGTGGTGGTGGCAGCATTGCTGCTGGCAAGCTATATCGGGATTACCGCAGGCAAGGGTGGCAATACGGCAGCCGTGTCGGCGCCAGTTGCGGCTGCCGGGCAAGTTGCCGCGGTTGCTCCAGCTCCCGCCGCTAGTGCTTCTGCCGACGCTTCAACGGCAGGCGTGCCAGCCGTTGTAAAAATCTTCTTTGAAACAGGCAAGTCGGAAGCGCCCGCCAGTGCTGCCACGGATGTTGCGGCGATTGTGGCTTACCTGAAGGCCAACCAGGCCGCCACGGTTGCCGTCTCCGGCTATCACGATGCCAGCGGCAATGCGGATGTGAACGCCGAAGTGTCGAAAAACCGGGCTAAAGCTGTGCGCGCGCTGTTGGTTGCGGCTGGAGTGGAAGAGGCGCGGGTGACCATGGAGAAGCCGCAAGTCTCTTTGGGTGGCAACGATGCCGATGCGCGTCGGGTTGAGGTGACGGTTCATCGGTAAGAAAGTGGGGGTGGGCACAAAGGCATGCCCACCCCTACATTTGCGCAGCAACGTCTTATTCGGCGATACCGCCTACCACATGAGAGAAGCCGCCATCGACATAGGTGATCTCACCGGTGATGCCGCTGGCCAGGTCCGACAGGAAAAAAGCGGCGGCATTGCCGACATCTTCTACCGTCACGTTGCGGCGCAATGGCGCGTGCTCGGCGACAAAGCCCAGGATCTTGCCGAAACCCTTGATGCCGCTGGCGGCCAGGGTCTTGATCGGACCGGCTGAAATACCGTTCACGCGTACACCCTTAGGACCCAGCGATCCCGCCAGATAACGGACGCTGGCTTCGAGCGATGCCTTGGCCAGCCCCATCGTGTTGTAGTTGGGGACGACACGTTCCGAACCCAGGTAAGTCAATGTCAGCAATGCCGAGTTAGGGCGCAGCATCGGCAGTGCGGCCTTCGCCATTGCCGGGAAGCTGTAGGCGGAAATGTCGTGGGCAATCTTGAAGCCTTCGCGCGACAGGCCGTCCAGGAAATCGCCGGCAATCGCTTCGCTTGGCGCAAAGCCGATGGCATGCACCAGGCCGTCCAGCTGGTCCCAGGATTTGCCGAGGTCGGCGAACAATGCGTTGATTTGCTCATCGCTGCCAACGTCGCAATCGAAAATCAATTCGCTGTCGAACTCTTTGGCGAAATTGGTGATGCGTTCCTTGAAGCGTTCGCCTACATAGGTAAACGCCAGCTCGGCGCCTTCGCGCTTGCAAGCTTGAGCGATGCCGTAAGCGATCGAACGGTTGGACAGCAAGCCCGTGATCAGAATTTTTTTGCCTTGCAGGAATGCCATATTGACTCCAGATATGCGCCGTTTGTATTGCTGGCGGTGATGTGATGCTTGTGCACCGGATATTCTGCTTGAGTTCTTATCGAACAGGGCAAGATTGTAGGGGTTCGCCGCGCTGAGGGCAACTATGCCGGCTTTCCTGCGGGTAATGTATTTTTGATATCGGAGGAGGTTTTGCAATAACCCATGGTGCCGGCTCGGCTGCGCCATGAGTCATTTTCTACAGTGAGTGCGGTCAGATCAGAGATCAGCTACGTGAGTTCCTGGATGAGGCCAGAACCACAGGTTTGCTGTTTTTCTTCGCTGCAACCTTGTTTTTGCCGCTGTGGCTGCTGCTTGCGGTGGCTGTATGGTAGCGGACATTGTGGCCGGATTTTTTGTGGCCGGCAGAGGCTACCATGTGGTTTGGCACTTGCAGTTGCAGGCTTTGGCCGTGGCTGACGGTATCACGGTGCAAGCCGTTCCATGCCTTCACCTGGCTCACGCTGACGTGATAGCGCGCGGCAATCGATGCCAGGGTGTCGCGCTTGCCTACCTTGACGGAAATGCGGCGGGTTTCCGGCGCATCCGGCGTCACCGCCATGGTGGCGTTATCGGCGACTTCGGCGGTGATGTCGCTGTTGGCGGTTTCAGTCTTCGGCACCAGGATGGTGGAGCCGGCCTTCAGCAGCATTCTAGGCGGGATATGGTTGACTTCGCGGATCACGGCAGGTGTGGTGCCGAATCGGGTGGCGATGGTTTCAATCCGCTCACGGGCGCTGCTGACGGTGTGCGAAGTCCATGAAGACAGCGTCTGCGTCCACTGGGTCAGATTGTGTTTGAATTTTTCCGCATTGCTTTCAGGTAGCAAAATCTTGGTGTCGGCGCTACCGATGATGACTGGCCGATTGAACTGCGGGTTCAGGGCCTTGAATTCGTCCAGCGATAATTCTGCAAGCTGCGCCGCGACCTTGACATCGATATCGCGGGTTTTGCCGATCGTGACGAAGTATGGCTGGTTGTCTACCTTAGGCAGCGAGACGTTGTACATCTCGGGCGCTGCAATAATATTCTTGACGGCTTGCAGCTTGGGAACGTAATTGCGGGTTTCCGCCGGCATCAGCGGCGCCAAGCTATTGAAGTCGATCGGCAGGCCGGCGGCCTGGTTCTTGTTGATGGCGCGCTGTACCGAACCTTCACCCCAGTTATAGGCAGCCAGCGCCAGTTGCCAGTCGCCAAACATGCCATACAGTTTTTGCAGATAAGTCAGCGCGGCATCGGTGGAGGCCAGGACATCGCGGCGCTCATCCTTGAACATGTTTTGCTTGAGATTGAAATCGCGTCCGGTGGCAGGAACGAACTGCCACATGCCCGCTGCCTTGGCACTGGAATAAGCTTGCGGATTGAACGCCGATTCGATGAACGGCAGCAACGCCAGTTCGGTCGGCATGCCGCGTTTTTCCAATTCTTGTACGACGTGATACAGATAGCGCGACGCCCGCACCGTGGTGCGTTCGAAATATTCCGGCCGGGCGCTGTAAAAATCGGTTTGGCTTACCACCTGCGCGTTATCCAGATCAGGAATGCCGAAACCCTTGCGTATGCGCGCCCAGATATCGACCTGTTCCATGCCGAGCATGCCGGCGCCAGGGTCGTTCGGGTCGATTAAGCTGAAAGTGGGGGTGTAGATCGAAATGTCGTTGGCCTGGGCCAAGAGCGGAGTGCCGAAAAAAGCGAGTGCGGCAAAAGCGATATTCTTGAGTTTTAGCTGATACATGGGTTCAATTTATGTGACCGGATGTCATCAACCGGTAATAATGGATTAGACGCAGTGTACGTAAGGCAGTTTTCTCCCGTCAAGCAAAAATTACACAGTTACAAACGATAAGTGATTGATTTATCAGGTATTAGTTTTAATAAATCGATATGCGGAGACTATGTAACCAGCAATAACAATAAATCACGATGATCGGCAGTCCTTGCTTGTTGCTTACTTATTGAATACTTGCCGAATTGTTTGTGATTTATTTGAAGTTGTTTTTCCATTCGCGCAATGCCGCAAACGCTGCAACGGGATCGGTTTTCCGTTGTTTTTCGGCGAGGCGGCCACTGGCTTGCAGACTGGCAAGAATGGTTGGTTGCTGGTAACGCAGGAAGGGGTTGGTGGCATTCTCGAGCGCGATGGTCGACGGCACGGTGGCTTGCTGCCGTTCGCGCTTGGCCTGTTCGGTTGCCATGCGCGCTGCCAAAACGGCATTGTCCGGCTCTACCGCCAGCGCAAACCGCAGATTCGAGACGGTATATTCATGCGCGCAATACACCTGGGTATCGCCCGGCAAGCTGCTCAGCTTCGCCAGCGAATCGACCATTTGTCCCGGGCTGCCTTCAAACAGCCGTCCGCAACCGCCGGCGAACAGCGTGTCGCCGCAAAACAGCCAAGGCTGACCTTGCGCCACGTAGGCGATATGGCCGCTGGTATGGCCAGGCACATCCAGCACTGACAGTGTCAGCCCCAACTCTGGAATGGTGGCGGTATCGCCTTCGTCGAGCGGTTGGCTGACGCCGGCGATGGCTTCGCCGGCAGGGCCGAATACCGGGATGTTAAAGTGTTGCAGCAAAGTTTGTACCCCGCCGACATGGTCAGCATGGTGATGTGTCAGTAAAATAGCGACAAGTACCAGGCCATGGGCATCGAGTGCAGCCAGAATCGGCTGGGCGTCGCCGGGATCGACGACTGCGGCATGACGGCCATCGTGGATCAGCCAGAGATAGTTATCGTTAAATGCCGGCACCGCCAATACACGCAATGATTTACTTTGTGATTTATCAAATAAGGCAGGCATGGGATATCCGTCATCAGAAAAGTCCATTATAGCGCTCGGCCCCTGGCTGCAGACGCCCACCGGCAGTTACATGCTGGAGTGGGAACAGGCGCGCCTGGATGCGATGACGGCAGATATCTTCGGCTTCAACGCAATGCAGATCGGCGTGCCGCAAATAAAAGCCCTGCAAGCGAACCGGATGCGCCACAAATGGCTGACAGACAGCCGCCTGCCAGAAGTTGGCGAAGCGCAAACCGGCGTGGTGGTGACCCACGATTTTGCGGAATTGCCGTTTGCCTCGCAAAGCCTGGATCTGGTGGTGCTGCCGCACGTGCTGGAGTTCGCTGCCGAGCCGCATCAGATTCTGCGCGAGGTTGAGCGGGTGCTGATCCCTGAGGGGCAAGTCATCATTTGCGGTTTCAATCCGGCCAGCCTGTGGGGCATCCGGCAAACCGCCGGCCGCATGTCGGGCGTGCATTTCTTGCCGCAAAACGCCGAATTCATCAGTTTGCTACGTCTGAAAGACTGGCTGAAACTGTTAAACATGGAAGTCAATCGCGGTCACTTCGGCTGTTACGCGCCACCGTATACCAGTAGCAAATGGCTGCATCGCTTCACCTTCATGGAGAAAGCCGGCAATCGCTGGTGGCCGTATTTTGGCGCGGTATACATTGTGCAGGCGATCAAGCGCGTCAAAGGCATGCACCTGGTCGGCCCGGCTTTCAGTAAACAAGTCATCAAGGCCGCGCGCGGGGTTCCCGCCACCAACAAGATTCACAAGACGGATCAGAACGGGGCAGAGTAGCAGCAGCGTAGTAAACTCTCGTCTTCAGGCGGCGTGTTGCGTATTTTCGCGCGTCGCCATAACAAAGCAGTGAAAGTGAATCAACCAAGTATGGACAAAGTAGAAATATTTGCCGATGGTGCCTGCAAAGGCAATCCCGGTACCGGCGGCTGGGGTGCGTTATTGGTGGCGGATGGCAAGGAAAAGGAATTGTTTGGCGGCGAACGCAATACGACCAACAACCGGATGGAACTGAAAGCGGTGATCGAAGCGCTGACGGCCTTGACCCGGCCCTGCGAAGTGGTCGTGTTTACAGATAGCCAGTATGTGCAAAAAGGGATCAGCGAATGGATCCATGGCTGGAAGTCGCGCGGCTGGAAAACCGCGGCGCGCGAGCCGGTAAAGAATGTCGACCTGTGGCAAGCGCTGGATGCTGCGCAGGCCCGGCATAAAATCGAATGGCGATGGGTAAAAGGCCACGCCGGCCACGTCGGCAACGAACGCGCCGACCAGCTGGCCAATCGTGGTGTGACTACCGTTGTGTGAATCCGAAACGAGCCCAAGCGAGCCGAAGCGAGCCGCAACCGCATGCCGCGTTGTTGGCGGCGGTTTTTGCGGAGTATGTTTTTATGTTTGTATTGAAGATTAAGTGACCATGCGACAAATAGTTCTGGATACCGAAACCACCGGTCTCAACCCGCGCACCGGCGACCGCATCATCGAAATCGGCTGTGTCGAATTGATGAACCGGCGCCTGACCGGTAATAATTTTCATCGCTATATCAATCCCGAGCGCGATTCGGAAGAAGGCGCGCTGGCAGTGCACGGCTTGACCACCGCCTTTCTAAGTGACAAACCAAAGTTTGCGGAGATATTCGACGAGTTGCGCGAGTACACCCGTGGCGCTCAGGTCATCATCCACAACGCGCCCTTCGATTTGGGATTTCTGGATGCCGAATACAAGTTATTAGGCAAAGGCACATTTTCGGGCGACATCGCCGGTGTCATCGATACCTTGGTGCAAGCCAAGGAAATGTACCCTGGCAAACGCAACTCGCTGGATGCGCTGTGCGATCGCTACGGTATTTCCAATGCCCACCGCACCTTGCACGGCGCGTTGCTCGACTCGGAGTTGCTGGCTGAGGTGTATCTGGCAATGACGCGCGGGCAGAATAGTTTCAGCATCGATTCGGGCGCAGGGCATAGCGATGCGGACGGTGAGGGCGCGGCGCTCGAATTGCTGCCTTTGGCTGAAATTGTCGTGCGCACGGCGAATGCGGAAGAACTGGCTGAGCATGAGTTGCTGCTCAATGGCTTGGATAAGGACGCTAAAGGTGCGTGTATTTGGCGTCAATCCGTGGCGTCAGGCGGCGGTTGAACCGGCAGAAAACCTGCCGCAAAAGTAATCTTGCAAAAAATCCACACAAGACGCTAGCCACGGACGAGATTTGCTATTATAATTTCGCTTCTTTAGGCGCGTAGCTCAGCTGGTTAGAGCACTACCTTGACATGGTAGGGGTCGTTGGTTCGAGTCCAATCGTGCCTACCAGTATTCTCGGGTTTGTGAGGATGCTGGGATAAATTGGGATTTACTCCGAATTTATTTTATGAAAATTGTTGATAGCAAATAATGAATGGGAGCGCAGTATGGCTTCCATTTTTGCTTTTTCGCTCCGGAAATCCACAGCATCGTTAACAAAGCGCTCAGTTATCGCCTTGTCGCCCCACCTTGCCGCGCAAACAAGTCGCCTATTCCTGAAATAGGCGACATCGGATCAGTTCCAGGGCAGCGAATACGTCTTGGTATTGGAGAAGCTTTTCATCGCTTCCAGCACACCTTCCTTGTAACCCAGCCCCGAATCCTTGATACCGCCAAACGGTGTCAGCTCCAGACGATAGCCTGGCACTTCCCGCACATTGACGCTCCCCACTTCCAGCTCACGGACGAAACGGGTGATGTAGTCCATGCGATTGGTGCAGACCGATGACGACAAGCCATATGGCGTCGAGTTCGATATCCGGATGGCATCGGCAATATCGGTGCAGCGAATCACCGGCGACACCGGTCCGAACGTTTCCTCGGCAACCAGCTTGCAGTCGGCGGGCACATGGTCCAGCACCGTCGGCGAGTACACCGCGCCGTTGCGGATATTGCCATATAACAGTTTGGCGCCGTGGCGTTCGGCATCCTTCACCTTGGCTTCGAACTCGATCGCCGCACGTTCGTCGATCACCGTTCCCATATCGTTGTTCGGGTCCATCGGATCGCCGTATTTGATGGCCTTGGTTTTCTTCACCAACAGGTCGACAAATTCATCGGCGACTGCCTGATGCACGATCATGCGTTTGATCGCAGTGCAGCGCTGGCCGGAATTCTTGTACGATCCCGACACCGCCAAGGTCGCCGCCTCTTCAATATCGGCATCCTCCATCACAATGATCGGATCATTGCCGCCCAGTTCCAGCACCTGACGCTTGTAGACGGCCTTGCCGGCGATGTATTTGCCGATCGGCACGCCACCGGTGAAGGTGACCAGATCGACATCGGCATTGGTCAGCATTTCATCGGCGATTTCTTTCGGGTCGC
>NZ_JAGQED010000024.1 GCF_018304965.1 Collimonas antrihumi
CTGGAAACCGATTCAAGCCGTCACGCTCAATCCAGAACGGGATTCAGTCGTCGCAGCTGAATTGGCCAACCTTTCTATAGATCGATTGGCTGCATAAGTCAGGCGACAACTATCTTGACACGCGCCGATTCCTTCTGGCTTTGACTCTGACATTATCTTAAAACTGCTCGTCCGCCCCCAGGTAACGCCATTGCCCCTCAGGCAAATTCCCTAGTTTCACACCACCAATCCGCACCCGTTTCAACCCCAGCACCTTAAGCCCAACCATATCGCACATGCGGCGAATCTGGCGCTTTTTCCCTTCGCGCAAAGTAAAGCTCAACTGATCCTCATTCTGCCATTTGACGATAGCCGGCTTGAGTTTCTTACCGTCCAGCGTCAGGCCATGATTAAGACGCCGCAACTCAGCATCGGGCAGCTTGTCGCCCTTGGTATAGCGCACCCGCACCAGGTACTCCTTGTCGACGCTGGTTTCTTCGCCGATCAGATGCTTGGCGATGCGGCCATCCTGGGTCAGCACCAGCAAACCGACTGAATCGATATCGAGCCGGCCGGCTGGCACCAGGCTGCGCAGCTGAGTGGGGTGGAACAAGGTCGGTGAGCGGTCTTCACTCCAGTGATTGGCTTCCTTGACCAGCGCCACAGCCGGTTGATAACCGTCTTCAGCCTGGCCGCTGACGTAGCCGACCGGTTTGTTGATCAGAATGGTGACGCGTTTCGATTGCTCGGCCGCGGCTTGTCGTTCTACGCTGATGCGCTGGCTCGGCAGTACTTTACTGCCGAGTTCCGATACGACGATACCGTCAACCCGGACCCAGCCGCGAGCTATCCACTCGTCGGCCTCGCGGCGCGAGCATAGCCCGAGTTCTGACATGCGTTTGGAAAGGCGTAATGGTTCGGTCATGGAGTGCAAAAAATAAGAAAAATATAAAAAACAAAACTACAGGGCAGACTAGATATGTATGTAGTTAGATATGTAATGCATCCAGCAAATCCGTTTCAAGCTGGATCTGCAAGCGCGCATGATTAAGCGCATTACCGTCGACCAGGAACACGTCTTCGACCCGCTCGCCGAGCGTCATGATCTTGGCGGTGTGCAAATTGATCTTGTGCTTGGCGAGCACGCTGGCAACCGAAAACAGCAGTCCGGTGCGGTCGTTGGCAGTAATCGACAGCAGGTAATACTGGCCGCGCTCGTCCGGCCGCAGATCGACCGTCGGCGTCACCGGGAAGGTGCGCGACAGACGCGACAGGCGGCCCTTGGATGGCGCCGGCAGGGGAGCGTCGGCTTGCAGCAACAGGGTCAGTTCATGCTCGATCAGATTGATGATGTCGCGATAATGCTTGGCAAACAGCGGTGCGCTGATCAGGAAAGAATCGAGCGCGTAGCCATGCTTGGTAGTCTGGATCTTGGCGTCGAGGATGCTGAAATT
This sequence comes from Collimonas antrihumi, assembly GCF_018304965.1. Taxonomy (GTDB): domain Bacteria; phylum Pseudomonadota; class Gammaproteobacteria; order Burkholderiales; family Burkholderiaceae_D; genus Collimonas; species Collimonas antrihumi. Next base: position 1,434 of record NZ_JAGQED010000024.1, read on the forward strand.
CTTGCTGTCGAAATAGCTGCAGATACGGATGAACAGGTCGCTCCGGTCCCTGGTGTAGACCGCAACCTGCAAACCTTCGCCGATCGGCGCCAGGCGGCATTTGACGATCGGCACGGCGCTGTCGGTCTGGTTGTAGAAGGAACGGGTTTGCCAGGCGATGTCGGAGGCGTCGTGGCGCAAAAAATAAGCGACGTCGAGTTGCTGCCACAAATGTTCGTGGGCATCCTGCGGCAAACCGTACAGGCGCAGGGTTTTCAACGCTTCTTCCTGGCGATTTTTCAATTCGCGATCGGCCGACGGCGTTTCACCGCCAAGTACCCGCAACGTCATACGGTACAAGTCTTCCAGCAACTTGCCTTTCCAGGCGTTCCACACTTTCGGGCTGGTGCCGCGTATGTCGGCCACGGTAAGCAAATACAGCGCAGTCAGATGACGTTCGTCCTTGACGGTATTGGCAAAGTTGAGGATTACTTCGGGGTCCGACAAATCCTGCTTTTGCGCCACTTGCGACATGGTCAGATGATGCTCGACCAGGAACACCACCAGCCCGGTATCCTCCGCCGACAAGCCATGGTGCTGGCAGAAATGCAGGGCGTCGGTCATGCCCAGTTTAGAGTGATCGCCGCCGCGGCCCTTGGCGATGTCGTGGAACAAGGCGGCTACATACAGCAGCCAGGAACGCGGGAAATTGGCGATCAGCTGGCTGCAAAACGGGTATTCATGCGCATGTTCGCTCATCGTGAAGCGCCGCACGTTGCGCACTACCATCATGATGTGCTGGTCCACCGTGTAGACATGAAACAGGTCGTGCTGCATCTGGCCGACGATGCGCCGGAAGTTAGGCAGGTAACGGCCCAGGATACTGGTGTCATTCATGCCGCGCAGTGCGTGGGTAATTCCTTGCGGCGCCTGGATGATCTGGATGAACAGCGAGCGGTTCACCGGATCGCGCCGAAAACTGTTGTCGATCTTTACGCGCGCATGCCACAGGGCGCGCCGGGTGCGCGCGGTCATGTCTTTCAGTTCGCTATGCTGGGCCAGCAACAGGAACACTTCCAGCATTGCCGACGGCGTGGTTTTAAACAGGTTGTCGTGGGCGATGTCGATCAGGCCATTAAGCTGGTTGAAACGGTCATTGATGCGTTGCGGCACCATCGGCTGCGGAAACAACTGTACTTCAATGTTCTGCAGCAAGATGGTGTTGAGCTGGGTCACTGCCTTGGCGGCCCAGTAATAGCGCTGCATCAGGTATTCGCTGGCGCGGCGGGTTTCCGTGGTCTCGAAACCCAGCGATTCGGCGATCGGTGTCTGGACATCGAACACCAGGCGATCTTCGCGGCGATTGGTGTAGATGTGGAGGCGAATCCGGATATCCTTGAAAGCGCGCTCCTGGCGCGACAGCTGCCGTGCTTCGGCCGCGGTGATCAGGCCGCGCTTGGCCAGCTTGGGCCACGATTCGCCAAGGCCGGCAGCCTTCGCTACCCACAGGATGACTTGCAGGTCGCGCAAGCCGCCCGGGCTTTCCTTGCAGTTCGGTTCCAGGCTGTATGGCGTATCTTCATACTTGACGTGACGCTGGCGCATTTCCAGGATTTTTTCCTGGAAAAAGGCGCAGGGATCCATGGCGGCGTTGCAGCGTTCCTGCAGTTGCGAGAACAGCGGCTGATTGCCGCTCACCAGCCGGGCTTCCAGCAAGCTGGTCTGGACCGTGATGTCGATAGCGGATTCGCTCAGACATTCGTCCACGGTGCGGATACTATGGCCGATTTCGAGGCCGATATCCCAGAACAGCTGTACCAGTTGTTCCAGTGTTGCGCGTAATTCGGCGTCAGGGCTGGCATCCAGCAGTATCAGGACGTCAACGTCAGAATGCGGGAACAATTCGCCGCGGCCATAACCGCCAACTGCTACCAGCGCCGCGCTGGGCGGCATTTCCAGCATTTTCCAGGCTTGTGTCAGGGCGATGTCGACGCTGCGCCGTAACGCCGTTAACAGCTCACCTGGTTTGCCGTCTGCCAGGAAGGTAGAGATGATGGTTTGCCGCTCGGTCTTAAGCTGATTTTTGAGAGTCGCGGCAAGGGTCGTCATGTCTTCTTTGGCTTAGGCGGCGGTTGCTTGTTGGATAAAGGCAGGCGGTGGCGGCGTACCCGCGGATACGGTCAGTATTTCGTAGCCGGTTTCGGTGACCAGCACGGTGTGCTCCCATTGCGCCGACAGGCTGCGATCCTTGGTCTTGATGGTCCAGCCGTCGCCCATTTCGCGAATGTCGCGGCGGCCGGCGTTGATCATCGGCTCGACCGTGAAAATCATGCCGGCCTCAAGTCGTTCCAGCGTGCCGGGACGGCCATAGTGCAATACCTGCGGCTCTTCGTGGAATACCTTGCCGATGCCGTGGCCGCAGAATTCGCGAACCACGCTGTAGCCGGCTTTTTCAGCGTGCTGCTGGATCACATAGCCGATATCGCCCAGATGCGCGCCCGGTTTGATCTTGGCAATACCCAGCCACATGCACTCATAGGTGATGTCGCCCAGGCGCTTGGCCATGATCGATGGTTCGCCGACATAAAACATGCGGCTGGTGTCGCCGTGATAGCCGTTCTTGATCACGGTGATGTCGAGATTCACGACGTCGCCGCTTTTCAGTACCTTGTCGCCAGGGATGCCGTGACAGATGACGTCATTGACCGAAGTGCAGATGGCTTTCGGATAAGGCGTATAGCCAGGCGGACAATAATTTAGGGGAGCGGGGATGGTATTTTGCACATTTGTCATGTATTCGTGGCACAGGCGGTCCAGCTCGCCGGTGGTAACGCCGACTTTGACAAAGGGCGTGATGTAATCGAGCACTTCCGAAGCAAGCCTGCCGGCGACGCGCATGCCGGCGATATCTTCAGCAGTTTTTATGGAGATAGAGGTCATAAGATAGGGAAATCGAGAAAATTCGGTGAATTCTTTAGCAAAAGGCGCTGCAAAAGCGGCAAAAACGCCTGGATTCGGTCAGGAGACGATTATAAACGACGCCAACAAGATGCGCTTAAAGATATGCCTCGCGGCGCTTGAAGAAGTCCGGGGTTTTAGGGTACAATCTTGGGTTAGCTCGAATTGTTGTTGGGCTATATCGTTGTTTGTGTTGTTAATTCTATGTTTTAAAAGCGCGAATCCGCTCGAAAAGGGTGCTGTTTTTTGCCAATGTGTAATACGGCAACTACGGTGACTGGGCGGGTTCCAGACCTAACCCTGGAGAAAATTATGTCGTCAGTAACAATGCGTGAAATGCTGGAAGCCGGTGTCCATTTCGGTCACCAAACTCGTTTCTGGAACCCAAAGATGGCGCCGTTCATCTTCGGTCACCGCAACAAAATTCATATCGTCAACCTGGAAAAGACCCTTGGCATGTACCAGGAGGCGATGAAGTACATTCGCCAATTGTCATCCAACCGTGGCAACATCCTGTTTGTCGGCACCAAGCGTCAAGCGCGCGAAATCGTTGCTGCCGAAGCAGCACGTTCGGGTTCGCCTTTCGTTGACCAACGCTGGTTGGGCGGCATGCTGACCAACTTCAAGACCATCAAGACATCGATCAAGCGCCTGAAAGAAATGGAAGCTTCGATTGAAGACGGTTCGGTTGAGAAGCTGAGCAAAAAAGAAGGCCTGATGTTCCAGCGTGAGCTGATCAAGCTGCAAAAAGCTATCGGCGGCATCAAGGACATGGGCGGCATTCCTGACGCAATTTTCGTGATCGACGTCGGCTACCACAAGGGCGCAATCACTGAAGCCGCCAAGCTGGGCATCCCGGTTATCGGCGTGGTCGATACCAACCACTCACCAGACGGCGTGACTTACGTTATCCCTGGTAACGACGACTCGTCCAAGGCAATCGCCTTGTACGCTCGCGGCGTTGCCGATGCGATCCTGGAAGGTCGTGCCAATGCAGTGAACGACGTGGTCGAAGCTATCAAAGGCGCGGCAGGCGACGAATTCGTTGAAGTTAACGATCAGGCTTAAACCCTGAATCTGAGGTCTTGGAACCTGTTTAGGATCTGTAGCGAGCGGGCGTCAGTTGGTGATAAACGGCGCGGAGAAACCGGAATGTACATCAGTACATGAGGATTTCGAGCACCGTTTAGCGCCAAATCACGTCCGCGCAGTAAGATCATGAACAGGTTCTTATACTTCAGAATAAAAAGGGGGCGTTGCCCCTTTTTTTGTATCAGCATTACAGCATTACTTGCTTATTTTTTACCCGAATATATTTTGAATGATGGTGCTGGAAAACTGATGATTGGGCGCACTGTACAGCGGTGACCAGGTCGGCAGAACAGCATCAACTGAGCTAGGAGAATAGTATGGCGGCAATTACAGCAGCACTGGTAGGCGAACTGCGCGCAAAGACTGATGCGCCTATGATGGAATGCAAAAAAGCGCTGACCGAAGCTGGCGGCGACATGGACAAAGCAGAAGAAATTCTGCGCGTAAAACTGGGTGGCAAGGCTTCCAAGGCTGCTTCCCGTGTTACAGCTGAAGGCGTAGTTGCAGCTTATATCGCCGGCGGCGTTGGCGCCCTGGTCGAAGTTAACTGCGAAACCGATTTCGTTACCAAGAACGACGATTTCCTGGGCCTGGCAAATGCTTGCGCCAAGCTGGTCGCAGAAAACAACCCTGCAGACGTAGCTGCCTTGTCGGCTCTGCCACTCGACGGCAGCACCGTTGAAGCAACCCGTGCTGCCTTGATCGGCCGTATCGGCGAAAACATGTCGATTCGTCGTTTCACACGTTTTGACACTACTGCCAAGCTGGTTTCCTACCTGCACGGCACACGTATCGGCGTGATGGTTGAGTTCGACGGCGCTGACGAACAAGTCGGTAAAGACGTAGCCATGCACATCGCTGCGATGAAGCCGGTTTCGTTGTCGTCGGATCAAGTACCTGCCGATCTGATCGAAAAAGAGCGTTCGGTAGCAACCTTGAAGGCAGCTGAATCCGGCAAGCCGGCAGACATCGCAGCCAAGATGATTGAAGGTTCGGTACAGAAATTCCTGAAGGAAGTTTCCCTGCTGAACCAGACTTTCGTCAAGAACGACAAGCAAACTGTTGAGCAAATGCTGAAGGCAACTAACACCAGCGTTAAATCGTTCACCATGTTTGTAGTCGGTGAAGGCATCGAGAAGAAACAAGATGACTTCGCTGCAGAAGTTGCAGCGACGGTTGCTGCGGCCAAGCAGGCGTAAGCAAGAATACGGGCCGAAAGGCCCGTTTTTTTGGTTCTGAGGAATTTTCTTCCCAGGCCAAAGACTAAGGAATGCCCTGAATCTCCGCTCCATATCCGGCGCGGGGGAAGTCGCAGGAATCGGCGCCGATTATTCTAAATCGCGCTGATAGTGGATTTTGCTGCGGTTTGGCCTGACAATGGCGCTGCAGTCCAGGCATTGACCAATACAAATGTGAATCAATCGGAAAGCCACAAGGGGCCCAGACCATGACAAAACCAGCTTATAAGCGTGTTCTCCTGAAACTCTCCGGTGAGGCCCTGATGGGCGATGACGCCTATGGCATCAATCGGGCGACGATCGACCGTATGGTTGCCGACGTCGCCGAAGTGGCCGAGTTGGGCGTTGAACTGGCGATCGTGATCGGCGGCGGTAATATTTTCCGCGGCGTAGCGCCGGGCGCCCAAGGCATGGATCGCGCCACCGCCGACTATATGGGAATGCTGGCAACCGTGATGAATTCGCTGGCATTGGCAGACGCCATGCGGCAAAAAGGCCTCACGGCCCGTGTCATGTCGGCGATCAGCATCGAACAGGTAGTCGAGCCTTATGTGCGGCCTAAAGCCCTGCAATATCTGGAAGAAGATAAAATTGTCATCTTTGCAGCGGGTACCGGCAATCCGTTTTTTACAACCGATACTGCAGCGGCATTGCGCGGTTCGGAAATCGGCGCGGAAATCGTCTTGAAGGCGACCAAGGTTGATGGCGTGTATAGCGCAGATCCAAACAAGGATCCAACGGCAACCCGCTATTCGCACATCACTTTCGATGAGGCGATCACCAAGCATCTGCAAGTCATGGATGCCACCGCATTTGCCCTGTGCCGCGACCAGAAACTGCCGATCAAGGTATTCTCCATCGTCAAGCCGGGCGCGCTGAAGCGGGTCATCATGGGTGAAGATGAAGGTACTTTGGTGCACGTTTAAATTATTTGTGTAATTTATAATGTTTACGTAAATAAGTTACGTAAATGAGTTACGCAAATAAGTACGAAGTAATTAATTTTTAAAGTTTGTTTTAAAGTTTCGTTTTAAAGTTTTCGATTAGGAGAGCAGCATGAGTATTGCTGATGTTAAAAAGAATACCGAATCAAGAATGCAAAAGTCGCTTGAGACTTTGCGCGCCGATCTGGCAAAAGTACGTACCGGCCGTGCCCACACCGGGATTCTCGACCACATCACCGTGGAGTACTACGGCAGCCCGACCAACCTGAGCCAGGTTGCCAATGTGACGCTGATCGATGCGCGTACTATCGGCGTGCAGCCATTTGAAAAGAAAATGATCGCAGTGGTCGAGAAGGCCATCCGTGAATCCGATCTGGGCCTTAACCCATCGACCCAAGGCGAGATGATCCGGGTACCGACACCGCCGCTGACAGAAGAGCGTCGCAAGGAAATGGTGAAATTGGTCAAAGGCGAAGCGGAAGATGCAAAAATTGCAATTCGCAATATCCGGCGCGATGCCAATGAAGGCTTGAAGAAACTGGTCAAGGACAAGGAATGTTCAGAAGACGACGAGCGTCGTGCACAGGACGAAATCCAGAAACTGACTGACAAGGCCGTGGCGGAAATTGACAAGCAAGTGATCGATAAAGAAAAAGAGATCCTGACGGTGTAGTCGGAGCTGCGCTGCCGCTCTCCACGTCGTTCTCTATTTTTTTACTTCATTATTTATGGCCCACACAAGTTCAACGCAAGCGCTGCCAGCCAGCCCGACGGTGCCACGGCACGTTGCCATTATCATGGACGGCAACGGCCGTTGGGCGACCAGTCGCTTTTTGCCGCGTGTTGCCGGTCACGGCAAGGGCGTCGAGGCAGTGCGCGCGGTGGTCGAAGCTTGTGCCGTGCGCGGTGTCGAATACCTGACGCTGTTCGCTTTCAGTTCTGAAAACTGGCGCCGGCCCGCCGACGAAGTATCGTTGCTGATGCGTTTGTTCATGGTGGCGCTGGAGCGCGAAGTCGGCAAGATGCACGCCAATAGCATTCGCCTGAAAGTCGTCGGCGATTTAAGCCGTTTCGATACCAAGCTGCAGGCAATGATCGACAACGCCGAACGTAAAACCGCCGGCAACACCGCAATGACAGTCACAGTCTGCGCCAACTACGGTGGCCGTTGGGATGTGATGCAGGCGGTGCAAAAAATGCTGGCCGCCCGTCGTGCAGCAGGTGCAGCAGGGACTGCCGCCGCCGAACAAGATCCCGATGTGTTTTCCGAAGACGAACTGGCGCAGCACCTGGCCATGGCCTATGCACCTGAGCCGGATCTGTTTATCCGTACCGGCGGCGAGCAGCGTATTTCCAATTTCCTGCTGTGGCAGCTGGCGTATAGCGAGCTGTATTTCACCGATACCTATTGGCCGGATTTCGGCGCTGAAGAGCTGGACAAGGCAATAGCCTCTTATCAGCAACGGGAGCGCCGCTTCGGGCGCACCAGCGCGCAATTGCTGGAACAGGCTTCCTGATGCTGAGGACGCGTGTCATCACGGCCTTACTCTTGTTGGCAGTCTTGCTGCCGATTTTATACTTCAATTATTTTCCGGCATTCGCCGTCGTCTCGACGCTCTTTTTTGCTGCGGCGATCTGGGAAAGCGCCAGGATCTTCGGCGCTTCCGGCAAAGCGGCTCTCGCCTGGGGACTAGCTGGCCTGGCCTTGTTCACGGCTATCATGGCCTTCGGCAGCGGCCCCGATATTCGTTTATTGTTTGTACTGTGCGTGGCCATCTGGTGCTTGCGCTTTGTGCCGTCGTTAGGCCTGGGCTTGCCGCCCCTGGCGAGCGTGGGCAACCGGCTGGTCGCCGGCAGTTACGCCATCGCGATTTTTGGCTGTTTCCTGGCGATTGTGGTGCTGTTTCATCATTCGCCCATGTATTTGTTGTCAGTCCTGGTGATTGTCTGGGTGGCTGATATCGGCGCCTATTTCTCCGGCAAAGCCTTCGGCCGCCATAAGCTCGCGCCTTCGATTTCCCCAGGCAAGTCCTGGGAAGGGGCGCTTGGCGGCTGGATTCTGGTATTGCTCATGGCGTTCGGCTTCAGCCTGGCGCCGGCGCTGGCAGAGACTTTCCCGATGCGTTTGCTGGCAACCTGGGGCTGGGCCGGATTACTGGCAGCGATGACCGTATTGGTGGCTGCCAGCGTGGCCGGCGATTTGTTCGAATCCCTGCTGAAGCGGCGGGCCGGCATCAAGGACAGCAGCAATCTGTTGCCTGGCCACGGCGGCGTGCTGGATCGCGTCGATGCATTGATCCCGGTGCTACCCTTGGCCGCGTTATTGAGTTTTTGGTTTTAGGTCAGTATGCAAAATATTACTATTCTCGGCTCCACCGGATCGATCGGCATGTCGACGCTGGATGTGCTCGCGCGCCATCCCGAACGCTATTCGGTGTATGCCCTGACTGCACACAGCCGGGTCGAGCAGCTGGCGGAGCAATGCCTGCAGTTCAAACCGCAGGTAGCGGTGGTCGGCAGCGCGGCAGCGGCCCGGCAGCTGAGCGCCTTGCTGCGCACAAAGGCGCCTGCGATTGAAGTGCTGTATGGCGAAGCCGCGCTATGCCAGGTTGCCAGCGCCGAGGCTTGTCATTCTGTGATGGCCGCTATTGTCGGCGCTGCGGGTCTGGCGCCTACGCTGGCCGCTGCCAGGGCCGGAAAAAAAATCCTGTTGGCCAACAAGGAAGCCCTGGTCATGTCCGGCCAACTGTTCATCGATGCGGTGACGCAGAGCGGCGCTTTGTTGTTGCCTATCGATAGCGAGCACAATGCGATATTCCAGTGTTTGCCGCATGGCTATCAGCGCCAGCCGGCCGCGCTCGGCGTCGAGAAAATCCTGCTGACTGCATCTGGCGGCCCGTTTTTGAACAGGGCGGTGGAGACCCTGGAATCAGTTACGCCGGCGGAAGCGATCGCCCATCCGAACTGGGTCATGGGGCGCAAGATTTCAGTCGATTCGGCGACCATGATGAATAAAGGCCTGGAAGTCATCGAGGCGCATTGGCTGTTCGGCGCCACTGCCAGCCAGATCGAGGTGGTGATCCATCCGCAAAGCGTGATCCACTCCATGGTTTCTTATGTTGACGGCTCGGTCCTGGCGCAATTGGGCAATCCCGATATGCGCACGCCGATTGCCCATGCGCTGGCCTATCCGGAGCGGATGGCGTCCGGCGTCAGTCCGCTCGATCTGACCGTGATCGGCCAGTTACAATTTTCCCGTCCCGACTTGCAGCGTTTTCCTTGCCTGAAACTCGCGTATGATGCGTTGCAAGCCGGCGGTTCTGCCGCAACAGTATTGAACGCGGCGAATGAAGTTGCTGTCCAAGCTTTTCTAGATGGAAAAATCGGCTTCCGCATGATCGATCAACTGATAGCGCGTACCATGGATATGGTGCCGCTGTGTGCTGTAAGCGATATTGATTTGTTGCTTGAGCAGGATCGTCTTGCACGCCAAACGGTACATTCCCTGATTTCCTGATTTCGTAGCAACTACCTGGCAACTCATAGTAATTAATGGCCTTCCTGCAAACAATCCTCGCATTTGTCGTCGCACTTGGCTCTCTGGTCATCATCCATGAGCTGGGCCATTACTGGGTCGCACGTTTGTGCGGGGTCAAAGTGCTGCGTTTTTCGGTGGGCATGGGGAAGATCGTTTACTCGCGCCGTTTCGGTCCGGATCAAACCGAGTGGGCCGTTTCCATCCTGCCTTTGGGCGGTTATGTAAAGATGCTCGATGCTCGCGAGCAAGACGTAACCGGCTTGTCACCGCAAGAGCTGAAGCGCGAATTTACCAACCAGTCGGTATGGCGGCGCATGGCGATCGTGGCAGCCGGGCCTTTGGCCAATTTTGCCCTTGCCATTTTGTTATTTGCCGGTTTGTACATGTATGGCGAGATGGAGCCGACGCCAAGAGTACGCGCCGTTGCCGAGCAGACCGCGGCCTACCAGGCCGGTTTGCGCGGCGGCGAATTGATTACCGCCGTGAACGGCGAACCGATCCAGGCCTGGTCCGATCTGCGCTGGAAGGTGTTGCAGGGAGTGATCGACAAGACGCCGATCAAACTCGACGTCCGCCGCTCAAATCCCGGCCCTTCGGGCGGCGAACTGCTCGACACGGTCAGTTTGCCGATAGATGCTCTGGCGGCGCAAGATCTTGAAGGCGATTTTCTCGGCAAGCTAGGCATCAAGCTGGCGCGCGCCAAGGCGGTTTTGGGCAAAATCATCCCGGACGGCCCTGCCATGAAGGCTGGTTTGCATGAAGGGGACCTGATCACCAGCGTCGATGGCGAGCCGGTTGCCGATGGCATCGCCTTCATCGACAAGGTGAAGGCAGCGCCGGGCAAGGCGCTGAGCCTGACAGGTTTGCGCAACGGCGCTAGCTTCACCCTGAGCGTGACGCCGCAAGCGCAAGCAGGCAAAGATGAGCAAATCGGCGTGATCAAGGTCGAAATGCCTATGATGCCGGAAATGATCCTGGCCAGCAGTCCGCCGCTGCAAGCGCTTGCCAAGGGAGCAATGAAGACCTGGGATAGCAGTATCTTGACCCTCAAGATGCTGGGTAAAATGGTGATTGGCGAGGTTTCCTGGAAAAATATCACCGGTCCCATTACCATCGCCGACTACGCAGGCCAGACTGCGCGTATCGGTGCATTCAGCTATCTGAGCTTTATCGCCTTCATCAGCATCAGTCTGGGCGTCATGAATTTGCTGCCCATTCCGGTTCTAGATGGTGGCCATTTGCTGTATTATTCGCTGGAAGTTTTGACTGGACGTCCCATTCCCGAGCGAGTTGGTGCAATTGCACAGCGCGCGGGTATCGGTATTTTGATGACGTTAATGATAGTCGCCATGTTTAACGACATCGTTCGGCTCATATTTTAAGTTCCGCTCTCTTGTCTGACAATCGTGGCAGACAAGGACATTGATAAAAAACGATCGCTAATGAAATTACATTCCGAGCACTTCCCTTTGTCGATTCTTCCCCGTCGTTTGATTGCTGCTGCAGCCTTTGCCGTGTGTTCCGGCCAGGCGCTCGCGGTGCAACCGTTTGTGGTCAAGGATATCCGCATTGAAGGTATTCAACGTACCGAGGCAGGCACCGTTTTCAGTTACCTGCCAGTGCGCGTCGGTGAAACCTTCACCGACGAAAAAGGTACCGCGGCGATCAAGGCTCTGTATGCAACCGGCTTCTTCAAGGATGTCCGGGTCGAGTCTGAAGGCGACGTGCTGGTGGTCATGGTGGAAGAGCGGCCGTCGATTGCCGGTGTCGATTTTTCCGGCATCAAGGAATTCGATAAAGACCAGCTGACCAAGGCCCTGAAAGAAATCGGCGTTGGCGAATCGCGTATTTTCGATAAGGCGCAGGTTGATCGCGCTGAGCAGGAATTGAAGAAGCAATACCTGTCACGCGGACTGTACGGCATGAAAGTGACCACTACCGTCACGCCTATCGAGCGTAACCGGGTCAATGTGACGTTTGCGGTGGATGAAGGCGAAGTATCGCGCATCAAGGAAATCCGCTTCGTCGGCAACAAGGCATTTTCCGATAGCACCCTGCGCAACCAGATAAAATTGCGTTCGCCAGGCTGGTTTACCTGGTACACCAAGGCCGACCAGTACGCTAAAGAAAAACTCTCGGGCGATATCGAAACCCTGCGTTCGTATTACCTGAACCGCGGTTATATCGAGATGCAGGTGGAGTCGACCCAGGTCTCGATTACGCCGGACAAGAAAGATATCTACATCACCGTCAATATCAATGAAGGTGAGAAATACACGGTTTCCGACATCAAGCTGGAAGGCGAGATGTTTGGCCGCGAAGCTGAACTGCGGTCGCTGCTTATGCTGAAAAAGGGCGATACCTTCAACGGCGAAAAACTCAACAACAGCACCAAGAAGATGTCGGAACGCCTGGGTAATTTCGGTTACGCATTCGCCAACGTCAACGCCAATCCGGAATTGAACCGGGAAAAGAAAGAAGTGGCGTTTACCATTCTGGTCGACCCCGGCAAGCGCGTGTATGTACGCCATGTCAACGTTACGGGTAACACCAAGACGCGCGATGAAGTAGTGCGCCGCGAATTCCGTCAGTTTGAAGATTCCTGGTACGACGGCTCGAAGATCAAGCTTTCGCGCGACCGGGTTGACCGCCTTGGCTATTTCAAGGATGTGGCGATTGAAACGCCTGAAGTGCCAAACACTTCCGACCAGGTCGATATCAACATGGCGGTCACCGAGAAACCGACGGGCAATATCCAGGTTGGCGCCGGCTTCTCACAGACAGATAAATTGAGCTTGTCAGGTTCGATCCAGCAACAGAATGCTTTCGGCAGCGGCAACACCATTGGCCTCGACGTCAATACCAGCAGCTACTCGCGGGTGATTGCGCTGTCGCAGACCAATCCGTACTTTACCGATGACGGCATCAGCCGTACCTACGACGTTTACTACCGTACCGTGCGGCCATCGCAATACACGACCGGTGACTACAAAGTACGGACCATCGGTAGCGATATCAAATTCGGCGTGCCGTTCTCGGAACTGGATACGGTATTCTTCGGCGTCGGTGTGGAAAACACCAATGTCAAGGCCGACGCGACCAGCCCGCTGCTTTACCAGCAATTTGTCACCGACTTCGGTAACGGACATCTGGTCCCGAGCGGTTTGGGTTATAACGTGCTGGCCAACCCGGCATCGGCATCCACCAACAGTTTCCCGCTGACGGCAGCGTGGCAGCGCGATAGCCGCGACAGTGCGCTGGTGCCGACCAAAGGACGTTACCAGCGCGCCTCTCTCGAAGTTTCCGCAGTCGGGACCTTGCGCTATTACCGCGCCAGTTATCAGCACCAGTACTTCCAGCCGTTGTTCAGCAACGCCGTGACATTGGCGATGAACGGCGAACTCGATTATGGGCGCGGTATAGGCGGCAAGCCTTACCCTGTGTTCAAGAACTACTATGCAGGCGGCATTGGCACCGTACGCGGATTTGAAGGCTCGACACTGGGCGTCGGCACCAACGTCGACCAGTACGGCGATTCGATGGGTGGCGCCTCGCGGGTATTCGGTAACCTGGAAGCGCAATTCCCGTTCCCGGGTTCCGGCACCGATCGTACCTTGCGCTGGTTCACCTTCCTCGATGGCGGCCAGGTGTATGCCGACAAGGCCCCGATGAAGTTGAACGAGTTGCGTTATTCTACCGGTATCGGTTTGAGCTGGGTGTCGCCTATCGGTCCTTTGAAGATCAGTTACGGTAAGCCTTTGAATGCAAAGCCGACTGACAAGCAGCAGTCGTTCCAATTCCAGTTAGGCACGGGCTTTTAAATCGTCGGGATGCTGCACAATTGCAGATCCCGGCAAGCGTGGCATAATGCACAAGTTGCATCATTTGAATTGCGGAGAATAGTGTTGAAATCTCTAATAAAACCATTTATTAAATTATTACCATCGGCCGGTTTGATGGCGATGTGCTTATTGTCGGCAGCGCCGGCGCATGCAGATGAAGGTTCAAGAATCGCCTTCGTCAGCAGCGAGCGCATTTTGCGCGAAGCGATTCCAGCCAAGACCGCACAAACCAAGATCGAAGCCGAGTTTTCCAAGCGCGACAAGGATCTGCAAGATCAGGCTACCCGCCTGAAAAGCATGGCAGACAAGCTCGACAAGGATTCGGCCGTGATTTCGGAATCCGAGCGGATCAAGCGTCAACGCGAGTTGAGCGATCTGGACAAGGATTTTCAACGTAAGCAACGTGAGTTCCGCGAAGATCTGAACCAGCGCCGCAACGAAGAACTGGCGATTGTTCTGGAGCGCTCGACCAAGGCGATCAAGCAGATCGCTGAAGCCGAGAAATACGATATGGTGTTTCAGGAAGGCGGAGTGTATGTCAGCCCGCGTATCGATATCACCGATAAAGTATTGAAAATCCTCAATAAATAACCATTCTGAAGTGAGTTAATCAGGGCCACTATATGACCATTCAGCTAAAAGAACTGGTCGAAAGCTTGGGTGGCCAACTGATCGGTGATGCGGATACCCAGGTATCCGGCATCGCGCCGTTAAGCGACGCCAGCGCATCACAGATCACCTTCCTGTCCAATCCCAAGTTTCGCCCCCAGGTGTCGCAAACGCAGGCGGCAGCTATCATTTTGTCTGCGGCGGATGATGCCGTGGTCGGCGCCGACTTTCATGGTGTACGTATTGTTGCGGCCAATCCCTATGCGTATTTTGCGCGGGCGGCGCAGTTTTTTGCTGCAAAAAATGCAATTCCTGTGATTCCCGGCATTCATCCCGCAGCCAGTGTCGATCCTGCCGCCCGAATTGCCGCGACCGCCTATATCGGCGCCAATGCGGTTATCGGCGCTGGCGCCTCGATAGGGGAGAACGTCCGGATCGGCGCCGGGTGCGTGATCGGCCGCGATGTCAGCATCGCTGCAGAAAGTTGTCTGTATCCTAACGTCACCATTTATGACGCTTGTCAGATTGGCCAGCGCGCCATCATCCACTCGGGCGTAGTGATCGGCGCCGACGGCTTTGGCTTTGCCAACGACGGTGGAACCTGGGTCAAAATTCCTCAGACCGGCCGGGTACTGATCGGCGACGACGTCGAAATCGGCGCCAATACCACCATCGACCGCGGCGCTTTAGCCGATACCGTGATTGAAGAGGGCGTCAAGCTGGATAATCAAATCCAGATCGCTCACAATTGCCATATCGGCGCGCATACTGCGATTGCGGCGTGCGCCGGCATTGCCGGCAGCGCCCGGATCGGCAAATATTGCTCGATAGGCGGGGCTGCCATGATCCATGGCCACATTACCATCGTCGATCATGTGCACGTGTCAGCGGGTACGCTGGCGTTGCGCTCGATCTCCGAGCCGGGCCAATACACCGGCTTTTATCCGATCGCGAAACATGGCGATTGGGAAAAATCTGCCGCTTTGGTACGCAATCTGAATACAATGCGTGAGAAAATCCGGTCTCTGGAAAAATCCGTCAAACAATTGTCGCAACCGCTTACCCAAAAAGATAATGAATAGTCCAAACCAAACGCTAGATATCAATCAGATCAAAACCTACCTGCCGCATCGTTATCCGCTGTTGCTGGTTGATCGCGTATTGAATTGGGAAAGTGGCAAGTCGATCACCGCGATCAAGAATGTCACTATCAATGAAGAATTTTTCAACGGCCATTTCCCCAACAAACCGGTAATGCCTGGCGTCCTGACCATCGAGGCGTTGGCGCAAACTGCCGCTTTGCTGTCGTTTCTGACCGAAGGCCGCAAGCCGGATGAAAATACCGTGGTGTACTTCCTTGGCATCGACAAAGCCCGTTTCCGCCGACCGGTCGAACCTGGCGACCAGATCAAGCTGCAGGTCGAGATCGTGCGCGTAGTGCGCGGCATCTGGAAATACAAGGCGGTCGCCAGCGTTGACGGCGAAATGGCGGTGGAAGCCGAGTTCATGTGCACCATGCGTAGTGCTGTCAGCCCCGGCGCGGCACCGTCTGTCGTGGATGCCCCTCCGTCAGCGTGATTCGATGACGCGCATTCATCCTACCGCAGTCATCGATCCTAAGGCGGCCCTCGACAGTTCAGTGGAAGTCGGCGCCTATGCGGTGATCGGACCGCATGTCGCCATCGGCGCCGGCAGCAAGATCGGTCCGCACGCCGTGATCGAAGGCCACACCACGATCGGACGCGATAACGCGATTTTCCAGTTCGGTTCAATTGGCGCCGCGCCGCAAGACAAGAAATATGCGGGCGAACCAACACGGCTGGAGATCGGCGACCGCAATACCATCCGCGAGTTCGTCACGCTCAATCTCGGCACCGTGCAGGATGCCGGCGTCACCCGCATCGGCGACGATAACTGGGTGATGGCCTACGTCCACGTGGCGCATGATTGCCAAATTGGCAACAGCACCACCATCGCCAACAACGCAACGCTGGCCGGACATGTCCATATAGGTGACTGGGTGCTGCTTGGCGGCTTTACCACCGTGCACCAGTTTTGCCGTATCGGCGCCCATGCGATGACGGCGTTCACCGCTGCGGTCAGCCAGGATGTGCCACCGTTCGTGACTGCTGCCGGCAACCGTGCCGAGCCCGCAGGGATCAATAGTGAAGGCCTGCGGCGTCGTGGCTTCAGCAGCGAGCAGATCATGGCGATCAAGCGCGCTTACCGGACCATTTATCGTTCCGGCCTGGCGCTGGAAGACGCCATGGCCGCGTTGGCGCAGGAAGAGCTGAAAGTGCCTGAATCCGCTGCCTATCTGAAGCTGATGCGCGATTTCATCGCGGCCTCTTCGCGTGGCATCATCCGCTAACGTGGCTAACGTAGCAGCCGTGGCCGACAACAATCCCGATATGGCAATCGCAATGGTCGCCGGAGAAAGCTCCGGCGATCTGCTAGCCAGCCGCCTGCTGTCCGGCTTGCGTCCGCACCTGCCAGATGCGCGCATGTATGGCATCGGCGGCGCCAAGATGGCGGAATACGGCTTTGTCAGCGGCTGGCCGATGGAAAAATTGTCGGTCCACGGTTTCTTCGAAGCGCTTGCCAACTATCGCGAGATCAAAGGCATCCAGATCGCATTGCGCGACAGGCTGCTGGCGGAAAAGCCGAGTGTGTTTATCGGCGTCGATGCGCCTGATTTCAATTTCGGCCTGGAAGCGCAATTGCGCGAGGCCGGCATTCCAACCGTGCATTTCATCGGCCCGTCGATCTGGGCCTGGCGCGGCGGCCGTATCAAAAAGATCGCGCGGGCGGCATCGCACATGCTGGTCATCTTCCCGTTTGAAGAAGAAATCTATCGCAAAGCCGGGATTCCGGTAACTTATGTCGGCCATCCGCTGGCGCAAGTGATCCCGATGGTGCCGGATGTTGCCGCGGCGCGTAGCGCGCTTGGTTTGCCTGCCGCTGGCAGGGTGGTGGCGATCTTGCCCGGCAGCCGCATGGGTGAACTGAAGCACAACACGATCGCCTTTGTGCAAGCCGCAAAGATGCTGGCGCAGCGCGATCCCGGCATGCGTTTCGTGGCGCCAATGGCGGGAGAGAAACAGAGCAAATTCTTTAGCGAGCTGGTCAGCCAGGCCGGCTTGCAGGATCTGCCGATCCAGCTGTTGAACGGCCAGTCGCACACCGCAATGGCGGCCGCCGACGGGGTACTGGTTGCCTCTGGCACCGCATCGCTGGAAGTCGCGTTGTACAAGAAACCGATGGTGATCGCCTACAAGATGATGCGCGCCAGTTGGGAAATCATGCGCCACATGAGTTACCAACCGTGGATAGGCTTGCCGAATATCCTGGCGCGTGAATTCCTGGTGCCGGAGCTTTTACAGCACAACGCAACGCCGCAAGCGCTGGCGGATGCGCTCTGGACGCAACTGGAAGATCCCGCCCGCCAGGCTATGCTGCGGCAGCGCTTTACCGAGATGCACCATACTTTGCTGCGCGATACCGCCGGTGAAAGTGCGCAAGCCGTTTTGCAGGTTATTGAGCAACATAGTAAAAAGCATCAGCGCTGATTTACAGCCTCTCGTGCTTCCATTTTGCCCCCATTTTCCAAGCCGCCGTGACCATGTCTGATTCCAATTTTTCTCTTTTTAACTACGACGGCGAGATTATCTGTGGCGTCGATGAAGCCGGCCGCGGTCCGTTGGCCGGCCCGGTGTTTGCCGCCGCGGTGATACTCGATCCGGAAAAACCGATCAACGGCTTGCGCGATTCCAAGAAGCTGACCGCCGAACGGCGCGAAGCACTGGCCGGGCAAATCAAAGCCAATGCGCTGGCATGGGCCATCGCCGAATGCTCCGAAGCAGAAATCGACACCCTGAACATTTTGCAGGCAACCATGCTGGCAATGCGGCGTGCGGTGGAAGGGTTGGCCATGACGCCGACGCTGGCGCTGATTGACGGTAATCGCTGTCCGCAGCTCAGCATCCGTTCCGAAGCCATCGTCAAGGGCGACGACAAGGTACAAGCCATTTCGGCGGCGTCGATTCTCGCCAAGACGGCGCGCGACGCCGCGCTGCAAGTATTGCACGCACAATATCCGCATTACGCTTTCGACCAGCACAAAGGCTATCCGACCGCATTGCACATGGAACGGCTGCGCCTGCATGGCGTGTCGCCGGTGCATCGCAAGTCGTATGCGCCGGTGCGGGCTTTGCTGGCAGCGGGCACCGACGGAGCAGCGACATGAAAAGCATCACCTCGTCAGCCAATCCTTTGTACAAGGAGTTGAAGCATCTCGCGACCAACGCGCATGCGCGGCGCAAGGCTGGCCGCACCTTGCTGGACGGGATTCATCTGACCGAAGCGTATTTGCAGCATGGCGGCAAGCCGGTGTTGTGCGTCGCCAGCGAAACTGCGCTGACGCATGCCGAGGCTGCCGTAGTGATCCGCCAATGCCAGGCCGATGCAGTGCAATGCATCGTGCTGCCGGATGGCCAATATCACGCGCTGAGCCAGGTTGAGCATGGTGTCGGCCTGATGTTCGTGATTGAAACGCCGAAAACGGTCGCGCCGCCGGTGTTGACGCAATCCGCCGTGCTGCTCGATAACTTGCAGGATCCTGGAAATCTCGGCTCCATCTTGCGCAGCGCCGCCGCGGCCGGCATCAGGCAGATATATTGTTCCGAAGGCAGCGCATCGGCGTGGTCGCCGAAAGTTCTGCGGGCAGGGATGGGCGCCCATTTCATACTGGACATTTTTGAAGGTGTCGATCTCGCCGCGTTGATGGCGACGACACAGATCCCGGTGCTTGCCACCAGTTCCTATGCAACGCAAAGCATCTATCAGGCCGACTTGAGCGGGCCGCTGGCGTGGCTGTTCGGCCATGAGGGCCAGGGCGTTGCGGAGGATTTGCTGCGGCTGGCCAGCCAGCAAGTCGTGATCCCGCATCGCGGACAGATGGAATCATTGAACGCTGCCGCAGCGGCGGCGGTATGCATTTTTGAGCAGCTGCGCCAGTCGCAAGCAAAATGAGTGCACACGTGGGCACAAAAGCGTGCCCACCCTACCGATAAAATTTTGTTGCCCGCGTTGACAGTAACGCCAAAAACAAGAAAGAAGGGTGGGCATGTATGCCCACGCGGAACCTGAAAGCGCCTAGAAAGTCCGTATATCCGGCTTGATATCCTGCAAAATCGTTGCAGCGATTTCTTCAATCGATTTCGTCGTCGACGACATCCAGCGAATCCCTTCGCGCCGCATGATCTTTTCCGCTTCATTCACTTCATAACGGCAATTTGCCAGCGCCGCATATTTACTGCCCGGACGACGCTCATTGCGGATTTCCGACAAACGGTCGGCGGCAATCGTCAGCCCGAAAATCTTTTGCTTGAACGGCAACAGGCCGCTTGGCAATTTGTCACGCTCGAAATCTTCCGGAATCAATGGGTAGTTGGCCGCTTTGACACCGAACTGCATCGCCAGGTAAAGACTGGTCGGGGTCTTGCCCGAACGCGATACGCCAACCAGGATGACGTCGGCATCGGCCAGGTTCTTGTGCGACTGGCCATCGTCATGCGCCAGTGAAAAGTTGATCGCTTCGATCCGGTTCTTGTATTCGTCGGTGTTGGCGGTGTTATGGCTGCGGCCGATAGTGTGGGTCGATTTGACCCCCAGTTCTTTTTCCAGAGGTTCGACAAAGGTCTGGATCAGATCCATGTGCATCGCCTTGGCGTGCTGGATGACTTTGGACAAGTCGGCTTTTACCAGCGTCGAAAAAACGATAGGCAATTTGCCGTCCGCGGCAAAAGCTTCGTTGATCTTGCGGGTTGCGTCGTATGCCTTGTCCAGGGTATCGATAAAGGGCAGGCGTACTTGTTTGAAGCGCAACTCGAACTGCGTCAGCACCGAGTGGCCGAAAGTCTCGGCGGTAATGCCGGTGCCGTCGGAAACAAAGAATACCGTGCGATTGGCAGGGACCAGTTGGACAGGAGCAGCATCTAGCATGGTGTTATCAAAAAATTAAATAATTAAAATAAAGGAGCAAAAGCGAGGTGGCGCACTAAGGTGGAGTGCCAAAGTGGAACACAAGAACCTTGCGCGCGGCTATGCAGGTGCCCATAGCACCACAGAGCTTTTAACAGAGCGCCAACTCTGGCAAGAGTATCGCTTGTTTCCGTATACGCCTTTTAACGCCAAATTGGCATAAAATGGCAGCCAACTGAATATTTGAAGCTACCTGACGAAGAATAACAAAAAGCAAAGGGCGGCGATGGCAATTGTGAAGATTTCTTATCATCAAACTAGAGGTTGTTATGTCCAATGCAATACAGATGGGTGCTACCCAGGGGGCGGCTTACGTCATCTCCTTTGAAAATCTGCGAATGACGGATGTCGATTCCGTCGGCGGCAAAAATGCATCACTGGGTGAAATGATCAGCCAGCTGGCCGGCGCCGGAGTACGGGTGCCGGGCGGCTTTGCTACAACTGCGCAAGCGTTTCGCGATTTCCTGTCGCACAGCGCCGATGGCGGCCCGGCCCTGGCCGACCGGATTGCCGATCGTCTGGCAACCCTGAACGTTGAAGACGTACGGGCACTGGCGCAAGCCGGCGCCGAGATCCGTCAATGGATTGTGGAAACACCGTTCCAGCCGCGTCTGGAGCAGGAAATCCACGCCTTCTACAAACGCCTGGTTGAAGATTCTTCCAGCGAGATGTCGTTCGCCGTGCGTTCCTCGGCTACGGCTGAAGATTTGCCGGATGCGTCATTCGCCGGCCAACAGGAAACCTTCCTCAACGTGGTCGGCATCGACAACGTGCTGGAAGCCATGAAACACGTGTTCGCGTCGTTGTATAACGACCGCGCCATCTCTTATCGCGTGCACAAAGGCTTTACCCACGCCGAAGTGGCATTGTCGGCCGGCGTCCAGCGCATGGTCCGTTCCGATGTCGGCGCCGCCGGCGTCATGTTTACGCTGGATACCGAATCCGGCTTCCAGGATGTGGTCTTCATCACGTCCAGCTACGGCTTGGGCGAAACAGTGGTGCAGGGCGCGGTCAATCCGGACGAATTCTATGTCCACAAGCCGATGCTGGAACAAGGCAAGCTGCCTATCATCCGCCGCAATATCGGCTCCAAGCTGATCAAGATGGAATTCACCGGCGAAGCCAAGGCTGGCCGTTCGGTCAAGACTGTCGACGTCCCTATCGAGCTGCGCAACCGCTATTCGCTCAACGATACCGAAATCGTCGAGCTGGCCAAATACGCCACCATCATCGAGAAACATTACGAGCGCCCGATGGATATCGAGTGGGGCAAAGACGGCCGCGACGGTAAGTTGTACATTTTGCAAGCGCGTCCGGAAACCGTTAAATCGCAGGAAAAATCGACTGACGCTCAGCAACGTTTCAAACTCAAGGGTATCGGCAATGTGTTGACCCATGGCCGCGCCATCGGTCAGAAAATCGGCGCCGGCCGGGTCCGCGTGATTCATGACGCGTCCGAAATGGAAAGAGTGCAGCCGGGTGACGTGCTGGTGGCCGACATGACCGATCCTAACTGGGAACCGGTAATGAAGCGCGCTTCGGCGATCGTCACCAACCGTGGCGGCCGTACCTGCCACGCTGCGATCATTGCGCGCGAACTGGGCGTGCCGGCGGTAGTCGGTTGCGGTGATGCCACCGATGTGCTGAAAGACGGCACGCTGGTGACCGTATCCTGCGCCGAAGGCGACGAAGGCAAGATTTACGACGGCCTGCTGGAAACCGAAGTCACCGAAGTGGCGCGTGGCGAACTGCCTAAGCTGCCGTTGAAGATCATGATGAACGTCGGCAACCCGCAACTGGCATTCGATTTCCAGTCGATTCCAAATGGCGGTGTCGGTCTGGCGCGTCTGGAATTCATCATCAACAACAATATCGGCGTACACCCGCGCGCGATCCTGGAATATCCGAACATCGATGCCGACCTGAAGAAGGCAGTAGAGTCGGTAGCCCGTGGCCATGCGTCGCCAAAGGCATTCTACGTCGACAAGCTGGCCGAAGGGATCGCCACCATCGCCGCCGCATTCTGGCCGAAAAAAGTGATCGTGCGCTTGTCCGACTTCAAGTCGAACGAGTACAAGAAGCTGATCGGCGGTTCGCGTTATGAGCCGGATGAAGAAAACCCGATGCTGGGCTTCCGTGGCGCTGCCCGTTATCTGGCGAGCGACTTTGCCGAAGCATTCGAAATGGAATGCCAGGCGATGAAGCGCGTGCGTAACGACATGGGCTTGACCAACGTCGAGATCATGGTGCCTTTCGTGCGGACCCTGGGTCAGGCAGAGAAGGTCATCGGCCTGCTCGGCAAGAACGGCCTGGTACGCGGCGAAAACGATTTACGCGTGATCATGATGTGCGAAGTGCCATCGAACGCGATCCTGGCTGAGCAATTCCTGGAACACTTCGACGGCTTCTCGATCGGCTCCAACGATCTGACCCAGTTGACCCTCGGCCTGGACCGCGATTCCGGCATGGAGTTGCTGGCTGCCGATTTCGACGAGCGTGATCCGGCGATCCTGGCATTGCTGGAGAAGGTCATTGCGACTTGTATCGCCAAGGGCAAGTATGTCGGTATTTGCGGCCAGGGCCCGTCGGACCATCCGGATTTTGCCGAATGGCTGATGAAGCAAGGAATCGAATCGATTTCACTGAATCCTGATTCGGTGATCGATACCTGGCAGAAGCTGGCGGCTGCGCAATAATCTGGTGATTCTGCGGCACTCAAAAATCCTCCCCCGTTTGTAATCAGGGGGAGGATTTTTTATTTGAGAGGTTGGATCAACGCTATGCCTAACGTAACTGTAGCACTCGTTCGCGTGACGTTCGGACTTGCTATTGCAAGCATGACCCCGCTTGGTCACGCGCATGCCATCGCAGGTAACCGAATCTTTCCGGCTACTATGGCAGTCGACGATCCTGGCGTCGGCGACGAACTGGATTTTCAGTTCGGCCACGTCAGGATATCCAACGATGACGGCAACGCTGTCAGTGTGAATACCTGGTCGGCCAACTATTCCAAAACCATCACGCCGAACCTTGCGTTCAGCGTCGGCGACAATTACACCACCCAGCGCGTCACCGGCAATCCTGCCGTCAAGGGTTTCGATAATGCCGGACTCGGCATCAAGTATCTGGTGTACGTTAATCCCGTACACGAATTCATGTTATCGGTCGGCGTCAATGGCGCCGTCGGCGGCAGCGGCAGCAAGGCCATCGGCAGCAGCTATTCGACCTATACGCCAACGGTCTATGCAGGCAAAGGCTTTGGTGATCTGCCGGATGCGTTGGGCTGGCTCAAGCCATTCGCGATTACCGGCACAGTTGGCCAGCAATACGCAAGCGACAGCAGTGTTTCGAATACCCTGAACTGGGGTATGACGCTACAATACAGCTTGTCGTATTTGCAATCGTTCGTCAAAAACGTCGGGTTGTCGAAGCCTTTCTCAAACCTGATTCCGGTAGTGGAGCTGGCGATGAGCACCTGCACCAGCGGCAGTTGCTCGGGCCGCACCACGGGTACTATCAACCCTGGGATCATCTGGGAATCGCGTACCGCCCAGATCGGACTGGAAATGCAAATCCCCGCCAATCGCGCCAGCGGCCGCGGCATCGGGGTGTTGCTGCAAACTCACTTTTTCTTCGACGACATTTTCCCCAAGTCGATTGGGAAACCAATTTTTTAAAAGCCCATATTTTTTAAAGCCCTTATTATGCGTAAATCACTTTTTCACGGCTCTGTCATCCATGCTTTTTTGCGTTTGTCCGTCATCGCCGGCGTACTCAGCTTAGGCAGCATCGGCCAGGCATGGGCACACGCACAGCCTGAAACGCAGACTCCCGTCGCCGGTGCGGTAGTGAGTGCGCCGCAGGAAGTCCGCATCACCTACAACGAAACACTCGAACCGGCATTTAGCAGCCTGGTCGTCAGCAATGCGCAGGGCAAGCAAGTCAACGGCGCCAAAGCCGAGGTCGACACCACCACTCACAAGACCATGCGCGTAGCGCTGCCAACCCTGCCAGCTGGCGAATATCAAGTGAAATGGATCGCAGTCGCAAGCGATGGCCATCGTACTCAGGGGAGCTATAAATTCACGGTGAAGTGATGAGCCTGGCCGCCGGCTGGATGCAACCGCTATTTGCGGGATTGCTGAATATGGCGCTGGCAGCGGCCGTCGGCGTCGCCGTGCTGCAAGGGGGAGTGTCGTCGGCAGCTGCCTCGGTGCGACTCGCCGGCATTGCCCGGATGGCTTGCGTGTTTCTCGGCGTCGGACTCGCGGCCTACTTGTGCGCCGGCGCCGTTGCCATGACCGAAGCCAGTATCGTCGAGCTGCCTGCGGCTCTCTGGTTGGTACTTACGCAGTCACATTTTGGCGGCATGGTCTGGGTCGCGTTGATTGCGTGGATCATGTTGATGGTGTCCACGGCCAGCTTTGCATCGCCAGTTAGAAGCGCCCTGTTCGTGACTGGCCTGGTTGGATTCGCGCTGGCACGGGCAGCAACCGGGCACGCGGCAGATCAGGGCTTCGCCAGCTTTTCCGTATTGATACACACTGCACATGTGCTGGCAGCCACAGCCTGGGCTGGCTCAGTCGGAATCTGCGTGCTGCTGACATCTGACTGGTCCACCTGGCCGTTGCAGCAGCGCAGCGCATTGGCACATCGCGTATCGAAAATCGCTACGCTGGCGCTGCTGTTGGTGGTCGGTAGCGGTATGTTTAATGTGGCACGAACGCTTGGGCATGCCAGCAATCCCTGGGCTTCAGCCTATGCCTGGATATTGCTGGCGAAACTTTGTGCAGTTGGCATTGCTGCCGGGCTAGGGGCACGAAATCGCTGGCATTGGTTAGCACGGCTGGATCATGATCAGGCGGCCGGCGCCAACGGGTTCAGGCTGGTGTTGCTGGTTGAAGCTGTGGTGCTGTTGGTTGTGCTGGCATTAGCCGCCAAGTTGGGGACTACCATGCCGGCGTAGGATGGAATACATTTCAATTCAACAAAGCGAGACTGGCGATGGCTAAACGGCTGACGATAGAAGGACGAGTGCAGGGTGTCGGTTATCGCGCTGCCTTTGCCGACAAGGCGGTTGCCCTGGGCCTGTCGGGCTGGGTGCGCAATCTCCGGGATGGCTCAGTGGAAGCCTGCGTTCATGGCGAAGTGGCGGCGGTTGAGGCCATCATCCTTTGGGCACGGCAGGGGCCAGCCGCGGCCCGGGTACTTGATGTGACCATCGAAGACGTGGTAGAGCCGGCTCCTTCGGATGGGGCATTCAAGATTCGCTGACGCGGTGAATCATTCAAATCAAGAACCGGGCCGCACGATCAGGCAGGCTGAGTCATTAGCCCAAGTATGGCTACGTTGTTGCTTTTCAATGAGCAGTGGGAACGATCGCGATTCTTACGCCGAGTGAGTTGATCAGTTTCGCGATGGTTTCAAAACGCGGCTTTGCACCCGGTGCGAGTGCCTTATACAAGCTCTCGCGGCCAAGTTTGGCATCCTTCGCAATTTGCGCTATCCCGCGTGCTTTCGCCACGTCACTTAGCGCAGCAATGAACACATCAGGATTGGCGTCCGCCAGTGCTTCTGTAAGATAGGCTGCGATGATCTCATCGCTGTCCAGAAATTCAGCCGCGTCAAATGGCGAAAATGTTTGTTTCATGTTTCACTCCTTTAGTGATTTCGCCATTTGCCTGGCAAGCTTGATGTCCTTTTTCTGCGAGGATTTATCGCCGCCCACCAGCAGTAATATCAACGTTTTGCCGCGCCTGGTGAAATAGATGCGGTAACCTGGGCCGCAGTGAATGCGTAGTTCGCTAACGCCTTCGCCGACCGGTTCAACATCTCCAAGATTGCCGAGGCCGGCTGATCTGATGCGAGTCAGGATTTTAGCTTTACCTTGAACATCACGTAAATCAAGAAGCCAGTCTTTGAAGACGTTCGAGAGCGAAATCTCAAGCATGTCATGATTGTATCCA
This sequence comes from Collimonas antrihumi, assembly GCF_018304965.1. Lineage (GTDB taxonomy): Bacteria > Pseudomonadota > Gammaproteobacteria > Burkholderiales > Burkholderiaceae_D > Collimonas > Collimonas antrihumi. The sequence continues at coordinate 27,642 of NZ_JAGQED010000024.1, forward strand.
ATCGGATACTTAAGTCAAGGATATTTCACTTTCTCGTGATCTTTGATGGTTGTCAAATTATTACTTTTCCTTGACTCTATTTTGAGGTGATACTTAAAAAATCATTCAGTGCACCGGTCACGCGCTCAATCACCCCCTGCCAGTCCCCGGTCTGGTACTGCCTGAACAATCGCGCGCTCGGATACCAGGGACTGTCTTGGCGATCCAGCAACCAGCGCCAGTCAGGCGCCCACGGCAGCAGAATCCAGACTGGCGTGCCCAGAGCGCCGCTCAGATGGGCGACGGAGGTATCCACGCTGATCACCAGATCCAGGCTGGCGATGATGGCTGCCGTGTCGTCGAAATCTGCAATGTCATTTGCCACTTGCCTGAGCTTTGATGCTTGCAGCAAATATGCCTGATCCGTCTCCCTGATATCCTTTTGCACCAGAAAAAATTCCGCGCCGTCCAATTGCAGTAACGGTGCAAATTCCTGCAGCGGCATGGAGCGCCGGTGATCGTTGGTATTGCCCGCATTGCCGGAACACGCAAGGCCGATTTTCAGTTTTCCGCTGGCGAAATTCTGGCGGCTTTTCCAATTTTCCTTTTTCTTGCTATCGGCCTTGAAATAAAAGGGCGAGGCCGGAATGGTTGCCAAGTCGGTTTTGAATACCAGCGGCAGGCTCATCAACGGCGTTTGATAATCGACCAGTGGAATTTTTTCACCGATGGCGATGACCTTGAAATCCCCCATGGTCCGGGCGATTGTTTTCAGCGCGGGATCGACTTCCAGCACCACCTCAGCCCCTGACGCCGCGACCAGTGCGGCATAGCGGCAAAACTGGATAGTATCGCCCAGGCCCTGTTCCGACCAGAGCAAAATCCGCTTGCCGCTGATAGTTTGCTCGCCCAGCCACAATGGGATGTCGGTATGGCGCGGAAAGTCGGCATTACCTTTCTTCCACCGGTACTCGTAACTTTGCCAACCCGCTTCAAATTGCCCCAGCACCAGTTGCGACAGCGATTGATTCGAGAACACATCCGCGTAATCGGCGCGCAGGTCGAGAGCCCGCCGATAGCTGCCGAGTGCTTGCTCATGGCGTTTCATGCGGCTCAGGGTCAGACCGTGATCGCCCCAGGCTTCGGCATTGCCAGGAGCCAGCGCCAGCCCCATTTCATTGTCGATCAGAGATTCGGCATAGCGTTCCAGCTTATGCAGGATGACGGCGCGGTCCAGCAGGTAGGTGGCGGTTTTTGGCGCTATCGCCAAGGCGCGGTCAATGCTGGTGAGCGCATCCGCATAGCGTTTCAGCTTATCCAGCGCCAGGCTCTTTTTATACCAGCTGTCGGCCGCTGCCGGCTGCAGCGATAGCGCCTTGTCAAAGCAAGCCACGGCCTCTTCAAAATGCCCCAGCTGGTACAAAATGCTGCCTTTGTGCGACCAGCCATCTGCGTACCCGGGCCATTCGGCCAGTGCCTGTTCGATGCAATCCAGCGCTTCCCGGTGGCGCTGCAAATTGATCAGGGCGGCAGTCTTGGCCAGCAGGATCTCCGGTTTGATATAACCCAGGGCAATAATTTTTTCATAGGCACGCAAAGCGGCCTCGAACTGACCCGATTCAAACTGTACCCGCGCAAGTTTGTAATGCAGCGATACGTTCTTGCCATCCAGCGCCAGGGCTTGCCGGAACAGCTGCGCAGCTTCGTCCCTTTGCCCGGTGGCGGCGCAGATTACGCCGAGAATATGCAAGGCATCGAAATTGTTCGGCTGGCTCTTCAAAATATCCTTGAGCGACCGTTCGGCGTGGCCGACATTTCCCTCTTGGAAATTCTTGTATGCTTGTTGGATAAGATTGATCGTGTTCATGGTTGTCTGGCTGGAAGGGGTGCAATAGCCCGCAGCCTATGGAGAAGTGGGGAGGATAGCACTGGATTGAATCGGTTTCAGCAGTTGGCGCTTTGAACGCGAGTTAAATGAGAAGCAAGTTATTGCAACATCAGTTGTCAAATAGATTACACTAGGTGCTCTACATAACGGAGAATGGCATATGGCCGGATGGGTGATGTGGATGTTGGCAGCTGGCGTACTGGTGATGGCAGAGCTATTCACTACTACCTTGTACTTGTTGATGGTGGCGATTGGCCTCGCCGTCGGCAGTGTCGTCGCGCTGCTGGGCTTTGGCGTGGAATGGCAATTGCTGGCTGCTGCCGTGGTAGCTTTGGCCGCCACCTATGTGTTGCGACGGAGTAAGTTCGGCCGCCGCACGAGAGTCAAGGCTGAGCGCGATCCCAATGTCAATCTGGATATCGGCCAGTCGATCACGGTCGAACAGTGGCAGCACGATGCCGGTACCAATGGTGCGGGGGCATATACAGCGCGCGTCAAGTATCGCGGCGCGATGTGGGATGTCGAGCTGGCGCCGGCGGCAAATGCCGATGCCGGTCTGTTTTTTATTCACGAAATACGCGGCAGCCGGCTGATTGTAGGTAACAGCCCGGATCAGCACTAGCACGTATCCTGTCTTTCGCTCTGCAGTAGTGTGGCGATCGATCCTGCTTCGACTCTATTATCAATTCATAAGGAAAAAAATCATGTTTGGAAGCGTCTCGTTAATTTTGCTGGTGATTGTTGTCATATTTATAGCCAAGACGATCAAAGTGGTGCCGCAGCAGCATGCGTGGGTAGTCGAACGTCTCGGTAAATATCATGCAACCTTGGGGCCGGGGCTGAGCATTGTGGTGCCGTTCATCGATCGCGTCGCCTACAAGCACATCTTGAAAGAAATCCCGCTGGATGTGCCGCCGCAGGTTTGTATCACCCGCGATAACACGCAGTTGCAGGTGGACGGCATCTTGTATTTCCAGATTACCGATCCGATGCGCGCTTCCTACGGTTCCTCCAACTATATTGCCGCTATCACGCAGCTGGCGCAAACCACCTTGCGTTCCGTGATCGGCAAAATGGAACTCGACAAGACATTTGAAGAGCGCGATCACATCAACACCACGATCGTCAACGCGATTGATGAATCAGCCGCGAATTGGGGCGTAAAGGTGCTGCGTTATGAAATCAAGGATCTGACGCCGCCTAAGGAAATCTTGCATGCGATGCAGGCGCAGATTACCGCCGAGCGTGAGAAGCGGGCGCTGATTGCTGCATCCGAAGGCCGCAAGCAGGAACAGATCAATATTGCGACCGGTGAGCGTGAAGCGTCGATTGCCAAATCGGAAGGTGAGAAGCAGGCTTCCATCAACCGCGCCCAAGGCCAGGCTGCAGCGATCCTGTCGATTGCCGAAGCCAGCGCCGAAGCGATCCGCAAGACTGCGGCTGCGATCCAGTCGCCAGGTGGCTCGGACGCTGTCAATCTGAAAGTGGCGGAGCAGTATGTGGCTGCTTTCGGCCAACTGGCGAAGACGAATAATTCGATTATCGTCCCGGCCAATATGGGCGATATCAGCGGCTTGATTGCCACTGCCTTGCAGGTGGTCAAGTCCCAGACCAAATCGTAATACTGGTACAAAAAAAACGCGGCCCCGGCGAAATTCACATTTCGCCGGGGCCGTTTTCTATTGTGTCTGACTTAACGGATTAGCGCCGATGCTGCTTCATCGCAGCCTGCACTTCACGTTCACCGTCGCGCTGACGCTCGGTATCGCGCTTGTCATGCTGCTTTTTACCCTTCGCCAGGCCGATTTCGCATTTGATGCGCCCGCGCAGATAGTGCAGGTTGATCGGCACCAGCGTGTAGCCGGAGCGCTCGACCTTCATGATCAGCTTCTTGATTTCCTCCGCGTGCAGCAGCAGCTTGCGGGTGCGCACTGCCTCCGGATGGACGTGGCTGGATGCGCTGAGGAGGGCGCTGATATGGGCGCCAAACAGGTAGATTTCGCCATTGCGGACAATGACATAGGATTCTTTCAGATTGGCGCGGCCGGCGCGGATGGACTTCACTTCCCAGCCGTGCAACTCCATGCCTGCCTCGAAACGCTCTTCGATGAAGTAGTCGTGGAAGACTTTTTTGTTGTCAATAATGCTCATGTATAAGGAAAATCGCGCAGGTCGGTTAAAATTTCAAGTTGTGATTCTATCAAACGGTTGATACTCAATGGCAGTAGTGCATAAAACGGTACTTTTGGGATATAGCGCTGAACAGATGTTTGCGCTGGTCGATCGGGTCGAAGACTACCCGCAATTCCTGCCGTGGTGCGGCGGGGTGGACGTACGTGAACGGGCTGCCGGCAAGCTGGTAGCGACGCTGAACATACATTACCACGGTATCAAGCAATCGTTTACTACTGAAAACAGCAACGCGCCGCCCAGCGCGATGCAGATGCGCCTGGTCGAAGGGCCGTTCAAGCATCTCGACGGCAACTGGAGTTTCAAGGCGCTGCGGGCCGATGCCTGCAAGATCGAATTCGATTTGCATTACGAATTCTCCAGCAAGATCCTGGAAAAACTGATCGGACCGGTATTCAGCATGATCGCCAACAGTTTCGTCGATTCCTTCTGCAAGCGCGCCGACGCGGTATATGGCCATCATGACTGACAAGGCCGCCCCCGAAACACTGATACGTATCCAGGTCTGTTACGCCAGCCCCGGTGTGCAGGCTCTGAAGCAGTTGTCGGTACCGGCTGGGACGCTGCTGCATGACGGCATCAAACGCAGCGGCTTGCTGGAGGAGATACGTGAAATCGACCTCAGCTGCTGGCGGGTCGGCATCTATGGCAAGCTGAAGACGCTGGATACCGTATTGCGCGATCAGGACCGGATTGAAATCTATCGTCCGTTGATTGCCGATCCGATGGAGTCGCGCCGCAAGCGCGCTGATAAAAAAGCCCGCTGAGTGGCGCGGGCCTGTTCTCCGGTTATCGCGGTCCGCGTGGGCATTCGTGCCCGCCCTACGGCGGCGATTTCACGTCATATTCCATTGACAATCGTTCAGCGCCTCTTGAAAAAATGCCGCTGAACGACGGGTACGTAAATACCCGTAGGGTGGGCACGAATGCCCACGCGGAATTCTCTCCATGCACATACCTGTTTCGGTGCTACGCAAGCCCACCCTGCGGCGGCGGTGGCAGGTTTACTTCACTTCTTATTTCATTGGCAGTCGTTCAGAGCCTCTTGGTTCTGCGCGTTTTGCTGCGCTCGCTGCTGATCGGTCATATATGAGCGATCGCCGTTGGCATCGGTCTGGGCAATCCGTGCACCGGAATCCAGGGCGCGCTGGTTAGCGCGGGCGCGGGCGCAATTTTCTGCCTTGTTAGAGGCCAGTTTGGCGTCCTGCTCGGCTTTCTTGCTCTTCTCTGCCAGATCAGCTTTGCGTTTTTGGAATGCGGCATTCTGCTCGGCGACGGTCGGCGCTGCTTTTGTATCCGGTTTGCTGTCGCCGGTAGCGTCCGCAGTCGCTGCGTTAGCTGCCGCATCTTCCGAGCCGACATAACCGGCATTGCGCGGCAGGGTCTGACCCGGTGCTTTCAGGATGCGCTTGTTCGGGACAGAAGGCGGCGGCGGCTGGTCTGAATATTGTTTGACGCCTTTATCATCCAGCCACACGAATTGCGCCAGGGCGGAAGTCGCCAGGCTGAGCAAGACCAGTGCCGCAGTGGCGGAGAAAACCTGTTTCAGGCGAGGTGCATTCATTGCTTGTCCTTGGTGGCGCATTGGAAGTGGAAAAAGTCAAAGGTGGAAAGGTAGAACTAAAAACAGTGCGCAGATTTCGCCATGTTTTACCAGCCATGTCAATTGATGGATAGTGCTTTGTGGAAATATTTTACTTGTTGCGGCTAAAATCGCGCGGCGTTAGGCGACTTGCCTGGATTTCTGTATAATTCGCTTTTGCGCCTATAGGAAAAACTATGCGTCTACTTCAAAAAGCACTCACGTTCGATGACGTGCTGTTAGTCCCCGCTTATTCGGACGTCCTCCCCAAAGACACTACTCTCAAGACACGCCTGAGCCGTAATATCGACCTCAACATTCCGTTGTTGTCGGCGGCAATGGACACCGTGACTGAAGCCCGGCTGGCGATCGCCATGGCGCAAGAGGGCGGCATCGGCATTATTCACAAGAACCTGACCGCGCAAGAACAAGCGCGCGAAGTGTCCAAGGTCAAGCGTTTTGAATCCGGCGTGGTGCGTGATCCGATCACGATTCCGCCGAACATGCGCATCCGTGAAGTGATGGCATTGTCAGAACTGCATGGTATCAGCGGTTTCCCGGTGGTCGACGGCAACCGCTTGGTCGGCATCATCACCAACCGCGATCTGCGTTTTGAAGAAGAGTTGGATGCGGAAGTCAGCGCCAAGATGACCCCGCGCGAAAAGCTGGTGTACGTCAAGGACGGCGCCGATCTGTCGGAAGCCAAGCGCTTGATGAACAAGCACCGCCTGGAGCGCGTGATGGTGGTCAACGACGCCTTCGAGCTGCGCGGCCTGATCACGGTCAAGGATATCCAGAAGTCCACCTCGCACCCGCTGGCATCCAAGGATAGCCAGGGCAAGCTGCGGGTTGGTGCAGCAGTCGGCGTCGGCGCCGATAACGAAGAACGGATCGAGTTGCTGGTGAAAGCCGGCGTCGACGTCATCGTGGTCGATACCGCGCACGGTCACTCCAAAGGCGTGCTGGATCGCGTCAAGTGGGTCAAGCAGAATTTCCCGCAGGTTGAAGTCATCGGCGGCAATATCGCTACCGCTGCCGCCGCCAAGGCGCTGGCTGATCATGGCGCTGACGGCGTCAAGGTCGGCATCGGCCCAGGCTCGATCTGTACTACACGGATCGTGGCTGGTGTCGGCGTGCCGCAGATTTCCGCCATCTCCAACGTCGCGCAAGCACTCAAGGGCACAGGCATTCCATGTATCGCCGACGGCGGCATCCGTTTTTCGGGTGACATCGCCAAGGCACTCGCAGCTGGCGCCTCCACCGTGATGATGGGCAGCATGTTCGCCGGTACTGAAGAAGCGCCGGGCGAAGTGATCCTGTTCCAGGGCCGCAGCTACAAATCGTATCGCGGCATGGGTAGCCTGGGTGCGATGTCGGACGGTTCTGCCGACCGCTACTTCCAGGATTCCGCCAACAAGGCTGACAAGTTCGTACCGGAAGGCATTGAGGGCCGGGTGCCTTACAAGGGCAGCGTGTTGACCATCTTGTACCAGCTGGTCGGCGGCGTACGTTCCTCCATGGGCTATTGCGGTTGTGCGACGATCGACGAGCTGCGCGAAAAAGCCGAGTTTGTCGAAATCACTTCAGCCGGCATGCGCGAGTCGCATGTCCATGATGTGCAGATTACCAAGGAAGCGCCAAACTATCGTACCGATTGATTTGGTGCAGTGTTTCGCAAATGGTGAAACCATATAAGCGGCACCTTTTAGTGTCAGGCGTTGTTGCAAATCCTCGCGATAGTTCCACTATCGCTCCGGTTTACGCCTAGCCTGACACTAAAATGCACCACTTCTATGGCTCCTCCATTCACGAAGCACTACACACGGTCTTGACTCTGTCTCATGAACGCGCCACCTGCGGCATAGTCGCAGGTGGCGCGTGCAGTTTAAAAATTCTCATTTTTTGCTAAATCAGCTACCAGGCCTCCACCATGCACTCAAAAATCCTCATCCTCGATTTCGGCTCCCAGGTAACCCAACTGATCGCACGGCGCGTGCGCGAAGCTGGCGTGTTTTCTGAGGTTTATCCTTACGACGTGTCCGACGAGTTCATCCGTAACTATGGTGCTGCCGGCGTGATCTTGTCGGGCGGCCCGAATAGCGTCACCGACGGCGATACCCCACGTGCACCGCAAGCAGTATTCGAGCTTGGCGTGCCGGTGTTCGGCATCTGCTACGGCATGCAAACCATGGCCGAGCAACTGGGCGGCAAGGTCGAGATGGGCAAGGTCCGTGAATTCGGGTACGCCGAAGTCCGTGCGCGGGGTCATACAGCGCTGCTGAAAGATATCAGCGATTTCGTCACACCCGATTCGCACGCCATGCTGAAAGTCTGGATGAGTCACGGCGACAAGGTCAATGAAATGCCGCCAGGCTTCAAGCTGATGGCATCGACCCCGAACTGCCCGGTCGCCGGCATGGCCGACGAAGAGCGTAAATTCTATGCGGTGCAGTTCCATCCGGAAGTCACCCACACCGTGCAAGGCGAAGCGATCCTGACGCGCTTTGTCATCGATATCTGCGGCTGCACACCAGACTGGAACATGCCGGACTACATCGCCGAGGCGGTTGAGTCGATCCGCAAGCAAGTCGGTAGCGACGAAGTAATCCTGGGTTTGTCCGGCGGCGTTGACAGCAGTGTCGCCGCAGCCCTGATCCATCGCGCCATCGGCGATCAGCTGACTTGCGTATTCGTCGACCACGGCCTGTTGCGCCTCGACGAAGGCAAGATGGTCATGGAGATGTTTGCCAAGAATCTCGGCGTCAAGGTGATTCATGTCGACGCCACGGCACAATTCATGGGCCACCTGACCGGCGTCACCGATCCGGAAGCGAAACGCAAGATCATCGGCCGTGAATTCGTTGAAGTGTTCCAGGCCGAATCGGCCAAGCTGAAGAATGCAAAATGGCTGGCGCAAGGGACGATTTATCCAGACGTGATCGAAAGCGCCGGCAAAGGCAAGAACGCCGCGCACACCATCAAGAGCCACCACAATGTCGGCGGCCTGCCGGAAACCCTGAACCTGCAATTGCTGGAACCGCTGCGCGAATTGTTCAAGGATGAAGTGCGCAAGCTGGGCGTCGCACTCGGTTTGCCGCATGCGATGGTGTATCGCCATCCGTTCCCTGGTCCGGGTTTGGGTGTGCGGATCCTGGGGGAAGTCAAAAAGGAATTCGCCGACCTGCTGCGCCGCGCTGATGCCATCTTCATCGAAGAGCTGCGCAATACCAAGGACGACGAGGACGAGTCCTGGTACGACAAGACCAGCCAGGCGTTTGCGGTGTTCTTGCCGGTCAAATCGGTTGGTGTGATGGGCGATGGCCGTACTTATGAATACGTGGTTGCCCTGCGTGCAGTGCAAACGCAGGATTTCATGACCGCGCATTGGGCGCATTTGCCGCATGAGTTGCTGGGGCGGGTGTCTAACCGCATCATCAATGAGGTGCGTGGCATCAATCGTGTGGTGTACGATATTTCCGGTAAGCCGCCGGCGACGATTGAGTGGGAATGATTTGATGTCTGGCAACTGCTGGCACTCATAGGTAGTAAACTACACATAAGCCCGTGATTTAGCGGGCTTTTTTGTTGTTTTGTTTGGCATTGACTGGCACGAGTTGGCAACGGCAAGCAACATTTTTTCATGGCATTCTTGATGGTATGATAGCGAAGCGATGCCATGATCGGCACTCGATACCATGCCATGTGTCTCATGTGGCGCATGGTATCAAAATTCAATAAACTGTTTGTAATCAGTAAGTTGCATTGTTTTGTCGTGCGATTTTCGATCATGGTATTTCTTGCCTAAGAGGAAGGAAGCCATGCTCACTGATACCAAGTTGCGCAACCTGAAGCCGACAGAGAAACTTTACAAAGTGAACGACCGCGACGGCCTTTATGTAGCCGTCACCACCGGCGGGTCGATCTCCTTTCGCTACAACTACTCGATCAACGGCAGGCAGGAAACCATCACCTTCGGGCGCTATGGCGTAGGCGGTATTACCTTGGCGGAAGCCCGCGAGCAGCTGGGCGAAGCCAAGAAGATGATCGCCGGCGGGAAGTCGCCGGCGAAAGAGAAGGCGCGGGACAAGGCGCGCACCAAGGACGCCGAGACGTTTGGAGCCTGGGCGGAAAAATGGCTGCGTGGCTACCAGATGGCCGACTCCACCCGCGACATGCGCCGGTCGATTTTCGAGCGCGAGTTGAAGCCGAAATTTGGCAATCAAAAGTTGATCGAAATCACCCACGAAGACTTGCGAGCATTGACCGATGCCATTGTGGAACGGGGCGCTCCGGCGACAGCAGTACATGCTCGTGAAGTGGTGTTGCAGGTCTATCGCTGGGCCATCGAACGGGGCCAAAAGGTCGAGAATCCGGCCGAGCTTGTGCGCCCGACGACCATAGCCAAATTCGAGCCGCGTGACCGTGCGCTGACGCCTGATGAAATCGGGCTGATGTACCAGTACATCGAGCGCATTGGCACCACGCCATCGATCCGTGCGGCGGCGAAGTTGCTGCTGTTGACGATGGTCCGCAAAAGCGAGCTGACAAATGCGACGTGGAGCGAGATCAATTTTAGCGAGGCGCTGTGGACGATCCCAAAGGAGCGGATGAAGCGGCGTAACCCACACCTGGTATTCCTGTCGCGCCAGGCGCTGGACATCTTCATTGCGTTGAAGACTTTTGCCGGCGGTTCGGAGTATGTGCTGCCGTCTCGGTACGATTCTGATACGCCAATGAGCAGCGCGACACTCAACCAGGTGCTGACGCTGACGTACAGGCTGGCGCAGAAGGAAGGAAAACCACTCGCCAAGTTTGGGCCGCACGATTTGCGGCGAACGGCCAGCACGCTACTGCATGAGGCCGGCTATAACACCGACTGGATTGAGAAGTGCCTTGCGCACGAGCAGCGGGGAGTGCGGGCGGTTTACAACAAGGCCGAGTACCGGGAGCAGCGCACAGCCATGCTTCAGGATTGGGCCGACATGATTGACGAATGGGCGATCAAGCGGCCACGGCCGGCGGAGTGAACCCTGGACGTATTGGCTGGGCGCTTGATGACTTTCTCGACTCGATCCATTCCTCGATTTCGGCCAAATCCCAGGCTACGTTCCGGCTGGTGAGCACGATACGACGCGGGAAGTCGCCACGCTGTTCCATGTTGAAAATGGTTCGCTCCGAAAGCGGAATCATCGCCAGCAGCTTTTTTCGATTGATCAATGTCTTTTCTTTCCGCATTTCGTCTCATCCTTCCTGTTGATGCCAGAGGATGCCAAGGGATGCGGCATGCTTAAACTTATTAAGTTTTCAAAATGGTTGACATGAAGATTGCAGCGCAAAAGCGATGCGTGTACACGCATCGTAATGAACTCTGCCAGGAGCGATTACACCTCAGTTGGCAACTTGGCAGTGAAGATCTAGCCGATAGTCTGCATGAATGGATTGAAGGGCTTTGGAAATTGCTTGGCGCGACTTCAGTCCAAGTTGTTTCGCTGCTTCAATCTGAGTTATTCCTGAACATAAGAGCGCAACAATTTCCTTTTTCCGATCAGTCATGCGTCGATCTACCATCATGCGGGCTTCCCATCGTAACTTTGTTTCGAGCGTGCCTAACTTTTCTGAATGTTGCTCATGAGTTAAGCGACGATGTACTGACAGTCGCCAAATAAACTCATCTACCAGTGGATTCCCCGATTTTGCGTATGCTGATTTGATTCCCGCCCAGCTTTGGAAATCGAGTCGCTCCAATTCTTGGTCGAAAGCCCCTTGGCTCCGCCTCGCCTTTTGGTATTTTCCGCCAACCGCGTCAGAAAGCACCTTCTTGGGCTTATGTGCGCTGCAATAGAGCGAACTACGACCCAAGCCTGAGTCGTCGTCATTGGCGAGGGCTACTGCAAGCTCCGTCAGCTGGTCGCAGTACCGGCACTTTTCCTTGCCCGGTAATAGCCTCACTTTTCCCAGCCGCTTGGGCTGCTTCGTTCTGCAAGCAATCGCCAGCTCGCGCAGGCTGTCTAGTGTCGGGATTAGGTCGATATCTCTCTCTGCGGCATTGCGTGCGACCGTTTTGAGAAACCAATCAAGCTCGTTGAAGCCAAGATATTGTGCCAGCAGGCTTGGTGGAGATGCTCCCTTCAAGGGCAATTCCTGGCAACTCTGTTGGCCGCGGAAAGCTCGCCCATTCTGGTATCGCGCCCAAGCCTGATTCAATTTTTCGCAACTCAATGCAGATGTGCGCTGGCAGAAGTCGAACCACACAGGGTCGAGCTGCTCGCGTAGTAGCCGAAAAATCGAAAAGCGACGCGATTTTGCCGAGTACGGCCCCCACGCCTGTATGACGGCGTTGATAGCTTCCTCCACATCAGAATCACAGCCCGACCAGATCGTGATTGCTGTCGTCTTCGTCATGTCAACCATTTTGAAAACTTAATAAGTTTAAGCATACCGCATTCCTCGGCATCCTGCAGCAATCGACCGCACGTTACGCAATCTTACGCAAGGGATGGGAAATCATGACTATGGAAGAGAGTTTGGTTGAGCGTTTTGGGCCTTTGATCCCGCTGTCAGGGCTTGCCGTCCTGCTTGACCGCTCGCCGGAAGCCGTGCGGATGTTTCTCCGCACAAATAGCGAACTGGCACAGCACATCAACACTGCCAAGGTGAAAATCGGTCGCCGGTTGTTTTTTCGGACATCGGACATCGCTCAGTTCTTGAGCCGCGACTTCAAGCAATAAGCGAGCGCTACTCATGACCTTGCGTTCGGTAGGCGATGCTTTGCCTTCAAGTCGCACCGACCTTCTGGCGCTTGTCCAGGGCATGGCGGAGCGTGCGAAGGGTAAGCCACGGGCACAGGAGCCGCCGAAGCAACCTATCGCCGTGCAGCTCCCTCTGTGGGGCGACGAAATCCGCTGCATGCCGAACGAAATCCTGCGTTCCGCGCTGTTCAACGCGAGGAATCGCAATCAGCCCCGGCGCTACTTCAAAAACGAAACGATTGCGATCATTGACCAGTCGGCGCGCATCAGCTTCACCGGGGAAGAGCTGCGCCAGACCGATGAATCGGTATGGCTGCAACTGATTCACCTGGCAAAAGAGGTGCCAATCGGCCGTCCGGTCGAGTTCACCGCGTACAGCATGGTCCAGGCGCTGCGGCTCACCAGGTCAAAGCCGAATCCGGGTCACATCGAGCGCTTGTGCGAGAGCCTGCGGCGCATGCAAGCGACATCCCTGGCGATCCATTCCAAACGCCTGGCGCGTGGCGTGAGCCTGTCCATGATCCCGAAATTCGAGTGGCAGGACGAGGCGACCGGCGCTCGATTGCCGAAGTGGCGCGTATTCATCGCACCGGAAATGGTCGAGCTGTTCGGCGACGTGCATTTCACGCATCTGCAATGGACGCAACGGCTCGCGCTGCCCACCGGCGTCGCCACCTGGTTACACGGCTACCTGGCCTCGCACCGCGAGCCGGTGCCGGTCAAGTTGGGCACCTTGCAGCGGGGATGCGGCTGCACTACCGAAACGCCGCGCAAATTCAAACAGCTGGTTGTCACAGCCCTGGCCGAGCTGGTCCATGTTGGCTTCCTCAAGCATGGCGAAATCCGGGGCGAACTGGTGCATACGGAGCGGCTATGAACTACCGACCTATGGAGTACGCCCGCGCACCGCCACTACCGACCTTTGGAGTACGCACTACCGACCTATGAAGTACGGACTACCGACCTATGGAGTACGCCCCAAATCGCCGAAACCCGCATCAGGCTTGTCTTTCCGGCGAATTCGACGGGTCGTTAACCATGTTTTAACCATATATTTAACCCCGGCACCTGTGGACAACCTTCAGCCGAACCACAAGCCGGATGACACCAAAAAGGAAAAGCAAATGATCCAAACAGCAAAGCGCAGGGCGGTGATTGCCGCCTTGGCATGCACCATGATTGTCTCGAACGCACAGGCCGGCAGCGTGGCCGGCAACGGCGGCGCAACCGAAGTCACGCAGATTCTGAATAACGGCGAGTTGGTCATTCAATCGTCGCAACTGTACACGGAGGTTCAGCAGACGCTGCAGACGATGAACGACGTGCATACGCAGCTGCAAAACCTGATCGCGGCCCCGCAGCAGCTATGGGGCCAGGCGCAGCAGGATTTGACCCAGCTCACGCAACTGGTCAGCCAAACCACAGCCATCAGCTACGCGGCCGGCAACATCGACCAGCAGTTTCGCCAGGCATACCCCGGTTACGCGCAAAGCGCTGGCGCGACCAACTACGGCAGTCAGTACAAGGCCCTGATCGGCAAAGCGTTCGACGGTCTGAATTCCGCCCTGCAGGCGGCCGGCTTGAACGCCAGCCAGTTCACCAGCGAGCGGGCCGCCATCCAGCAGATTCAAGGTATTTCCGCCGGCTCGCCTGGTGCGCTGCAGGCCGTCCAGGCCGGCAACATGATCGCCAGCCAGACCATCGACCAATTGCAGAAGCTACGCCAACTGATCGCCGCGCAGACGCAATCGCAGTCGAACTTCCTGGCCGCGCAGGCGCAAATCCAATCCAACCAGACCGACGCCACGCAAACGCTCATGAAGCAGGGCAACGGCACGGTGCGGCAATCCAACCAAAGCGGCTTCAAGAGCTTCTAACCAGGGGGAATCGACATGATGCACACGCTAAACAATCTGACCCGCAACCTCACGCCACCGCAGCGGAAATGGGGTGCGCTCACCGTCGCGGTTCTCATCGTCGCGCTGTTCTCGCTGCTGACTGGTTGCGATAGCAAAGCGGATCAAGAGGCAAGGCAACGCCAAAAAGAACAAGACGACGCCATGAAACAACTGACGCACCAGGGCGACGGCAAAGTACGCAAGCCCGGCGAGAGCGGCTTTAAGGGGTACTGACATGAAGAAATCCAAATGGCTCCTGATGCTCGCCAGCCTGGTCCTGGTGGCATCGCCGGCGTTTGCGACCGGCGAATACGACCTGGGTTCGATCATGACGCAGTACCAGACGGCGGCCACGCAGTTCGGGCAAAACATCACCTCGATTGCGCTCAAGCTGACCTATACGCTGTTCACGCTCGACATCTGCTGGCTGGCGGCAAGCCGCACGCTCAAGAATGCCGACGCCGTTGAAATCGGCACCGCCGTCATCATGCGCCTGATGTGGGCCAGCCTGGTGATTTGGCTCATCAACAATCCCAGCGTGCCGCTCGCCTTCGTCAACAGCTTCATCCAGATCGGCAAGACCGGAGCCGGCACCACGGCCATCAGCCCTAGCGACGTGTTCTGGCAAGGCGTAGACATGGTGAACCTGATGATGACGAAGTTTTCCGACAATGCCACGGTCGCCGGCGTGCCGGTCCCGGCCGGCATCGCGGCGATGAGCAATCCGTTCGCCGCCATCCTGATCGGCATGGCACTGATCGTCATCATCGTTTGCTATTCGCTGCTGGCTGCGCAATTCGCCGTGGCGTGGGTACAGCTTTGGTTCTATCTGGCCGTGTACCCGATTGTGTTGGCCTTCGGCACGCTCAAATTCACGCGAGACATGGCGATGAAGGTCATCACGACGCCGATTGTGTACGGCGTTCGCTTCATGGCGATCTATTTCATCATCGCGGTCGGCACCACGCTCGCGGCTGCCTTCGGCACCGAGATCGGCAACCTATCGTTGACCAACCTCTCGCCAATTTGGACCGTGCTGGCCGGCTCGGTGCTGTTGTTGATGCTGACTTTGAAGGTTCCCACTTTGGCGTCGGACCTGTTGGGCGGGACCGCTTCCTTGTCGGCCGGCGACGGCGTTGGCGCGGGCCTGGTCGCCGGCGGCGCAATCGGAGCGGTGGCGGGTGGCGCATACGCCCTCGGGACCGGCGCGGCCAATGGTGTCGCCGGCGCGATCAAAGCAGGCCAATCCGCTATCGCCCAGGCGCGAGAAAAGGGTGCGACCGGCATGATGGCGACCACGGCCGGCGCTGCCGGCGCGATTGGCAGCGCGGTCGGCGAGGCCGCGATGGACGGGATCAAGGGGTTGGGTGCGGAATCCTCCGGCGGCAAGCTGGCGAACCGGATGGACGCCAAGACGGCAAGCATCCGAGAAGCGAAGGCGGCCGGAAGTCCGGCGGCATCCGTGCCGGGTGGTCAACCGCCAGCGCCGGCGTCGCCTGCAGGGCCAACAAGCCAGGTTCCGCCGGCGACCGATAGCGCCCAACCACAGGCCAGCGACGACACACCGCCGACACCAACCCGCGACACGCCACCAGCGCCAAACAGTGACGCAACCAGCGGGGCTACGCCGGTCGCCGCACCCGCTGCGTCTGAATCGGACAAATCGGCCGCCGCGCCGACCGCGCCGGTGCCGACGACCACGAGCGCTGCAGCATCACCACCCGCACCAGTAGCCGACGCTACCAAGGGGACCGAAGGCGTAAATGCAAGTCCTGCGCCCGCTACGACAGCTTCGACAGTCACACCAGCAGCGGATGCAGCTAAAGGCCCTGAAAGCGCGAACTCTGGACCCGCTGCGCCGGCGGCATCGAGCAAAGCCACCGATGCGGCAAAACAGGTACTGACCGAGATGGAGAAAACCGGCGGCGCTGCAGGCGGTTCGATCCAGACGCACCACGGCGACGAGTAGGCAATTCCGATTGCTGAGTCATCGGAATTGAAAAAATAACGATTACTCAGTCATCACAATTCACGAACAGGAGTCAGAAAAAATGAGCAAAGCACCAAAAATTGACGGGTTCGCCGTTGAAGTCATCCCCACCTTTCGCCGTGGCAGCACCGTCTGGGCGGCCTGGCTGACCGAGCAGCCAACCGCCAAGGCGGAAGGTGGTGGCTACGACGAGGCATTGAAGGCACTGTCCGCCAGATGGGACGAAATCAAAGCCGCGCATCGAGCAGCGGGTCAGCCAATCCCGACGCCAGCGCGACGCAGAGGTAACAAGCGAATTCTCGATACGATCCGCCGGCTTGGGGAGCGGAAGACAGCGCCGATTTTTTGAGGCGCACATCGGTATGTCGCGCATCCGATACGTGTACACGCATCGGAATTCCGTGTGTTGGCAATATGAATCCGCTATGCGTCCAATGTGCATCCATTTTGTTCATTTTCTGTTTCGACCTGTTGCGCTTTGTTCCGTTCTTGTTCCGATTTCGGTCCAAAGTGCATCCAGGTTGCATCCGTTTTGTTCATTTCCTGTTGCGCTTTGTTGTCATCTTGTTGCGGCGATAGTGCGGACTGTAGTGGATTCTCGCGTAAGCACAGCGTGGAATCAGATATTTGGCGTAGCGGGAAAATCGTACTGCACAACCCCTCATGATTTTTCTTAGTGGAACATAAAGGGGGTGTTGCGCTGCGCTGCTGTTTTTGTAGTTTTACGTTGCAGCATGCGGCCTTGCCGCGTACTGCGTTTATCAAAAATGTATTGCGATTGCATGGCGCATTTGCAATACGAGTATCGGAGGTGCCTATGGCAGCAAAACGGACATATTCCGTGCGCCTGGATGATGAGCAGCGACAACAGCTCGAAGCGAGGGCCGGCGGAAAGCTCGCGGTCGGGAATCTCATTCGCTGCGCAATCGACGCCTATCTGCGGCAGGAAGAGGAACGGGATTACCTGGCGGATGTGGAGGCGCGAATAGCTGCGACGATCAATCGGCTTGCGCGCCAGGTCGAGAAGGACCGCGCCGAGCAGCAGATCGTCGTTGCCATGCTGGACGGGTTGCGGGAATGGCTGGCCTTCACGCTACCGACGCCGGCCGACAAGCAAAAGGCGACCGAGCTGATGACGGAACGCAACGCGATGTTCCTGGATCGGCTGCCGGCGCTGTTCACGACCTCCACCAAGGCCAAGGTCACGGCGTATATGGAAGCCAGCGACCGGACGGCGGAACCTTGCCCGCAATGCGGCACAGGGACGCTCAGGCGCAAGGAAGGACGAAAGGGCACGTTCTGGTACTGCACCAACTGGAATGCGACGCCAAAGTGTGAAGCGACGTTCAAGGACGACGGCGGCCGTCCGCTCATGCCGAGCGAGGAAGGGGCCGACGCATGAAGCTGCCGACTACAAATTTCAACAGCAATGGAGAACGGGATATGAATGATCGAAGCAACGAGCTTACCCTGGCGCTGGCAGCTATGACGGAAGCCACGTCAGTCCATCACGTATTCGATGACTCGCTGTCGGAACGCGGCGCGGGGACAGTACGGTATGTCCTGGAGGCTGACGGCAGGCTGTTTTTAGCCTGGTGCGATGAGGATACGGCCGATATGGTGGTATCGCCGATTGACCTTTGGGATTTCGACAATCTGCTGGATGTCCTGGGCGATCCGCTGGCGGTATTGTCGTTCCGGGAAATCGACAGCGCGACCTTAGCGAAGGTGGCAGCGAGGACGTTTGCGGCGTCCGCACTGCCTGTCACGAAAACCCATTGAGAGAGCAACCATGACATTGCAAAGATACACCAAAGGCGGGAATTTGGGCCAACTTCACCAGCGCGGAGGGCAATAACGATGTTCTACCTTGCCTATGTCCGAACCGATGCCCAAGGCGTAATCGGCGCGACGCTGCCGGATTTCGAGCTATCTGCGATGGCCGATTCTGTGAGCGAGCTGCCCGACCGGCTGGAAGAAACGATTGCAGCGCACTATCGCGGCAACGCCCCAAAAACCTCCTATCTTGAAGACCTTCAAGATGACGATGCCTACCAGGGCGGCTGGTGGCTCTTCCTTAATCTCGACGTAGCCTTCCTTACCAGCCGGCGGGGACAGCAGCGGGGGCGTGCGCAATGAGCGCCAGGCGGCCGCTGTTGGTTGCCGGCGGGGCTCTATGCGGCTTCGCCTGGGGACATGAAGGCTTTACCTGGCTGATCGGCCTGGCGGCCGTTATGCCGCTCCTTTGGCATTGGTCTACATCGAGGCGATGGGCAGGCGTTACCGTGCTGGCCTATTACCTGGCCGGCAGCCGGGGCCTGCCTTTCGGTGCCGGCATTTTTTTCGCTGAATCGGCCCCGGTCTGGTTTAGCTGGGCGCTTTGGCTGGCCGCCGGCTCGATCAATGCCTTGCCCTGGTTTCTCCTTTGGAGTCAAAACCCACGCCGACAGGCGTGGACCATGCCGGTTGCCCTGGCGCTGACGGCATTGCCTCCCCTTGGCTTTATCGGCTGGACTCATCCTCTGACGACCGCCGGCGTCGTTTTCCCTGAGCTGGGCTTCGTTGGCCTGGCGCTCCTGGTTATCGGTCTGGTGGCCGTGGTGTTGAGTAGCTGGCCTGTGGTGGCAACGGTCGCCGGTGTCGCTGTGGTGGCGAATGTCTGCGCGGCACAGTGGCTCAAGCCTGCGCCCTGGGTGGCTACCTGGTCGGCGCAAAACACACACTTTGCGCGTCTGCAGACGGACGCCAAGCCCGATTTGTTGGGCGACGGAAAGCGCGTCATGCAGATTCTGATGATCGCCGGCCAGGTCGAACCTGGGCGGGTGGTAGTCTTGCCTGAAACGGTCTTGCCGCGTGTCCGCCAGGGCAACGAATTCGCCGCAATGATGCTGGCCGATGTGTCGGCCAGGCTGAAAGCGAAGGGCAGCGCGATC
The DNA here is from genome assembly GCF_018304965.1 of Collimonas antrihumi. Taxonomy (GTDB): domain Bacteria; phylum Pseudomonadota; class Gammaproteobacteria; order Burkholderiales; family Burkholderiaceae_D; genus Collimonas; species Collimonas antrihumi. The sequence goes on from NZ_JAGQED010000024.1 coordinate 46,851, forward strand.
CTGGTGGGTGCCGAAGTGGCCGTACCTGGTCGGCAGCTGCAAAATGCACTGGTTGCTCTGGGCGATGCCAGCGGTCCGCTGGTCCAGCGCGTGCCGGTGCCGATTGGCATGTGGCGGCCGTGGGCTGCGGAATCTATCGCGGCCGATCCGCTGGGCAGTGGTGTCGGCCAGGTCGCCGGCCGCAAGGTAGCTTACTCGATCTGCTATGAGCAGCTGCTAGTGTTTCCGTTCCTGGTCAGTATGACGCACGGCCCTGATTTGATTGTCGGCGCGGCAAATGACTGGTGGGCGCGAGATACCAGCATTCCGACGATTCAAGGGCAGGCACTTGACCTGTGGGGCCGTCTGTTTGATTTGCCTGTGGTCAGTGCTACAAACATTTGAGGTGCATCGTTATGAGCGTAAGTCTGAAATTAATCCTGTCCGATGACCTGAACCGCGAAATTGACCGGGCAGCGACCGAAACCCAATCCAGCAAAGGCGAGATTCTGCGCAAAGCAATGCAGCTTTATCTGACGGCACGACACGGTAGTCGGCAAGGCTTAAAGCTGGGGTTGGTCGATCCCAAAACCGACATGCTGCATTCGGAAATTATCGGCCTGTAATCATCTATGGCAAAACACAGATGATTGGACGGGGAAAATCTTCGGAAAAAGGCCCTGAGCCTTAATCGGCAGCGTGTACACGCATCCTATGCTACGCTTGGCGGATGAAGAAACTGACCTTTATCCGTCATGCTGAAAGCGTGGCGAACGCGGGTGGCGTCACTATGCCACACGACGCTATCCCGCTGTCCGACCTGGGCCGCCTGCAGGCGCGTGAGCTTGCGACCGCGCTTGACGTGACGCCGGCGACTGTACTGGTGTCGAGTTTCATCCGAACGCACCAAACGGCGCAGCCATATTGCGAACGGTTTGACGTATGCCCGAAAGTGTGTCCTCATCTAAACGAGTTTTCCGTAATTGATCCTGCACTGATTGATGGACTGGACGGGGCGCAGCGCAAACCCTTCGTGAAGGCATATTGGGACGATCCTAATATCCATCGACGCATCGGTGCGAATGCTGACACATTTGCAGAATTTGATGCTCGCGTTATTGCGTTCATGGCCGGCATGGATGATTTACCTGATGCGTCCGTTATTTTCGGTCATGGCATTTGGTTCGGGCTGTTGCTATGGCGGTTACTGGGCTATACGGCGGACGACGCTGCAGGCATGCGTTCTTTCCGACACTTTCAGCTCGGCTTTCCTATGCCAAACTGCGCCGCTTTTACCCTGACACAGATCGAACGCGGGCACTGGAGCGTTCGGGCAAGCAGCAGTCTTGCTCTCCGAATTTCAAATGTACGACTGGATATCGGCGCATTTCAGGAAGATGCACTGGCCGAAAGCGACGCTGCAGGAGCGCAGGAAGCCTTGACATCTTGGGCTGCATATCAGGAAACCGGCCGACACCTCACCGGCCAGGAAGTGCGCACCTGGTTGAGTGCCTGGGGCACCGAAGATGAAAACGCGGTGCCTGCGTGCCACCGGTAACCACTATTGATCTAGGTTTGGCGGCTCTACGTTGAACCGTGGTTTCCCGGCTGTTCACAAAACGGTCATTTCTTGGGCAGCTCTGAGAGCTGCCCTTTTCATTGGCTGGAGGCTACCTTGAGTGTTAAAATACCCGTTCAGTTTTCTATGGAGCGAAAACGTATGGGAAAGTTGCGTTTTGGCTATGCCCGAGTGTCAACTGACGATCAAACGACTGCGCTTCAGGCGGATGCCTTGGAGCGCGCTGGGTGTCAGCGTGTCTACCAAGACACCGCGAGCGGTAAGTCCACGGTTGCCCGTCCTCAGCTCGAAGAGTGCTTGGCCGACCTGCGGGAGGGTGACACCCTTGTCGTCTGGCGGTTGGATCGCCTGGGGCGTAGCCTGCCCGACCTCGTGCGCATAGTGACCGAATTGGTCGAGAAGGGCATTGGCTTCGAGTCATTGACCGAGAAGATCGAGACGACGAACGCCTCGGGTAAGCTAATGTTTCACCTATTCGCGGCGTTGGCAGAGTTCGAGCGCAATCTGATTCGAGAGCGCACCCAAGCTGGCCTTGCCGCCGCTCGTGCCCGTGGCCGTGTGGGCGGCAGGAAGCCTAAGCTGGATGCGAAGCAGATTAGGCACATCAAGACGCTTTTGCGTGATCCGAATACCAGTGTCGCTGAGCTGGCGCGTGACTATGGAGTATCGCGCACCACGATCTATAAGCACTGTGGCGTAGTACAGCCGAGCATGGCAATTTGAACCTTGAAGGGATAACAAAAAGATGACCAATAAGACCACCTGCTTCGACGTGTTCGAGCAATGCGTGTTAGCCGTACAAGCCGGGGAGCTGATCGAATCCGTATCCGCCAAGGACAAAGAATTTCACTTCCAAAACTGGTTTCAGCAGCGTCTGCAAAAGCTCGCGCTCCACTTCGAGGGGTCTGGTCGCAATACCTACCCCGACTTCTGCCTGGTCGAGTACACCGAGGGCTACGAAATCAAAGGGCTTGCATGGCCTGGCCGCGAGAAGGATTATGATTCGAACAGTCAGGTGCCGACCGGCTACCACAACGGCCGCCAAATCTTCTACGTGTTTGGCCGATACCCGGCTGACCTCTCTGTCTATGCCGACCAGAGCAGCGGTCGAAAGCAGTATCCTGTCGTTGACCTCGTGGTGTGTCACGGCGATTTCCTCAACGCCGACCATAACTATGTCCACAAGAACAAGAGCGTGAAGGGCTTTGGAACCTACGGGGACATCATGATCCGTGACCGGAAGATGTATGTCGCGCCCACACCATTTGCGTTGACTGAAGGCACCACGGGCCTGATGACCCTGATTCTGCCGGAAAACTTCGACACGGATGAACGCTACCAGGTGGTGGGCAACCTCACTCGTGTCGAGGCCGAGACACTGGTGGTTGGCTACAACTTCGACCTACGCACGAACGAACTGCGTGCAGAGCGCGTGCCAAATCCCAGCGCAGGTACTCAGCACCGATTCGTGGCGTACCGTCTCAAGGGCCAGACCAGCAAGCCTGTCGCAATGACCGGCACTCCTGTTCTGCCCGATGAGAACAACCAGCCGGACGAAGAATGAACACCATCACCGATAAGATCGGGCTTTCTCATGCGTCCGTCGCGACTGCACTGGAGTGCGACTTCCCACTGGTCGAGATTAGTCAGATCGCCGAGCAGGAAAGCTGGCGAAAGGAGATCAACCGGCCGATTTACCACATCCACAAGTGGTGGGCGACCCGGCTCGGGTCGGTGTTTCGGGGCATCACGCTCGGGGCGTTGAGTCAGCCTGGCACGGACACCTGGGCGCAGTTTTATAAGACGCACGACCTGGCCGGGAAAGTGGTGCTCGATCCCTTTATGGGCAGCGGCACCACGCTCGGCGAGGCTGTGAAGCTCGGGGCAAAGGCCATCGGCTGCGATATCAACCCTGTCAGCACCTTCCTTGTCCGTCAGGCGTTCACACCGGCGTCGGAGGCTCAACTTCGGGCCGCTTTCGAGCGGCTGGAGCGCGACGTGGCCCCGGAGATTCGCCGCTACTACCAGACCCGCGATCCGCAGACTGGAGAGTTGATTCCCGTGTTGTACTATTTTTGGGTCAAGACAGTAACGACTTCAGAAGGCGAGGTGATCCCACTCCTGTCGCGCTACGTTTTTTCCCAGGACGCTTACCCGAAGAAGAAGCCGCGAGCGCAGATTGTGTGCCCTGGCTGCTGGGGCGTGCTGGAGGATCGCTACGACGCAACCGAACTCCAGTGCCAGCACTGCGGCCATCAGTTCAACCCGCAGGAAGGTCCAGCCGCTGGACAGTACGTCACGACTAAGGGAGGCCAGCGCTACCGTATCAAGGAGCTGCTGCCCAAAGACGGCGCGCCGCCGCATCGTATGTACGCAATGATGGCGCTGCGCGCAGACGGCTCGAAGGTCTATCTACCTGTGCGTGACGAGGACTTGGCGCTCAACGAGGCAGCACAGGAACGACTTGCCAGCGAGACATTACCCTTGCCAGAAACTGGCGTTCGATCTGGTCACAACACTGACCAAGCGCGTGGTTACGGCTACACGCGGTGGCGTGACTTCTTCAATGCACGTCAATTGCTGTGTCTCGGCCTACTGCTGCGGGAAATCCTCCGCATCGACGACCTTATGGTGCAAGAGCAAATGCTTTGCCTATTCTCCAGCACCTTGGAGTTCAACAACCTGTTTTGCAGTTTCAAGGGTGAGGGCACTGGAGCTGTCCGGCATATGTTCTCGAATCACATCCTGAAGCCCGAGCGCACGCCGCTTGAAAACTCAGTGTGGGGCACCGACAAGAGCAGCGGCACTTTCTGTACCTTATTTGAGTCGCGGCTGTTGCGCGCCAAGCGCTATCTTGATGAACCCTTTGAGATTGAATTCGTGTACGACTTAATGGGTGACCGTGTAGGCTCTCGCAAGACAATAGCCAGCAACCCAATCAAGGCGCGCCGCGTCGAGACATGGGCTGAACTGAACGCGGCCGATCATGGTCTGCTGATCCTGAACGGCGATAGCTCCAAACTGCCAGTGCCTGCAGGGTCGGTGGATGCGGTTGTGACCGACCCGCCGTACTTCGACTTCGTTCATTATTCCGAGCTGAGTGATTTTTTCTTCGCTTGGCTGTCGCCAGTGCTGCGCGACCGCTACCAATGGATGGCCCGCGAGGACTCGTCAGACCAAGGCGAAGTACAGCACAAAGACCCCCGCGTGTTCGCGCGACAGCTTGCCGCCGTGTTCACCGAGGCGTGTAGGGTGCTCAAGGACGATGGTGTACTGGCGTTCAGCTTCCATCACTCGCGGGCCGAGGGTTGGGCTGCGATCTACGAGGCGATTAACAAGTCGGGGCTGGCTGTGGTGGCTGTACACCCTGTACATGCCGAGCTGCGCGCAGCGAGTCCCAAGACGGCCGCGAAAGACCCAATCAGCCTCGATGCGATCCTCGTCTGTCGCAAAAGGGCTTTTGCACTCCACAAGCCGCCTGTCGTTCGGGATGTTCGCACGGCCGTCGATGCAATGTCGGCCCGGCTGCAATCCGCTGGCATGTGCATCTCGGCCGGTGATCGCTTCGTGATTGGCGCGGCGCTGACTTTGATCGCTCGTGCGGCCGATGACCTGAGCTTCGACGGCATTAAGATGGATCTCGACGCCATCCGCCTAGCCGTTGGGCCAAAAGCTGGCGAAGCTGACGACGAGTCGGTGATCACGGACGCCGAACTGGTGACTGTGTGAGGACCGGTTGATGCTAGACATCTTCTGCAGACGCGAACGCTGGAAACCGGAAAAGCTGCTCGGTATGGGTAGCGGTTACGCGCTGAATTTCTCCGACCACATGGGCTAATCATGAAGCTACGTGCAATCCAGATTCACAATTTCCGTTCGGTACTTGATGCGGACGTGGAAGCGCACGACTACATGCTGTTGGTCGGTGCAAACAACGCGGGCAAAAGCACAATCCTCAACGCGCTGCGCGCCTTCTACGACGACGCCAAATGGTCAACTGAGGATTTTCCCAAGGCTGGGGCGACTGACAATGAATCATGGGTGCAACTCAAATTCCACCTTGACGGTGACGAGTGGGCTGGCCTGGCCGATGAATACAAGGAGGGTGTGACCGACCAGAGTCTTATGGTTCGTCGCTACTTCAAGTCCGATGACAAGGCTCGAATTCAGAAAGATCAAAGCAATATCTTTGGTTTCGTAAAAGGACAGCTCAACGACGCTCTGTTCTATGGTGCGAAGAATGTAGGGACTGCCAAGGTCGGGCAGGTGCTTTACGTGCCAGCACTGACCACGCCAGCCGAGCAGACGAAGATGAGCGGCCCTTCACCGCTTCGCAATATGCTCAACTTTCTGTTGAAAAAGGTGGTGTCCAAGAGCGATGCCTATAAGGAAATCACTACGGCGTTTGAGAAACTGAACGTCGAGGCCCGCAAAGATGATGGATTCCTGAGCGAGATTTCCAAGCCGCTCAATACGGCAATTTCAAGCTGGAGTATCAAGATCGACCTCTCGGTGAACTCGGTCGCGCCCGAGGATATTTCGAAGTCCCTGGTCAAATTTGCTTTTGTCGATTCGTCGCTGGGAGATATTAGCTTTGATCTTGAGCGCTACGGGCACGGCTTCCAGCGCTCGGTGATCTATGAGCTGATCCGTTTGGCGCCGACCTTCAAGGATGAAAAGAAGGCCGACAAAAAGGAATTCAACCCGTCGTTTAACCTTGTGCTGTTTGAGGAACCCGAAGCGTTCTTGCATCCGAGTCAGCAGGAAAGTATGGCATACCATCTGCGCCGACTCGGGGCAGAAGAGGGGCAGCAGGTCATCATAACCACCCATTCGCCAACATTTGCTGGGAAGGCCGCCGAACAGATTGGGCAAATTGTCCGTGTCCAGCGCTCTAACGGTGCAACGCTGACCTTCCAGCCCAAGGGAGTCAAGATCAAGGAAGTTTTCGACCAAGGCGGCGATCTGTTGGCGGCGTTGCAAGCCTTTGTCGCCGATGTGGGCATACAGGATGACCGGAAAAAGAACGCCAGGAAGATGATCGCTAACCCGCCGCAGGGCGATATCGCGACTCAAGAAGAGCAGTTCCGCTTCCAGCTCTGGCTTGATGGTGAACGTGCATCACTGTTCTTTGCCGATAAGGTGCTCTTGGTCGAGGGGGCTACGGAGCGCGGGCTGTTCAATTACCTGCTGGCCAACGACTGGCACGACCTAAGTGCGCAGCACATCTGTCTGGTTGATGTTCTCGGTAAGTACAACTTCCATCGCTATATGGCACTAATGGAAGCTTATGGTATCCCGCACGGCGTCATGCTGGACGATGACAACGGCAAGGAACACCAGGGTGCTGTGAACGATCTGGTAGAGGCATGCGCGAACGGTCATACGCTCGCCGCGCCTGTGAAGTTCACGGATTGCTTGGAGACGTTCTTAGGTTTGCCGGTGCCTGCGAAGGAAAGGAAACCCATCGAAATTCTCAAGGCAATCATTGGCGGGCAAATTGCGGCCGACAAGTTACAAGCCCTCCGAGCCGAGTTCTGTAAGGCATTAGCAATCGCTTGATGCGGCGGATGAGGGGTTAGAACCAGGGATGAAATCACGGCAAATTATACGTAACATGCTGATTTGTAATATAATTCCGCGTTTTGCCGTCGACCTATTGTGACCATCAACCGATCGCGAATTACCCCAAACGGGCTAATGACTGAACATGGTATTTTTCATGGCATCACATGGGGCGGTAAGTGCGAAAGCCCCGCCGTTATTGGTTTTTTTTCGGTAATTGATAATTGAGTGGGAGTAGCGGACTTTGAGTAATTACCCACCGGTTTTGCGGAGGGCATGATTACTCGCTCTGCTGCGTGAGATCCTGAATCAGCAACTCAGCCACCAGTTCCTCGTCAATTGCCTGTTGCTCTGTGCGCATCGCTAAGGCAAGCATTGCATCCCACGACGGCTCGTCCTCAGCGCCTTGCAGCGGGCGACCTGGCCGTGGTGCGATGCCAAGTGCAGCCAGGTAGTCGGCAGCGCCGAAACGCCACGGTTGAGTACCATGTTCGCGCATCACGTGATTACCAATACGTATGCCGGGCCAGTCAAAATCGCCGTGGTAGCGCAACGTGGCGCCTGCTTGCGCGAGTTGGGTTAACAGGGTGCGCTGCGCTGCGGCCGGCATGCCGTCGGTGCAGACCATCGGCGCGCAGTTTTCGCCCAGATGATCGGCTGCGATGGCGATCAGGTTGGGGTTCTCACACACGAAGACCGTTTGACCCTGCACGGCAAACTCGGGCGGTGAGCGCAGCAGGTTGCGCAGGGATAGGTAGGCGGGTTCGCCAAGCGTTGCGACACCTGGCAGGTTGAGCACCAAGGCCGGTCGCGCCAGTTCGTTCACCAACACACCTGCACTGGCCCAGAGTTCGCGATCGCTTGCTTCCTCGAACTCGGCATCTTCCGGATCGGGTGAAGGTTCTCGATTCAGGGTAGACCTCAACACGGCCAGTACCAACGTCGCAACTGCGCAGCCATTGTCGAGTGCGTGTGCGTCACCAAGCTCTTGGGCTGCGAGTTGCGCGCGTGTAAGTCCACGGGCAGGCAATCGGTTGAGAACGGCTTGGGCACCTTCTAGAAAATGTGCCGCTGTTGCATGGTTACGCCCGGCAAGGCGTTTCAACAAACCGAGGTTGCTTGGCATCTGAAGCAGAGAGGCGAGAGCCGGGTGCACGCATGTGTCTCGCAGTTGCTGCCATTGGGTCTGTAAGGCCTCGCGCTCTACGGCGCGGTAGACGATGCAGCCATCAAGCTGTTCGAGTGCGGCGCGCAAGGAATCGGCCACGCCGGCTTGCCGCAAAACGGCATCAATCGCGGCTATGTCGATCTGCATCGAAGCGGCGAAGCGCGAAGACTTGCCTTGCAGCGCAGCTAACGCGGCGTGCTCGACGGCCGTCAATCGCTCGATGCGAAAAACTTGCAATGGCGCTTCTGTGGCTGCGCGCTCATAGCGCTGGCGCAACCGTCGCCGCAGAGCGGCAAGCGGCTCACCGCCGAGCAAGCGTTGTAGGCGATTGTCAGTGGTCATTGCTCAATGTGGCCAAGCCATCGGGTTGTTGCTCAACGTTGCCCAGCGGTTGGAAGCGTCGGTCCGGATCGTTATCTTGACGTCGCGCACGGCCGTCCCAGGTCCAGCGCGAAACATGCACGGCATCGATGCCCTCACGCCGCTGAAGCTGGCAGATCGCCACGCCGGGTAGTTCGGCATAACAAGCCCATTCGCGCTCGCTGGTGATGACAAAGTCAAGATCGAACTCGTCAATCAAACCCATGCAATGTGCCCGCGCAGCATCGTCGATGCCAGCGAAGGCTTCGTCGAGCAGCACCAGGCGAGGTGCGTGGGCATAGCCGCTTTGGGTATAGTAGCTTGACACGGCGGCAAAGAGCGGCACCGTCAAGCCTAAAGCACGCTCGCCGCTCGATGCGGGACCCGACAGCGGGCGCCATTGCCCATCCTGCCAGCGCTGTACGCGAAAGCGGTGCCAGCGCCGATAATCCAGCGCCCGAGCGAGCTGATCGAGCAGGCTGCCGCCGCCAGCTACATCAGCTCGGTTGCGCTCGATACCGATGCGCTGGTGCAGCATCTCACCAACGACGCGCCGGTCCTCAGCCGACCACAGATCGGTGCTGGTGTTAAGCAGCCGTTTGCGTGCGGCCTCCAAGCCGATCGGTGCGCCCTCGACGCCTTCGGGCAATGGCTGCCATTGCAGCCGAAAGCGCACACCCGTCGAGGTCGGGCGTTTGTCCAGCTCGACATTGATTGCGGTGACTTGCCGTTCGGCGTCTTGTAGCAACTTCTGCACTGCCGAAGCGATTTCGGCTTGAAGGTGGTTTTCGAGCACCTTGCGCTCACCAGCCGTCAGCAACTCCCGACGCTGCGCGATCTCTCCAGCCAGCCTCGCACTGAGCTGATCTGGTCGTTCGGGGCGGTTCTGGTAGACGATGGTGACAACGAGGCCATAGTCGTTGGTCTCGGCCTGCGCCTGGTGGTTGAGCGCGGCAAGTGCGCGGCCGAGCTCGTTATAATCCTGCGAGATCTGGTTTTGCATGCGGGTCCAGGTTTCGTCGTCATCCTTCACGTTGGCAAGTATCTGGTCGGCGCGGCGCGCGAGGGTCAGTGCAGGTTCGATGGTCCAGGGCGTGCGCAGGTCCGGGATATCTGTCTCAGGCATTGCAGACGTGAGGAGCCCGGTAGCGGCGAAGCCCTGAAGGAGGCTGACGGCGCTCTGCCGCGCCTCGGTTCTTTCCTTCAACGTGGTTTCGGCATCCTGTGTCTTCTGCTCGGCACGGGCCCGTTCTTCTCCGGTCAGGCGCAAGGCATTGGCGCAAATTTTGAGTGCATCTTCTCCATGGCTCACGCAGGTACGCGCATCTTTCAATCGCTGCTGTAGTTCTTCGACCTGGGCACCTACCGATTCGCGCAGTGTATCCAGGCGAATACGCGCTTCTTCCGCCAGAGCGCGGCGTTCGGCCCACTCTTGCTGAGACTGTTCAGCGTCGTGCTGTGCTTCCTGCTCGCGCTGCTGTTGGCGTGCGAGTTCGGAAAATGCGTCGCGCAACTCACGAACACTCTGAAACAGTGCAAGCGTCGATTCGACGAACTGTTGCAGAGCCTGTTCTATTGCTTGCAGAGCAGGGCGCGTGTCGGGCAGGCGCAGGTCTGCCGCATCGTTTGCCAGCGCCAAGCGAGCGGCTTGCCATTGCTGCTTGCAGATCAGTAGTTGCTGGTCTGCCTGTTCAAGCCGGGTACGCGCGGTCTGAAACTCACGGGCACGGGCGGCGGCTTCCACATGTGCGGAACGCAGCGCATCGTCATTGGGTGCGGTCTGCCATTCGGCTGCGGCCTGACGTTGATCATATGCCTGTTGTTCAAAACGCTGCTGCACCATGGCGAGTTCATTCGCGATGCTGTTAAGGCGTAGCGCGATCACTTCAAGACGGCGTGTGCGAGCCGCTGAACGCACTGCGAACCCAATGTAATCAGCCAAAGGCTTGTGCCAGGAACCGCCCAATGCACCGAGGCGAAAGCGGCCATCCACCGCTACCCAGGCTTCGGCCACGCCGTCATCCGTAGCGGTGCAAGCCACGCCTTCGAGTAAGCGCTGAAGAGTTGCTGCGGGCACGGGCGCGACACCATGATGCGTCGGCTCGCTGGGAACCAACCATCCAGCGAGTGAATGGGGTTGATGCGGACGCTTAACCCAGCGTGTATCGTGCAGCGGGTCGCCATTTTTATCGAAGGTGTGCAATTCCCCATCGGGTGTGATCCAAGCATCAAGCAGGCCAGCGGCCTGCAGCGCCGCTTCGAGGCCGGCGCGCTGGCTGTTATCAACGCTTTCACGAAATTCGACAAGTTGCCATAGCGGTGCGCCAGATCTATTGTCGCGAGCCTCCGGGGTACGGTAGATCGGGCTTGGCGGCGCTGCGTCAACGCCTTGCTCCAGACGCATTCGTTCGGCGTGTAGTGCAGCCTGCTCTTCCTCGAACATGTGGCGTTGGTCCGATAGGTCTGCATGGCGTCGCGCCAGCCCTTCGCTGGCAACCTGCTGTGCCATTTGCAGAGTATCGCGGGCCGGGTTGTTGCCGTCCAGGTTTATGACCCAGGTTGCCAGCGCGTCAAGTACTGGCAGGTCGGCGTCGATGCGGAGTTGTTGCAGTCCGTCGAAATGAGCCTGCCACGAGGTCAATACGGTGCTTCCTTGGAGTTCTACGTTAGCATCAGCTTCTTCACGTTGCGCGGCGGCTTCTTCAGTTTCATCATGGCGTTCATCGCGTGTTTGCTGTTGACGCGTATAGGCTTGTTCAGTCAGAGCAACGTGATCGCAGTGATGCTGCATCACGACAAGTTGTTCCCGCCGTGTTGTGACGCCATGGCGCAAGTCGTTGCGGGCCGTGTCGACCGCCATCTGCTGCAAAGCCGTCAATTTTACGGCATCGAGCGCGGCAAGAGGATTGCTTTCGTAGATTGCTGCAATATGGGCACGCTCGGCGCAGCCCTTCGCGATTCCACGTGCTTCGGTCAATGCCTGTACGACGGCGACAGTGTGTTGGCTGCGGTCATGGGCCGCCTGGCGCTCGCGCTCGAACCGAGTCTGTGTCTCCTCGCGTTTGCGTTCCGCTTGTTCGACTTCTTTATGGCGCGCCTGCGCGTCGCGGTCGGCCTGTTCGAGCCGCTTTGCGTCTCCCATCGCCGGATCGTCCTGCAATTGTTCGAGTCGAGTGCGGCTGGCCACCAGCGCGGTCTCGGCATCGCCATGCGCGGTTTGCGCCAGCGCTTCACTCGTCTGCGCAGATGCCAGCGCCGTGCGCCCTTCGTTGAGTGTGCGGCTGGCTGTGTCGAATCCGGTCTGCGCACTGCGCAGAGTTCTTGCCTGGCGCCTGGCCTGGGTTGACGCATAGACCCGATATCGCTGGTTGAACTGGCCTACGGCGTGCTCCAATGCTTCGTATTCTTCAAGTTCCAGGCGGTACTCCTCCAACTGGTTCAGCGCTTCGGCCACGTCGCTCAGCAGGTCGACCGACATCGGCGGCAACGCTTCAGTCAAGGCGTTCGATAGATTGGATTCGTCCGGCTTCTTCGAGAGCTGTGGCTGGCGCAACTGGATCAGTGTGTCCATCAACGCGGCGTATCGCGCCGGGCCAAGGTGGAACAGGCGTTCGTCGACAGCACGACGGTAAGCGGCGGCCGTGTCAAAGACCTGGCCTCGCCCTTCAAGGGTGTCTCGCAAGCGTTCGCGTGTCAGCACCACGCGTTGCGGACTGGTGAGCCATAGATCTTCGCCGATGCGCTGGTCTTCGAGCACGAAGAACCAACTGTCTACCTGCGGGCGTGCTGCGGTGGCGAATAGCCCGCAACCCAGCGTCAGGTACTCAACGGCGCCGCTTTCCGAAATCCTGCCGAACTCAATCCATGCATAGCCCATGCGTCGTTCATGGCGGCCGAGCAGCAGGTTCCACGCCATTTTCTTGCCCGGGTCCCCATCGGGTTCAATGCGCGACGACTTTAATTGGGCGTCGAACAGGAAGGGTAGCGTGAGCGACAACACTTTGGACTTGCCAGTGCCGTTGTTGCCGCGCAGCAGCAGATGGCCATCGCGAAACCAGAATTCTTCGCTATCGTAGTGGAAAAGTTCGACCAGGCCGAGCCTCAGGGGTTGCCAGCGGTTGCGGTCGGGTATGGGTAAAGTGGATTTTTTCGAGGTACTCATATCGCGTTGTATAAGTCGGTTTGCGCTTTGCCTGATGGCCGCTTGATCTCTGTTTCGCCAACGGCAAAGCGGGCAAGCGCCGGCAAGGGCTGGACTGCATCACCGTCGCACGCTACGAGTTCTAGCTTTTGCAGGCGCTCCAATGCGTTGCTGGCGAGTTCCTGTTCTGCGCCGGGCTCCCTGGCTGATTTGCGCCAGTAGGTGCTGTAGCGTTTCTTGGCGTTTGCGACGAAGAGCGTGACATCGCTTACGGTAACCGAGGGAGGCGATGTGTCATCGCCGCCGTTCGCGCAGTGGCGGTTGGCGAGGAACTCGGCTACGAGTAGCGTCACATGCGCCTCGGTTCCTTCGGCCGGCATGCTTACATCGGTCAAGGCTCCGTCCTCATCGACCAGGGCGAGACCTTCGGCGCGCTGTTCGGCAATGAGATTGGTGGCCTCACATAACCGTGTTGCCATCGGACCACGCTGGTTGACGAAGTACGCACGTAGATCCGTATCGAGTGCGTCCAGATAGACCACGGGATCGTCTAGCAAACGACGCGACAACTGGTGACGTAAGGCGGTGCGGCGACCATCATCGTTGTCAGGAATGTGTTCCGTGACGAGTGCCGACAACCGTTCATCAAGCGTCACCGGCGCTTCTTCAGGGTTCCAGGTTGATGGACCGCGCACGGCTGCCAGCATTCCGGCCAGCACACGGCGCTGTACGTCGTAGAGTGCGTCGGTAGCGCTGTTGTCCCCACCATTGCGTACGAAGCCTTCTTCGTCACCAGCTACGCGTAGCAGCACACCTAGCTCGAGCAGGCTGCGACACACCGCCACCAGTTCGCGGCGCTCATGCTGGGCTTGCAGCGTGAAGCTGAAGCCACGCGAATGCAAGCTTGACTCGGCGGCAAGCGCCAGCAGTCGATCACCCAACACGCGCAGTGTGATCTGCGGATCGGCACGTTCGAGTACCGCGCAGGCAAGACACAGTAATACGTAGCGTCGCCTGTCATAGCCGGGCAGACCACGGCTCGCGTCAATCAGATTGGCCGGGCGCTTGTAAAGTCGGGCGCAGTCGCGTTCGATGTGCAGCACCCAGCCAGTCTCTCGGGCAAACCAGGTGCGCAGATCGTCGGCATGGCGGCGCACTGCCGAGAACTCGGAATGGCCCGGTGTCATCAACGGGATCATCAGCAGAGCGCGTAAAGCCTGGCTGCGTTCCTCGTGTTGATGTTGGGCCTGTTGCAGGCCGATACTGCGGCTGTCTGCCATTAGGTTGCGTCCCCGATCTGAGTGATGGTGATGAAGTGGTCTCGGCCGGCGAAGACACCGGTCGGTGTAGATACCTCAGCGAGCGACCCTGCATCAAGCGGTACGAGGCAAATGCTTAGCAGGCCATCGCCGCTTTGCAATTCGACCGCCTCATCGGGCGTTGCCTGCGCGGTCAGTGCTTCACCCAGCAAGCTCAGAAACAGCTGAAATGCATGTCCGTCGAGCTGGTCGAGCTCAGACAGCCGCGTCAGTTTCCCGGTCGCCAAACGCTCACGTGCGGCTTCGATCTGCGCATGTTCTTCGCGAAATTGAGCCGCCAGCAAGCGGCGTTCTTCATCGCGTTCCCGCACGCGCGGCAGCGCGCCACGTGCCGTGGCTATGCCGTATTCACGCAAGCGTGGGTGGATGCGCAGCGGCGGCGCCTCAGCCCAGGGGGTGTTGGCAGGCAGATCCCGTGCCCCCGGTTCCAGCGCAGGGTTCAGCGAAAAGTGCCGCGCCGGGTTCAATGCGAAGGCAGCGCGCGCCAGCCGATGAGCCTGTGGGTCGTCAGCGCAGGCAGCGAACCAGCCGGCGAGCATACGGAAATCAGCGGAGCGGTCGCTGCGTCCGCTGCGTCGCTCGTTCAGTGCCGCAACGGCCGCTAATAGCTGCGGGATCGCCGAGCGCGCCTTCGATCGCAACAGTTCTGCCTGCGGTGGCTCAAAGCCGGTGCTAACGAACCAGCGGCGCAGCCCTTTCCAGCGCTCGCGCCACGCCTGCCATCGACGTGTTACAACATCGGCCTGTTCGTAAGCGTCATCCGGCACGGCGTCGCGTGCTTCGCGTTGTGCTGCCTGCCACAGCAAGGGTTCGATGTGCAGCGACAAGGCGACAATGTGCTGTGCAATAGCACCGGAGCGCGCGACCAGGTCGCCGATGAAGCGTTCGAGGTAGTCGATCAGCCGCTTCTTGTAGGCCACCACAGCGCTGGCCTCGGCCTGCTGCAACTCGATGCTGCGCCCGATGCCGGCCATGAACGCCTGGGCGTTGTCGGCCAGACTTTCGAACACGCGAACCAGGTCGCGCAAGGTCTCGTGCACTTTGGCCGCGTCGGGCAGAGATTCACTGGAAAGGGTTAGCAAGGTCTGTAGACGGTTGGCGATGTCTTCCAACGCTACGGTCTGAAGTTCGGCCCGGTGGCGCAGTGTTCGCTCGAACACCGCCAGTGCCGATTCCACGGCCTCGCCGCCCCGCGACAGGCGATACAGATAACGCGCCCGGTAGAAGTCGCTGATGCTGGCGACGCGGGCCGTATCGGGCTGGGATTCAAGGTTGCCCCACTCAGCGAGTTGAGCCAGTGCTGTCTGGACTTCTTCAATGCGCGGCGGCGGGCTTGCCCACTGGCCTTCTGCAAGTACCTCGTCGGGACGCAGGTGCAGCCGGAACTGGCGTTTCGCGGCGGCGAAGCTGTCCATGATGTTGCGGTAGAGCGCAGACTTCTCGGCACTGACATGCCTGAATAGATCAGCCGAATCGTTCACGATTCTCATGAGGTGGCCGGGTTGCTTATCATGGCACGATAGCCATGTTTGCCTGGGTCTCGACTTCACTGCAAGCCTGCATCAACTGATCGAAGCTGAGAGCTTCACCGAGCATGACCTGGTCGGCGCGCATGTTCGCGTAGTCATCGGCCAATGCGGTACGCGCATCGCCAGTGGGCACAATGTTCAGATGCCCCTTTACGGCCGGCAGGTAGTCGATGACGCTACCAGCACTGTCTTTTTCGATGAAAAAGAACGATTTGTGTTGTGCGACGGAAGCGGCTACAGCGCGGTCTGCAATCACACCAGCAAAGTATTGGCTGCGTCCGAGTGCCGCCAAGTCGTGCCAATGCCGTGCGTAGCGTTCGCTGCGTATCCGGCCCTGAGCGCAGTAGACATGCGCGGCTGTTGCCTTTTCCCAAAAGGTTCGCGCCACACTCATGACCTGGGGTGATGCGGTGGGGAATGAAATATTCGGAACGTGCCCGTCCATGTCGCAGGTGATGGGCAGCACCTGATGCGGCTCGCCGGTATCACGGCCGCCGAACTCCAGCACCACTACCGGAGGGACATAGCCGGTGCCGTTCTCGAGCGCAGGATAATGCAGCAGCAGTTTATCGTTCTCTGCGCCGCCGATTTCGAGCTTGGCATCCAGCTGTTCGCGGGTCAGCGCAGCCTCAATGATCGGGCGCACGTTTGTTTCGATCCAACCGGGCAGGCGCTCGCGCACCACCTTAGTCCATTTGTTGGCTTGGCTGCGGCTGGTTGGTAAAGTCTCTTCACCGTCAATCAAGTCTTCGATCAGCCTGCGGATGTCGTAGGTGAGGTCAATGTCTTCGGAGAACCGATCAATGACCTTGTAGGCCTTGGACAAGGAGGTGCCGCCCTTGAATGTAAGGTCGGCGGTCAGTGATGAATCGAATAGGGCGCCCAGTATCCAGACGACCCACACGTCCTTTTCGAGCAAATGCGTTGGGCGATTCGTTTTGGCACGAGCTTGTTCCAGGACTTCGCGCTGGTCGTCTCGGCTGAGGGCAAAGAAGGTTTCAGCCACGAGCCGCTTCCTCACCGATCGCACGCGCCATCCAGGATGGTAGTGCCGCACGTGACGACGCCAGCGCGCGCCATTCCGACGGTGGCAGGGTCCTGCGCAGGGTCGCCAATGATTCGTCGGCATGTGTCGGCCCCATCCATGCCAGAGCGCGCACTGCCGCGCCAGCCGGGCCAGTGCCCAAGACTAGCATCCAGCGTGGCACGTGCTTCACCAGCACTTCAGAGCGGCCGAGTTTCAATTTTCGGGTGCGCCCCGAGGTCACGTAGACCTCGCGAATGGGCACTTGTTGGGTTAGCCCCAGAGCGTTGGCGGCGGAAGCGCCGTGTGTGGCAACAACTTCACCGCTTTGTGCTGCCAGCGACGCCACGACTTTTTCTGGCGCGGGGGGGCGCGTGCCGAACCGGCTGTATATCGGCGTGACATAGGTTCCGCGACCCACACGCAGCAGCTTACCTTCCTTGGTCATCCTGGAAAGGGCTTGATCGATGGCGGCCCGGCTACCCAGATGCAGGAATTCTTTGGGCGATAGCACTCCGCCCTCGGGCAAGGATTGGGCGTGCAGCAGAATGGTTTCAGGTAACGTGTTCACAAGGGCACCTCTAATTGTTAGAATCTTATACCAGTTTCTGACATTCGACAACGAGGAAATGCTTTGGTGTCGAGGCTCCCGTGCACATGTGCGGACGAATCGCGAAGAAGCCACAATTGCTTGCCGATGCTGTGCTGTTCAGCCTACTGGTCTCCAACACCGACGATCACCAGTGCAATCACGGTTTTTTGCTGATGCCAGGCAAGGGCTGGCGCCTGTCCGATGCCTTCGACATGAACCCCGTACTCGGCGCCCATGACTTGAAGTTCAATATCAGCTAGGCTGATAATGCCATGGATATTGAATTGGCACGTTCGATAGCGCCATATTTCAGGTTTTCGACCATAGATGCAAATGAGATCATTGTTCGCTAGCAGGCGATTGTCGGGCAATGGCCGATGATCGCGGCTCCTTAAAGATTCCGGCACGTGGGCAACAGCAGGTGTCCGACGCCTTCCGACGCGCCTGCTTTTGACGGTAAAAGTGACGGTAAACTACCCGTGTCAACTATGCCACGTCTAGTATTCATGCTGGTTTGCAAAAGCAAGAAACAATTGAGTGGGAGTGATTTTCCCAGGGAAAATATTTTCGGGAATCCTTTGATTCATACGCTAAAGCCCTGTTTTTGCAGGGTTTTTTTGCAGAATTTTTGCTGGTTTTTAAGAAATAACCAGTCTTGTTGATCATACGGAACGCATTATTAACGGCCTGTGTCCAGGCTCAGTTCACTCGCACGACACGTGATTCATCTTAATCAATGCAAGTGCACGGAGACGGCAAACCTGCAAAGCGGTATTCATCCCATCCGTAGAGGCGTGGGTACGCAAAAGGCGTCAGTGCGGCGATCCGCGCAATCGGGTGGGCGGAGGTCCTGATTTCATTAAAATCGGCGTTCAGCGAACCCGCAAACACATCGAGGGAGGCGTGCGCCGGCACACGCTTTGCTCAATTGGAGACAGGCGATCTGTCTATTTTCGACTTCCCAGGCGCTGGGGCGTAAGCACGGCATCCCTGGAGCGCTGGCACAGCGAAGGGATTGGTCCTAAAGTTTTAAAACTCAACGGTGGCGTGCGCTACCGGCTGAGACATTGAGGCCTACGAAGAGGGCTGTTTGTCGATATCAACTGCGCCTGCTGCGGCCTCGAGCGTTGTGGCCAGAATGAGTGCAGGCCCCAGCATTGTTCGAAGGGTCGTGACCACTTCAAGCAAAGGCGTAACGACGAGTTGGTTCTTCTTGAGAAATGCAAGCCACATGGTCTGCCGTGATGGATCGGTAGCAAACTCATCAGTCAGGCCAATGGGCAGAGCGACCGGAACCGACATCCCCAGCCGAACGAAGGTTGCAGCGATCGCTCTGGCCAAAGTGTGGGCGTTGAGCGCTTCGCGATCCAGCAACACCCAGATGTCCAAGTAATCCTTCAAGCGACTATTGGTCATGCCGAGCAAGACAATGGCGTGAAGCTTTTCCGAGACGACGGTGTAGACGGGGTATGTGCGCAGCCGAGGAGCCGGGAGGTCTTCAATCAGCACCGGATAGATGGCGTGAACCGGGCCAGGCGTGACCGCGTCACCGAACCCGATGTCGATCTGCGTCTTGCACCGTGCCTTGGCAATTTCGCCCGTAATCAACACCCGAGCGCCGGCGTACCCTGCATTTTTACGGATCTCTTCAACGCTCGCCGTTGCAGGATCGAAGATGATGCCATCCTCGACATCGACACCTGCGATGTCCCGGAACGTCTGGGTGATCGATGCAAGGTCGCTCGGCCCGAAGCCGAGCAGATCCGCATCACGCGTTGGCCGGTGGGGCATGTCATACCAGAGCGTAAACAGCAACGCCCCCTTGAGAAGGAATTGATCGGCATGCTTGGATTGGCTCAGGCGGTACAGCATGCGCTCCAGCGCAAAGCGCACCAGAACCTGGTTGAAGTCCGTGTCCTGCGCCTTGGCGACGTTCAGAAGGCGTGCCCGCACCGACGCGGCGAGATCTTTGGTCATTCAATCACCTCGAGGTAGGGGCGCATCACATTAGCGACGCGGCAAATCTTTGCATAGCGCCAGAGGTCATCAGCGCTGGCCTTCTTTTGCGATCGTGCTTCCTTGAGTGCCTCCAGCGCCACGTCGAGTCCGATCTTGTTGCGGTGCTTGAAGCAGTCGGCGATGGTCTTGGCTACACAATAGACCCGCAGCGCGACTTGATCACGCTCAAGAACCTCAATGCCTTCGGAGTACGCTTCGCCGGCGTACTGGACCATCTTGATCGGTGGATAGTCGATCTTGGGCGCATGACTGCCACGCGGCATGGCGATCCAGACCTGGCGTGGCAGTTGCGTGGTCAGTTCGTGGAACTGCAGGGCAGTGAGCAGGCAAAATACCGCCTGTGGCACCTTGGTTGCGATGGCGGCCAGGCTCTCATGCTCGGAGCCTTGGCTGTCGGGCAGCCGATAGAGGCCGCGACCTGCTTTCTCCAGTTGCCCGTTAGCCGTCATGCGCGTCAGGACCACTCGGGGAGCGCCGATGCCATCAAGATCGCTGGGACGCAGCATCCCCTTCTGACGAAGCAGATCAAGGACGCGTTGGGTGTGGGTTTCATGGCGCATAGTCCATTCAGTATGTTCCATTTTTTCGTCGAATGCAAATAAGTGACGAATAAATGGAACGGCTGAGTTCCTGATAGTCCACCACCGTCGTGGCGCAGAGCTTCATTTGCGGCTGCAGATTCCGGATTGTCAGCAGTTATCGCTTGACCGCTTGCAAGTCGATGTTTTCTGAAAACCGGTCGATGAACTAGGGAAATTTTCAGGCACGGGTGGTTTTCTTGCCGATGGTGCGCTGCCATCCCGGACTGGACAAATTACTATAGTGATCTGGCACAATTGAGGGAGATTGACTGGCCTCTCCTGCAGCGGCGGGACTTCAAGCGCGATGCTGATGATCCACGGAAGATGGAGCGCTATCAGGCCGAGGCGTTGGTGTATCAATATTTGCCAATTCAGGGCGAGCTCGGTACGTTTGCTATACTGAAACGCTGAAACAAGCATTGATAAGCATTGATCAGCAGGTCCAGGCGCGCACCCTTGCCCTGTCGATTCGCCCGGACATGGCGGTAATTCTGATGATGATATTTGCGCAAGGCAATTTACTAGCCGCTTGTTCGATGAGCGAGCGATTGGCATTGCGTTGGAACGCGTGAGCGCGCGGGACAGTCAAACTACTATAGCTTGAAGGCGGGTATGTCGGAATACAGTGAGATTGAACAATCCTTCTTGGCACAGTTCGCCTGACTGGAAGATGAGTTATGAAGAAAGCTGCACAATCTTTCATCGGCACTTGGCGCGTCGTCGGCCACATTTTCTTTCACCTCGGCGATGACTTCGCGCCGAATGCGGAGCGCCCGCAATGAGCAGTATGATAGGCGATTCGGGGGCGGAGTTGGAGCGCCTGCGCGCCGAGAATGCCCGTTTGATCGTCCTGCTTGATTCCCATAAAATCCGCTGGCAATTGTCCTCGCCGCCAGCAAGGGGTGAAGTGCTCACGCCGGAGCCACGCGTCGAACCATCATCACTGAGTACTAAGGAAAAGCTTGACCTGTTTCGCCGTCTGTTTCATGGCCGCACTGACGTCTATCCGATCCGCTGGGAAAGCAACGCAGGCAAAGCCGGGTACTCACCCGCCTGCGCCAACGAGTGGCGCGCGGGTGTCTGCGACAAGCCACGCATAAAATGCTCCGATTGCGGTAACCGGCTATTGATTCCGCTATCGGACTCGATCATCTACGATCACCTCGCTGGCGAACACACGGTCGGCGTCTATGCGTTATTGACGGATGACAGCTGCCACTTCCTCGCAGTTGACTTTGACGAGGCCGAATGGCGCGCCGACGCACGCGCCTTTGTGCAATCGTGTCGTGAATTGGGCATGCCGGTAGCTTTGGAAATTTCACGCTCAGGCAACGGTGCTCACGCTTGGGTATTCTTTGCGTCCAGCATTCCGGCGCGGGACGCCCGGCGGCTCGGCACTGCCATCATTAGCCACACTTGCGCCCGCACCCGGCAACTGAAACTCAGTTCTTACGATCGGCTGTTTCCGAATCAGGACACCATGCCCAAAGGCGGCTTCGGCAACCTGATCGCGTTGCCCTTGCAGAAAAAGCCACGCGAGAACGGTTGCAGCGTGTTCGTAGACGATGAATTTCATCCTTATCCCGACCAATGGGCTTTTCTTGCGTCCATCCAGCCGATGTCACCGAGCTACATTGAACCCACCATCCTGCAAGCCACGGGTGGCACGCATCCACTGGACGTTACCTTCATCGCCGATGAGGATCAACAGGAGCCGTGGAAGCGCACACCGGCTGCATCGACGAAATTGCCTGGGGAGATGCCTCAGACACTCAAGCTGATGCTGGCGAATTTACTCTATTTCGAGAAAGCGCAATTACCCCAGCCGTTGGCCAACAGGCTGATCCGTCTGGCGGCATTCCAAAACCCGGAGTTTTACAAAGCACAGGCAATGCGCTTGAGCACCTGGGACAAGGCGCGCGTGATCGGCTGCGCTGAGAACTATCCGAAACACATCGCGTTGCCGCGCGGCTGCCTGGATGCAGCCATCGAATTGCTGCGCAATAACGGTATTCGTGGTGACATCAACGATGAGCGTTTTTCAGGTGAACCGCTGGACATCGCCTTCGCCGGGACGCTGCGTACCGATCAAGAGGCTGCGGTAGCCGCGATGCTGCGTTTCGATACCGGCGTGCTGTGTGCGCCCACCGCCTTCGGAAAAACTGTGACCGCTGCAGCGCTGATCGCGAAGCGCGGTGTGAACACCTTGGTGCTGGTGCATCGAACCGAATTGCTCAAACAGTGGCAGGAACGGCTGCAAGCCTTTCTCAGTATCGGCAAAGGCGTGGTCGGCACTATCGGCGGAGGCAAGGCCAAGCCCACCGGTAAGATCGACATTGCAGTGATGCAGTCCTTGTCACGGCAAGGAGAGACCAGCGATCTGATCGAAAACTACGGCCACATCGTGGTTGATGAATGTCACCATCTGTCTGCATTTTCGTTCGAGGCGATTCTGAAGCGCGCCAAGGCCAAGTACGTGCTGGGGCTGACTGCCACCCCGATTCGCCGCGATAGGCAACAGCCGGTAATCTTCATGCAGTGCGGGCCAATTCGGCATACTGCAGCAAAGCCCACCAACGCGCCGCATGATTTGGCGGTAATGCCGCGCATGATGGACAGTCGGATTGAGTTGCCTCCAGACGCTGGTATTCAAGACATTTTCCGGCATGTGGCGAGCGACGCCGGTCGAACGCAAGCCATCGCTGATGAGATCGTTGACTCCTTTCGTCAGGGGCGCAAAGTGCTGGCCCTGACCGAGCGAACCGAACATCTGGAGGCGATCAATACCGCGTTGAGCGGACGCGTAGAAAACTTCTTTACGCTACATGGCCGACTATCGAAAAAAAACAGAGAGCCACGATAATCAAGGCACTTGAAATCCTGTCGCCAGACGCACCGCGTGTTCTTCTCGCCACAGGCAAACTCGTCGGCGAAGGTTTCGACCATCCTCCGCTCGATACGCTCGTGCTAGCGATGCCGATATCGTGGAAGGGCGGCCAAGGAACTGTTTTATTTTCAAATGTTGTTTGACCCATTTGAAGAACAACTCAATGCCCCACCGTTCCTTGTAGCGCTGGGCGATGTCCAGTGCAGAACTGGTCAGGTCGTTAGTGGCCAGCACAAGCGGAGTAGATTTGTTATTGCGAACGATAGTGATACAGCGCAGTGGCTTG
>NZ_JAGQED010000025.1 GCF_018304965.1 Collimonas antrihumi
CAGCAGCCGCTCACGCCATACCGCGCTACGCTCTTGTGCATTCTCCATACGACTTCTCCTCTTCGAAAAAGTCCGATTCTCGGCCGATCGATTCAGCAGCGGAAGGTGGGTAGGAAAGAGCGATTACGTCAGTTTGACCCGCCCGCCATACCCTCGCGAACGCCGCGACCCTGTCATAAGACCCCTCAAAACCCAATTCCTTCAGGTCTTCATGGATCTGCTTCAATGTACGTCGTTGCTTGCGTGATTTGGCCGCCTCAGTCTTTAGCAACGCCGATAACTGAAACGCATATTTGTCGATTGCACTGGGCGAACGCCGCTCTGCGTAGGACGGCTCTGTAATTTCGGTACGCAGATAGCGCCGGACAGTGTTTCTGGAGATGCCAAGACGTCTGGCGATCTCTCTTAAGGGGACCTGGTCGCGAATGTGCCAGCGTCGAATAATGCCTAGTAATGCCACGTCGATCACTCCAATCCCCTACTCAATGTTGTGAGCAGGATTGTGTCTTAAACGTGGGTCAGTTTCGTGTGCAAATTATGCGGCAAAGTGGGTCAATTTTGGATGCAAATCAACAGATTGACGCAAAGATGCGCCGGTCAGGGCCAATCGTGAAATAGCGCTTTTCAGCCACGTCTGGAATTTCGCCCGCGACCAGGGGCTTACGAACAATTCGAACCCATGCAGAGGAGTGAAGAAGTTCAAGGAAGCAGGACGCAACATCTACATCGAAGACGATATCTACAAGATGCTGTGGAAAGCCGCTGAACTGCCTTTGCGCGACGCCCTGGACATCGCATATCTCACCGGCCAACGCCCCGCAGACGTGCGCAAGCTATAAAGAGCCGACATTAAAGATGGTGCGCTTCGCATCAAGCAGAACAAAGGTGACAAGAAACTGCGTATTGCCCTGGAGGGTGACCTCGGGGTTATTATCAAACGACTCAGCAGCCGCAAAGTCATGGGTATGATGTTGATAAACAATGCCGAAGGCAAACCGATGACATATTCTATGATGCGAGGATCGTTTGACCGCGCCAGAGATGCCGCCGTGTTGAAAAATCCACTTCGAGAAAAGGAAATAAGGGCATGCCAGTTCCGCGATCTGCGAGCGAAGGCAGGCACAGATACGGAAGAAAGTGGCGGAATGGAAAAGGCTCAGGCTCAGCTTCAGCTCGGACACACCACGCCGGCAATGACAGCTCACTATGTCCGGAACCGTCTTGGCAAGCTCGTCAAGCCTACAAAATAGCCAATTTTCCGCTCCGCAAAAGAATGTTGACCCGCGCTGTTATTGGGTTTCCAGCTTGCCGATTTTACGCAATTGCGGAGCGGAATTCAGCCTAAATGGTTGATTTATATGAATTCCGCGTCAGACTTAAAATCTCTCGCTCGTAAGGGTGTGCCGGTTCAAGTCCGGCCTCGGGCACCACACTACATTGCAGTAAATGCAAATAAAACGCCGCAAACCAGGTAAATACAAGGTTTGCGGCGTTTTTTCATTAATGGCTGCCTTGCCTGCGTACCTTGTTCGGCAGCCGGCTGAGTCGCAGAGCAGAGCTGTTAAACAGACTAGCTTGCGAAATGTAATTCAGAGGTAGCGACCGCTGTGATTTTCGGGCCGAAACTGTCGATGTGAGGCAGCGTCGCATTTTCGTGCGCCCGTATCTGCAATCCGGTCGCATGCGGCTTGTCGTGTGTAGTGTGGGCATCGGATACCAGCATCACCGGATAGCCCAGTGCGGCGGCGCGGCGGGTGGTGGTGTCGACGCAGAATTCCGAAGCGTAGCCGCAGATCACGACTTGTTCGGTGTGCCATGAAGCAAGCAATGCCTCGAGCTCGGTGCGGAGGAACGAGTCAGGCGTGTTCTTGCGTAGTTTTACGTCGCCTTCCTTTACCTGCAATCCGCGCTGGAGTTGCCAGTCTGCGGAGTTGTATTCGATATCGCTGGCTTCATGCTGGATGAAAATTACAGGAACCTCCGCAGCGCGGGCTTTGGCCGTCAAGGTGTTGATGCGTTCTATGACTGCTTCGGCTTCGAACGGGCGCGGTGTTTGATCAAATAAGCCGTGCTGGACATCGATGACGAGGAGAGCGGTTTTCATGGGTTCCTGCAGAGGAAGGGGGCATGGATCGGGCCAGGTTGCAAGAAAGTAATAATAGCAAAAGCAACAGCAATTCGGGCATTAATACATGTTGTTGTATTTAAAATGTATCCCCAAGAAAACAATTTCTACAAATAAACAAAAATACGGAAATGTTGCAATAAACGCGAGCATAATAAATTGCACAAATGAAATTAAAAGAGATTCTTTTCTTAATACTGATGCGCGACTGAGTATGTGAATGCAGCAAGCCGATATGCCGGTCATGGCCGGATTGAAGTTAGTGCACATATGGGGGAGACGTTATGGGCAAAGAATTGTCTCGTCGGGGATCCTTATCGATTATCTCTGTTGCTGTATTAGTAATTATTTCAGGTTGTGGCGGCGGCGGAGGCGGTAGCAGCAATCCGAATCCCCCGGCAACGCAGGTCCCAAGCACGCCACCTGCTACCGATACGCCACCGGTTTTAACCACGCCACCTGCCAGCGGCAGCGGCAGCGCGACAGCAACCGCGCCGCCGGTCGTGACGCCGCCACCGACGATGTTGAACGTGCTGGATCCCAGCAATGTCAAGGCTGCTCGCAGCCAGGGCTTGACCGGGGCCGGTGTCACGGTCGGCATAATCGATACCGATTTCGATACCGGCGATCCCCAGCTGGCCGGACGCATCGGCAAGACGGTCTACAGCGCCGGCGGTGCCAACGGCAATATGCACGGCACGGAAGTGGCTGAGGTCCTGGCGGGGAGTATGTCAGGTGTCGCTCCCGACGCGTTCTTGCAGGCCGCCGCCGCCGGTGCTGCCGACAACAGTTTGCTGCTCAATAACCAGATATACCAGGATCTGTTTGCCAAGGGCGCGCGGATTTACAATCAATCCAACGGAATCAGCACAGCCGGTGCGTCAGTCGGCCTGGAGCTTGCGCTGCACAGCTTGTACCAGCCTTATGTGGCCCGGCAGGGGTTGTTCATCTGGTCCACCGGTAACGACGGTGCGGCGCAGCCGAATCTGACTGCCAGCCTGCCGAACTTGTTCTCCGACCTGCAAAGCGGCTGGCTGGCGGTGACAGCGGTCAATGCCGCCGGCGGCGGCAACGGCTATGCCATTAGCGACACGGTGCCGGGCGTCATTTCAAGCTACGCCAATCGCTGCGGCGTCGCAGCCAACTGGTGCCTGGCGGCGGCCGGCGATTTCATCTCGGGCACTAGCGGCACGCGCGTCTTCGGTACTTCGTTTGCCGCACCGGCGGTGAGCGGTGCGGCCGCCCTGGTGCAGCAAGCCTATCCCTGGATGAATGCCGACCTGATCCGCCAAACCATTCTCTCGACGGCCACCGACATGCACGATCCCGCCACCTACGGCTGGGGACTGCTCAATGCCAGCAAGGCGGTCAATGGCCCGGCGCTATTTGATCAACGGCTGGCGCTCGGGCCGAACGTGAATGTCCAGTTCGATAACGCCAGTTCGGTGTTCAAGAACGATATTGGCGGCGATGCCGGCTTGAACAAGAGCGGCAGCGGCCAATTGACCTTGGCCGGCAATAATACCTACACGGGTGCCAGCAATATCCTCGGCGGCCGCCTGAATATCACCGGGGCGGTGGCTTCCGGCGTCAATGTCGGTGCATCCGGCCAGCTGGGCGGCGACGGCGGCCGCATCCATGGCAATGTCAACAATAGCGGCCGGGTCAACAACAGCGGCGCCGGCTTGACCATCGACGGCAATTACGTTGCGGTGCCGACGGCGGTGCTGGCCAATCAGCTCAATACCACCTTGACGGTGGGCGGCGCGGCGATACTGGGCAATTCGCACCTGATCGCCACCACCCCGGGCGGCAGCCAGGATCCTTCGGGTTATGTCACGCAGCAGGCCGGCATCACCGGCAAGGTGCTGACCGCTGCCGGCGGCGTCAGCGGTCAGTTCAAGGACCTCAGCTTCGAGGCCGATGGCGTCAGCTTCGTGCCGGGGGTGTTTATTGCGGCGACCTTGTCGTACCAGGCGCAGCAAGTCGATCTGCAGATCAGCCGCACCAATGTGGTCAGCATGGCGGCTGCGGCGTTTGGCAACGATCCTACCCGCCGCAGTGCGGCGGCCAACTTGGAGGCCGGCCTGCAGGCGGCGGATCAGATGGTCGCCAGCGGCAATGTGAGCGGCGTCAACGGCGCGTTCCTGGCCAGTGCGGCGGCGGTGCAGAAGAGCGCCAGCGTGGCGGTGGCGGGGCAGGTGCTGGATAGCTTGTCGGGCCAGATCCATGCTTCGGCCCAGGCGCTGACGTTCCAGCAATCGCAGGCGCTGAATCGCGATCTGGGCAATCGGCTGGCGGCCCTGGGGAGCCAGACTGAGGGACAAGACGGCACCGGCTTGTGGGTCAGCGCCATCGGCGCTTCGGGCAAGCTGAGCGAGAGCGGTTATGCCACTGGCGATACCTCGCTGTGGGGTGGCCAGTTCGGGATTGATACCCACCTTGGTCCGGGCACGATCGTCGGTGCGGCGCTGGCGTATGCCGACAGCAAGGCCAGCTTTGACCGGCTGGGCGGCCAGTCCAAGGGGCGCAATACCGGCGTTTCCCTGTATGGCCGCCATGCGTTTGGCGAGTTTGCCGGTGGCGGCTGGTACGTATCGGGCCGGGCCGGCGTGGCCGGCATCGACAGCACGGTGACGCGTACGGCGGTGATCGGCAATACGGAGCAACACCTGGGGGCGGGACACAGCGATAGCCTGTGGTCGGCTTATGCGGAGAGCGGTTATGTGTTGCCCTTGTCAGGCAACTCCCGGCTGACACCCTACGCCGGACTGACTTACGATCACCTCAAGCGCGGCGGCTTTATGGAAAACGGCGGGGTGTTCGGATTGACGGCAGACAGCCAGGCGTATCGACAAACAGCGGGTTTGCTGGGCCTGCGCGGCGACAGCAGTTTCCAGTGGTCGGGAGGTTTGAGCGTGGTGCAGGCCTACGCGGCCTGGCAGCATGCGTTCACGGCGGGTAGCCTGGATTTCGCTGCGGCGTATGTGGGTGCGCCGGCGGCAGCATTCACGGTGCAGGGGATCGGCTTGCCGCGCAATTCCGGCTGGGCCGGGTTGAGTTTGAATACGGCGGTGGACAAGCGCTGGGGCTGGTATCTCAACTACGATGCGCAGCTGGGCAGCGGCGGCTTGCGTAACAATGTGCTGTCGCTGGGGCTGCGCTTTAAACTCGATTGATTACATTTCGCTGCCGGCTGGCTGCGCGGGTGTTTGCACTTCCGGCGCCATTGCCGGGCTGGTTTTCATGATGCGTTTCTTGCCCATCAGGCCCAGATCCGCACCGGTAATGCCATACTCGTTCATCTTGGCTTTGATTTCGGTGATGACGTCAGCGATTTCAGCTTGACGCAGTTCCTCTGCCTGTTTTCTCAATTGTTCGATTTGTGCTTGCAGCTCTTTGTAGGTCGTCATTTCTGGTGCTTTCTTTCTGCGTTTGGGACGGGCAAGTATACCGTAACCACGTAACGAGATGAATGTGTCCTTGCCGCCGTTTTGCCGCAGATCCGGCTTGCCGTTGATACTGTGCATAGATACATGTTGTTGCAAACCTTACCGATTTGTAGTTACCCTTTTTATTGCTCAAACTATATTGAATACAGGAATGTGGTTTGTGCTGTCGTTGTGGCGTTGTCTTGGCGGTAAGCAAAGCAAACGCCGGAAGTAAAAGGTGTTGCCATGAAGAGGTTCTCAGTTTTATGGTTTGCGGTAGCCGCGTTGATGTTGAGCGCCGCCAGCGATTTTGCGGTTGCGCAAAATCACGGGTTTCAGGGACACGGGGGCTTTCATGGCAACGCCAGCGGCATGCATCATGACGGCATGAACCGCGGCGGCATGAACCATGGCGGTGGAATGGAAGCTCGCCATGGCTTTCATCGGTTTCACGATTTCCATGGCCGCACCAGGATAATCATAGGCGGCCCTTTTTTCTGGCCGCCAATCTACTATGATCCCGCTTTCTATCCTGGTCCGGCGTCATTGATGTATGTACCGCCAGGCGCTGATTTCAGTTACTACTGTAACGATCCGGTCGGCTATTATCCGGATGTGCCGAGTTGTCCTGGCGGCTGGTTGCGAGTGGTTCCCGGCGACGCGCCTTACTAATCAGACTCAGCCCGTGCAAAAACGCTACCCAATTCAAATTGGGTAGCGTTTTTTTACGCATGTCGTGGCCGCAGGGTGCGAGCAAAATTTTGCCAGGCATCTTGCTGCCAATTAACATGGCGCGTACCATGACGTGAAAGTCCATTCAACTTCCTATCCCGGAGACATGCATGTCCATTCATATGATTGAAGCGGTTCGTTTTAACGTAGCTGGCGACCGGGTCGAAGAAGTGCGTTGGGGACGGGCAAAGCCCAAGGATGACGGTTCTATCGGCTGGGAGCACAAAACCTCGGAACAGGATGTCAGCCTGGTGGTTGACGCGCTGCATTTCGGCGATGAGGTTGCCACCGCATTTTCAGTTGATGGAAGAATCGTGCGCGGCCCCAGCATCGCGCTGGTGATTTACGAGCACGGGATCGAGGGTATCGGCATGGCTGAATCAGAAGTATCCGGGCGCACGCTGGCAGATTTGCCGCGATTTTGAGCCGGATTGAATCTGCCATCCGAATCTGCCATCCGAATCTATAATCCATTAACATCCGCTGACTCCGGCCTTTCTTCAAGCAACCGGCTAACGATTTTCTGTATTATTGCCCAATGCGAATATTTCAAAGCTTGAAATTCCGCTTTATCGGGCTCGGCGTATTGCTCATCGTTGCCGGTATCTCACTACGCGTGTTTTTTGCGCTGCCGTTCGCACAAGAACTCCTGCGTGACGAAGTTGCAAATCAGCAATTATCGATTGCTTCTTATGTCGCGCGCGATATCGATCACAGTATCCAGGCAAGACGTGCCCTGATTGGCGAGCTGAGCACGGCGTTGCCGCCAGAACTGCTGCAGCAGCCGGAGAAACTGGCGACCTGGGTCCGTGAACGGCAGCGAGTAAATCCCTTGTTTAATAGCGGTTTGCTGGTGGTGCGGCCGGACGGCGTTGGCCTGCTAGCCGAATATCCGGCACTTGCGGGGCGCAGCAATCTGATCTTTTCGGGTGCCGACTGGTTCCAGGCCGCGTTGCATGCCGATTCCCCTGTGATGAGCAAGCCGGAGCGCGGACGCGTCAACGGTGAGCCGATCTTGATCATGGCGGCGCCGGTACGCGACGCCGCCAGGCGGGTGGTGGCGGTGCTGGCGGGCGTGGTGGTGCTCAATACGCCTGGTTTTCTCGATCGCCTGCAAGAAGTCCGGCTCGGAGCAAGCGGCGGCTTTCTTTTGATTTCGCCGGCCGATAAGTTATTCGTCGGCTCTAGCGACCCTGCGATGATATTGAAGCCGACCCCGGCGCCCGGCGTGAATCTGCTGCACGACCGCGCTATGGCCGGCTTCCGCGGCACCGGGATAACGATTAACGCTAAAGGTGTCGAGGAGTTGTCTTCCATGGCGACGGTGCCAAGTACAGGATGGTTTGTCGTCGCACGGATACCTACTACGGAAGTGTTTCACCCGATTCAAGCCATGCGGAATTTCTTCCTGAAAAACACGCTGGCGGTACTGTTCGGCACGATTGCGATATTGATGCTGGTGTTGCCGCGCTTGTTGCGGCCGCTGACGAGTGCGGCGCTGGCGATGCGCGAAATGGCGGATGGCAAGCGGCCGTTGGCGCCGCTGCCAGTCAAGCGCCGCGATGAAGTCGGCGACCTGGTGCTCGGTTTTAACTACCTGGTGGAACGCTTGTATGAAAAGGAAGTCGCGCTCAAGGCGAGCGAGGCAAGCATGGCGTTCATGGCGCATCACGATGCGCTCACCGGCCTTTACAACCGCGCTGTGCTGGAAGATCGTTTGCAGCAGGCGCTGGCGCGCGCCCAGCGCGACGGCTCGCATTTTGCGCTGCTGTTTTGCGATCTGGATGACTTCAAGCCGATCAACGATCAATATGGACACGCGGCCGGCGACGCCGTCTTGCGCCAGGTCGCCGCGCGATTGCTGGACGAACGAAGAGCTACGGATACCGTGGCGCGCCTGGGTGGCGATGAGTTCGTGATCCTGCTGACGGATCTCAGCGATGCCCGCAGTGGAGCGATTGTCGTGGCTCGGCAATTGCTGGAGTTGCTCGGCATACCTTTCAATGCCGGCGGCAAGATATTTGAACTCAGCACCTCGATCGGTATCGCGCTGTACTGCGGCACCGGCGTCTCAGCGTCGCAGCTGATGTCGCAGGCCGACATCGCCATGTATCGCGCGAAACGGGCCGGCAAGAACGAATTTTGTGTTTTTGATGAAACCTTCGAATCTTTCACGCTGAGAGCGTGAAGTTTGTACAAATGTTGGCACAAGTCGGCACAAGCATTGCCTCACCTGAAACAGTGCTGGTGGCATGCCGACCGGCCGTCTGGCCGGTATCAAAAACTGCTAGAGGATGGCGGAGCGCCGGCAACACTGTTGTCGACCGGAACCATGATGGCATCGCTGCCATGCGCTTCGCGCCATTGCTGGCGATGCCATTCGATCTCAGCCCATTGCTCGACGCGCCGTTTTTCCCATTCGTTGCGTTCACGTAAAACCGGTGCGGCCGTGACGGCTGAAGGTGGATGGAACAGCGGCGCCGGATGCAGTTCTGCGCCATATAACGCCGGCGGCGCAAAAAATGGCGCTGTTCCGGCAGTTACCAGGCCCAGGCTATTATCGGCAACGGCCCGTTTCGGCGCTACTGCTGCAAGGCAGCCCAGCAATAATACGAGCAGTATCCGTCCAATATGTATCCTTCCCATATCGCCTCCCGATTTATTGACTTGATTTGAGACTCAAATTAGAAACGTGCAAGCATATCCAGGATTTCATTCTAGGAAACAAAGCTCAGGTAAGCTAATAAATAATCGCTGAACTGCGCGATTTCGCGGACATCTTTGGCAATGCGCAGCGCAAAGCAGTTGCTGGTGGCAATGTTTGCAATCGAGAAACGATTTTCCAACGGAGATAGCTGATGCAATCACAGAGCGAAAAAGCCCATGTTTTTCAGCAGCTTCACATGCGTGACGGGGCTTTCATCATTCTAAATAAACTTGGCAAATAAGCTTTAATCAGCAGGGGCGGGAAATAAGTTATATGCTGGTTAGTGTAAGATCCCTGTTTTTCCGCGCCGACGAAGTGCCGCTCATTATGAAAGTCTACAATTTAGCTTGTGACCATAATCATCGTTTTGAGGGTTGGTTTGCCTCGGAGGAAGATTTTCTGTCGCAATCGGCGGAGCGGCAGATTATTTGCCCGGTGTGCGACAGCATGAAGGTCGGCAAGCTGCCGTCAGCCCCGCATCTGAATTTATCCGCGGCAAAATCAAATCCTGCCGGCGGCGAGGCTGGTTTGAGTGGGGCGGCAGTGGTGCAATTTCAGCAGCGCCTGCAAGATGTGGCACGTCATGTGATGGAAAATACGGTAGATGTGGGCGCAGGTTTTACCGAGGAGGCACGCCGGATTCATTACAAGGAAATCCCCGAGCATGGAATACGTGGTATTGCATCGGCGGAACAATGCGAGGAGCTGGCGGAGGAAGGCATCGATGTTTTCCATTTGCCGATGTCAATGCCGCCCAAGCGCTCGCTTCAATAATCCATCATTCAATAATTCAGCAGAGCGGCAATTACTACGCGTTGCGGTCTCGCAGAATCCGTGTGACACCGCGGATGCGGCGGACATTGCGCATCAACCTGGCCAGGTGCACCCGGTCTTCGACCTGGATGGTGAAGATCAACTGCGTCATCAGCTGGTCTTTGTCGTCATCCATGTTGACGTAGATGATGTTGGCGTCGGAGTCGCCGATTTCGGCGGCGACCCGGGCCAGGATGCCCTTGTCGTTATGCACCAGCACCTTGATGCGGCAATCGAAGCGGCGATTCAGGTCGTCACCCCACAGCACTTCAATCCAGCGGTCCGGATCCTTGTTGCGTTGGCGCTTGGCGATGTGGCAGTCTTCGGTGTGCACCACCAGGCCTTGGTCGCGCTTGAGCTGGCCGGTGATGTGATCGCCCGGAATCGGCTGGCAGCATGGCGACAGCTGTACCGACACGCCTTCGCTGCCATAGATCACCACCGGGTCCATCCTGGTGGGAGCGACAACCCCTTCCATGTCGAGCAGCGGCGTTTGTAAAGGTTCGTTTTCGAGCAAGCCCATGATATGGCGCGCCACCAGGGTCGCCATGCGTTTGCCGACGCCGATGTCGGCATAGATTTCATCCAGCGACTTGGCGCTGGATTCATTCAGCAGGCGATCGATTACGATCGGCGCCAGCACCGGATTCAGGTTGAGCATCGCCAGCGCCTGCGACAGCAGCCGCTGGCCGAGTTCCACCGACTCGCTCAGGTTGATGGTGCGCAGATGATGGCGGATGGCCGAACGCGCTTTGCCGGTACGCACAAAACTGAGCCAGTTGGGGCTAGGGCGTGAACTGGTCGAGGTAATGATTTCGACGATGTCGCCGTTGTGCAATTCTGTGCGCAGCGGCGCAGCTTCGTGATTGATCTTGGCGGCGATGGTCTGATCGCCGACATCGGTATGGATGGTGTAAGCGAAATCGAGCGCAGTGGCGCCACGCGGCAAGGCGATGATTTTGGATTTCGGCGTAAACACGTATACCGAATCGGGGAACAGGTCGACCTTGACGTGTTCCAGGAACTCAGCCGAATCGCCGGTTTGTTTCTGGATGTCGAGCAACGACTGCAGCCATGCATGGGTGCGCTGCTGCAAATCGCTCAGATTGCCTTCTTCATCCTTGTACAGCCAGTGCGCGGCAACACCCGACTCAGCCACCCGATGCATGTCCTGGGTGCGAATCTGGAATTCCACCGGCGTACCGTAAGGGCCGATCAAGGTCGTATGCAGCGACTGGTAGCCATTCAGCTTGGGGATTGCGATGTAATCCTTGAACTTGCCCGGCATCGGTTTGTACAGCGCATGCAGGGTGCCGAGCGCGAGGTAGCAATTAGCGAAGGTGTCGACCACGATACGGAAGCCGTACACATCCAGCACCTGTGAAAACGACAGATGCTTGTTGTGCATCTTGCGGTAGATGCCGAACAGGCTTTTCTCGCGGCCGTCTATTTGCGCGTTGATGCCGGTTGCCGCCAGCGTGGTGCTGACCGATTCCAGGATCTTGCTGACCACTTCACGCCGATTGCCGCGCGCCGCCTTGACTGCTTTGGCCAAGGTGCGATGGCGCAGCGGGTACAGATGCGAAAACGCCAGTTCCTGTAACTCGCGGTAGATATTGTTAAGGCCCAGGCGATGCGCGATCGGGACGTAGACTTCCATGGTCTCGCGGGCGATGCGACGCTTCTTTTCCGGCACCATCACGCCCAACGTGCGCATATTGTGCAAGCGGTCGGCCAGCTTGACCAGGATCACGCGCACGTCGCGCGCCATCGCCAGCAGCATCTTGCGGAAATTCTCGGCCTGGGCTTCGATCTGGCTCTGGAACTCGATCTTGTCCAATTTCGACAAACCATCAACCAAAGTCGCCACTGGCGCACCGAAGCGTTCGATCAGTTCGTCCTTCTTGACGTCCTGGTCTTCCATGACGTCGTGCAGCAGGGCAGCCATGATCGCCTGGGCGTCAAGTTTCCAGTCGGCGCAGATTTCGGCGACGGCTATCGGGTGTGAAATATAAGGTTCGCCGGATTTGCGCATCTGACCCAGATGCATTTCATCCGAAAAGCGATACGCTTCTCTGACTTTCTTCAGCTCGGCTGGTGTCAGGTAATCGGCAAGCTTGTTGGCCAGATGCGTGATCGAGGCGACGCCAGGTTGGAGCGTGGGCGGATGATCTGGCAAGGGAGGCGTATTAGCGGGTTTTCTGGCTGAGCGGGGGGAGGCCGCCCGTTTTTTAGCGGTTGCGGCTGATGACAGGGTTGAATCTGGAGAGGTCAGGTTCATACTGGTTCGATATCAGCCGCATGAGTTTTACTAGTTGCGGGACAGAGTTTATAAGTCACCGAAGCGTGACGCATTACTCTGTCCTCAACTAATTTTAGCCAGGTACCTTTTTCAGCATTTCGATACCGATCTTGCCTGCAGCGATTTCGCGCAGTGCAATCACGGTCGGCTTGTCTTTTGCGTCAATTTTTGCAGTGTGGCCTTGCAACAACTGGCGCGCGCGATAAGTCGCGGACAGCGTCAACTGAAAACGGTTAGGGATTTGTTTCAAACAATCTTCGATGGTGATGCGGGCCATATATTCTCCGGAAAACGGTGTTGCTAGGTGTTGATGCCAAGTATTGATTCGATACTAACTTAAATTGGCGTGAATGCCCAATTGGGCAAACAAAGACGCGTTGCGCACCGCCTGCTGTGAAAAGCGGCAGCGGGTAGCTTTGACGATCGCTGTTAATTCCGACAGAGCAGTTGCAAACTCTTGATTAATAATAACATATTCAAACTCGGGGGCGTGGGCGATTTCACCGCCGGCGGCAAGAATCCGGCGCGTAATGACCTGCGGCTCGTCCTGGCCGCGCTTTTTCAGGCGGTCTTCCAAGGCTGCAATCGATGGCGGCAGGATAAAAATGCCGACCGCGTGCGGGAATTGTTTCTTCACTTGCTGTGCGCCTTGCCAGTCGATTTCCAGCAAGACGTCGGTGCCGGATTGCATTTGCTCGGCAATTGCCAAGCGTGAAGTGCCGTAATAATTGGTATGGACTTCGGCCCATTCCAGGAATTCGCCTTGTTTGTGGCGCGCACGGAAATCTTCAACCGTAGTGAAATGGTATTCGCGGCCGTCCTGCTCACTCGGGCGTGGTGGCCGCGTAGTGTAGGAAATCGACAGTTTGATGGCTTTTTCTTGTGCCAGCAAGGCGTTCACCAGTGTCGATTTGCCGGCACCGGAAGGTGCTACCACCATGAACAGGCTGCCCGACATGGGGTGTTCATCCGGCATTGCCGAAACAGGTTCAATCGGTGAGGTAGGGAGAAGTGGAGGTGTCATGACAATTGTGTAGTGTGCAATCTTTCAAGCATCTAACATGCCCGAATTCATACCTGAATATAAGGGTGACATTGTATCAGCGCGGCAATAAGGCTGCAGCGTGGATTTGTATCTGTCATATTGGTGGTGTGATAACGGCTGCACGGGGCATGGTGTACATTTATGGGTTTTCAAAAAAGCGTACGCATTCACCGTTCGCTTCAATAATGTAAAAACGATAAGGAAATCCACCGTGGCGATCAAATTACAGCAAAGCGTGCAGAAGGATCTGGTCGGATCGATTCAGCGCTATTTCAAGGAAAACATGGAAGAGCCGATCGGCGACCTGAAAGCGGCCATGCTGCTCGATTTCTGCCTGCGGGTAATCGGTCCCGGCATTTATAACCAGGCGATTGCCGATGCGCAAGCGCATATGGAGGCGAAAGTCTCGGACCTGGCGGTCGAGTGCTATGAAGAGACTGAGGATTACTGGAAGAAGAAAAAATAAGCCCGGCCGGGCTCTGCCGCGCATCCAAAGCTGACAGCGGCATGGTGGCGGACGCTATAATGCAAGCAGGCGGTTATATCCTGGCGCTATCCTGATTTCATCCTTATTTGCAACGCAACTTTACCCAACACCATCCACAATATGCATTATGTCTCGACTCGCGGCCACGCAGCTGCCCAAAATTTTTCCGAAATTCTGTTAGGCGGCCTGGCGCCGGATGGTGGTTTGTACCTGCCTGAGAAATATCCGCAAGTCACCGGCGCCGAGCTGGATCAGTGGCGCAGCTTGTCGTATGCCGACCTGGCGTTTGAAGTGCTGAAGAAATTTGCTACCGATGTGCCGGAGGCGGATTTGAAGGCACTGGCGCATAAGACCTACAGCGCCGACGTTTACCGCAATGCGCGGGCGGGCGAAGACGCCAGCCAGATTACGCCTTTGCGCGTGCTGGAAGAAAAGGACGGCAGCAAGCTGCTGCTGCAGGCACTGTCAAACGGCCCGACGCTCGCCTTCAAGGATATGGCGATGCAATTGCTGGGCAGTCTATTCGAATACACGCTGGCCAAGAACGACGCCAAACTGAACATTTTCGGCGCCACTTCCGGCGATACCGGCAGCGCGGCGGAATACGCGATGCGCGGCAAAAAGGGCATACGCGTCTTCATGCTGTCGCCGCACAAGAAAATGAGCGCGTTCCAGACCGCGCAAATGTTCAGCCTGCAAGACCCGAATATCTTCAATATCGCGGTGGAAGGCGTATTCGACGATTGTCAGGATATGGTCAAGGCGGTGTCCAACGATCATGCGTTCAAGGCCAGCCAGAAAATCGGCACCGTCAATTCGATCAACTGGGCGCGTGTCGTGGCGCAAGTGGTGTATTACTTCCGTGGCTACCTGAGCGCTACTACCAGCAACGATCAAAAAGTATCGTTTACCGTTCCTTCGGGTAATTTCGGCAATATCTGCGCCGGCCATATCGCCCGCATGATGGGCTTGCCGATAGATAAATTGGTGGCAGCCACCAACGAAAACGACGTGCTCGACGAATTTTTCCGCACCGGTATCTATCGGGTCCGCAAATCGGCCGAGACTTACCACACCAGCAGCCCCAGCATGGATATCAGCAAAGCCTCGAATTTCGAGCGTTTCATCCACGATTTGCTGGATGGCGACAGCGAACGCGTGCGCGCTCTGTTCCATAAGGTGGAAACCGAAGGTGGATTCAACCTGGCGGGCGGCCCCGGCAGCGACGGCGACGAGTTTGCCAAGATCGGTGGCTTCGGCTTCCAGTCCGGCAAATCGACGCATCAGGACCGGTTGGACACTATCCGCGATATCGAACAGCGCTATGGCATCACGATTGACACGCACACCGCCGATGGCGTCAAGGTAGCGCGCGAATACGCGACCCCGGGCGTACCGATGATCGTGCTGGAAACCGCTTTGCCGGCCAAGTTCAACGAGACCATCCGTGAAGCGCTGGGGCGCGATGCCGAGCGGCCAGCCGGCTTCGAAAACATAGAAGCACTGCCGCAGCGCTTCGAAGTAATGGCGGCCGATGTGGCGCAGGTCAAGGCTTTCATTGCCGGCCATACCGGCCTATGAGTTTGCTGCAATAAGTTTGCTGTGATCAGAACCAGATGATGCAAAAACCACCTATGTTGTCCGTTGCAGAAGCCCTCGACGTATTGTTGGCCGCGCCGCGTCCGCTGGTCGACAGCGCCGCCATCGAACAGATGCCGACGCTGGAGGCCAATGGCCGGATACTGGCAAGCGCCCAGGTTTCTCAAATCAACGTGCCGCCGGCAGACAATACGCAGATGGACGGTTATGCCGTGCGCGCTGCGGATTGCGCCGGCGGTGCCGCCAGGCTGCAAGTATCGCAACGGATTCCGGCCGGCCATGTCGGCGCGCCGCTGCAGGCCGGCACCGCTGCCCGGATTTTTACCGGCGCCATGATTCCCGATGGCGCGGATGCCGTTGTGATGCAGGAAATGTGCGAGGCCGACGGCGATGCCGTGGTGATCAAGCATGCGCCGGCTTCCGGTGAATGGGTACGCCGCGCCGGTGAAGATATCCGCCGCGGCAGTGTGATCCTGCCGGCCGGCACGCGGCTGCGGCCGCAGCATCTCGGCCTGGCGGCATCGGTCGGCATGGAAACATTGCCGGTGTTGCGCAAAATGCGGGTGGCGATGTTTTTCACCGGCGATGAACTGACCATGCCCGGCCAGCCATTGAAGCCGGGCGCCATTTACAATTCGAACCGATTCGTATTGCGCGGCCTGCTGGAAAACCTCGGTTGTGAAATCAGCGATTACGGCATCGTCCCCGATAATCGCGAGGCGACCCGCGAGGCCCTGCGCGTGGCGGCCCGGGAGCATGACTTGATTCTGACTTCCGGCGGCGTATCGGTCGGCGAAGAAGATCACGTCAAACCGGCGGTCGAAGCGGAAGGGCGTCTGAACATGTGGCAAATCGCCATGAAACCAGGCAAGCCGCTGGCCTTCGGCGAAGTCCGTCGCGCCGGCGGCGGCACGGCTTTCTTTATCGGTTTGCCCGGCAATCCGGTCTCCAGTTTTGTGACCTTCCTGATCTTTGTACGGCCCTTCATTCTGCATCAGCAAGGCGTGGCGGCAGCCGCACTGGCGCCGCAGGCGATCTACATGCGCGCCGATTTCGACTGGCCCAAGGCTGACCGCCGCCAGGAATTCCTGCGCGTAAAAATCAACGCCGGCGGCGGTCTCGATTTATTCCCGCACCAAGGCTCGGGCGTGCTGACATCTACTGTCTGGGGCGACGGCCTGGTCGACAATCCAGCCGGAAAAACCATCGCCAAGGGCGACTTGCTGCGTTTCTTGCCGTTTTCAGCTTTACTGCAGTAAAAATAATAGTAAAAGCAAACAAGGCAAACAACGCAAACAATCTTGTAATTGATCGAAAAAGAGAATGTAATGAAAATCCAGCTGCGCTTTTTTGCGAGCCTCCGTGAGGCGCTTAATGTGTCCCAGGAGACACTGGAGTTGCCGGCTTCGATCGCCACAGTTGGCGAGCTGCGCACTTTTTTGCGGGCGCGCGGTCCGGTCTGGGCTGAGGCGCTGGCGGATGGCAGGGCCTTGCGCATGGCGTTCGATCAGGAGTTGGTGAATGCCGATGCGGCCCTGGCCGACGGCGGCGAGGTAGCTTTTTTCCCGCCGGTTACCGGTGGCTAACGACTGGTGGCCAACTACCGGCGGCTGACATTGGTTTGCTGCTTCCCATGAGGTTTTGACTATGCCCATCCGTGTTCAGACAGAGGATTTCGATTTCGCCGCCGAGCTTGCTCGATTGCGGCTATCCAATCCCAAAATCGGCGCCGTAGTCAGCTTCCTCGGTACCGTGCGCGATTTGAGCGACGGCAGCACCGTCGCCCAGATGGAGCTGGAACATTATCCCGGCATGACCGAGAAAGCCTTGACTGCGATTGTCGATCAGGCCAAGCAGCGCTGGGATATCTTCGATGCGCTGGTGATACACCGCATCGGCCCCTTGCTGCCGCTCGACCAGATCGTGCTGGTAGCGGTGAGTTCGGCGCATCGCGGCGACGCCTTTGCCGCCTGCGAATACATCATCGACTACCTGAAAACCGAAGCGCCATTCTGGAAAAAAGAACACACGGACAAGGGTGCGCGCTGGGTCGACGCCCGTAGCACCGACGATGAAGCGCTGGCCAAATGGGAGCTGGAGGAGTCGGGGGAGCAGGATCCGTTGCCGCTGCCTATGCGCGAAAGCAAGAAGTGAGTTGGCTGGCAGTTGGTATCGGCGCGATGCTGGGCGCCTGGCTACGCTGGGGCGCGAGCATCTGGCTGGGTGCCTATCAGAATCAATTGCCGTGGGGTACTTTGCTGGTGAATCTCGCTGGCGGCTACCTGGCTGGGCTGGCAGTGGGTTTCTTTGAGGGACATCCTTCGCTGCCTGTTGAATGGCGGCTACTGGTAATTACCGGGTTCCTTGGCGGTTTGACTACTTTCTCCACCTTTTCTGCCGAATCGATGGTGTTGTTACAGCAGGGCGAGTATGGTTGGTTTCTTGGGCATACCCTTCTGCATCTCTGCGGTTCGATTGTCTTGTGTATTGCCGGGTTCGCGACCTATCGCGCCCTCACTTTCTAACATATTTACTGAGCTATTCGGGTTTATCTGTTTCTTTGCATGCGGCTTGAAATAAGCAGGCCTGTCCCAATTTTCTATTCATTAGATATTTTGGAGGAACCATGCGTTTCGATAAATTAACCACAAAGCTACAAGAAGCAATCGCCGATGGCCAGAGCCAGGCTGTCGGCAATGATAATCAATATATTGAGCCGGTCCATGCCCTGATCGCTTTATTGAATCAGGACGATGGCAGCGCCACCTCGTTGCTGCAACGCGCTGGTGTCAACGTCGCCGGGCTGAGCGCCGGCTTGAAGGCAGCGCTGGAGCGCTTGCCTAAAGTCTCCGGCCATGGCGGCGAAGTACAGATCGGCCGCGATCTTTTGGCTTTACTCAATCTGGCCGACAAGGAAGCACAAAAACGCGGCGACCAATTCATCGCCAGCGAGATGCTGCTGCTGGCTCTCCTTGACGATAAATCGGATGCCGGGCGTCTGGCGCGTGAAAACGGCCTGACCCGCAAGGCGCTGGAAGCCGCGATTACCGCCGTGCGCGGCGGCGCCAATGTCGCTTCGCAGGATGGCGAGGGACAGCGCGAAGCATTGAAAAAATACACACTCGACCTGACCGAACGGGCCCGCCTCGGCAAACTCGATCCGGTGATCGGCCGCGATGATGAAATCCGCCGCGCGATCCAGATCTTGCAGCGGCGCAGCAAGAATAATCCGGTGCTGATCGGCGAGCCCGGGGTGGGCAAAACCGCGATCGTGGAAGGACTGGCGCAACGGATCGTCAACGGCGAAGTACCTGACAGCCTGAAATCGAAGCGCGTATTGTCGCTAGACATGGCGTCGTTGCTGGCCGGTGCGAAATTCCGCGGCGAATTCGAAGAACGCCTGAAAGCCGTGCTGAAGGAAATTGCCCAGGACGAAGGCCAGACCATTGTGTTCATCGATGAGTTGCACACCATGGTCGGCGCCGGCAAGGCCGAAGGCGCGATAGATGCCGGCAATATGCTGAAACCGGCGCTGGCGCGCGGCGAACTGCATTGCGTCGGCGCCACCACACTGGACGAATATCGCAAGTACATCGAGAAAGATGCGGCGCTGGAACGGCGTTTCC
This sequence comes from Collimonas antrihumi, assembly GCF_018304965.1. Lineage (GTDB taxonomy): Bacteria > Pseudomonadota > Gammaproteobacteria > Burkholderiales > Burkholderiaceae_D > Collimonas > Collimonas antrihumi. The sequence continues at coordinate 18,868 of NZ_JAGQED010000025.1, forward strand.
AAAAGATCCTGGTCGACGAGCCTAGCGTCGAAGCCACGATCGCCATCCTGCGCGGCTTACAAGAAAAGTACGAAGTCCATCATGGTGTTGAAATCACCGATCCGGCGATTGTTGCGGCGGCAGAGTTGTCGCATCGTTACATCACCGATCGCTTCTTGCCGGACAAGGCCATCGACCTGATCGACGAAGCGGCTGCCAAGATCAAGATTGAAATCGATTCCGAGCCGGAGGTAATGGACAAGCTTGATCGCCGACTGATTCAACTCAAGATCGAGCGTGAAGCAGTGCGGCGCGAGAAAGACGAGGCATCGCAAAAACGCTTCGCCCTGATCGAAAGTGAAATCGAGAAATTGTCGCGCGAATATGCCGATCTGGAAGAAATCTGGAAATCGGAAAAAGCCAGTGCCCAAGGCAGCAGGCATCTGAAAGAAGAAATCGAAAAGCTGCGCCTGCAAATTGATGAGGCAACGCGCAAGAGTGACTGGCAAAGGGTTTCCGAGCTGAAGTACGGCAAGCTCAACGAGCTTGAAAAAGCGCTTGAGACGCAATCCAGGCAGGACGCCTTGGCGGCCGAGCACCCGAATCCCGACGGCAAGCCGCAACTGGTACGGACTCAGGTCGGCGCAGATGAGATTGCCGAGATCGTCTCGCGTATTACCGGCATCCCGGTGGCCAAGATGATGCAGGGCGAACGCGATAAGCTCATCAAGATGGAGGATGAGCTGCATAAACGCGTGGTCGGCCAGAATGAGGCGATTGTTGCCGTGTCGGATGCTATTCGCCGCTCGCGAGCAGGTCTGAGCGATCCTGACCGGCCGTACGGTTCGTTCATGTTCCTTGGCCCCACCGGCGTCGGCAAGACCGAATTGTGCAAGGCGTTGGCAGGATTCTTGTTCGATAGCGCCGATGCCCTGGTACGCATCGACATGAGCGAATTCATGGAGAAACATTCGGTGGCACGCCTGATCGGCGCGCCGCCGGGTTATGTCGGCTACGAAGAGGGGGGTTACCTGACTGAACTGGTGCGTCGTAAGCCGTACAGCGTGATCTTGCTGGATGAAATCGAAAAAGCGCATCCGGATGTTTTCAACGTGCTGCTGCAAGTGCTGGACGATGGCCGCATGACCGATGGCCAGGGGCGTACCGTGGATTTCAAGAACACGGTGATCGTGATGACCTCGAACCTCGGTTCGCATCGGATCCAGGCGATGGAAGGTGCGGATCCGGCGGCGGTCAAACAAGAGGTAATGGAAGAAGTGAGAAACCATTTCCGTCCTGAGTTCATCAACCGTATCGATGAAATCGTGGTGTTCCATGCTTTGGACGAGAAGAATATAGGCGCGATCGCCAAGATCCAGCTGAAAATTCTCGAGCAGCGCCTGGCAAAAATGGACCTGGGGCTGGAGATTTCAGAAGGCGCGCTGCAAAAGATCGCGGAGGCAGGTTTCGATCCGGTCTATGGCGCCCGGCCTTTGAAGCGAGCGATCCAGCAGCAGATCGAGAATCCATTGTCCAAATTGATCCTGGAAGGTAAGTTTGGGCCAAAGGACATTGTTCATATAAATGTTAACAATGGTGAGATTGTGTTCAAAGCAACAATGTAAGCGCGAATTTTGCCGGCGCAAACAGGTAGAATCGCAACAGGCTTGAATGTGTTGCTTTATGAGAAGAGGTCACATGGCTATGCCGTGTGGCCTTTTTTTAAGCTTATGCTGCTTATTTACTGCTTATTTGCTGCCTATATGTCGCTCATTTTCTGATTTATCTTAGATGAGGCATTGCCATTTTTTGCATTTTGTCGAGGCAATTTTGAAGCGAACGTCACTGCAACGCCTGTTCATTTTGCCGTTTGCAGCGCTACTGTTGTGCCTCGCCGTTTCAGTCGGCTGGCTGCTCTATCAAACCGGTCAGGAAGCTACCGATGCGTTATCGCAGAAGGTCCTGGCCGACATGATGGGAGGCATCAACAGCGTCATCAACAGGCAATTATTCGACGCCGGCGCGGCGTTGCGGGTGGTCGCGCCCGATCAAATTGCCGACGCCGCCAATAAAACCCCGACTCCTATCCCTTTCCCTGCCAGCGTCAGCCGGCTGGAGGAGCGCATGTGGATTGCCAGCGGTCTGTTTCCGGCGGTGGGCGGCTTGATCAGCTTTGCCGGTACGGACGGCCATTACGTCTCTATCCGTAAAAGCGCTGCCAACGAATTCCGGGTCAGGCTGAGAGGCGCCGGCGAGACTGCTGTCCAGATGTATCGCAGTCGCGGCCCCGCGTCAGAAATGATTTTTCTGGAAACGGAACACTACGAGCCGCGCGAGCAGAGCTGGTATTTGAATGCCGTCAGCCAGAAAAAAGATATCTGGTCGCCAGTTTTCATCGATGCCGCCAGCATAGAGCCGGTGCTGATGCTAGCGCGGCCGGTGGTTGGCGCCAGCCAGGAAGTGATCGGCGTGGTGGCCCGGGAATTGTCGCTGAGGCCGCTACGGGAATATTTGCAGACTTTGCACATGGATAGAAACGGCGTCGCCTTTGTGGCTGAGCGCGACGGCGACCTGCTCGTAGCGTCGAACGGAGAAGGCGCCTTCGCCCTGCGCAACGGCGCTCAGAGGCTATCTATAAGAAACAATCTCAACCATGCCGCTTCACCCTTCATGCGCCAAAGCTGGCAATTGGTGCAAGCCTATTTGCAAAAGCACCGTGAAGTGGCGCCGGTTACCGATCCGGTAGATACCTCGGCGGCCAGCCCGCCGACGCCAGGCAAGTTGATCATTGGCGCATTTCCCAGCCAGTATGGACAGATCGAAGTGGCGGCGCAGATTCATCGTGATGCTGCCGGGCTGGAATGGGTGGCGGTAGTTGCGCTGCCGCGTTCGGATTTCTGGGGAGCTGTCAATTCCAGTGTTTATAAGAGCTTGTATCTGGGCCTGCTGGTAATCCTGCTGGCTTTGCTGGTCGGCTATGCGATATTGCGCTGGGTCCTGCGCGATATCCGCAAGCTGACGCTGGCCGTGCGCAACATCGGCAGCGGCCGGCCATTTGCCAAATTGAATATCAACCGCAAGGATGAGATTGGCGAACTGGCAAAGAGCTTCCAGGAAATAGAGCGCCACCTGCGCACCGACCGCCTTACCAGTCTGCTCAATCGCGATACCCTGATCGCGCAAATCGAATTCCGCCGCCGCACGGATGTCGATCCGTCGCTATTCCGGTTTGCCGTTCTGTTTGTCGACCTGGACAAGTTCAAGCAGGTCAACGATCACTATGGTCATGACGAAGGCGACCGGGTGCTGATTGAAGTCGGCTTGCGCCTGCAAAACGCCTTGCGCAAGGAAGATGAGGTGGCGCGTTTCGGCGGTGATGAATTCATCGTCTACCTGCCTGGCGTGGCCGACGAAGAGTCGGCGTTGGCGATTGCGGAAAAGATCTATGCGGTGTTGAACAAGCCGATCCTGATGGGTAACGGCGAGCATTGCCAGATCGGCGCCTCTATCGGCGGCGCCCTGTATCCTGCCGATGGCCTCGACCTGGAAACCTTGTTGAAGGTCGCTGACAAGCGGATGTATAGTGTCAAGAAATTCGGCGGCTTGACGTTTTCGTCGGACGAATGATCTCTTTTCATCACTTCCTTTTCACTCCCTTGCGATGGAGATGCAATGACTTTTTCTACCTGCGATTTATGCGACGCCAATGAAGACAAACTGGGTACTGCCGTTTTGGCCGTGTTGCCCCCAGTGTTTATCTCCTTGGGCAAGCAACTGGCGTTTTACGGTCCGGCGCGTACCGTCAAGGTGCATGAAGACAATGTTCTGGTGCGCAGCACGCTGGAAACTGACGGTAACGGCCAGGTGCTGGTGATCGACGGCGGCGGCAGCTTGCGTTGCGCTCTGGTTGGCGGCAATCTCGGGGTGCTGGCGCAAAAGAACGGTTGGGCCGGCATTGTCGTGAATGGCTGCGTACGCGATTCGGCAGAGCTGAACGCCTGCGATATCGGCGTGCGCGCGCTGGCGTTGCACCCGCAACGCAGTGTTCGCAAAGGGGTAGGGGAGCGTGACATCAGCGTCTCTATCGCCGGCGTGACAATCGCACCGGGCGCATGGATTTATGCCGATGCCGACGGTGTGCTGGTGGCTAGCCAAAACCTGCTGTAACCAAAGCCATCCGGTCCTTTCTGGCAGGGAAAGAAGTGGGGGGCACGCCTTTGTGCCCACCCTGTATGATCAGCTCTTCTTCAGCTGATCCCGGATCGGCAGGTTGCGAATCCGCTTGCCGGTAGCAGCAAAAATAGCGTTGCACAGGGCCGGAGCGATCGGTGGTGTGCCCGGTTCGCCGACACCGCCCAGCGGCATGTCGTACTTGTGCGGCACCATGTGGACCCGCAGGTCACGTGGGGCGCTGAAGGCGCGCAGCACTTCGTATTCGTGGAAGTTGCCTTGCTCCGCGCTGCCGTTCTTGAAGGTGATTTCACCAGTCATCGCCAGGCTCAGGCCCATGATGCAGGCGCCTTCGACTTGCGAACGGATCCGGTCCGGCGTGATCTGCGGGCCGCAATCGATCGCCATGTCGACTCTTGGAATGCTGATCGTGCCGTCTTCGGCAACCACCACTTCAATCACCGCCGCCACATAAGACATGAAGCTGTAAGCCACGGCAAGACCCAGGCCGTGGCCCTTGGGCACCTTACGGCCCCAGCCGGCTTCCTTGGTCGCCAGCTCCACCACTTGGCGCATGCGGCCCGTATCCAGCGGGTACAAGACCGGCGATTCGCCGTAGTTGGTGGTGTCCGACATGTCTTGCGGATTGACCTGCCGCGCCGGGCCGATCAGTTCCAGCAGGAATTCCCTGTGATCGCGCTTGGCCGCCGCCGCCAATTCAGCCACGAACGATTGCACCGCAAATGCGTGCGGAATGTTGTAGACCGAGCGGAACCAGCCGATCCGCGTATGCGCTTCGACTTCCGGCGCTTCGATGCGGATATTCGGAATCACGAACGGAATGTTGATCGCGCCCATGCCGAGTTCGCCAGGCTGTTCACCCTTGGCGCCGGCGACGAAAGTGGAAGCAATGGTCGGCGCCGCGCTGCGGTGCAGCCAGGCCAGCGGTTTGCCTTTGGCATCGAGCGTACTCTCCAGGTGTTCCAGCGAGACGGTGTGGAAATAATCGTGGCGCAGATCGTCCTCGCGAGTCCAGGTAACCTTGACCGGTGCGCCATCCATCGCTTGCGACAGCAACGCCGCTTCGGCCGCGAAGTCTGGCTTGGATTTGCGGCCGAAACCACCGCCCAGCAACGTGACATTGACTTTCACGGCGTCGGTTTTCCAGCCCAGGCGATCTGCCACCGTATCGCGGGTGGCTTGCGGATCCTGCACGCAGGCCCAGACTTCGCATTTGCCGTTAGCGGTGCGGGCCGTGGCTGCCGGCGGTTCCATGGTGGCATGCGCCAGATGCGGGATGTAGTACTCGGCTTCGATATGTTTACCAGCTTGCGCCAGCACCGCCATGGCGTCGCCGTTATTGCGCATCACCTTGGCCGGCTTGCGCGCTGCTTCCTGCAAGGTGGTCTTGAATGCGGTTGAATCGTAGCCGGCATGCGGGCCATTGTCCCAGGTGATCTTCAAGGCTTCACGGCCCTTGATCGCGGCCCAGGTGTTGCGCGCAATCACGGCAATGCCGCCCAGCGGATTGAACTTGGCGGGAGGCGGGCTGCCTTTGAGTTCGATCACGCGCACCACACCCGGGATTTTCAGGGCTGCGGCAGAATCGAAACTCGCCACTTTGCCGCCATACACTGGCGGCCGCGCGATCACCGCATACAGCATGCCGTCGAGACGGGTATCGATGCCATAATGGGTGTTGCCGGCGACGATGTCATGGAAATCGACACTGTTGAACACGTCTTTGCCGATATAGCGGAACTGCGCGGGATCTTTCAGCTGCACCTGTGCTGCTGGCGGCACCTGCAATTTGGCGGCATCGACCGCCAGTTCGCCGAAGCCCAGCTTGCGGCCGCTCTTGGCGTGCAGTACTTCATGGTTTTTGGTGGTGATCTCCGATGCCGGCACGCTCCAGCGTGTAGCGGCGGCCGAAACCAGCATCAGCCGGGCTGTGGCACCCACCTGGCGCATCGGGGTAAAGAAATGGCGCATGCTGCGCGAGCCGTCCGTATTCTGGTTGCCGTAGCGGCTTTCGTCGGCATTGGCTTGCACCACGCGCACGTGGCTCCAATCGGCGTCGAGCTCATCGGCCACTACCAGCGGCAGGCTGGTGCGGATGCCCTGGCCCATTTCAGAGCGGTGGGCAACGATGGTGACGATGCCGTCAGCGCCTATCGATACGAAGATAAACGGGTCGTTGACAGTGCCGCCAGACATGTTGGCGCCGCCGTACTTTTTTGCCGGAGCAGCACCGGCTGCCGCTGCATTGGCCGCCGTCACCAATCCATTCACGCCAACCGTCAACGCCAGGCCGGTAAACGCGCCGACACCCTTGAGCCAGGCGCGGCGGCTTACGGAAGTTACGCCGCTGCCTGTCGTGGTAACGCTATCTTTTTCAAAATCAAAAGCGGCGCTCATTTGGCTACTCCTTTAGCGGCGACTTGTTTGATCGCGGCACGGATGCGCGTATAAGTGCCGCAGCGGCAGATATTGCCGCTCATGGCATCGTCGATTTCCTTGTCGGTGGGCTTGGCGGTGGTTTTCAGCAGGGCGGTCGCCGACATGATCTGGCCGGCCTGGCAATAACCGCATTGCGGCACGCCCAGTGCGATCCATGCTTCCTGCACCGCATGGCCGACCTTGTCGTCAGCCATCGCTTCGATGGTGGTGACTTTCTTGCCGGCAGCGGCACTGATCGGGGTAATGCAGGAGCGGATCGGTTCGCCGTCCAGATGCACGGTGCAGGCGCCGCAGAGGGCCATGCCGCAACCGAATTTGGTGCCGGTCAAGCCGACGTGGTCGCGCAGGGTCCACAGCAACGGCGTGTCTTCCGGTAAGTCGATTTCATGCTGCTTGCCGTTGATGTTCAGGCTTGTCATGGTGGGTTCTACCTTTCCAACTTGGGGGTTGATAACCTGGTGAAAGACAAATTCGCTGTAGCTAAATTGTTGCTAGTGTAATCTAAATGATAATTTTTCGAGTTGATCGCCAATTACTGGCACTGGCTGCCGGCGATTCGATCGGATTTATTGTCCCTTGGCATTGTAGACCCAAGTCAAATTCTTTGATGGCGGGCAACTGTTTCAGGGATAATTGGCAGATTGTAATTTTGGTGATGGAGTTTCGATGTCCGATTTGTTGAATAAAACCGGTCGTATTCCCGACAATGTTTCGCTGCCCGAGCTGACGGTGCGGGGCATCATTTTAGGCGCGTTGATAACGGTCGTATTTACAGCGTCCAACGTGTACCTGGGCTTGAAAGTCGGCCTGACTTTTTCTTCCGCGATTCCTGCCGCAGTCATTTCCATGGCGGTGCTGCGGATGTTCAAGACTGCCAATATTCTTGAAAACAATATGGTGCAAACCCAGGCCTCGGCCGCGGGTACCTTGTCTTCAATTATCTTTATCCTGCCCGGACTGGTAATGATCGGGTACTGGCAGGGCTTCCCTTACTGGCAAACCCTGGCGATTTGTGCCGCCGGCGGCATGCTGGGCGTGATGTTCACGATTCCGCTGCGGCACGCGATGGTGGTGCAAAGCGACCTGCCTTATCCGGAAGGCGTGGCGGCTGCGGAAATCCTGCGGGTCGGCAGTGCGGAAGTTGAACTCGACGCGGTTACCGGCAAGGCCGGGGCCAAGGCAGAAACCGGCATTGTCGACATCATGGCCGGTGGTTTTACCGCCGCCATCGTGACCTTGTTCTCATCCGGCTTCCGGGTGCTGGGTGAAGGCCTCAACCTGTGGTTTGCAGCCGGGCCCGCGGTAGTGCGTTTGTCTGCCGGATTTTCGCTGGCGTTGCTGGGCGCCGGCTACCTGATCGGCATCGTGGCCGGTATCGCCATGTTGATCGGTTTGCTGATTGCCTGGGGCGTGGCAGTACCGGTGCTGACTTCGATGCACAGCATCCCGGACGGCATGACGCTGGCCAAATATGCCACCGGCTTGTGGAGTAAGGATGTGCGCTTCATCGGCGCCGGCACCATCGGCGTGGCGGCGGTATGGACGCTGATCACACTGTTCAAGCCAATGCTGGAAGGCGTCAAGACTTCCTTCCAGGCGCTGCGCGGCGGTAATGGCCGCATCAATATTCCACGTACCGAGCGCGATTTGGCGCCGGGTTGGATCATCGCCGTCACGCTGGCGCTGGTAGCGATCCTGGTGGCGACCTTTGCCAGCTTCCTGAGCGCCGCGCCGTTGTCCGCCGGCATGGTGTGGGGTCTGGTTGCCTACAGCGTCTTGTTCGCGGTTATCTTCGGTTTCCTGATTGCCGCTGCCTGCGGCTACATGGCTGGGCTGATCGGTTCTTCCGCCAGCCCGATTTCCGGCGTTGGCATCGTTGCCGTGGTGTTGATCTCCTTGCTGATTTTGCTGGTTGGCAGCGGTGACGGCCTGCTGGCCTCCGAAAGTGGCAATAAACTAGGGATTGCGCTGGCCATCTTCACCACCTCGGCAGTGATCGCAGTGGCGACTATTTCCAACGATAACCTGCAGGATCTGAAAACCGGCTGGCTGGTCGGCGCCACACCTTGGCGCCAGCAGGTGGCGTTGCTGATCGGCTGCGTGGTCGGTGCCGTGGTAATTCCGCCGGTGCTCGAGTTGCTGTATAACGCTTACGGTTTTGCCGGAGCGATGCCGCGCGCGGAAATGGATGTGGCGCATGCCTTGTCGGCGCCGCAAGCGACCTTGATGACTGCCATTGCGACGGGGATTTTTACCCACCAGTTGAACTGGGACATGATCTTGATCGGCCTCGGACTGGGCGTGGTGCTGGTAGCGATCGATGAAGTATTGCGCCATCGCGGCGGTGTCGCACGCTTGCCGGTGCTGGCGGTAGGGATCGGCATTTATCTGCCGCCGACGGTCGCCTCGACACTGGTGCTGGGCACATTGCTGGCGTGGGTCATCGAACGCATCTTGAAAAAGCGCGCGCAAAAGCAAGGCGTGCCCTACGAGCAGTTCGCTGAAGCGCCGAACCGGCGTGGTGTCTTGCTGGCTTCCGGTCTGATCGTCGGTGAGAGCCTGGTGGGTGTGTTGCTGGCGGCGATCATCGGCTTTACCGGCAGCGATTCGCCGTTGGCGCTGGTTGGCGGCACGTTTGAAAATACCGCGCAATGGCTGGGCTTGATTGTATTTGCGGCTGTGGCGTGGGTCTTCTCGCGTCGGGTATTGACGGCACAGAAGGCATAGGCCGTCGGTGGCAGGGGCTATCGCACACGGTGTGCGATAGCCCCGTACCCGAGGCGCACAAGGACATCCGGTTAAGACTCGGAGCGCGTCCGAATGTGAAACAAAACGTCCACTGGCAACACGGCCAAGATGCCTGCGCCTGGAATATCGGAGTGCGCAACATCAAAAATGGCATTCGTCAACACTTCAACCTTTGACTCCTCCACGAAGATTTCTACTTTGAGGTGTTCCGTCAGATGGTTTTTTGAATAGAAGTCGGTGTACTCACCGAATCCCTTTACCTTCGTCACGGTCATGCCTTGTACGTGCAGCTTGCCGAGTTTGGTTTCCAGTGCCGGTAAAGCGTCGGGACGAATGATGGCAATGACATATTTCACGTTCATGGTGTTCCAATCAATCAATTTCGCCATTTACCGGCGGAGACGGCGCCCATGAACCGGAACAAGGCGCCCGCCCATGGAAACAGTTATTTCACGCTGCTGACAACATAATCCGCGCCCTGTTTGGCAAAATCGATGGTCACTTTCTTGTCGATGGCGAGTTTGTCGAAGAGCATCTTGTCTTTCACAGAGAAGGTCATCGTCATGGCCGGCCAATTCAAGCTTTTGACAGGTCCGTGTGCCAGTGTCACGGTACCCTTAGCCGTATCAACGGCCTTCACCACACCTGTCGCCTGGTGGGTTGTTACCTTTGCAGTGGAGCCGGAATTCATGTTGTCCATCGGCATGTTCTTCATGTCCATACCCTTCATATCCATGGTTTTCGCGCTGCCAGACTGCGCGATAGCCGGTCCAGATACCGCTACGGATGCGGACAACGCCAGAAGCAAGGAGAGGATTGCGGTCGGTTTCATGCTTATTTCCTTTTTTTTAATTGAGAGTGGTGATTTGAAACAGATTGCACCCGTCCGCTAAACAAATAAACAAATATTAAACGGTTGAATGCCGCGCCTGCTTTCATGCGCGCTTACTGCAATTTCTTTACGCTTCAACGGCCGTTGGTAATCTGACGCCGGCGTAACAGCAGATAGACCGCCGGAACCACAAACATCGACAGCAGCGGCGCCGTGATCATTCCACCCACCATCGGTGCGGCGATCCGCTGCATGACCTCCGATCCGGTGCCGGTACCCAGCATGATCGGCACCAGACCGGCGATGATGACGGCTACCGTCATCGCCTTGGGGCGCACCCGCAGCACCGCACCTTCGCGTATTGCATCGAGCAGATCGGCTTCATTGCCGTTACCGTTAGCCAACCGCTCTTCCCAGGCATGTTTTAAATACAGCAACATGATCACGCCGAATTCCGCCGATACGCCGGCCAGTGCAATGAAGCCGACGCCGCCGGCGACCGACAGGTGATAGTCGAGCAGCCACAACAGCCAGATACCGCCGGCCAGTGCAAACGGCAGCGTCGCCATGATCAAGGCCGCTTCGTCGAAGCGCTTGAAGGTCAGGTAGAGCAGGATAAAAATAATCAGCAAAGTGGCGGGCACCACGATTTTGAGTTTGGCGGTGGCGCGCTCCAGATATTCGAACTGTCCTGACCAGGTAATCGAATAACCTGCCGGCAATTTGACTTCCTTCGCCACGACTTGCTGCATGTCGTGCACGGTGGAGCTCAGGTCACGGTTGCGGATATCGACATAGACCCAGCCCGACAAGCGGGCATTCTCGCTTTTGAGCATCGGCGGGCCATCGTTGATACGAATCGCGGCGACATCGCCCAGTTGGATTTGGGCGCCGCGTTCTGTCAGCACCGGCAGCTGGCGCAGTTTCTCGACCGAGTCGCGCACCTCGCGCGGATAACGCACATTGATCGGGAAACGCTGCAATCCCTCGACGGTTTCGCCAATGTTGTCGCCGCCGATCGCCGCCGACACGACGCTTTGCACGTCTGAAATATTCAAACCATAGCGTGCAGCGGCATCGCGGTCGATGTTCACATCGATATATCGGCCGCCGTTCAGGCGCTCGGCCAGTGCCGAAGATACTCCCGGCACGTGCTTGATGGCGCGTTCGATATCCCCGGTAATGCGGTCGATTTCGTGCAGGCTGACGCCTGCTACCTTGACCCCGACCGGACTTTTGATACCAGTCGCCAGCATATCGATCCGGTTGCGTATCGGCGGCACCCAGATGTTCGATAATCCCGGCACCTTGACGATGCGGTCCAACTCCTGGATCAGCTTGTCCGGCGTCATCCCAGGCCGCCATTGGTCGTGCGGCTTGAACTGGATCATGGTTTCAAACATTTCCAGCGGGGCTGGGTCGGTGGCGCTCTCGGCGCGGCCGGCTTTGCCGAATACGCTTTCTACTTCGGGCACGGTTTTAATCAGCCGATCGGTCTGTTGCAGCAGTTGCTGCACCTTGCCGGCCGACAGCCCAGGCAGTGCCGACGGCATATACAAGACATCGCCTTCATCTAACGGTGGCATGAACTCGCCACCGAGCTGCGTCATGGGCCAGATGGTTAAGGTGGCTATCAACAATGCGACCAGCACGGTGAGTTTCGGGAATCTCAACACAATATCAAGCAAGGGACGGTACAGTGTGATCAAGAAGCGATTCAGCGGATTCTTTTGTTCGTCCGGGATCCGGCCACGAATCAAGTAGCCCATCAAGACCGGGATCAGCGTCACCGCCAGCCCTGCAGCGGCCGCCATGGCATAGGTTTTGGTAAAAGCCAGAGGAGAAAACAAGCGTCCTTCTTGCGCTTCCAGCGTAAACACTGGAATGAACGAGAGCACAATGATCAGCAGCGAGAAAAACAGCGCCGGACCGACTTCGGCTGCGGCATCGCCGATGACGCGCCAGTGGTCATTGCCTTTCAGCTTTTCACCGGGATGCGCGTGGTTCCAGGCTTCGATATGTTTGTGGGCATTCTCGATCATCACGACGGCGGCATCGACCATGGCGCCGACCGCGATCGCAATCCCGCCCAGCGACATGATGTTGGCGTTGACTCCCTGGTAATACATGACGATAAAGGCGATCAGGATGCCGATCGGCAGCGTGACGATGGCAACCAGCGCCGAGCGGAGGTGAAACAGGAAGATGGCGCACACCACGGCGACAACGATGAATTCCTCGATCAGCTTTTCTTTCAGGTTGGTGACGGCGCGCTTGATCAGGTTCGAGCGGTCGTAGGTAGGAACGATCTCGACACCGGGCGGCAAGCTGGCCTTCAATTTCTGCAGCTTGGCTTTCACGGCATCGATTGTTTCCAGCGCGTTTTTACCGGAGCGCATGATGATGACCCCGCCGGCGACCTCACCTTCGCCGTTCAGCTCGGCAATCCCGCGCCGCATTTCCGGCCCCACCTGGATGCGGGCGACATCACCCAGCCGCACCGATACCCCGGCGTCGGTCGTCATCAATGGAATCTTGCGGAAATCGTCCAGCGATTTCAGATAGCCTGATGCACGCACCATGTATTCGGCTTCGCCTAACTCCAGTACGGAACCGCCGGTTTCCTGGTTGGCTTTCTGCACCGCGTCGACGATCCTGCCGTGCGGAATGTTGTAGGCGCGCATCTTGTCCGGATCGAGCACGATCTGGTATTGACGCACCATGCCGCCGATACTGGCGACCTCCGAGACATTCGACACCGCTTTCAACTCATACTTGAGGAACCAGTCCTGCAAGGCGCGCAACTGAGACAGATCCATCTTGCCGCTATGATCGACCAGCGCGTATTCGTAGACCCAGCCGACGCCGGTGGCATCCGGTCCGAGCGCGGTTTTGGCTTGCGGCGGCAGGCGCGATTGCACCTGGTTGAGATATTCCAGCACCCGCGAACGAGCCCAATACGGATCGGTGCCATCTTCAAACAGAACATAGACGAAGGAATCGCCAAAAAACGAATAGCCACGTACTGTCTTCGCCCCCGGCACCGACAGCATGGTGGTGGTCAGGGGGTAGGTCACCTGGTTCTCGACAATCTGTGGCGCCTGGCCCGGATAACTGGTGCGGATAATGACTTGCACGTCCGATAAATCCGGAATGGCATCCAGCGGCGTGCGCGCCAGCGACCAGATGCCCCAAGCCGTCATTATCAGCGTCGCCAACAGCACCAGGAAGCGGTTGGCGATGGACCAGCGGATCAGCTTTGCGATCATTGCGCAGCTCCTGGCGGTGTGCGGGGTGTGCTCGAGCCTTCCATCCGTGTTTCGGTACCCTTCAAGCTGGCTTCGGAATCGATCAGGAACTGGCCGGAGACGACGACCTGTTGTCCGGCATCCAATCCCTTGCGGATTTCGGTCTGGCCGTTGGTCTCAGTGCCGATTTCAACATCGACCGGGGAAAATTTGCCGTTACCTTGCGCCACCATGACGACACTGCGGGTTCCGGTCTGAATCACGGCTTCAGTTGGCACTAGCAAGACGTCCTTGCGCGCGGCAGAAGAAAAATTGATCGTCGCAAACATGCCCGGCACCAGTTGGCCCGACGGATTAGCCAGCTCGATGCGCGCCTTGAGCGTGCGGGTCGCCGGATTCACATCCGGCAGGATCGCGCTGACCTTGCCTTTGAATACCGTTCCTTGCAGTGCCGGTGTGCGCGCTTCGACCATGTTTCCCGGGCGGACTTGTGCCGCCAGGCTCTCCGGCACGTCGGCATTTACCCATATTGTATTGAGGCCGTTGATCTTGAACATCGATGCACCGGCCATCACGGTCATGCCCTCACGCACGGCAAGTTCCGAGACCACGCCATCGATGGGAGCGAAAATGGTCAGACGAGCGTGTACTTTGCCACTCGATTCCACAAGGCGGATTTGGTCATCCGTCATGCCGACCAGGCGCATGCGTTGGCGCGCACCGCCAAGCAGGCTATCCATGCCATTTCCCTGCATGCGCCTGACCGACAGGTACTCTTCTTGCGCCGCCACCCACTCAGGCACATACAATTCGGCCAAAGCTTGCCCCTTGCGTACCGGATCGAGAGGCGCGCGAACATACAGCCGTTCAACGAAACCATTGCTGCGCGCCGGTACTACTGCTGCATCGCGTTCGTTGTACGCCACACTTCCTACCGCTACGACTGCCGAGGTCAAATTGCCCTTGGTGACTTCAGCGGTACGAATGCCGAGATTTTGCTGGATGCTCGGACTGATATTGACTTTGCCGTCGTCGCCGGCATCGTCGGCATAGACCGGGACCAGTTGCATATCCATGAATGGCGATTTGCCGGGCTTGTCGAATTTTTGGTCCGGCACCATCGGGTCGTGCCAGTACAGTACTTTTTTGTCGGAGTCGCCGGCTTTCAGTTCGTTGGACGGCGACGTTACCATCTTCTTGCCATGATTCATGCCAGCCCAATACAAGCCGTAGCCGGTTGTTCCGAGGACAGCAGTAATGGCGGTAATTGCAGCGGCGAGGAATAGCTTCTTGTTTTTCATGGCGTGTCCTTGTTCATCCCCGGATGCATCATCACATCGTCGATGGGAAAGAGAAAATCGAGTTGCGCCCACAGGCGATCGGTTTCGCTCGCCAGTTGCAATGCCTGGATCCGAACGTCGATCACATTGCGCCGTGCCGTAAGCACGTCAGCCAGACTGGCTTTGCCGCCGCGGTATGCGGTTATCGCGGCCAGCGTGCGTTGATTGGCCAACGGGATCAGCTCACGCTCATAACGGGCATACCGCTCGCGGTCGTTTTGCCATTCGTCGATCATGGTGCGGGTCTCGGCGACATGGGCGCGCAGCATGTCCTCGCGCTCGGCCTTCGCTTGCTCCACTATCGCCAGCTTGGAAGAGAGTTCACGATCCTGGCGATTCTTGCGATCCCACTGCAGCGGGATCGAGAGGCCGATGGACACCATGTTGGAGAAAGCCGCACTGCGTTGCTGGAACGCCATTTCCACTGTCCAGTCCGCTTTTTCGCTGGCTTTCGCCAGTTTTGCTTCCGTCTCGGCCACATCGACTTTTTTGGTCAGGACGGCAATTTCCGGATGATGCGCAAGGTCGCTGTCGAGCGTTGCCGGATCCAGTCGGATGGCATCGGTAGCGGGCTTGTCGGCCAAGGAAAGATCCGAGACATTCCCGATCCAGCGCGCCAGCATGGTATTGGCATTGCGCACGCGACGCCGGATTTCACTGGCGCGATCATCAAACGCCGCCATTGCGCTCCGGGCCGCGAAAACGTCGGCCTGACTGCCACGGCCGGCCCGGTAAGCCCCTTTGGCCGATTGCATTTCAAGTTTGGCTTGTTCACCTTGTTCCGCGATGACCGCCGCCATCGCATCCGCGTAATACCGGTCGAGCCAGGCCAGGGCTGTATTGCGCTCGATGGCGGCGGTTGCCACGGTCTTCTCGGCCAGGGTCTTTTGCGCTTCAAGCTCGAAGCGGTTGGAACGCAGCTGGCGTTTGTCAGAGCGTGTGATTTCCTGCATCACGCCAACCCGGCGCATGGTCATGAAATCGTTGTTGAGACTGCCGCGGTCACGGCCAGTGACCGGCAGGTTGTCGATGCCGACCTTCAATACCGGATCAGGCAACTGACCCGCTGCGACCGCCATGTCACGCGACGCGGCGGCGGAAAAATCCTGCGCTGCAAGTTGACGCGAGCGCTCTACGGCGCGACGTTGGGCCTCGGCTAGCGTCAGTGGCGCTTCAACCGCGTAGACATTGGCCGCCAGCATCAGCGCCCCGGCAAGTGCGGCAAGGCCGGTTTTTACGAAAAGACGACGAACCGCATTGCGCCCCGGATAGTGCGCAATATGCGGAAATGACAGCAGGAATGACATGAAACCTCCAGATAGCAATAGACAACATCGGGCGTGCACGCGGCACGACGATGGCGGACTAGGCGATCTGGGGAGTTAAATGCGGAAACAGCAGTTGCGTATGGACAGCGGCGGCGCGGTGGATCGCACCAGAAGAAGAGAATTGGGTTGGGCGTCGTTGGAATTGTCGACGATTTCTATATTTTGGAACACCAGCGTCAGTGCGGCGGCCATAAAGGGCTGCACATGTGGCACAGATGGCCTGTCCAGCGACTGGTTGCCTGCTTGGTCATTCGCGTGGCAGAGACTGGGTTGTTCTTTATCCACACCGGCGCACCCGCTCATCGCCTGCTCACTATCCATGGACATCGACACTGATTCATCGATTTGTCCCGCGTTGAGAGTCGGACAGGCATAACCCGCCACAGCAAGCTGCATGAACAGCATGCTGACCAGCACGATGAGCGCGGCAATCAAGCGGGATGGGCGGGAGAGTTTCACTATTTTCAATTTTTGCTTGATTTATAGTAAGCAGCAACGGTATTTGTTGTCAAGCAATTGAGAGCCCGTAAATCAATCTTGATGGCGCATGGTCGTCGCTGAAGTTCTGCGACAGCCCCAGCGACGTCCAGGCAACACGCCTGGTTCTTGTCGCTAAATCGCTTCAATGATGCATCAAGGGGTAAATCGCTATCCCGATCAGCGCAGCGCCAATCACGACAACGGGCTCAGGTAGTTTCTTGAATTTCCACAACAGCGCTGTGGTCACAAGCGCCAGCAGAGCGGTCGGGATGTCGGTGATGGACCTTTGCGCTATCACCACCACTGAACCGGCGATGGCGCCGATCGCTGCCGCAGTGATGCCATCCACGAACGCAATGAGTGCCGGCAGCTTGCCGTATTTCTTGAAGTATGGCGCGGCGATTACGGTCGCCAGGTAGCAGGGAACAAAAGTCCCCACGGCTGCCAGGATGGCGCCTGGCAAGCCGCTGATCAGGTAACCGATGAAACCAGTGGTGATGACCACAGGCCCGGGCGTAATCATGGCGACGGCGACGGCATCGACGAATTGCTTTTCGGTGAGCCAGTGATGCTCTGTAACAACGCCGCCGTAAAGGAACGGTACGATGGCCAGGCCCGAGCCGAATACGAAGGCGCCGGCCTTGGTGAAGAACAGTGCGATCTGGATCAGCGTATTGGCATCGGTTGCGGAAGCCAGGGCAATATTGGGTAATTGCGCAGGTAGCAGGACTGCCAGGTGCGATGTGCCGAACTTAGGCTTGCAGCGGATCACCCAAACCAGCACTCCCGCACCAATGAACAGCAAGGCGATTTCCGACTGCGTGATGATAGTCACGGCCGCTAACAGTATGAAGATGCCCCACAGTAATTTGTCGCGACCGATGTTCTTGCTGGCTAGCTTATGCGCGCTGATGGCCATGATGCCGATCACCGCTGCTCCCACACCGTAGAACACGGATTGCATCCAGGCCAGTCCGCCGAATCCGACGTAGGCCCATCCCAAGGCGACCACCATCAGGAATGAAGGCAGCACGAAGGCCAGTCCTGCCACCGTCGCGCCGCGGATCCGGAAGTGCACGAAACCGAGGTAGATGCCCAGTTGCGCGGCCAGTGGGCCAGGTGCGATCTGCGCCAGCGCCAGCCCTTCTTTGTAGTCGGATTCGCTGATCCAGCCGCGCCTCTCCACCAGGTCTCGGTGCATATAGCCAACCAATGCGACCGGCCCGCCAAAGCCAAACGTACCCAGGCGCAGAAAGTACAGCATGAGCTGCCACAAGGTGTAGCTTGGCTTGCTTGTTTCGTCCATGACTACGATTCCTGTTGTGATGTGGTTTCTTTTTGAAAGGCGGTCAGCAGTCCGTCAAACATGCTGCTGGCTGTCGCCTGAAGTTGATCGTCATCCTTGATGGCTTCACGCAAGCCGGCGAGAACGCTTTCAATCCCCGCAGACTCGGGCGGTTGCACGCCGCCGACATCGAGGTAATGCACCAATGCACCGATACGCTTGAGTGCTGCCTGCTCAAGGCCGAAGCTTGCCAGCAACACCTCAAAGCTGACGCGGCTGCCGACATGGCTGAAGGTGGCGCCGTCGAAGTCGAAGCCGAGGGCGTCAGCCGGGCAGTCGGCGGGAGCCGCCAGCCATAGCAGCCGGGCCTGCGGGTCGATGAAGCGGCGGATCAGCCAGGCGCAGGCCAATCGATCTACCCAAGGACGACGGCGGGTTGCCCAAGTGCGGCCCTGATATTGATCAACTGAAAGAAGGAGAATGGTGCCGTCGACCGGGTGAGGTTCATCTGGAGCCAAGACACGGGCCGCAGCCAGTTCCAACTCTTGCAGTGTCGCATCGGTTTGTCGTTGGGCCTCACTGGGAAAGAAATCGATATCGGCCATATTGGCAAAGGTCTTGCGCAGCTTTCGAATCTGCTTGAACGCTTCCAGCACGGTGTCGGTCGTCAGCATTTCACGCACCTTGGCCACTTCTGCCAGTAATGCAGCGTAGTCTTCGCTGCGGTCGAACAACCCAACGAAATTAGCGCCTTCGGGCTCTTCAACCCGCAGCACAATGGCGGTGCCGCCGCCTGACAACACATCGGCGGCAACCGCTTCCAACGTATTGCGGCACGTTTCGCGCTCTGGCATCAGATAGACGCCATCACGTAATACGGCGGAGCCGGATGCTTTAAGCGCGCGCCATGCGCGCATGCGCACCGTTGCGTTTTCTGTCGGCAGGCTGGTAATAAGCGATAAATAAGTATTCATGTAGATAATTCTACGTGTGGGTAGGTTAATCTACAAGTTTACTTTTCTTGCGAACATAGATGCCTATGAAAACCAAGCCGATTGACTAGAATGATTGTTCCGGGACGCTCAATGAGACGCTGCACGCAGAGATTGACAAGGCCGTCGTCGCAGGATTGATTCCGACATACACAAATAATGGAGGCTGAAAATGACAATTCGCATAGGTGATGTAGCTCCGGATTTTACTGCCGAGACCACTGAAGGAAAGATCCAGTTTCACGAATGGATCGGAGATCAATGGGCCATCCTGTTTTCCCACCCGAAGGATTTCACCCCGGTTTGTACTACCGAGCTGGGTTATATGGCTCGCCTGAAACCGGAGTTCGACAAACGCAACACCAAGATCGTGGGACTGAGTGTGGATCCTGTCAGCGACCACAATGCCTGGGCCACGGATATCGAGGAGACGCAAGGTCACGCGGTCAACTATCCGATGATCGGCGATGCCGATCTGACGGTCGCGAAACTCTATGACATGATTCACCCCAACGCCAGCGGCGGCCAGCGCAGCGCGGCTGACAATGCTACCGTGCGTTCGGTATTCATCATCGGACCGGACAAGAAGGTCAAGGCAATGTTCGTCTACCCGATGAGCTCGGGCCGCAATTTCGATGAAGTATTGCGCTTGCTCGACTCGATTCAGCTCAACGCCAAGCACACTGTGGCGACGCCGGTGAACTGGAAACCCGGTGAAGACGTCATCATTCCGACTTCGGTTTCCGACGAGGATGCCAAAAAGAAATACCCACAGGGTTTCAAAACATTGAAACCGTATTTACGGTTGGTGGCGCAACCGAAGTAACAGAACCTGTGAACTGGGAAGAACCAGCTGGTCTTCCCAGTCCGGCACAACTTGGACGTGTTCGTCCACAGGGTCAGGACTCAACGCAAGTCGGCAGCCTTGGTTAAGGCGGCTAGCGCCAGCGCACAAAAAATCGCGCCGGAATAAAAGGTGAACGATGCGCCAAGCCGGTCCCACAACAATCCAGCCAGTACGCTTGCCAGCAACATGGCAAGTCCGCTCACCAGGTTGAAGAAGCCATACGCGGTACCGCGTAAATCGGCCGGCGCCGTATGCGCCACCATCGTTGCCAGCAAGCCTTGTGTGATCCCCATGTGGAGCCCCCAGAGGGCGACACCTGCCAGTACGACACCCCAATGATTGCTGGCGGCCAGCACCAGGTCGGCGATGATCAAAACCACCAGGCCGAACGCGAGTAGTCTCCTATGGCTCATTCTGTCGGAGAGTTTACCGAAGGGGTATGCAGACAACGCGTAGATCAGGTTCATGGCCACCATAACGAGCGGCACCATGGCAACTGGAATACCGCTCTGTTGCGCACGCAGAACCAGGAACGCTTCGCTAAACCGCGCCAGCGTAAATACGGCGCCTATGCCAACCACCCACCAGTAAGAGCTCCCGAGTCGAAGCAGGTTTTCGCGTCGAATCGGATTAGTGCGCTTTTCAGTTTGCAGATGTTCCGGTTCGCGCAAGCCAACGAACAGCAGCGCAACCGCCATCAAGCCAGGAATGACTGCTACCCAGAACACCGCGCGAAAATCGTTGGCCCAAAGCAGCATCAAACCAACCGCCAACAAGGGACCAAGGAATGCGCCCACCGTATCGAGAGACTGGCGCAGGCCAAATGCGGCGCCGCGCAGGTGCGCCGGGGTAACGTCTGCGACCAATGCATCCCTCGGCGCACCTCGTATCCCTTTGCCAACCCGATCCAGGAGACGAGCTGACAGCACGATGCCGACCGTTGGTGCGATGGCAAAAAATGGTTTGCTGAGAGCCCCCAACGCATAACCGAACACCGCCAGCCCTTTACGCTTGCCCAGATAATCGCTCAATGTGCCGGAGAACACCTTGACAATCAGAGCGGTCGATTCGGCCAGGCCCTCCACCAACCCGACAGCCAAGGCGCTGGCGCCGAGTGTCGTCACCATGAATAACGGTAGCAGGCTATGGATCATTTCCGAAGAAATATCCATCAGCATGCTAACGAATCCGAGTATCCAGACCCCGGCGGGGATCTGGCGCAATATGCTGAGTTTGGCGGTACTGGTAGTTTGCAAATGCATGCTCCTTGGAAAAACAGGATAGTTCACCAGGATGGTTCAATGGCTATGCCGATGATGTATGTCCGGGTAATGCGCGTGGCTATGGCTGATGGGCAGGTGGCGGTGAGGGTGGCTGTGCGGTTCGCGGCCATCCCAGTCAAAGTCGTGTTGGTGCTGGTGGTGCACATCGTCCGGATAGTGCCGGTGGCTGTGCGCATGCTCGGTTTCTTCATGCGTGTGCAGATGCTGGTGGCTTTCAGTCAGGTGCAGCCAGATGCCGATTCCCATCAATCCTGCGGCCAGCCAGAACCAGCCGCCCACCGTGTCATGCAACACCAGCAGGGAAATCGCAGCACCGATGAATGGTGCGGCCGAAAAGTAGGCGCCAGTTCTTGCGCTACCCAGGTGGCGTAACGCTAAAACGAACAGCACCAGGCTGACGCCGTACCCGCAAAAACCGATGAGCGCCGCGGCGCCGATACTGGCGATGGCGGGCAATTGCGCGCCCAGCAGCAAGGCCGCGCTGAGATTGACTACGCCGGCGACCATGCCTTTGAGCGCGGCTATCTGGACCGCATCGCTGGCGGAGATCCGGCGTGTCAGATTGTTGTCGATTGCCCAGCACAGGCAGGCTGCCAGAATCGCCAGAGGCCCCCAAGGGACACCAAACTCCGGTACTTGCTGCCATGACAGCAAGATCCCGGCCAATACGATGGCGAGCATGCCCAGAACAATCCGGCGATCGAAATTTTCCTTGAAAACAAACCAAGCAAGAGCCGCAGTCAGGACGCCTTCCATATTCAACAACAAGGAAGCACTGGAAGCAGGGGTGATCGAAAGGCCGAGCATCAGCAGGATCGGGCCGCAGATCCCGCCGCTGAGGATCACCGCGCCGAGCCAGGGCAGGTCGGCTTTGGACAATGCGCCACTGCCAGCTTGATTACGTAATTGATTACCCAAGTGATTACGTAAGCGCGCGTGTCGTATTACATACCATAACGATAAGCCGAGACCGCTGCCGAGATACAGCAGGCCGGCCAGCATGACCGGTGAGACTTGCCCCACAAGCAGTTTGGCAAAAGGTGTGCTGGCGCCAAATAGCGCCGCCGCCAACAATGCGAAGAGAACACCTTGATGCATGGTTTTACCTTGAGTCTTACATTGAATTACCGTGTCACTTATTCCTGATGCAGTGCAATCCCGAACTGTTCCGCCAACGCGGTGTGGCCTTCCGGCGTAATCCCTACCACGCGTGAATTCTTGGTTCTGGTCAGCCACCCGAGCTCGATCATGCGCTTTGCCAGCGTTGCTCCCAAGGCGCCTGCCAGATGATCCCTGCGCTCGCTCCAATCCAGGCAGGGATAAGCAAACTGGCGTCGGCTTTTCCGTAGTTCTCCGGTATCGATACCAAGGCCGTTGAACCAGGCTTCGCCCTCCGCCGACAGCGAAAATACCCCATCGTCGGCATCCAGCAAGCCGCGTTCAAGCAGCACCTCGGTCAACCGGGTGCCAAGTTTTCCTGCCAGGTGGTCATAGCAGAAGCGTGCGGTGCAGATGGCGTCGTTGCCGGTAGCCGGGCCGATACGTTTACGTTTCGGCGCAAACACCATCAACGATTCGATTAGGCGCGCCACCTCCGGCGAGGCCAGGCGAAAGTATTTGTGCCGGCCCTGAGTGGTCATGTCGAGCAGCTTGTCTTCCAGCAGTTGGCGCAAATGCGTAGTCGCGGTGGCAGGTTTGATTTCGGTGCCGTATGCCAGTTCCTTGGCGGTCAGGGCGCGTCCTTCCATCAGCAGCGACAGCATGCGGATGCGGGTCGGATCACCGATGGTGCGGGCTAGCCGGCTGAGGTCTGGTTCGTCGTTCATAGTTTGATGGTAACCGTACTGTTGTTGTGTGACAAGCGGCCCCAACTGGCTCAGAATCAGGACTTGATCGCTTACACAATGACACAATGGAGTCGCTGCAATGACATCTCCCCAACCGGTGCAAGTATTAGATCGAGATAGCACCACTCCTGTTACGCAAACGCCGACATCAACGCCGGCAGCAGGCTGGACCATAGCGGCCAGCAGTTTCGCCTTTATCATCGTGCAGCTGGATATCACCATCGTCAACGTGGCATTGCCGCAGATCGGCGCCGATCTGAACGCGCGTGTCTCGGCCTTGCAGTGGGTGGTGGACGCCTACACCCTCGGTTTTGCCGTGTTTCTATTGTCGGCCGGAGCTTTGGGCGACAAATTCGGTTCCAAGCGCCTGTTCCTGGCCGGCTTCCTGTTGTTTGCCCTGGCTTCGGCCGCCTGCGGCCTGTCGCCCAATGCCGCCTTTTTGAATATTGCCCGGGCAATCCAGGGAATCGGCGCGGCGTTGCTGGTGCCTAGTTCTTTGGCGATCCTGAATCGTGCTTGTGCCCACGACAAGAAACTACTGGCCAAAGCCATCGGCCTCTGGACCGCGGCAGGCGGCGTTTCGATTGCCGCCGGCCCGGTGTTAGGCGGTTTACTGTTGGCGACTGCCGGATGGCGCAGTATTTTTTGGGTGAATATTCCGATTTGCATCCTGGGTTTCATGCTGACCATGCGCGTGGTGCCAACCATGGCAGCCAAACAGCACACACATTCCTTCGATTTCCTGGGGCAGATACTGGCGATTTTTGCGCTGACGGGACTGGTTGGCGCGGTGATCGAGCTTCACCCGTTAGGCTTGGGACACCCGCTGGTGTTGTCCGGATTCTGCCTGGCGCTGGTCGCCGGCGCCGCCTTCATCATGGTGGAAAAAAAGGTGGCGCATCCGATGCTGCCTTTGAATTTCTTTCATCAGACCAGTTTTACAGCAGCCGTCTTGTTTGGGGTGCTGGTGAATTTTTCCTACTACGGCGTGATTTTCGTGATCAGT
The DNA here is from genome assembly GCF_018304965.1 of Collimonas antrihumi. Taxonomy (GTDB): domain Bacteria; phylum Pseudomonadota; class Gammaproteobacteria; order Burkholderiales; family Burkholderiaceae_D; genus Collimonas; species Collimonas antrihumi. The sequence continues at coordinate 42,713 of NZ_JAGQED010000025.1, forward strand.
TTTTATCTGCAAAAAGTGCAGGGCTACAATCCGATGCAAGCGGGGTTGGCGTTTTTGCCGCTGACCGGCACCTTCATTCTTTCAAACCTGGTCAGCGGCTGGCTGATCGGGCGTGCCGGCATACGTTTGCCGATGGTGCTGGGCGGTTTTATCGGCGCCTTGGGGTATGGTTTACTCGGGACGATCGGGATTGCGACAGACGCCAGTTTCCTGCAGATGCTGCCGGGTTTCGTGCTGATCCCGGCCGGCATGGGACTGGCTGTGCCGGCCATGACGACCTCGATATTATCGAGTGTCGAGAAAGCTCGGGCCGGGACCGCATCTGCAGTACTCAATACCGCCAGGCAGGTCGGCGGAGCGGTCGGAGTGGCGGTATTTGGCGCACTGGTCAGCGATAGTTTCGGCGGGGATGCGATTGCCGGCGTCAAAATTGCGATGTTGACGGCGACAATTTTGCTATTGATGGCGGCCGGGATGGGTTATCTGGTTCGGTCAACTAACGGCAAGTGAGTTGAACGCACACAGCTAAATTCGGATGTCTTTCAAAAAATAAACAACAAATGTATTTTAAAAAATGCATGACTTTATTTTAAAATAGGATATATCATATAAAATATATTAAAAAAATGGAGATAGCCTGATGAAACATTTATTGACCTTGGTATTAATTCTCATCGTTGGTTTGAGCGGTCAGGTATTTGCCCGAGACTTGACCGTAGTCTCTTTTGGCGGCGCCACGCAAGACGCCTTTAATCGCGCTTACTTTCAGCCGTTCTCTGCACAGGCGAAGAAGCGGATCGTACAAGATAGCTATACGGGCGGCATTGCTCGTCAAAAGGCGATGGTGGAGTCCGGCAACATCACGTGGGATGTGGTGCACATGGATGAAAATGAAATGGCGTTAGCGTGCGACCAAGGCTTGCTTGAAGTGATCGATTTCAAGCAGTTGTCAAATGCCAGGGACGTCGCCCCGGTTGCGCTTTCCAAGTGTGGCGTGGGCGCGTTTGTCTGGTCGGAAGTCATCACCTACGATAGTAAAAAATTCGGTATGGATGGGCCTAAAACCTGGGCCGAATTCTGGGATATAAAAAAGTGGCCCGGTAAACGCGGTTTGCGCAAGCAGGCCCGGATGACAATTGAAATTGCGTTGATGGCAGATGGCGTCAAGCCGGCTGATGTGTACAAATTGCTCGCGACGAAAGCCGGACAGGACAGGGCATTCGCCAAGATGGACCAGATCAAGTCGAGCATTCAATGGTGGGAGTCTGGCGCACAACCGCTGGAGTGGCTGGCGTCCGGAACTGTTGTTGCAACTGCCGCCTATAGCGGACGTATCGCGATTGCAAACCGCGAAGGCAGTAATTTTCCGATCAGTTGGGACAATCAGCTATACAGCATGGATTACTGGACCATCATCAAGAACACGCCTAACAAAACGGCTGCGCTTGAGCTGTTGAACACGATGCTGAGCGCTGATAGACAAAAGAATTTCACCGATCTGATTCCTTACGGCATCGTCAATACGCGTGCTATCGACATGATCAAGCCGGATGTCCTTGCGCAACTGCCCACAGCGCCGCAAAACCTGAAGACGGCGCTGCTGCTGGATACCCATTTCTGGGTGGATCATGAAGAAGAGATCATGGCGCGATTCAATAAATGGATTGTGCAGTAAATAACAACCAAAGCGCGGCGGCCGATACGGTTCGGGTCGTTACGTACTCAGTTGTATCATCGCCACCATGAAGGATCGCGTTTTGCCTACACCGTCCGTTCCAGTATCGCTGCAGCAGGCGATACGCCAATCGACACAGCGCAAGCGGACTATCTCGTTATTGCTGATGGCTCCGCTGACGTTGTATATCGCTATATTTTTTATGCTGCCGATAGGAATGATGTTTTATCGCGCAGTCGCCAATCCGGAAATGATCGAAGCCATGCCGCGCACCGTTAAGGCATTGGCGGCGTGGCGAACTACGACCGCATTACCGCCGCCAGAGGTGTACCAGGCAGTGGGTGATGATCTGATTGCCGCCAGCGGTAGTAAGCCGCTCGGTGAAATGGCCCGGCGTTTCAATTACGAAGCCAGTGGCTATCGTAGCCTGATTCTGAAAACCGCCAGGCACTTGTCGCAGACAGATGCAGCGCCGGTTCCGGCGTGGAATCCCAATGCGGTGGCCGTGAATGATTTGCTGGCTCCAATTGCTGCAAACAGCGATGCCGTCAATGTCGCCGCGCCAGCACTGCCAGACATGCGATCGCGCCTGGGGGCGATCGATGAACGCTGGAGCGACCCCGATCTCTGGCTTTCCCTGCGTCGTGTGGCACCCGCCTATACCCCGTACTACCTGTTGACGGCGCTCGACTTACGCATGACAAACGATGGCGGTATCGGCCGTATGCCAGAGGACCAGCGCATTTACCTGAATATCCTTTTCAAGACAGTCAAGATTGCTTTGGTAGTTACGTTGATATGCCTGTTCGTCGGTTATCCGCTGGCTGCACTGATGGTCAAAGCGCCGAAATGGTTTGGTTTTCTATTGCTGATGGGGGTGATGTTGCCTTTCTGGACCTCGCTGCTGGCGCGTACCACTGCCTGGATCGTCGTGTTGCAAGAAGGAGGGCTGGTGAACAAATTGCTGTTGGCGCTGAGCCTGATCGACAAACCGGCGGAGCTGATATTCAATGCCACCGGTTTGTACATCGTCATGGTCCACATCCTGCTGCCGTTCATGGTGTTGCCGATTTATAGTGCGATGAAAGGCGTTGCACCGCAGTTCATGCGTGCATCGGCGTCGCTCGGCGCACACCCGGTACGCGGCTTTTTCCGGGTATACCTGCCGATGACCATGTCGGGCGTCGGCGCCGGCGCATTGCTAACGTTTATCGTCGCGGCAGGGTATTACGTTACGCCGTCGCTGGTCGGCGGCGCCAAGGAACAGATGCTGGGTTATTTCATCGCGTTCTATACCAATACCACCATCAACTGGGGTATGGCATCGGCATTGGGTATCGTGATGCTGAGCTGCATCATGCTCATATATATCATCGCCGCACGCACCATCGGTGTCCGTCAAATCGTAGGGCTGCGTTAGGAGTTTTATCTTGAATCATTCGCATCTATGTCTGATAAGCAAGTCGCTGCACTATGTGTTTGGTGCAGTGATGATGGCGTTTCTGATCGTACCCCTGATAGCCGTGGTGCCGATCTCGTTCAGTGCCGGCAGCTTTCTTTCCTATCCGCTTCCGGGTTTTTCGACGCAGTGGTACCAGACGGTATTTACTTCGGGGCCGTGGATGGATGCGTTGCGCAATAGTTTGATCGTTGGTGTCGCTTCGACCATGCTGGCGACCGTGATCGGCACGCTGGCAGCGCTAGCCTTCGCGCGCCGCAATCTACCGGCGGCGCGTACCTGGCTGGCGTTTATGATTTCACCCATGATCATTCCATCGGTGATCAGCGGTTTGGGTATGTACTTCCTGTTCGGTCAGGTCGGTCTCGCGTCCACGTTGCCAGGGTTGGTACTGGCGCACGCTGTGCTGGCAACACCGTTTGTCTTGATCACAGTCACGGCGACATTGCAAGGCTTCGACATGAATCTGCTGCGCGCCGCCGCCAGCCTGGGCGCATCGCCGATACGCGCTTTTTTCAATGTTGCGATCCCACTGATTTCACCTGGCATGATTTCCGGTGCGCTGTTTGCATTCATGACTTCGTTTGATGAAATCGTCGTCGCACTGTTCATCAGCGGTCCGTCTCAACGCACTTTGCCGCGACAGATGTTCGACGGTATTCGCGACAGCATCAACCCCTCCATCCTGGCGATGTCGTCCTTCTTGCTTCTACTGGCAGTGTTCGTTCTGCTGGCTGCCGCTTGGATGGCGCGTCAATCAAAACAACATCTCACTAGCAACGGATAATCACATGAATGTTCTTGATCCCCGCAACAATCACGGCGTCGCCTATGTGGACGATGCATACATGCCGGTCCACGAAGCGCGCATGCCGTTGCTCGATCGTGGTTTTGTCCGTTCCGACGCCACCTACGATGTCGCTCACGTATGGAAGGGCAGCTTTTTTCGGTTGGATGATCATATCGATCGATTTTTTTCATCGATGCATGCCCTGCGTATGGCATTGCCACACAGCCATGAGGAGATTGCAGCCATCCTGATCGAGTGCGTGCGCCTGAGCGGCTTGCGCGACGCCTACGTGCAGATGACATGTACACGTGGTGTGCCACCGCCGAGCTCGCGTGACCCCCGCGATTGCAGCAACCGTTTCTATGCGTTTGCGACGCCATTCGTCTGGATCGCCAATGACACGCAGCGTCGCGATGGGCTACCCATGGTGCTGAGCAGCGTGACACGGATTCCACCGGAATCGGTGGATCCCCGCATCAAGAATTTCCACTGGCTGGATTTGACGATGGGTATTTTCGAGGCATACGACCGGCAAGCCATCGTAGCTCTTTTGCACGACGGGCATGGCAACGTTACCGAAGGCGCCGGCTTCAACGTCTTCGTCGTCAAAAACGGTGTGCTGTCGAGTCCGGCACGAGGCGTTTTCGAGGGGATGACGCGTCGGACGGTAAGCGAATTATGCGTATTGCTGGAACTGCCCTGCGAATTTCGATTGGTCAGGGTGTTGGAGATGCTGGACGCAGACGAAATATTTCTTACCAGTACTGCCGGAGGCATCATGCCGGTTTGCTTGCTTGATGGCAGACCGGTTGGCACTGGTATGCCAGGGCCGATCACCGCATTGTTGATGTCGGAATACTGGGCTCGCCAGGAACAAGGCTGGCTTGGCACGCCTGTGACGAATTATCCGATAAACGCGAACGGGAACGGCGCATGTACATCGTAACCGGCGGTACCCACGGCATAGGCGAAGCTGTCGTCAGGCGTTTGGTTGCAGCAGGTGAACGCGTATTGTTTACCGGGCGCGAACAGGTTGCCGGTGCAGCGTTGGAAGCCGCACTTGCCGGCGCCACCTTCGCACGTGGCGACGTCTCGATCGAACAAGATTGCATCAATGCCGTGGCGCAGGCGATGGAACTTGGTGGCGGCAAGTTGAAAGGCCTGGTCAACAACGCCGGCACATCTTCGCGCGCCAAATTTCGCGAAGCTACAATCGACGATTGGGATCGGGTGTTCGCCGCCAACGCCCGTTCGACCTTTCTGTTTACGCGTGAAGCCTTGCCCGGGTTGATTGCGGCGCGGGGAGCGGTGGTCAATGTGTCATCGATTGCGGGTAAGGTGGGGGAAGAAGGCCTTGCCATTTATTGCGCATCGAAAGCCGCCGTGTTGGGACTGACGCAGGCGCTGGCGCTCGAGTATGGTAAGGAGGTTCGCTTTAATGCTGTGTGCCCGGGCCAGATCGCCACGCGCATGATGGACAAGGTGGTTGCCGACAGCGCTCGCCTGGCAGCACTGACCTATCGCATACCGGCCGGGCGGCTGGCGGAGCCAAGCGAGGTGGCGGAAGCGATTTACTGGTTGTTGTCATCGGCCGCCAGCTATATCAACGGCGCGGTACTGACTGTGGATGGCGGCGAAACAGCAGGTTTGCGTACCCCGGCGCTACTTAACTCCTGATTTGTTTCCATCCTTGCCTAGTAGGGGTCATGCCGAGATAAGGGTAAAAATAACCCATAACACTTTTAGTTATATGTGAGAGATAATTTGTTTTTATTTTGCATAAGTGATCGTTTCCGCGCTCTTGCATGGGTGTGGTAAAGCGAGCGTTTGCATCCCCCACCTGGTACGTTTCTTTTTCTTGATCGCTGCGATAATATTTCCCATTTCGCCCACTCGGAGGCTGGATGGCATCGATCGAACGTACCGCGTATCCTCGTTTTCCCAACGTCCTTCCAAGTCGGGATATTCAGGCTTACTACACGCCCTCTCCGGAGGAAATTGAATGGGTTCGCAGCCTAGCCCGCGGTCAGGACACCCAGCTCAGTGTGCTGGTACTGCTTAAATGCTTCGAACAACTTCACTACTTTCCACCAGTCGCGGATATTCCTCCAGAAATTGTTTCGCATATCGCGGCTGTGCGCGGATTTCCGGTTGCCAATACAGTCGTCTACAACAGCGCGACCACGCTATACCGCCACCATGCCGCCATACGCAAATATCTTGGCGTCTCCCCGTTCGATGGCCCAGATGCCAGAAAATTGGCCATTCGTGTCGCCCGGGAGGCGGCTCAGGTGGTGGATATGCGGACTGACATTATCAATGCGATCGTAGAAGAACTGATTGGCTGCCACTACGAACTGCCTGCTTTTAGTACGTTGGACAAGATCGCCGAACAGGTTCACACAACTGTTCAAGACCAGCTTTTCAAACGTGTCGCCAAACGACTCACTAGCGAACAGCATGATTATTTAGAAAACTTGCTGGCCACCGAACTCGCACAACGACAGACGCAGTTCAATCAGATCAAGCGTAGTGCCAAGCGCGCGTCTAAAAAGCATCTGGAAAACCTACTCGACCATCTCACTTGGCTGGAATCCTTAATTGAAGTTGACCAGCCTCTGGAAGGTATTCCGTTATCAAAGCTCAGGCATTTCGCCAGCCAGGCGATGGCGTTAGACGCCGCGGAATTAAAAGGCTTGAACGTAGAAAAGCGCCACACCTTGATTCTTGCTCTGATCCGCAGCATGCGTGTGCGAGCACGCGACGATTTGACTGAGATGTTCATCCGCCGCATGGCAGTCATTCACAAGCGTGCCAGAGAGGAGTTAGCCAGCATTCAGTTGCGCCAGCGTGCGCTATCTGAGCGCCTTGTCGAGAAATTGGACAGCGTCCTTGATATCTTGGTAGACGATCTCGGCGACCAGAGAACTGGCTTAGAGATACGCAAACTCCTGGCGCCCGGCGGCAACCTGGAACGTTTGAGAGAGGAATGCGAGGCCATCCGGGTATGGAGCGGGAAGAATCATCTGCCGTTATTGTGGAAGCCGTTTACGAGCCATCGCGCCATCATTTTCCGGATTGCCCGCGTGCTTGTCTTTGAGTCGGTTACGCAGAACCGGGCATTGCTGGATGCGCTCAACGTGGTGTTGGAAAACGAAACTCGTCGTACTGACTGGGTGGAGGACGTCGTGGATCTTTCATTTGCAACCGACCGGTGGCATAAATTGGTCAAGCGTCCTCACGAAGACGGTGAACCTACCAACCGGCGCTATCTGGAACTGAGCGTATTTTCACATTTGGCTAGTGAGTTACGCTCCGGCGATGTTTGCGTGGCTGGATCTGAAACATTTGCAGACCACCGGCAGCATTTGCTATCCTGGGAGGAATGCCAAAAGATGCTGCCCGCTTATTGCGAAAAAATTGGGCTCCCCGATAATGCCAAGGATTTCGTCGCCGTACTCAAAAAGAAACTTGCTGACAAAGCCGAAGAGGTTGATCGTGAGTTTCCGGATCATCACGGCGATGTCGTTATTGGCCCTACCGGCGAACCGGTGCTGAAGCGGGTCACCGCCAAGGAAATCCCCGCATCAGCGATCGCATTGCAGAGTACGATCATGAATCGGCTGCCGACCCGCAATTTACTTGATGTGTTGGCCAATTTGGAGCATTGGGTACGGTTTACGCGGCATTTTGGACCGATTTCCGGCAGCGATCCCAAACTTAAACGTGCGGCAGAGCGTTATCTACTGACCATCTTCGCATTGGGATGCAATCTGGGGCCGAATCAGGCTGCCAGGCACTTGGCAGGTGACGTTACGCCGCACATGCTGTCCTTCGTGAACCGTCGGCATATGACGGTCGAAAATCTGGATGCAGCCATCCGCGACCTGAATGAACTACACCTGCGCCTGGATTTACCTAAACTCTGGGGCGACGGCAAGTCAGTAGCGGCTGACGGGACACAGTACGATTTTTACGAAGAAAATCTGTTGGCCGGCTTCCATTTCCGATATCGGAAAATGGGCGCGGTCGCTTACCGACATGTAGCCAATAATTATATTGCGGTATTTCGCCATTTCATCGCTCCCGGTGTCTGGGAGGCGATCTATGTCATTGAAGGCTTGCTGAAGGCCAAATTATCGGTGGAAGCTGACACTGTCTACTCGCATACCCAAGGACAATCGGCCGCCGTCTTTGCTTTTACGTATTTGCTCGGGATCAATCTGATGCCGCGTATTCGCAACTGGAAAGATCTGGATTTGCAGCGCGCAGATAAGAAGACGCGTTATAAGCACATTGACCGTTTGTTTACCGAGACGACCGATTGGGGCCTGATTGAATCGGAATGGCAAAACATGATGCGCATTGCGCTCTCCATCCAAGCTGGCCGCATTGCGTCACCACTCTTGTTGAAGAAATTAAGTGCGCACACTGGACGCAGCCGCCTGTTTGCCGCGGTACGTGAGTTGGGCGGTGCAGTACGCACCATCTTTTTACTCAAATGGATTTCGGATATCAAGTTACGGCAAGAAGTGACCGGCGAGACCAATAAAATGGAATCCTATAACGGCTTCGCAAAATGGCTCTCCTTTGGGGGCGACGTGATCGCACAGAACGATCCAGAAGAACAACAAAAGCGGCTGCGCTACAACGACCTCGTAGCGGCTGCCGTGATCTTACAGAATACGGTGGACATGATGCGCGTCGTTCAAACATTGGTCGCCGAGGGGCATGAAATCGACATCTCCGACTTGACGTTCTTGAGCCCTTACATTACCAGCGGGGTCAAGCGATTCGGTGACTACCACCTCAACCTCAAACGGACACCAGAACAATGGATCCGCGATACTTTATTTCGCAAAGCGGCAACTGAATCACGTCGAAAGGGAAATGAAGGGGAAAACGCATGAACACCCCAAATGACAAAACGGTCAACACGCCATACGGCACAGTCAATGCCAATACTTTGCATACGCTGGAAGATAGTTATGACACGGCTGGATTGCTGCGCATGGTCGATCAGCTGGACGCCATTCGCGCGCGACTTGGTGGGATAGACGGTGCACGCGACGATCTACTACGCTTACACGCAATGGCTCACACCGTAGTCAACGGTGCACGACTGGTTGTGCCAAACGATGGAACGAGTATTTGGGAGGCCGCCGACGAGTTGGTTTCTGAATTCAAAGACTGGTCCAGGGCATTTGCGGGTTTTGCCCGCCAGTTGGAACCGTTGGCCGCCTTAACCCCACAAGACGGAGATGCCGTCTGATAAGAACTCAGGCGGATAGTTGGACCAACAGGCTTTCGTCCTGAGAGCTTGAGCGCAACGTCAACGCTTCAAAGCATTTGAACAGCAAGCTACCCTTCTGACGTTCGCTTGTTCGCTGAAGAATTACAGGCGTGGGCCAAGTCCAAAGAAGGCAAATAAACCTGTTCTGACGTTCAGAAGAAATAGAAAAAGAACGGCGACGATCAGGACGCCACCCGGCAGCAGTGCGGTGCGCAGATGACTGATGGCGGCAACGATAAAAATTGGCTGGGCGAAAAATATTCGGAAGAAAAACGATCTGATCGGCGGCCGATACCGGCTTTAACCCGTTCAGCGCTTTCTCGACTGATTCCGTGAATAACCGGAAAAAGGAACTACACATGTGCCAAGGTGCAGCGACACATGGAACAGATCGAGGCCAGCATTAGCTGGTACCTCGTTGGGCTCGACATGACAGATCAGGAGGAGCCCTCTGTCGCGCAAGCCAAGACGGCACGATAGAACCGACGAGTCGCGCTAACCTTGCGCGATCGCCTCCAATCGCGAAATTTTCTCCTCGTCCCTGTTTATGCAAAGGTTTCTTATACCCATCCGGAGAGTTGGTCACATTTGGAACCCGACGCTGGCGGCATAACGCCTTACACTCCCATCAATTCGTGTGGTCGAATTCTTCCGGTTTGCAGAAAAATCCTATGTTTCCCCTAAGTTTCACGGGCCATAGTGACCGCTACAATTGATGCACCCCATCGATCTTTCAGGAGAAAACCTCATGAACAGGCCTCTGAGTAAAAGCACGGTGCGAATGCTGAACAAGGTTCCAGAAGTCACGATTTTCTTCTGGATCATCAAAATCATGGCGACGACCGTCGGAGAAACAGCGGCGGATTTTCTGAAGGTTATTTTACATTTGGGTCTGACTGGCACCTCGCTGATCATGGGGGCGTTGCTTCTGATTTTTCTGATCACTCAGATCCGATGCATGAAATACGTGCCTTGGGTTTACTGGGTCACCGTCGTCTTGCTCAGCATTTTCGGCACGCTCATTACAGATAACCTGGTGGATAACTTTGGCGTGACGTTACAAACTACCACTGCCGTATTTGGCGTGGCTTTATTGGCAACGTTTGCCGGTTGGTACGCTAGCGAGAGAACTCTGTCGATTCACACCATTTACACTTCCAAACGTGAGCTCTTTTACTGGGCGGCCATCCTGTTCACGTTTGCCTTGGGTACGGCGGCGGGCGACCTTGCTGCGGAAGGTCTGCGCCTCGGTTACGCGGTGTCAGCGCTGATTTTCGGTGCGCTGATTGGTGCCGTCACCATTGCCCATTACGTCTTCAGGCTCAACGCGATCTTAGCGTTCTGGATTGCCTACGTTCTCACTCGCCCGTTTGGGGCATCGTGCGGTGATCTATTGTCGCAACCTGCTAGCAACGGCGGTTTGGGCCTGGGAACTGTCGGCACGAGCGCTATCTTCCTCTTGACCATTGTCGGGCTGGTAGCGTATTTGACGATTGACCAAAGAAAATTGCTCGTGCAGGAATAATGGTGAACTGAACCATCTACGTCCATACTAAACGGTTGAAAAAAGACCTTTTATTAAAGAGGTCATTTTCACTTTCACGATGAATTATCAATAAATATGCAATTGATTGATTTTATATGATGGCTGTATTGACAACGCTCTATAAAACATTACAAGCCAAAGAGACACTGAAGCGCGAGCAGACACTCGTACTTTCATTTGCCGGTGCTGTGTTCATCCATGTGATGGTGTGGACTTTGCTGCCAATGATGTTGCAAAACAACGCCTCTCTCGACATGGTCGAAGGACTGGCCTGGGGGCGTGAATGGCAACTTGGCTATGAGAAGGATCCACCGCTCTTCGCATGGGTGATTGAACTCATCACGACTTGGTCTAATAAGGGGCTCTGGATCAGCTATCTCGCCGGACAACTGTGCGTAGCGACCGTCTTCTTTTCCGTGTGGCAGCTCGGGCGACGCATTGCAACGGATGCTGAAGCCCTGGTTGGTGCGCTCCTGCTCGAAGGTGTTTACTATTTCAATTTCCCAACTCCAGAGTTCAACGATATTGTCCTGCAGATGCCTTTTGCGGCGCTGTTTGGCTGGCTGCTGCACAAAGCTATTACCGGCAATCGTCTAACCGATTGGTTCTTGAGCGGAATCGTCGCTAGCCTGGGGCTATGGTCACGCTATTCGATGGGCGCTTATCTTTTGCCGCTCGCCTTGTTCATGATTGCCCATCCAGTGGCTCGCCGTCGTCTGGCATCACCCGGTCCCTGGATTTTAGTGCTGACTTCGACGCTGTTATTTCTTCCACACTTATATTGGATAGTTAAGAGCGGCTTTGTCTCAATCGAATATGTGGGAAGACGTGCGCCGGAAATCACAAAGATAACGGCTTTTCTAAAGTGCTTCCTTTCATTTCTAGGCGCGCAACTACTAGCGCTTCTTCCCATGCTCTTGATGGCAATCATGCTATGGCGTTGGAAATCATCCCGTACCTGGTTACAGCTAAAGTGGAAAAATTTTGATCAGGCTTATGTCACTACGCTAGCACTTGGGCCAATCGCTATCTCGTTATTCTTGTCCATCATCACGGCACGGCCGCTCAGAGCGATGTGGGGTGCGCCACTATGGTGTTTCGGGGGTCTTTTTATTGTCATGGCAATACGCCCGGCGTTAACAACAAAGAGATTGCGTTATTTTGGCCGCGCTTGGTTTGTTGTGTTATTGCTACCAATAGCGTTTTTCATTCTTGACCAACTCTATGCACCGAAAATCACAGGAAACGAAAAAAGAACGCACTTTCCCGGTACAGAGCTTGCCCAGACCGTGGCGGATAGATGGCACGCGGCCATCAAAAGCCCTCTGAAATATGTCGCAGGTGACACTTGGTATGCTGGCAACATCTCTTTTTATTCAAGCGAACGGCCTTCCACCATGTTTTCGCATGGCAGTTTCCGTTTTAGCCCTTGGATCGACCCACAAGATCTAAAACGTTCTGGCGCCGTACTGATTTGGGATGCAACGCATGAGGGAGATGCTATTCCAGCAGCGCTCGCGACTCAATATACAAATGCCATGCTGCAGCCTCCCGTGACCCTGGATGGCGATGTTTCGGTGTACCGCATCGGATTGGCGTTTGTCACGCCGAAGACTCTCGAAAATCTCGAAACAATAGAGCATAACGAAAAGTAAATGTGAATTCTAAAGTTGCCTTCGCTGAGTGATAGGATCGTACTTTTGGTGCAGATTGATACGGAACGCGACCAAAAGCCGTTGTCAACAGAATGATTCGGTGACAGTTCAGTGCACATATGTGCATATCGTTAAAGCTCGCGCATTCGTTGTACTGCCGGGACGCGCGTTTCCCACTGAGCGCCAATCACTGCGACAACAACTGAGACAATCGCCACACCGACCAGGGCGGCCAAATAGAGCCACGGCACACTGAGCAACTCGGGCGGGGGATCGAAAACACCCGTCAAGAGCTTGACCAACATCCAAGCGAGCGCAAAGCCGGTCAGTATTCCGGCGCTAGTCCCGGCGATCAAGAGCAATGCGGCTTCGCTCCAGAGAAACGCGCCGAGCTGACGGGGTTTCGCTCCGAGCGCCGAAAGAATGGCGAAGGTGCGCCGTCGGTCGGCAAGTCCGAGAGCAAGAATAAGTCCTGTTGACCCGGCCACCAGAAGAACGGCGATGCCAAGTTCCAGGCGCGTCAGTCCGCCAAGATCGACCGCGGTCAGGCTGGATCCGATGAGGTGCCGGGCTTGACCAAGGTCGGTGACCTTGACCCCTGGCAACGCGGCGACGAGAGCCCGCGCTGCCGCCGCAACTTGCACGGGCGCAGTGGATGTCTTTAGCAGAACGAGTTCGGCCGCGTCGGCATTGGTCTGCTGTGCAACGTAGCGGGCATTGGCCACCAGGAAAGAGTCACGCGGCGCGGTCGGAAATTCACGCACCACGCCAATGAAGTGGAATCTGGCAACGCGATACTGATGATCCTGTGCATTTTGCAGCCGCAGGTTGATCTCATCGCCGACATGTAGTTGGAAATCCTTGACGGTTTCCTCCGAAACAAGAATGCCGTCAGGAGTTCGCGCAAGCAGGTCGAGCGTCTTTTTTGCATTTCCGCCCTCGAAGTACGCATCCGACATCCGCGTTGCATCCCCAATGTGCGTGGCGTCTATCCCGTACAGGTCTTGCAGGTCGGTACCAACGTAGGCAAGCCGGTGCTGCATCGGTTGCGCAGCACTCACGCCGGGTAGGGCTGCCAGCGCCTTGAGCTTGGTTGACGCCGGTGTCTGTGACGTACCCGTGACCGTTACGTCCGCACCATTCGTGAGTTCGGCGTCGACGCGCGTCTGCGCATTGTAGGTTGTGTTGAAGACGGCCGTCGACGTCGCGAAAGCAAAGGCCAGCGCAACCAGGACGATACCCTGCGTCATTCGTTTGCGCTGCCGGCTGATGGCGGCGGCAACGACTCCCGAAAGGGACCCCGCGATAGGCTTCAGCCATCTGGCCAGGCGTTCGCGCCCGCGACCGAGCCCCACCAGGCACAACCGGATGGTTAGCAGCCCCAGACCCAGCCATAGCAAGACCGGCGCGAGAAAGGCCTGGTAATCCACCGAGGACGCGGGCGTTCCTTCGGGTGCCAGCACCACCTGATAGCCGGTACTCCATGTTCGCCAGAAGATGAGGGCCGACAGGGCAATGAGAATGAAGTCGAAGCCGATGCGTTGCCAGAGTCGGGCGCGTTCGTTGCCGATTGTCATCCGGGCCGCCGCGACCGTTTTCTGTCTCGCATCGAGCCATGCCGTTGCGAGAATGGCGGCAGGGGCAAGCAGAACGCCAGCCAAGACAGCGGCGGCGATCCAGCCGATGGCGGACGCGGCGAAAATACCAGCGCCGAGCAGCATGCGGGACAAGAGCGTGGCCAGCAATAATCCGGTAATTGTGCCGCCCATGCCAACGCACGCCGCTTCGACCGTCGCCAGTTGCATGATTTGCGTGCGCGCGGCCCCCCGAATTCGCAACAGTGCTTGATCGCGTCGGCGCCGGTCGGCGCCGGATGCCACCACCGCGATCGTCAGAAAAGCAGCCAGGAGTGCCCCCGGTGCGCCGAGAAACAAAAATAGCACTTTGGCATACAGTGCGTCACTGCGTACGGCATCGAGCCTCGCCGCCAGATTGTCGGCCACGATTGCGTTACCCGCAATGCGTGCCTCAAGGTTTCTCGCCGCCCTTTGCACCGCTGCAAAAGCTGCCTGCGGATCGTCCGGAAGGCTGGCATGTGCCAGCTGTACATGCAGTTGAACGCGAATAGAATCCGGCTGGATGGCCGCCTGCGGATTGAACAGGCGGTGCCACGCGTCGATGGGCATCAACAGGACATTGTCCGGGGGCGCTTGCGGTGCCGCCCCAGCCGGAATCCCAACGGTCTGGAATATCGAATCAGCATGCGGCAAATCGACAATTCCAGCCACACTGACCTCGGCTGCCGCAAGGCCGGCACGATGGATCGTCACAGAATCGCCGACCGTCACATGCAAGTTGGCCGCCGTTTGTTGTGTGACGAGAACGCCATCCAGGCTGCCAAGCAGCGTCCGCAACTGCGCCGGATAATCATCGACGTAGGACGCATCGAAGCCGAGCACCTTGCCTTTGCCGGTGGTCTGCACGGTCGCACCGGTATGGGCTTCGAACCCGTCCACATCGGCATAACCAACCGTTTGCAGCCTGGACACTGCAGTAGCTTTTCCAATGGCTGCGGCAATCGACTGCGCGGTCGTCCCGGGAACCAGTTGCACCTGCCAGTCGACCGGCACCCCTGCGACCGCGCGGCGCGTCATGGAAGCGGCACTCTGAGCCAGAAATGCGCCAAGCGCGGCCAACAACGCCACGGTCAGCATAATGCCCGCCGCGGCACCGACGAGGCGCCCCTTGCGTTCCTTGACGAGGCCGAAAAACCACAACCAGGTCATATGTCCTCCACCGGGTTGACTGTTTCGATGAGGGTGCCGCGCTCCATTTGCCACATCCTCTCCATGCGCTCGGCCACCGCCGGATCATGGGTAGCGATGACGAGCGCCGTTTGCGTACCTGCGAGATGCGCGAGAAGCGCATCGAGCAATGCGCGGCCGGTTGGCCCATCGAGTTGGCCGGTCGGTTCGTCGGCCAGGATCACGTTGGGGTTGCCGACAATCGCACGGGCCATGGCGACACGTTGCATCTGCCCACCGGATAGCTGTTCGGGCAGTTTGCGTGCCAGGTTCTCCAGACCGAAGGTGGTGAGCGCATCCGCCACCGCCCTGTGGATATCGCAGGTCGCTTTCGCCATGAGCAGCGGCAGCGCAACGTTCTCACTCACCGTCAGCGGCTCCAGCAAGCTCGGCGCCTGAAACACCAGCGAAATCTTCTCTGGCAGTAGCGTTTCGGCGGTGCCTAACGCGGGCCATGTGACCGCACCGCTCGTCGGGACGTCGAGTCCTGCCATCAGGTGCAATAAGGTCGACTTGCCGCTTCCGGATCTGCCGACCAGCGCAACGCGGTCCCCCGCATGCAAACGGAATGTCGCGGAGGCGACCGCTGCAATAGATACCCCGCCTTGCGGGTAACGCCGGCCCACCGATTGGGCCTCGATCAGGGTGTCAGGCATGAGTGATACGTCCATCTCGAATGTGGAGGAGACGGTCGGCATGTGACGTGAATGCCATGCTGTGCGTCGCGATCAGGACCGCGCCCCCTGCGCGGCATCGTTCCATCAAATGGTTCAGGATGCTGGCTTCGGTGACCGCGTCCACTTCCGCGGTGGGCTCGTCCGCCAAAAGCACCTGGGGATTTGACGACAAGGCTACTGCCAGCCCGGCGCGCGCAGCCTCGCCCCCCGACAGTTGAGATGGATAAGCGCGGCGTTGGCGGGTAAGGCCCATCACTTCCAGCAAGTGGTCGATGGTGCGCTGATCGGATTGTCCAGACAGCGACATCTGCAGCCTCATATTGGCCTCCACCGTGAGGTGTTCAAACAGGTTGCCCGATTGCATCAGGATACCGATGTGCCGAGCTCGCAAAGCGGCGCGAGCAGCTTCTGACCGCCGCGACATACGCAGCCCCATCACCTCGACATGACCGCCATCCGGCTCATCCAGCCCGGCGAGGCAAGCCAGCAGCGTCGACTTGCCGCTCCCGGACGGCCCCATCAGGGTGACGAATTCCCCCGCCCGCAGCCGCAGCGAGACGCCGCGTAACGCGGCCGTCTCGTCGTCGCCGCTATGGAAAAAACGGTAGAGTTCAACCGCTTCCAACGGCGACACTTCAGCGCCATTGGAATGAATTTGACATGAGTTCCCATTGGTCGGCATTATCGGCTCCAAGTGGCGCAGAGAGATCGAGAGTGGCTAGCTTGCCGCCCCGATAGATCAGATAACGATTGCTCTCCAGTCGCAATTGTTTGTTCGTGACGGCGTTCGGTTCGGAATTCGATGTGTAAACGATCCGCAGCGCCGGGCCGGCGTGCAGCATCACGTTCCTGATCGCTACTACCTTTACCGCGCGACCAGCCTTGACCAGCAGGGCGGCCTCATGATCGGCCGCAGATGCTGCAGTGGGCGCACTGGCAGCGGATGCGACGGTGACGTTGACTGCGTTGTACTTGTCAGAAAAGCTGGCCCCATCACGACGATCGGTGCGCGCCCAACCCTCCGGCACCTTGAGCGAAAAGCCCAATGGCGACATATAGGTAACAAAGGCCTGGGTGTCTGGAATGTCACCGGGTGGATTCTTTTCCGGCGCGGCCGGCCGTTCCGTTGCTATGGCTGGCGTGCCCACGATTGGAGCGCTACCGATCAGAGTTGCCAACGCAACGATGACCATTGCGGCTAGCCGCGGGTGTTGCTTGACTCTGTGCTGCATGGTGGCTCCTTTCTTGAACGGGCCTAGCTCACGTGCCGGGCCTTGCGGCGCGCATACTGGTTAACGCCGATTGCGTAATAGGTTTGCCAGCACCGGTCCGAACCACGCATGGGTTTCTCCCCGCTACATCCATAGAAAACGCCATTGCGCATTGCTCCGGCACGGATGCAAGGTTTGAGACCCGAGACGAGGATTAGCATGCCATCCTTTCGCAGCTTGTCTATCCGTATTCCATGGATAGAAACGGGGGCGCTACTTTCCAAGGCTCGCAGGGGGTCTGCGACGTGCGAATAGCCACCACAGTAATCCGGAGAGCAAGATCGCGGCTAGCAGCCAGGCCTCGTCGGCATCAAAACCCCCTAGCAGATACGCCAGAGCTTGTCCGAAGCCATAGCCCGCACCGGCAATGACTATTGCCCAAACGACCGCCCCCATTAAGTTGAGAACGAGAAATCGGAACCATGGAACCCCGCTCATCCCTATCGCGATCGGCCCAGCGATGCGCAGGCCATACAGGAATCGAATTGACAGGATCAGCGGAAGGTGATGCCTGTCCAGCAGCGCCTTGGCGCGTGCTGCGCGTGATTGCACGAACGGAAATCGCTCCAGAAGTGCTGTCCCGTATCGTCGACCCACATAAAAGTAAAGCTGATCACCTAAAAAGCTTGCAAGCGTGCCGACGACCATCACCGTAGGCAACACGAGATGGCCTCGGTAAGCGGCAACGCCTGCCATGAAGAGAATGGTTTCCCCTTCCAAAAAGGTTCCCACGGCGACCGCAAGGTAGCCGTAGTTCTGTATTAGGCCCGCGATATCCATAGCAAGGGTACTCGTTCTGGGCGACAGCGGTCTGGGATTAGCGCAGCAGTCGTCGTCAACATCAATGCGGTGTAAGCCGCCAGAAAACGGCGCCGGTCAGCCGCATGACTCGGCAGATCATCGTGCCCAGCCTTGTTGCTACTTCGTCCACACAAAAATCAGCCGTGCGTGCTTATCTGCCTTGATCTGCACGACGCGTTGTATCGTATCGCCATGCCGGTCAACACTGACGCTATATATTCCTGTGGGTAATTTCGCGAGGAGGAGAGGGCCATCGGAAGTCGTGTCGAGAACCGGCTTGCCTTCCTGGTTTTTAATCAAAACCTTGACATCCGACACGTATTCATCCCGTGGAATTGCTTTACGAGCAAATTCCAACTCTAACGCGTACTGCGCGGCGACGTGCTTGATGGCGTCTACTTCGTCACGCCCGATACCGCCACTAACATACGCTACGGTACCCTGCATTTTTTCGGGTGGGACGCTAATTTGCGCAGTCGCCGCAGGAACCACCGTTACCAGGCTTGCTACAACCATTGCTGCTCCCATGGCGAGCGTGATGCGTTTCATTGTGAACCTCCTAACTGCCTGATAAGGGAAAGTCGTCGCTGTGGAGCAGGCGAATGTTTTCCTGACATGCGCGTCCAGATTCACTCAGGAGTCGCTGGCAGTGATTTGCTCATTTCTCTTGCATTTCCTGTGCTTTGGTTTCTTTGGTGTCTTTCATTTCATGCTTTTTGTTCTCCCCTTTTTCTTCTTTCATTTCCCGCGCCTTGCTTTCTCTATGGTATTTCTTGGCATGCTTAACGGTGTGCGTCTTGGACGCGTCGGCAGCGGCTCCCGGGGCAGTCGTGTCGGCGGCAACCACAGAGACAGTGAAGGCGGAAAACATCGCCGCAATGAGGACTAACAGTAGCTTTTTCATGTCGACTCCTTGTATAGAGCCAAGTCATTTAACGTTCTTGTCGAGGCATTCAAGTCAGTGCTTGGCGTTTCAGCGCCGATTATTCGGCGCCGGTGGAAAATTCATTCATCCGTGCCGGCTATTCCTCTGTTTCTTCCTCGTCGTTGGCGGCACCCACATGCATAATCGCCGCATTGCCGGCATCGATTTTCACGTCCTTGATCTCATTGCTGGCCGTCTTGATCTCCACGCTGTACACGAGGTTGCCGTTTTCGTTGTCGAGGGCGACCTTGAGCACGGCCCCGGGTACTTGGGCCTGCGCGGCTGAGATCGCCCGAGTCGCATCAATCTTCGCCAGTGCGGCGAGTCTGGCCGCTTCCCCGCGCTCCCCGTTTTGCTGGTCCGGCACCTTGATGCTGGATTGATAGGCCGGAGACTGGGATTTTCCGTCACCGGCCGCTTGCGCGCTGCCAAGCAGCCCTGCACCCAACGTGAGTGCTCCCAACACTGCGCCTATCGTTTGCTTCCTTTGCATGACGTTCATTGTCGATACTCCTTGAGCGAATCGTTTGCTTTGCAAGGCCGACCCGATGCCGATATCCATTCGCGGCACCTCGTGCCGCCGACACAGGAACCGGCATGCCTACCCCACAGAAGCCATATTAGTCGCGGGATCTTGCCGAGGCCTTTCTCGAACGTTACATCTTTGTAAGAGTCGGCTTGTCGCTTGGAGGAAATGGACTCTCGCTGGTAAAGGCGACGGGAAGCGTGAGAGTGAAGACCGAACCGGCACCCAGCTTGCTCGTTGCATTGACATGGCCTTTGTGCGCCTCGACGACAGCCTTCACCAGACTCAGGCCCAGCCCCAAGCCGCGCTGCGAGCGGCTACGGTCGCCGCGGTACAGGCGGTCCCAGATTTTCAATAGCTCGTCGGTTGTCATGCCGATCCCGGTGTCTGCGACGCGGATCTCGACTCCGTTCTTCCGGGAGCAAACCTGTACCTCGATTCGCCCGCCTTCTGGGGTGTATTTGACGGCGTTATCCAGAAGATTCAGCATCACCTGACGAAGGCGGTTGCGGTCCGCTGTCAACCAGATCTGCTGCGGCGCGGTGATCGAGACGATAATAGCTTTATCCTCGGCCACGTGCTGATAGAGGTTAATCGCATCGGCCAGGAGTTCCGAAATATTGACGGGTTCCAGGTGCAATTTGAGCGCCCCGGTTTCCGCCTCGGAAATGTCCATCAAGGTGTTCAGCATCTGGAGCAGTTGATCCGATTCCTCCACGCAGTCCGCCAGCGCTTCCCGATACATATCCGGCCCCGGCTCTGAGCACAGGGCGACCTCCGCGATGCCACGAATGCGCGCCACCGGCGTGCGCAAATCATGCGCGACGTTGTCGAGCGCGTTGCGCATGCCCTCGACCAGGGTGGCAATCTTGTCCAACATCCCGTTGAACAGCGTCCCCAGTTCATCAAGTTCATCGCCGGTCTGGCGGATCGGCACCCGCGCCGCCATGGCCCCTGACTCGATCGCGTGGACGGTCTGGATGAGTTGGCGAATCGGTCGCAGGGAGCGCCGTGCGAGGAATGCCCCTCCGAGCACGCCGACGACAACCATCGGCAGCATGACACCGGCCATGATCCATCCAAAGCTTTCCAGGACGCTATCGCGTTCCTCCGTGCTCTTGCCGATTTGCAACATGCCTCCGTCGGGCAGGGGTGTGCCAACGATCTCCAGGACGGCCTCATCATCTTTTGCCGGCAGTCGAATCAAGGCACCGGGATCGGCCAGAGGCGCGTGTTCGAGACGGCTCAGATCGAACTGCGCCCACTGATCGGGAATCTCGATGAAGACAGTCGTATTGCGCGGTCCGGCAATGCGGATGAAAAACGGTTTCGCTTTTCGCAGCCGTGTTTCACGGGTCAGTTCTTTTTTCAGCCCTGCGAGATCCGTTGCCTGGTATTGAGCCGCCAGTTGCTGAAGCCTCTGCTCAACGCTGTCGCGGTCATGCTGTCGCAGCGTGGAGGCCAGGAGGAAATACGCGAGCGCGAAAAGCGAGACGGTGCTCAGAATGAAGAAAGCCGAGTACCAAAGCGCGAGCCGGAAGCTGATGGTTTTCCGGAGAGAATCAGGGACCCTTGAGAACATACCCCACCCCCCGGATGGTATGAATCATCTTCACAGGAAAACCGCGGTCGACCTTGTTACGCAGGCGGCAGACCAGTACGTCGACGACGTTGGTCTGCGGATCGAAGCTGTAATCCCAAATGTGTTCCATGATCATCGTCTTGGACACTGGACGGCGCGCATTGCGCATCAGGTATTCGAGCAGGGAAAGCTCGCGCGGCTGTAGGTCGAGTTTTTGTCCGTCGCGTGTCACTTCACGTACCAGCAGGTCAAGAACCAGCTCACTCACGATCAGTCGGGTCGGTTCAGTGGCTCCAGTGGCGCGGCGAATCAGTGCGTGGACGCGCGCCAGCAGTTCGGTCAGCGCAAACGGCTTTGTCAGGTAATCGTCACCTCCTGCCTGGAGGCCCTTTACGCGGTCATCGACGGTGCGTTTAGCACTGAGGATGATAACCGGCGTGAGAATCTTCCGGCGGCGCATTGTCTCGATCAGCGACAGCCCGTCCAATCGGGGTAGCATGATATCAATGACGGCCAGGTCATAAGGAGCGGCAAGCGCCAGCTCAAGCCCACTCACGCCATCCTCGGCGTAATCGACCGCGAAACCGGCTTGCTGCAGTGCCGCGACGACAAACGAGCCAATTTTTCTGTCATCTTCAACGACCAAAACGCGCATGACATCAGTCCTTCCTCGTCAATCCCGGTCAGGGCGCTTTCCCATACAACACTACGAATCATCAATACGTTGCACGACGCGATTTTGTGGATGGCAGCGGGCACGTCCTGATACGGGGCCCGACTGCGTCTGCTATTCCTATATTACTGTCAATGCGGCGGAATAAATTTGCCACTTTTGCACGACATGGTCCCACTATAGGGGCTTTCTCGATTTCCAGCGATCCTGGTCTGGACCGTCGTACTCCGCAAAGTAGATGTGGTCCAGTCTGTGCCATTCGGCTCGCGGAGCACCAGCGCCGCATGAATGTCGCCTGGCAGACCGCGCAAATACAGCAAGTAATCATCAACAAACGCGAGCGG
Source organism: Collimonas antrihumi (assembly GCF_018304965.1). GTDB lineage: Bacteria > Pseudomonadota > Gammaproteobacteria > Burkholderiales > Burkholderiaceae_D > Collimonas > Collimonas antrihumi. Next base: position 64,734 of record NZ_JAGQED010000025.1, read on the forward strand.
CCGTAACTCTCTTAACGTGGCAGCCTTGGGACTAACTTGTCCTGTGACTCCTTCGGTTGCAATCACGCGCTTGATCGGAAAGCCGCAGTCTCGCAGATTCTGCAGGCGCGCGGCCTGGCATCGCTGCTCCACAGCGCTGACGTACACTATTTCGTAGCCGGCGTTCTGCAGCCTCATGCAGGCGTCGACCGCCCCGTCGATCGCCGGCACGATAGTCTAAAATTGTTCGTCAAAATGCTTGCGGAAATGCGTCAGTCGCCCACCTTCCAATCTTTCAACTTCCCAGCGGTCAATGGGCCAGTACGCCTCTGGGTCGCGCACCGCCGGCAGTATCCCGAAAGCCCGCTGCCAAGCTAGCCGGTACGCTTCATGGAAATTCAGCAAAACGCCGTCGGCATCGAGGGCGATGGTTTCCTTTTTCTTGAGCGGCAAGATGGTACCTTTTTCGTGGTCAGAGGATCTATTTTTCACTGAAACCGGACGTTTGGATAATTGACGTTGGAATTAGCGGTACTTGCTGAAGACATAATCATCCTCCCCGCGAAAAAATTCCCAACGTCAGAAAACAGCCCCTTAGCGGATGCCACTGTCGCAGGAAATAACGATGCGAGTGATTTGATTGAATAATCACAAGCGTATCGCCGCATCTCGGAAACGGACCTTGCTTCATGCGAGCCGATGTTGTCTAACTATCGAGTCGCCCCGTCTTCTCTTGACGTTGTAGAGGGTTGCGAAAGAGCGGCGCGGAGTTCTGCCCAAGGATGCATGGATGCTGCATTGGAGCAGTTGTCTCTATGAATCAATAGCTGACCCTCACCCGTGAAGCAATCAGTTTTCGCTTGCAACCTCGACAAACCATACAGTCTGCCATTAAATGCCAACGATGATTCAGAGCACAGAGCGCATCGTTGTTTACCAAATCCATCTCATCTCCTTTATTGTAGTTTTAATGGTGCAATATGGGATCATCGTACTTTTGGTGCAGATTGATACGGACCGCAACCAAAAACCCTTGTGCAACAACGAGTTACACGTCATCGCAGCTTGAGATTCAGTGCAAATGGTAAGCGGTTGATTCGCTACTTAATTTTTTATAACTGTAGCACTCTGCGCAAAAAAATACGACCGCCCTTTAGCGAACGTACATTGAGTTCAACGAGCAGGGGCAGCGATGGAAAAAAGTGTTTCATCGACTACGTAGCGGAGTGGTTTTGCGCTGCTATTTCTTACGAGGATGGGTCGTAATGCGGGTATTGAGGGAGAGTTGGCGTATGTATAGCCGGAACGTATTGCCGTCGTCAGTTTTCAGATTTGCCAGCGGGCTTGTTCGCTTGCATGCAGGGCAACCGAGTCGCTGTTCCTGAATCGGACGTGCTTCAGTGGCGAGCTGAATAACGAGTTCACTGCAATGTGGGCACGCAAGGGAAATTTTATCCAATGTCATGATGGCTTATTTTTCTATTGATCTGAGAATTATAGCCAAGTAGCTGGTGTGGCACGAGCATGCGCGGCGCCCTTGGCAAGCGATTGAGCCGACTACAACCACACGTCTTACAAAAAAATGATGGGATTGGCAGTGCATAGACATCCTGTGATGTTGAACGTACTTCTGATTAGTGCATGATCGTGAGCCTGTCAGATTTTCTGTGTGAACGGGGTTATGAAATAATACCGAAAGGGAAATTCCATGACCGACGTAATGACCACAAAGAAACCGAAGAAGCAGAAAGCACCTAGCCTCATCCCCGTTGATCT
>NZ_JAGQED010000026.1 GCF_018304965.1 Collimonas antrihumi
GGAAACCGATTCAAGCCGTCACGCTCAATCCAGAACGGGATTCAGTCGTCGCAGCTGAATTGGCCAACCTTTCTATAGATCGATTGGCTGCATAAGTCAGGCGACAACTATCTTGACACGCGCCGATACCTAAATGTTCCTTCCCATGCTTAATGAATGCTTATAAAATAAGCACTTATTAAATAAAATATATAACGGCGGCGAGATTGTTGATGTTTATGCAATCAGCTGCCTTTTTTCATTCTGAAATGATAGAAATCAAAGCAGTCACCCAGCGCTTCAACGGCGCGCGCGGTCCGGTCGATGCGGTTCGTGACGTTAATCTGACGATACGCAAGGGCGAGATCTTCGGCATCATCGGCCGTAGCGGTGCCGGCAAAAGCACGCTGGTGCGTTGCCTTAATCTGTTGAACCGCCCTACTTCCGGCAACATTGTCGTCGACGGCAAAGACCTGACCGCGCTGAACGCCGACCAGTTGCGCACCGCGCGGCGGGAAATCGGCATGATTTTCCAGCATTTCAATTTACTGTCGTCGCGCACCGTGTATGACAATATCGCGCTGCCGCTGGAACTGGCGGGCTTGTCTAAAATCGATATCGAGAAAAAAGTCACGCCGCTGTTGGAACTGGTCGGCCTGACCGCACTCAAGGATAGCTATCCGGCACAAATCAGCGGTGGCCAGAAGCAGCGTGTCGGCATCGCCCGGGCGCTGGCCAATGAGCCGAAAGTCTTGCTGTCCGACGAAGCTACTTCCGCGCTCGATCCGGAAACCACCCGCTCCATCCTGGAATTGCTGCGCAAGATCAATCGCGAGCTGGGCCTGACGATTGTCTTGATCACCCATCAGATGGAAGTCATCAAGATGATTTGCGACCGCATGGCGGTGATGGAAGCTGGCGAAGTGATTGAACACGGTGAAGTGCTCGATCTGTTCCGCTCGCCTAAGCACGAAGTGACGCGGGCCTTGATTGGCGACGTGATTGCTCAGGAATTGCCGCAAGGTGTACTGCAGCGCCTGCGCGCACGACTCGCGCAAAGCGATGCCGGCAGCGGCACCGATCACCTGTTCCGTTTTGCGTTTACCGGCTCTGGGGTTGATCAACCTTTGCTGTCGGAAGCTGTCCGCAAATTCGATCTGGATTTCAATATCCTGCACGGCCAGATCGATGAAATACAAGGACAGGCGTTTGGCTCCCTGGCGATTCTGGCCAACGGCACCAGCGAAAACATTAGTGCCGCCATGGCTTACTTAACCGAGCAAGGCGTCACTGTAGAGGAATTGAATCATGTCATCTGAAATGCTCGATCTGTTTTTGTCGTCATTCGGGGAAACCTTGATGATGGTTGGCATCTCCGGCATTCTCGGCGCCCTGCTCGGCGTGCCGCTGGGAATCGCCCTGCACCTGACCGGCCGCGACGGCGTCTTGCCGCATCCGCTATTCAATCGGATCGCCGGCTTGATCGTCAACGCGGTGCGTTCCACACCGTTCATCATCCTGCTGGTGGCCGTGATCCCGTTCACGCGTTTTTTCGTCGGCACCTCGATCGGCACCGCGGCAGCCATTGTGCCTCTGACGATTGCATCCGCCCCATTCATCGCGCGCCTGGTGGAAACCGCGTTGCGCGAAGTCGACCGTGGCTTGATCGAAGCGGCGCAAGCCATGGGGGCCACCACCTGGCAAATCGTCTACAAGGTGCTGGTGCCGGAAGCATTTGCCGGCATCGTCGCCGGCCTGACGATTACGTTCGTCAGCCTGGTGGGCTACTCTGCGATGGCTGGCGCTATCGGCGGCGGTGGCCTGGGCGACCTGGGGATACGCTATGGTTACCAGCGCTTCCTGCCGGAGGTGATGCTGCTGGTGGTAGTGATCTTGATCGTCTTCGTGCAGTTGGTCCAAACCTTGGGCGATATCCTGGTGCGCCGCCTCAGTCATCGCTGATTTTTTTGAATCCTGCGCAGTCTCGTTGTACAGGATCGTCTTGATTTTTGAAAGGAAGAAAATGAATCGTCGTCAATTAGTGCAATTCTTTGCTGGCTTCGGCCTCCTCGCCGGCCTCAGCGCCGCTCCTGTCAGCGCCACCTTCGCGCAGGACAAACCGATCAAGATCGGCGCCACCGGCGGTCCGCATTCGCAGATTCTGGAAGTCGTCAAAAAAGTCGCGGCCAAGGATGGCCTGAATATCCAGATCGTCGAATTCAGCGATTATGTACAGCCCAATGCCGCCTTGGCGGCCGGTGACCTGGATGCCAACAGCTATCAGCATCTGCCGTATCTGGAAGCGCAAATCAAGGATCGCGGTTACAAACTGGTGAATGTCGGCTACACCATCACTTTCCCGATGGGCGTGTATTCGAAGAAAATCAAATCCCTCAAGGATCTGAAAAATGGCGCCCGCATCGGCATCCCTAACGACCCGACTAACGGTGGCCGTGCATTGCTGTTGCTGCAGGCGCAAGGCTTGTTGAAATTGAAAGCCGATGCCGGCTTGAAGGCAACGCCGCTGGATATCGCCGACAATCCTAAGAAACTGAAGATCGTCGAGATCGACGCCGCGCAATTGCCACGCTCGCTGGATGATCTGGATGCGGCGGCAATCAACGGCAACTATGCCGAGTCTGCCGGTCTCGACCCGACCAAGGATGGCATCGCTATCGAATCCGCAAAAGGCCCTTATGCCAACGTCATCGCGGTTCGCAGCGCGGACAAGGACAAGCCTTGGGTAGCCAAGCTGATCAAGGCTTACCACAGCCCGGAAGTCAAACAGTATGTAGTGACTCAGTTCAAGAGTTCTGTGATCCCGGCCTGGTAATTTAGCAATACCGATGCAAAGCCCGCGTTGTAAATGCAACGCGGGCTTTTTTTATTGCGGCTGGCCGGTAGGGTGGGCATGAATGCCCACGCGGAATTGACTCGTGGCAGATGCCTGTTTCGGTAACGCGTAAGTTTGCACTCCGGCTATCGCGGTCACGCGTGGGCATTCGTTTCCACCCTACTTTCTTTCCGCTTTTTACCGTTGTCTATCGGTAATCCGTGAAGAACTTTTTTTTTTGCGGCTGATCGAGTGCAGTTAAAATCGGAGGCAGCCGATAAAGCAGATTTAGCGATATATTTGTTACCTTACGATCAATTATTGATAGCAGCAACACTCTCTTAATTACTCACCTTCACCTGATAAGTCACCACCGTCTGCCCTGTCGGCGCCAGCGTCCCTGCAAAAGTCCATTGCACGGCTCCTTGCCCGCCAGCCGCAGGTTGGCTCGAAACGGTGCATGCGGTCAAACTGGCTGGCAGGCTGGCTGGGCAATTTGCGAGGACATAATTGGTATACGACGGTGTCGCATCGCTGACGACAACGTTGTTGAGCGCCGCGCTACCATGGTTGGTGGCGGTGAGTTGGTATTCCAGCGTATCGCCAGGCAGTGCATTGCTGGCAGTGCCGAAGCTGCCGCTTTGCGTGAGATTGCGAACTTGTTTCAATAAGGCCAGCGCTGCGGGCGTACCTACGGTGGTGATGTCGTTATGTACCACCACGTTGGCCAGCGCCGGGCTGGCGTTGGTGTAAGTGAAATTGGCCGACACCGTGACGGTATTGGTCGCGTTCAGTGGTGCTGTGGCGGGAATGAATTCCTTGACGATCAGGCAAATTGTTTGCCCCGCCGTGACGGTGATGCTGGTCGCCGGTAGCAATATCGGATCGGTGCTGGCGATGGTAGCACTGCAAGCGGTATCGTTATAAATCGCTTCCACCCAGCCTGAGTTGGCGGCATTGACTGGATTGGCGATAGCAGCACTGGAAAATTTTACTGTGCCACCGCTGCCGGCTACAAAAGTATGGGTATAAAACACGGTGCTGCCAGCTGGTGATGTTTGTGCGCCGTCTGTGCTGAAGTTGTTCACCGGGACATTGGCAAAGTTGACGCCGCTGTAGCTGCTGCCGCTGGTGTAGGTGAAACTGGTGCCGTTGCTGGTAGCCGTCGTGCCGCGCGTGTAGGCGCCGCCAGTCGTACCGGCACTGCCGCCGGTGGCTATATAACCGGCCGGAAAAACTTCATTGATGGTGACAGGGTTGGTGACGGTCTGCGGGAGCACCAAAGTATAACTGCCATTGCCGCCCGTGGTGGTGGTGGCAATCACCGTACTGCCAGACATCGCATTGATGGTGACATTGGGTATCCCGGCTTCACCGCCATTTTGTATTCCATCATTGGCGACGCCACTGCCAACGCCAGTATCGGCAAACACCGTGCCGCTTAATCCAACGGTGCTATATAAGCCAAAATTTTGTGCCAACGGAGCGGTCGCGCCTATCGTCAGTTGACGAATTCCACTCACCGATTCACTCACTGCCCAACCGCTGGGAATAGCTGCCGTAGTATTCGGTAACGTGCTTTTATTGGTCAGGATCAAGCAGTAACTACCTTGCGGAACCAGTGGCAAAGCATACGTGCCATCAACGGCGCTGACCGCCGCCACCGCGGCCGGTGCGACACTGCTGCTTTGGCAAACGTTATTCACGGAGGGCGTCAACGTGACATATAAGCCACTCAATCCTGTTCCGACTTCGTTGTTGTCTTTTTGCGCGTTGCGATTCAGGTCGTTGTAAACCGTACCGCTGATGTTCGCCACCACCGCGGTATTAACGGTAGAGATATTATTGGCCGAATCGGTATCGCCAAAACCATTCGGCGGAATCACTTGGCCTGTATTGGTAATCGTCGTACCGATGGCAGTATTGGCAGCGATCGTGCCCGTCACTGTATAGGTAGCAACCGCACCGGAATTTAACGTCACTGTGCCGCTGATATTATTACCGCTGCCACTGGCGGTATTACAAGTGGCGCCGGCCGTGGTCGCCGCACAACTCCAGGTAACGCCGGTGATACTAGCCGGAACTGCATCGATAATCGTTGCGGCGGTGGCTGTGGTACCGCCATTATTGCTGACTTTGAGGGTGTACGTAATCCGATCGCCCGGCAAGCCCTTGGCACCGGTAGGATCGCTCGTGGTTGCTGCAGTTTTAACGATGCCGAGATCGCCGTTGACCATCGTAACAATCACATTGCGTAGCTCATGGACATTGTTGGAGCCGCCAGTGGATCCGGCAAAACCAATCATGGCATTGGCAGGCAATGCCAGACCACTGACCGTCTGGGTAATCAAGTTCGAGAAGGTGCCATTCTGGGTCGTCATCCAATTGACCGTGAACGTATATTTATTGTTACCCAGCGGCGTAATCTGCACCCGGACACGGCGATAATAACTATCCAGACTTGGGCGACTGCTTGACTGGGTTTTATAATCGATAGGGGTTCCCGTCGTCTTTCCGCCCAGATAATCCCAGCCGCTACTGGCTGGCCCACGCAATACTACCGCCTCCGGTGCAGCACCAGGCCCGCCAGTTGTACACTTATCGCCGGGATTACTAAAATTGCCGTATTCATCCAAACCGACAGCGACCATCCCATAAGATAAACCGCAATATCCAAGACCACCACCGTAAAGGCCGTTATTGGCAAATGGCTGGGATGCATCGAACATGAACATGGTAAGGCCATCCGCGCCATTCCCTCCCCAACTCAAGTACTCAAAGTCAGCAATGACGCCGGATGACGTTGGAAAGCTTTGGTTGTAATACGCATATCCCTGTTTGTTGCCTAAGGCATCTGTCAAGCGTAAATAACCCGTAGAAGCGCCGTCGGCACCGCTGGCGCCGGTATTATTATTCGGCCCTCCCGCAGTCAAACGTGCGGCGCCTCCCAAAACCCAGCCGGGGGCGCTGTTGGTCATGAAAGATTGGTTAATGGAGAGGAAGCCGGCATTGGCGGGAGATGAAACAAACAGTAATGCAAATGCCATCCAAAAAATTGAAATCAGGCGCATCAATTATTCCCCAGCGAAGTCAACGGCGCTTCTGCACCACGCTTGGCTTTAAATAGATTTTCATCAAATTTGAAACGCAAGCGCAGGAAAATGCCGCGTTGCGTATAGTCAGCGCCGGCCAGATCTTTATCGGTAAATCCAAGTACGTTGTAACCCACGGATGCCCACATGTTTTTTGTCACCAGATAGCCGACCTCGCCACCTATCGCGTTTTGACGCGAAGTCGAACCGTTACCAAACATGGTGAACGCGGCAACCCCGACATCCCAACGTTTGTTAACGTCCAGGATTGCTCTGCCACCGACAATTTGCGTTGTACCGCGACTTTGCAATCCATTGGAATTGTCGATGACATGTTTGATGCCATAACGTCCCGATAAAACAAGATCAGGGCTGGCTTGATAATTGATATTGGTCGATAAAATGTCAGCCGTTTCATCGACATCCATGCCAGTACCCAAGGTATTGTCCTGGTCACGTTTCAATTCCATCCGAAACAGTGCATTCAAGTCATCGTGTCCGACGGGTCGAAAGGCAAATCCGAGTTGCGCGCGGGCGATACGATGAGCGCCAGGCGTCGTGCCATTTTGCGCCAAATTCTGTTGCAGGCTAATCAACCCCTTACTCAGGAATGTCCAGCTATCGTCTAGCTTAAAGGCTGCGCCGACCGAGCCAAGATAGCTATCGGTAGTAGTCGATTGACGCCACTCAGCGCGCGCGGAACCTTTCCAGTCTGGATTGGCGGTGTAATCAATCGCTGCTGTGAGCGCAGTCGATTTGTCAGTTGCTGCGCCGGCAATCGGCTTGATATTTTCTGCAGTGGTGGTGACACGCACACCCGGAGCGATACGCCACAAATTACGCAAACCCACGGCAGTTTCGGCCGTACGCCCATCAATCGCATCGGCGACGCGATATTCGTTAAAAACATGGCCGTCTTTCATGTAATCGGTATCAATCCCGAATACAGTGGTGTTATTGCGCTCGGTCGACGACAGATCAACGGCACTGACTTGATTGGCTAAAAACTCATGACGGAAATACAGGCGGCCGCCTACCGGCAAATTGTAAGTACCGCCGACAGAGACGATTTCACGGCCGCTGTCATCAATCGCATGTTCATATTCGCCGTAAATGGTAGCCGCTGGCAAAAACGGTACCGGCATCGACAATTTGGCACGCAAACTGGTGTAATGCACATTGCCGTTAAGAGCGCCGCCTAAGGTCGGCAGGCCTGCTGCTAGCGTTTCCGACGATGCGCTACCATTCTTGATACCGGTTTCCAGTTTCATATTGTTAGGCAAGCTGTGTTCCAGCGTCACATTGCCACTTTGCTGTACCGCTTGCGTAGTTTCATTCTCACTGCGAATGGCGTCGAGTACGATGCGATTATTTTCATCGATGCGATACGCCGCCTTAGCGCCATATTCAGCACGGCCATTGTTTAACAGCGCATCGGTATTACTAAACGCAACGTCGGTCTTTCCTTCATACAAACGCACTTGCAGTTGCTGGCTTTCATGCTTGAATTCGACCCGTTGAGCAGTACCGGAGCCTTCAACATCGGCGTCGGTTTTGGCAACTTCACCGGTCAACGCGGTTTTTTCCGAGAACTTATAGGTAAAGTTAGTTGCGCTGAGCGTTTTGCGATCTTGTGGATTGCCGTCGTGGATAGCCACACCGCCAACCGTTAAATCTTGCGTCAACTGATAACTGGCAGCACCGCCACCGACCCAGAATTTTTGACCGCCGTTATCGACTTCATAAATAATCTTGATCGAGATCGGGTTCAGATCGGCATCAAGACTTGGCACTGGCGCTTTGAACAATATCTGACCGGTCAACGGCTCAATTTCATAATCCACAAAGCGCGCCAGCATCACATCGCTGAGGATGATCGCGGTTTGATAACGATCGCGCGTCAAGATATGCACTTGCTCGCTGTTCACCAAGCCGCTGCTGTTACTAAGTTGATACGGGCCGGAAGTGCCATTGCCGCGAATTTCATTGGTGACCTGTGTGGAACTGGTATAGCTGGCAAAACCGTCGGCTTTAAGAGGGCCTTGATCAATATGGCCACGAACGCCGTTGAGCGCCCGATTGTATTGACTCAAGGTACGCGCAGGATCGGTGCTTTGCGTGCTGAAATCACCATACATCGCATACGACATACCGCGATCTAAACGCGCATATAGACGTTTGGTTGATTGCGCGTCAAATGCACGTTCGGACGAATCGCCATACACCGGATAAAACTGCTCCGGCTGAATATCGCGGAACAAAACTTGATCGCCGGGCTTATCGGAGTCGTAGGATAACGTCAGCAAAGTGCTGTCGTTGATTTTCCCTTTAAGGAACATCGCAGCACGCGAAGCTGCAGTGGCTTTGCCGTTATCAAAACTCTGCGAAGACGATACGATTTCGCGTTCAAAGGTGTCGCCGCTTTGGGTCGGCGATAATGCATTCGGATTCAAATTACGCAAGTTCAGCACACCTTCCAGTAAACCTGCCGCCAACATGGGGCGCAGTTCTGGCATGAAGTCCAGCTTGGCTTCATTATGAACGATCCCGCTGCTTACTTTGATTTCGGCACTACCGGCAACGTTCGGCGGCAGCAAGGTAAAACTGGCTTTTCCGCCTTCTACCATCACATTCATCAACTGCAATAGCTGCTGCGACTGCGGCAAATTGGCACTTTTTGTCATCAGGCTGGCATCCTCAACGGCTTGCCATTGCCCCAAAGTACTAGCCAATGTCACCGCGGTTCGCGCCGTCACTGGCGTACCATCTTTATCGGTCAAATGAATCTGTACCGACACCGCGCTACGGCCATCGGCGCTGGCTTGTTTCGGGATGTCTATATTGATGTGCGCCAGATTACCCGGCGCCATCACATGCACGGTCGCGCTACCGCGTTGATTGCCAAAATTATCGGCAGCCGCAACAGTCAGGGTGTTCACGCCCGCTTTCAAATTGACGCCGATATATTCCCATGCGGTGACGCCCTGATGTTCTGCACTGGCAGGTAGCGAACTTTGTTGCCCCACCTGTTTCATCTCCACTGCCACACCGTTGACGGTCAAATGCAACTGCGCGCCCAATGCGCCTTTTACCCGCACCATGGTTTGCGCGGCGGCCAATATTTGGCCTTCTTGTAAATTGATGAAGGCAACATTAGCGTCAAGATTTGGCAACAGACTTTCCAGTGATGCTACCGGATTGGCCGTGTCCAATGCTGTAGATGGCGTCGGTGTCGACGACACTTGCGCCATTTGCTCCGCAGATAATGGCGTCACCAGATTCGAAGATGCTGTCGGCGCATTGTTGCCAGTTGCACTCGAAATTCCTTTTGCATCCAGTTTGCCCGATGCTGGCAAGGTGCGCGGATCAGCAGTTACCGTAGTGGTGGCTGTCAGCAATGCGCGTGCGGCAGAGGTAGTTTCAGTCGGCATATTCGCATCTTTTAGTGCGGCATGGCGGTTGGCTATTTCAGCGCGAATATCATCGGTGCAATTGGACAAAGCGAAATCGGCTTTATGCAGTTCGCCGTTTTTCAGATCAAGGAAACGGCTGCCCGGATCACCGGCATTCCGGTTGGCCAGCACCTCCAGCATTGCGCCGGCAGGTAAGGTAATCGGATCTACTTTAGCCACATGCGTGCGCGCCAGCAAACCATACAAGCTGTACTTACCTTCTTCATCGGTAGTGGCGCTGGTGCCATCTTCTAAAAAAATACGCACACCTGGAATACCGGGTTCATCGCCATCTTGTTGTCGATTGGCGTTACAGTCGGCATAGACCTTACCGATCAGATAAGCACGATCAGAGAACACGCCGCCTTGAGAAATCTGTACCTTGACGCTGGCCTGATTCGATTTGATAACGCTTGCACCAAGGCCTGCGCTCGCTTGTGCACGGTTGACGCCATCGCCTTGCTGCGCGCCGGGACCTACACGCAAACGGTAAGTCAACACCACCTGGGTATTGCTGCCGATTGCACCCACTGCAAAATTCAACGCGGAACCAGATGCGCCGCCGTAACTTACCGGATTGGCCATCACAGCGCCATTCAAGCGCGCGGTTCCGCGCTGAAAGCTAAAACCGGCCGGTAAATTATCGGCCACCTGCACATTCGACACCGGACCTTTTCCGGTATTTTTGATAGTGATGCTGTAATCCACAAAATCACCGATCTCTACCAAACTTTTTGACGCGCTTTTTTCAATAAACAAGCTATTCGTCGTGGCAGCAGCGCCAGGATCAAGTGGCACATCAAAGACCCACGAGGCTTGTGATCTCACCTGGAAATCACTACCAAACGACGCAGTCAGGTTAATCGTGCGCGATGGCGGTAATGCGCTGACAGATACTTTGGATGGGAACGAATAACCAGCTGGCGGCGTCACCACCACTTTGTATGTCACGCCGGCGCTATAAGCTGCTGCCAGCTGCGGAAAGGAGAAACTACCGTCAATGCCGGTGATTACACTATTCGGAACAGATACGCCATTGACGATGACAGAGCTTGCCGCCGAGCCGGCAACGCCACCGGACGGATTGCTGATATCAATTAACTGCACCGTGGCGCCAGAAATAGGCTTGTTGGTTTTGCTATCGAAGATCACGCCGGAAGGTTGCACCAGAATTTCCGCACCGGCCTTGTTACCGCAACCGATCGCAGTCGCAGTGATAACATCGTTTTTTAACGTTTGCAGAATGCCATCGCCAGCAATGATGGAATGCGTTGAAGCATCGATGGTAGGCACATTCGGCATGATGCGGAACACCCCTGTATTGATCCCGGTTTCAGTGGCAATGAAGTTTTCAACGTCACCGGTCAACTTGCTATTCAATTGCACTGCTACGGTGTTTATCTTGTTGGGAATGATCTTGCATTGCGATGCTGTTACCTGCACAAACAAAGGCACACCCAGATCAGATTGGGGTAGCGTGCTGCTATAGTCGGGATTGTAAAAATTCACTGCTGGCGGTTTCGCCGGCAAAGCCAGTTGCACCGCGTTCGATGCAATGCTGGTGGTGACATTGGAAGCAACGCTGGCGTCAACATAATCGGCATAGGCCGTATTGTTGATCGAACCGCTGGCGCTGGTTAAGACCGTGACACTGAAACTGCCGCTTAATTGTGCGCCGCTGGCTAAACTCGGCACGCCCCAGGCGACGACATCGATATCGGCTAGCGCCGGTGCGACTGTGACATAGCGCCCGACAGGGTCGCCCAGCTTGTGATACAACACCGTCGCAATGCCGCTGGCGCCATTCGCAACAATGCCGGCAAAAGTTGTATTCGCCGGAATATGGTCACGCAATAAAAATAGCGCCGTGCTGTTGCCGTCAACGGTTACGGCCACTGGGGCTGCCACCATATTGCCGTTATTCATCACGTGCAAGTCGTAGGTGATAGCACCGCCGGGCAGCGGGGTTGTGGTGGAAGCTCTCTTGTTGACCACCAGCGATGCGCCGTTACCGATGGTGATCGTATCGGTATTGCTGACCGTGACGTTTTGGGTTTGACTGGTAGCCGTCAGTTGCAACTGCGTCGCCAAGCCAAGCGCAATATTAGTGGGCGGTACATTACCGCTGACGAGTATCGCGATACTGGCGCCTGGCGCCAACGTAACCGTGCCGCCATTAGCAATCACGGCTTCACCCGGATCAGGTAGGCCATTGCCATTTTGATCGTTGATCAAATTCAGATTGATTAAATTGAAACTGCCGCCGGCAACAGGCGTCAATTTAATGGTGTAAGTGCCGATGAAATTACTGTTGTTGGTCAAGCGGTGCGCCAACACCACCTGTGCGCCGGCAGAACGCAACAGGCTTTGATCACTGGTCAAACTGATTATTTCTTGCGGCTGTACGATAGCGCGCACACGCAATGAAGTGAGCGTCACCGGTAGCTGACTGGCGCTATCAACGTAAAATGTTTTGGCGTAACTATCAATGACACTTCCCGCAGGCACCATTGACGCCGATGCATTCGCCATACCCGCGCACCAACACCACAGCATCAACAAAATCATCGATACAGTCGTCGATGATAATGCCAGTCTGTGTGCGGTGTTACGCAGCAGTGAACGGCGTGGCGGTTTCAAGGTGAAAACTTTTTCAGAAAATGAGATGCATACAGGTGCTAACGCTTACCAAAAAATCCTTTGCAAGAGTTTCAGGTAAAAGAAAACCCACGACATCAACGTCGTGACGAACATCATGACTAAAGAATCGGGGCAGCACGAATGGCTGCCCCTGTGCGACTTAGATCAAAATCAAATTTGCATCAATATTTCGCATCAATATTTTGCATTGATACTTCACACTGATACTTATTGAGCGATCTTGACTTCAAACGTCACCACTGCCGATGCACCTGGAATCAAGGTACCGACGGTAGCGGAAACAGTGCCAACCGAGCCAACAGTTGGCGCAGTGATGGTGCCGACCGTGGTTGCAGCACCACCCTGATACACGGTGTAAGCCGGAGTAGAGTCAGATACCGCAACGCTGGTGGCGTTAGCAGAACCAACGTTGGTCACTGTGATCTGATAACCGATACATGCACCCGGCACTGCACCAGTAGTGATGTTGGCCGCGGTGTATGTCATGGCAGGATTGGTGCAATTTGCATCCAATGCTTGCTGTTTCACAATCGAGACATTACCGGCGATGACACTGGTCGAATCAGTTGCCGTCGCTGCTGCAGGTATCGTTGTAGTGTACGTACCGTTGCTGGTAGTAACAGTTACTGTCGTCGCATTGATACTGCCAGGCGCTGAACCCGATGGTGCGGTGACTTTTTCCAGAATCGTAATCGACGCACCTGGCGCCAAACCAGCGGCCAATGCAGCGATGTTATTGATGCCGCCTGCAGGAACTATAGGATCGTTAGCCGCAATCACACCGCTGTTGTTGGCGTCGTAATACTGCACCGAAGTCCAGTTTGCCTGGTTATTAGTGCTAGCCAACACGATGGTGCTGAGCGTGCCGTTACCTTCAGTGACGTTACCGGCATTGGTCAATGTGTGCGAGTAAACCACGATGCCGCCTGGATAAACCTGACCCGAATTGTTTGGTGAGAAAGTGAGTGAACGCACTGCACTGATCGTCAAATTATCGTGAATGATGTCAACAGCGCCAGTCGATGGCGATTGTACGCGGAAGTAAAGATCATTCGCGCCAGCAGCTGCGCCGGAACCCGTTGCAGGAACCGTCACTGCAGCACAATACGCAAAACTGGCGCCGGCATTGACTACGCCGGTATTCGTAATGGTAGCGCCTGCAGCAGCACAGCTACCGGCAGTAAAAGTGACAGTCCAGCCAGTTGGCAAGCTTGAAGTGGCAAAGGTTGATGAAGTGCTGGCTGCCAGATTGTAAGTATCCGCAACACCACTGGTGTTGTTCGCATACAGCGTGAAATTGCTCGTGCCATTTGGAGCGATGGTGTTTGTCACCACTGGTGATGCTTCCGGGCCTGCACCGGTACCCAAGGCACCGCCAGAACCTTTGGCCGCATTATTGGTCACATCGACTGTGACTGCTGCGATGGCATTCAAGGTATCTGCGCCAGTGTTGGTCTTGGTTGAATCAAACACGGAAGTCGCCGTTTTGTTGACCGAGAACGGACCAGCGCCGGAAGCATTCGTTGGCAATGTCGCTTTCAAGATCACGTTATAACTTGCGCCTGCCGCCAATGGTCCGGTATCAGGAACGCCATCGCCATTTGTATCGACCAGCGGTGTAACACCATCAGCTTTAAACAGTTGGAAAGTGGTTCCGGCCGGGAAAGCACCAGTACTTGGGTTGGTGTAAGTAATGTTGAAAGTGTCAGTGCCGTTACCAGTATTTTTAATCACGTTGACGAAACTGATGCTTGCCCCCGGATTAGCCGATACCACTGCTGCCGGCGGTGTCAACGTCACGCCACCAGTTTGTCCCACGGTGAAAGGGACTGTGTTGGTATTACCGGTAACCGTTGCGCCAGAACCGTCGTTATACGACACATTGGCGATGTTATTGATCACACCCGGTGGTTGTGAAGCCGCCACATTGACTTTGAATGTCAATGTGCCTGATTGACCTGGTGTCACTTGCGCCAGGGTAGCTGTGATAGTCGTACCTGTGACGCTATAGTCAATCGTGTTCGGTGCCGTACCTTGTACGTCACCGGTAGCATCCGTCAAGACCGTAGCGCCTGTAACCGACCACAAACCAGAACCTGCAACGTAAGTCAAACCGGCTGGAATCGCGTCTGTCAATTTGACAGCCGTCGCGGTGCTGTTACCGGTGTTGGTATAGCTCAAAGTGTAAGTGTAAGGACCGCTGCCCGCTGCACCACTGGCGGCGCTCACCGATTTGGTGACGTTAATGACCGCATTGGTCGACACCGTCGTCACGTCAGTAACCGAAGCCGTTTGCGCTGGCGCAAACGTGCTGGTACCGGTAACGGTCATGGTGTTTGTGCTGGCAGTTGTTGCTGTCGCTGGCACTGTGCCGGCGACCACAAACTTGAATACAGCACCTGCCGCCAGGACGCCGGTTGACGTCAACGCCGGACCGGTTGGTTGACCGGAGCCATTGTCAGCAAAAATCTGTAAATTAGTCAGATTGAATGCGCCGCTGGTGTTAACGTTGGCCAGGTTATACGTATCGCTACCGTTACCTGTATTGGTCAACGTTTGCGGGTAATAAACTGTGCTGCCAGGCGCCGAAGTTTTTGCACCGTTGGCTGTCAAAGTCAAGCTGGCAACCTGTTGCACGATGGTTGACACGGTATTCGATGTCACTGTGCGTGAAGTGCCGGAGCCATCGGTGTACGAAGCAGAAGCCTGGTTACCAATGGAAGTGCCGGCCGCTGGAGCTGCCGCATGGGCCAGATTAGGAATTGTCAGTGCAACAGTCAACGTCGCCAGCGTGGCGAGTGCGGCGAATCGTGAAGAACTGCGTAAAAAACGTTGAGCTTTGGCGACGCTTTGACGCCAAAAAGCCTTATTACTAGGGCTGCTATCAGGGCATGTATTCATGATTGATATGGATAGTAAAATATTGAAATGCAAAGGTATTGCGACTTTTGATTTTTATTGCTGTTTTAACTTTGCGTCGCACCAGATTACAAACATGATCCCCGGCAGATACCCGCAACAGCACACGACACGAAGCCACGAATGGTTCGTGATAGAGGCAGTTTGAATATTGCGAGAACGATTTGCGGTAAAGGTGCAAGACTAGATAACGGATATGCCACGTTTTGCTCCTCTTCCTCGCTTGCGGGAGAGAGAAACTTATCCTTTATTTAGCCGCCAGCGACGCTTCGGGCTTACTTTTGCGCCTGCACCTGCGACGGCACAGGATTGATGCGTACCCGCAAACTCACCAGCATCTCTTTACCAGCTGCCAGTTGTCCCAGATTCCAACGCAGAGCACGATATTCTGCGGTAGGCACCAGTTCTTGCTTTTCCTTACCGTCGGCAGATTTCACCACACGCTTTAACGGCATGGCAGCAAAACTGACGCCATCCAAAGATGCTTGCGGGGTACCGGAATTGGTCGACTTTGCAGTGCCATCCAGATAGGCAGCACCGGCGGGAATAGGCAACACGGCGACGAGACTATTGACCCCGCTATTGCCTTTATTGACGTAACGGGTGCGATATTCGACCACGTCACCAGGACCGGCTTTGTCAGCCGATTTCAGTTGCTCACCGTTAGCGCCGGCTTCAACGCGATTGGCACTTAATTGAGACTCGATTTGAGATTGAGAAGCAGCCGACGATGTCGCTGCGGTGGCATTGACTGCCATTGCTGGTGTAACAAATGCTGACAGAAGTAACGACAGCATCACTGCAGACCACGCATACCAGTTCTTTACGTTAAACATAAAAACTCCCCTCTTTGTTTGACACTATTTTTTAATAAGCTAATTTGTGAAGCTCGCGGAATTTTGTGCCGCTTTTACCACCCTACAAAGTTAACAATGTTTTACTTTAAATAACATTATAAGATGTCTTGAGTCCTTCTTGCTGACCATTTACTTACATAAATATCACCAAATCCACACAGATGTCTCGTCAAGCCGGCCAAGTGTTTGGCGAAAAATGACGACATTTCAATGTGCACAGCATGGATTTTCATTTGAGCGCTTAACTGATTGCCCATTGCAACAATTTGAACGTCAATAAATGTCTAAATCCATATTTTACGAAATGAGGCAAATGTTAATTTCAATTATCATTTATGTCACTAAAATAAGTTCCCCAAAGTCGCTAATAAACAACGAAAAAATTCATATATGACGGCTTATTTTTTTTAAAAAACTCTTATTTTTTACTTTTCTTTCTAAAAAAACCCCCTGAAAAGCCTTATAAGCATTGGGAAAACGTAGTTATATGAAATTTATATATCACAAGAAAAAAGAATCTCAAACTACAAGGTAAACAAGTCACAATTGTTCACATACCTATAGTGAAAACCCTCTAAAGCAAAGCAAGCCTGTCGGCATGTTTCTGCATGGAAATGATAAATATGCCATTTGGAAATTATTGACATGACTACCAACGAAATTTCCAGCAAAAAAATTGACAATCACGATGGCGAGCAGCTGATTCAATGTATAAATGACATTTAATATAGCTATAATTACAATAAATTGAATGGCGCGCGGCAGCCCTTTAGGGCCCGCGAATAGTAAAAATGCGCAGCAATACAGGGTATGTGGGGCAGCTTGAGAAGCGGTTCTGGTTACTTCATTACCAGATGCAGTAATGTAGATAGAAATGTAAAATTAATTGCCAATTAAGCCATCCAGTTGCGGCTCTGATGGATGCACGCAGATCAACTCCAGGCAATAAAAAACCCGCAGCGACATGGTCATTGCGGGTTTATGGCGAAGCTGAGGCGGACTATCTGGAGTTGTCCTGATTGTCTTGGTTGTCGCTTTCCGCCTCTGCTGCGGCGTCAGCCAGACGCTGCGCTATCTCCTCTTGGTGGCGTGCCAGCAAGGCGGCCCGGGTTTGCGGTGTTTCCAGGCTAATCCGGCCAAGCGCGCCGGTACGATAATCTTGCAACAAGGTGTGCGCAGCCTTCTCCAGATCCAGATCGCCGCCCTTGAGGCGAAAGCCACGACGTAGCGCTACGCCTTCAATCACGCTAACGCCATCGATACCCTCCGTCTTGATCCCATAACGCGCCGCCAGCAAGGGCGCGTAGCGAATCAGCAGCTCGTCGGCCAGAAACGTCGCGACTTCTTCCTCGATCAGTGCGTTGGTGCCGATGGCGTGACTGGCAGCCAGCATCAGACCGTCGCTCGGGTGGGCGATCTTGGGCCATAACATGCCAGGAGTGTCGATCAACACCATGTTGTTACCCAGGTACAGGCGTTGCTGAACCTTGGTCACGGCCGGCTCGTCGCCTACGGCCGCCACGCGGCGCTTCAGCAAGGCGTTCATCAGCGTCGATTTGCCGACGTTGGGGATCCCCATGATCATCATGCGCAACGGCTTCAAGGGCGTACCGCGGTGCGGCGCCAGCGTCAGGCACAAGCCTGGTATCTTGGCGACATCCGAAGGCTTCTTGCAGCTCAGCGCCACTGCATGGACGTTTTTCTGGCTGTTGTAATAGGCAAGCCAGGCCTGCGTGACGGCGGGATCGGCCAGATCGCTCTTGTTGAGGATTTTCAGGCAGGGGCGCTGGCGAAACACGCGCAGCTGTTCGATCATCGGATTGCAACTGGCTTGCGGCAAACGGCCGTCGAGCACTTCGATCACAAGATCGACCTTCTCCATAGCTTCCGCCGCCTTCTTGCGGGCGGCGTTCATGTGACCTGGGAACCATTGTATGGACATGCGTTGTCTTGTCTGGCTAAAATAAACCGCTATTGTACGGACTTATTTCGGTTCTACCTTGGGTTCTACCTTATCCTTGACGGCGTTCGCCATATGTCGGAGGGTGGCAAACAGCGGCTGCCCTGACAATTTTCCGACAATTTTCCGAGCATTTTCGCCTCTCGCCCGTGGTCCTGCGGCGACACAATTATTCGAGTTCGGCCAATACTTTCATATGAGCAACCACGCTGCGCCCTAACGCCGACAGGTTGTAGCCGCCCTCCAGGCAACTGACGATACGGCCCTCGGCATGCTGCGCAGCGACTTGCATGATTTGCCGGGTGAGCCAGGTATAGTCGGCCTCGACCAGGCCCATCTGCGCCATATCGTCTTCTCTGTGCGCGTCAAAGCCGGCAGAAACAAAAATCATCTGCGGGCGGTGCGCTTCCAGCGCCGGCAGCCATTGTTCTGTCACCAATTTCCGCACTACGCTGCCATCGCTATACGCTGGCACGGGAATATTGAGCGCATTGCTCCCCTCCGGCTCGGTACCGCTGTACGGATAAAACGGGTGCTGGAAAAAACTCACCATCAGCACGCGCGGATCGTGCGCAAAAATCTGTTCGGTGCCGTTGCCGTGATGGACATCGAAATCGACAATCGCTACCCGCTCCAACCCGTGCACCTCAAGCGCGTGGCGGGCCGCAAGTGCAATGTTGTTGAACAGGCAAAATCCCATGGCGGTGCTCGAGGTAGCGTGATGCCCGGGCGGACGCACCGCACAAAACGCGTTGTCGATGCCACCAGCAATCACCGCGTCAGTCGCGGCCAATGCAGCGCCTGCAGCACGCAATGCGGCTTGCCAGCTATGCGCATTGACTGAAGTGTCGGGATCCAGCGGATAGATGCCGGCTGTGCCGGCCAAAGCCAGGCTATGCTCCCTCACCCGGGCGATCATCGCGGCGCTGTGTACCCGCGCCAGGTCACCCTCGAGCGCCAATGGCGCGCTGCGGTGATCCAGCAACTGGCCGATGCGGCTGGCAATCAGCTGGTCTTCGATCGCCTGTAGCCGCGCTGGCGATTCCGGATGCCCCGGGCCCATATCGTGCAGCTTGCAATCAGAGTGGGTATAGAAAGCAGTAGTCAATTGATCTCGCCAAAAATCTTGCTGAAATGGTGCTGCACTATGACTAGTGTACCCAAGAAACGGGGAAAAAATGAGCAGATGCAGATACTGCGCCCGGATCAACGTCTGGAAATCGGGGTGGCTGTAAGAAAAACCTCACAATTCCTTAAAGGAACTAGGTTAATTTCAGGGAAGTTTGTATGATTCTCTCCCGACTCTCTCCATTATGCTGCCCTCACCAGACAAACCCATGTTCGCAAAAATCCACGCAGTTGCACAGCAAGTCGGTCAGATCGTCGTCGGCAAGGATCACCAGATCCGCCAGGCATTGGTGTGCTTGCTGGCGGGCGGCCATCTCCTGATTGAGGATGTGCCCGGTGTCGGCAAGACCACCTTGGCGCATGCGCTTGCCATTTCCTTAGGGCTGCGCTTCAATCGACTGCAATTTACCAGCGATCTGCTGCCGGCGGACGTGGTGGGAATTTCGGTTTTCGACCGCGAAAAAAGCAGTTTTGTGTTTCACCCGGGGCCGGTGTTCACTCAGGTGCTGCTGGCCGACGAAATCAATCGGGCCACGCCCAAGACGCAGTCGGCGCTGCTGGAAGCGATGGAGGAACGCCAGGTCACCGCCGAAGGTGTCACGCGCGACCTGCCGGAACCGTTCTTCGTCATCGCCACCCAAAATCCGGCCCATCAGGTTGGTACCTTTGCCCTGCCCGAGTCGCAACTGGACCGCTTCCTGATGTGCTTGTCGCTGGGGTATCCGGACGCCACCGCAGAACGCGCGTTGCTGATGGGGGAAGATCGCCGCATCTTGTTGAAATCCATCGCCCCGATGATGCAAGCCACTGAATTAATCGAAGCCAGGCTGGCATTGAAGCAGATCCATACTTCAGCCTCATTGATCGATTACATACAGGCGCTGGCGCATGCTTCGCGCCAAAATGGCTTGTTTGCAGAAGGCATGAGTCCGCGCGCCGCAATCGCATTGCTGCAGGCGGCCAGGGCCTGGGCTGCCATGGAGGGCCGCAACCATGTCATTCCCGAAGATGTCCAGGCGGTATTGGTGCCTGTGACAGCGCATCGCCTGCGCCCGCTGAAAGCGCACGCAGGCAGCACTCTTGGCGCCCGTGATCTGGTCTTGCAGTTGATGAAGTCGGTCGCGGTCTGAACTGCTAATCGCTCTTTTTTTCAATCAGTCTGCGACGGCCACCATGCTGACATCTCTGCGCAAACGATTCCGGGATTGGCTGGATCGCTCCTTGTTCCAGCTGCGCGATGCCGAACCGGGAGAGGTTTTTCTCACTCAGCGGCGCGTCTTCATCGTGCCGAGCCGGCCCGGACTGGCTTTTGCCGTCATGCTGGTATTGCTGTTCTTATGTTCCATCAATTACAACCTGAGCCTTGGCTTTGGCTTGACCTTCCTGCTGGCTGCCTGCGCTGTCATCGACATGCACCTGACTTTCCGTAACCTGGCTTATTTACATCTGACCGCCGGCAAGGTAGCTGCGGTATTTGCCGGCGAAGATGCGCTGTTCGAGCTGCATCTGGCGAACCGGCGCAAGCATACCCGTTATGCCATCTGGCTTGGCTTCATTGGACGTGGCTTGCCTGCCATGGAACGGGCGACCGATGTTTCAGCCCATAGCACCAGCCATCTGACACTGGCGATCACTACCACCCGTCGCGGCTGGCAGCCGGCACCCAGGATACGTCTGCAAACCCGCTTTCCGCTGGGCTTGCTGCGCGCCTGGAGTTACTGGCAACCGGATTGCAAAGCCCTGGTCTACCCGCAGCCGGAAGCCTCGGCATCGACCCCGCCGTTGCCGCTGGCGCCGATCGAAAGAAGCGATGGCAACGGCGTCGCCGGGCATCAGGATTTTGCCGGGATCCGGACCTATCAAAGCGGCGACTCGCTGAAACACCTGGCCTGGCGCCAAATCGCCAGGCTGGATACCGATCTCGACCCCAAGCTGATCACCAAGCAGTTCGAAGGCGGCGCGGTCAGCGATTTGTCGATTGATTTTGAGTCGCTGCCTTACGACATGGCGCTGGAAGACAAACTCTCGCGCATGACGCGCTGGATACTCGAAGCGGAAGCGCGCCAGCTGCCGTATGCGTTCCGCCTGGGCGACACCATCCATGCAGCAGCGCTGGGACCGGCCCATCAGCGCGCCTGCCTGCGCGCGCTGGCGCTGTACCAAGGTGCGCCATGAGCAACCGGCCCATGCAAGTGCTTAAAGAACAGCTCCGAGCCGAGCTTGAGAGCAAACCCTTGTTCCGCATCTCAAGCACGTACATGCATACACTGCCGCGCGACAAGAGCGATACCTTGCTGCTGCTCGGCGCCTGCGCCATGGTGTTGCTGCCGCATTTTTTTCATCTATCCTGGTGGACCTCGCTGATCTGCGGCGGGTTGCTGCTGTGGCGCGCCTGGATCACCTTGCGCGGCCAGCGCTTGCCGCCGCTATGGTTGTTGCTGCCATTGGCGGTAGTCACCATGGCCCGGGTCTATATCGACTTCCACACTTTGCTCGGACGCGATGCCGGCGTGGCGATGCTGGCGTTATTGCTAACGTTTAAATTACTGGAAATGCGTGCCCGGCGGGATTTGTTCGTGGTGCTGCTGTTGAGTTTCTTTTTGCTGCTTACCGGTTTTTTCTATTCGCAATCCATACTGTCCTTGCTGTGGATGATGGCGACCCTGGTGCTGATATTGACAGTACAGCTTTCCTTCCAATATACCGGCCTGGTGCCGCCACTCAAGCAGCGGCTGCGCCTGGGCGCCTTGGTACTGGCCATGGCGTTGCCGCTGATGCTGATTCTGTTTTTGCTGTTTCCGCGAATCCAGGGGCCGTTGTGGGGCTTGCCTGGCGATGCCCACGGCGGCCGTACAGGTTTGTCGGATAGCATGGCGCCCGGGAATATCACGCAACTGGCTTTATCCGATGACATCGCATTCCGCGTCAAATTCATCGATGCGCCGCCCGCCCCTGCCAAGCTGTATTGGCGTGGCGCGGTGCTGAATGATTTCGATGGCCGTACCTGGACGCAGGAACAGGCAAGTCGTGCTGCAGTCGATGCTGCGCCGCATATTCAGGCCGTATCTAATCTTAACCTTGAGCTTCCCTCCAACCTCAATCCCGACCCGGCAACTACAGTACGCCAGCAAGTCACGATGGAAGCGAACGGCCAGCGCTGGCTGTTTGCGCTGGAAACGCCGGAACTGGCGCCGACACTGGAGGGAATCCCGGTGCGGCTGACGGCCGACCATCAGATTCGGGCAGCGCGCGCGATCAATGAGCGCGTACGCTACGATGTTACCTCTAATCTAAAACCCGCGCCGTCAGACTCTATATCAACCAGCGGCATGCAACAGGCGCTGGCATTGCCGGGCAATTTCAATCCGCGCACGCAAGAATTTGCGGCCGGCCTGCGTAAAAAATGGCCCGACGACGCTGCGCTTGTGAACGCAGTACTGAGTTTCTTTCGACATGAAAAATTCAGCTACACGCTGGAACCGCCGCGGCTGGGCAGAGATAGCGTCGACGATTTTCTGTTTTCCAGCCGCGCCGGCTTTTGCGAACACTATGCCAGCTCCTTTGTGGTGCTGATGCGTGCTGCAGGAATTCCCGCGCGCGTGGTGACTGGTTACCAGGGCGGCGAAATCAATACGGTCGATGGCATGATGACGGTGCGTCAGTCCGACGCCCACGCCTGGGCTGAGGTCTGGTTACCGCCACGCGGCTGGGTAAGAGTCGACCCGACCGCGGCAGTGGCGCCGAGCCGGATTGAAACCCAGCTCAGCAATGTGCTGCCACGCTCTTTCTTCGGCAATCTGCTTGGTGGCGCTGCCGGCCAAGCCAACTGGTGGTCCGACTTGAACGACACGGCCGCGCTGCTCCGCGCCAATTGGGAAGCGCTAGGCAACGGCTGGAACCAGTGGGTGTTGAATTACACGCCTGCGCGGCAAATGGGCCTGATGCATTGGCTTGGATTTGATGGATTCGACTGGCGCACCCTGATCATCCTGATGCTGGCCGTCGGCACGGTTGTGGCCGGCAGCGTCACCTTGCCTTTGCTGTTGGCGCGAAACAAGAGCAACCCGCTCGATACTGTATACTCTTCGCTGTGCGCGCAGATGGCGCGGCGTGGCATGGCGCGCAACAAGCATGAGGGACCGGGTACTTACGGTCGCCGGCTGTGTGCAAGTAACTCGCCGCTAACGCCATCTGTCAAAATAGCGGTCAAGCGCTTCATGGCATTGTACGAGGCCCTGCAATACGGCGCCGACTACGGGCCGGACAATAAACCGCCTGCGCCTTTAATGGCACAACTAAAATTACTGCTCTCCCAATGTCGATGAAATCAACTCCCGGTCTCCATACTGTCGTCCAGCTTTGCGCTATCGCACTGGCGATCTCGGCAAGTCCCAATCTGCTGGCGCAGCAAAACAATTCAGGTAAAACAAGGGCAACAAAGGCACAGGCACAGATACAGGTACAGGTACGTAAGGCCAGCAGCAATGCCGACGATGGCGAATTCGCCAATTTCGCCGACTGGAAAGAGGTCTCGGCTTTCATCGATCAGATGGTGGAAAAAAATGGCTTCGACCGGGCTGAGCTGGTCATCATGTTTAACAAGGTACGCTATATCGACAGCGCCATCCAGTTGATGAAACCGGCGCCGGCGAGCAAGCCAAAGAACTGGGCAGCCTATCGCGCCCGTTTTGTCGAACCGGTGCGGATCCAGGCCGGCGTCGATTTCTGGAATACCTATGCCGATGCCTTGAGCCGCGCAGAAGCGCAATATGGCGTGCCGGCGGAAATCATCGTCGGTATCATCGGCGTCGAAACCGTATACGGCCGCAATGTCGGGAGTTTCAGGGTAATGGATGCCATCACCACTCTGGCATTCGACTATCCGAATACGTCTACGCGCGAGGCACGGATGCGGTTTTTCCGCGGCGAGCTGGAAAATACCCTGCTGTACGCCAGGGAAACGGGCATCGATCCATTTACCTTGTTAGGCTCGTACGCCGGCGCCATCGGCTGGCCACAGTTCATGCCGAGCAGCATACGCCAGTACGGCGTGGATTTTGACGGCAAGGGAAAAATCGATTTGCGTAATTCGCCAATCGATGCGATCGGCAGCGTCGCCCACTACCTGGCGGAGCACGGCTGGAAAACCGGCATGCCCATCGTGTTCCCGGCAACGCTCTCGACCGACACCACTTCCGAAAACCGCTGGCAGGCATTTATCGGCCAGGGCCTGGAAGCCAAATATTCGCTGGATGACTTGACCGCGGCTGGCGTGGTGCCCAGCGTGGTACTGCCAAACGACATGCAATTCGGCCTGGTCGACCTGCAAAACGGCCAGGGACCGACCGAGTACTGGCTAGGCACCGATAATTTCTACGCCATCACGCAATACAACCGCAGTTTCTTTTATGCGATGTCGGTGGTGGATCTGGGGCGTGCGGTGCGCGTGGCGCGCGATCAGAATTAAATTCAGGGATTGCTGATGCTAAGTTCGACTTCCACAGTCTGGTCGCCGGCGGTCAGCCAGATCTGCGCATCCTGGATCGTGCATTGCAGCTGCATGTTGCGCTGGGCGAAACGGGTCAAGGCCTCGCTGCTGGCCGCGGCAATATTGATGACGGTCAGGTTACGGGCGCGCGCCACCTTGCTGCTGATCTGATTCCACCAGATGTGGCTGGTGCTGCTGTAGCTGTACACCACCACCTGTGCCGCCCGTCCGCAAGCCTTGAGAATGCGCTTTTCATCGGGTTGGCCGACTTCAATCCAGAGATCAATCGCACCGGTCAAATCCTTGGCCCACAAATCGGGTTCATCGGCATCCGACAGGCCTTTGCCGAATACCAAAGCGGCCGATGCGTGACGGGCGAAAGCCAGCAGGCGCACCATCATGCGCTCGTCGGTTTCCGACGGATGACGCGCCAATGTCAGCGCGTGTTCCTGATAATAATGTCGATCCATATCGGCAATTTGCAGATCGGCTTTGAAAATAGTTGCTTTAAGGGCCATAACGCCTATTGTTATATATAAGTTGAATCGAACCCGGCGTGTCGCAATCACGGGATCGGAAGAATAACCCGATTTCTGCCGGATGGAGTGCGAATGGCGTACGAATCGAGTACGAATCGAGTACAAATCGGGTAGATATATGCACGCCGGCAAGGCTTGATGCCGTCAGGTTCACCTTTGTATTTGTCTTAACACCTTGTAAATATTGATACTTATTTCATGACAACTTCTGCATCAGCAACAATATCGCCACTCTCCAGCGAAGTAATCGCTCACACAAAATTGTGGCTGGAGCGCGCCGTGATCGGACTCAATCTTTGTCCTTTCGCCAAGGCGGTATTTATAAAGGATCAGATTCGCTACGTCGTCAGCACCGCGCAGACGCCGGAAGAGCTGTTGGCGGACCTGGTGAAGGAGTTGCAATTTTTGCATCAGGCGGATCCGGAGGCGGTCGATACCACTTTGCTGATACACCCCGATGCATTACGCGATTTTTTGGACTACAACGATTTTCTTGATGCCGCCGATGCAGCCGTCGATGAACTTGAGCTGGATGGAGAAATCCAGATTGCCAGCTTTCATCCCGACTATCAATTCGCCGGCACCGAGGCAGACGATATCAGCAACTATACCAATCGTGCACCCTACCCGACTTTGCATCTGTTACGCGAAGTTAGCGTCGAGCGCGCAGTCGATGCGTTCCCGGATGCATCCGAGATATTCAACAAGAATATGCAAACCTTGCATCAATTGGGTTTAGATGGTTGGCAGAAAGTATTGAAGGAGGGATAGACAAAAACAGAATTTATTGGTATTTTAATAACGACAGTTTGTTGTAAAAATGGTGTTCCTTGCAATTTTTACGGAAAGTTACTAAATAGTAATAGACATCGTAATAAGAAAATTTTAAATTGAGCTTGTGCAACTTATTTGTATATTTGGTCACTAAACAAAGGTAGGTTGTTTGTTACCAAAATAATATACAACATGCTGTGCAATGTACTTGGCGGTATCAGCTGTACCATGAAGAAAAAGATAGGGAGTTTCTTTATGACAATAATGTGCTCAAAATCAGTATAAAATACGGCAATCTTATAAGGCTGCCAATAAAACTGGGAGGTGCACTTGGTAATAGTTTGGTACATATTGCACAAACACTTTCCATATATCAACTAGGATAACGGAATCAATTGATTATGACTATGAATACTACCCCAGACGCACCAACTAGCAACAAGCTCGATGAGCAGGTGACCTATGACCCGAATCATCTGCTGGATTCACTGATCGACAAGTTGCATTTGAAAAATGATG
This sequence comes from Collimonas antrihumi, assembly GCF_018304965.1. Taxonomy (GTDB): domain Bacteria; phylum Pseudomonadota; class Gammaproteobacteria; order Burkholderiales; family Burkholderiaceae_D; genus Collimonas; species Collimonas antrihumi. Next base: position 26,202 of record NZ_JAGQED010000026.1, read on the forward strand.
CGGCACTTTCGCGCTCGCTAGAAGTAGCGCCACCGGTTATCAGTAAAATCCGCCATCGCCGCTTGCCGGTTGGCGCATCGCTGCTGATCCGTATGCACGAAGTTAGCGATCTGACGATTCGCGAGTTGCGCGCCTTGATGGGCGATCGTCGCGAAAAATTCCGTATCAGCGACAAGCAATTCAAGCCAAAGAGCAAGATCGAAGCCGAAAAGCTGAAGTAATCAGCATGTCGGCATCGTCCGAAATTCCTGCCTGAAGCAGTTTGCTTCAGGCAGGGAAAACGCCTGTAGATAAATAACGGTCGCCGCGATCGCACACGACGAACACAATCGTCGCGTTTTCTACTTGCTGTGAAATCCTGACTGCTACTTCGCAGGCGCCGCCTGTCGATATCCCGCAGAAAATACCTTCTTCACTTGCCAGCCTGCGCGCCATATGTTCGGACGCGGCCTGACTGACCGACTCAATCTGGTCTACTCTGGAACGCTCGTATATCTTTGGCATATAGGCTTCCGGCCATTTTCTGATGCCAGGGATCTGCGAACCTTCTTCCGGCTGCGCACCGATGATGCGGATCGCCTGATTCTGTTCCTTCAGATAGGTGGAAACTCCCATGATGGTGCCGGTGGTCCCCATCGCGCTCACAAAATGCGTGATGCGTCCTTCGGTATCGCGCCAGAGCTCGGGACCGGTGGTTTCATAATGCGCCAGCGGATTGTCCGGATTGGCAAACTGGTCGAGGATCAGTCCTTCGCCGTCTTTCTGCATTTTTTCGGCCAGGTCGCGCGCATATTCCATGCCGCCGGTCTTAGGGGTAAGGATAATCTTGGCGCCGTACGCAGCCATGCTTTGACGCCGTTCCTCGCTCAGGTTTTCCGGCATCAACAACACCATCTTGTAGCCGCGCATTGCAGCCACCATCGCCAGGGCAATACCGGTGTTGCCGCTGGTTGCCTCAATCAGGGTGTCCCCCGGTTTGATCTGGCCGCGCGCTTCGGCGTGCTTGATCATCGACAACGCCGGCCGGTCTTTCACCGAGCCGGCCGGATTGTTGCCTTCCATCTTGCCCAGGATAACGTTATTCCGTTGCGCGGCTTCGCTGCCGGGGATACGCTTGAGTTGTACCAGAGGCGTATTGCCGATTGTGTCTTCGATAGTCAGATAAGGCATAGTGTGTGCAGGCGTCTTATGCAAAAGAGTCCATTTTAATATGAGACTTTGTTACGCGTATGAAAGCCTGACAAACTGGACAAAATAGTAGCTGGCAAGCGCACAGGCAGCTTAAGGAAAGCTCGAATAACCCCTGTCATGTCATTGGCGACCCCAGCTCGGTGCCCCCAGTTCGGCACCCCCGTCTCGGCGCCCCCGACTAGGCGTCCCCAGCTCGGCGCCCCCGACTAGGCGTCCCCGACCTTCCCGCGAACGCGGGAATCTATTTTAAATCAGTAAAATGGATTCACCGCCTTGGCGTCCGCGTTCGCGGGGATGACGGAGTTTTGTGCCTGCTCGAACACCCTACTTGCTTTTGGCGGCCGCCGCTGTGACCGCAGCCTTGGCAGGCGCCGTGGTAGACGCCGTTGCGGCCTCTCCGCCTGCCTTCGGCTTACCGTTCACCAGCAAGCCGGCCTGTGACAGCTTGACCGATTTTTTGTCGCCAATGCCTGGCACGCGGCTTTCAAAATCGGCCCAGTCTTTGAAGTTACCACCTTTGCCGCGCTCGTCGACAATACGTTTAGCGGTAGCGGAACCGATGCCCTTGACGCCATCCAGGGCAGACAGATCGCCCTTGTTGACATCGACCTGAGCGAAACTGGCGGTGGCCATCAACATGCCGGCTATCAGCAATAATTTTTTCAGCATTTCGTCTTTCTCCCGTGAGTGTGTTGGTGAACCAAATGATCAATCAGACGCGAAAACGTCCAATTAATTATAATCACCGACACACGGAAAATTGACTTTTAGACCACAAACAAGATTTGACTTAGCCGGGAGCGGCGCTTCGCAAACAATGCAACGCTACCCTAGCAATTCTTCGCGGCTGACGGTTGCCGTACCGAGCTTGCCTACCACGATGCCGCCGGCACGGTTCGCCAGCGCGACAGCATCGGCAATCGGCAATCCGGCCCCCAGCATCACTGCCAACGTGGCTATCACGGTATCGCCGGCGCCGGAAACGTCGTATACCTCACGCGCCATGGCGGGGAAATGGCGGATTTCCTTCTCGGTATATAAGCTCATTCCTTCTTCCGAGCGCGTCAACAGCAACGCTTTTAATTGCAGCGACTCACGCAAGTTTTGCGCTTTGAGCGTCAACTCTTCTTCATTCTTCCAGTTGCCGACAATGTGCTTCATCTCCGATTTATTCGGCGTCAGGACGGTCGCTCCCATATAGCGCGAGAAATCGTCACCCTTGGGATCGACCAGAATGCACTTGCCGGCTTGCCTGGCGGCTGCGATCATTTCGGCGACGTTGACCAGACTGCCTTTGGCATAATCGGACAGCACCACTACCGGGTATTGCGGCAGCAAAGTATTGAAACGGGTCAGCTTGTCGCGCAATACGGCATCGGTCGGCGCTTCCTCGAAATCGATGCGCAGCAGTTGCTGCTGGCGGCCTATCACGCGCAATTTGATGATGGTCGAGATGGTCGGATCGCGGGTCAGGAAACTGTTGACGCCCATTTCCTCCAGCATGCTATCGACGGTATCGCCAGCTTCGTCCTGGCCTACCACGCCCAACAAGCCGGAGCTGCCACCCAGAGTGGCGATATTGCGCGCGACGTTGGCGGCGCCACCGAGGCGTTCTTCACGCTTTTCGACCCGTACGATCGGCACCGGCGCCTCTGGCGAAATACGGCTCACCTCGCCAAACCAGTAACGGTCCAGCATGACATCGCCGACCACCAGAATCTGCACATGTGAAAAAGAAGCCGGCAAATTATAGCTATAGCTTTGCTTAGTCATGGCCTTATCCGCGCGCTAATACCGAACGGCCGATGCCGTAATATTCGAAGCCCAGTTCACCCATTACTTCGGGTTCGTACAAGTTACGGCCGTCGAACACGACCGGCGCCTTGAGCAGCGTTTTTACCTGTTCAAAGTCGGGGCTGCGAAAGGTCTTCCACTCGGTCACGATGACCAGGGCGTCGGCATTTTGCAATGCATCGGTCTGATTGTCGCAAAAGCGGATGCGCTCAAAGGCGCCAGGCGTAGCGGCAAGATCCAGCGCCAATACCCGTTTGGCCTCGGTCATCGCTACCGGATCATGCACCGCCACGGTAGCGCCGCGCGCAATCAGTTCACCCAGCAGCACGCGTGATGACGCTTCGCGCATGTCATCGGTATTCGGCTTGAATGCCAAGCCCCACAATGCAAAGTGCTTGCCGCTCAGGTCCGCGCCGAAACGCTCGCTGATCTTTTGTCCCAGCACGTATTTCTGGTTGTTATTGACTTGTTCAACCGCGCGCAGGATATGCAATTCCTGGCCATACGCGCGTGCAGTACGTTCCAGCGCCTGCACATCCTTGGGGAAACAAGAACCGCCATAGCCGCAACCGGCGTACAGGAAGCTGTAGCCGATGCGCGGATCGGAGCCGATACCATGCCGCACGGCCTCGATGTCAGCGCCTACCTTGTCGGCCAGGTTGGCTAATTCATTCATGAATGAGATGCGGGTCGCCAGCATCGCATTCGCTGCGTATTTGGTGAATTCGGCGGAGCGTACATCCATCCAGAATGTGCGCTCGTGGTTACGATTGAACGGCAAGTACAGTTGCTTCATCAACGCTTGCGCCTGCTGACCGGAAGCGCTTTCGTCGCAGCCGATGACGATCCGGTCAGGCCGCATGAAATCTTCGACGGCAGCGCCCTCTTTCAGGAATTCCGGATTGGAGACGACGGAGAATTGCGGCGCTTCGCCGCTCAACTTACGTGCGTCCAATTCTGCCTGGATCGCTGCGCTCACCTTGTCTGCGGTACCGACCGGCACCGTCGACTTGTCGACAATGACCTTGAAGCCGGTCATGTATTTGCCGATGTTGCGGGCCGCGGCCACCACGTATTGCAAGTCGGCGGAACCGTCTTCATCGGGCGGCGTGCCCACCGCAATAAACTGCACCTGGCCATGCGCCACGCTGGCGGCAATATCGGTGGAGAAATGCAGGCGTCCGGCAGTGCGATTACGGCCGACGATTTCAGCCAGGCCAGGTTCATGGATCGGAATGCCGCCGCTATTGAGCAAGTCGATCTTGCGTTGATCCAGATCCAGGCAAAATACATCGTTGCCCAATTCGGCCAGGCAAGCACCTGTGACCAAACCGACATAACCGGTACCGATAATAGTAATTTTCATGTTATTCCGTGAATGCGCTATGCTATTTTTTACACTTAACCGTCGTTCGTAGGGTGGGCAAGTTTTTTTGCCCACGCGTGAATTCACTCAACGTACATCGTTATGCCAATACCGCGCGGGCAGAAAATCCTGCCCACCCTACCGGTTCATTTAATTCATTACGTTCAATTCTTCAGTACGACGCGGCGGATAGGTTTCCCATCGGCTGCACCCCGGGCATTGCCAGTAGAACTGACGTGCCTTGAAGCCGCAGTGACTGCATTGGTAACGCGCCAGCTTCTGCGTATAGCCATGCACCAGATTCTTGACTACCGACAGCTCGGTATGCATTTCCGGCGTGATTTTCATCAAGCGTGCTTCCAGCAGTTTATCCAGGCCGAGCAAGGTTGGCGTGCGCCGCAGTTCATCGCTCACCAGCTGATTGGTGGCTTCCACGCCATCCAGCTCCAGCACCGCCTTGAACACCACTTCCAGCAGGTCGATGGAAGACGCCTCGGCCAGATAGGAGCGCAGCAAGCTGACGCCCTCATGCGGCCGCCCGACGGCACGATAGCCATCCATCAAACGCTGGGCCACCAGCGCGACATGCGGCACGCTTTGCTGCTCGACCCGGCGCCAGGCATGCAATGCCGCTTCGACGTCGCCCTGGGCCAGATGTACGTCGCCCAGCAGCATGGTGGCGCGTACGCTGTTGCGATCGTTTTTCAGCGCTTTTTCCAGCAGAGACATGGCGGCTTCGGGGTGACCATCCACCAGTTCATCCTGCGCCAGTTCGCAATAAAACTGCGCGATTTCCTTTTGCCGTCCGCCGGCGCCGGATTGCTGCAATGTTTGTGCCGCTTCAATCGCGCGCAGCCATTCTTTTTCGCGCTGATAGATTTCGAGCAGCGCGCGCCCTGCTTGCGCCCCGTATTGACTGCCGGCGAGCAAATTGAAGCTCTCTTCGGCGCGATCCAGCAAACCGGCTTTCAGGTAATCCTGCCCCAGCTCATATTGCGCGTGCAGGCGATGCTCTTGCGCCAGATCGGGGCGCGCCAGCAGGTTTTGGTGCACCCTGATCGCGCGTTCGGTTTCACCGCGGCGGCGGAACAGATTACCCAGCGCGAAATGCAGCTCCGCGGTTTCCGGATCGAGCTTGACGATTTCGATGAATGCATCGATGGCCTTGTCAGGCTGTTCGTTAAGCAGAAAATTCAAACCCTTGAAATACCCGCGGGGCAAACTACGCGATTCGGATATCAGTTGATTGATATCGACCCGTGCGGCGATCCAGCCTAATCCAAAAAAGACCGGGATACCGAGTAACCACCAAATTTCAAATTCCATACGGGCTGTGCTTTATGCGTGACCTGAATCTCAGGTGAGTCTCAGGTGAGTTTCAGATGAGCCTCAGATGAGTTTCAGATGAGTTTCAGGTGTGATTTGCCGGCAAGCTGCTGCTGCAGAGTACAACTTTGCAGCGACGCAGCAAATTAAATACTTAGCGGCATTATATATTCTTGATGCTGTCCGGTTGCGGTGCTTGCGACTCTGCCAGCCGTTGCGCTTCTTGTTCTTTTTGCAGGGAAGTCAGCGCTTTTTTTGTCTTTGAGGCATTGCGGCGGTGACGGAATACAGATGGCGCCATCGCCAGGACGCCGAGGATGGCGCCAAAGACAAAGAAGCCCAGCAGGAACAGTACCAGCGGTCCTTGCATCGTCGTGCCAGGGAAGAACTGAAGATCGACGTTGCCTTTGTTCTGCAGGGCGAATCCAAAAAATACAACGAAGAGCAAGATCGAAAGAATTCGGGAAATGATTTTCATGATGCCTTTCCGTTTGATTGGGTAATAGCAGGTAGTGGCGGGTAGCAAGCGCGCTACTCGAATGTGCAATTGGCCGGCTTGAATCTTGCCATATTGCAAACCAACGACTAATACACAAACAATATAACTTTAAATGATGCGAAATTGTACGTGAAAAAAAACGGCATCCGAAGATGCCGTTTCGATTTGCTCGCGCCTTAACACTAGCTAAGCACTAGCTAAGCACTAACTCAGCAACTACAACTCAGTCCTCTTGAATCGGTTGTCCGACCATCGCGTCGACCCGTTCGCGTAATTCCTTGCCCGGCTTGAAATGCGGCACCCGTTTTTCGGGCACCATCACTTTGTCGCCGGACTTGGGATTACGCCCGATCCGCGGTGGCCGCCGATTCAGCGCAAAACTGCCGAACCCGCGAATCTCGATACGCTGGCCGGTCGCCAAGGCGTCCGTCATTGCATCGAGTATCGTTTTCACGGCGTAATCCGCATCCTTAGCTACCAGTTGCGGATAACGCTCGGCCAAGCGGGCAATCAGCTCCGACTTTGTCATTAGCTTGACTCGCTCAGTTAATATTACTTAGTTCTTGCTGTTATCGAGCTTTGCCTTCAACAGTGCACCCAGGCTGGTTGTGCCGGAAGCAGCATTGGAGTCCGAAGACAGCTTTTGCATTGCTTCCTGGGTTTCAACATTGTCTTTCGCCCTGATCGACAGCTGGATGCTGCGAGCCTTGCGATCGATGTTGATGACCATGGTTTCAACAGTGTCGCCAACCTTCAGGTGGGTACCGGCATCTTCCACGCGGTCGCGGGAGATTTCGGATGCACGCAGGTAGCCTTCGACTTCTTCCGACAACTGGATCACTGCGCCCTTAGGCTCAACCGACTTGACCGTACCGGAAACCAGTGCGCCCTTGTCGTTCATTGCAGCGAAGTTGTTGAATGGATCGCCTTCCAGTTGCTTGACGCCCAGGGAAACGCGCTCACGCTCAACGTCGATTGCCAGAACGATGGCTTCCAGCTCGTCACCCTTCTTGAAGCGACGAACGGCTTCTTCGCCGGTTTCAGTCCAGGACAGATCCGACAGATGCACCAGACCGTCGATGTTACCGGCCAGGCCGATGAACACGCCGAAGTCGGTGATCGATTTGATCGCGCCTTTGACTTTGTCGCCCTTTTTGTGGGTAACAGCGAAATCGTCCCATGGATTAGCCTTGCATTGCTTCATGCCCAGGCTGATACGGCGACGGTCTTCGTCGATTTCCAGAACCATGACTTCAACTTCGTCGCCCAATTGAACGACTTTGTTTGGCGCCACGTTCTTGTTGGTCCAATCCATTTCGGAAACGTGGACCAAACCTTCGATACCTTGTTCGACTTCAACGAATGCGCCGTAGTCGGTGAGGTTGGTGACTTTACCGAACAGGCGGGTGCTTTGCGGGTAACGACGTGACAGACCGGTCCAAGGATCGTCGCCCAGTTGCTTGACGCCCAGGGAAACGCGATTCTTTTCTTGATCGTACTTCAGAACCTTGGCAGTGATCTCTTGACCGACTGTCAACACTTCCGATGGGTGACGCACACGACGCCATGCCAGATCGGTAATGTGCAACAGGCCGTCGATGCCGCCCAGATCCACGAATGCGCCATAGTCGGTGATATTCTTGACGACGCCGGTAACGATGGTGCCTTCTTTCAGGGTTTCCATCAGCTTTTGGCGCTCTTCGCCCATCGAAGCTTCGATAACCGCACGACGCGACAACACAACGTTGTTACGCTTGCGATCGAGCTTGATGACCTTGAATTCCATGGTCTTGCCTTCGAACGGCGTAGTGTCCTTGACCGGACGGGTGTCGACCAGCGAACCCGGCAGGAAGGCACGGATGCCGTTGGTCAGAACGGTCAGGCCGCCCTTGACCTTGCCATTGACAGTACCGGTAACGATCTCGCCGGACTCCATCGCTTTTTCCAGCGAGAGCCACGATGCCAGACGCTTGGCCTTGTCGCGCGACAGGATTGTGTCGCCGAAACCGTTTTCCAGCGATTCGATAGCGACGGAGATGAAATCGCCGACAGCTACTTCGAGTTCGCCATTGTCATTTTTAAATTCTTCAATTGGAATGAAGGCTTCTGACTTGAGGCCGGCGTTGACGATAACGAAGTTATGGTCAAGGCGAACGACTTCAGCAGAAATCACTTCACCAGAACGCATGTCTTGACGTGACAGCGATTCTTCAAACAGCGCGGCGAATTCATTTGCGCCGGCAGATGCAGGGGACAGAACGGTGATTGACATAGTTTTGACTAGTTTGACAGTATTGCCGTCTTATCTACGTAATGTATTCATGTACTTATGCACTTATGCACAAAACGTATCTACTACTAAGATGCGGTCAATATTGGGTTAGGTTTTTCAACGTCCGGCCAGACTTTGCGTCAGGCCGAACACCAAGGTGCTGCAAAAAAACAACGTATTTCTTGATGCTTGAGATAAAACACCTCATTTACCACTCTCTCATACTACTCATTCAGACTGCGTATGCAGTGCCTTCGCAGCGGCATACCAACTGAGCACCTGTTCGACCGCCTGATCGGCAGTCATTGCAGAAGTATCCAGCAAATACGCCCCTTCCGCGGCCTTTAACGGTGCCGAGCTGCGGTTGCTATCGCGCGCATCACGCTCCGTCAAATCCATTGAGAGGTTTTCCATATTAGCAGAAAAACCCTTGTCAATCAATTGCTTATAGCGCCGTTGGGCTCTGGCTTCAACGCTGGCGGTCAAAAACACCTTCAAGCCGGCGTGCGGGAAAATCACCGTGCCCATGTCGCGGCCATCGGCGACCAGCCCGGGATGTTGCCGGAAACTCAATTGCAGGCCAAACAAGGCTTGCCTGACTGTTGGTATTGCGGCAATTTTCGAGGCAAGATTTCCTACTGCTTCCGCCCGGATATCATTCGACACATCTTCGTTCGCCAGGAAAATATGGGCACCGTTGAAATGGCAATGCAGATGCTCGGCAGCCTTGGCCAAGGCATGCTCGTCGTCCAGCGGTGTAGCGCGCCGCATCACGGACAAGGCGGTCAGGCGGTACAAGGCGCCGGAATCGAGGTAATGAAAACCCAGGTGCTGTGCAACTTTTTGTGCCACCGTGCCTTTACCGGATGCCGTCGGGCCATCGATCGTGATGACAGGAATGTGAGAATTAGGCATAGGTAGTTTCGATGGTTATTATTAATTTAATAAAATTATTGCCTGCATGAAATGCAGTGATCACTCGGACAAGGGTGCAAAAATTGCCTGCAGATCGTCTTGCGTCAATCCGACATTCTGGGCTTCACCTTCTGGAGAAAGCATTGCCTGTGCCAGATCGGCTTTTTTCTGCTGCAGCAACTGAATGCTTTCCTCTACCGTACCCTTGGCAATCAACTTGTAGACAAATACCGGCTTGTCCTGGCCGATGCGCCAGGCGCGGTCGGTAGCCTGGCTTTCTGCCGCAGGATTCCACCACGGATCGTAGTGAATCACGGTATCCGCCGCGGTCAGGTTGAGGCCGACTCCGCCGGCCTTCAGGCTGATCAGGAACACCGGCACTTCACCATCTTGAAAGCGGCGCACCGCTTCTGCCCGATCCACTGTGGCGCCGGTCAGCAGGGTATAACCGATATCGCGCTGCTGCAGTTCTGCGGCAATCAGCGCCAGCATACTGGTAAATTGCGAAAACACCAGGATGCGCCGGTCTTCCTGGCGCAGCTCGTCCAGCATTTCCATCAGTTCAAGCAGCTTGGCTGACGGTACGTCAGCTTGCGCCGCCTCGGCTTCAGGCGATTCGGTTTTGAGCAAACGCGGATCGCAGCAAGCCTGGCGTAATTTCAGCAACGCCTCAAGAATCACGATATGGCTGCGCGCTACGCCTTTCTTGGCGACTTCTTCGCGCACTTTCTTATCCATCACCAGACGCACGTTTTCATACAGGTCGCGTTGCGCCCCGCTCAGTGTCACAGAGCGCAGCATCTCGGTTTTCGGCGGCAGCTCCTTGGCTACCTTGTCCTTCGTCCGGCGCAGCAGGAAGGGCTTGATGCGACGGCCCAGCAACGCGCGCCGGGCAGCGTCGCCCTGCTTCTCGATCGGCTGGCGGAAATCCCGGTTGAAAGATTTTTCATCGCCCAGCAAACCCGGCAGCAGGAAATGAAATTGCGCCCACAGCTCGCCCAGATGATTTTCTACCGGTGTCCCGGTAAGACACAGGCGATGCCGGGTATTCAGCAACGCCACGCTTTGCGCCACTTTGGAGCGCGGATTCTTGATGTAGTGCGCTTCGTCCAGGATCAGCAAATGGAAGGCATGTTCGCGCCAGCGTTCCTCATCCCGCGGCAGCAAGGCATAAGTGGTCAAGACCAGGTCGAACTCACCGATCTGGTCGAATTGTTCCAGCCGTTGCTTTCCTTGCAAAACCAGCACCCGCAAATCTGGCGTGAAGCGCGCGGCTTCCTGCTGCCAGTTGTCCATCAGGCTGGTGGGCGCAATCACCAGGGCCGGTGCCGTCAGGCGGCCGCTTTGCTTCTCGATCAGGATATGCGCCAGGGTCTGCACGGTTTTGCCCAAACCCATGTCATCGGCCAGGATGCCGGCCAGATCGTATTCACGCAGGAACTGCATCCACGCCAATCCTTCCAGCTGATAATCGCGCAATGTCGCTTGCAGCCCGGGTGGCGCGGCAATCTTCTGGATGCCGCCGAAGGTACTGAGCTTCTGGCCCATGCTGCGCAGGCGATCGCCGCCGACCCAGCGTAATTTGGCGCCGGCATCCAGTTCAGCCAGGCGTGCCGCGTCGAGCGCAGATAAGCGTATCGGAGCGTCCGGCTTTTCCGCGAAATACAGCTCGCCCAAGGTGTTCAGGATCGGCTTGATCCGGCCCCAGGGCATTGCTACATGGACGCCATCCGGCAAGCGCACCAGCAATTCATCCTGGTCGTCGCGCTGGGCCAGCGTGCGCGGATCGAAATCCTGCGGCGCCTGACGAATCAGATTGACCAGCAACGGCAACAGCGGCACGCGCTGGTGATTGACCACGATGCCCAGTTCTAGCTCAAACGGTGTATTGGCGGCCAGGTTGCCAGCCGCATCGGCCGCGTCGGCAACCTCGGCATACCAATCTTCGACCGCTGCGACATCCAAACGGTATTCGGCGCGCTTGTCGATCAGCCAGCCCTGCGCTGCAAGACTTGGCAAACCTTCTTTCGCAAAGCGTATCCAGGACGACTGGTCCGGCTGCATGAACATGCCTGGCATCATGGCCAGCGGATGTTGCGTGCCTTCGAGAGGCTGCATGCCAAGCGCCATCAATGCCTGCCCAAAGGCGGCTTCGGCATCCTGGTCGCGCACGATCTGTTCGATACCTGCGGAGGTGTTACGGCTGAGTGTCGGTGTAAAACGGGTGGAGACGATTTCACCGTCATAACGAAAATGCAGCTCTGCAAAATCCTGCATCAGCGGATTGCTGACGCTAGGCAAACTACCCAATACCAGCAACGGCTGCGGCGCAATATTCTCGCGAATCGTCTGCGGCACTTGCGGCGGGAATGGAATCACATCGTTCAAGCCTTGCGTCAGCAATTGCTGAGCAACGGCCAGGCGGTCTTTCGGATCGAGCAAAGGTGCTTGTATCACCAGATCGTTGAGCGCCTTGCTGGTGATCCTGGCGTTGCGATGCGAGAGCTGCAGCTCGCCGCATGACAGATTATCGATATACCAGGGCGGCTCGGTGGGCAGCAGGTAATCGACGTTTTTCCGTGATTGCCCTGACGCGATGCCGGATCCAGGCTCGGATTCTGCTTCCGCTTCAAATTGCCAGCCCAGCTGCCACTTGTCGCGTGCGGCGTCGCGGCTGTCGTCCACGGCTTCATACCAGGCCAGGCTGGCGCAACGCGTAGCGGCAAGTTGCAACGGATAGGCGGTGCCTTTGGCCAGGTCAGCCAGGGAATTGGCCCATAACAAACGCTGCTGCTGCAACAACGAACGCAGCAATTGCGCACCGAGCTTGCCGCTCAGCTCGCATGCCGCGTGTTGCGCATGGTTGCCGTCATTCTGGGCGACAAACAAACCGATCAGATCACGGTCTTCCGGCCCCAGGAATACGGCAGGATCGGATAACAGGCGCGGCACGTCCGTCACTGGCTGCGCCGATGAAAACTGACCGTTCGGGCGTTGCTGCGCCTTGCATAAATGCAGCGCAGCTTTCTTGCCGTTATAAGCGGCGGTCAAGACAAAAACGACTTGATGCGTGGCGACCTTCTGGCGCAATCCGGACGGCTGCACCGGCGCCGTTCCGACTGCGGCGATTTCACTTTCGACCCGTGCCAGCCAGGCCTCCATCGGACGCGCAAGTGGTGCATGAGCGTTGGACTTGGCGACAGGTTTTGCCGGTGTCGCCGATGTCGCCGGTGTCGTCGGTGTCGCCGGCGGAGCTTGCGGCTGCTGTAGCGACGGCTTGCCGGCAGGGAGCGTCAGCTGATCTGAGGAAGACCGCTGCAGATATTCAATCAAGGCTGCCGCAACGTGCTTGCAATTGGAACCAACCGGACAGGAACAGACGCTATCGATATCCGGCGTATCGCGAAATACGGATAGCGTGATTTCCTGTTGATAGATGTTGCTGCCGCTGCCCTGCACCGTGGCGTTGAGGACGTCGCCGTCCTGCTCCACCGCAAGGACGCGGCGCTGACGCACGTATTCCTGACCGCGGTCATAGGTTTTCTGGTGCAACACGTCGCGCACATCAGCAAGTGTCAAATTCATGCGCGGCCCACTACCTTACAATAAAGTCTGCTCGGCGATTTGCGCGAACACGGTGAAATAATCGGGGAAAGTCTTGGCGACGCATTGCGGGTCATTGATGCGTACGGTGGTGCCGCGCAACGCTGCACCGTCCAGCGAAGCCAGCGAAAAACACATCGCCATACGATGATCGTCATAAGTATCGATAGTCGCCGGCTGCAATTGCGAGGGCGGCGTCACTCGCAGGTAATCGCTACCCTCTTCAATCGTCGCGCCGAGTTTCCGCAACTCGGTCGCCATCGCGCTGAGGCGGTCGGTTTCCTTGACGCGCCAGCTGGCGATATTGCGCAAGGTGCTGGGACCGTCGGCGTATAACGCAGCCACTGCAATCGTCATCGCGGCATCCGGGATGTGATTGAAATCGGCATCGATGGCTTTTAACACGCCGCTCGACGATGCTTCAATCCAGTTGTCACCCATCGTGATGGTGGCACCCATCTGTTGCAAGGCTTCGACAAAACGGACATCGCCCTGGATGCTGTTGTTGCCGACACCCTCAACCCGCAACGGTCCGCCGGCAATCGCGCCGGCTGCCAGGAAATAAGATGCGGAAGATGCATCGCCTTCAACGTGGATGACCTTCGGGCTTTGATACTGCTGGCCGGCGGAAATGGTAAACGACTGCCAGCCATCGCGCTCCACGTTCACGCCGAAACGCCGCATCAGGTTCAGCGTGATTTCAATGTAGGGCTTGGAAATCAGCTCGCCGATTACCTCAATCGTCACCGCTTCATGCTTGGCCATCAACGGTGCCGCCATCAGCAAGGCAGTCAGGAACTGGCTGGAAACGTTGCCACGCACCTGCATGCGCTGGTTATGCAACTGGCCCCGCTGGATATGCAATGGCGGATAACCGGCAACGCCGGTGTAGGCGATGCGGGTACCGACAGCATTCAAGGCGTCGACCAGATCGCCGATCGGCCGCTCGTGCATACGCGCCACGCCGTGCAAGGTGTAGTCGCCGCCGATCGCAGCCAGGGCTGCCGTCAGCGGGCGAATCGCAGTGCCGGCATTGCCCATGAACAGGTCGGCCTGATGCACCGGAAAACTGCCATTGCTGCCTTGTACGGTATAAGTCTGCGTGCCTTCCGCCTGCTCCCAGAGCACGCCCAATTGCTTGAGCGCCGTCAGCATGACCAGCGTATCGTCGGATGCCAGCAAATCAAGAATCTGCGTGGTGCCATTGGCTAACGCCGCCAACAGCAAAGTGCGATTGGAAATACTTTTGGAGCCGGGAAGCCGGACCGTACCCTGCACTCGTGCCACCGGATGCAGATCTATGTACTCGGGATAGTGCTGCTTGCGTTGCGTAGTCATTAATCTCCACCTTCCTTGTTCTGTTGTTCCGCCGCCTCGATGGCGCTGATCCAGCTGTGCCTGGCTTGTTGTGCGTTGCTGTAGATGGCTTCCAGTGCGGGGCCGTCGCCAGCCGCCAGCAAGCCGCGCAAGCGCGTCAGTTGCAGCAGGTAAGCATCCAGCTCGCTCAGCAAGGCGCTTTGGTTTGCCAATGAAATATCACGCCACATTTCCGGCGATGAACCAGCGATACGGGTGAAATCGCGAAAGCCACTGGCGGCGTATTGAAACAGCGAAGCCGCGTGCGGCTTGTTGGCGATATCGTCCACCAGCGCATACGCCAGCACATGCGGCAAATGGCTGACCGCTGCAAAAATCGCGTCATGCTGCTGTGCCGACAAGCGATGTATCAACGCTCCGCACTGTTGCCAGGCAGCGGCGACCCGGGCTATATCTTGCTCGGCATTTTCCGGCAATGGCGCCAATACCACTTTCTTGCCGACGTACAGCCCGGCCAGTGCTGCCTCGGGACCATTCTGTTCGCGGCCCGCGATCGGATGGCCCGGCACAAACTGCGCAATCTTGTCGCCCAGCGCCGCGCGCGCAGCAGATACCACATCGGATTTGGTGCTACCGGCATCGGTCACGACGGTGCCGGACTGGAGATGAGGCGCGATGCTGGCCAGGATAGCGCCAGTCTGCGCGACCGGCGCCGCGATCAGGATCAGGTCGGCGCCAGTGACAGCGTCGGCTACCGAGGTGGCGATGACGTCGATAACGCCCAATTCCTGTGCGCGCTGCAAGGTCGTGAGATGACGACCTACACCGACCAGTTGCTCCACTACTCCGGCCTTTTTCAACGCCAGGGCAAAAGAACCGCCGATCAATCCCACACCAAATATTGCGATTTTCTTGAACACCATTGATGCTTCAACTCAATAAAGATAGAACAGCACTGGTTAAGGATAGCTCTAAACTTGCGTCATCCCCGCGAACGCGGGGATCCAAGGTGAGGAATCCAAATTGCTACGTAAAATGGATTCCCGCGTTCGCGGGAATGACGGGGTCGCCGAGACGGGGGCGCCGAGACGGGGGCGCCGAGCTGGGGTCGCCAATGACGCAGCAGAAATTATTCCAATCCCATCAGCCCAGCAGTTTTTTCAGCGCTTCGATGAAAGCGGCGTTTTCACTTGGCAAACCAATGGTGACGCGCAGCCATTGCGGCAAGCCATAGTTGGCGACCGGCCGCACGATGATGCCCTGCTTCAGCAATGCCAGGTTGACACGCGCGCCCGCAGCCTCGTCCTCGCCGACCTTGACCATGACGAAGTTACCGAACGAAGGCACATATTCCAAACCCAGCTCATCGAAAGTCTGCGTCAATTGTTTATATCCGTCGCGATTCAACTGCGCGCTACGCTGCAAGAAAGCGGTATCGTTCAGGGCCGCCACCGCTGCGGCCTGCGCCAGCGAGTTGACGTTAAACGGCTGGCGGATGCGGTTCAGCAAATCGGTAATCACCGGCTGCGCGATACCAAAGCCGATGCGCAAGCCGGCCAGGCCATAGGCCTTGGACATGGTGCGTGAAACCAGCAAATTGGGGTATTTACGCACCCATGCAATCGAATCGTATTGCAGTTCCGGCGCCAGGTATTCGTTGTAAGCCTCGTCCAGCACCACCACGATGTGCGCCGGCACCCGCGCCAGGAAAGCCTCGAGCTCGGCGGCCGGGATGAAGCTGCCGGTCGGGTTATTCGGATTGGCGATGAAGATCAGCTTGGTATCGTCGGTGATGGCGGCCGCCATCGCTTCCAGGTCATGGCCGTATTCCTTGGCCTTGACCACGATCGCACGCGCGCCGACAGCCTGGGTGGCCAGCGCATACACCACAAAAGAATATTCCGCATACATCGCGGCCTGGCCTGCTTGCACGAATGCGTGGGTGGCCAGCTCAAGGATATCGTTACTGCCGTTGCCCAGCGTGATCCACTCTGCCGGTACATCGTATTTGGCAGTGATGGCGGCTTTCAAATCGAAGCCGTTGGCATCCGGATAACGGCCGATATCGGCGACTGCCTTTTCCATCGCCAGCCGTGCCGATTCCGGCATCCCTAACGGATTTTCGTTGGACGCCAGCTTGATGATATTGGCTTCGTCCAGGCCGAACTCGCGCGCAACTTCAGCAATCGGCTTGCCGCCTTGATATGGGGCGATAGCACGCACATACTCTGGACCAAATTTAATTGACATTGTCTGCTCTCAAAACAAAAAATTAAGTTGAATGCTTGCTCGGTACTGCGTTGTTCAAAAACTACGCGGATACGACCCCAGCAGCTTGTAGAACGCGGCGTTTTGCTGCAGTTCTGCCAGTGCCTTGGCTACCTTGTCGTCTTCTGCATGGCCTTCGACGTCGACATAGAAATAGTATTCCCATGCGCCCATGCGTGCCGGCCGCGACTCGAAACGCGTCATCGAAACGCCATGCTTGGCGAGCGGCGCCAGCAACTTGTACACAGCGCCGGCCTTGTTCGCCACCGACAGCACCAGCGAAGTCTGGTCCTTGCCGCTGGCGCCGTTTTTCAGGCGACCGACGACAGCGAAACGGGTGCGATTGTGCGGATCATCCTGGATATGGGCGCTGACAATTTCCAAGCCATACTTTTGCGCGGCGATCTCACCGGCAATCCCCGCCACCGTAGCATTTTCACTAGCCATGCGTGCCGCTTCGGCATTGGAAGCAACCGCCTGCCGTTCGATATTCGGGTAATGCTGGTTGAGCCAGGCATTGCATTGCGCCAGCGCTTGCGAGTGCGCGCAAATACGGGTGACGGCATCCATGCTGCCGTCTTTGCTCATCAGGCTGTGATGCACCGGGATCGATACTTCGCCGCTGATGCTGAGCGTGGTCTGCAACAGCAGATCGAGGGTGCGATTGATCACGCCTTCGGACGAATTTTCGATAGGCACCACGCCGAAATCCGCCGTGCCTGCTTCCGCCGCACGGAATACTTCGTCAATCGATACGCAAGCCAAACCCTCTACCGCGTGACCGAATTGCTGGTACACCGCCTGTTCGCTAAAGGTGCCGGCCGGGCCCAGATAGGCGACCGTGACGCGCTTTTCGAGCGCGCGGCAAGCCGACATCACTTCGCGGAAAATGGTTTGCACGTCGCTGCCTTGCAGCGGGCCGGGATTGCGCTCGGCCACTTTTTGCAAGACTTGCGCTTCGCGCTCAGGACGGAACACCGGCGCATTGGTCTCAGCCTTGACGTGGCCGACCTCTTGCGCAATTTGCGCACGGCGATTCAGCAAGGCCAGGATTTCTGCGTCAATTGCGTCGATCTGTTGACGCAGGGGGAGGAGTTTATCTTCGCTCATGTTTACTGTATTTCTATCTCTGGTTCTAATACTTGGCTAAGCAGATCATCGCCAACCGCAGCAGTCCGTACCGATGTCCGACCTGACTAGCCGCGCTGCTTTTCGAATTCTTTCATGTATGCCACCAAGGCTTGCACGCCGGCCAAAGGCATCGCGTTGTAGATCGACGCACGCATGCCGCCGACCGACTTATGCCCCTTCAATTGCAACAAGCCGCTTTCTTTGGCGCCGCTCAGGAAAGCCTCGTTCAGCGTTTCATCTGCGAGGAAAAAAGGCACATTCATGCGCGAGCGGCTGTTGCTGGCGATTTTGGTCCGGTAGAAATCGGTGGAATCCAGATAGTCATACAGCAGCGCCGCCTTGGCGATATTGCGCTGTTCCATCGCGGCGACGCCGCCCTGCTTCTTGATCCACTGGAACACCAGCCCGGCGATATAAATCGCATAGGTCGGCGGCGTGTTGTACATGGAATCGTTGTCGGACACGGTTTTCCAGTTGAACGCGGAAGGGCAAGCCGGCAACGCATGGCCGAGCAAATCTTCGCGCACCAGCACCAAGGTCAATCCGGCCGGGCCGATATTCTTTTGCGCGCCACCGTAGATCACGCCGTATTTAGAAACATCCACCACGCGCGACAAGATATGCGAAGACATGTCGGCAACCAGTGGCGCGTTATTGGTTTCAGCTGCGATATCGGGCGTGAATTGATATTCAACGCCGTCGATGGTTTCATTGGTGCAGATATGGACGTAAGCCGGATCTTTGGACAACTGCCAGCTGTCGCGCTCAGGAATTTGCGCGAAATGGCTATCTTCAGAAGATGCGGCAACGTTGACGTTGCCATAGCGCCGCGCTTCCTTCAGCGATTTGGTCGACCAGGAACCGGTATTGATGTAATCGCTGATGGCCGGCTGGGATCGACCGTCGCGGCCCAACAGGTTAAGCGGAATAATCGCGTTCTCGGCAATCGCGCCGCCTTGCATGAACAGCAGTTTGTAGTTGGCCGGAACCGCAAACAACTCACGGAAATCGTGCTGCGCCGCCGCCAGGATCGACATGAATTCTTTGCCGCGATGACTCATTTCCATCACGGACATGCCACTGCCTTCCCAATCCAGCATTTCGGCGGCAGCTTGCTGCAACACCTCTTTCGGTAACACGGCGGGACCAGCAGAAAAATTATAGATAGGCATGATGAATATCGTCAGATAAAAAACCAGAAGCGAGAATAACTACGAACCAACAGATGGCGTTACTGTGCTTTTACAACCTTGCTTACAACCTTACTGCGTAAAGCCATGCGCGACTCAGCTAACGGGCTGAGTCGCGATACTCTTTTTACTCTGCCGCCGGGTCGGCGCCGCCACCTGTGTCGGTATCGCTGCCAGCATCGGTACCGGCGTCAGTCTCAGCAGCCTCAGCAGCCTCAGTAACGTCAACCTCGGCATCAGACTCGACCACACGCTGCAAACCGCTCAGCTTGTTGCCGTCTTCCACCGCGATCAGTGTCACGCCCTGAGTCGCGCGGCCCATTTCACGGATCTCTGCAACGCGGGTGCGAATCAGGATGCCACCGGTGGTGATCAGGATGATTTCGTCGCTAGGCTCAACCAAGGTAGCGGCAACTACCTTGCCGTTACGTTCGCTGGTCTGGATCGCGATCATGCCCTTGGTGCCACGGCCATGGCGGGTGTACTCGGTGATCGGGGTACGTTTGCCGAAGCCGTTTTCGGTTGCTGTCAACACCGATTGCTGTTCGTTTTCCGCGACAAGCAAGGCGATGACCTGTTGGCCTTCTTCCAGATTCATGCCGCGCACACCGCGTGCCGTACGGCCCATCGGACGTACATCGTTTTCGTCAAAGCGTACTGCCTTGCCGGAATCCGAGAACAGCATCACGTCATGCTGGCCGTCGGTCAGCGCGGCGCCGATCAGGAAATCGCCCTCATCCAGATCGACCGCGATGATGCCGGCCTTGCGTGGATTACTGAAGTCCGACAATGGCGTCTTCTTGACGGTGCCAAGGCTGGTCGACATGAAGACATAGCGGTCTTCAGGGAAGGTGCGGTTATCGCCGGACAACGGCAACACCACGGTAATCTTCTCGCCATCCTGCAGCGGGAACATGTTGACGATCGGCTTGCCGCGCGAGTTGCGCGAACCTTGCGGCACTTCCCAGATTTTCAGCCAGTACAAACGGCCGCGATTACTGAAGCACAAAATGTAATCGTGGGTATTGCCGACGAACAGCTGGTCGATCCAGTCGTCATCCTTGGTGGCCATCGCTTGCTTGCCGCGGCCGCCGCGTTTTTGCGCGCGGTATTCCGAGACTGGCTGCGATTTCATGTAACCGGTATGCGACAACGTCACCACCATGTCTTGCGGCGTGATCAGATCTTCGGTACCGAGATCGGTAGGATTCAACTCGATCTGCGAACGACGCTCATCCTTGTTGCCGATACCGTATTCGTTTTTGGCCGCGGTCATTTCATCAGTGATGATGATGGTGACGCGTTCCGGCTTGGCCAGGATGTCCAGCAAGTCGGCGATCTGCGCCATCACGTCTTTGTATTCGTTGACGATCTTGTCTTGTTCCAGACCGGTCAGGCGTTGCAAGCGCATTTGCAGGATTTCCTGCGCCTGGTCGTCCGACAGACGGTACATGCCGTCAGTTTGGATGCCGTAATGCTTAGGCAGATTCTCAGGGCGGAAGGACTCGATGCCGCCGATGTTTTCATCGCCGGTACGGGCCAGCATTTCACGAACCATGGAGGAATCCCAGGCACGCGCCATCAGCTCGGATTTCGCTACCGGCGGGGTCGGTGCGGCTTTGATGAGAGCGATGAAATCGTCGATATTCGCCAGCGCTACCGCCAGGCCTTCCAGCACGTGGCCGCGTTCGCGCGCCTTGCGCAATTCGAACACGGTACGCCGTGTGACGACTTCGCGGCGGTGCGACAGGAAGCATTCCAGCATCTGCTTCAGGTTCAGCAGTTTCGGCTGACCGTCCACCAACGCCACCATGTTCATGCCGAAGGTGTCTTGCAGCTGCGTTTGCTTGTACAGATTGTTCAGCACCACTTCGGCTACTTCGCCGCGCTTGAGCTCGATCACTACGCGCATGCCGGATTTATCCGACTCGTCGCGCAGATCGGAAATGCCTTCCAGCTTCTTGTCGCGCACCAGTTCGGCGATACGCTCCAGCAATGCCTTCTTGTTTACCTGGTACGGCAATTCATCGATGATGATCGCGGTGCGGCCTTCACGTCCGAATTCTTCGAAGTGGGTCTTGGCCCGCATCACTACACGGCCACGGCCGGTGCGATAACCATCGCGCACGCCGGACACACCGTAGATGATGCCGGCGGTCGGGAAGTCCGGCGCCGGGATGATTTCGATCAACTCGTCGATCGTGCAATCGGCATTGCGCAATACGTGCAATGCGCCGTCGATCACTTCGGTCAGATTGTGCGGCGGAATATTGGTCGCCATACCGACCGCGATCCCGGACGAACCGTTGATCAGCAAGTTCGGAATACGCGTCGGCAACACCGACGGTTCTTTTTCCTTGCCGTCGTAGTTCGGCACGAAATCGACGGTTTCCTTGTCCAGGTCGGCCAGCAATTCACCGGCGATCTTGTCCAGGCGGCACTCGGTGTAACGCATCGCTGCCGCGCCGTCGCCGTCGATCGAACCGAAGTTGCCCTGGCCGTCGACCAGCATGTAGCGCAGCGAGAAAGGTTGCGCCATACGCACCAGCGTGTCATAGATCGAGGCGTCGCCATGCGGGTGGTATTTACCCATGGTCTCACCGACCACGCGCGCGCACTTCACGAACGGGCGATTCCAGACGTTGTTCATTTCATGCATCGCGAACAAGACCCGACGATGCACCGGCTTGAGGCCGTCACGCACATCCGGCAGCGCACGGCCGACGATCACGCTCATCGCGTAATCGAGATAGCTCTTGCGCATTTCTTCTTCGAGGGAAATTGGGATTGTTTCTTTAGCGAATTGATCCATTTAGCGAGTCGGCCAATCTTTACTTGGGTTGATCAATGTAGAACCTGCGATAGAACCAGCGTTCGCAACCGATCTGCCAGCTGGTGGCGAAACGCGATTGGAAACAAAGGTATAACCGCGTGATTTTAGCACGCGAGAGAGGCTATTCTGGCTTTTCAGGCAAGGCGGTACAGGCAGAAAACCTGCCTCTCGGAAAAAATATGTTTAAATGCCGCCTTGCCCGACAATCCGGCGATCTTAAAAACAATCTCGCCATTGTTATTTCTTTCAGGAAACAATTTATGCGTTCTTCAATTGCGCTCTGCCTATTGTTAGGCTCGGCCCTCGGTTCTGCGTCCAATTCGGGCTTCGCCCAAACCACTGCTGTTCAGGCTCCTGAAAAAAGTGCTTATTTGCAAGATGGAAGCGGTCCGATCGTTCGCAGCCAGGATGGCTTGTGCTGGCGCTCCGGTTATTGGGAGCCGGACGACGCGGTTACCGGCTGCGATGGCGCATTGGTATCGCCGGTAATGAAGGCCAGCGCACCGGCATTGGTCGCCGATCCGATGATTGCCAACAAGGAAGTCGCGCCGGCAACTGTCAGAGCGCAATGCAACATCAACGTGACCCTGGCGAGCGACCAGAATTTCAGTTTCGGGAAGGCAACACTGACCAGTGCAGTCAAGCAACGCATTGATCAGGAAGTAGTTGCCAAAATGACAAATTGCGCCAGCGCCGACCTTATATTAGTTACCGGCCATACCGATCGCCTTGGAAACGAAAAAGACAACCGGAAACTGTCAGTGCAACGCGCCACCAATGTTGCCAATTATCTGAAAAGCAAAGGCATCACAAATAAAATGGAAATCGTCGGCGCCGGCGCATCCGACCCAGTATTGAACTGCAGCAATAATTTGAGTCGCAAAAAGCTGGTTAGTTGCCTGAGCCCTAATCGTCGAGTCGTAATAAAAGTACAAGTAAATTAAAATAAAATAGATAGTTTTCTTGCGCCGATGTAAGATGTTGCCCGTGGTACTGTTTTCATATTGTTATGTTGTATGAAAACAACGAAGCAGGCGAAACGTGGGCTGGATCATTTGGCATCCTTCGCTAGCGCTTGAAGCCTGTGGCAGAATGGTGGTCAAGTTCATTGCGTGTGGTCAAACCCACACGTAACGGCCTGAACCACGTGGTACTATCCAATTTTTGATGTCGTATATTAGTTGCGCAGTTAATCTGCGGATATCTCAACCGAGAGGAGAAACATGAATAAATTAGCAAAACTCGTCTTCGCTGCGTCCGCAGTCGTCGCACTCTCTGCCTCTGCGCAGGAAATCAAAGATATCCAGGCAAACACTCCTAACAGTGCTTATGTGCAAGATGCACGCGGTGTAATCGCACGTGACCCGTACGGTCTGTGCTGGCACACTGGCTACTGGACACCAGCTGATTCGGTTCCAGGTTGCGACGGCGAAATCGCTCAAGCTGCACCTGCTCCAGTTGCTCCAGCTCCAGCACCAGTTGCTCCTGCACCAGCACCAGTTTCGCAAAAAGTTACTTTTGCTGCTGACGCATTCTTTGACTTCGACAAAGCTGTCCTGAAGCCGGAAGGCAAAGCCAAGCTGGATGATCTGACATCGAAACTGGGCGCAATCAACCTGGAAGTCATCATCGCTGTTGGTCATACTGACTCCGTCGGTTCAGTTGCTTACAACCAAAAATTGTCGGTTCGCCGCGCTGAAGCTGTCAAGGCATACCTGGTACACAAGGGTGTCGAAGCTAACCGCGTCTACACTGAAGGTAAAGGCAAGTCGCAACCGGTCGCTGATAACAAGACCGCTGCTGGCCGCGCTAAAAACCGTCGCGTTGAAATCGAAGTTGTTGGTACAAGTACCAAGTAATCGATTCAGACTCGATCAGAACCCCGCCTTGGCGGGGTTTTTTTTCGCATTGTGATTCACTGAGACAATGTAGGGTGGGCAAGATTTTTTGCCCACACGTTGCCGACCGCAACCCAATGCCGCCTGCGATAAGCGCGGTAGTGAATTTGAGGTCATGCGTGGGCACCGGTACCCACCCTACGCGATGGTTTTTAATCAGACAACAAACCGCAAAACCGTACTTTCCAGCTATGATTCAACCTATGAACGCAGACCCTTCAGAACTCAAGAAATTCAGCGACCTGGCTCACCGCTGGTGGGACCCGGAATCCGAGTTTCGCCCTCTGCATGAAATCAATCCCTTGCGCCTGGAGTGGATCAACTCACGCGCACCGCTTGCCGGCAAGAATGTGCTGGATATCGGCTGCGGCGGCGGCATCCTGGCTGAGTCGATGGCACGAAAAGGCGCGATCGTTACCGGCATCGACCTGTCCGACAAAGCCTTGAAGGTTGCCGACCTGCACAGCCTGGAGTCAGGCATCGAAGTCCGTTATGAAAAAATCGCCGCCGAAGAAATGGCTAGCCGCGAAGCCGGGCAATTCGACGTCGTGACGTGCATGGAGATGCTGGAGCACGTCCCGGATCCGGCATCCATCGTGCGCGCCTGCGCCACCTTGGTGAAACCTGGCGGCCAGGTGTTTTTCTCGACCCTGAACCGCAACCTGAAAGCCTATCTGCAGGCGGTCCTGGCAGCTGAATACCTGTTGCGCATGCTGCCCAAAGGCACGCATGACTACGACAAGTTCATCACGCCGGCGGAACTGGCGCAATTCGCTCGCAACGCCGGGCTGACGGTCGATGTGATGCGCGGCATGAGCTATAACCCGCTCACCCTGATCTATTCGCTCAACCAGGATACCAGCGTCAACTATCTGATGGCTTGCACCCGGCCCGACTAGCCGTGTTGCGTGGGCGGGCATTGCACTGTCCGCTTGTCTGCTTGCTTGTTAGCCTGCTTGTTGGCCTATTACTCGTACTTTAGGAATTACCATGCCCTTGCCAATGCCGCGCGCCATTCTGTTCGATCTTGACGGTACGCTTGCCGACACCGCCCCGGACCTGGCCGCCGCGCTTAACCGGCTGCGCAACGATCGCGGTCTGAGCAGCACACCCTACGAACAACTGCGGCCGCACACGTCAGCCGGTGCGCGCGGCATGATCGGCGCCGCCTTCGGCCTGAAACCGGGCGATCCCGACTATGAAGAATTGCGGGTCGGCTTCCTTGATCATTACGCCGCCGCGCTGGCGGTCGACAGCACCCTGTTCGACGGCATACCGGCGCTACTCGACGATCTGCGCCAACGCAATCTCGGCTGGGGAGTGGTGACCAACAAGGCTGCCAAGTTTACCGATCCCCTGGTTGCACAGATCGGCCTGGCAGATGCCGATTGCGTCATTTCCGGCGACACCACCGCCCATTCGAAACCTCATCCGGAGCCGCTGCTGGAAGCCGCGCGACGCCTCAATCTACAGCCGCAGGAATGCTGGTATGTCGGCGACGATCTGCGCGATATTCAAGCCGGCCGCGCGGCCGGCATGGCTACCGTCGCCGTGGCCTGGGGCTATTGCGGCGAGAGCGCGCCGAACACCTGGGAAGCAGACGCCCTGATCGATACACCACGCCAATTGCTGGCCCTGCTACCGCAGCAGTGACTGCCATGTACGGCATCAGCGCACACGCCTGCGCGTGATTGAACATTGTTGATTGATCGATTGAGCGGCAGCCTGCCGCCAGCCGGTTCGAAAAATTGCATAAATTAGCGGGCAAGGCTGTCTGGCAGTATATTGTGGACATCCTTGCCCAAAGGAATAAAAATGGCAAACTTCCCACGTCCTTCCTGGCTGCCGCGCGCCCTGCGCTGGACCGGCATCACCGTCATTGTCTTGCTGGTATTGGCACTGATCAGCTGGCTGGCGGTGCCGCCGGTCGCCAAACACCTGGTCGAACAACAAGTCGAAGCCCAGATCGGCCGCAAGGCAACGGTCGGCAAGATCGCCTTCAATCCTTTCACCCTGACGCTGACGGCATCCGATTTCACGCTCTATGAGCAGGACAAAACCACCGCGGCATTCTCGGCAAAAACGTTGCTGGTCAACGCCTCGTCGGCTTCGCTGTTCCGGCTGGCGCCAGTGCTGAACGAAGCCAGGCTGGTCAATCCCAATCTGCATCTCGTGCGCACCAGCGCCGACGGCATCGGCCGCTACAATTTCTCCGACGTCATCGACCGCATTCTGGCGATGCCGAAGAGCGATAAGCCTACCTTGTTTTCGGTCTCCAACATCCAGCTCGAAAACGGCACCATCAAGTTCGACGACAAGGTGACCAACAAACTGGTTGACATAGAAGCGCTCAACATCGGCCTGCCTTATGTATCGAATTTCCCCAGCAAGGTCGACACCTTCGTGCAACCGCATGTCTCGGCCAAGGTCAACGGCACGCCGTTCGATTTGAAAGGACGTAGCAAACCATTCGCCGGCAGCATGGAAACCGCGCTGGCGATCGATATCGAACAGCTGGACGTCGCCAGCTTCGTGGCGTTTTCTCCGGTGGCGCTACCGCTGGCCATCCAGAGCACAAAACTGTCGACCAAGCTCGATCTGACGTTTGTGCGTAACAAAGACAAACCTGAAGTATTGCTATCGGGAGCGATCAAACTGGCCGACGTCGCAATGGCTGACAAGAATGCAGCGCCGCTGCTCAAGGCGCAGGCGATCGACGTCCAGATGAATAAGCTCAATCTCCTCACCGGCAGCGCCGCACTCGATCAGATCGAGATCCGGCAACCGGAAGTCTGGGTTAACCTGAACGCTAATGGCAGCCTGAACTGGGCTGCCTTGAGCACGCCGGCCGCCAAACAGGAAATCGTCAAGGACGCGCCGAAAAAAACTGCGAGCCCGCCACCGCAAATGACTCTGGCCAAGCTCGCTATTCATGATGGCACGGTCAATTGGCTGGATGCAGCCAATGCGTCACCGGCACTGAACCTGCAGGTCAAGAACGTGGCGCTGAATGCGACCGGGCTATCGATGGCGGCCGACGCAAAACCTGCTACCGTGACGCTTTCCAGCGGCACCGAAAATGAGCAGCACATCCAGTTCATCGGCCAGATCACTCCCGCCAAAGGAATCGTCGCCGGCAAGGCCAGCATCAACGCCTTATCCCTCGCGCAGTACCAGCCCTACGTCAATCGCTCTCTGGCAGCGGTGCTATCCGGTCAGTTATCGCTCAATACCTTGCTGGCGGTAGATGGCAGCCGCGTCCGGTTGCATCAACTAGGCATCGATGTCGACGATCTCAAAGTGGCGGCAAAAGCGAGTGCAGGCGGCAGCATCGGCGCCAAGAAGATCAGCCTGGAAAACGCCAGCGTAGATACCGAAGCGCACACTTTCAATGCCGATGCATTGCGCCTGACAGGTATACAGGGTGACGTGCGCAGGGATGCCCAGGGCAAACTCAATCTGCAGCAGTTTGTCGCCAACAATGGTGGCGCAAACAAGGCGGCCGCCAACGCATCTGCCAAAAAAGCCGGACCGGGATGGGTCGCCACCCTGAGCCAGTTTGCCGTCAGCGACAGTAGCCTTGCTTACCTGGACGACTCGGTAAAACCGGCGGTCAAGTTGCGCGCCGACGGTCTCAACCTGAGCGCCGAAAATATCTCCAGCAAGCTCGACAAACCTATCAAGGTTGCCCTGCGCACGCAGCTCAATAAAACCGGAAAATTATCGGTCGACGGTAGCGTCGCGGCGCAAATGAAATCCGTCGCGCTCGATCTCGACGCGCAAAATCTGCCGGTCGCCGCACTGCAACCCTATTTCACCGATTACCTGAATGTGGTCCTGACTTCGGGCCTGGCCAGCAGCAAAGGCAAGTTGGCGCTGACGCTGCCTGGCGGCCGCCAGGAACTCGCGACCAGTTATAACGGCAACCTGCGCCTGGCGAATTTCCGCGTGCTGGATAAAGAAAATTCAGTGGATTTCCTGAAATGGAAACTGCTCGACGTGAGCGGCATCAACGCCAATATCGGCGGCGCCCAGCAACAGCACGTGACGTTGGCAAAAGTCGCGCTAAACGATTTCTACGCACGTATCATCTTGTCCGACAAAGCCAAACTCAACCTGCAAGATATCGTGGTATCGAAGAACGCGCCGGCGGGCGCACCTGCGCCTTCGCTGACTTCGGCCGAAGCAGGCAGCCCGGCGCCGCAGAAGGTCACAAAAACCACTTCCGAAGGCACCACCACGGTGGCGCCGATCGCCCCTGCCGCACCCAAGGCAAATGCGCCGGTAATCAAAGTCGGCCAGGTCGTCATCAAAGGCGGCAACATCAACTACACCGATAACTTCGTCAAGCCGAATTACACCGCCAACATGACTGGCATGAACGGTACCGTCGGCGCTATCGCCTCCGACAAGCCGCAACCGGCGCCGATCGACTTGAACGGCAAGATCGATAACGATGCGCCGGTCGCCATTTCAGGCTCCCTGAACCCCCTGTTCAAGCCGATGTTCCTCGACATCAAGGCCAGCGCTAACGGCGTCGAACTGCCGCGCCTGACACCGTATGCCGCCAAGTACGCCGGCTACGCCATCGAAAAGGGTAAATTGTCGATGGATGTCAGCTATCACATAGAAAACGACAAGCTGGTAGCGCAAAACAGTGTGCGTATCGACCAGTTAACATTCGGCAACAAGATCGACAGCCCGACCGCGACCAAGCTGCCGGTACTGCTGGCGGTAGCGTTGCTGAAAGACCGTAACGGCCAGATCAACATCAACCTGCCGATCTCCGGCACCTTGTCGGACCCGGAATTTTCGATAGGCGGCATCATCGTCCGCATTTTCATCAACCTGATCGTCAAAGCCGTCACCTCGCCATTCGCGCTGATCAGCTCGGCGTTCGGCGGCAGCGGCGGCGACGAGCTCGGCTACGCTGAGTTCGCTCCTGGCTCGGCCACTCTCACCGCGGCCACGCAAAGCAAGCTGGATACCATCGCCAAGGCGCTGATTGACCGTCCGGCGCTGAAGCTGGACCTGACCGGCCGGGTCGACCCGAAAACCGATACCGACGGCGTCCGTCAGCAAATGCTTAACCGCAAGCTGAAAGCGCTGAAGCTCAAGGATTCGGTCGATCAAAGCGACGATGCCGATTCGGACGATGTGACCCTGACCGATGCCGACAAAGAAAAATACATGGGCAAAGTGTATGGTTCCTCAAAATTCGACAAGCCCCGTAACATCGTCGGCCTGGCAAAATCGCTGCCGACCGCGGACATGGAAAAATTGATTGTTGCCAACACCCCGGTGACCCAGGACGCCTTGAGCGCGCTGGCAACCCGACGCGCCGAGGCGGTCCGCAAATACCTGGAAACCAAGGGCCAGATCCCGCTCGAACGAATCTTCCTGATAGCGCCCAAATTGACTGCCGACGACATCAAAGACAAGGGCCAGCCGAATCGGGTCGACTTTGCGCTGAAATAAGGGTTAAGGCCCTGGTTTCAATACTGGCAAGGTCCTGACACGAAGACTCCAAGTACGCTACAATAGCAGTCTGCTTGGGGGCGACCTGGTTTCGACGTGGGTTACAAAGCAGCGCAGGGCATACCGAGGACCGACTACCTCGTAAATACAATCGGAATAGATCTAACTGCAAACGATAACTCGTACGCACTAGCCGCTTAATAACCGGTTAGCTCTACACCATCTCGTCCCTGGGGTGGGCTGGTAAAAACAGCAGTAGAGTCATTTACAGGGAATCGCTTTTAGTCGGGTTACTTGGCTAAAAGTTAAATTTAGGTGACTCGCCTGAACGAAGCGTGTGCGTCCGCGTCGGCTGGGTTAAATCAAATGACAGCGCTAAGTATGTAGAACTGTCTGTAGAGGATTTGCGGACGCGGGTTCGATTCCCGCCGCCTCCACCACCAATACAAAAGGTCATCCTTCAGGATGGCCTTTTTTATTGGTATTGATGCATCGGAGATCGAATCCGTGTCCGGCACGGACGCGGGGCGAAGACAGGGTTTTGGCAAGCATGCTTGCCGCTGTCTGAGCGGTTTTCGCTTGCAAGCGAAAACCCGGGAGATTCCCGCCGCCTCCACCACCAATACAAAAGGTCATCCTTCAGGATGGCCTTTTTTATTGGTATTGATGGATCGGAGGTCGAACCCGTGTCCGGTACGGACGCGGGGCGAAGACAGGGTTTCGGCAAGCATGCTTGCCGCTGTCTGAGCGGTTTTCGCTTGCAAGCGAAAACCCGGGAGATTCCCGCCGCCTCCCCTTCCCCTGACCTACCCTGATGCCGCGTTCAGCTCGTAGCTGGTACTACGCCCACCCGCATCCGATTTCCGCAACACGTCATGTGCCAGCAGATCGGTGATGTCACGCAGCGCCGTGTCTGGCGAGCACTTGGCGATCGCCGCCCATTTGCTGCTGGTGAGCTTGCCTTCAAAACCGTCGAGCAGCAGGTTGAGCAGTTTCACTTGTCGCTCGTTGAGCGGCGTCGTGGCCCAGCGCTGCCTGAACCGCGCCTTGGCCAGCACCGCGTCGAGTGTGTGCTGCGCCTGTTCGATGGCGCGATGCAGGGTATCGAGAAACCAGGCAAGCCACTCGGTGACATCAAGCGCCCCCTTTTGGGTCCGCTCCAAGATATCGTAGTAGGCCTTGCGCTCCCGCTGGATCTGCGCCGACAGGCTATAAAAGCGCTGCGGACTACCATCTGTGCGCGCCAGCAACAAATCGCCGATGGCACGGGCGATACGACCGTTGCCGTCGTCGAACGGGTGCAGGGTGACGAACCACAGATGGCCAAGTCCCGCCTTGATCAGCGACGGTTCGGTCGTTGTGTCATTGACCCAGTCGAAAAAACGACTTGTTTCCGCTTCCAGGCGATCGGCTGGCGGTGCCTCGAAATGCACCCGCTGGCGGCCGATAGGGCCAGATACGACCTGCATCGGGCCGCTGGCATCGTCACGCCAGGTGGCGACGTTGAGCTTGGATAGACCTGAATAGCCGGTTGGAAACAGCGCGGCGTACCAGCCGAACAAGCGCTCCCTAGTCACCGGCGCGTTGCAGTTGGCGGTGGCGTCAATCACCATCTCGACCACGCCTTCGACGTGACGATCGACCGGGGCCAGGGCGCCGATGTCCACGCCCAGACGACGGGCGATGGATGATCGCACGGATTCGACATTGAGGGTCTCGCCTTCAATCTCACTGGTCTTGACCGCGTCCTCGGTGAGCGCCGCCAGGCTGGCCTGATCGCGCAGCACCATCCCGACATCGGCCAGGCGGCCCATCAAGAGGCCTTGGGCACGACCCACTTCCACCATCTGACCCGCTAATGCCGCCAGGTCGAAGTGCCAGTTCGGCCAGTCGTTGTCCAGCCAGATGTATTTGTAATCGCCGCTATTCATGCGGAGATTATGATCCCTATTCACCGCAAGCACAAGTTAATCACCGCATATTGTGCGGTGATTGTTAGTGACATTCTCCGCATCTTTGGTGTTGCGAATGCGGGCTAACTCCAAAAATGGGGGATTGAACCGGCGCGGTGAAATCACGCAGATTTGAAGCAACGCGGCGGGAACCATACATGCACCATGAAATGGCATGCGCACCGCACAACTAGTGTGCAATACGCTGCGCCATGAAACTCTGAATAGATATTTTCCTTTAAATACAATAACTTAAAAATCTCACCAAAATGGAATGATTTTTGCTTGTGCACAGCGACGCGATTTTTTTTGCACAACTATTGGGAGATTTTTGCTTGGACGATCATAAAAACGGTGCCGATGCCTTGTTCATCTTGCTAGGCGCTATCATGATTTTGGCAATGCACGCCGGTTTTGCCTTTTTGGAACTGGGCACGGTACGCAAGAAAAATCAGGTCAATGCGCTGGTTAAAATCCTGGCCGATTTTGCTGTCTCGACTATCGTTTATTTTTTCATCGGTTACACCGTCGCTTATGGCGTCGACTTTTTTCGCGGCGCCGAATTACTTGCCGCCAAAAGCGGCTTCGAACTGGTCAAATTTTTCTTTTTACTGACCTTCGCTGCCGCCATTCCAGCCATCATTTCAGGCGGCATTGCCGAACGCGCGAAATTTTATCCACAGTTGCTGGCCACCGCGGTTTTGGTCGGCCTGGTTTATCCGCTGTTCGAAGGCATTGCCTGGAATCATCATTTCGGCTTCCAGGCTTGGCTGCAGTCCGCCTTCGGCGCCGAGTTTCACGACTTCGCCGGCTCGATCGTGGTGCACGCCATGGGCGGCTGGATTGCGCTGCCCGCAGTGCTGCTGCTGGGCGCGCGACGTGGCCGCTATACCAAGGACGGTGCGGTGGCAGCACATCCGCCATCAAATATCCCATTCCTCGCGCTGGGCGCCTGGATCTTGACCGTTGGCTGGTTCGGCTTCAACGTCATGAGCGCGCAAACGCTGGACAAGATGAATGGCCTGGTGGCGCTCAACTCACTGATGGCAATGGCAGGCGGTACCTTGGTAGCTTTGTTGCTCGGCAAAAATGATCCGGGCTTTATCTACAACGGGCCGCTGGCGGGCCTGGTGGCGATCTGCGCCGGCTCCGATTTGATGCACCCGCTGGGGGCGCTGTTCACCGGTGGCGCGGCTGGCGCCATCTTTGTCTGGATGTTCACGCTGACACAAAACAAATGGAAAATCGATGATGTTCTCGGCGTATGGCCGCTGCACGGTTTATGCGGGGTCTGGGGCGGACTGGCGGCCGGTATTTTCGGGCTCAAGGCAATGGGCGGTTTGGGTGGCGTGTCATTCCTGTCGCAGCTGTGCGGCACGTTGCTGGGGATAGCCATCGCCAGCGCCGGCGGCTGGATGGTTTACGGCATGCTGAAAAAATTCATCGGCATCCGGCTCGACGCTGAGCAAGAGTTTGAAGGTGCCGATCTCTCGATCCACAAAATATCTTCAACCGCTGAACGCGAAACCAGCTGGTAAATGAACCGACTGCGAGAATGACCGTGGCCACGATTAATTCCTTTGTAACCGATCGTTGATTCGTCAACGGGCTGTCGTTTCCAAGCTATCGAACCAGCACTGGTCAAACTTACCGCGCTGGGTTGCGATCAGGGATTGGGGTTTCTGCTGGCGAAGCCGCTGCCGGGTGCCGCGTTTCAGCAATTCCAGCGTGCGCTCGACCGTGCCTTATCAGAAAGTGGATTGTTCGCGGCATCTGCCGGAAGATAGACAGAGGCCCTGGCATAGGGATGCCGCAGATTGTGAAATTTGTTGTAAATATTTGCAAACTTGAAACAGCTTTTTTAAAAATTATCCGGCTGTTTCAGCATGCAGTAGCTGCAAATCCTGCGCATCGAGAGTGCGCGACCGGCCCTGGACCTTGGCGCTGTATAGCGTCACATCGGCACGCCGCAGCATCGCTTCGAGCGTATCATCGGCGGACCTGCGTATGGCGATGCCGGCGCTATAGCTCAACTCGTGGCCGAGTTCGCGCATCGTCGCTTCAGCAAGGTAGGCGCGCATACGCTGGTCGAATGCCTTCGCGGCGGCCTGGTTGGCATAATTCAGCAGCACGACGAACTCCTCCCCGCCGTACCGGCCCACTACATCGCCGATGCGCACTGCCGCCTGGAGCGCCTTGGCGAAAAACTGAAGTGCGTGATCGCCGGCCTCGTGTCCGCGGCTGTCGTTGATCTGCTTGAAATGGTCGAGGTCCAGCATCAGCACGGCTAGCGGCTGGTCATAGCGCACGCTGTTTTCCAGCTCGACGCTGGATTGCACCAGCCATGCGCGCCTGTTGAGTATCCCTGTCAGGGCGTCAACTGTCGCCAAACGCTCAAGAGCACGCGCCGCCTCATCGCGGTGCGCCAGCAGGATTCCTGTCAGGGACAGCACGGCGGTTGCATTGGCGACCATAGCGAACGCAATATTCACCGGATGCGGGGTGAGAAATGCAGGAAACTGCTCGGTAAAAAAAGCGCCCAGCACACCGCGCCAGGCAGTGACCACCATCTGGGCAATCAAGGCGATGATCAGCAGCCAGCGCCATCTGCCCACAGGCACCAGCGGCGCGCGCCAAAGCGTCACCGCCACCAATGCCATCTGGAGCGCCAGCAGGCCATTGGCCCAGCCCACCCGAAACGCATAACTTGAAAATCCAATCCCGTAACCGAGAGTCAGCACAACGGCAATGATCGTCGGCGCACGGGCGTGTCCCGTGCGGCCGCACCACAGGTCGAATGCTGTAGCGTTCAAGGCGAGGCCGCCGGCGATGCCAGCCATCGACAGCGTCGACAGCGAGCGGTCCGTCCATGAACCGGCCTCGACCAGTCCGGACAGAAGCAGCAGCACCCAGCCAGTCGCCTGCAGGAAGATGCCGAGCTGCGCCCGGCGCGCCGCCGCATTAACTTTTCCCATCACTGCCGGTAATGCGATCGCCATCGTCAGCATGCTGACGGTCAGGGCGAAAAGCAGGGAGGCTATGTCGGTGGGCATGAGTGGCGTGGCGCGACAGGAAATGGGTGAGCGTTTGGGGGGATCGGGAGATCGTATCCTGCTTTTGATGCCAGGGGTCCTACAGGCCGGTAACTGGCAAAATGCGATTGCCCAAGGCTACCCAAGGACCTCTCCCGTTTCACGAAGTGTAACGAAACAGGCGACGGCGTCAAGATTGATCTCGGATATTCGCTAAGCGTTGCAACTCGGTCTATATCCGTTCATCAACGCATCACTGATATCACGCTGTATCTCTGTATGTATCGCTACAGTTTTCGCACAAATTCGCAAGAAAGAAACAGCGCGAAACAATTCCCGATTATTCCGTATACAAACTTTCCACCCAGACATAAAATCCTGTGCTTGGCGCGTTGCGTTGCGTCGCCAGTCATTGAAAAATAGATATGGGTTCGTTCAATTAATTCTGGGAGTCGTCTTGTGAAGCGTTGCACCGGTGTATTTGCATGTATTCTTGTCTACTCTATTGCCTTGGCTGGCACCCTGCTGCCGGCCCGGGAAAGCCGCGCCGATGCACTGGAAGATGTGCAAAATCGTCGCGCGATACGTATCGCGGTGCCTAAAGATACACCGCCGTTCGGCTCCTCGAATCAATACAAGGCACTGGAAGGATTTGATGTATCGATCGCCAGGATGATCTCGCTGGAACTGGGCGTCAAGCTGGATATGGTGCCGTTGGACAGCGGTGAGCGCATCCCTTCGCTATTGAACCGGCATGTCGACCTGGTCATCTCCAGCCTGGGTAAAAATGCGGAGCGCCAAAAGCAGATCGATTTTTCACAAGCTTACGCGCCGTTTTATCTGGGCGTATTCGGTGCCCCGAATGTCGATGTCAAGAATGCTGCGGGATTGGCTGGCAAGAGCATCGCCGTGCTCAAAGGCTCGATCGAAGACGGCGAGTTGAGCAAGATTGCACCGGCATCGACCAATATCAAGCGCTTCGCTACCGAACCGGAGGCCGTCAAATCCTACTTGCAGGGTGACTCCACGTTGCTGGCCGCGGGTAATGTCCTGATTTCTGCCTTTAGCAAAGAGCAAGTGGAAACAACTCAGCTGAAAATCGTGCTTAAGGATTCGCCCTGCTTTATCGGCATCAACAAAAACG
This sequence comes from Collimonas antrihumi, assembly GCF_018304965.1. GTDB lineage: Bacteria > Pseudomonadota > Gammaproteobacteria > Burkholderiales > Burkholderiaceae_D > Collimonas > Collimonas antrihumi. The sequence continues at coordinate 61,411 of NZ_JAGQED010000026.1, forward strand.
AACCTGCCTTGCTAGCCAAGATAAACACCATGTTGAGCCGCATCAAGCAAAACGGCATGCTCAACGTCAACTCCCAACGCTGGTTCAAAGTGCCGTTGCCGGAGAGCGTGTTGCATAGCGCTGCCGAGTAAGACGGCGGGGCCGAGCCGGATCGAATTTAAAAAGGGATTCCGCAACCGGGATCCCTTTTTTCTTTGTCAGGTAAGCTTGCGTTTTAAGTTTGCGTATTAAGCTTGTGTATAGTTGGCCTCGCAACGACGGCCGATTCCTCCTCCGATACTGACGAAGCCAGGTAATGAGTCAATCTCCGTTTCCACCGGCAGGACGTGCCGGATCACGCGCACTCAGGAACAACACGCTATGGGCGATTGCTGCCACATCGTTCGTTGCGATCATCGGCTTGATCCTGAAGATGCGGATACTTCGAAACGCATCGCAACTTGTCACGGCAGACTTGATAAGCCCGGATGTGGTAAGTTCGGCCGACGATATTGAATATAAGCAGGAGAAAACATTATGCCAAGCGCCCGCTTGAATGGCGAAATCATTACCGACTGGGATAGCTTTCATACCGAATGCGCGGAAGTATTCGGCTTTCCCGAGTTCTATGGCCGCAACATGAATGCCTGGGTCGATTGCCTCAGTTATTTACGCGATGAAGACGGCATGAGCAAGTTCCGATTGCAGGAAAACGAGGTGCTGACCATTGAGGTATTGCATAGCGAAAAACTGCGCCAGCAAGCCGTCGAGATCATCGAAGAATTGGAATTTTGCGTCACCGCGATTAATGAACGCTACGAGGATTATGGCGAAAAGCCGGCGCTGAAATTGATACTGCGCTGACGCTACTGTGAAGTAAGGTTAGCGCGATGGGCGAAGGTAATGAATATCCCATTCCTCTTCTGCGAGAAATTCAAAGCCATTACGCTGGTAGAAACGATTAGAATCGCTCTCCCTCAGGGCACCTACGCGCAGTGGCATTGACCGGTCATCTGCTTCCTTAAAGATTTGCGTGAGTACCGCTGCCCCGATCCCCTGACCCTGACTGCCAGGACGGATATAGAGATGATCCAGCAGTAGTTGGTCCTGAGCTGGTTTGACTACGACAAAGCCGACTTTCAGCTCGTTCACTATCACGTGCCGCGTATGTGAGGCTGAAAAACCGGAGCGGAACCGTTCCCTCGCCCGAACCGGATCAAAGCGGCCGATACGTTCAAGACTCTCTCGCATGGCCGCTATGCGCAATGCAACCAGTTCTTCGAAATCCGCTTCGGCTGCCTGGACCAGTGTGACGAGTGGTTGGTTCGATGCGGACATGTGCGCTTTCAGATTGTGCGTTTAATTGATCCGGCAATTTTATCTGAATCCCTGAATCCTGAATCGCCTTTCCCTTAACCGCTGGCGCGCCGATGCTCGCTGGAGTACGCTATACACGTCGCCATGTACCGCCTATGGCTGTTCACGGGTTGCCACTATGGAAAAGACCGCATTTGTATTCGCCGGCGGTGGAAGTCTTGGTGCAATTGAAGCCGGCATGTTGCGAGAATTGACCGCGTCAGGGGTACGCCCCGATTTCCTGGTCGGCGCCTCTGCCGGTGCGATCAATAGTGTGTTTTTTGCCTATCAGCCGCATACGGCCGGCGCGATGCGCCTGGAGTTTTTATGGCGAGGCATCCGCCGTCAACAGATCTTGCCTTGGTCGATTCTGTCGCTCCTCGGCGCATTTCGGGGCAAAGGCAGTCATCTGGTCAGCTCTGCCAAATTGCGTGCGCTTCTCTATGAACATTTCGGTAACCGCACCTTGGAAGATGCCGATCTTCCGGTGCATGTGGTCGCCACCGAGATGAGAACCGGTAATGAAATTGTTATTTCTTCCGGCTCGGCAGTCGACGCGGTACTGGCAAGCACGGCTATTCCCGGCGTCTTTCCACCGGTCCCTCTAAACGGAAACATGCTGATTGATGGTGGTGTCGCCAACAATACGCCCATCTCCACCGCGATACGACTTGGGGCAACACGCGTCATCGTGCTTGCCACCGGTTTTACCTGTGCCGAACGACGGCAACCGAAAGGCGCACTTGAGCACGCCATGAGTGCGCTCAATTTGCTGGTTGCGCGTCAATTGGTATCTGATCTGGAACGTTGGGCATCGCATGCGGCAATTGCTGTGGTTGCTCCGCTATGTCCGCTGGACGTCTCGCCGTACGATTATAGCCAGTGCGGCCTGCTGATAGACCGGGCGGCGGCGGAAACCCGTCGCTGGCTGGAGGCCGGGGGACTGGATAGTCACGATATTCCCGGGGCGCTCAGGGTGCATTCGCATTGATGGGGATTAATCAGAAGTTGGTAACGCGTACGCTTGCACTCCGGCTATGACGGTCAGGCGTGGGCAGCTGTGCCGAGCCTACCTTCTTTCTGTTTTTGAGATTTTTCGCAGTTTTTTACAAACCGTTTTCCCAAAGCAAAAACCCT
>NZ_JAGQED010000027.1 GCF_018304965.1 Collimonas antrihumi
CGCTAAGTCGGGCGATGAACCGCCCGACTTAATCTGATATTCGTAGTCTTGAAGTCGCATTTTTTTGGTTTAAAAAAGTAGCTTTTATTAATATCGGTTTGTTTGGGACTTATTCAGACATTCCTTAGATAATCATTAGGTGGGCAGGATTGTCTGCTCAACTCTGTCCCAACAACAGGGTAATTTGGTTGATCAGTATGCAGGTGGGATTGGATATACAGAAAAGCCGCAACCCACTATTCATGCGGGTTACGGCCTTGTGTTCTGGTGGGATAGGTGGAATTGAATAATGCCTTGAAACCGTTATGAATAAACGATATCAACTAGGTTGAATGTAAAAATATATGCAAGGATATATGCAAAAATATTTCCTTGCGTGATTCGTGGCGTTATCTCGGGGCCGGTCTCGTTGGCTTGAGTTGAAGTGTTATTGTATTTATATATCAATATTTTATCTATAATAGTTTTATTGTTTACTGCGCTGCTTGAGGCGAAGTGACCGCCTGGATAAGAGTCCCATCACTTCTTTGGACAGGGGAAGGCGTAATGGAGAGCGGTAACTACAAGATCATCTGCATTCGAGTCTAGCCTTTCGGGGTGGTCGCGCAGGTACTTTGCAACAACATCCATAGTCTGCCCGTATGTAACGCCAGGCCGCGGGCACCAAAACTCCCCTCTACGGGCGTCGGCTACACCAGTCACATAGCCGACAGCCACCCCCGCACCATAGGCGTCAGCGCGAGGCTTTCGTGCCGTTACCGCTTCGTTGGCAAGCATATATTCTTTGAGCCTACTCCCATCAAACGCAAATGCCGGCGATGCGACCAACAGCATATAGATCAGTAGTTTTTTCATTTTGTCCCTTAGTTGCTTGATTGCAGTTGTAGCCGACGATCTAGCCTGGATGGTGGTCGCGCTGGATCTCCCAACCGGCAGGGCCAGGCATAAACACTTTGAAGGCATACGTGCCACCTTCCGCGACGGTCACTTCGGCCTCCCTGACTTGAATGGATGGATGGTTGCTGTCGTACACCTTGACGCCGATCTGGTGCGCTCCAAAGGGAAGGTAAATTGACACCTGCTGGCCGTTCTCCATGTCGGCGGCATATTTACCGTCAACGTAGAGGTAGGTGGTCTGCATCCACCCAAAATGCGCGGCGGGGCGTTGAATGAGGACAGGGGCGGTGCCGGCTGACGGCGTGGCGAGCTTTGTGGCGTAAATCTTGTCCGGCTTCACCAAGGCATCTTCAGGCTTCAGTGGCGAGTTGTGACAGCCGGTGAGGGCGATAACGGCAGCCAGGGAAATCAGTGTTTTTTTCATGTTATTGATAGATGGTTAATGTATAAGATTTCATCATTTACGGGCCAAAGTTGAACGCTATACCCCCATCCAGTGTTGCCATTTTTTCTAGGACTTCGTCTTTTCGCGTCCGGTCGCTGCTGTGGATAACTAACTGAAGAGTTTAACGTGTCGATATTCCGACAAAAATCGTACACGTCAAAGCACATTATAAGCAGCGGCACTACAATGCCGAAAAGTGGGATGTTTCCCACTCCAAACATCCAGGCGAAGGAGCCAACATGAGTACGGTCAAAGTGGAGATGCAGGACGGAACGATGGCGACCTATGACAGCGTCACCAGAGTTGCGGAAGAAAAATACCGATACACCATCTACGGCGAGTCCGGCGTCTTGGCTGTCCTCAACAAAGGTGACCTCAAAAACCTCATTACCGACCCCAAAGAGTGACTTAAGCCAGGTCGGCCACCAAAAAATTTCGGGCCGGCGTTATGCGTTACTAGTTCCTGGTATCGTCACTGGTGACTTACTCATCAAGGCGACTAGCGAAAGGGGTTTCCCTTGGCTAGTCGTCCTGGTTACTGAATGATGAATCCGCCGCCGTCGCCGCGACAGGTTGAGATGGCGATTGTGGGCTGTCCTGCGATGTCGCCGAAGTGAACAAGCGCAAACCCGTGATCGATGGTTTGTTTGATTGTCATTGCTTCGAGAGTGTCACATAGTTCCGCTTGTGTTCTTGCTGATTGTTGCAATTGCATTTCCCCTAGTTAATTGACGGCTCTTTGAGTCCGGAGCCGATGACGGATTTGTTAAATATTCACCCCCTGAATTGTTACGCAACTGATGCGCAACCATTATCAGAGTTAGTTGTATTACAGCAATATTCAATGACATTGATGTTTAAGAACTGTTATTAATTGGCAACTATTTTGTCGCGTCCGATGTCAGTTAGTCAAGCAATAGTTGGGGCTTGACCTGTGACAAAATGTGTAAGGTGGCCTGTTACGCGGTTTGGTTATGATTGGGTGCTTTTCATCTCATTGGGGAACAGGTCTAAACCCGCGTCTAGCCTAGCTCTAGACTTGCTCCGAAACACCCTCAGAGCTTGCTCTGAGAGAGGAGTACGTATCTATCGTTTTATCTCAATTCTCATCTCGATTTGATCTCGATTTTCGCAGCACTTCATCCACCAAACAAAGTTGCCTAGACACAATTTGTCGACTGATTTCTTCACCGGTCAACTGCTTGTATTTTTTTGCAATTTCGGAAGGGCCGCCCGTCGTATGCCCACGGCAAACCCAAAGCCGATGACGCCGAAGTAGAGCTGCTTTTGCGTCATCGTCAGTAAAGGTCTTTGTGCGCCGTGTAGCCTGCAAATCGCCCTGGAGAGCTTTGAACACTTTATCGCGCATTGCGTGGGCTGTCTCAAGCCGCTTGGCTATAGGTGCTGATCGTAGCCAAAAGCAATCAAGCTGCTGCTCTTCGGTCAGGCAAAACGATTTTACGAGTTTCCAGGCGGCGCGAACGCCACCATAAAACGCAAACTCCGCCTCACGGTGAAAGCCAGATTCACTGCCAACAAACAAGGCTCTACATCGTTTGAATTTAACCGCCCGTACATGATCTGGATACTCACGCCGCAGCCATCGAAGGTCGAACGCCATCAAGTCAAATTCCTGGTTTGTGCTGTAGGTTGTCGCGGACAAATGATGATGCCGAAAGCAAGGCGGAAGCCCTCGTTTGCTAAGTTCATCAGCCAGGACAAATGCCACTACGCGCTTGCCACCGGCGAACGCGGCGCGGAACTTGTCGATCAACACGGCGCGGTCGAATGTAGCCGCTCGCGCCCGCGCTGCCGCCAGCTTTTCGGGCGACTGCGCTTGCAGGATTTGCGCGAGCGGCACAAACCCTGCAACGGATGGGGCATTAGGCTGTATTACAGGCCCGTAGCGTTTCATGCCAGCTCTGACAGCAACTCATCAAGCTCCGACCCGTAACGCTGCCCCAGCGTTGCATATTCGGGCGCTACGCGCTGAATGCAATCGAGGAGGCTTCCGGCTTCCGTGTTTCCAGGGCGAAGCCGGCTTACAAGTTGGGCGTGTTTGTACGTCCCTCGCGGGAAGTGATCAAAGAAAAACCTCAGCTCCCATAGCTCGCCGATATGTGACGCTGCGGCGAGAATGCACGGTGTCAGTGTTTCGGCCTCGTCGGCGAGTTGGTAAACAAGCCGCTTGTGGGTGGGATCGAGTTGCGAGAATTTAAGCTTTTGCATGGTGGCTCCTTTCTGCGATCAACGCGAAGTGCAAGCCGCCTTCATCGTCGCTTTTGATGACGACAAAATCCTGGCCGTGCCGATCAAACCCGAACAGAACCGCAAAGCCGTCGAAGTAGTCGGCAGAACCTTGGATGTGTGCTCCGTCGAGCCATTCGGCAAGAGTGGCGTCGTCAAGCATTGCGCTGTTCCGCATGAGGCCGTGCGCATTCATGACGGCAAGGTCATGGGCGCGCTGCTGCATCCATTCGGGTGTCATGAAGTCGTCACCGTCTGGTGAAATTTGAGTGCCGCTCATGCCGCCACCTCTTGCTGTGCGATCAAGGCGCGGATGTCTTCCACTCGCCAGGCTGTACATCTTTCGGACAACTTCCTTCCGGCTGGGTATTTGCCTGATTTGACTCCGGCCCACCATGTGGACTTACTGACGGGGAAGTAGTGGAGAACATCCGGAAGGCGCAAATAGCCGGTTGTTGGGAGTGGGCGGATTTGATTCATAAAAATGCTCCTTGTTTTGGATTGATTAGAACTCAATACGATCTGGCCGTATCGAACAAGGAGCATTGTGCTGGCGTGACTGGTGCCAGATGCGACACGAAATTACTTTTTGTTGATCCCTCGATTTTTTCGCGATGCATCGATGCTGTAGGAACTCCAGTTAAGGTGGTGTTCTTTAAGGGCGTCATCCACCGCCGCCTGACTTGGTGGCTTTGGAGTCTCTTCAAGTTTCATACGAAATCTTTTTTTTGCTTCTTTGAAGTTACCTAGTTGTGGATGTGTCGCCAAGAAATCTACGAACGCATTCTTAATATCTAGGCGCTTTTGTGCGGTGTGTAGTGCACGATTGGTGATGTGCGGTAGCTTTGTGCCGCCTCGCGTTTGTTCCAGCAAGAATAGATAGAGGAGGCTGGGTTTTCCCTCTTGAATGCTTTCTTCACCCAGGCGCATTAACCGTTCTCTCGGGCATTCGATAATTGCGGGATTGTCGGGTAGCGTATTGAAGCACGGCGGTTTGCTAATAAGATCCAAGAAAGCCTGATACACAAAGTCATCGTGATCGTCCGTCGTTGTGGCTGCGGCCTCTTCTTGGGCTTCGTGCGGTAGTTGGACGGGTTTACGCGTGATCATGCTAATCAGCATGGCGCTTGTGGGATATTTTTTACGGGCGCTCATGCTGCCTTCCCAAATTTGCCGGCGATTACCTTGCCGCTGGCCGCCGAATACAAGTAGTCCGCGTACTGCTGCATCATCACTTTGCGCTCATCAAGGAATAGGGCGCGGTCGTATGCCTCGCCGTAGGTGTCACCGGACGCATGAGACAGTTGACGGTCTACGACCTCGTGGCGATAGCCCAAGCGCTCTTTGATGACGCCCATCGCCAGCGAGCGGAACCCGTGACCGGTCATCTTGCCGCTATAGCCCATGCGCTTCACTGCCGCCAGGATGCCGTAGTTGGTCGCCGGCTGGCTAGGGTCGCGCAGGTTGGGGAATAGGTACTTGTTGTTGCCGGTATGTTCCTTAAGCTCTCTAAGCAGCTCCCAGCCTTGGCTCGGCAAAAATACGTGGTGATCGACTTTGCGCGGGTTCAATCGCTTCTTGCCCATTTTCATGCGCTGCCACGGGATTACCCAATCCTCATTCTCGATGTCGATCTCTGACCATGCCGTTGTCGTCAACTCGCTGGTGCGAACGAAAGTTAGCATCATCAGCCGAAACATGATCCTGGTGGGCGCGTACATCCGGCCTTCGATCTTTTCGAAGGCTCTGAGGAATTCCGGCAGCTCATCGGGCGTGATTGCCGCGTGATGTCCCTTTGATGTTTCCTTGAGTGCGCCGCGCAGGCTAGGTACGGGATCGATCTCTGCTTTGCCGCTGGCGATGGCATAGCGGAATATCTGGCCGCATACCTGGCCCTGGCGCTTCGCCATATCAACAGCGCCGCGCTTCTCAATTTGGCGCAGCACGTCCAGCATGACGGGCGCTCTGATGTCCGCAATAGGCTGTTTGCCGATCAACGGGAAAACATCTTTTTCGAGTCGATGTAACACGTTGGCGGCGGTGCGTGGCTGCCAGGTGTCGACCTTATTGGCGTGCCACTCACGCGCCACAGCCTCGAAGGTGTTGGCGTTGGCAGTCGCTTTGTTTATCTTGTCGATCCGCTTGGCTTGGGCTGGGTCAATGCCGGCCCTGATCTGTGCCTTGGTTTGTTGGCGCAATTCGCGGGCGGTGGCAAGCGATACATCTGGATATTTCCCAAAGGCAAGCAGTCGTGGCGCGCCGGCGAAGCGGCATTGCATACGCCAGTATTTGGAGCCGTCTGGATTGACTAGTAAATACAAGCCGCCGCCATCAGGCAGCGTATAGGGCTTGTCGGTTGGCTCGTCTTCTTTTCGTCCGCCGAAGCCCTTTGGTTTCACGCCGCCCTTGGCGTTGCGGGGCTGGATGTCAGTTAGTGGCTTGGCTAGTTTAGGCATTTTGCATATACCGGTTTTCATATACGGGGGTTTGTATATTCAAATGTATATGCAAAAAAGCCGGATGTAAATGGACGCCGCAGGACGCCCTAAAACAAAAAACCCGCATCAGCACTAGGCTAGAGGCGGGTTTCTGTACGTTGCTGGACTTCTTAAAACGTGTTCTTGGTGGTGATAGGTGGACTTGAACCACCGACCCCAGCATTATGAGTGCTGTGCTCTAACCAACTGAGCTATATCACCAATCAAGCCCTAAATTATGACGCATTTCGCCAAATCCTGTCAACAAAAACAGCTTCCGGATATTTTCCAAGGCCAATTTCGTGGTGTTATCGCTGTTTGAGGGCTGTTATCACGGTCTCCAGCACCGTATCGGCAACATTATCGCCAATACAGTCAATCACAACCCGTTCCGGCATGGATCGCAGCCAGGTAAGCTGGCGTTTGGCTAGCTGACGAGTAGCCGCGATACCTTTTTCGCGCAATTCCTGGTAACCGTACTGGCCATCCAGATATTCCCAGGTTTGCCGATAGCCGACACAACGCATCGACGGCAGGCCAAGGTGCAGATCGCCGCGGGCGCGCAGCGTTTCTACTTCCGCAATAAGCCCACCGCTTTGCAAATCCAGCATCAGATCGAAGCGCCGTGCGATCCGTTCATGCAGTACGCTGCGATCCGACGGTTCCAGCGCTATCGGCAATATATCAAACGGTAGCTCCGGCGCCGGCCGGTCGGTCAGCAGCGAGGACATGGTCTGACCGCTCAGCTCGATGACTTCAAGGGCGCGCTGGATGCGCTGGCTATCGTTGGGTTTGAGGCGGGCGGCGGTGACCGGGTCTAGCTGCGCCAGCTTGGCGTGCATGCCGGGCACGCCGATCACGGCTGCTTCGGCGTCCAGCCGGGCGCGCAGTTGCGGATCGGCTTGCGGCAGGGCGTCGAGGCCGTCGCGCAGGGCTTTGAAATACAGCATGGTGCCGCCGACCATCAGCACCAGCTTGCCGCGCGCATGGATTTCATCGAACAGGCGCAGCGCATCGTCGCGGAATTGCATGGCCGAATAGGATTGCGTCGGCTCCATGATGTCGATCAGGTGGTGCGGCGCCGTGGCAAGTTCGGCGCGGCTGGGCTTGGCGGTGCCGATATCCATGCCGCGATATACCAGGGCCGAATCGACCGAAATGATTTCGGATGGGATGTGTCTCGCGATTTCCAGTGCGGCTGCGGTTTTACCGGATGCTGTAGGGCCCATGATGGCGACTACCAGCGGCTTGGCTGCGGCCGACGTTGGTGTTGCTGGCTGTGATGACATACCGCTTATTGACCACGCAAGAATAATTTGTCCAGGTCCGACAGCGCTAGCTGGCTCCAGGTGGGACGGCCATGATTGCACTGGTCGGCGCGTTCGGTGGCTTCCATTTGGCGTAGCAGGGCGTTCATTTCCGGCGCCGTCAGGCTGCGGTTGGCGCGCACGGCGGTATGGCATGCCAGGGTGCCGAGCAGTTCATTGCGACGTTCGACCAGAACACGCGAGCCGCCGAATTCACGCACGTCGCGCAACACATCGCGTGCCAGCGTCTGTGCATCGGCATTCTTCAACAATGCCGGGACCGAGCGTACCGCCAGTGTGGTGGGCGAGATGGCGGCGATGTCGAAACCCAATGCATGCAGGGTTTCCTGGTTTTCTTCGGCGGTGCCGACTTCAACCGCATCGGCAAAGAAGGTGACCGGGATCAGCAGCGGCTGCACCTGCATCGCATCTTCATCCAGGGCGCCTTTCAATTGTTCGTACAAAATGCGCTCGTGGGCGGCGTGCATGTCGACCAGCACCAGGCCCTTGGTGTTTTGCGCGAGGATATAAATACCGTGCAACTGGGCCAGCGCGAAGCCTAGCGGGAAATCGTCGCTCGGCAGCGTTTGACTGGCAGGCTGCAGTGCTGTCGGATAGTTTGCAGCGACGCGCTGATTATCTGTAAACAATGCGCCGTAATTAGCTGTGGTTTGCGCTACGCCGTTGGCGGCGGGCGCAAATTGCGGGCCGAATGAGGTTTGCTGCTGTGGCACTTGTACGCCCGGTTGCAAAATCGCCTGCAGATGTTCTTGCGAGCCGCGAATCCACGGCATCGCGCCGCTGGGCGAGGGCAATGGCGCCGGCGTTGCGCCAAACGAGGTGGCGGAAGTTTGCGCCAGCGCGCGGCTGACCGCATGAAATACGAACTGGTGAACCGCGCGGCTGTCGCGGAAGCGTACTTCGATTTTCGACGGGTGGACGTTGACGTCGACCAGCGCCGGGTCCAGATCCAGCCCCAAGACGTACGAGGGATAGCGGTCACCATGCAACACGTCTTGATAGGCCGCGCGAACCGCATGAACCAGCAATTTGTCGCGCACGAAGCGGCCATTGACGTAGAAATACTGGGCGTCGGCGCGCGCCTTGGAGGCGGTCGGCAAACCGACAAAACCATGCAGGCGCAGCGGTCCGGCGCCTTCATCCAGCGCCAGGCGGGCATTGGCGAATTCGTTGCCGAGGATGCTGGCGCTGCGCTTGCCGATTTCTGTGATGATCCAGTGATCGACAGTCTTGCCGTTGTGCGTCAGCGAAAACGACACATCCGGCCGAGCTAAAGCAATACGCCGTACCACTTCGGCGCAATGACCGAATTCGGTTTGATCCGATTTCAGGAATTTACGCCTGGCCGGTGTATTGAAATACAGGTCTTGGACGTCGACCGTGGTGCCTTGTGCGCCGGATGATGGCGTCACGGCCAGCGTGCTGCCGTCGATTTCCGAGGCGTGGCCGGCGTCGGCGGTGCGCGAGGTCAGGGTCAGTTGCGATACCGAAGCGATGGATGCCAGCGCTTCGCCGCGGAATCCTAGCGTGGCGACATTTTCCAGGTCATGCAGCGAACTGATTTTTGAAGTCGCATGACGCGCCAGCGCCAATGGCAGCTGTTCCGGCGCGATACCGCGGCCGTTATCGGTAATGGCGATGCGTTTGACGCCGCCTTGTTCCAGCCGCACCGTGATTTGGGTGGCGCCTGCGTCCAGCGCATTTTCCAGGAGTTCCTTGACCACGGCGGAAGGTCGTTCGACCACTTCACCTGCCGCAATTTGCGAAATCAGGTTGTCTGGGAGTTGCTGGATAGCGCGGATGGGGGAGAGCGGTGCATTCATGCCGCGATTATACCGAAGCGCGCACCCGCTGCAGCGAGTTGCCTCCCGGAAGCCTTGCTATTTTGAGCAGAAACAATTGGCGGATCTAATTGTTTGCTGTCTTTCGTAGTGTATTATTCCGGCGCTAACTAAGGAAAAAAATATGGACTTTATGCAATTCGTGGACGTCATCCTGCACGTCGATAAATCCCTCGGCTTCTTGATCAAGGAATATGGCACCCTGGTCTACATGGTCCTGTTTCTGATAGTTTTTTGCGAAACCGGCCTGGTGGTATTGCCGTTTTTGCCTGGCGATACCTTGTTATTTATCGGCGGTGCGTTTTGCGCAACCGGTGAAATGAATATCTGGCTGCTGATGGGTTTGCTGATTATCGCGGCAACTACCGGCAACACGCTGAATTACTGGATAGGCAGCCTGATCGGGCATAAGGTCTATACCCATGATTATCGATGGCTGGACAAGAAGGCCTTGCAAAAGACCCATGCGTTTTATGAGCATCACGGCGGCAAGACCATTATCCTGTCGCGTTTCGTGCCGATCGTGCGGACTTTTGCACCGTTCGTGGCGGGGGTGTCCGAGATGACTTTCTCCAAGTTCCAGTTCTTTAATATTACCGGCGCCTTGATATGGGTGATCGGCCTGGTCTCGGCCGGTTATTTCTTCGGCAATATCCCGATTATCCGCGATCACCTGAACACGATTGTTCTGGTCGGGGTTGGCGCAGCGGTGGTGCCGGTGGCGTTAGGCGGCCTGTGGAAGTTCTACCGGAAAATGCGCGGAGCATAAGCACAACCGAAGTACAACCGAAGCACAATGAAATAAGGGCGCGCTGCAAGATTTGCAGCGCGCCCTTATTGTTTTAAGAGCGGTTTTAAGACCGGCTTTAAGACCCGGCTCAGTTACTCAGGTCAAACGGTTCCTTGCCAGCGGTGGATTATGGGCAAAATACTTCTTGATCCCTTTCAGGACCGCATCCGCCATCTGATCCTGATAAGCGTTGTCAGTCAGTTTCGCTTCTTCTTCCGGATTCGAAATAAACGCGGTTTCAATCAGGATGCTAGGGATATCCGGTGCTTTCAACACCGCAAAACCGGCTTGCTCGACCGCACCTTTGTGCAATTTGTTGATGCCGCCGATTTCATTCAATACCGCGCTGCCGAGTTTCATGCTGTCGTTGATCTGTGCCGTGGTCGACAAATCCAGCAGCACGCTCGCCAGTTGACGATCGTGGCTCTTGATGTTGATGCCGCCGATCAGGTCGGCCGAGTTTTCCTTGTTGGCCAGCCAGCGCGCAGCGGTTGAACTGGCGCCTTTTTCCGATAAGGCAAATACGGAGGAACCGCGTGCTGTCGGCGTCACGAAGGCGTCGGCATGGATGGAAACGAACAGGTCGGCTTGCACCTTCCTGGCTTTTTGCACGCGCACGCCGAGCGGTACAAAGTAATCGGCGTCGCGCGTCAGCATCACACGCATGTTCGGCTGTTGCTCGATCTTGGCCTTGAGCCGCTTGGCAATCGAGAGCACAACGTCTTTTTCGCGGTTGCCGCCGCGCCCGGTAGCGCCAGGATCTTCACCGCCATGCCCCGGATCGAGGGCGATGGTGATCATGCGCGTTAACGTCGGGGTCGGGGTTTTGTCGGCTTTGGGATCGACGCGGGCGATTTGCGGCGGTGGTTCCGGCTGTGGTTGCAGCTGCGGTTTTAGTACCGGTGGTTTGGTTTGTGCCACAGGCGGTGCGATTTCGCCCGGGTTGGCGGATGGCCATTCACCCTTTTCAATCATGGCGGCGATCAGGTCGGGCGGATTGGCCGGATACAAATCGAATACCAGCCGATGCTGGTAGCCGCCCACCGGCGCCAGGGTAAACACCTGCGGTTTGACTTCTTCCTTCAGGTCGAACACCAGCCGCACGACGTTGGGGCGGTTCTGTCCGACCCGGACTTGCTTGATATAGGGGTCGTTAGGCTGAATCTTGGCGACCAGTTCCTTCAATGTCGGATTGAGTTCGATGCCTTCGATATCGACCACCATGCGATCCGGATTTTGCACCAGGAAGTGGGTGGTTTTCAGTTCCGAGTCGTTTTCCAGCGTGACGCGAGTGTAGTCTTCTGCCGGCCAGACCCGTACCGCGACAATTTGCGCGGCGCGCGCCGACAGCGGCGCCAATACTGAAATGAGCAAGGTGCCGCCGGCCTTGAGTATGGTGCGGCGGACTTTTGATTTTAAAGGTTTGGTGCAAATTTCAGTCGAGCGAGACATTGACTACCCTTATCAGATAACGCCTGCAATTCTACATCACGTCCCTTGTCGGAAACACTGGAAACACTGAGTAATACATTGATGTCGGGTGGCGGCAACGCAGCAGCGGCTTTTTCCGGCCATTCGACGATACAGATGGTGCTTTGGTTGAAGTATTCGCGGAAGCCGGCCTCCAGGAATTCATCCGGACTGGCCATCCGATACAAATCGAAATGCATTACTTCGACCGTCTGTTGGGCTATCTGGATGGTATAAGGTTCCACCAAAGTGTAAGTAGGACTTTTGACGTGGCCCTCATAACCGGCGGCGTGCAGCAAGGCGCGGGTCAGTGCGGTCTTGCCTGCACCCAGATCGCCATGCAAATGAACCGTCAGCCCGGGCAGCAAAGCTCTCGCCAATGCGGCTCCCAGAGCGTTGGTTCCGGCTTCATCGTGCAGGTGAGTAGTAAAATGGGGCATCTCGTCACATAGTCCTTCGTATCTAGTCTTTTAAGGGCAACTCGAATAACCCTGTTACGTCATTGGTGACCCCGTCATTCCCGCGAACGCGGGAATCCATTTTAAATCAGTAACTTGGATTCTCCACCTCGGTGTCCGCGTTCGCGGGGATGACGGAATTTTTAGAGCTCGCTTTAAATCAAATTTTTTAAATCGAGTCGTTTTGCATCAAGTCTTTAAGTCGTCCAGCCATGGTAGTCACCGAACAAAACTTAGCAGCGCTAGCCACCACCATCAAAGCGTGGGGGCGGGAGCTTGGCTTTGCCGATATCCGCATCAGCGATGTCGATCTGGCGCAGCAAGAGGCTGGCTTCACGGCATGGCTAGAGCTTGGCTATCACGGTGAGATGGATTATATGGCAGCGCACGGAATGAAGCGCGCCCGGCCCGCAGAACTGGTGCCCGGTGCGATCCGGGCGATAGCGGTACGCATGGATTATCTGCCGCGCGCCTATAAAAACGAGCCGGCTGATCAGGGTGATCAAAGCAACTGGCGCTCACGCGAACAAGCGCGGCTGGAACCTGCCGCCTCCGGCACGGCCACGGTGTCGCTGTATGCGCGCGGACGCGATTATCACAAGGTGCTGCGGTCGCGTATGCAGCAGCTGGCGGATCGGATCAAAGGCGAGATCGGCGATTTCGGTTACCGCGTGTTTACCGATTCGGCGCCGGTGATGGAGGTGGCCCTGGCGCAGAAGGCTGGCCTGGGCTGGCGTGGCAAGCACACCTTATTATTGAATCGCGAGGCCGGATCGTTTTTCTTTCTCGGTGAAATCCTGACCGACCTGCCGTTGCCGGTCGACCAGCCCACCAGCTCGCATTGCGGGCAATGCAGCGCCTGTATCGATGTCTGTCCAACCAAGGCGATCGTCGGTCCATATCGGCTCGACGCCCGTCGTTGCATCTCTTACCTGACGATCGAATTGAAAGGCAGCATCCCGGTGGAACTACGGCCGTTGATCGGTAACCGCGTCTACGGCTGCGACGATTGCCAGCTGTTCTGCCCGTGGAACAAATTTGCGCAGCCGTCCACGCTGGGCGATTTCGATGTCCGCAACGGGCTCGATCGGGCCACCTTGGTGGAATTATTCGGCTGGAGCGAGGAGCAGTTTAATAGCCGCATGGAAGGCAGTCCGATTCGCCGCATCGGCTATCAACGCTGGTTGCGCAATAT
Source organism: Collimonas antrihumi (assembly GCF_018304965.1). GTDB lineage: Bacteria > Pseudomonadota > Gammaproteobacteria > Burkholderiales > Burkholderiaceae_D > Collimonas > Collimonas antrihumi. The sequence continues at coordinate 13,149 of NZ_JAGQED010000027.1, forward strand.
GGCGGTGGGTCTCGGCAATACCGCGGCGGCCGGCGCCGGCACGCCGGAGATCATCGCCGCCCTGCAGCAGCGCAATGACGATCCGTCCGAGCTGGTGCGGGAGCATGTGGCATGGGCGTTGCAGCAACACGGCGCCTGATTGTTTAATGCTGCAAAACCCACAGCCAGAACGGCAAGGTCAGCGCCGACAGCATGGTGCCGACGGAAATCATGAATGCTACCAAAGGGCCGTTGCCGCCCATCCTGGCCGCTAGAATGTAGGCGCTGGAAGCGGTCGGCAAGGCGCAAAACAGTACGACGATCTGTAGTTGCGATGGTGCCAGTCCCAGCCACCGTCCCAGCAACCAGGCGATGGTCGGCAGCGCCAGCAGCTTGACCGCCAGGAAATATCCGGTCAGCGCCTTGGCCCGGTGCGCGCCGCTCAGGCGCAGGCCCGCTCCTACCAGCAGCAGGCCCAGCGCCAGTGCGGAGTTGCCGAGTCGCGACAAGACCGCTCCCGCTACTTCCGGCATCTGCAGGCCGCACAGGCTATACAAGAGCCCGCAAGCGGTGGCGATCAGCAAGGGATTGCGCGCCAGTTCCTTGAGCAAGCCGCCGCTTTTATGCGCCAGGGCATGCACCGCCGCCAGATTGCATAAAGGCACGCCAAAGCCGATCAGCATCGCCATCATGCCGGTCGACTGCTCGCCGCCTAGCCTGGCCGCCAGGGCCAGCGCCATATATGAATTGAAACGGTAGCCGGTTTGCATGCCTGATTCGTAATCCATGGGTGCTGCCTTGATCCACGGTTTGCCCAGCCAGGTAAGGACGATGGCGCCGAGCAGCGCGCACATGCCGACCATCAGCATCTTGCCGCTGGTGTCGAAGCTGAGAGGAGTGCGTGCAGTGGAATAAAAGAGCAAAGCGGGGAAGAGCAGGAAATACACCAGTTTCTCCGCCCCGGTCCAGAATCCACTCCCCCAGTTGGTTATGCGGTGCAAGATCGCTCCCAGCAGTATCAGCGAGAAATCTGGAAACAACAGGTTGACGATATACATGGAGTGGCGGATATTGTTAGAAAACAGGCTCGATTGTAGACACGCAGAGCCATCTTGCGTAATTTTAAGGGCAAGGTGCTGATACTAATTTCCTTATGGAAATTCCGTGGTTGTTAGTAAGTGTTGGTTTGATAAGGGTTTAGTGAAAACCTATGTTGTTTAGTCAAAATGATTCATATAAATTATTTGTTAAACTCGGGTAACACCTGTTACAGTGCGACCACAATTTGACATTGCGGGACATAAAAGCGGCAAATTGAACCGGATTTCGGTTTCCTGCAAACAGTAGTTATGTGGCACAGAATTCGGATTTTTTTAAGCGTCTGGCAAGAGCGGTTAATCAGTGATAAGCAGTGATAAGCAGCGATTGCCAACCAGGTTGAATAAACGGGATTGTAGGTGGTGGTGCATAAGAACGGTATTGATACCGGGGATACTGAGGAGACCTTGCATTCCAAATGAAGCTGTCTAAACGGCCGGGAGTGCATACGAAGTAATTTGAGGCGCATCGACAGATGCGCCTTTTTTATTTTATGCTAGCGGTATGAATATAATCTCGGATAGTCCATTAAAGCGCGCTGCCGGCGGCCAGCTTCCAGCGCAGCACTTCACAGCCGTGGTTGCTGCGCCATTCGGTGCGATGGGTATACGCACAGAAGCGGGCTTGCTGCAGGAATTGGTCTATCTCCCTCCTTCATTTCACGAAAAAGACGCCACCGATGCGTTGGCCGCACGCGCGGTCAAGCAGATCTGCCGTTATCTGGAACAACCCGATTTCCGCTTCGACCTGCCCCTGGCGCCGCTAGGCACAGCTTTCCAGCAACGGGTATGGAAGGCGATTGCCGCAATACCGCGTGGGGAAGTGCTCACTTATGGCCAGGTTGCCAAGCTCATAGTGTCGGCGCCGCGCGCGGTTGGACAGGCCTGCGGAGCCAACTGGTTTCCGCTGGTGATTCCCTGCCATCGGGTAACCGCAGCCGGTGGCATCGGCGGCTTTTCTCATCACGACGACGAGGATGGCTTCCATCTGCGTGTCAAACGCTGGTTGCTGGAGCATGAAGGCGTGGCCGTCTTGTGAGAAGGTCCAAAGCTGAAACACAGGCGAAACCGGCACTAAACACCGATCATCAAACCGCAATTGACGAGTTCTGCGACAGCTTGTGGCTGGAAGACGGCCTCGCCAAGAACTCGCTTGAAGCCTATCGGCGCGACATGACGCTGTTCGCCCTGTGGTTGCAGGCGCAACCGGATGGCAAGTCCTTGCTTACCATCCATGCCGGCGATCTGAACGCGTATTTCCTGGCCAAACATGAAACCAGCAAGCCGACCTCCTCGAATCGCCGCCTGGCGGTGCTGAAGCGTTTCTATCTGCTGGCATTGCGGCAAAACCGCATCAGCGTCGATCCTTGCCTGCATTTGCGCTCAGCCAGGCAGGCGCCGCGTTTTCCCAAGATCTTGTCCGAAGCCCAGGTTGAAGCTTTGCTGGCAGCGCCTGATGTTGCGACGCCGCTCGGCCTGCGCGACCGCACCATGCTGGAGCTGATGTATGCCAGCGGCTTGCGGGTATCGGAGCTGGTGTTGCTGAAAACGCTGGAAGTCGGCATGAACGAAGGCGTGTTGCGGATTACCGGCAAGGGTAATAAAACGCGCCTGCTGCCGTTCGGCGAGGAAGCGCGGAACTGGATCGTGCGCTACCTGAAAGATGCGCGCGGCCAGATCATGGACGGTCAGATGGACGATGCATTGTTCGTGACGGCTCGCGGCGGCGCCATGACACGCCAGATGTTCTGGATCTTGATCAAGAAATACGCACTCAAGGCAGCCATCAATGCGCCGCTGTCGCCGCATACCTTGCGGCATGCCTTCGCTACTCATCTGCTGAATCACGGCGCGGATTTGCGCGTAGTGCAATTGCTGTTGGGGCATGCCGATATATCAACGACCCAAATTTATACTCACGTAGCGCGTGAGCGCTTGAAGGCACTGCATGCGGCGCATCATCCGCGGGGTTGATTTTTTGATAATCTCCATTAAATTGAATTCTGCATCTTCCCAATTATTCTCCTGTATCCTGTAATACATCTATTCAAGAGTCTATTTAGGGGGCGCAATTGGCAAAAACGAATTTTCAGTATGAAAAAAGGCAAAAAGAGTTAGAGAAGAAAAAAAAGAAGGAAGAAAAGCTGAAGCGTAAGGCGGAAAAAGGTTCCTCCACCGAAGTTGAAGCAGAAGATGCGGCAGAGTCCGAACTGCCAGCAACCGGTGAACCGGCTTCCGACGAGCCAAAGCAGCCTTAAGCGTTAAACGCGGCGGTCAGCCCGATCAGCGTGGATCAGCGGCAGGGATTGCTGCTGCGTCAAGTTTTACGAACGAAAACATGATTTGCCAGCAGACGCTCAGACACAGGGCGCTGCGTTCAAATACCCGGTATGACAAAACATATTTCAGAGACCCCGGCGACGCAATTCTTGCGCAAGCACGGCGCGGTCTTTTCCGAGCACCCCTATGCATATGAAGAACATGGCGGCACCACGGTATCGGCGCGCGCATTAGGGGTGGACGAACATCATGTGGTGAAGACGCTGGTGATGCAGGATGAGGCGGCCAGACCCTTGATCATCCTGATGCACGGCGACCGCAAGGTGTCGACCAAAAACCTGGCACGGCAAATCGGCTGCAAATCGGTCGAACCATGCAAGCCGGAGGTGGCGAACCGCCATTCCGGTTATCTGATCGGCGGCACTTCGCCGTTCGCTACCCGCAAGGCGCTGCCGGTCTATATGGAAGAAAGTATCCTGGCCTTGCAGAAGATATATATTAACGGTGGCCGGCGTGGTTACCTGATCGGCATGGCGCCGCAAAGCGTGGCGGATCTGTTGCAAGCAAAAGCGGTCCAGTGTGCGCTGGACGAGTAAAGCCGGTAGGCCCGTAAGGAAGCTTGAAAACAAGCCCTGAATCAACCAAATACAAAAGAAAGAGACACGCATGTACATATTGTTATTCGCGCTTGCCGCCTACCTGATCGGTTCGGTATCGTTCGGCATCATCACCAGCAAGATATTCGGGTTGGGGGATCCGCGTACCTACGGCTCGAATAATCCCGGCGCCACCAATGTCCTGCGCAGCGGGAATAAAACCGCGGCAGCCCTGACTTTGTTCGGCGATGGTTTCAAGGGCTGGCTGGCGGTGTGGCTCACACAAAAATACGGGCCGCAATTCGGCCTGGGCGATGGCGCCGTTGCGCTGGCTGCCGTGGCGGTGTTTTTGGGACATCTGTGGCCAGTCTTCTTCCGTTTTGCCGGCGGCAAAGGTGTGGCCACCTTGCTCGGTATCCTGATTGGCATCAGCCTCTGGCTGGGCCTGGCCACCATCGCCACCTGGATGATCGTGGCCTATGCGTTTCGCTATTCCTCGCTGGCGGCTTTGATTGCCAGTGTATTCGCACCATTCTTTTATGCCTTGATGGAAGGACCGGACATGATTTTGCTGGCGATTGTGGTGATGAGTGCTTTGCTGATATACCGCCACGCAAAAAACATCGGCAATTTGTTGGCTGGCAAGGAAAGCCGCATCGGCGCCAAGAAGAAGGGTGGCAAGACGGCGTAGGGTGGGCATGAATGCCCACGCGTGACTCTGAGTACTCACCCGCGTGGCGCGGAAACAAGTATGTGCGTGTTGTGAATCCCGCGTGGGCAAAAAACTTGCCCGCCCTACCGATGATTAAAAAGCGCTGCTTCCTTCCGGGAGGCAGCGCTTTTTTACTTAGATTTACCGTAGTCGTTATATCGAATTAGCTATAAGTCAGATTTTATCGATGTCAATATGTAACTATTGCTGCATTGCGGTATTGAATTTCAGGGTGGAATTCGGCTTTTCGATACAATGAAAAAGCTAATCAGCCGCGATTCCCCATAGTATTTTGCCTTGCTATGCAGCATATTTTCGCATTGTGAAATCAAATATCGCTATTTGGAAATGGAAAAAACTCCTGTTAGAATTTGGCGTCCGTCTACGAAGTGACGTAGATGCTTGCGACCCAACCCGCTAATCCGATGCCAAATTGGACAGGCGCACAAATTCAGGAGACTCAGCATGTCAGCCCAGCTCGACCAGGTTTTGGCCCAGGCCGCCAACGATCCAGACGTCATAGAAACCCAAGAATGGCTTGATGCGCTCGAAGCTGTTATTGAAACCGAAGGCCCTGAACGCGCCCACTATCTGATGGAAAGAATGGTCGACCTGGCCCGCCGCCGTGGCGCCCAGATCCCGTTTTCCAGCAACACCGCTTACGTCAATACCATCCCGGCCCACATGGGCGAGCCTTGCCCTGGCAATCTGGAGATCGAAGAGCGTCTGCGCTCGTGGATGCGCTGGAATGCGATGGCAATGGTGGTCAAGGCCAACCGCCTCGACGGCGACCTTGGCGGCCATCTGTCCAGCTTTGCTTCGCTGGCCAACATGCTGGGTATCGGCTTCAACCATTTCTGGCATGCACCGTCTGAAAACCACGGTGGCGACCTGTTGTACATCCAGGGGCACTCGTCGCCAGGCATCTACGCCCGCGCTTTCCTCGAAGGCCGTCTGACTGAAGAACAACTGCTGCATTTCCGTCGCGAAGTCGACGGCAACGGCCTGTCTTCCTACCCGCATCCGAAGCTGATGCCGGATTTCTGGCAATTCCCTACCGTATCGATGGGCCTGGGCCCGCTGATGGCGATTTACCAGGCGCGTTTCCTGAAATACCTGCATGCGCGCGGTATCGCCGATACCGCCAATCGCAAGGTATGGGCCTTCTGCGGTGATGGCGAGATGGACGAGCCGGAATCGATGGGCGCCATCGGCATGGCCGGTCGCGAACGTCTGGACAACCTGGTGATTGTAGTTAACTGTAACTTGCAGCGCCTGGACGGCCCGGTGCGCGGTAACGGCAAGATCATCCAGGAACTGGAAAGCGATTTCCGCGGCGCCGGCTGGAACGTGGTCAAGGTAATCTGGGGCGCAGGTTGGGACGATCTGCTGGCGCGCGACAAGGAAGGCATCCTGCAGCGCGTGATGATGGAAACCGTCGACGGCGAATATCAGAACTACAAAGCCAAGGATGGCGCTTTCGTGCGCAAGCATTTCTTCGGCAAGCATCCGAAGTTGCTGGAACTGGTCAGCAAGATGTCGGACGACGATATCTGGCACCTGACCCGTGGCGGTCACGATCCGCACAAGATTTACGCTGCTTTCAAAGTGGCGCAAGAACACAAGGGCCAGCCGACCGTCTTGCTGGTCAAGAGTATCAAAGGCTACGGCTTCGGCAAATCGGGCGAAGCGCGCAATACTGCGCACAACACCAAGAAGCTGGACGACGAAGCCATCAAGGCCATGCGCGACCGCTTCCAGTTGCCGATTCCCGACGACAAGCTGGCTGACGTGCCGTTCTTCAAGCCATCCGACGACACCCCGGAAATGCAATACCTGCACGCCCGCCGCAAAGAGCTGGGCGGTTACCTGCCGCAACGCCGTCAGAAAGCTGACGAAGTATTGGTGGTGCCGGAATTGTCCGCATTCAAGGGCGCCTTGGAGCCGACTGCTGAAGGCCGTGAAATTTCCACGACCCAGGCTTACGTGCGTATCCTGAACATCCTGCTGCGCGACCCGAGCCTGGGCCAGCGCGTAGTGCCGATCATGGTCGACGAATCGCGTACTTTCGGTATGGAAGGCTTGTTCCGCCAGATCGGTATTTTCAGCCAGGTCGGCCAGCTGTACGAGCCGGTCGATAAAGACCAGGTGATGTACTACCGTGAAGACAAGGCTGGCCAGATCTTGCAAGAGGGGATCAACGAAGCCGGCGGCATGAGTTCATGGATTGCTGCGGCAACTTCCTACTCGACCAACAACCGGGTCATGATTCCGTTCTACACCTACTACTCGATGTTCGGTCTGCAGCGTATCGGCGACCTGGCTTGGGCAGCAGGCGACATGCGTGCCCGTGGCTTCCTGCTGGGCGGCACTGCCGGCCGTACCACATTGAACGGCGAAGGCTTGCAGCATGAAGACGGCCACAGCCATGTACTGGCTTCGACCATCCCGAACTGCGTTCCTTACGATCCGACCTTCTCGCACGAAGTCGCGGTCATCATGCATGACGGTCTGCGCCGCATGGTCACTAATCAGGAAGATGTGTTCTACTACCTGACGCTGATGAACGAGAACTACAGCCATCCAGGTCTCAAGGAAGGCCAGGAAGAGGGCATCATCAAGGGTCTGTACCTGCTGCAGGAAGGTGGCAAGAAGAACAAGCAGCGCGTACAACTGATGGGTTCCGGCACGATTCTGCGCGAAGTCATCGAAGGTGCGGCATTGCTCGCCAGCGACTGGGGCGTCGATGCCGATATCTGGTCGGCGCCATCGTTCACCTTGCTGGCCCGCGACGGCCAGGATGTCGAGCGCTGGAACATGTTGCATCCGACCGAAGCACCACGTCTGGCGCACATCACCCAATGCCTGAAAGACACCACCGGTCCGATCATCGTCTCCACCGATTACATGCGTACTTTCGCTGAGCAGGCGCGTGCTTTCGTTCCTGCCGGCCGTACTTACAAGGTGCTGGGCACGGACGGTTTCGGCCGCTCCGATACCCGCGCCAAGCTGCGTGAATTCTTTGAAGTCAATCGCTACTATGTGGCGGTGGCGGCATTGAAGGCATTGGCGGACGAAGGCAAGATCAAAGCCTCGGTTGTCGCCGATGCGATTACCAAGTATGGTATCAATCCGGAGAAGCCGAATCCGGTCACGCAATAACCGGTTTTGTAGGGTGGGCACCCTGTGCCCACGCGGATGCACGTGCTGCAGCTACCGCGTGGGCACGGAGTGCCCACCCTACGAACATACATTTCCACGACTGTGAGGTACTGGCTAGTACCTTACAGCGGGCAGAATAAATGGAGCTAAGCGATGAGTATGGTGGAAGTCAAAGTCCCGGATATCGGCGACGTCAGTGAAGTCGAAGTCATTGAATTGATGGTCAAGGTCGGTGACACGGTAAAGGTTGATCAATCGCTGATCACGGTCGAATCCGACAAGGCCAGCATGGAAATCCCGTCCAGTCATGCGGGTGTGATCAAGGAATTGAAAGTCAAGCTGGGCGACAAGGTCAAGGAAGGCACTTTGGTGCTGGTACTTGAAGCCGATGCGGCTACAGCTGCACCGGCGCCAGCCAGTGCTCCGGCTGCAGCGGCGGCGGCTCCGGCCCCGGCACCTGCAGCGGTAGAAAACAAACCGGCTCCGGTAGTTGCGGCAGCTGCACCAGCTCCAGTGGTATCGGCAGCGCCGGTCCATGCCAGCGGCAGCATTCCGCATGCATCGCCATCGGTGCGCAAATTCGCGCGTGAACTGGGCGTTGACCTGAGCCGTGTTGCCGGCACCGGCATCAAGGCTCGCATCACCCACGAAGATGTACAGAATTTCGTCAAGGGCGTGATGTCAGGTGCTGCCAGCGGTAGCGCAGTTGCTGCCGGCAGCAAAGGCGGTAGCGGTGTCGGACTGGATCTGTTGGCATGGCCGTCGCTGGATTTCAGCAAGCAAGGCCCGACCGAGTTGCTGCCGTTGTCACGCATCAAAAAACTCAGCGGTCCGAACCTGCATCGCAACTGGGTCATGATTCCGCACGTCACGCAATTCGACGAAGCCGATATCACCGAGCTGGAAGAATTCCGCAAGCAAGCCAATGACAGTTATGCCAAGGCCAAGTCGCCGGTCAAGCTGACCATGCTGGCATTCGTGATCAAGGCCAGTGTCGCTGCGCTGAAAAAATTCCCGGCATTCAATTCCTCGCTCGATGCCAAGGGTGAAAACCTGATCCTCAAGCAGTACTACAACATCGGCTTTGCCGCCGACACGCCGAACGGCCTGGTAGTACCGGTGATCAAGGACGCCGACAAAAAGGGCATCGGCCAGATCGCCCAGGAAATGGGCGAGTTGTCTGCCCAAGCCCGCGACGGCAAGTTGAAGCCGGCCGACATGCAAGGCGCAACCTTCACGATTTCTTCATTGGGCGGTATCGGCGGTACGGCATTCACGCCGATCATCAATGCGCCTGAAGTGGCGATCCTGGGCTTGTCGAAAGCATCGATGAAACCGGTCTGGGACGGCAAGCAATTCGTGCCGCGCCTGATGATGCCTACCTCCTTGTCTTACGATCATCGCGTTGTCGACGGCGCCATGGGTGCACGATTCAGCGTCTATCTGGCTGACGTGCTGGCCGACATGCGCAAGACATTGTTGTAATGCCAGGCGGCGCAAACTGAAAGCCGGTTTTTTCATTTTGCGCCGCTTGCAGCCATTTGGCATACCGATGGAGAGCAACTATGACTACCTGTGTTGTCGTCAAAAAAAATGGGCAAATCGCGATTGCGTCTGATTCGCTGGTGACGTTCGGCGATACCCGTTTGTCGCATGCTTATGAGGTCAACAACAAGATATTCCAGGTTGGCGAATCGTATATCACGCTGGCTGGCACCGCCGCGCATTTTCCGGTGATGCGCAAGCTGCTGACCGGCATGGGCGAAGACTGCAAGCTGAATACGCGCGATGAGGTGTTTGAGACCTTTTCCAAGGTACACACCATCCTCAAGGATCAGTATTTCCTGAATACCAAAGAGGATGAAGACGATCCCTACGAGTCATCGCAGATTACTGCCTTGATTGCCAATCCTTACGGTATTTTCGGTGTGTACTCGTATCGCGAAGTGTTCAGTTTCGATCGTTTCTGGGGCATAGGCAGCGGCCGCAATTTTGCCTTGGGTGCGATGTATGCAGTCTACGATCAGGATGTCAGCGCACAGCGTATCGCCGAAGTCGGGATTCATGCCGGCGTTGAATTCGATAAGAGCTCTGCCACTCCGATGCGCATTCACAGTTTTGAAATGAAATCCTAGGCGGCGCAGGGCACGCTGTGCACACCACGCAGCATCACACTACATCACACATTTTTCCTCCTGACGGAGGAACGAGCATGGAGCAAACGCTATGAGTATGGTTGAAGTCAAGGTCCCGGATATCGGCGACGTCAAAGAAGTAGAAGTCATTGAATTGCTGGTCAAGGTGGGTGATACCGTCAAGGTCGATCAGTCGCTGATCACGGTGGAATCGGACAAGGCCAGCATGGAGATTCCTTCCAGCCAGGCCGGCGTCATCAAGGAAATCAAGGTCAAGGTAGGCGACAAGGTTAGCGAAGGTTCGCTGGTTCTGGTGTTGGAAGCCGCCGGTGCCGCAGCATCCGCTGCGCCCGCTGCTGCACCGGCCGTGGCGCCAGCTGCCGCCGCCCCGGCTGCTGCACCTGCTGCTGCACCGGCCGCAGCGACTGGCGCCGTCAGCACGATTGAAATCAAAGTGCCGGATATCGGCGACGTCAAGGAAGTCGATGTCATCGAATTGATGGTAAAGGTTGGCGACATCGTCAAGGTCGACCAGTCGCTGATTACTGTCGAATCGGACAAGGCCAGCATGGAAATTCCATCGAGCCAGGCTGGTACGATCAAGGAAATCAAGGTCAAGGTCGGTGACAAGGTTAGCGAAGGTTCGCTGATCGTGTTGCTGGAAACCGCCGGTGCAGCTGGATCAGCTCCCGCTACGGCTGCAGCTACTCCTGCCGCAGCTGCTCCGGCAGCAGCGCCTGCAGCTACCGTTCCTGCTCCCGCCGCCGTCAGTTTCGCCGGCAAGGTCGATATCGAGTGCGACACCATGGTGTTGGGCGCAGGTCCTGGCGGTTATACCGCGGCATTCCGCGCTGCCGATTTGGGGCAAAGCGTGGTGATGATCGAGCGCTATCCTAGCCTCGGCGGGGTTTGCCTGAATGTCGGTTGTATTCCATCCAAGGCGCTCTTGCATGCTGCCAAGGTGATTACCGAAGCGGAAGAAATGGCGCATTTCGGCGTCAAGATGTCGGCGCCGGAAATCGATATCGATGCCTTGCGCGGATGGAAAGAAAGCGTCATCAAGAAATTGACGGGTGGCCTGAGCGGCTTGTCCAAGGCGCGCAAAGTGCAAGTGCTGACCGGCAAGGGTGAATTCAGCTCTGCCAACACGATCACGGTAGCCACCGCTGACGGCCCGAAAGTAGTCGGTTTCAAGAATGCGATTATCGCTGCCGGTTCTTCGGTTGCCCAAATCCCTGGTTTCCCTTACGGCGATCCGCGTCTGATCGATTCCACCGGCGCGCTGGAACTGCGTCAGATTCCAAAGAAACTGCTGGTCATCGGCGGCGGCATCATCGGCCTGGAAATGGCATGCGTGTATGACGCGCTCGGTTCCAAAGTAACGGTGGTCGAATTTGCCGACGGCTTGATTCCGGCGGCCGACCGCGACGTTGTCAAGCCGCTGCAAAAACGCATCGAAAAACGCTACGAAGCGATTTACCTGAAAACCAAGGTCACCAAGCTGGAAGCCTTGAAAGAAGGTTTGCGCGCAACCTTTGAAGGCGCCGACAGCAGCTCCCCGGCAGCACCGGAACCGCAACTCTACGATATGGTACTGGTGGCCGTAGGCCGCCGTCCTAACGGCAAGGAAATCGCAGCTGAAAAAGCTGGCGTGATCGTCAACGAGCGCGGCTTCATTCCAGCCGACAAACAGCAGCGTACCAACGTTTCGCACATCTTCGCCATCGGCGATATCTGCGGCGACCCTATGCTGGCCCACAAAGCCACCAACGAAGCCAAGGTTGCAGCTGAAGTGATCGCCGGGCACAAGGTTGAATTCGATGCGATGACGATTCCTTCGGTGGCCTACACCGATCCGGAAATCGCCTGGATGGGCCTGACCGAAACCGAAGCCAAAGCGAAGGGTATTCCTTTCGAAAAAGCCAATTTCCCGTGGGCGGCAAGCGGCCGTGCACTGGCAATGGGCCGCGACGACGGCATGACCAAGCTGTTGTGGGATCCGACCACAAAACGCATCATCGGCGCCGGTATCGTTGGTGTGAATGCCGGCGAACTGTTGGCGGAAACCGTGTTGGCGATGGAAATGGGGGCTGATCTGGAAGATCTGGCGCTGACCATCCATGCTCATCCGACGCTGTCGGAGACGCCGATGTTTGCGGCTGAAATGGGCCTGGGTACGATCACCGACCTGTTCATTCCAAAGAAGAAATAAAGAAGCAGGGTGGGCATGCAGTGCCCACGCAACATAAAAAAAACGCCGTTCCAGCATCAGCCGGAACGGCGTTTTTTATTTAAATCAGCCGACAACAATCAATCAAAAGCAATCAATCGAAATACCGGCGCACAGCCTCAAAGCGCGTCGCGTAATAACGATTGTCAAGACGGTCGATACGCACCTTGCCGTTGGTCGATGGCGCATTGATGAAACGGCCATCGCCAATGTAAATCCCGACATGGGAAAAAGCGCGGTGCATGGTATTGAAAAAAACCAGATCGCCGGGGCGCAGTTCTGTCTTGGAAATGCTTCTCCCCTGACGCGCGATATCTGCCGCGCTACCGGTGACATTGAGTCCCGCCGCCTGTTTATACACATAAGTGACCATGCCGCTGCAATCGAGCCCGGCTTCCGGGTTCTTGCCGCCGAAGCGATAGTTGGTATCAATCAGGCCCAGTGAGTAGATGACGATGTCGTTGCCCTTTTCGCTGACAGGTGTGTCGTCGGCGGAGCCGGGGCGGACCAAACCGGTGCCGCCGCAAGCTGCCAGCAACAACGCCAGGCAGCAGATAAAGAGATTTCTAATCGTCATTCTCGCCGTCATTAAGTAGTCACCTTGGTCAGTTTTACTTCTTGATCTGGCTAATCACGTCCGACAACATGGCGATCATCTGGTCGATTTCTGCAATCGTCACGTTCAGCGATGGCATGAAGCGCAGCAGGTTCGGCCGCGGCGAGTTGAGCAGCAGGCCGACCGGATTCAGGTCGCGCGCGATATCGACAATTTGCGGACCGATGTCGCTGCCCAGTTTCAACGCCCGCAACAAACCTTCGCCACGCTCGCCTTCGAGTCCGTGTTTTTCGGTAAGTTTCAACAACTCGCTGCTCAGGTAGGCACCCTTGTCTTTTACCGACTGCAGGAAGCCAGGCGCCAGCAAGGTATTGATCACCGCCAGGCCGACCGCCGTCATCAACGGATTGCCATTGTAAGTACCACCCTGGTCGCCGGCCTCGAAGCAAGCGATCTCTTCCCGCGCCAATAATGCCGCCAGCGGCACGCCGCCGCCGATGCCTTTACCGAGCGTCATGATATCCGGGGTGATGCCGGACAATTGATAAGCAAACAGCTCGCCGCTACGGCCCATGCCGGATTGCACTTCGTCGACGACCAGCAAGATGCCGCGCTTTTTGGTCAGTTCGCGCAAGCCTTGCATGAATTCGCGGGTCGCCGGGATCACGCCGCTTTCGCCCTGTACCGGCTCCAGCATGACCGCTACGGTCTTGTCGTTGATCAGCTTTTCGACACTGGCCAGATCGTTCAGCTCGGCTTTAGGGAAGCCCGGCACTTGCGGCGCAAAAATGGTATCCCAGCCCGGCTTGCCGCTGGCTGACATGGTGGCCAGGGTGCGACCATGAAAGCTATGGTTGAAAGTGATGATTTCAAACCGGTTCTGGCCGTCCTGGTTCGGATTCTTCTTGCCCCATTTGCGCGCCAGCTTGATCGCGCCTTCATTGGCTTCAGCGCCGCTGTTGGTGAAAAACACGCGGTCGAAGCAGGAGTTGGCGGTCAGCAGGCGCGCCAGTTCAATCGACGGCGCATTGTAAAAGGCCGGCGAAGGATTGATGATCTTCTTCGATTGTTCCAGCAGCGCATCCTGGATGCACTGCGGCGAGTGGCCCAGCGAATTGACGGCCCAGCCCTGCAGGTAATCCAGGTAGCGCTTGCCGGCATGATCCGTCATCCACATGCCGTCGCCTTCGGTAAACACCAGAGGAGGGCGGTTGGTGATGTACATCAGGTCGTCGACCGGATAATCGCTGAATTTCACGCTGTGTTCCATATGGCTACTCCAAATTAAGGGCAAAAAAAAACCACAGGCATCGCCTGTGGCTTCGTGATCAATCGACGGTCACGCGCACGGCTTACCAGGCTGAGGTAATGGGCTACGGCGTCGCAACAATGTCTTGATCATGTTCATGACGCAAATATTAGGACCTTTTGTGTGGTGCGTCAAAAAATATTTGCGCCGTTGTTGTCGGCTGTTCCCACGAATTTTGGTATTACGCCGCCAGATCGGCTTCCGACGTAAACGAATCCGCATAAAACTCTTCGGCCGGCAACTTGCACAGGGCGACAAAGTCGCGTTGCGCCGATTCCACCACGATCGGCGCGCCGCAGGCATACACTTGATAGGCGGACAGATCCGGCATGTCCTCAATCACTGCCTGATGGACGAAGCCGCTCCGGCCCGTCCATTGATCATCCGACTGTGCATTCGAAATCACCGGCACGAACTTGAAGTTCGGCAGCGCGCTGGCCCATTCCTCGCACAGCGCCATCATGTACAGGTCCTGCGGGCGGCGTCCGCCCCAGTACAAGGTGATCGGCCGTTGCGATTCGGTATGGATGCATTGTTCGATCACGGCCTTGATCGGGGCGAAACCGGTACCCGAGGCGAGCAGCACCATCGGCTTGTCCGAATCTTCACGCAGGAAGAATGTGCCGAGCGGGCCTTCCAGGCGCAAGATGTCGCGCTCTTTCATGGTGGAAAACACTTGATCGGTAAATAAGCCGCCCGGCATGTGGCGGATATGCAACGTCAGGTAGTCATCCTTGTAAGGCGCGTTAGCCATGCTGTAGCTACGACGTTTGCCATCGCGCAACATGAATTCGACGTATTGGCCGGCCAGATACTGCAGGCGTTCGTTGGCCGGCAATTGCAGCGACAATACGATGACGTCCTCGGCCACCTTGTCGAGCTTGACCACGCGAGTCGGCATTTTGCGTATCGGAAATTCGCCAATGCCAGCCACTTCGCGCGCTTCGATGGTAACGTCGGAATGCGGCGTGGCGCAGCAGAACAGGGCAAAGCCCAATTGTTCTTCCTTGACCGGCAGGGCTTTTTCCTGATGGGCGCCGTGGGTGATGTCGCCGTTCAGCAACTTGCCTTTGCACGAACTGCAGGCACCGTTTTTACAACCGTAAGGCAGGCCGACGCCGGCGCGGATGGCGGCGTTGAGAATGGTCTCGCCCTCGTCGCAGCTGAATTGACGACCGCTAGGCTGAACAGTTATCTGAAAACTCATACAATCCTGTAATGAAAAATATAAAACAAAACCATGACCACGATGGCAAGCTTGGCAAGCCGCGTCTGTTGATTCTCGGCTGCGGCGACGTGGGATTACGCGTGGTAGCGCTGCTGAAACACCGGTTTCGCGTATTCGCGGTAACCAGCCAGGCTGCCCGTTGCGCCGAATTGCGCGCTGCCGGGGCGATTCCGCTGGTGGCTGATCTTGATCAACCGGCAACATTGGGGCGCTTAGCGCGTCTGGCGCAGACTGTCGTCCATCTGGCGCCGCCGCATTCCGTAGGAGAAAAAGACCAGCGCACCCGCAACCTGGCCGCCATTTTACCTGAGCGGGCCACTCTTGTTTACATCAGTACTACCGGCGTCTATGGCGATTGCGCCGGTGCGCTGATAGACGAAACCCGTGCCGTGAGCCCGCACAATGGCCGCGCCAGGCGCCGCGTCGATGCCGAGCATGTATTGCGAGCCTGGGCACGGCGTCGCAGTGGGCGCCTGGCGATTCTGCGCGTGCCTGGAATTTACGCCGCAAACCGGCTGCCGCTGGCCCGTTTGCAAAAGGCCACCCCGGCCTTGATCGCCGCCGACGACGTGTATACCAACCATATTCACGCCGACGACCTGGCGCGCATCATCGTAGCGGCCGTCTTCAAGGCATCGCCCCTGCGCATCTACCATGCGAGCGACGACTCTCAATTGAAAATGGCGGAATACTTCGATCTGGTAGCCCGGGCTTTCGGCTTGCCGTTGTCGCCGCGGCTGCCGCGTGCCGAGCTGGAACAAGTGGTGTCGCCGATGTTGCTGTCCTTTATGTCGGAATCGCGCCGTTTGCAAAACAACCGTATCAAGCACGAATTGGGGGTGCGCTTGCGCTATCCGGACGTGCCGACGGCATTGCCTGAAATGGTGGCGGCTGGCAATCCGGGAGGCGGTTAATAGTGCTATGACGGGCGTCTATATCTGTTTTTCGCATAAGCATAGAAGTTATAAGTTGTTGTAAGCCGGAAAGTTGATCGATAAAGTGGAAAGTGAATAAAAAATCCACTTTATATACGCTAGCCGACTTAGGCCTGCGTTGCCGGACGACGCAAAGGCTGCCATTTCCCATGAAGTTATCTTTTCAGCATATCAACAAGCAATTCTCCGGCTTGCCGGTGATCGCCGATTTCAGCAGAGAAATCGAAGAAGGCGAACTGGTCGCCCTGGTTGGTCCTTCCGGCTGCGGTAAATCGACTTTATTGCATCTGGCGGCGGGTCTTGGCGCGCCCAGCAGCGGCGCGGTATTGGCAGATGGCCAGGCGATCAAAGGTCCGCATCCTGAACGGATGTTGATGTTCCAGGAGAATGCGCTGTATCCGTGGCTGACGCTGGAAGCGAACGTGGCCTTGGCATTGGAGTTGCAAAAAGTCAGCAAGGCCAACGCGCGTAAGCAAGCGCGCGACTGGCTTTCTAAAATCAGCCTGCAGGGTTTTGAAACCTACTATCCACATCAGGTCTCGGGCGGCATGCGGCAACGCGCCGCGCTGGCGCGTGCCTTCATCACCAAACCTAAGGTGTTGCTGCTGGACGAGCCGTTTGGCGCGCTGGATGCGCTGACCCGCATGACCTTGCAGGATTCCCTGCGCCAGTTGATTCGGGAAGAGCGGCCGACGGTACTGCTGGTGACGCACGACGTCGACGAAGCTCTGTTCCTGGCCGACCGGATTCTGGTGTTCAGCCCGCGCCCGGCCAAGGTGCTGCGTGAGTTCAACCTGAACCACCACGAGAAAACCCACGATTTATCCGAGTTTGCCGCCACCCGGCGGGAAATTCTTTGCCTGCTCGGAATTCACGCAGAGCAAGACGCATTCGCAAAAAAACTTGAGGGAATTGCCGCATGAAATCCAGTACTCGATTAACGTCGTTGTTAAAACCATTATTGCTGATTCCGGCGCTGCTGCTGACAATGGCAGGCCAGGCCGGCGCCGCCGAGAAATTCAAGATCGGTTATCTGCGGGTCATGGACGACGCGCAGGCGATCGCCGCCTTTGAGGGTGGTTTCTACAAGAAGCATGGTCTGGAAGTAGAACTGGTTGAATTCAAATCCGGCACCGACCTGATCAAAGCCATCGTCGGCGGCCAGCTTGATAGCGGTGTGCTGGGCTTCACCAATGCTGCCGCCTGGGCTTCCAAAGGCGCCGATCTCAAGGTGGTGGCCGGCGCTCAGCATGGTTATCACGCTATCGTGGTGCGCGAGGATAGCGGCATCAAGGATGTGGCGGGATTAAAAGGGCGTACCCTGGCGTCGCAAGCCGAAGGCAGCACTGCCGATACCGTCCTCAAAGGTGTGACGCTCAAGAACGCCGGTTTGAAAGCCGACGACGTCAACATTCTCGGCGTCAGTCCGCAGGTGGCGGTGCAATCGCTGGTAGGCAAGCGTGTCGATGCCGCCTTCCTGTTCGAACCGCAAGCCAGCATTGCGAAACTAGTGGCGCCGGTCAAGCAGATTTATGAAGTCGGCGAAGTCTGGCCGTTCCCTTGCATGGTGGTGATTACTTCCGGCGAGACTTTGGCTAAGCGTCGTGATGCGGTCTGGAAGTCGCTGGACGCGCAACGCGAAGCGATCGATCTTTTGCAAAAAGATCCAACGGCAGCATCGAAACTGATCGCCAGCTATTTCATCGCCGATCCGACTTTGAAGACACTGAAGCATGGCGACCTGCCGCGCGAAACGGTGATTCGCGATGCGATCAAGAGCCAGACATTCAGCGCCGTGCTGACCGCCAAGGAACTGGCGCGGATGCAGGAGCTGGCGAATATCCTGCAAGAGCAGGGTTCCCTCAAAACACGCGACGGCAAACCGTTCAACGTCAATGCGATCATCGACCTGGACTGGCAAAAGGACCGTAAGCTGTAACACTGATTTTAACCATCCGGCATCGCCGGCCGCGCTGTCTCGGGCGGCCTCACTTCAACCTATACGTATTGTTTTGGTTTATCTATGAGTACTCAAAGCCGGCTGGTCGGTTACCGCAAAAAACTTGCCATGCTGCTGGCTATTTTGTTCATTTTCCTGTTGTGGCAGATTGCAGCGTGGTCCTTGCCGGATTTCCTGATGCCGGGCGTGTTGCCGGTGCTGGAGCGTTTGTGGCAAGAAGCGCTGACGCCGGAATTCCGTACCGCCCTGTGGGGCAGCTTGACTCGGCTCGGCGGCGGTTATGCGGCGGCGATGTTGTGCGGGATCGGCTTCGGCCTGATCGGCGCGATCTTGTTTTTCTTCCGCGAAGTCCTGAAGTCGGCCATCATCATCCTGCAGTCGATTCCATCGATTGCCTGGGTGCCGCTGTTCCTGATACTGATGGGTTTCGGCAATCTGCCGATCATGGTGGTGGTCGCGTTGGCAGCATTTTTTCCGGCCGCGCTCAGCGTCATGAATGCCACCGAAAGCGTGCAGCAGGTGCATGTCTCGGCCGCAAGGGTGATGGGCGCAACGCGTTGGGATATGTTGAAGCGGGTGTATTTGCCGGCCGTCATGCCGGAACTGATTACGGGCGCCCAGCTGGCATTTGGCAACGCCTGGCGCGCCTTGATTTCGGCGGAAATGCTGATCGGCTTCGGCAAAGGGCTGGGACGCACCCTGGCCTATGCCGGTGAAACTGCGGACATGGTCGGTGTGATGACCAATATTCTCGCGATTGCGATCCTGGCGGCGCTGATCGACCAGTTGATCCTGGAAAACCTGAAGCACAGGGTGTTGCGCTACCAGTACGTCTGATCGTTTGATTCGTGACCAATGACTATCCTGCCGTCGTTTTCATCCCTCCGATTCGCGCTTCTGCTGCTGGCCTGTACATTGCAGGTCAGTGCTACAGCGGCCAACTTGCAGCAGATCAAACAACGCGGTCAATTGGTGGTTGGCGTCAGCTATGTCGTGCCGGAACATGCAGCGGGCATAAAGTATCGGACTCCGGACGGTTTCTACAACGCGGCCGCCGACGATCTGGCGCATCGCCTGGGCGTCACGGTGCGCACAGTAAAAGTGACGGCGCAGAATCGGCAGCAACTGCTGGCACAGGGCAAAGTCGATCTGTTGCTACTGAATCTGAAACAGGCCGATGCCGACGCGCTGCGCGCGAGTGCAACATTGCTGCCGACCAGCTATCAGGCACGTCCCAAACTGATCATGCGCAGCGATACCGACATCAGGCGTTTGGCGCAACTGCGCGGCCGCAGCATATGTGTGGCGCAAGGCGGAGCCTATGTGGGCAGCATGGCGGCGGGCTATGGCGCAGTCGAAAAAGTAGTTAGAGCGCCGGCCGATGCATTGCTGGCGCTCAGAACCGGCGGCTGCGACGCCGCGGTGCATGACGATACTGTCATGAACGGCATGCTTGATCTGCCAGAATGGAAGAAATTTTCAGCCAGTTTGCCGCTGGATGGCCGCCCGGCCACGCTGACTTTCGCGGTCAGGCCGGTAGATATCGCGCTGGCTGCCTATCTGCAGCAACTGAACAACGCGTGGAGCGATAGCGGCTACTGGGCCGACAATCGAAAAAAATGGATCAATAACGTTGCTTTCGAAGTCTACCTGGACCAGAACGTACCCGATTGCCACTGACCAGCGCCGACCTGGCCTGCATATCACGCCTGCTCTCAACTTATCTTCGCCTACCTTCAATTTGTTTCCTTCGCCGCCGGATAGCACCTAAAATCCTAGTTGGGTCGCGTCATTTTGCCATCGAATCTACGGAGAACCCGCCCCATAAAAGAATTTAATGTGGCGGCGTCCCTGCTAGGATTCGATCTGCAAGAGACGTCCTTGGCACCCACGTCTGACGATGGGTGCTATTATTAAAAAAACACTATTACTAAAGACAGACGAAAGGATACGCCATGTACGCACGGACCAAACTGATGATGGTTATGATGGCTGCATTCCCAGCGCTCGCAATGGCGCAGGAGACACAAGAAATAAAAATCGGTTTCAGCAGCCCGCTGACCGGCCCCCAGGCATCTGCCGGCCGCGACAACCAGGGCGGCCTGGCCATGGCGATCGATAAGCTGAATACCCAGGGCATGGTTATCGGCGGCAAGAAAATCAAGTTCGTCGCCCAGATGGAAGACGACCAGGCTGATCCGCGTTCCGGCGTCAGCGTAGCGCAAAAGCTGGTCGACATGGGCGTCAAGGCAGTGGTCGGCCCATACAACTCGGGCGTTACGATTCCTGCATCGCGCGTCTATAACGACGCCGGCATCGTGATGGGCACCGTTGCCTCCAAT
Source organism: Collimonas antrihumi (assembly GCF_018304965.1). Classification (GTDB taxonomy): domain Bacteria; phylum Pseudomonadota; class Gammaproteobacteria; order Burkholderiales; family Burkholderiaceae_D; genus Collimonas; species Collimonas antrihumi. Next base: position 33,670 of record NZ_JAGQED010000027.1, read on the forward strand.
CCAAAGGTGACTTTGCAAGGCTTTCACTCGGTATTCCGGGTAGCGGCCAGCGATAGCCAGCTGGGCGGCAAGATGGCGCTGTATGCGGCCAAGGAGCTGAAGGTCAAGACAGTCGCGATCATCGATGACCGCACTGCATACGGCCAAGGCCTGGCGGAAGAGTTTTCGAAAGTCGCCAAAGCCAACGGCATCAAGGTGCTCGGCAACGACTTCACCAATGACAAGGCGACCGACTTCACCGCTATCCTGACCAGCATCAAGGCCAAGAAACCTGACGCGATTTTCTACGGCGGCTATGCACCACAGGGCGGCCCGATGACACGCCAGATGAAACAGCTGGGCGTGAGCGCCATGTTCCTGGGCGGCGATGGCATCTGCTCGCCGGAAATGGGCCGTCTGGGCGGCGATGCGATTACCGACCAGGTGTATTGCACACAGGGCGGCGCCTTGCTGGACAAGCTCGCTTCAGGCAAAGTTTTCGCAGCGGACTACCAGAAGCGTTACAACCGTCCTGCGGAAACCTATGCAGCATCGTTCTACGACGGCATGATGCTGATCGCGCAGGCGATGAAGGCAGCCAATTCGGTAGAGCCCAAGCAATATGTATCGGCGATGGAAAAAATTCACTACAAGGGTGTAGCCGGCTCTTATGAATTCGACGCCAACCACGATCTGAAGCAATCGCCGGTAACGGTTTATCGCTTCAAGGCCGGCGTGCCGGAAGCGCTGACCAGCTACTAATCAGCTACTAACCAGCGCCGCGTGGGCATACGTGTCCACCCTACATCCAGCAGTCAGGTAGGGTGGGCAAGATTTTTTTCCCACGCGGTGCAGACACAGGCAGGGCATCCCGGTTCACGCACGAACACCGATGCCCACCCAACACGATATTCGCAATTCTCTTCAAACAAACTCCCCATGCTAAGTTACACACGCACCATACACACGGTAGATGCACACACCGGCGGTGAGCCGTTGCGCATCGTCATTTCCGGCTTGCCGCCGGTGCCGGGCAAGACGATTCTCGAACGCCGCAGCTGGCTCAAGGCACAGCGCGACGACGTCCGCCAGTTCCTGATGAACGAGCCGCGCGGCCATGCCGACATGTACGGTGCGTATCTGTTGCCGCCAGTGACGCCGGCCGCCGATTTCGGCGTGATCTTCATCCATAACGAAGGTTATAGCGACATGTGCGGACACGGCATCATCGCGCTCGGCAAGGTGCTGGTGGAACTCAATCATGTGGAACGTACGATACCGTTGACGCGCATCGGCTTTGATACTCCCGCCGGCTTCATCGAAGCGCAGGTCGAGTGGGACGGCATGCGCGCCGGCGCCGTTACGTTCCGCAATGTGCCGGCATTTATCTATCAGCGCGATGTCGAGGTCGAGACCCCGAGCTTTGGCAAAGTCACCGGCGACATCGTTTTCGGCGGAGCTTTCTACTACTACATGAATGCCGATCAGACCGGGCTCAAGATCAAGCCGGAGCAGGTGCGCAACCTGATCCAGCTGGGCGCGGAAACCAAGCAGGCGGTCAAGGATAAAGTCAAGATCCAGCACCCGCTGGAGCCCGGCCTGGATACCTTGTACGGCACCATCATCGATGGCGCGCCGAATGATCCGAATGCGGATCAAGCTAATGTCTGCATCTTTGCCGACCGCGAAGTAGACCGTTCGCCGACCGGCACCGGCACCTCGGGCCGCGCCGCGCAATTGTTCCTGCGGCAGAAGCTGGCCTTGAATCAGACATTGGTGAATGAAAGCATTGTCGGCAGTTGTTTCAAGGTGCGGGTGACCGGCACTGCCAAAGTCGGCGAATTCGATGCGGTGCATACCGAAGTCACCGGCAACGCCCATATCATGGGTTTCAACCAGTGGGTGCTGGAAGATAGCGATCCGTTCCCGCAAGGGTTTTTCTTGCGCTGATTTGCGCCGATTCTTTTTTTTCGTCAAAACAACATGCAAATTCTCGACGCCGAAAGCACCGCCGCCGCTCTGCCTTATTCCGAGCTGGTGCCCGCACTGGTAGCGGTTGCGCAGCAACTGCGTGAAAGCAAGATCAACGCGCCCGAACGCATGGTGGTGGAAATCGACAAGGCTAGCGTGCTGTTATGCATGCCCGCCATCGCTGCCGATATCGGCATGACCAAGCTGATCACCGTGCATGCCAATAACGCGCAGTACCAGCTGCCGGCGATTCAGGGTGAAGTGGTAGTGTTCGATGCCGCCAGCGGCCGCCGCCTGGCGCTGTTGCATGGTCCTACCGTTACAGCACGCCGGACTGCCGCGGTAAGTTTGCTCGGCATCGAAGCCTTGCTGCCGTTCAAACCGAAATCCGCATTGCTGATCGGCACCGGAGTGCAAGCCATCGCGCATGCCGACGGCCTGGTCGAATATTTTGGCGTCAATGAATTTTGGGTGGCAGCGCGCGATATGCAAAAGACCCAGGCATTTTGCGATGCCTTGCTGGTGCGTCATCCGCATATCGCAATCAAGCCGCTGGACGTCGCGACGCTGGCCACTGATTTGCCGCATACGGATGTCCTGATAGCGTTGACCACTTCGCGCACAGCCGTGATTCCTGCCAATATCGCCGCGACCACGTTGGCGATCGGCGTAGGCGCCTTCAAACCGGATATGGTGGAGTTCCCGGCCGAGCTTTTGCACAGCCGCACCGTGGTAGTCGACTGCCTGGCCGGCGCCAAACATGAAGCTGGCGATTTGCTGCAAGCGCAGGTCGACTGGAGCAAAGTGGTTGAATTACCCGACGTGCTGGCCCATGGCTTTACCCAGCAGGCACTGCTGCCGGTGTACAAGACCGTCGGCCAGGCCGCCTGGGACCTGGCGGCGGCGCGGGTAGCGATTGCATCGCTTGCGCGCATGAAGGGTTAACGTGATTCGTAACGCGGTAGACGCCGATTGCATGAGCCTGACCGCGCTGTCGGTCCAGGTCTGGCTGCACACCTATGCCACCGAAGGCGTCAGCGATGACCTGGCGCGTGAGGTGATGTCTACCTTTACGCCGGAGTATTTCCGCGAGATCATTGCCGATCCCGATTACCGGCTGTTTGTGAAAGCGGACGGAGAAAATCTGCTTGGGTATATCCTGCTCGATCTGGATTCGCGCTGTGACGAAGCAAATTTCGGCGGGATTGAGGTCGACACGCTATACGTGCAGGAACATTTTCACGGGCGCGGCATCGGCCGCGCGCTGTTGGGGCACGCGATCGATAACGTCGGCACCAGGCTCTGGCTTAGGGCCTGGGCCGGCAATGTACAGGCGCTGGCCTTCTACCGCGCCTACGGCTTCGTCGACATCGGTACTGCCTGGCACGTATTCGAAGACCAGAAATATGAGAACCGAATACTGGCTTATCAGAAAGCCTGAATCAACGCCTGGGAAACAACCTCAGGCACCCGACCAAGGCAACCCTGCCTTGCACCAGCCATTGACGTTTTTACGATGGCCGTTGTTATCCTTATCGCCTTCAAAACCTTCCAGAATATTGAAGCAATTGCTGTAACCGTGTTCGGTGGCCAGCTTGGCCGCATGTTGCGAGCGCACGCCGGAGCGGCACAGGAACAACAAAGGCGTCCCTTTTTCCGCAACCTGCGCCAGTTGCGCCAGGAAGTCTGGATTCTGCACGCCGCCGGGATATTGCGACCATTGCACCGCGGCATGCTGCGACTCGCGAATCGCTACCCGGCCGACCCAGTCGCGCTCAGCATTGGTGCGGACATCCACCAGGATCGTCGCGACATCGCTTTCCAATAAAGAGAAGGCCTCGCTTGGCGTGACGGCACCGGCATAGGGCAGGTGATCATTTTGACCACGTTGTTTGGCAGTGGTCAGGATTTCGTTACTGCTAGGCATGGCATTTCTCCTGGAGAATTCGATTTCGTGTTGGTGATTAATTTAAATCTTAACTTAGCCTTATTCGCACTTAATTGGTGCGAATTAGTGATTTACCTGATTGCTTGCACAAAAATGGTGCTTTCATTTTTCATTGCACCTGATTGGTGATTCGATATTGTTGCAATGGCAAGGCTAACAGTGTGAAAAGGTAAATAAAGCCTTCCAAACAAGCAAATTACCAGACCAAATAAGCACTATCTCACAAACGGATGGTGGCATGGATTCTGCTATCATCCTGCACTGAGTTCTGGTCGTACTGAATTGCTGTCCGGTCTGAGGATGCTCACTACCTGTCCATGATGTTACTGCGACGCTGAGATCCGCGTGCAACAGATCTTGAGCAGGTCACACAATTTAAAAATGCAGTACTTTCATTAATTTAGGAGATTCACATGGCAATGACGGCCGCAGAAGTCTTGAAAATGGCAAAAGACAACGAAGTCAAATTCGTTGATTTTCGCTTCGCTGACACCAAAGGCAAGGAGCAGCACGTAACTGTTCCGGTCTCTCATTTCGATATCGATAAATTTGAGTCGGGTCATGCATTTGACGGTTCTTCTATTGCTGGTTGGAAGGGTATTGAAGCTTCCGACATGTTGTTGATGCCGGACCCGAACACCGCCAACATCGACCCGTTCATGGAAGAAACCACATTGTTCATGCAATGTGACGTGATCGAACCATCCGACGGCAAGGGCTACGACCGCGACCCGCGTTCGATCGCCAAGCGCGCTGAAGCCTATCTGAAATCTTCCGGCCTGGGCGATACTGCCTATTTCGGTCCAGAACCAGAATTCTTCATTTTCGACGACGTCCGTTGGGGCTCCGACATGTCGGGCTGCTTCGTCAAGATCGGTTCCGAAGAAGCTTCCTGGAGCACCGGCGCCAAGCTCGAAGGCGGCAACACCGGCCATCGTCCAACCGTCAAGGGCGGCTATTTCCCAGTGCCACCGGTCGACAGCTTCCAAGACATGCGTTCGGAAATGTGCCTGATCCTGGAATCGCTGGGCATCCCGGTTGAAGTGCATCACCACGAAGTGGCTGGCGCCGGCCAAAATGAAATCGGCACCAAGTTCTCGACGCTGGTCGAGCGCGCCGACTGGACCCAGAACATGAAATATGTGATCTGGAACGTTGCCCACACTTACGGCAAGACCGCTACTTTCATGCCTAAGCCTATCGTTGGCGACAACGGTTCCGGCATGCACGTGCATCAATCGGTCTGGAAAGACGGCAAGAACCTGTTTGCTGGCGACGGCTATGCCGGCCTGTCCGAATTCGCGCTGTTCTACATCGGCGGCATCATCAAGCATGCTAAGGCGCTGAACGCGATCACCAACCCAGGCACCAACTCGTACAAGCGTCTGGTTCCAGGTTACGAAGCACCGGTCAAGCTGGCTTACTCGGCGCGTAACCGTTCGGCTTCGATCCGTATTCCGCACGTGGCGAATCCAAAGGGCCGTCGTATCGAAACCCGTTTCCCGGATCCGCTGGCTAACCCGTACCTGTGCTTCTCGGCATTGCTGATGGCTGGTCTGGACGGCGTGCAGAACAAGATCCATCCAGGCGAGGCAGCATCGAAAGATCTGTACCATCTGCCACCAGAAGAAGACAAACTGATCCCTACCGTTTGCGCTTCGCTGGAAGAAGCTCTGGAAGCACTGGACAAGGATCGCGAGTTCCTGACCCGTGGCGGCGTATTCAGCGACAGCATGATCGATGCTTACCTGGACTTGAAAATGCAAGAAGTTCAACGCTTCCGCATGACGACGCACCCGATCGAATTCGACATGTACTATTCGGTATAAGTCATAAGTTGATTCGTAAGTTTTGAAGGGCTGCCTTGCCTTGTGCAAGGCTGACCGGCAAGATAAAAAAGGACAGGAGATTTTTCCTGTCCTTTTGTTTTTTTTACATGCTTGTTTTCTTTATCAACGTGTCGTAATTTATATTGTGAAGGATGGTTTGTCATTGGAAGTTTCTTGACATAAACTAGCGTCTCGATTGACGATTGAATTGCGAAGAAAGTCTATGAAGCAGCCTATGATGCGTCCAATGTTGCGTCCTACGTTACGTTTTCCCCGGGGTTTCCTGCTGTTGGCTGCCGTCAGCATGTTCGGCGGCACGTTCAGCGCCACCGTCCACGCCCAAAGCGAAGTCTTTCTGTGTGTTGACCAGAACGGCGTCAAGGAATACAAGAACACCGGCGATACCAAAGGTTGCAAACGTGTCAGTTTGCCGCCGTTGACTGTGACTACTTCGTCCAGCAAGCCGAGCGGGGGCGGAGGCGCGGCTTCCAGCAAGCCGGCAGCATCAACGCCGTCTGATTTCCCGAAGGTGGATAACGGCACGCAAAAGGCGCGCGACAACGATCGCCGCCAGATCCTGCAGGATGAGATGAGGAATGAGCAGGAGCGCCTGGCCAATCTCAAGAAGGAATACAACGATGGCACGCCGGATCGGCAAGGCAACGAACGCAATTACGCCAAATACCAGGAACGGGTGGCGTCGATGAAAGAAGATATTGCCCGCAGCGAGAAAAATATCGATGCCCTCAACCGGGAACTGTCGAATCTCAAGTAATACCGCGCATGGTATCAACCTTGCTTGATCCATAAGGCCGCTACTGCGGCCTTTATTTTTGCCTATCGGTATAGGAGTCAGTCGGACTTAGGTGATCGGCTGCAAAAATATCTGAGCGGACCATATTTCACCAGCTTCTTGGTCAATAGCTAGGCTATTGACACTGCGAATCCGGCAAAATCTGTCCTCGCTCAGTTATTTTTTTCGCTTCGATCCCCTAAGCCCGACTGACTCCAAGATAATGCCAGGGCCGGACGCACCATAATGTGGCGATTCTGCATGTTACCCACCGACATTGCCTACAAAGCTTGTTATGCTCGGAAAATGCACCATTTCAATCACGAAGACAGTGTTAACGACGTCGAGATGCCATGGGGTGCCGAGCGTGCTTCCCGACGCTGGCGCCACCACGCTCTGCCTGGACCAGGCTTTTTAATAAGGATGCCAGGATGTCAATAAAAACCACCGAACGGCACGCACTTGCCAGCCTTGATCTGCTGGCGTCCGCAGTACTGGTGCTGGATCAGCACGGCCGCCTGGTGTTTGCCAACGCCGCTGCGGAAAATCTGCTGGAAAGCTCCTGCCGCCTGCTGTTGCAGCAGACCCTGTCAGACCTGTTCATGAATCCGGAGCAGTTGATTGCGATTTATCAGCAAGCGCTGCAACATCAATTCGACGATTCGCGCCAGGACCTGATCCTGGAACGCATGGGGCGTGAACCCTTGTGGGTCGACACCATCGTCACCGCCCTCGACAACCCTGATATGCCGGTGCTGATCGAGTTGCGCGAAAATGTGCAGCAACTCAAGCTGGAGCGGGAAGAGCGCCTGATCGACCAGAGCCAGGTCAATAAAGAGCTGATCCGTAACCTGGCGCACGAAATCAAGAATCCTTTGGGCGGCATCCGCGGCGCCGCCCAGTTGCTGGAGCTGGAGCTGCCGGAGCGCCACCTCAAGGAGTTGCGCGAGTACACGCAAGTCATCATCAAGGAAGCCGATCGCCTGCAGACCCTGGTGGACCGTCTGCTGGCGCCGCACCGGCTGGCGCAGATCGTCGGCGACGTCAATATCCATGAGGTGTGCGAGCGGGTGCGCAGCCTGATCGTGGCGGAATTTCCAAGCGGCTTGAGCATCAAGCGCGATTACGATCTGTCGATTCCGCAGTTCCGCGGCGACAAGGAACAACTGATCCAGGCGATTTTGAATATTGCCCACAACGCAGCGCAAGCGCTGAGCGAGCGTATCAAAACGGGCGATGCCGAGCTGGTTTTCCAGAGCCGGGTAGTGCGGCAAGTGACCTTGGCCAAGGTGCGTTACCGGCTGGCACTAGACTTGCATATCATCGACAATGGACCTGGCATCCCGGCCGAGATTCAGGAACGCATTTTCTATCCGCTGGTATCGGGACGCGATGGCGGCAGCGGTTTGGGTTTGACGCTGGCGCAAACCTTTGTGCAACAGCACATGGGTGTCATCGAATGCGAAAGCCGGCCGGGATATACAGATTTCAGAATTCTGATACCGCTACCTTGATGGCTGCCTGCAAGATCGGCAATTTGATATGGCGGTTTTCATCGCGATGACAAACAGTTTAAAGGACTGCGTTCTTGACGCAGCAGAAACCACATGAAACCAATCTGGATTGTTGACGACGACGAATCGATTCGATGGGTGCTTGAAAAAGCGCTGGCCCGCGAAAACCTGACTACCAAGAGTTTCTCCAATGCGCGCGATGCAATCGAAGCGCTGCAATCGAGCACACCGCAGGTGCTGGTGTCCGATATCCGCATGCCTGGCGCTTCCGGCCTGGAGTTGTTGCAGACCGTCAAAGCCAAGTTTCCCGGCGTGCCGGTGATTATCATCACCGCTTTTTCCGATCTCGATTCCGCCGTTGCCGCATTTCAGGGCGGCGCGTTTGAATACCTGGCCAAGCCGTTTGATGTCGACAAGGCAGTCGAACTGATCCGGCGTGCGCTGGAAGAAAGTTTGCGCGAGGCGAATGTCGAGCAAGCGTCTGCCGAGACGCCGGAAATCCTGGGACAGGCGCCGGCGATGCAGGACGTATTTCGCGCCATCGGCCGCTTGTCGCAATCGAATGTGACGGTGCTGATCACCGGCGAATCGGGTACCGGTAAAGAGCTGGTGGCGCGCGCCTTGCACAAGCATAGCCCGCGCGCGGCGCAGCCGTTCATCGCCCTTAACACCGCGGCGATTCCGAAGGATTTGCTGGAGTCGGAATTGTTCGGCCATGAGCGCGGCGCATTTACCGGCGCCCAGGCATCGCGCCGCGGCCGCTTTGAACAAGCCGAAGGCGGCACCTTGTTCCTGGATGAAATCGGCGACATGCCGTTTGATTTGCAGACCCGCTTGCTGCGGGTTTTATCGGATGGCCATTTCTACCGGGTGGGCGGACATCAGTCATTGAAAGCTAACGTCCGCGTTATCGCAGCGACCCACCAGAACCTGGAGACGCGGGTCCGTGAGGGTCTGTTCCGGGAAGACTTGTATCACCGTTTGAATGTGATCAGGCTGCGCCTGCCGAGCTTGCGCGAGCGGCGCGAAGACATCCCGATCCTGACGCGCTACTTCCTTAGCCAGAGCGCCAAACAACTCGGTGTCGAAAGCAAGCGGGTATCCGATAACGCCATGCGTTTCATGAGCGGTCTGGATTTGCCGGGCAACGTCCGCCAGTTGGAAAACCTGTGCAACTGGATTACCGTGATGGCGCCTGGCCAGACCGTCGAGATCAAGGATTTGCCGCAAGATCTGGTCGGCGGCCACGATCAAAGCCTGCAGCTGGAAAGCCCGGCCAGCCGGCCGGTAGCGTTCGATCCGCATCTTGCAGCGCCAGCCGCCGCCACGCAATATCCAGAGGTGTCGACGCCGCTGGGGCAAGTCGCAATCAGTGGCGAAATGCAAAGCGAAAAGCAAAGCGAAAAGCAAAGCTGGATCGCTTTGCTCGAAATTGAAGCTGCGCAAATGCTCATCAATGGCGACGCCGATGTGATGGATGTGCTGGGCCGGCAATTTGAATCGGCCTTGATCAAAATTGCATTGCGTCATACCCATGGACGCAAGAACGATGCCGCGGTACGTCTCGGCATCGGACGCAATACCATCACGCGCAAGATTCAGGAACTAGGCATTGCCGGCGCCAAGGACGACTGACGCCGGAACCGACAAGACAAGGCCGCGCTCAGCGGTCTTGTTGTTTCCGTAATTTACACCGCGGGCGGTGCGGCTGACTTTCAGTCACACCTTCAGCCTCATCCTGAGTTCCATCACATTGCGCAGTTCGCGCACATGATCACACATAAACGAGCAACGGACAGACGAATAAGATTATTCGTCTGCCGGTGAATTTTGCGGGCCAAGAAGATTTAAAATTTGTCTCGATTGGCAAACATAAATAGCGTCTCTATGCAAAATGGCAAGACGGACGTTTATGCGAGCCAACGGATTCCCTCGTCGTGATCAACGACGGGGGCTATGCTTACTTATAGCCTTCGGGCCGGGACAACATGATTGCTTTTAACGTAATGAATTCTTACCGTATTGCTTCCGCTTTAACACTTACTGCCGTGCTGGCGGCTTGCGGCTCCAGCGTACCGCTGGCCGACACCAAGCCCGCAGCGGCCGCGCCAAATGTCCTGAATCTTGCGCCGGCGCCGGCAGCGAGTTTGATTGCCGGTAATTTTTATTGCGAATTGGGTAACCGGGTTGATGTAGCCAGCAGCGCCAATGGTGAAGTCAAATTGACATGGAAAGGACGCGCCTACACGATGACTACGGTCAGCACCACCACCGGCGCAGTACGGCTGGAAGATAAAGCCAGCGGCCTGGTGTGGATCCAGATTCCAGCCAAGTCGATGCTGCTCAATTCCAAGCAGGGGCAGCAACTGGCTAACGAATGCAAGGTGCGCTGATTCGTTGATATTGGAGAGCCGGGGTTTGTGACGACGGTGTTGTCAGCGATGCTTGTTACTTATGGGCTATTCGAATAACCCTGTTACGTCTCGGCGACCCCGTCTCGGCGACCCCGTCATTCCCGCGAACGCGGGAATCTATTGTAAATCGGTAACTTGGATCCCCGCGTTCGCGGGGATGACGGAGTTTTTAGAGGTCGCCTTATTAGATTGGTGTAACAGATGCATTTCTGGCTTCAATTTTCATCTGACAAGGAAAACAATGTCCGCCCACATCTCGAACGTCCGTCCAAAATACGACAAGGTGCTGGTCGATATCGTCGACTACGTGACCAGTTACAAGATCACATCCAAGGTCGCTTATGACACCGCACGCAACTGTCTGATCGATACCTTGGGTTGTGGCCTGGAAGCGTTGGAGTACCCGGCTTGTAAAAAACTGATGGGGCCGATTGTGCCTGGCACCGTGGTGCCTTGCGGCGCCAAAGTGCCGGGCACGCAATTCCAGCTCGACCCGATCCAGGCTGCGTTCAACATCGGCGCCATGATTCGCTGGCTGGATTTCAACGATACCTGGCTGGCAGCGGAATGGGGCCATCCGTCCGATAACCTGGGTGGCATCCTGGCCACCGCCGACTGGCTCTCGCGCAACGCCATCGCCGCCGGCAAGCAGCCGTTGAAGATGAAAGACGTGCTGACCGCCATGATCAAGGCGCACGAAATCCAGGGCTGTATCGCGCTCGAAAATTCCTTCAATAAAGTCGGCCTGGATCACGTGGTGCTGGTCAAGGTAGCATCGACCGCGGTGGTGGCGGAGATGATGGGCCTGACACGCGAAGAAATCCTCAACGCGGTGTCGCTGGCATGGGTCGACGGCCAGTCGCTGCGTACCTATCGCCATGCACCGAATACCGGATCGCGCAAATCCTGGGCCGCCGGCGACGCTACTTCGCGCGCGGTGCGCCTGGCCTTGATCGCCAAGACCGGCGAAATGGGTTATCCCTCGGTGCTGACTGCCAAGACCTGGGGTTTTTACGATGTGCTGTTCAAAGGCCAGCCGTTCAAGTTCCAGCGCAAGTATGCGTCGTATGTCATGGAAAATGTGCTGTTCAAGATTTCCTTCCCGGCCGAGTTCCACGCGCAGACTGCGGTCGAAGCCGCCATGACTTTGCATGCGGAGTTGGCCAAGGCTGACAAGCAGGTGGAGGACATCAAGCGGATCACGATCCGCACGCACGAAGCCTGCATCCGCATTATCGACAAGAAAGGTCCGCTGAACAATCCGGCCGACCGCGATCACTGCATCCAGTACATGGTCGCGGTGCCGTTGATTTTCGGCCGCCTGACCGCCGGCGACTATGAAGACAAGGTAGCGTCAGACAAACGTATCGACGCCTTGCGCGACAAGATCGTTTGCGTTGAAGACAAGGCATTCACCGAGGATTACCACGATCCGAAGAAGCGCTCGATAGCCAATGCCTTGACGGTTGAATTCAAGGACGGCAAGAAGCTCAAGGAAATCGTGGTCGAATATCCGATCGGCCATGCGCGCCGCCGCAAGGATGGCATCGCGCTGCTGGAAGCCAAGTTCAAGATCAACCTGGCGCGCCAGCTGTCGCTCAAGCAGCAGCAGAAAATCCTGGAGGTTTCGCTTGATCAGAAAAAACTGGAAGACATGGCAGTCAATGCGTATGTCGATTTGTATGTGATATAAAGTTCACGCGTATCCTTATAAAAATACGTGGGCAAAAAAACTTGCCCACCCTACGATTTCTTTCAAGAAGCGAGGAGACAGCATGAGTTTTACCACCTTTTACCAACGCTCGATCACCGATCCATCGACATTCTGGATCGAGCAAGCCAGGCGGATCGACTGGCATCATCCCTTCTCGCGGGTACTCGACGATAGCCGGCCTCCGTTCGCCAAATGGTTTGTCGATGGCACCACCAACCTGTGCCACAACGCAGTCGATCGCTGGGTGGCAACGCGTGGCGACCAGCCTGCCCTGATTGCGATCTCGACCGAGACGAATACGGAAAAAACCTATTCCTTTCGCGAGCTGCAGGCAGAAGTCAATCGCACCGCCGCCATCATGCAAGCGCTGGGCGTGGGTCGCGGCGATCGAGTCCTGATCTACATGCCGATGATTGCCGAGGCGACGTTTGCCATGCTGGCTTGCGCCCGCATCGGCGCCATCCATTCAGTGGTATTCGGCGGCTTTGCCTCGAACAGCCTGGCGAGCCGGATTGACGATGCGACACCGAAATTGATCGTCTCCGCCGACGCCGGTTCGCGCGGCGGCAAAGTGATTGCTTACAAGGGTTTGCTGGACGATGCGATCAAGCTGGCGCAACACAAGCCGGCGCACGTGTTGCTGGTCGATCGCGGCCTGGCGCCGATGGCAGTGGTGGCGGGGCGGGATGTCGATTATGCCGGACAACGCCAACGTCATATCGACGCCAAGGTGCCGGTAACCTGGATGGAATCGAACGAGGCTTCCTATATCCTGTACACCTCCGGCACCACTGGCAAGCCCAAGGGTGTGCAGCGCGATGTCGGCGGTTACGCGGTGGCGCTGGCCACCTCCATGGATACCATTTTTTGCAGCAAGCCCGGCGGGACTTTTTTCTGCACCTCGGATATCGGCTGGGTGGTCGGCCATTCCTACATCGTGTACGGGCCTTTGATCGCGGGCATGGCGACGATACTGTATGAAGGTTTACCGATCCGTCCCGACGGCGGCATCTGGTGGAGCATCGTCGAGAAATACAAGGTGACGCGCATGTTCTCGGCGCCGACCGCGATCCGGGTGCTGAAAAAGCAGCCGCCGGAGCTGATGCAGAAATATGATCTGTCGTCCCTGCAGGCGTTATACCTGGCCGGAGAGCCGCTGGACGAAACGACTTCCAGCTGGATTTCCACCGCGCTTGGGGTACCCGTCATCGACAACTATTGGCAAACAGAATCCGGCTGGCCGATCATGACGATCGCCAAGAACATCGAAAACAAACCGAGCAAATTGGGCAGCCCCGGTGTGCCGATGTATGGCTACAAAGTACAGCTGTTGAACGAGACGAGCGGCGAGTTATGCGGCGCCAATGAAAAAGGCGTGGTGGTCATTGAATGGCCATTGCCGCCGGGTTGCATGCAAACCATCTATGGCGACGACCAGCGTTGCATCGATACCTATTGGGCTACGCACTTGCCCGACTCCAAACGCCCGGTCTATTCGACTTTCGACTGGGGAATCCGCGATGACGATGGTTACTATTTCATTCTCGGACGCACCGACGACGTCATCAATGTCGCCGGTCATCGGCTTGGCACGCGCGAAATAGAAGAAAGTATTTCCAGCCACCCGAATGTGTCGGAGGTGGCCGTGGTCGGCATCGAAGACAAGCTGAAAGGGCAGGTGGCCGTGGCCTTTGTGATTCCCAAGGTGGCAGACAATACGGTACAAGGGCGGGCCGCGCTGGAAGCGGAAATCATGCGCGTGGTCGACAAGCAGATCGGCAGCCTCGGACGGCCGGCGCGGGTGTATGTGGTTGGCCTGTTGCCGAAAACCCGTTCCGGCAAACTGCTGCGCCGTTCCATCCAGGCGATCTGCGAGGGACGCGATCCGGGAGATTTGACGACCATTGAAGATCCGTCTTCCTTGCAGCAGATCAAGGAAGCCTTGCTAACTTGATATTTGATGTTGTCTATTTGACGGTTGCCGTCAGGCACGGGCGATAGCACGGTATGATTGTGCATTCGCCCATGTAACCTGACATATTGCCATGACTCACATCATTCGCCCGGCAACCATCGCCGATGCAGCCGCCATTTGCGACATCTACAATCCTTATATCCTCGATACCGTCATCAGTTTTGAAACCGAGCCGGTGACACCCGAGCAAATGAGTCATCGCATCCTCGATATAACGTCCCAGTTCCCTTGGCTGGTATGCGTCGAGGATGGAAAGATCCTCGGCTATGCCTATGCCACCAAATGGCGTGCGCGCGCGGCTTACCAGCATGCAGTCGAGAGTTCGGTATATTTGTCGCCCGCAGCGGCCGGCAAGGGATTCGGCAGTGCGCTGTATCGCGCCTTGATCGCCGAATTAAAGAAACTGCCGGTGCATGTGGTGATCGGCGGTATCGCCTTGCCAAATGCTGCCAGCGTCGCGTTGCACGAAAAAATGGGCTATGAAAAAGTGGCGCACTTCGCGCAGGTCGGTAAAAAATTCGAACGCTGGATCGATGTCGGCTATTGGCAACGGGTGCTGTGATGGCGCAGTTGTCGCCGTTGCCAGCGCCGTTACCGGTTGTCGATGGCGTTGCACCAAGCTATCTGTGGCTGCCGGTCGGCGAATGGCCGAATTTGCTGGCGTTTCTGATACAGCGTTTTCCCGCCATTGATAGCGCTACCTGGGTAGCACGCATGGCGCGCGGCGAGGTGGTCGACGGCAATGGCGCGCGGTTGATGCCGGATAGTCCTTATCGACGCGGCATGTGCATTTTCTATTATCGCGAACCGCCGGCCGAGACGCCGATTCCGTTTGAAGAAACCATCTTGTACCAGGATGAGCGGATACTGGTGGCAGACAAGCCGCATTTCCTGCCGGTGATCCCGAGCGGGCGTTTTCTGCATGAGACTTTGCTGGTGCGTCTTAAGAAGAAAACCGGCCTGGCCGATTTGACGCCAATACACCGCCTGGACAGGGAAACTGCCGGCGTAGTGATTTTTTCCCACGACATCGGCAGCCGCGGCGCTTATCAGTCGCTGTTCCAGCAACGCCTGGTCGACAAGATTTATGAAGCGTTGGCGCCGACTGCACCGGATCTGGTTTTGCCAATGGTGTATCGCAGCCGCATGGTGGACGGAACGCCGTTTTTCCGCATGCAGGAAGTGGCAGGCGAGCCGAATTCGGAGACGCGCATCGAGCTGATCGAGCAGCGCGAGACATGCAGCTTGTACCGCCTGCGCCCGCTGACCGGCAAGAAACATCAACTGCGCGTACATTTGGCAGCATTGGGGATACCGATTATCAACGATGTCTTTTATCCCGATGTGTATCCCTGCAAAGGCGACGATCTGTCGGCGCCCTTGAAGTTGTTGGCGCGGGAAATTGCTTTCGTTGATCCGCTGGATGGGCAGCCGCGGCGCTTCACAAGCCAGCGCGCACTGTAAGAAAATTGAAGTAAATAAATTAATTAAGTAAATTAAAGACTGTTGGAGCAGATGATAAATATCAGGAATGTCAGGAGATTGCAATGAGATCAACCCGAGCCACAGCGGCGGTAGAACGTCTCAATGCCCGAAGCACCGATGTCCGTTACTCGATGGTGAGGACCGCAGAGGAATTGTTTTACCTGACGCAGAACGCCGGTTTCGATGCGCCGATCCGCTTGAGCGAGGCATTGGAGCTGGATGATTTTGTCAGGTTCGTCAATGCCTATGGCCCGCAAAAGCCGAAGCGCGTCAGCAAGCTCGACGTTGCGTTTGAAAAGCAGTTGCAGAAGAAAGAGTAGCGCGCAATGGACGGTCGCCGGCCCGATAGTGCAACCGTACACGCCATCCTGGTGCATGGCATGGGACGCACGCCGGTATCGATGCTGTTGCTCGCCAAACGCCTGCGCGCGGCAGGGATCACCACGCATCTGTTCGCTTATTCGGCCGCGTTTGAACGCTGGTTACCGTGCGTCGAACGTCTGCGTAAATTCATCACGTCCCGGGTCGGCGACCAACGTTTCATCATCATTGGCCATTCGCTTGGCTGCGTGCTGACCCGCGCTGTATTGCCACACCTGGCGCGGGCGCCGGAGCTTGGCGTGTTCCTGGCGCCGCCGACCATGGCCTCCAGCTACGCGATCAAACTGGCGCAGTGGCGCTTGTTCCGATTACTGACCGGCGAAATGGGGCAGTTGCTGGCGCGCCAGGATTTCATGGATAGCTTGCCGGTTCCGGATATTCCGTTGCGCGTATATGCCGGCATCAAAGGTCCGCGCGGGCGCTGGATGCCTTTCGGCGATGAACCGAACGACGGCATCCTGTCGGTAACAGAAGTGCAGCTAGGCGCCGTGCCGGTGCAGCTGCTGCCGACTATCCATACCGTCATCATGAATTCGCGTCAGGTGGCCAGCGAAATCGTGGCCGCCGTGAAGTCACAAGCATAGCCATACATAAGTCATACGTAGTCATAACCATAGTCATAACCGCTCAGCGGCTCAACACCGGACTTGCAGGTATCAGGTCGCCCCCGGCGTGATGGCCTTTGATACGCAGCACCATTACCGCAGCCACGATACAAGCCGCACCCATCAGCATCGACGACAGAGTATAGCTGCCCAGGCTGTTACGCAGCGAGCCGGCCAGCATGGTGGCGCTGGCGGCGCCCAGTTGATGGCCGGCGACGATCCAGCCAAACACGATGGGCGCAGCCAGGCGGCCGAATACATCGTTAGCCAAGCGCACGGTGGGCGGTACCGTGGCGATCCAGTCCAAGCCATAAAACAGGGCAAATACCGGCAACCCGAAATAGCTGAGGCCGAATGCATGCGGCAGGAAAATCAAGGCCACGCCGCGCAAACCGTAATACCAGAACAGCAGCACACGCGGGCTGTAACGATCCGAAAGCCAGCCGGACATGGTGGTGCCGACCAGATCCAGCATGCCCATGGCAGCCAGGATGCTGGCGCCGCCGACCGCTGTAATGCCATAGTCGCCGCACATGGCGATGAAATGCGAACCGATGTAGCCGTTGGTGCTCATGCCGCAAATGAAGAAGCTGAAAAACAGCAGCCAGAAATCGCGGATCTTGACCGCTTTGCCCAAGGCCTGGAACGCGATCGTCATTGGATTTTTAGATTTGCCGGTTGCGTCAGGCGGCAGTTCTTCAAACTGGCCGTAGCGTTTCATGCCGATATCTTGCGGCCGTTCCGGCAGGAAGATCGCCACCAGCGGGATTGCCAAAGCCGCCACGCTGGCCACCAGCATGGCGACCGAGCGCCAGCCGTGATGTTCTACCATGTAGGCCATCAACGGCAAGAACACCATCTGGCCGGTGGCCGAGCTGGCGGTCAGCAAGCCCATCGCCAGGCCGCGGCGGGTTTCGAACCAGCGGCTGACGATAGTCGCCGCCAGTGTGTTGGCGGCGACGCCGCTACCGGCTCCCACCAGGATGCCCCAGGCCAGCACCATATGCCACGGCATGGTCATGAAGGTACTGATGAAAGTACCGGCCGCCAGCAACACCAGCGCTCCTAGCACGATCGGGCGGATACCGTAACGTTGCATGGCGGCCGCCGAAAAAGGTCCGATCAGGCCGTACAGCGCGATATTGACGGAGATGACGAAGGAGATGGTAGTGACGCTCCAGCCGAATTCATGTTCCAGCGGCAGGATCATCACCGATGGCGTGGCGCGGATGCCGGCAGCGGCCAGCAGCACCAGGAAAGTGATGCCGACGATGATCCACACGTAACTGAAACGTGTGCGCGACATGATGGCTTGTATGGTCCGGTTCATAAAATGGCGTTTTCGTTTTGTTCAAACTTTGCGTTTGCGTCATCGACCAGGCTCATCAAGGCTTGATGGGTCTGGTCGCCCAATATCGTATTGATTACGTCTTGTGCTTTGCGCCAGTTAGGCATGGATTGCTGCCACTTGCGTTGTCCGTCCGCGCTCAGGATGACGCCGAATGAGCGCTTGTCGGTCAGCATTTCCAGCGGCAGGTCGACCGTCTCTATCCAGCCCGCGCTAATCAAAGGCTTGAGTGTGCGGCTCATTGTGCTACGGTCCATGCCCATGTTGTTTGCCAGCGGAATCACGCCGATAGGGCCGTATCTGCCGATCCGGGCCAGCAAGGAATACTGGCTGATGGTGAGCTCGTCAGCGGCAAGATAGTGGTCGTAGATGTTGGTCATCTTGCGGGTCAGCTGCCGCAGCGTCGAGCAGCTGCATTGACTTTCCATCATGTAGCATCCTCTTCATATATAAATTAATGCATATACATCCATGTATATGCATACTATAGCTGACATTCAGGTGATGTCAACCTGCTTGTTGTAATTTGATCTCAGGAAAGGATAGGTCGGGCGGGCGTGCTTATAGTTTAAAAAGACATAAGCATGGCGATGAACCGCCGCTTCTTAACAAGGTGTCGACCTGTCCACCGGGCGTCACTTTACGAATCAGGTTGTTGCCGGTGTCGGCAACATAGAGATTGTTTGCGGTATCGGCAGCAATTCCCATGGGCAGGTTGAAATTTGCGCTGCTGCCGTTACCGTCGGTGTGGCCCGCGCTCCCGGCAGAACCAGCCAAGGTGCTCACCACGCCGGTTTGGGATACATTGCGAATCAGCTGATTATCGGTATCGCTGACGCGGATATTGCCGGCACTATCGATGACAATGCCATTCGGTTGATTGAAGCGGGCGCGCTGGCCGCCGCCATTTTCGCTGCCAACGACGCCTGCGGTGCCTGCCAGGGTACTGACATCGCCACTTTGGCTGAGCTTGCGAATGGTATTGTTGTTGCTATCGGCGATGTACAGATTTAGATTCGCTGTCCTGTCGATCGTTATGCCGCGCGGCGAATTGAATTGCGCGCGCGCTCCGCTGCCATCTGCGCTTCCTGGATTTCCAGCGGTGCCGGCCATGGTCGTCACCACGCCCTCAGGCGTAATCTTACGTACCGTATCGTTACCGGTATCTGTCACATACAGATTGCCGGCAGAGTCGCGCGTCAATCCCCACGGTTGGTTGAAGCGCGCATTTCCTGCGATGCCGTCGTCATGGCCGGCTTGTCCTGCGCTTCCCGCCAAGGTAGTTACCACGCCGGCGGCTGTCACCTTGCGGATGATGTGGTTCTGGGTATCGGCCAGATACAGGTTGCCGGCCAGGTCGATAACGATACCGCCCGGCTGGTTAAAGCGCGCCTGCTGCCCGTTGCCATCTGCGCTGCCCGCCTTGCCGGCGCTTCCGGCAAGGGTGCTGGCGACCCCGGCGGCGGAGATTTTGCGGATGGTGTTGTTTGCCGTATCGGTGACGAACAGATTGCCGCCGGTATCGACGGCGATAGCGTTGGGTTGGCTAAAGCGCACGTTATTGCCACTGCCGTCGCTACTGCCTGCCTCGGTAATCGGCGTGGTTTCATTGCAGCTTGTCGCCTGGTCTTGCCGGCAGCAAGCCGCCAACGTCAGGCCCAGCAGGCATATGGAGAGGCTGGCAGATAATTTGTTGACGCCCATTTGACCTCTGATAAGTCGGCGATGATGAATCGATATGAAAATAAACGATATGGGAATACTACTGGATTCCCGGGGTTTCTTGGTGGCAAAATTGCATGAGTAGAAGTGGTAGCGGCTGTTCCGATGAAGGTAACGGATCCCAATGGAGAGGAACCGCTGCCGCTTGGTGTAAAGTGCGAAGGTGAAAAGAAATCAGAAACGCCCAATCAACGTGGCGCAGCACAAATACCCAATTTAGTGAAGAAATCGAATATGCAAAAAATAGCGACATGGAACGTCAACTCCCTCAAGGTGCGCTTGCCGCAAGTGCTGCAATGGCTGACCGATAACCCGGTAGACGTATTGGCGTTGCAGGAAACCAAGCTGACCGACGACAAATTCCCCGTGGCTGAAATCGAGGCGGCCGGTTATCACGTGGCCTTCAGCGGCCAGAAGACCTATAACGGGGTGGCCCTCCTGTCACGCCATCCGATCGCCGACGTCGTCAAGAACAACCCGCGCTATGAAGACCTGCAGCAACGGATCATCGCTGCCACCATCGACGGCATGCGGATTGTCTGCGCTTATATTCCTAATGGCCAGGCGCCTGACACCGAGAAATACCAATACAAGTTGGCATGGCTGGACGCCTTGCACGACTGGCTGCAGGACGAGTGCAAGCAGCATCCGAAACTGGCCTTGATGGGCGACTACAATATTGCGCCGGAAGATCGCGATGTCCATGATCCCGCTGCATGGGTCGGGCAGAACCTGGTGTCGCCGCCTGAGCGCGCCGCGTTTGTCCGCTTGCAAGCCTTGGGACTGACCGATGCATTCCGCATGTTTGAACAGCCGGAGAAACTGTTCAGCTGGTGGGATTACCGGCAGATGGGATTCCGCCTGAACCGCGGCATGCGGATCGACCATATCCTGCTGTCGCCGCCATTGGCGGCGCAGTGCAGCGCTTGCGTGATCGACAAAGTGCCGCGCAAATGGGAGCAGCCGTCGGATCATGCGCCGGTAATAGCTACGTTAGGTTAAACACCTTCGGCGCGCGGGAAGCGCAGCGTGAATATGGTCATGCGATCTGTGCTGCGGTAGAACCATTTCGCGAACGCGGGAATCCATCTCTCACGCAACACCATTCGTATCTCAACTAAGCGGTATGACTGAAGGCGCTCAGTATTGAGAACGCCTGACTGAAGTTTAGCTCGTTGTCGGACGACGGGGGCTTGTCAGGGGTCTTATCCAAGCATCTTGAAGTGTAGTTGGATACCTTTGGCATATTAGGGGAGTCGCGCATATAGCATTGAATTAATTAACAATTGATGTCGTTTTGAAATTATTTTTATTGCATCTAAATGTCGTTTATGCAATAGTCGGTGCTCCTCTCTTCGTCAGGATGCCGGCAAATGACCTCTGCTTCGAACAAATTCAGCAACAGAATTTTATCCGTTAGCAGTGCCGTCATCCCGGAGATTCTGGGAGAACCTGCACTGGTGGCCATGGCCATTACCGGCACTGAAGGCGTGGACAGCCTGTTCGATTATCAGGTCATTTTGAAGACGCCCGATTCGCTGAATCACCTGATCAGCGAGACCACGAATTTCAATACCGCTACCTGGCTCGGCGAGGAAATGTCAGTGCAGATCCAGTTGGAAGGCAACGGAAAATTCGTCGCCGGACAAATGGGTATGAGCGGCATGGGCAATGTCGGCGCTGGCGTACGTGAGATTAACGGTATCATTGACGATGCAAAATTTCTGCGCGAGGAGGGCCGCTATGCCTTCTATGAAGTCAAACTGAAACCCTGGCTGTTCGCCGCAACTCTGGTCTCCGACTGCAAGATCTATCAGAACAAGACGGTCAAGGAAGTGATCGATGAATCGTTGTCCGAACTGAATTATCCGATCGAATGGCGGCTGATCGATTCTTATCCCAAGCGCGACTACACCACCCAGTTCAACGAAAGCACTTTTGAGTTTGTGAGCAGGCTGTGCGAAACCTGGGGCATAAGCTATTTCTTCGAGCACAGTGACGGCAAGCACCGAGTAATCTTCACCGACTATTTTGGGGGGTATCGACCCAATCCAAGCGAAGCTTATCAAACGGTGCGGTTCCACACCCCTAATGCCAAGATCGACGAAGAATATATCCACACTTTCGTTCCGACAAACAAGCTCGCGTCGGGCGCCGGGATTTTGATTACACCCGACCGCGTGCCGATCTTACTGTCACCAAGGAAGATCCGATACAGGACGCCAGTCACAGTCAACATGAAGTATATGAATGGCACAGTCCGCATAGTGGCAATAACCATTACGTACAGCCGAAGGCAGGTCCGAACCGCGCCACCAATGTCCCATTGGACGAAGGCCATTTCCTGGCGCGTATCCGTATGGAGCAACTACACTGCGGGGGCTACCGCGCCCGCGGCAGCGGTCACCTCAAAGGCATGCAGCCTGGCCACAGTTTCAAGCTCAAGGAGCATCCGCGTACTGCCGCTAATGTTCAGTATCTGATTCTGAACACCACGCTGACGATCAGGGAGGTTGCCCAGGAAACGCAAAACCTGGGGAACCCGCGCGCCCAAAGCCATGAAGTACATGTGGATTTTGAGGTTTATCCACTAAAGGGCGCGGGTGGTTATCGTCCCGCAACCAAGACTCCCACACCGAAGATGTATGGCCTGGAATCCGCCATTGTGGTAGGACCAGACAAACAGGATCTCTGGACTGACGATCTGGGCCGGGTCAAGGTCCAGTTTCACTGGGATCGTTTAGGGAAGAATGACCAGAACAGTTCCTGCTGGGTGCGGGTATCTTCGCCATGGGCCGGCAATCAACTGGGTGGTGTGCATATCCCTCGCATGGGACAGGAAGTGCTGATCTCCTTCATCAGTGGCAATCCGGATTTGCCGATTTGCACGGGTCGCGTCCACAACCAAAGCAATTTGCCGCCGTGGCAACTGCCGAGTCAGCACGCCCTGTCGGGATACCGTTCAAGGGAACTGACGCTGGATGGCGGCAATGCCGCCGGCGGTCGGAGCAACCATCTGGTGATGGACGATAGCGAAGGCAAGATCCAGGCGCAACTGAAATCGGATCACCAGCATAGTCAACTGAGCCTGGGTTACATCACCCGCATTGAAGACAACCAGGGTCGCAAGGATGAACGCGGTCAAGGATTCGAGTTGCGCTCAGATGGTCATGGCAGCATTCGCTCTGGTAAAGGGATGTTGATTTCTACGGATGCCAGGGATAAGGCAAACAGCCACATCAAGGACATGCAGGAGCCGCTGGGGTACTTGACCAATGCCCGCGATCAACACGAGCAATATGCAGATTATGCGCAACAGCTCGACGCACAAGACAAGAATGCCGATCAAAGCGATGTCGCCACGGCGATCAAGGCGCAGAACGACGATCTCAACGGAGATGGCGAACAGGGGCAATTGACGGCGCCGCATTTGCTGTTGTCCAGTCCGGCAGGCATCCAGAGCACCACGCCACAATCGACCCATATCGCTAGCGGGGCACATACCGCTCTGACGACCGGTGGCCATGTCAGCCTCAGCATCGGCGAGCGGTTTCTGGCTAACGCCAGGAATGGCATTCGCTTCCTGGCACATTACAGCGGGATAAAGCTGATTGCGGCAGCCGGCATCATTGACATCAAAGCCCTGACCGATGCGATCAACATGATCGCCAAACTGGACATCAGTGTTACCAGCACCACCGGCAAGATCACTCTCTATTCACCGAACGAAATCCGGATAGGCGCGGGCGACAGTTTCACCGTCTGGAAACCGGGCAGCATTACAGACTATTCACAAACCCGAACCACCTTTGCCCACTTTGCTGCGCCCGGGCCAAAACTGATGCCGGGGACGGTGCCTGAACTTGCACACGGCGAGGTTTGCATCGAATGCCTGCTCAAAAAAACGAAAACTGGCGGCGCTTTGGTCGAGGCAGATTAACCACGCATATTGTGTACACAAACATCATAAAGATTCCAGCATATGACAACGCGGACTTATTTTTTATTGGATGGCGCCATGATGAGCGGCGTGAATACTCACTTGCCGACATTGCTGCCCAATCCTTCCTGGGTGCATCCTCTTTATCACGGCAAGGAACGAGCCGTACTCGGCCCCTTATTGGTCGATGGGACAGCGGCACAAGAGGCTAATCAACTAGACGCGGCACACGATCTGTGTCGCGCATTGCGTTCCCGCCTGCATGTCTCCTTTATGTACTCAACCCTATCTGCGGAGGAAATGCTCAAGCATCTGCATCAATTTACGCGCGTGTGGCTAAGCAGCGGAGAGGCCATGTTCTTACGCTTTGCCGACTGTCGCGTATTGTCCAGACTTCCGGCAATCCTGACACAAGAGCAATGGCGAGCGTTCACTGCGCCACTGACAAAATGGGACATGCATTTGCGTGACGGTACACGTCATGAACTAGCTCTTGCCGCCGACGATCTGGACGCCGCCGCGACGCCTTTGGTCTTGTCTGACGCGCAAACCGATGCGCTTGCGCTGGCTGGCCAGCCTGACCAATTGATAGAACAATTGCGTGAAGAGTTTGGAACGTTGCCAGGCAATTTGCAGCAGCAACATGACTGGGCCAGCGGATCATTGGCAGTCTGGAAGCAAGTGCCAGGAGCGCGCTACGACTCTTTGTTGGTGCTGGTTGAGCAGGCATTCAAGAGCGAGGGACGTGTTCTTCGCTTTACCGATTTGCCAAAAATAGTGGCGGAGAATAATGCAGTGGGAGTTGAAAGCATTTTAACTGCGGCATTAAAGCGCACTGCCAATGCGCAGCGATAGCGCTTATACGCGCGAAAAAAATCAATGATTGAGTAAAGGACCAGCGCTCGTGATGCCCGATAAATTTCAATGTAAAAGAGAAAAAGTGATGGCACTCTTCATCCGTACTGGCCAAGCGCCAGCTTTTGGAGACCAGGGATTTTTTAGGAAAATCTGTTTTCTTATCATCTGCGCATTAACCTTGAGCGCTTGCCATAGTCGAGAAGAAATGACAGGCGTTTCAATCAGCACTTTTGGGCATTTGGGAAAATATGTTGGTATCCCTTCATTTTCAGTAAACGGCGGTTGGGGAGGTGCGGCCAACGGACTCGGGGGATCGGGCAATGTTTGCTGCGCAATGATCCCAGATAAATGGCGTCCGGGACTCGTGGCGCATGTGAAATGGGAAGAATGCGATATCAGCCACATTGAGTTTAAAAATGGGCGCGCTGTTGATCCAAAAGCAGAATGTGTAAGCAGCAATTATGAAGCTACTGTTCCAATTCCGAAATATGAAGAGCCTGGGGCATTTATGGTCCATTTTTTTCCAGGCCATCAAGTCGCCGTAGTTGTCTCGCCGGTCTATCCAGGAAACCCGTCTTATCGGTGGCCGGTCATGAGAGGCTATTACCCGTCTGATTCTCCCGCATGGGCCAGAGCCAACGCGCTCGGCATCATGGATAAAGAACCTTACGTAGAGGATGAATAATGACATCTCCCACGCTCGCGTCGCAAGACGCACCATCGCCAAGGCGCGCCTTGAAGTCAATGTCTATGTCCGATAGATTCCAATATAAAAGAGAAAAAGTGGTGGCACTCTTCACTCGTACTGGCCAAGCGCCAGTTTTTCGAGACCAGGGATTTTTCACGAAATTCTTTTTTCTTATCGCCTGCGCATTAACCTTGAGTGCCTGCCATAGTCGAGAAGAAATGACAGGCGTTTCAATCAGCGGGTTCGGGCATTTGGGAAAACATGCTGGCATACCTTCATTTTCAGTAAACGGCGGCTGGGGAGGTGCGGCCAACGGACTCGGGGGATCGGGCAATGTTTGCTGCGCAATGATCCCAGATAAATGGCGTCCGGGAATCGTTGCGCATGTGAAATGGGAAGAATGTGATATCAGCCACATTGAGTTTAAAAATGGGCGCGCTGTTGATCCAAAAGCAGAATGTGCAAGCAACAATTATGAAGCCACTGTTCCAGTTCCAGAATATGACGAACCTGGAACATTTATGGTCCATTTTTTTCCGGAACATCAGGTCGCAGTAGTTGTATCGCCGGTCGGCCCTCGCAATCCATCTTACCGGTGGCCGGTCATGAAAGGCTATTACCCGTCGGCTTCTCCCACATGGGCCAGAGCAAGAGCGCTCGGCATCATGGATAAAGAGCCTTACGTAGAGGATACACAATGATCGCTCCCATACTAGGTCCACAGGCCGCAAGTTGCGCCGTCTCGAAAGTGCGCCCTGAAGTAGATATCACGGGATTGAAATGTGAAAATCGCATCAACACTGGGTTGTTCTTCGACGGTACCAACAATAATATGCACAGCGACGAAACTGAGAACGAGAACGGTCACAGCAATGTGGCCCGCCTGTATCTCGCTTATCGTGATGCGCCGGCGGAAAATTACTATTCTTTCTATATTCCGGGTGTCGGTACGCCTTTCCCAGAAATCGATGAAGATAAAGGTGCCCTTGCAGAAATGACTGGTAAAGGCTTGGGCTGGGGAGGTGATAAGCGGATACTGTACGGATTGATACAGGTTTTCAATGCGGTGCACAGAAGTTTTGGCAATGCAGAAAAAAATATTGGTATCCGTAGTAATTATTTTTCCGACGCAATGACTAAAGTTATCTGCAAAGATGGCGACCTCACACCGGATCAGAGAAAAATTCAACTTGAGTCGAACTGGAACATCAACCGATCCAATTTCACGACTCGCTTGAATGCGATACGTGATCAGTTGGCACCCCTGATCGGCTTAATCAAACACCCTAAAACACTGCCTAAGCCGGTCGAGATCATGATCGATGTGTTTGGTTTTTCTCGCGGTGCTGCTGAGGCTCGCGTATTTACCAACAAGCTTTTTGAAATGTGTTCAGGCAATGAATTGTTTGGTGTGCCGATGCAACTGCGGTTTTTGGGTTTATTCGATACGGTCGCATCGGTCAATGTGCCGAACTCCGTAGGAGGGCATGGGCACTACGGATGGTCACAACCTGAAGACCTGAAAATCGACAGTCGGGTAAAAAATTGGCGGCATTTTGTCAGCTTATTGGAAGCGCGGGCCAGCTTTCCGCTAGATAGCGTAAGAGACGATAATGGCTACCCGCCCAACGGCGCGGAAATCGTCTATCCCGGTGCGCACAGCGATGTTGGCGGTGGCTACAAGCCGGAGGAACAGGGACGTGGAATGAGACGTGACGGCAGCGCGCGGGAGAAAAGCAATCCGTTTAAATTCTCGCAAGTGCCTTTGAACGATATGTTCGTTGCAGCAAAAGCGTCTATGGTGCCGTGGATGACGTTCGAGAGTGAACTGGGAAAAGCACGCAAGTTAGCGAAAATGTTCGACCTTGCTCCATCTTTACGTGTAGCTATGTCCAATTACTTCGCAAACTGCAAAATCGAGTCCGGCTTGCCAATAGAAGAAAAGGTTCGCCAGCACCAGTTGCTCTATTTGACCTGGCGTTATCAAGTCCGGGAAAATTTTGAAACACTTCCTGGAACTGAACGAGCGCCAGCCAATGCCAAGAGATTTTCCGGAAAACAGGATCTGATCGACGGAAACCGAGTATTGATCGAGCAAATTGAACGACTGGAGGGCAACAACAAAATAGGGAGGGCCATCGTCAACAATCTGCGCACTCCCACCGATCTCGTCGCAGCGGCGGCATTCAAAACTGGCAACGCAATGTGGGATTATTTTTTCGTGTCTGCCAGCGCAAAAAAAATCCTCGCCGAAGTCAAAAGCCGTAAGGAGCCATTGCCTTCAGAAATACGCAGTTTTTTCGACGAACATCTGCACGATAGTTACGCTGGCTTCAAATTGATTGATTTGCTTGGCAGTATGGAACCGCAAGGCTACTTTCATCATCGCGTTGTCTATGCCGGGAAGAAGAGAATTCTACGCGCGCAAGCGGATGAATCACTCCCTGCGAACGAGCCAAATCAATCCTCCTTTGGGTGAGACAGCTATCGCGGCCTAAATACAAGGGAATGTCTGAATAAGTCCCAAACAAACCGATATTAATAAAAGCTACTTTTTTAAACCAAAAAAATGCGACTTCAAGACTACGAATATCAGATTAAGTCGGGCGGTTCATCGCCCGACTTAGCGCAT
>NZ_JAGQED010000028.1 GCF_018304965.1 Collimonas antrihumi
GATCAACGGGGATGAGGCTAGGTGCTTTCTGCTTCTTCGGTTTCTTTGTGGTCATTACGTCGGTCATGGAATTTCCCTTTCGGTATTATTTCATAACCCCGTTCACACAGAAAATCTGACAGGCTCGGGGGAAAACCAAGCCAGGCGCCGGAAATCGCCGCCAATCATAGGTCACGTCGTCGTGAAGCCGGCGCACGGCCGCATTAAACCGCGTCCAGTGCTGCCAGACTTACCGCATTGACTACCACATCCCATCAGCCATGTCGGACCCGCGAAGGCTTGCATATCGCTTAAGCATTCGCAGGTCTTTGTGACCCGTAACCTTCGCGATCAGTATGTCTGAAAATTTTGTGCGCAAGAACAATCGGCATGTTGCTTCATGACGCAGATCGTGGAAAACAAAATCCTCCAGCTTTGCTGCTTCGAAGACTTCATGAAAGATGCGAGAGGTCTGGCTTGTCGTCGAAGCCATATTTTTCTCATCCCTTACTCCGTTCCAATACGGGAAAGCCACGCCGTTTCTGGCCTTGATGTCCGCTGCATATGTATGCAGATAGTCGCGCATGAGCGGTATCGCAACAGATGACATCGGCACCTGCCGATTGTCTCCATTTTTGGTCCTGGTCAGATGAATCGTGCGTTTTGGCAGGCTTATCTGCGAGACATCGAGTGTGTACATCTCGC
The DNA here is from genome assembly GCF_018304965.1 of Collimonas antrihumi. GTDB lineage: Bacteria > Pseudomonadota > Gammaproteobacteria > Burkholderiales > Burkholderiaceae_D > Collimonas > Collimonas antrihumi. The sequence continues at coordinate 685 of NZ_JAGQED010000028.1, forward strand.
GCATGCGCATTGCAGTTTCGAGCGCAAGGTTAAAAAAAGTTCGTTCGTGCGGCATGTCTTTCATCGCAGCCAGCACAAGCTGCTCTTCATCCTCGTCGTCTTTGTTCTCTCCCAGTCGACGATCTCGCTCTATATCTTCCTTTTTCTGCTTGCCTTTAAGCGCAAGGATGCGCTCGTCTTCCGCAGTGTATGTTGCATACCCAACCTTGAACTGCGAAAGATGATTGTACGCCAGGATGTCCGGATGCTTCCGCAGCATCCAGTCAAAGCACCTTTTAAGCGCTCCGACACGATGTCTGATTGTTGACGGCGCTAAGTTGTTTTCCCGCTTTAGTCGATTCAGCCAGTCCTCGCACCACTGATAAGTCAGACCTGCGGTCGACTCGTGGACCATGGTCGGCATCACTGTCTCAAGCACTTTGATGTCGGACCCCTGCGGTTCACCGGCCTTGACGTACTCAGCAATGCATCGCGAGACCATCCACGATGTAGGTGTGACTTTTTTTTCTAGTAGTGCTGCAGGGACGACGCCTTGCTTCAGCAGCGCTTCGAGACGATCGCCGTATGCCTGAGCTTCTTCGCGTGATGTAAACGTAGAGTAGAAATCGGTGGGCAGCAGCTTGTTAGTGACGCGAAGCTGGAAATTGCCAGATGGGAGTTGTTTGATAGTAGACATTGACGAATAATCGTCTCGGTACCATCTATTTGTCAACGGCAAACAAGCCGTTTGAGGTGTGGTCACCCGCACAAAAAGTGTGGTCGGCCACTGTTTTGAACTGCTTTATACTGCATATAAACACAGTATTTAAAAGCAATTAAATCTGTAAGTAATTGATTTCATTGAAAAAAAACTGGAGGCGGGGGTCGGGATCGAACCGGCGTAAACGGCTTTGCAGGCCGCTGCATAACCACTTTGCTACCCCGCCAGAGGTATGCTGCTTACTGCAAAATCAAAATAATATTAGCTGAATCAACTTCGTTCAACCAACATGGCCAGCTACTGATTTTACATAAAAAAAGGAAGCTTTTTCCAGCTTCCTTTTTTGAATCTGGAGCGGGAGAAGAGTCTCGAACTCTCGACCTCAACCTTGGCAAGGTTGCGCTCTACCAACTGAGCTACTCCCGCATGTATTTCTTTTTCTGCATCAACTACAGAGACGACATTATAGTTGATCTACAGAGTTTGTCAATAATTTCGAAAAATTTTCGTCATCTTTTTTTTCAAAACACCGACTTCACTTCACTGCTTGTTGTTTTCTTTTGCAGCGGTACTTTCCTTGATCAGCGGCCAGGCCTTACGCAAATAGTAAAACATGGACCATACCGTCAACACCGCTGCAATCAACAATAGCACTTGCCCCCAGAAACGGGTGTCAATGCCAAGCAGGTCGCCATAATACAACAACATCGGGATGGCGACCATCTGTGCGGTGGTTTTTATTTTGCCGATCGAACTGACCGCCACCGATTTCGATGCGCCGATTTGCGCCATCCATTCGCGCAAGGCGCTGATGGCGATCTCGCGGCCGATGATCACAAACGCGATGATTGGATCGACCCGCTGCAGATGCACCAGCACCAGCAAGGCGCCGGCGACCATCAGCTTGTCTGCGACCGGATCCAGGAACGCGCCGAAAGCGGAAGTCTGGTTCCAGCGCCGCGCCAGGAAACCGTCGAACCAGTCGGTCACTGCAGCGACGATGAAAATGATGGTCGAAGCCAGGCCCAGCTGCAATATTGAAAAACCATGAAAACCAAGATCGGGAAGGTAGAAAACACCGACCACCAGCGGGATCAAGGCCACCCGCAACCAAGTCAGTAAAATCGGAAAATTAAATGGCATAAATAGTTTTATAGTTAAGGAGCCAACTGTTCATGTTCTAATTATCTAGGAGTATGCAGCAGTTGGGAAACAAAACCTGCAAAAGCAATAAGCAATGCCCCCCAACACGCAACATTAGTCTCAATGGAGCTGCTTGTAGATTTCCTCTGCCAGCACACGCGAAATGCCCTCGACCGAGGCAATATCCTCAATGCTGGCATCCGCCACGCCGCGCAAGCCGCCAAAGCGCGCCAGCAGCTTCTGGCGGCGTTTGGCGCCGATCCCTTCGATCTCTTCCAGCCGCGAGCTCTGGCGGGCCTTGGCGCGCTTGGCGCGCATGCCGGTGATGGCGAAGCGGTGCGCCTCGTCGCGAATCTGGGCAATCAGCATCAGGGCTGCAGATTCCTTGCCCAGCTCGCGGGCGGCCCGACCATCGGCGAAGATCAGCGTTTCCAGCCCGACCTTGCGCCCTTCGCCTTTGGCGACACCGACAATCAGGCTGATATCCAGCCCCAGTTCGGCCAGCACCTGGCGCGCCATTTCAACCTGGCCCTTGCCGCCGTCGATCAGCACGATATCGGGCATGACGCCGTCGCCGTTAGCCACTTTCTCGTAACGCCGCATCAGCACCTGGCGCATCGCGGCATAGTCGTCGCCAGGTGTGATGTCCTTGATGTTATAGCGCCGGTATTCGCCGTTTTGCATGGCGTGATGGTGGAACACCACGCAAGATGCCTGGGTCGCCTCGCCTGAGGTATGGCTGATGTCGAAACACTCGGCGCGCAAACTGTCGATGTCTTCGACTTCAAGACCCAGCACGTCGACCAGCGCCCGCGTCCGGGATTGTTGCGAGCCCTGCTCCGACAACAATCTGGCGAGGGAAATTTCAGCGCCCTTGTGCGCCATCTCCAGCCATTGGCGGCGCTGTCCTTGCGGCTGGAACAGCAGGTTGATGCGATGGCCGCATTGCTCCATGAGCGCCACCATCAGCGCCGGCTCGTCGAACTCGATATTCAGGATCAAGGTCCCGGGAATGAATGTATCGATGTAGTGCTGCGCAAGGAAAGCCTTGAGCACGGCAAGTTCTATGGTTTCGCCCTGCACTTCTTCCGGGTTCGACAACGCACCCTCGACATGACTAGGGAAATACGCGCGATCGCCCAAATGGCGGCCGCCGCGCACCATCGCCAGATTGACGCAGGCACGTCCGCCCTGGACGATGACGGCCACGATATCGATATCGCTGTCGCCCACGGTTTCCATGCTTTGCTGATGCAGCACGCGCGACAACGCGGTGATCTGGTTGCGCACCACCGCCGCCTGCTCGAATTTCAGCTCGGCGGCATAGGCGTGCATCTTTTGCTCCAGGGCTGTCAATACTTCGGTTTGCCGTCCGCGCAAAAACTTGGCGGCGTTATCAACATCGGACAGGTAATCCTCATGGCTGATCAGATTCACGCAGGGTGCACTGCAGCGCTGGATCTGGTGCAGCAAACAAGGCCTGGTGCGATTTGCGAAGACGCTGTCTTCACAGGTTCGCAGCAAGAACACCTTCTGCAAGATCTGCATCGACTCCTTGACTGCCCAGGCACTCGGAAACGGGCCGAAATACTGGTTTTTTTTATCGACGGCGCCGCGATAGTAAGCCATGCGCGGGGTTTCCTGGCCGCTGATCTTCAGGTAGGGATAGGATTTATCGTCACGGAAAAGAATGTTGTAACGCGGCTGCAAAGACTTGATCAGATTGCTTTCCAGGATCAAGGCTTCGGCTTCGCTGCGCGTTACCGTCGTCTCCAGCCGGGCGATGCGCTCGACCATCATGGCGGTGCGCGGACTGGCAAGATTTTTTTGGAAGTAGCTGGATACCCGCTTCTTCAGATCGCGCGCCTTGCCGACATACAGGATGTTGTCGGCGGCATCGAAATAACGATACACACCGGGCAGATTCGGCAATTTGGCGACGGTTTCCAGCACCACTGCACGCGGATCTGGAATCTGGGGGATCTCGGGATTTTCCGGGATTTCCGGATTTTCAGCTTCAGTCATGATGCAAGGCTCTCGATCATCCCATCCATCATGACAATGATTGCACCAGCGACCTGGCAGCCAGGTAATCCGCGTCGGTTTGCAGCGTATCCCAATCCAATGCCGCGGTTTGCGGCACCAGGGCTGCCAGGCGCGCACGGGATGCTGCCGACTCGTCGCCAGTTACGCTTAACCCGGCCAGCAGCTGATCAGCCTTGTCCGGCGAATTGCAAATCAGGACCACGTCGCAACCGGCCGCCAAAGCCGCCTTGGCGCCATCCAGTACGCCGCCGGCAGAACTGGCTGCTTCCATGCTCAGATCGTCGCTGAAGATCACGCCGTTGAAGCCGATATCGTTGCGCAAGATGGTCAGCCACTTCTTGGAAAAGCCGGCTGAGTGCTTATCCACCTTCGAATAAATCACATGCGCCGGCATCACGGCCGCCAGGCTCATGCCGAGCCAGCCGTAGGGTTTGACGTCTTCTTCCATGATCTGCGCCAAACTACGATCGTCGATCGGCAACGACAGGTGCGAGTCGCCCTGCACGTAGCCATGACCGGGGAAATGCTTACCGCAGTTAGCCATGCCGGCCAGCGCCAGGCCGTGATTCAAACTCTTCGCCAACAGGGTGACCACGCGCGGATCGCGATGGAAAGCGCGTTCGCCGATCACGCTGGACTCGCCGAAATCGAGATCGAGTACCGGTGTAAACGACAGATCGACACCACAGGCGCGCAACTCGCTGGCCAGCACGAAACCAACCGCGGTCGCTGCCTTGGCCGCGCCTAGCACATCGCGATCCCATTGCTGCCCGAGCAGGCGCATCGCCGGCAAACGGGTAAAGCCGTCGGTCCTGAAACGTTGCACCCGGCCGCCTTCGTGGTCGACCGCAATCAATATGCCGGGACGTGCCGCATGAATCGCCGCGGTCAGCGCGGCAAGCTGGGCACGGTCCTGGTAATTGCGTGTGAACAGGATTACGCCGCCGGTGAGCGGATGCTGGATGCGACGGATATCGTCAGCGCTTAAACTCGCGCCGACCACGTCCAGCATGACCGGGCCTGGTGCCGCTTGGCTTACGGCATGATCATTCACCACGTTGCTTAAACCACTACCTAAGCTACAACTCATCTCTTCTCCACAATAACGAAGGCGACCGCGTATTCCACCTCATCGGTAATCGATACCTGAGCGGTCAAGCCATTCTTTTGCATGTATTCATCCAGCGCCGGGTTGACCACTACGATCGGCTTGCCGCTGGGCGCGTTCAAGGTTTGCATGGCACGCCAGGTCATCGGCATCTTCATGCCTAGCCCGAGGGCTTTGGAAAAAGCCTCTTTGGCGGCAAAACGCGTCGCCAGAAAACGGATGCCGCGCGCCTCCACCTTGGCTTTGCGAGACAGGTATTTTTCCATTTCTTGCGGACCAAGGATTTTTTCCGCAAAGCGGTCACCGTTACGCTGCAGCGCGGCCGCTATCCGAGGAATCTGAATGATGTCCGTGCCGATGCCATAAATCATCGCGAGCCTTTCTATTTGCCCAGACGCGCTTTCACCATCAAGGCTTTCATTTCGCTGATCGCAGCTTTCCAGCCGACGAACACGGCATGCGCCACGATGGCGTGGCCGATGTTCAGCTCGGCGATGTCGGGAATCGCGGCAATTGCCTGGGTATTGGTGTAATGCAGGCCATGTCCGGCATTGACCCTGAGGCCGCGCTTGACGCCTTCCTGCACCGCTATTTGCACGCGCTCCAGTTCGCTGCGCTGTCCGGCTTCGTCGTGCGCTTCGGCATAACGCCCGGTGTGCAGTTCGATTACGGGCGCGCCAACTTCCGCAGCGGCTTGAATCTGATCGGCTTCAGGATCGATGAACAGGCTGACGCGAATACCTTCGGCCTGCAATTGACGCACCGCCGCTTGCACCTGGGTGAAATACCTGACGACATCCAGGCCGCCTTCAGTGGTCAGCTCGTGGCGGCGTTCCGGCACCAGGCAAGAATCCTGCGGCTTGATCTTGCAGGAAAAATCGATCATTTCCTGAGTTACCGCCGCTTCCAGGTTCATCCGCGTGCGCAATTGCGGCCGGATGATTTCAACATCGGCATCCTTGATGTGGCGCCGGTCTTCGCGCAAATGCAAAGTGATGACATCGGCGCCCGCTTCTTCCGCCTGCAGTGCCGCTTGCAGCGGATCGGGGTAGGTGGTGCCGCGCGCATTGCGCAAGGTGGCGACGTGATCGATGTTGATGCCAAGGTCGATGATCGACGATGTGGGGTTGAGATAGCTCATCGTATGCTCGGGTAATGGGATTGGTTTTGTCGGATATCAAGATTGCACTAAATCTGCCGCGACGGCAACGCTGATATAGTTGGGCCAGTGGGAAATTTTCATCAAAAATCAATATTCAGGACTAATCATCAATACCTTTACAGCTGCATCAGGTCGATCAGTATCTGCCGCGTGTTCAATGGCGCGCCACCCAGATGATGGGCCAGCAAAAAGCGCATCAGCACCTTGCTCTGGGCCTGCGTGACGACGTCGCTGTAGTCTTCCCGTTCCATATCCAGCAAGGTCTTGCCGCTGACGCGCGGCCAGGAATCGGCCGCCCGCGCAAGGCGTGGACCGCGTTCGGGATCGACTACGTAGCTTTCTGCGGGATCGACCGGCTGGCGGCTGCTGGTGCAGCGGGTGAAATCGCCGGCCACTCCGGTCTGCTTGAGCAATGCTCTTTCGAATTGGCGCAGCACGATCGGCGCAGGTTCCTGGTGCGCCAGCTGATTCAGGGTGGTGACGTAGTGGTCGAACAATATCGCGTGCGGATCGTCGCGCGCCACCAGTTTGACCAGCAGTTCATTCAGGTAGAAACCGCATAGCAATGCCGATTTTTCCAGCGGCAGCATGCCGCCTACCCATTCGGCGGCGATCAAGGTGCGAACTTCGGATTTGCCGCTCCAGCTCAGCGACAAGGGCTGGAAGGTTTGCAGCACGCCGCGCAATTTTGACAAAGGACGTTTGGCGCCCTTGGCAACCAGGGCGATACGGCCGTAATCGCGGCTGAAGACATCGATGATCAGGCTGGTTTCACGGTGCGGGTAGCTGTGCAGTACGAAGCCGGGTTGGGCGGTGACGCGGGTATCGAGTGGTTTGGCCCGGCGTTTCGGCGGGCTGGCAGAAGTTGTAGTAGAAGCAGGAGTAGAGGCAGGAACAGCGTCGCTGATAACCGCGATCACCTGCTCTTCAGCCACGGTTGGCGGCAGGGCGGCTTCTCCGGTGCTGTCGTCAGCGATGATCGCGTTCATGCTCTCTGGCTTATTCGTAGCCGTAGGCGCGCAATCCGGCTTCGTTATCGGCCCAGCCGGATTTAACCTTGACCCAGATTTCCAGGTACACCGGGCCGCCGAACAGGCGTTCCATATCCAGCCGCGCTTGCGTTGAAATATCCTTGAGGCGGGCGCCCTTCTGCCCGATCACCATCGATTTGTGGGTATCGCGCTCAACCAGGATCGCCGCGAACACCCGGCGCAGGTTGCCTTCAAGTTCGAATTTTTCGATCAGGACGGTGCTGGTATAAGGCAACTCATCGCCGACAAAACGGAATACCTTCTCGCGCACGATCTCGGCTGCAAGAAATTTTTCGCTGCGATCGGTAATATCGTCTTCACCGAACATCGGCGGATTTGCCGGCAGATGCTTGCGGATTTCACCTTGCAGATTATCCAGCTGGAAGCGCAGCTTGGCCGACACCGGCACCACCGCGGCGAAATCGCGCATGGCAGCGATTTTTTGCGCAAATGGCAGCAGCACGGCCTTGTCTTTGACGCGATCCGACTTGTTGATGACCAGGATGCAAGGCACATTAGCCGGCAACAAAGCCATCACTTGCTGGTCGGCCGGACCAAAAGTACCGGCTTCGATGATGTACAAAATGACGTCGGCCGCGGTCAGCGTCGTAGTCACGGTGCGATTCAGCGTTTTATTCAGCGCATTCGAGTGGCGCGTCTGGAAGCCTGGCGTATCGACATACACAAACTGCGTGTCGGCCACGGTTTGAATCCCGGTAATCCGATGACGGGTGGTCTGCGCCTTGCGCGACGTAATGCTGACCTTGGCGCCGATCAGCTCGTTCATCAGGGTCGACTTGCCTACGTTGGGGCGACCGACAATAGCTATGTAGCCACAACGGAAATCAGTTGCGGCGTTAGTCGATGCCTGGGGTGTAGAGTCTGTCATGCGGTTTTCGATTTACTCGTGGTATGGGGTGTTGCATTAGAAGGGGTTGCTACCGTGGCCACGCTACTTGCGGCGACGGTTTCTGTAGCGGCGTTGGCCGCATTGCTTGTTTTGGATGGCGCGGCTGCTTCGGCACCGCCCGCAGTACCTACACTTCCGTTAACGGCTGGCACCTGTGCCTTGGCAGATGCCTTTACCGCTGCTACCGCCGCGGTTGCTTCCGCCGGGCCTTTATCCTTGACCGGTGCGGCAGGTTTGCTTACGACATCCAATGACGCTTCCGGCGCATCCGGCTGAATCGTCGCAATACCGCTCAGTTTCAATTGCGCTGTGCGCGGCTTGGCTTTGCGTGGCGCCGCAGGTGCTTTCACAAATGCTTTTTGCACTGCTTCCAGCGCCAGCTTGGCAGCTGCCTGCTCACCGGCGCGGCGGCTGCCGCCATTGCCGAATACTTGTATATCCAGTTTAGGCACCAGGCATTCGATTTCAAATTCCTGATTGTGCGCAGCGCCGTGAGTAGCCACGACATTGTATTGCGGCAAGGCGATTTTCTTCCCTTGCAGGTATTCCTGCAGCAGGGTCTTTGCATCTTTACCCAATGTCTTGGGATCGACGGTATCCAGGATCGGGATATATAAAGCACGGATCACATCGCGTGCGGCATCGAAGCCGGCATCCAGGAAAATCGCGCCGAACAGCGCTTCCAGCGTATCGGCCAAAATCGAAGGCCGGCGAAACCCGCCGGATTTCAACTCGCCTTCACCCAGCCGCAAGAATTGCGACAACTCCAGCCGTTGGGCGATTTCATACAATGATTGCTGCTTGACCAGATTGGCGCGCACCCGCGACAAATCACCTTCGTCTATCTTGGTATAACGGTCGAACAACAATGAGGCGACAACGCAATTCAGAATCGAATCGCCGAGGAACTCCAACCGCTCGTTATGCAAGGTGCTATGGCTGCGATGCGTCAAGGCCTGCTGCAATAAAGTAGCATCCTTAAAAGTGTGGCCTAGCCGATTCTGCAATAACATGAGGTCCATTTTCTTCTTCGACTCTTCGACGTTTACGGTTGTCGTCCGCTTTGATTTTTCAACGCATGCTTCAATGCTGCATTCAATACTGATCAAGACTTCGCAGTGCTGCCCGCATAATCGATCAACAAGCTGACAGGTCCGACCAGCGGGATTTTTTTCTGGTACGAAAAACTGATCTGGATATTGTCGCCATCCTTCGTGATCTCCAGGTCTTTGCCTGAAATCGCATCGATATAACCAACCTCGGCTTGCTTGTTAAACGCGTTCTGGATTTCCTGTACCGTGGTGCCGGCCGTCCTGGCGCTGGCTATCGCTTTTTTGATAGAAAAATATTCGATCGTAGTCGGCGTCACCTTGGCCACCAGTACGCCGATACAGCCGAGAACCGCCAAAATAACGATCAAGCCGAATAAAGTAATGCCTTGCTGCTTCCGTGTAGATCCGGAAATTCTTGTCATCCCTGACTCCGCAATGGTTTATTTAAAGAAAGTGCCGATACGCTTGAAATTACCCAAATTCATCCAGACTAAAAATGCTTTTCCGACAATATTCTGATCCGGTACAAATCCCCAGTAGCGACTGTCTTCGCTGTTATCCCGATTATCCCCCATCATGAAATAATTGCCAGCAGGAACGGTACAGGTAAATCCTTCCGGATTATAGGAACAGGCGCCTTTGTCAGGAAAATCCATCACACCTTCCAGCGAAATCGGCGGCCGGCCATTGCGCACTGCGATCGTATGTTGCACGTTTGACAGGCTTTCCGTGAATTGCTGGGAGTAATCCAAGCTGTCTTCATTCAGGTAATCCGGCAACGGCGCATAAGAAAGAGCTTTACCGTTAATTGTTAAACGTTTGTTTCGGTATGTTATTTTATCACCGGGCACCCCAACCACGCGCTTGATGTAATCGAGCGACATATCCTTGGGATATTTGAACACCATCACGTCGCCGCGCTGCGGCTGGTTCATCTCGATCACTTTTTTATTCAGGATCGGCAGACGGATACCATACGTGAATTTATTGACCAGGATCAGGTCGCCTACCAGCAGCGTCGGCACCATCGAGCTGGATGGAATCTTGAACGGCTCGTACAAGAACGAACGCAAGAAGAACACCATCGCGATGACCGGGAAAAAGCTGCCGGAGTACTCGACCCAGGTCGGCTGACGCAACAGGTCGGCTTCCAGCGCGGCGCGGCCGCTGGCCTCGAGCTTGATGCCGTCGGCATTCAGCTTGGCATTGCGGGCATCGAACTCGGCCAGGGCGGCATCGGCCTTGGCGCGCCGTTGTTTGCCCAGGTAGAAGCGATCAAAAAACCAGATGATGCCGGTGACAATGGTCAAGACAAACAGAATTAACGCGAAATTTCCTAAAATTGATTGCAATGTCATTTTTCATCCACTTGTAAGATTGCCAGGAATGCTTCTTGCGGGATCTCCACTGAACCCACCTGCTTCATCCGTTTTTTACCGGCCTTCTGCTTTTCCAGCAATTTACGCTTACGGCTGATATCGCCGCCGTAGCACTTTGCCAGCACGTTCTTGCGCAACGCCTTGACGTTTTCACGCGAAATGATATTGGCGCCGATCGCCGCCTGAATCGCGACGTCGAACATCTGGCGCGGGATCAGCTCGCGCATCTTGGCAGCGACCGCACGGCCGCGGTACTGGCTGTTGGCGCGATGCACGATGATCGCCAGCGCGTCGACTTTTTCGCTGTTGATCAGCATGTCGACCTTGACCACGTCGGCCGAGCGGTATTCCTTGAACTCGTAGTCCATCGAGGCATAACCGCGCGAGGTCGATTTCAGGCGATCGAAGAAATCGAGCACCACTTCAGCCATCGGGATTTCATAGGTCAGCTTGACTTGCTTGCCGTGATAACTCATGTCGACCTGCTGCCCGCGCTTCTGGGTGCACAGTGTGATCACCGAGCCCACATACTCTTGCGGCATGTACAAATTGACGGTAACGATCGGTTCACGCACTTCTTCGATATTGGACGGATCGGGCATCTTCGATGGATTGTCCACCAGCATGATGGTGCCATCGCGCTTCACCACTTCGTAAATCACGGTAGGCGCGGTGGTGATCAAGTCCATGTCGAACTCGCGCTCAAGCCGCTCCTGGACGATTTCCATGTGCAGCAAACCGAGGAAGCCGCAGCGGAAGCCGAAGCCCAGCGCTTGCGATACCTCAGGTTCGTATTGCAGGGCGGCGTCGTTCAGCTTGAGCTTTTCCAGCGAATCGCGCAGCGCATCGTACTGGTTCGCTTCGACCGGGAACAAGCCGGCAAACACCTGCGGCTGCACTTCTTTAAAGCCAGGCAACGCTTCGGCGGCAGGCTTCGACGCCAGCGTTACCGTATCGCCGACCTTGGCGGCTTTCAATTCTTTGATGCCGGCGATGATGAAACCCACCTGGCCGGCGGACAGCGATTCGCGCGACTGCGATTTAGGCGTGAACACACCGACGCTTTCGGTCAGATGCTGAGAGCCTGTGGCCATCAGCAGGATCTTGTCCTTAGGACGCAAAGTACCGTTCTTGATACGCACCAGCATCACGACGCCGACGTAGTTATCGAACCAGGAATCGACAATCAGCGCTTGCAAAGGAGCGTCCGGATCGCCCTTCGGAGGCGGCACTTTGACAATCAGCGATTCCAGCACTTCACGTACGCCCAGGCCGGTCTTGGCCGAACAATGGACGGCGTCATGGGCGTCGATCCCGATCACGTCTTCGATTTCAGCAATCGCGTTATCCGGATCTGCAGAAGGCAAGTCGATCTTGTTCAAGACCGGCACCACTTCCACGCCGAGATCCAGTGCGGTATAGCAGTTAGCCACAGTCTGGGCTTCCACGCCTTGCGAAGCATCGACCACCAGCAGCGCGCCTTCGCAGGCGGACAGCGAACGGCTGACTTCGTAGCTGAAGTCGACGTGGCCAGGCGTATCGATCAGGTTCAAATTATAAATCTGGCCATCCAGCGCTTTATAGGACAGCGCAGCGGTCTGGGCCTTGATCGTAATGCCGCGCTCGCGCTCGATATCCATTGAGTCGAGTACCTGCGCCTCCATCTCACGATCGGACAAGCCGCCGCAAGATTGGATGATACGGTCCGCCAGGGTAGATTTACCGTGGTCGATGTGGGCGATGATGGAGAAATTACGGATGTTGTTCATTGACAGACGCGATTACAAAAAAGGCGCTCTGAGCCGGGCTCAGTGTGGTGTTCCGTACTTGGCGGCACGAATAAAAGTGGAGGATTTTTGTTCCAGACTAGGCGCGCGCCGTAGCGATAGCGAACTATCGCGAGGATGCGCAACGACGTATGGGGCAAAAAGACGAACTTTCATGTGCCGGCAGGTGCGAAACACTGCACTAGTGTCCCAGGCAAGCGCCTTTTATGACAGGTTATTCAGTGCCGCCATTTTACCGGATTTCAGAGGGGAAAACCGACAAATCAAAGGGCTGAAGATATTGCCTTCCAGTATAACAAGGAAAGCGATTCATCTACATACTCCTACAAGTATCTTAAAAACACCTTAAAGCATGGGCTGCAAGAGTCTCTTTTTATCTTTCCTGGCGGGAGTATGTGAAATTTATTGCCACTTAGAAAATATAAATATCATATTTACATTTATACATTGATGCGTGGCGGGGAGTGATTCAACTACGTTGTCGGCCACTTCCTTAGCCGCCTTCGCTTAAAAATTTCCTTACCAATTCAACATCAAGAAAATAATGACAAAGTTGCATCGGCGCCCCGCCATCCTTGCTTCCAGAAAGTACGGGCACCAACTCATCGTACCTGGCCACCAGATCGGGATGATCATCGACATCGATCACTTCCACCTCAAACCAGCCGGCGTCGCTTTCATCAGGCGCTCGCAAAGCCAGCAACGCCTGCAGCATGTCCTCGCAAAGATGACAGTAAGAGCGGCTATACAGCGTAAAGTGGATTTTTGACATGATTGCGTCGGAATCTCTGAAGACAGGCTTGCCTGGCAAGCCAAGACCGGTAAAAACAAAAAGCTGCAAGCCTCGACGGCCTGCAGCTCCGGACGATAACGAACAGCGCGATCAGTTACCTGGACGCAACGGCACGAATTGCGACGACTCGCCGCGACGCACCAGCAGCACGGCCATTTTCTTCGGCTCCAGCTTGGCAACCAGGGCGTTGAACTGCTTGGCATCCTTGATATCGGTATTGTTCAAGCGTTGCACCACGTCGCCGGCACGCAGGCCGACCCGCCCGGCGCTACCTTCGGCCGACTCGATCAACACGCCGCCATCGGCGCCTAACTCTTTCTTTTTGGCGTCGGTCAAATCACTGACGATCAGGCCGAGCGCATTGGCAACCTGCGGCTCTTTCTTCGGCTTCGGAGTGTCATCGGAGGCGATTTTGTCGGCCACCAGTTCCGTGATCACGATCGGGAAGTCGCGGCTGCTGCCTTTGCGCCAGACGCTGATCGTGCCGCGCGCTCCTGGCTTGGTATTGCCGACCAGACGCGGCAAGTCGTTCGCTTTCTCAATTGCCACACCGTTGAATTTCAAGATGATGTCGCCAGCCTGCAAGCCAGCCTTGGCCGCCGGGCCATCCGCCTCGACTCTGGCGACCAGCGCGCCTTCAGCCTTGGGCAAGCCCAGCGATTCAGCCACATCCTTGGTCACTTCGCCGATCTGTACGCCAATCCGGCCGCGAGTCACCTTACCCGTTGTTTTCAACTGGTCCGAGACGCGCATGGCTTCATCAATCGGCACCGCAAACGAAATTCCCATGAAACCGCCGGAGCGGCTGTAGATTTGCGAGTTGATGCCAACCACTTCGCCACGCATATTGATCAACGGCCCGCCGGAATTGCCGGGATTGACGGCAACGTCGGTCTGGATCAATGGCAGGTAATCGCCGGTATCGCGCGCTTTTGCCGAAATGATGCCGGCGGTCACAGTATTTTCCAGGCCGAACGGCGAGCCGATCGCCAGCACCCATTCGCCGGCCTTGATCTTGTCGGAATCGCCGATTGTCAGGCGTGGCAGATTGGCGCCGTCGATTTTCAACAAGGCGACGTCGCTGCGTGTATCAGCGCCTATCACCTTGGCTTTGAATTCGCGCTTGTCGGTCAGCGTTACATACACTTCGCTGGCGCCGTCGATCACGTGCGCATTGGTCATGACATAGCCGTCGGCCGAAATCACGAAACCGGAACCTACGCCGCGCGGCACTTCTTCCTGCGACTTGGGCTCAGCCTTGCGGCCGCGTGGCGACGGCGCCTGACGCGGCGTATTGGGAACAGGAACACCGAAAAAACGACGGAAAAAATCCTGCATCTCGGCGTCGCTAGGATCGTCTGAATCACCCTGGCCGGAACCTGCCTTGATTTTTTCCGTGGTGCGGATATTGACTACCGCCGGGCCGGTCTTTTCAACGATGTCGGTAAAATCCGGCAATCCGGATACCGGCGCGGCGATCGCCTGGGGCCCGACGCCGATCATGGAGGGAACAAAAACGGTCGCTGTGACGCCAACGGCACCCGCGGCACTGATAGCCATAGCAGACAAAACGTAACGAGCCAGACCTGGCATTTTCATAGTCATATAAGTTTTATTTGTTTTTGAGTTCAATTGAATTCGCCACCTGCCGCATCGCCGCCGGCGGCACATCGCCAACAATCGTCAACCAGTATTCCCCCTGGCGCTTACCCACGATATTCAGTGCTCCCTGTTGCAAGGATCCTTCCGTACGGCTTTGACTGCCCGGTTCGATAAATATGGAAATCGCCACCAGTCCGTCCGAAAAAATCAGCTGCGAAACCTCGCGCCGCGTTGCAGGTGTACCGGGCGCGCTCTTCGCGGCCGGCGCATCTGCCACCATACGCTTGAGCTCGCGTACCTTCTTGAAACCCGGAGGCATGCCGGTCACCGTCCACTCGTTCAGATTGGACGGATTGATTACGCTGCTCTCGGCATGCCAGGAATTGGTGTTGCCAAAGCTCGGCTTCAATTGATTGTGATCGATATTACCTATGGCAATTTGGGTAAATGAAATCTGCTCGATGATTTCATTCTTGCCGTTCAGCGTTTGCGCCCGTAACAACAAGCCGGACTTTTTTTCTGCCCAGAGCTTGTAACCATAACGCATGTTGTCCCTGGGTTCCAGCAGCACGGCCTGGCAATCAAAACCGGCAACACGTCCGGTCTCACCCATTTTCACATTGTAATAATCGGTCAGATCGGCCGGCAGCGCCGCCAAAATGGCAGGGAAACCGTCTTGGGTGACGCGCCTCTCGACTATCTTGGTTTTGATCTCCGGCATATAACAGGTGACATCCTCGTTACGCCGGATATATTCACGCGGCTGGCCATCGAGGATTTCCAATTTTTCTATTTCATTCCGCCCATCCAGCATGTGCGTAATACGCGACGTGCGTATCTGGTTCGCCTGCTGATAGATGAAAGTGCCGGAATAATTCAGTCTTTGCGCCGCCGACTGGATTTTTTTCAGCAGCGTCTGCGCCTCCTGCTTGTCAGCTGCATTTGCAGCCGCAGCGCCATCGGTGCTTTCCGCTTGCGCGGAAAGCACCATGACCAGCGACAGAACAACTCCTAGCAAGACCCGCGTCTGCCGCATATTAGTTATTAACATCAGGTGCGTATGTGGCCGGCCGCGCGTATTGCGCAGCGCTATAGAGGGAAGGAGAGAAACGTTGATGTGCCACCAGATATTCATCCATCCGTGGATCCCGTAACACTTCTCCGTTACGCGTAACTGCGTGATCGTCGCTGACAGCAGGCGCCGAAGCCAGGGCCAGTTGCGACGTTGCCGCGCCATTAGACGCCGGACCGCCGACCACCGCCGTTTGCGGCGTGATAATGAAAGCCGCGGCAGCTACAGCCGCAGCAGCCATACCCGGCAAGGCAAAGCGCTTGATGGAACGTCCGACGCCGCCCGTCATGCCAAAGCGCATGGACTGGCCGCCACCGGCAGCGAGATGCTCGGCTGGCTGCGAAGTGGCGGCCAAAGGCGCTGCAATAATCGCAGGCTCAGCTTCCAGCCGCGCCGACATGCGGCTGAAAAAATCCGGACTCATGGTCAACGCCATATCATCCGAACGCATGATGTCGCCTATCTCGTGATAGACGTCCCATGTGTCGCGACCTTCTGTTTGACGCAAAGCAGCCAATGCCATATCCACATAGGCGCTGGACAACTCCCCGTCAGCCAAGGCAGAAATCTGCTCTTGGGTTATATCTTTGGTATTCATATGTCACCTTAAAACCAGGCCAACCCCTTCGTTCCCGAAAAACCACTATCTTTTTTTAACGTTTTTTTACCAACGTTTGTCGATGGCCGTATCCAGCAACGGCCTCAACTTCTCTGCGATAGCTTCCCGTGCCCTGAATATCCGACTGCGCACCGTTCCTATCGGACATCCCATTGCCTCAGCAATCTCGTCATAACTCAAACCCTCTATCTCACGTAAGGTAATCGCCGTACGCAACTCTGCCGGCAAAGCCTCCATCGCAGTATTCACGGTTTGCGCAATCTGCTTGGTGGCCAGCAAAGATTCCGGGGTGTTTATATCCCTTAGTTGCTCGCCATCGTCAAAAGTTTCTGCTTCTTCAGAATTTGCTTCTGTCGAGGTGGGAGCCCTGCGCCCCTGGGTCACCAAATAATTCTTAGCAGTATTTATGCCAATCCGGTACAACCAGGTATAGAAGGCCGAGTCGCCCCTAAACTGAGGCAGCGCCCGGTACGCCTTGATAAAGGCTTCCTGCACAACATCCTCAGCTTCTGCCTGATCGCGTACCAGCCGCGACACAAGGCGCATCAGCTTGCGTTGGTATTTAATAACCAAAAGCTCGAACGCCTTCTTATCGCCACGCTGTACGCGCTCGACAAGCAGTTGATCAATTTCGCGTTCTGTCGTCAATCCCCATTCCCTTGTTTTGTTGCGACCTGCATGAGCGCGCCGGAATAGATAGTAAGCAATGACAAAAGTTCAAGAAAATGCTTATTCATTATCTAATCCAGCAGGCCCCGTTTGATCCGTGCGCGACGCAATCCAGCGACATGCCACGGATAATCTTCTGAAAGTATCGTTAGAAACACTATCAGGCAGTATAGCGATTGTTCGGACCGAGCCGCTATCCAATCGAAGGCGCAGCAGCAGTAAATGTGACCAGAGAGTAGTGCCTTCAAGCAATTTCACTGGCAATGGTATTTGTTTCGCGGCAGGTACGGTCTTTGCTGTTGCCATATCGACAAGTCTGATATGACCGCTTCCGGAAATATTGATTTGAACTGCTTTCCTGCTACGAGTGTAGCGCGTTATTCCGTAAATAGCCGCTGACAAACACAGCGCGGCCAGAGCAAGGCGCTCGGATAACGGTAAATCGCCGACAGCGCCGGCGGCAATCAGGATGCCAACCGAACCGGCCAGCAGGCACTGCAAGCCCACCAACGCAGACATCACCTTGGATGGCCGGATTACGGCGGACAGGGCGATCGACATCATGAGATTTTAAAACGAAATTCGAACCGGTCTCCACGGAGACCGGTTCGAAGCCTGTAGCAAAATTTTAAATTTTGCCAAAAACCAGGGTGCCATTCGTGCCGCCAAAGCCGAATGAATTTTTGACTGCGATGTCTATTTTCATGTCCCTTGCCGTGTTGGCGCAGTAATCGAGATCACATTCAGGATCCTGATTGAAAATATTGGTCGTCGGCGGCGAGATTTGATTATGCAAAGCCAACACCGTGAATACCGACTCCAGGCCACCTGCCCCACCCAGCAAATGTCCGGTCATCGACTTGGTCGAATTCACCACCAGCTTATAAGCGTGGTCGCCGAAAGCCGCCTTGATCGCTTCGGTTTCATTCTTGTCGCCCAATGGTGTCGAAGTACCATGCGCGTTCAGGTATTGCACCTGGTCGGCATTGACGCCAGCGTCGCGCAAGGCGTTGCCGACGCAACGGCGCGGGCCATCCAGGCTAGGTGCAGTCATGTGATAGGCGTCGCCGCTCATGCCGAAGCCGAGCAGTTCCGCATAAATCTTGGCGCCGCGCGCCTTGGCATGTTCGTATTCTTCAAGCACCAGTACACCGGCGCCCTCACCTAATACGAAACCGTCCCGGTCCTTGTCCCACGGACGCGAAGCCGTGGCGGGATCGTCATTACGCGCTGACAACGCACGCGCTGACGCAAAACCGCCGACGCCCAACGGCGACACGCTTGACTCCGCACCGCCGGCAATCATCACATCGGCATCGCCGTACTGAATCATGCGGCCGGCAGCACCGATACAATGCAAGCCTGTAGTACAAGCAGTCACGATCGCCAGATTCGGTCCTCTAAGACCGTATTTGATCGACAGATTGCCTGAAATCATGTTGATGATCGATGCCGGGATGAAGAACGGGCTAATCCGGCGCGGACCGCGAGCGGTCAGTTCGGCATGCGTTTCTTCGATCAACGGCAAACCACCAATACCGGAGCCGATGATGACGCCTATCCGCTCAGCATTAGTTTCAGTTACTTCCAGGCCACTGTCTTGCATCGCCTGCATCCCTGCCGCCATGCCATAGTGGATAAAAGTATCCATATGCCGTGCTTCTTTGGCAGGAATGTAATCTTCGATATTGAAGCCCTTCACTTCTCCCGCAAAACGCGTGGAAAAAGCGGAGGCATCAAACTTGGTGATGGCTGCGATCCCTGATTTGCCTGCAATAATCGCACTCCACGCATCGGCAATCGTATTGCCGACCGGTGAAATGCAACCCAGGCCAGTTATCACAACGCGGCGTTCACGTGTGCGGCTCAAGCGGTTCTCCTGGATACATTCAAAGCTTGCTTAGGCAGCCTTAACGTGGGCCTTAGCGTAATCAATAGCTTGTTGCACTGTAGTGATCTTTTCAGCTTGTTCGTCAGGGATTTCCATTTCGAACTCATCTTCCAGTGCCATCACCAGTTCAACCGTGTCGAGTGAGTCAGCACCCAGATCGTTGACAAACGACGATTCGATCTTGATGTCAGCTTCTGCGACGCCCAGTTGCTCAGCGACGATTTTTTTAACGCGTTGTTCGATATCGGACATGTGATGCCTCCATTAGGTTACAGAAAGTGCGCGCATTTTAGCAGGTTTGCGCATTGAAAATTTACTTTCGACATTAGTCTTTAAGATTTAACAAAACCATGTCAAAAGCTTCTAAATTGGTACTAAATGGCACTACTTACATTTAACTCTGATTTAACTCCGACTTAACTCTGGCATAAGCCCGGAACCGCAAGCCCGTTTCAGCTCATGTACATGCCGCCATTCACGTGCAAAGTAGTGCCCGTGATGTAGCCGGCTTGTGGCGATGCCAGGAAAACCACTGCCGCCGCCACATCATCTGCAGCACCCAGCCGTCCCAGCGGAATCTGTTGCAGCAGTGCAGCATGTTGCTGCTCGCCCAGGTCCTTGGTCATATCGGTATCGATAAAACCGGGCGCTACGCAATTGACCGTAATGTTGCGGCTGCCGATCTCACGCGCCAGCGCCCGGCTCATGCCGGATACGCCGGCCTTGGCCGCAGCATAGTTCATTTGCCCCGGATTACCAGCCGAGCCGACTACCGAGGTGATATTGATGATGCGACCGTGCTTGGCTTTCATCATGCCACGCAGGACAGCGCGCGACAAACGCGCTACAGCGGTCAGGTTGGTGGCGATGACGGCATCCCACTCCTCGTCCTTCATGCGCATTGCCAGTTGATCCTGGGTAATGCCTGCATTATTGACAAGAATCGACAGGCCGCCAAATTCCTTCTGCGCCAGCTCGACTGCCGCCGAGCAACCGGCAGCGTCATTCACATTCAACACAATACCGCGTCCTTGGCCCGGCTGGCTAGCTTCCATATATTCGGTGATTGCCGCTGCACCCGCTTCGGAGGTTGCGGTGCCAATCACCTTGGCGCCGCGCTGGAGCAATTGCAATGCGATAGCGCGGCCGATTCCGCGCGAGGCGCCGGTGACCAAAGCCACCTGCCCGGCTAAATTCTGTGAATCTGTATTTTGTATTGTCACTTGAGTCTCTCCAACATCTGTGTCTCCAACATCTTATCCAGCGATGCCTGATCGACGATCATGTCACTGATCAAGGTATCGTTAATACGCTTGGTCAACCCGGCAAGAACCTTGCCCGGACCGCATTCAACCACGTGCGTGACACCTTCGGCAGCAATTTTTTGCACGGTTTCCACCCAACGCACCGGGCTGGCCGCTTGCCGCACCAGCGCATTCTTGATGGCTTCCGGATCGCTGACGATGGCCACGTCGACGTTATTGATCAGCGCGATTTGCGGCGCTGCGAAAGTGAGATCCTGCATGTATTCACGCAAACGATCCGACGCAGGCTTTAACAACGAGGAATGAAATGGGGCCGATACCGGCAATGGCAAGGCACGTTTTGCACCTTTTTCTTTCGCTGCGACACAAGCGCGCTCAATCGCCCCCTTATGACCGGCGATCACCACCTGTGCCGGCGCATTGAAATTCACCGCTTCGACGACCTCACCTTGCGCGGCTGCCAGGCAGACTGCGCGCACGTCCTCATCCGACAAACCGAGAATGACAGCCATGCCGCCCTGCCCTACCGGCACCGCTTGCTGCATGGCTTGTGCACGGAAACGCACCAACGGCACCGCATCCTTGAACGCAATCACGCCCGCGGCTACCAGCGCCGAATACTCACCCAGGCTGTGACCAGCCACCAGCGACGGCGCTTTGCCGCCTGCCGCCAGCCAGGCGCGGTAACAGGCAACCGCCGCCGTCAACATGACCGGCTGGGTATTGGTGGTCAGATCCAGCTCTTCTTTCGGTCCCTCGGCAATCAGTTTGCCGAGATCGAACTGCAGCGCTTCCGAAGCTTCTGCAACCGTGTCTTTCACCACCGGGTTATCGGCAAAACCGTTCAACATGCCAATGGCCTGCGAACCCTGACCCGGGAAAACAAATGCGAATTTATTCATGCATTACCTAATTGGGTATCAAATTTGTTAAATACACGCTGGCGTGTAGCCGCGATCTGGCAGCAACCTGCCATATGGGGGTTAAAGTGCCTAAGCCGCTCAGGGGCTTACATGCGCGCCAGGATGGCGCCCCATGTAAAGCCGCCGCCCACACCTTCCATCATGACGTTATGGCCAGGCTTGACGCGGCCATCGCGCACCGCCTGGTCCAGCGCCAGCGGAATCGATGCTGCCGAAGTATTGCCATGCTGGTCGACTGTCACCACCATGCGCTCGATATCCAGGCCCAGTTTGCGTGCAGTGCTTTGCATGATGCGGATGTTGGCTTGATGCGGAATCAGCCAGTCGATCTCGGCAGCCGACATGCCGGCGATTTGCAGAGTTTCGTTGGCGACTTTCTCCAATACCGATACCGCCAGCTTGAAGACTGCCTGACCGTCCATGTACAGGAAAGCGCTACCTTCAACCGCACCGGAATTCACCTTGCCCGGTACGCACAGTATGTCTTTGTGGCGGCCATCGGCGTGCAGCTTGGTGGCAAGGATGCCAGGTTCGGCGGAGCCGGACATGACCACTGCGCCGGCGCCATCTCCAAACAAGACACAGGTGGTGCGATCTTCAAAATTCAGTATCCGTGAAAAAACCTCGGTACCGATTACCAATACGTTCTTGTGGACGCCGGTCTTGATAAAACTGTCCGCGATCGATACCGCATACACAAACCCGCTGCACACCGCCTGCACATCAAAGGCTGCGCCGCCATTGGTAATGCCGAGTTTTTGCTGCACCACGCAAGCTGTGCTCGGAAAGCCGCCGAAATAGTCCGGGGTCGAGGTGGCGACGATCACCAGATCGATATCGTCGGGCTGCATGCGCGCCATGTCCAGCGCCTGTTTGGCGGCTGCCACGGCGAGATCGCTGGATTGCACATCCGCTTCTGCATAGTGGCGCGCTGCGATGCCGCTGCGCGAAAAAATCCATTCATGGGATGTCTCGATCCCCTTCGCGGCGAGCTGCTCGGTAAGCTCTTGATTGGTCACCCGCTTCGGCGGCAAATAGCTGCCGGTGCCGACAATTTTGCTAAATGTAGTCATGCTGTCTTTTGTTGGGTTAATTCAGTATTAACGATTTCACCGGACGCGCCACCGGCGCCTGCATCCGCAGGCTTGGAGGCGATATCGGCTTGCGGCATCAGCTCCGCAATCGTGGTCGCAATACGAGACAATACATCATATTTGGCCGCATCGAATGCACGCTGTATAGCCCATTCGTAACCATAAGCATCGGCGCTGCCATGGCTCTTGAAAACCAGCCCGCGCAAGCCAAGCAGGCTGGCGCCGTTATAACGCGAAGGATTCAGGCGGCGCGAGATCGCTTTGATGGCGCCGCGGGCGATGATTGCGCCCAGCATATTCACAATGCCGCTCTTGAATTCCGTCGTCAATACCGTCTTGACGAAACGCCCCAGGCCTTCGGACGCCTTGAGCGTGACATTGCCGACAAAACCGTCGCAGACGACGATGTCGGTAGTGCCTTCGAAAATATCGTTGCCTTCGACATTACCGTAGAAATTCAGGATACCTTTTTCATGATCCGCGCGCAGCAATGCCGCGGTCTGCTTGACTACCTCGTTGCCCTTGATATCTTCTTCGCCGACATTGAGCAAACCGATCGTCGGCCTCGGCTTGCCTTCCATGGCCGACACCAGGGCCGATCCCATCAATGCAAACTGATGCAGATGCAGAGCTTCGCAGTCAACGTTCGCACCCAGGTCGAGCATGTAAGTCGGACGGTCTTTTTGATTGGGAAGAAGAGTACAAATGGCAGGACGGTCGACGCCATGCAAAGTCTTGAGCAAATAACGGGAAACCGCCATCAAGGCGCCGGTATTACCCGCCGAGACGCACGCCTGCACCTGCTGGTCTTTAATCAGACGCAGGGCGACACGCATTGAAGAGTCCTTTTTACGGCGTAATGCAGTTTCGATGGAATCATCCATCGTCACCACTTCGGATGCATGCAGCACCGATAAACGCGGATGGGAACTCGCCCTGTGCTTTTTCAGTTGCGCCCGAATTTCTTCTTCAAGACCAACCAGCACCAACTCGGCCTCAGGCTCGCGATTGGCAAATGAAATAGCAGCAGGTACGGTAACCGATGGGCCGTGATCACCACCCATACAGTCGATAGAAATTTTGATTGTCATTGTTTTGATTCAGTGCCTACTCTAAGCCGTATTATGAGGCAGATTGGGCGCGATTCAAAATGACGCAAGGATATTCGCATACAAAAACGGCGCTGCTGAGTAAAACTCATCGCGCCGCCTTCACCCTGCATCGCAAGAACAAGTATTAATTACTCGTCGTTCTTGGTCTTCAACACTTTACGGCCACGGTAAAAGCCATTTGGGCTGATATGGTGACGCAGATGTGTTTCACCGGTCGTTGGCTCGATAGCCAGCGGAGGTGCAACCAGAAAATCGTGGGCACGGTGCATGCCGCGCTTCGATGGGGTCTTCTTATTTTGTTGAACTGCCATGATAACTCCTGCTTTCTTAAGATCTTAAAGTTTAACATATCCAACCCTCAGAACAGGGAAAGGCTGGATATTCCTGCCGCGTTTGTGCGCGGATTTTACTACCTATTGCCACACCTTAGTCACACGGAATCACATTCATGTGAAAATCAGCGCAACAAATTTACCGCAATTCCTTATTACTTCTCGTGCAATTACTGCTACTTCAAATTCTTCAGCATCGCGAATGGCGATTCTTTTTTGCTGCTTTTCAGCCCATCCAGCGCAGACTGGTCCGGGCAAACCGGATGCTTGGGCGACAGCGGCAAGGCCAGCAAAGCCTCATCCTCAATCAACTCAACGATATTCAATGATTTAGTGCCGACGATGACATCGATTTCGTCATCATCAAGAAGCGCATCGATTGCATCTGCACTTTCTTCATCTTTTGCCAACACCAATACGGATTCCGCATCGATATCGAAGACAAACGGCGTCAAGCAGCGCTGACACATGATCTTGATCGAGCCCGTTACCGACATCGTCAACTGGGGATGCCCCAGGTTATCGACACCGCCAACCAGAACCCAATGCAGAGAGCCGGAGCGGTCTGCCGATTCATCGGCCAGGCGACCCAAGTCAGCCACGGCGATTTCGCCTTCACGGCGCTCTTTATGGCGCGAATACTCAAAGGCGTCGATGACAAAAGCACTCATAATAAGACCGAACCCAGCCGAACCCGGAAAACCTGCGATAATAACAGCCTTTTCCCTTATTCGTCAAAGTGTTAGCGCGATTTCCGCACTTTCTCGGCATTTTATTGTTGGGCAATCGTTCAATTAACGAAAACCATGGCTTCTTTACAACAAACCACGTCTCCCATAACATCCCCACTCCTGCCGCGACTGATCCTCGGCTCCAGCTCCAGATACCGTAAAGAATTGCTTTCCCGGCTACAAATTCCATTTGAGGTGGTAGTGCCGGATATCGACGAAACACCGCTTCCTGGCGAAAGTCCGGAAGCCACCGCCTTGCGCCTGGCCCAGGAAAAAGCCCGCACGGTGGCGCTGGCCGCGCCAAATGCACTGGTGATTGGCTCAGACCAGGTTGCCACGCTGGATGGCGAGCAGATCGGCAAACCTGGCAGTCATGAAAACGCCTTGGCGCAACTGCGGAAGATGCGTGGCCGCCGCGTCATATTCCACACCGCCCTGTGCTTGTGGGATAGCCGGCAGAGCCAGGCCGGACAAGCCGCGCAGATAGAAAATGTCCAGACCTTTGTCACCTTCCGCGACCTCCCCGATGCTGAACTGGAGGCCTACTTGCGCATTGAACAACCTTACGATTGCGCCGGCAGCGCAAAAAATGAAGGACTGGGCATCGCCATCCTGGAAAAAATCGAAAGCACCGATCCGACTGCCCTGACCGGTTTGCCATTAATCGCACTGACCGGTATGCTGCGCCGCGCCGCCTTTCCATTTTTCATAAGATAGACCGACATGCCAGGTATCCTGTATTTAATTCCCAACACCTTGGGCCAGAGCGAAGCCGGGTTGACACAGCCTCCGGCTACCGCACTGGCGGCCATCATCCCGCTTGAAGTACAGGCGCTTACCGCCCGGCTGGATTATTTCATCGCAGAAAATGCAAAGACGACGCGCGCCTTTTTGAAATTGATCGATGCGGCACAGTCGCTGGCCAAACCATTGCAAGAAATTCAAATCGCCGAACTCAACGTCAACACTGCCAGCGCCGCATTGCCTGCTTTGCTGGCGCCGATCCTGGCCGGCCAGGATGCCGGCCTGATCTCAGAAGCAGGCGTGCCGGCAGTCGCCGACCCCGGCGCCAATCTGGTACGACTGGCCCATGCACACGGGATTCAGGTACGGCCATTGGTCGGTCCGTCATCGCTGCTGCTAGCCATCATGAGCAGCGGCCTTAACGGCCAGAGCTTCGCCTTCAACGGCTACCTGCCCACCGACGCCGAACAACGCAGCAAACGCATCAAGGCATTGGAATTGCGTTCACGCCAGGAACAGCAGACGCAGTTGTTCATTGAAACGCCGTACCGCAATAGCGCATTTCTGGAAGCACTGGCTAATGCCTGCCAAGCCAGTACGTTGATTTGCGTGGCCACCGATTTGACGCTGCCCTCAGAAACCATCAAGACCCAGACCGCGGCCAAATGGAAGGCGGCCCTGGCGGCCGGCAAACATCCGGACTTTCACAAGAAGCCAACCGTATTCCTGTTTCTGGCGCAATAGTGTAGTGGCTCAATAATTTCGCGCACCACAATTTCCGCGCGCAAAATGCAAAACGACGACGGTGTTGCGCCGTCGCCGTATTTGCCTGTCCCGAAAGACATTATGTTGAGAAGTCGAAAACTTCTCGGTGCCGCATCCATGATGCGGGGGTTTGTCCAGCAGCAAATGTACTACCTCAATGCAAGGGGTTGTATTGCAATGATGTGACTTTTTGCTACCGAAACAATTGCAACTGAGTGGTCAACGATTCAACTATATCTATAATCGCCTCCTCCGTTCGCTATTCCTCGAGTCACTTCAATATACAACAGGATCGCGAAGATACAAGGCAAATTAGGGTATTACGATATGTCGATTTCCAGTCGGCCTCAAATCGGTTTCCACTTTGATATTGTCTTCAAAGACTGCTCGCAATATTGCGCAAGCGGGCCCCTGAATCGAGGTCAACGCAAACTCGGCTTGACGCTATTCACCAAAGATTGCACCACGCCGGCGCCCATCGCCACGCCGAATTTTTTCAGCACGCGCTCAGGCAAACCTTCGCTCTTGGTGTAATCGACAATATCTTCCTGCTTCAAGACATCGCGCGCAACGCTGTCTACCGTTCCATAACCATCGGCGAGACCCATCTCGATCGCCTTGGAGCCGCTCCAGAACAGGCCGGAGAAAGTTTCCGGCGTTTCTTTCAGGCGCGCGCCGCGGCCTTTACGCACGACATCAATAAACTGCTGATGGATTTCCGCCAGCATGGTTTGCGCATAACCTTTCTGGGTAGCGCTCATCGGGCTGAACGGATCGAGGAAACCCTTGTTATCGCCAGCAGTCAGCAAGCGCCGCTCGACACCAACCTTGTCCATCAGTCCGGTGAAGCCGAAGCCATCCATCAGCACGCCGATCGAGCCGACGATACTGGCTTTGTTGACATAGATTTTATCGGCCGCGGCAGCGATGTAGTAACCGCCGGAAGCGCACATCTCATCCACCACCACGTACAGCGGCTTGTTCGGATACTCTTTGCGCAAGCGAGCGATTTCATCATTGATGATGCCGGCCTGCACCGGGCTGCCGCCAGGGCTGTTGATGCGCAAGATCACGCCGACCGAATCATCCGCGGCAAATGCATTGTCAAGCGCCGGCACCACCACGCCGGCTGAGCCGTTACCTTCCGATTCGATCGCACCATTGATCTTTACCAGCGCGGTATGTGCGCCGACGGTTTGCGTATCCGAGCCTTCGTAGTTCATGCCGAGCCAAAATGCGAAACCGATCACGCCAAGAAAAGCCAGCTTGAAGAAAATCCCCCAGCGCCGCCGCGCGCGCTGCTCGCGCAACGAAGCGAATGCCAGCTTCTCCAGCACTTCGCGCTCCCAACCCTCTTTTTTAGCGGGCACTGCGGTTCCCACTGCACTTCCCACATTATCAAATTCGTTATTGCTCATGGTCTTTGCTCACTTCGTTTATCCGAAATCGTTAT
Source organism: Collimonas antrihumi (assembly GCF_018304965.1). Taxonomy (GTDB): domain Bacteria; phylum Pseudomonadota; class Gammaproteobacteria; order Burkholderiales; family Burkholderiaceae_D; genus Collimonas; species Collimonas antrihumi. Next base: position 28,068 of record NZ_JAGQED010000028.1, read on the forward strand.
TGAATACGACATCCGTGCAATCTCACGCAACTGCCGGCCGTATGTATTCATCAGGGATCCAGAACACCTGATCATTGCTTTCTTCAACCACAATCTTATGCAAACGGCCACCGCGGCATGGGCCACCGGCACAGAGCCCGGTTTCCGGCTCGTACACCGCGCCATGCGTTGCACACATCAGATACAAACCGCTGGATTCGAAAAACTCGCCTTCATTCCAGTCCAGCTCCAGTGAAATATGTGCGCAGCGGTTCAGGTAAGCGTGGACGATATTGTGGTGACGTACGACAAACGCAACCGCATCCTCACCCCAGGCGGTAACCGCAAAGCGCACGCCTTTGCCACGTTCTGCCAGCGCAGAAGAAGCACAGATGGGGATACGGATATCGTTCACGGCGCGTCGCTCAGTGGTCCACTCATTGGCCCGGATCCAATGGCATATTCAATGGCATAGATTCAGGCATTCTCATTAAGCCAGGCATGCAGTTCCACCGTCGAGCTTGCATTAAACAGCGGTTTCAGCACATCGAGCTCGTGGGCAGGATGCGCGCCATACTGAACCGCAATGCCTGCCGCGCCTGCATTCATCGCCATTTGCAGATCATGCGTGGTATCGCCGATCATCACGGTGCGCTTGAGGTCTTGCCCCAACTCGCGGGTCAATTCCTGCAGCATGGCCGGATGCGGCTTCGAGAAGGTTTCATCGGCGCAGCGAGTGGCGTCGAATACCGACAGCAATTTTGTCTCGTGCAAGGCGCGATTCAGTCCGACCCGGCTCTTGCCGGTAGCGATTGCCAGGAAATATCCCTGCTGCGACAAGTCCGCCAACATTTCACGCACGCCGTCAAACAGGGTCAGGTCCTGGTCTTGCGCCAGATAGTGATAGCGATAACGCTCCACCACCCGCGGATATTGGCTAGGCTCCAGGCCCGGCATCGCGACTTGCATCGCCTCTCCCAAACCCAGCCCGATTACATGCGAAGCTGCCTTGTTGTCCGGAATCGCCAGCCCCAGATCCCTGGCCGCAGCCTGAATACACTTCACGATGATGGCCGTACTATCCATCAAGGTGCCATCCCAATCAAATACGATTAAGTCAAATTTTTTTCGCGCCATATTGCCTGACAATCCTTTGCCAATTCCTGTTGTCCGTTGTGGCTTGCCGATAGCAAAGTCGACAAGCCGATAAACAAATACTAACTGATATATTCTAATCGTCCTCGGCTTCCGGTGTTGCCGCAGAGACATTTTTTGGGAGGCTTTTCAGGAATTTCTCGCATTCCGGCGGCAACGGCGCCTTGATAGTTACCGGCTTGCCGGTTTCAGGGTGCGCGAAAGTAATTTGATAAGCATGTAAAAACATTCTTTTCAGAGCGATACGCTGGCCGTCGGCTTTCTGCAAAGTCCGGTTCAAGGCAAAATCGCCATACTTATCGTCACCCGCTATCGCAAAGCCGCTGGCCGACAAATGGACCCTGATCTGATGCGTGCGGCCGGTCTTCAGCTCAGCCTCAAGCAATGCGTAATCACCATAACGACGGATCAGGTTGAAAATCGTGTGCGATGCCTGGCCATCGGCTTGCACCCGCACGCGGCGCTCGCCATCGGCCGCGGTATACTTATGCAACGCCAGCTTGACGTGCTGGCGTTCGTTTTGCCAGTCGCCGTGCACCAGCACCAGATAACGTTTATCGGTATCGCCGTCGCGCATCTGCTCATGCAGATTGGTCAGCGCAGAACGTTTCTTTGCGAGCAACAAGATGCCGGAGGTGTCGCGATCCAGCCGATGCACCAACTCCAGAAACTTGGCTTGCGGACGGGCCGCTCGAAGTTGCTCAATGACACCATAACTGACGCCGGAGCCGCCATGCACGGCAACGCCTGCCGGTTTGTCAATCACCAGCAAATGATTATCTTCCAGCAATATCTTGAACTCCGCTCCCGGTACCACTTGCTCTTGCTTTTCAGCAATGCGAATCGGCGGCACCCGGATCACGTCGCCCTCCACCAACCGGTAAGTCTGGTCGATGCGGCCTTTGTTGACCCTGACCTCACCGGAGCGTAGCACCCGATAAATGTGGCTCTTGGGCACTCCTTTACAAATACGCAATAAAAAATTGTCGATACGTTGACCTGCGTCTTCTTCCGCAATAGTCAACAACTGCACTGCAAGCGCTTGTGGCGGCGGTGGCGGCGGCGCCGACACCTCTTGCTTTACGGCTACATTACGTTCGGCCTTATGCTTGGGCGCGGCCTGTGTCCGCGCCTTGGGACGAGTCTCAACCCGTCCTCCAGAAAATCTCGCTAAGTCCTTCATTTTGAATATATAATTGTTCTGCAATTGTTAGAAAACAGTTGCTGGTGTAAGAATAAAAAGACCATTCTACACAGGGGCGCGCCCATCAGCCTCGCCAATTTGCAAATTTGATGGGAAATGTGTACGCATCACCCCTGCGCGAGTCAAGGTCGCACCGTTGTTGTCATCGGATAACGCGCACGGATGCTGAACAAGAATGTCTGGATGATTAGGATAAAGTCCGGCGAGCTCGATGCTATTGTGACGATCATGACGATTGTTACGATTGCGACGAGCTCGCCGGTTGATGTAGTGCTTATAACAAGTCGATGATTTTATTGAAACCAATGCTTTATTTGGCTCTATCAAGCTGCTCACCGCCAGGCGTCGTGCTCGCGTTCCGCGAACCGCAAGACGCTGTACCGGTGCGCCCTGGTAGTTTTCAGTAAAACGATAGCACTACATCCGCGCCTGTGCACTGCGCCCTACTTTGTATGTAGATTGGCGCAAACACACCAAGGCAATTCTCTCCCCCCAGGCACTCCGTTCTCGCGTACATCCTTGTACTTTTTGTCGCTGACAGAAATGCTGAAGAACAGCAATCTTTAAGCGCCATTGCATTGACCCGAGGGTCACGGAGCGAAAAATGAAACGCATGTTGTTTAATGCCACGCAGCAAGAAGAACTGCGCGTGGCGATTGTTGACGGGCAAAAGCTCATCGACATCGATATCGAAACCACCGGACGCGAACAACGCAAGTCCAATATCTACAAAGGTGTGATTACCCGTATCGAGCCGTCGCTGGAAGCCTGCTTCGTCAACTACGGTGAAGAGCGTCATGGCTTTTTGCCGTTCAAGGAAGTTGCCCGCACTTACTTTAAAGAAGGTGTAGACGTCCGTAGCGCATCGATCAAGGATGCACTGCGCGAAGGCCAGGAAATCATGGTGCAGGTCGAAAAGGAAGAGCGCGGCAATAAAGGCGCGGCCCTGACCTCCTTCGTATCCCTGGCTGGCCGTTATCTGGTCCTGATGCCTAACAACCCGCGCGGCGGCGGTGTTTCGCGTCGCGTTGAAGGTGAAGACCGTCAGGAACTGCGCGAAACCATGGACAAGCTGGATCTGCCAAACGGCATGTCGGTGATTGCCCGTACTGCCGGTATCGGCCGCAACGTTGATGAATTGCAATGGGACTTGAACTACCTGATGCAACTCTGGCGCGCTATTGAAGGTGCCGGCACGCAAGGTAATGGCGCGTTCCTGATTTACCAGGAATCGTCGCTGGTGATCCGCGCGATCCGCGATTATTTCCAACCGGATATCGGCGAAATCCTGATCGATACCGATGAAATCCACGACCAGGCTCAGCAGTTCATGGCCCACGTCATGCCCGACATGGTGCACCGCGTAAAACGTTACCGCGACGACGTGCCGCTGTTCTCCCGGTTCCAGATCGAACACCAGATCGAAACCGCCTATTCGCGCACCGTGCCCTTGCCATCCGGCGGCGCTATCGTGATCGACCATACCGAAGCCCTGGTTTCCGTGGACGTCAACTCGGCGCGCGCTACCCGCGGCGGCGACATCGAAACCACTGCATTCAACACTAATTGCGAAGCAGCGGAAGAAGTTGCCCGTCAGTTACGTTTGCGCGACCTCGGTGGCTTGATCGTGATCGACTTCATCGACATGGAGAATTCCAAGAACCAGCGCGAAGTCGAAACCCGCCTGAAAGATGCGCTGCGCTATGACCGCGCGCGTGTCCAGATGGGCAAGATTTCACGCTTCGGCCTGATGGAATTGTCGCGCCAGCGCCTGCGTCCGTCGCTGTCGGAAGGCAGCCACGTAACTTGCCCGCGTTGCAACGGAACTGGCCATATCCGCGATACCGAATCGTCCGCCCTCCAAGTCCTGCGCATCATCCAGGAAGAGGCGATGAAAGAAAACTCGGCGGCGATCCACGTCCAGGCGCCAGTCGATGTTGCTGCTTTCCTGCTCAACGAAAAACGCGGCGAGATCCTGAAGATCGAAACCCGTCACCGGGTCGGCATCATCCTGATCCCGAACAAGCATCTGGAAACTCCGCATTACAAGCTGGAACGCCTGAAGCACGACGATCCGCGCCTGGAAGAAACCCAGGCCAGCTATGCCATGGCGGAACAAGCCGATACCGACATCGGTTACAACAAAACCCAAAAAGAAGAAGGCAAGCCGCGTCAGGAAGCTGTGGTCAAGGGCATTACGCCAGACCAGCCGGCGCCTATCGTCGAGCGTAAGCCGGCAGAAACAGCGGCACGTCCGACAGCAGTGGCTGCCGCTCCAGCAGAAACCGGTTTCCTCGGCAAGATCTTCGGTTTCTTCTTCAGCAAGCCAGTTGCGCCGGTGGCGGCTCCTGCCACACCTGCGGAAACCAAGGGCCCGCAACAACGCGGCGACCGTGGCGATCGCAACAATCGTGGTCAACGCGGCCGTAATCGTGGCGGTCGCAATCGCGATGGCAGCGATGGCAAATCGGAAACACGCGACGACAACGCCAAGAAACCGGTGATTGAAACGGTTGAAGCCAAAGAAGCTAAAAACCAGCAAGCACGTCCGCCACGCCCTCCGCGCGAGCCTAAAGAACAGAGAGAGCCAAGAGAGCAACGTGATGCCGGCGACAACAAATCGGAAAATCGCAATGAAGGCCGGCGCGAACGTAGCGAACGCCCACCGCGTCCGCCACGCGAAGAGCGCAAGGAAAACCTGAGCGAAGAAAAAATCGATGACACCTTGCTCAAGGGCGGTGTAGTCGCCACTGCAGGCGTCGCTGTTGCCGCCATTGTGGATACTGCGGAAACAACGCAAATCGATAGCGGACGCACCGAAGTCAAAGCCGGCGAGCAAGACGAAGAACCACGTCGTCGTCGTCGTCGCGGTGGCCGTAACCGTAATCGTCGCGATCGTGACAGCACCGAAGGCACTACCGAAGGCAGCAGCGATGAAGTCGAAACAGGCGAAGCCGCTGCGGCAGATACGGCAGAAGCCAGCACCGCTTTTGTTGCACCTGCAACAACAGTGGTCAGTACTCCGGTTCGGGCTGAACCTGCAGCACCGGTCAGCCACGACGTGCCGATGATGGCTTCGCCAATTCCTGTATCGCAAGAAGTGAGCGCTTCGGCATTTGAAGCAGCGCCTGCTCCGACGGCGCTGTCGAACGCAATCGCTGCACCGCTGGTTCCGCAGCAAATTGAGCAGCAAGTTGCACCGCAACAGGAAGCCGCTCCGGTCGCAGTCGAAGTGACGCCGGTAGCAGCAGCCCCGGCCCCTGCGCCAGTTGCTGCAGCACCAGTTGCTGCACCAGTTGTTGAAACACCTGCAGCCGAACCCGAACCAGTCGTTATTCCGGTCCCGGCGGCAGTCGCCGTACCGGCTCAACTGGTACTGCCTGAAGTAGCCGCTATCGTTGCCAGCCAACCGGCAGCAGAGCCGCAAATCGAAACGGCAGCGCCGGTGGTTGCTGAAACGGTAGCTCCTGTGGCTCAAGTAGTTGCACCAGTTGTTGCACCAGTTGTTGCACCAGCGCCGGCACCGGTAGCCGAGGCGTCGGCCGTCATCAAGACAGCCGTACCAAGCGCATCAGCATCACCTAAGGTTGAAGATCTGCAAAGCGTATTGGCTGCAGCAGGTTTGACACTGGCCGCAACCGATCCTAGCAAACTGCGTGCAGCACAGGAAGCAACGGCAAGCATCGCTCCGACACCACGTGTGCCGCGCGAACGCAAGCCTTTGCCGGTGCAATCCAGCGAGCCGCTGGTGCAAGTCGAAACCCAGCGCTCACAGTCGTAAGCTGACAATTCACCGCAAGTTATTAGCGGTGTAGCGCGATGGCAATAAAACAAAGGGAGTCTCTGACTCCCTTTGTCACGTCTGCGCCTGCTTGAAAACGACCGGACCGGCCCACTTTCCTCGGTCCGCTACAGCTAAAAACCGACGCTCATGGTATCTTCTAGAAGTTGCCACCCAATTTAGAGATGCAAGATATTGCACACCTTCGCAGACACACATCATGACTAAAAAAGTCATCCCGCTGATCGATAGCCGCAGTTTTTTGCCGCCGTCCCTGCCACCGACCTTGCCCTCCATCCTGGAAACGCCGACCGGCCTGATCGCCGATCAGCTGGGACGGCCGCTGCACGACTTGCGCATCTCAGTCACCGACCGCTGCAACTTCCGTTGCGTCTACTGCATGCCGCGCGCAGTGTTCGACAAGGACTATGCATTCTTGCCGCACACTGCATTGCTGTCGTTTGAAGAAATTACCCGGCTGGCCAGTTTGTTCGTCGCCCATGGCGTCCACAAAATCCGCCTGACCGGCGGCGAGCCCTTGTTGCGCAAGCACATCGAAACGCTGATCGCCATGCTAAGCGCCCTGAAAACGCCGGATGGCAAGGAGCTCGACCTGACCCTGACCACCAACGGTTCGCTGCTGGCAAAAAAGGCGCAGGCGCTGAAAGACGCCGGTCTCAAGCGTGTCACCGTCTCGCTGGATGCACTCGATGAAAACATCTTCCAACGCATGAACGACGCCGATTTCCCGGTTGCCGAGGTCTTGCATGGCCTGGAAGTCGCGCATCAGGTCGGACTGGGGCCGATCAAGGTCAACATGGTCGTCAAGCGTGGCGTCAACGACCAGGAAATCCTGCCGATGGCGCGTTACTTCAAGAACACGCCGTATATCCTGCGTTTCATCGAATATATGGATGTGGGCGCCTCCAACGGCTGGAAGATGGATGAAGTGGTGCCCTCTGCCGAAGTCGCACGCCTGATCCAGACCGAACTGCCGATGCAACCGCTGGCAGCCAACTACGTAGGAGAAACAGCGCAGCGCTGGCGCTATGCCGACGGCATTGGCGAAGTCGGTTTGATCTCCAGCGTCACCCAGGCGTTTTGCCACGACTGTTCACGCGCCCGCCTGTCGACCGAAGGCAAGCTGTACACTTGCCTGTTCGCCAGCGCCGGCCACGATCTGCGCGCCCTGTTGCGCAGCGAATGCAGCGATCCCGAAATCTCCAGCGTGATCGGCCAATTGTGGCGTGCCCGTGACGATCGTTATTCTGAATTGCGGACGCAAAACACCGAGGGTCTGGCAACCGCCAGGAAGAAAGTGGAAATGTCGTACATCGGCGGCTGACGAAGTCACGCCATGAAAGCTGATCCCAATCTCGCCTCCGCTCCCGCTACGGCTTCCGCTACGTTTGCCCAGAACATCACCGGCCTGATACTGGCCGGCGGCCGCGGCGCGCGCATGGGCGGCGTCGACAAGGGTCTGGCCCTGCTCGATGACAAACCGATGGTGGCCCACGTCATTGCGCGCCTGGCGCCTCAGGTCAACAGCCTGATCATCAACGCCAACCGCAACCAGAGCAGCTACGCGGCGTTCGGGCATCCGGTCTGGCCGGATGAGCAGCCTGACTTTGCCGGCCCGCTGGCGGGCTTGCAGGCGGGCTTGAGCCATTGCACCAGTCCTTACCTGGTGACCGCGCCCTGCGACTCACCCTATCTGCCGCATGATCTGGTGTCGCGTCTGGCGCAAGCGCTGCAAAACGCCAATGCCGACCTGGCGGTGGCAACCACGATCGACCATAGCAACCAAAGCGCCCATGGCGATCAGACGATCCAGCCGCAACCGGTATTCATGCTGCTGAAAACCGGATTATTAACCGAGCTCAATGACTTCCTGCTGGGTGGCGGGCGTAAGATGGAAACATGGTATAGCCGCCTCAACTATTGCGAAGCGCTATTTACCGACGCCGACGCTTTCCGTAACATCAATACCCGAGAACAGTTACAACAGCGATAATGCAATGACCAATTTGAATGCCCGCCCAGCCAAGCCATCCTTGTCCGAACTGACCAGCTGCCTGTCGGACTACGATCCGCATGCGATGCCGGTCAAGCAGGCCCAAGCCATCATTCACGATTGCATCACGCCGGTCACCGCGATTGAAAAAGTGGCGCTGCGCAGCGCTCTTGACCGGGTACTGGCAAGCGACATCATCTCGCCCATCAATGTCCCGGCGCATGACAACTCGGCCATGGACGGTTATGCGTTCAACGCCGTCGATCTGCTGCCCGACGCCGATACCGTGCTGAGCGTGGTCGGTACTGCCCATGCCGGCCGCGCCTACCAGGGAACGCTGGCGCGCGGCCAGGCGATACGGATCATGACCGGCGCGTTGATGCCGGACGGGCTCGACACCGTGATCCCGCAGGAATTTGTGAACATCCCGCCCGGCAGTCCGGTCGATTCGATCACCGTCCCGCTGGCAGCCGTCAAGCCTGGCGCGAATCGCCGCCTGGCTGGCGAAGATCTGAAAGCCGGCTCAACCGCCATCGGCCAGGGCCGCATCCTGCGTCCTGCCGATCTCGGTTTGCTGGCATCGCTGGGGATCGCCGAAATCCCGGTAAGACGCCGGCTGCGCGTGGCATTTTTCTCCACCGGCGACGAGCTGCGCTCGGTCGGCGAAGTGCTGGACCCCGGCTGCGTCTACGACTCCAATCGCTACACCTTGTACGGCATGCTGCAACGGCTCGGCTGCGACATCATCGACATGGGCGTAGTGGGCGACGATCCGCAGGCGCTCGAAAACGCTTTCCGCAGCGCTTGCGAAAACGCCGACGCCATCATCACTTCCGGTGGCGTCTCGGTCGGCGATGCCGATCACACCAAACAAATGATGGCGCAACTGGGCGACGTCGCCTTCTGGAAAATCGGCATGCGCCCGGGACGTCCGCTGGCATTCGGCAGTATCACATCGGCTGGCAAGCAAGCTCTGTTTTTCGGCCTGCCCGGCAACCCGGTCGCAGTCATGGTGTCGTTTTACTTTTTTGCGCGCGACGCTTTGCTGCAAATGATGGGGGCGCAGGTCGCGCCATTGCCGCTGATGCGCGCCACCGCCGCCGTCGGTATTCGCAAACGGCCAGGCCGCACGGAATACCAGCGCGGCATCCTGAGCATGAACGAAGGTCGGTGGACGGTACGCCCTACCGCGGCCCAGGGTTCGGGTATATTGCGCTCAATGGCGGAAGCCAATTGCATGATCGTGCTTGCGCATGAGCAGGCTGACGTGGCAAGCGGCGATGCAGTCGAGGTGATCCTGTTTGACGGTTTGATCTGATCCCGGGTTGTCGGTCAACTGGCCTTTACTGCGTGTCGAACTTGATGATCACAACCGGAAAAGCGTGGTTTGATCAGGCTCTCCATCAAAATATTTTCGCAAGCACTCGTTGAAAATCTGATTGTCGGAGCTAGCCTGAGCAAACAAAGTCATCGACGATTGAAATTTCATATAGTCCGGGAAACCAAAAATTTCTTCGACCGAACGCCCGTCCACAGCAGCAACTAGCCCGCTGCAATCCCGTAGCCGTGGTCCAAGCAGCGGATGTTCCAGATACGCCTTGGCTTCGTCAAGCGAGGAGATAGCATATTTGGATGCCATCTCGCTGTGGCCCAAGCCCTGAATCTGAGGGAAAATAAACCACATCCAATGACTTCTCTTTCTGCCTTTGCTTAGTTCTTCGCATACGATATCGAAGATTGGCTGTTGGGCAGCCACGAAGCGTTGCAGATTATATTGATCGTTCACGTCTTTCTCCCTCATATCGAAAGGAAAAAACCTTGATCTCTCATGTCTTTGTCGGCACCACCGATTTTCAGCGCGCATTCCGGTTTTATTCGGCTGTCATGGAGACCCTGGACCTGCAGCTGAAATTTTGCGATGCAGATAAACCATGGGCGGCCTGGATGGCCAGCGGCAAGGCACGCCCCCTGTTCATTATCGGTTCTCCTTACAACGGCGAAATGGCAACTGCCGGCAACGGCCAGATGGTCGCCCTGCTCGCCCTGACCCGGGCTGCCGTCGACAACACCTATGCTGCCGCTTTGAAAAACGGCGGCCGGTGTGAAGGCGCGCCCGGCTTACGCCCTGAATATCATGCCGATTATTATGGCGCCTATTTCCGCGATGCCGACGGCAATAAAATGTGCGTTTGCTGTCACGATGCAGCGGTTTAGAGCTTAGCTGCGCGCCGCCATCACGTTAAAACAGGACACCAACTCAAGTATGATGTCCTGCCGAAAACACTGCTTTAATTGTCCGGGAAGCGCTGGCGTCAAAACGACGTGCATTGGATTAAGCCGGGGTGACTAAAGCAAGTTGTCGTAGCCGGGTAACGTTCGGTATTGTCTTTTGTGTCCAGCCGCAGCACGCAACTACGCCATTCGTCGGAATTGCCTTTATACCCCAGTCTGTCGCAAGCCGGTCCGTAGATGCGCATCATCTGGTCGACATCGCGTTGCGCCTGGGCGGCACGTTCGGCGTCCGTCGCGCAACCGGCCAGCATGGCGACCGCCGCCAGGATCATGAGTGTACGCATAAGAAACTCCTTCCTTTCGGTTCTGTTCAGCAAGCTACGATGAACTCCGGTTTTTCTACTTGTGGCAAGCAAATGCATGAACGGGCATCGCCTATTGTGACAATAGTATAGGCCAGAGCCTATTGCTTCACCGTTTCCTATTATGCATAGTTGCTACCAGATGTAACTTGCGAGACGGTCGTTCCCCATGGCAAGAATACATTGCCTCCATCCACCCATGGCATTTAACGTTTGACGTATAACGCCTAACGTAATACCCTTCCAATTATGATACTTAGCTTCTGCTGTGGCGATACTGAAGCCTTGTTTGCAGGTAAACGCGTTGCAAAATTTGCAAACATTACCAATGTTGCGGAACGAAAGCTTCAGCAGTTAGACAGTGCGGTGACACTTAATTTTGTCCGTTCGCCGCCCGGTAACCGTTTAGAGGCGCTAGCTGGCAATCGCTCTGGCCAGCACAGTATCCGGGTGAATGATCAATGGCGAATCTGCTTCGTTTGGACTGCCCGAGGAGTGGAGAATGTTGAGATGGTTGACTATCATTAGGAATCAAATCATGAGCAAAATCAAAAATGGCATGCGGCCAATCCACCCGGGAGAAATTCTGCGGGAGGAATATCTGAATCAAATCCCGATGAGCGCAAATGCTCTCGCGATAGCGCTGCACGTCCCGGCCACTCGCATCAGTGAAATCGTGCACGAGCGGCGCGGCATAACCGCCGACACCGCGTTACGCCTTGCCCGATTCTTCGGCAATGATGCACAGTCCTGGCTGAATCTCCAACAAACCTACGACCTTAAAATTGCTGAAAAAGAAATCTTGGCTAAGATCACAAGGGAAGTTCAACCTCTGGCACAGGCTGCCTGACGTTGATCTTGATCTGCGTAGGGTGGGCACGCTTTTGTGCCAACGCGTTACTGTGATAAACGGAGTACAAACTCTCGCGGCGCGGAAACAGGCGCATGTACGTGGTGTGAATTCCGCGTGGGCACAAAAACGTGCCCACCCCACGCGACTGCTAACATTTGCTTGATTAATAACTTGTAAATAGTAATAATTCTCATTTATAATCGACTCAACGTAATGCAATCTCGTGGATTGCCTGCCCTCAGATACTTCTCTCTTTCCAGCCAGCCGCATCCCCAGCGTCGCCAGCCACTCAACAAGTTTGACTGTTTTGGAGCACGACGCTTTGCCCAATTTATACCCAACCCGCATCGCGATGCCAGGAATGCCTGCAGCCGCCAACTTTGCCGTCTTCGCCACGATCGCCGTATCGCTGCCGGTTTTTGCCCAGAGCGCGCCGCAGCTGCTGGCAGGCACCTATGCCACCAGCCACACGCTCGACGAAATATCGGTGACTGCAACCCGCAGCGAGACCGCGGTGTCACGCACGCCCAGCAGTATTTCCGTGATCAACGCCGACACCATCGAAGAACAGCAGCCCAGGGACGTCAAGGATCTGCTGCGCTACGAACCTGGCGTCACGGTCAGGCACGGGCCTTACCGGCCATCGTCGGCGGCTACCGCCGGTGGCCGCGGCGGTAACGAAGGCATCAATATTCGCGGGCTGGAAGGCAACCGGATTCTGTTGATGGAAGACGGCACACGCCTGCCGAGCGCGTTTTCGTTCGGGCCGCTGGAAGCCGGCCGGGGCGACTATGTGCAGATGGATATGTATAAACGGGTGGAAATCCTGCGCGGACCGGCATCGGCCATGTACGGCAGCGACGGCCTGACCGGCGCCGTCAACTTCATCACCAAGGATCCATCCGACTTCCTGAAGATTTTCAACAAGCCGACTTACTTCTCGATCAAACCCAGCTACGACTCTACCGATGGCAGCACCTCGACTACTGCCGTCGCCGCTTTCGGCGGCGAACGCTTCGAAGGCTTGATCATCGCCAACAAGCGCGACGGCCATGGGGTTGACACCAAGGGCACACGCGATATCGTCGGCCCCAACCGCGATACCGCCAATCCGCAAAACGTGCATGGCAACGGGCTACTCGGCAAGCTGGTATTCAAGGCCAGCGCCCAGGATACCTTCACCGCCACCATCAATCATCAGGAACAGAAAACCGACTCCAACGTACTGTCCGCGGTTACGGCAAGTACGCTGGCATTGCGCGCTAACGATAAACTCGAACGCAATCGCTACAGCCTCGGCTACGATTTCAAGGACGCCAACAATCCTTATTTCCAGAACGCCCATGCGCAGATCTACTACCAGGACGCCAGGAATCATCAGTTCTCCTATGAAGACCGGTTCCCGGCAGTTGATCGCACACGCGACAACACCTATCAGGAACGCACCTACGGCGCTTCGGCGCAGGCCGAAAGCGGCTTCGCCACCGGCATCCTGCAGCACAAGCTGGTTTACGGTTTTGATCTCAGCACGGCACGCATCAGCGGACTGCGCGACGGCACCATTCCTGGCGTCGGCGAATCGCCGTTCCCCAACAAGGCTTTCCCGAATACAGACTACTCGCTGTTCGGCGCTTTCATCCAGGATGAAATCCGGCTGTCGCAAAACGGCGCGCTCAGTATCACGCCCGGCTTGCGCTTCGACGGCTATCGCCTGACACCGGATGAGAATGATCCGTCCTACACTGGCAAACCCACCAAATCGAGCGGCAGTGCCGTATCGCCGCGGCTGGCATTGATGGTTGAGATCAGCCCGGCACTGCTGCCTTACATCCAGTACGCACGCGGTTTCCGCACGCCGACGCCGGACCAGGTCAACAACAGTTTCGGCAATCCGATCTACGGCTACGCCACTATCGGCAATCCAGATCTGAAACCGGAAACCAGCAACACGTTCGAACTCGGCTTGCGCGGCAAACTGGACGGAGGCAACAGCGTCCTGCGCTACAGCACGGCGGTCTTCACCGGCAACTACAACAATTTCATCTCACAAGAAGTGGTGGGTGGCAGCGGCCGGCCGTTCGTCGATCCGCTCATCTACCAGTATGTCAATCGCGCTAAGGCCCGCATCAGCGGCGCCGAAGCGAGAATCGACTGGCAACTGGCCAACGGCCTCGGCTTCAAGGCCGGTATGGCTTATACCAAAGGTCACACTGAAGGCGCCGACGGCAGCAGCACGCCGCTCGATACGGTCAATCCTTTCATGGCGGTATTCGGTTTGCGCTACGAACCTGGCGAACGCTGGTACGGACAAACCGACTTCATCTACCAAAGCGCCAAACGCCGTAGCGACATGAGCAAGCAAACCGACTTTGCACCACCGGCTGCCTTCGTCATGGATCTGCGCGGCGGCTACACCATCAGCAAGAACGTTGCGCTGTTCGCCGGCATCCACAACCTGTTCAATCGCCAATACTGGAACTGGTCGGATGTACGCGGCCTGGCCGACAGCTCGACAGTGAAAAATGCTTATACCGCCCCCGGCCGCAGCTTTAACGTCGGCTTGAAATTCCAGTATTAATTCAACTTCCCGGACAAGGAGAAAACAATGCCTACCACCAGCCCATCCAAGCAACGTGATCAACAGCAATTGCGCGCGGATTTCTTAAACGCTAAACGCGAACAGAAACTGCGCAATCGCGATGCCGCCGCCGCGATCGGCATTACCGAAGGCGAAGCCATTGCCGCCTGCGTCGGTATCGAGGCAATCCGCTTGATGCCGCGTTTTGTGGAATTGTTTGAAGAAGTGCCGCTGCTCGGCCCGGTCATGGCGCTCACCCGCAATGACAGCGCCGTGCATGAAAAGGACGGCACCTATCAAAAGATGAGCCATAACGATCTGGTCGGCCTGGCGTTAGGCGAAGCCATCGACTTGCGGATTTTCTATAAACAATGGCGCTTCGCTTGCGCCGTGATTGAAGAAATCGCACGTGGCGCCGAAAAGACAACGCAAAAAAGCCTGCAGTTCTACGACCTGCACGGTGAGGCAGTACACAAGGTGTTCTTGCGCGAACACAGCAATCACGAAGCCTTCGATGCGTTGGTGGCGCGCTGGCGCGATCCTGACCAACAACCCGGCATGAAGGTAGAACCAGTGCCGCCAGCAGCCATCGACAGTCCCGATTCAGAAATCGATGGCGACGGCTTCCGCGCCGCCTGGAAAGGCATGACCGACACCCATCAGTTCTTCGGCCTGCTGCGCGATTTCGGCGTCAGCCGGACCCAGGCGCTGCGACTGGCGCCACCGCAGTTTGTGCGCCAGGTCGACAACAGCGCTACCCGTAGCATATTGGAGCAAGCTGCCGCCAGCGCGTTACCGATCATGGTTTTTGTAGCCAACCGCGGCATGATCCAGATCCACTCTGGCGCAGTCGCCAACGTCAAGGTAATGGGACCTTGGCTAAACATACTGGATCCCGGCTTCAATCTGCATCTGCGGGAAGATCTGATTGCTTCGAGCTGGGTGGTGAGCAAGCCGACTAGCGACGGCGAAGTCACTTCACTCGAAGTGTTCGACCATGATGGCAATACCATCGCGATGCTGTTCGGCGTACGCAAACCGGGTCAACCAGAACTGACCGCATGGCGCGCCGCGGCCTTGAGTTTGCCGCTTGCAGCAAGCATGGCGGAGGCGTAGACGTGAAGTCGCACATCAATGCACAACGGCGCTTGCTGTTAAGCGGCAGCGCGGCCAGTCTGCTGTTAAGCGCCCTGCCCGCTCTGGCGACGACAAAAGCCGCAACGGCCACCACACCACGCCGCGTGGTGGTGGCCGGCGGCGCCATCACCGAGGTGGTGTATGCGCTGGATGCCGGTGCGGTCCTGATCGGCGCCGATACCACCAGCACCTATCCCGCCGCAGCGCTGGCGCTGCCCAAGATGGGCTATCAGCGCGCATTGTCGGCCGAGGGCGTGTTGTCGCTGCATCCAGATCTGCTGCTGGCATCTGCGGATGCCGGCCCGCCGACCACGCTGCAACAGATTGCCGCGGCGGGAGTGCGGGTGATCCGGCTAGGTGAGCGGCATGACGTAAATACCGTACGTGGAAAAATTACCGGTGTAGCCTCTGCACTCGACTTGGCCGCACGCGGTAAGACGCTGCTACAACGCTTCGACGGCGAATGGCAGACTGCTTTGGCGTTGGTTCAAAAACAGCATCCGGCCAAGCCGCCGCGCGTCCTGTTCATCCTCAGTAATAGCGGCACGCAGGCCATGGTTGCCGGCCGCGACACCGCGGCCGACGCCATGATCCGCTACGCCGGAGCAATCAACGCTACTTCGGACGGCAAAGGTTTCAAAGGCTACAAACCCCTGACCGCAGAGAGCGCGGTTGCAAGCGCGCCCGACATCCTGCTGATTGCCAGCGAAAGCCTGGCGGCGATAGGCGGCGTCGACCGATTACTGGCTAGCCCAGGCATTTCCCTGACGCCGGCAGCTAAAGCAAGGCGAGTAGTGTCCGATATGGATTCGCTGTTGCTGCTTGGCTTCGGGCCGCGTCTGCCGCAGGCGCTGAGCCAACTATCCACCCAACTTTATTCCTGACCATTGATCATCAATCATTAACTAACGCTGCAATGTCATCCTCATTTCCTAGCGCACTGCCCGGTTCTGTAGCCGCTGCTGTCCATGTACCAGAGTTGCCGCGTAAAAGCCGGCAACGCACGGTGCTGGCGGTTCTGTTACTGCTATTGATCGTCACCACGCTGTTATGCGCCGCATTGGGCGCTTATCAAATCGATCCCTGGCGCATCCCGCTGCTGCTGTGGCCTGGCAGCCAGCTTGACATGGCAGATACGCAAACCCGCGCGGTGCTGATGGATATCCGCTTGCCGCGGGTGCTGCTGGCGATCCTGGTCGGCTGCGGTTTCGGCGCCGCCGGCAGCGCCATGCAAGCCTTGTTTCGCAATCCGCTAGCCGATCCGGGCCTGATCGGCGTCTCCAGCGGCGCCGCGCTCGGGGCGGCACTGACCATCGTGCTGGGCACCACGCTATGGCCGGATGCATTGCGCGTGGTCGGCATTTACGCACCGATGCTGGCCGCTTTCATCGGCGCCCTGGCGGTGGCGATGCTGGTGTATCGGATCGGTGCTGCCCGTGGCCGTCTGGCGCTGCCCCTTCTGCTGTTGGCTGGCATCGCCATCAATGCCATCGTCGGCGCTGCCATCGGCCTGCTGATCTATGTCGCCAGCGACGACCAGCTGCGCACACTCACCTTCTGGAACCTGGGCAGCCTGGCCGGCGCGCAATGGTCTTTGCTGGCGGTGGCGACGCCGGTGGTGGTATTCAGCATCGCCGCCCTGGCGCGACATTCCGCCGCGCTGAATGCCATGTTGCTGGGAGAGGCAGAAGCCATGCATCTGGGCGTGCCGGTACAAGCCATCAAACGCCAGGTGCTGATTGCCAGCGCGCTGTGCGTCGGCGCGCTGGTGGCTTGCACCGGCACCATCGGCTTCATCGGCCTGGTGGCGCCACACTGCATCCGCCTCGCCTGCGGGCCGGATCAGCGCGTGGTGCTTCCGGGGGCGTTGCTGTTCGGCGCCATCCTGACTTTGGCTGCGGATCTGATCGCGCGCACCGTTGCAGCGCCGGCCGAAATGCCCTTGGGTATCCTTACCGCGTTGCTGGGCGGGCCGTTCTTCATGGTGCTGCTGTGGCGCCGACGCGGGCAACTGGGCCTCTAACCAATCTGGAATAGCACGATGTTAATGGCAAGCGATCTCTCACTGCGGCGCGGCAGCAAAACCATCTTGCGCAATCTCAGCCTGCATATCCAGCCGGGTGAAATCGTCGCCCTGCTGGGTCGCAACGGGGCAGGTAAAAGCACGTTGCTAAAAGCCATGTCCGGCGAGTTTCACGGCAAGCTGCAAAATAGCGAGGCGCAACTAACCGGACATATTTCGCTCAACGGCATACCACTTGCGCAGCTGAGGCCGCAGCAACTGGCCACTACTCGCGCGGTATTGCCGCAAAGCGTGCAATTTTCCTTTCCATTCACCGCCATGGAAATCGCGTTGCTGGGCCGTTATCCGCATGGCGGTGGCGGCAGCATGAACGACCGCCTGATCGCCATGGAAGCGCTGGCGCTAGCCGGCGCCGCCGCGTTGGCAGAGCGGGATGTCACGACACTCTCCGGCGGCGAGTTGGCACGGGTGCAATTCGCCCGCGTGCTGGCGCAATTGCGGCCGCAACATGAGCATGAGCAATCGCAGCCTGTCCCCCGCTATCTGTTGCTTGATGAACCGACCGCCGCCCTGGATCTGGCGCATCAACACCATTTGCTCAACACTTTGCGGCAGTTGGCGAAAGAATGGAATATCGGCGTTCTGGCGATCATGCACGACCCCAACCTGGCGGCGCGCTATGCCGATCAGTTGGCGTGGCTAGCGGACGGCGCCCTGCTGGCACAGGATACGCCGGCGCTGACCATGACGCCGCATATCGTCAAGACTTGCCTGGGGATTGATGTCGACGTAGTCCGGCAAGCCGGCAAGCCGCCGTTCGCGATGCCTTGCATGGCCTGACGCCGATCAGCGCGAACGCGGCCATAAGGCAACGCCGAAGACGTTGTTTCAGCTTTCGTCGTCGGGCGCCAACTCCGGCTCCGGCTCTTTACCCAACAGGCGCTGAGCAGCGTCGCTCGGCAACGCCTCTACCGATTTCAACTTGCGCGCCATCTGGCGGCTGCGCACTTCCGCCTGGTCGATATTCTTGGCGGCCCGTTCCAGCGTCAGTTTGGTAGCCGCCAGCACGTCGCCGAACTTGCCGAATTCGGTCTTCACCGCGCCCAGCACTTGCCATACTTCAGACGACCGCTTCTCCAGCGCCAGCGTCCGGAATCCCATCTGCAGACTGTTCAGCAAGGCCGACAAGGTAGACGGTCCGGCAATGCTGATCCTATGCACCCGCTGCAATTCATCGGCAAGGCCGGGACGCCGCATCACTTCGGCATACAGGCCTTCAGTCGGCAGGAACAGGATGGCAAAATCGGTGGTCAGCGGCGGCGACAGGTATTTCTCGGCAATCGTCTTGGCTTCGCCGCGCACCGCACGTTCCAGTTCGCGCGAAGCCAATGCCACGCCTTCGGCATCGGCGCGATCAGCGGCGTCGGCCAGGCGCTCGTATTGTTCTTTCGGGAACTTGGCGTCGATCGGCATCCACACCGGTGTGCCGCCATCGTCATTGCCGGGTAACTTGATAGCGAACTCGACCCGCTCACCGCTGCCAGGAACGGTTTCCACATTCTTGGCGTATTGCTCCGGCGTCAGCACTTGTTCCAGCAACATCTCAAGCTGTACTTCACCCCAGGTACCGCGCGTCTTGACGTTAGTCAGCACGCGTTTGAGGTCGCCGACACCGATCGCCAGCTGTTGCATTTCACCCAACCCTTGATGCACCTTTTCCAGGCGATCGGAGACGATCTTGAACGATTCGCCCAGGCGCTGTTCCAGTGTTGCATGCAATTTTTCATCCACGGTCTTGCGCATTTCTTCGAGACGCAAGCCGTTGTCGTTTTGCAGATCCTTGATCTTGGCTTCCAGCGTGGCGCGCACTTCTGCCATCCGCTGCGCATTCGATTCGGTGAGTGCCGCCAACGTCTGGTTCAGGGTATCGCCGAAACGCTTGAGCGACTGCGCCTGTTCTTCGCGATTGGTCTGCGCCTGCTGGTTCATCGCCAGCCGCATGCTGTCGAGCTGCTGGGCGTTGGTTTCGTTGAGCTTGACCAGTTGCTGGGCAAAGGTATCGATCTGGTTGTTTTGCAAAGTCGCGACGCTGGTCATCTGCGCCGCCAGGGTTTGCTGCAGCTGGCCGAAGTTACTGCCCAGCTCCTGGCGCATGCCTTGCGCGCTGATTTGCACCTCGCCGCGCAGTTCGCGTTGCTGGCGCTCGCCGCGGTCTTGCTGCTCTTGCTGGTGGCGTTGCAAATCGCTCTGCAATTGCTGCAGTTGCTGCGCCGGATCCGTGCCCCGTGAACTACGTACGATGGCGATAATTTGCAGCACGACGATGACGGCGGCAACGGCTAGCAAGATAAGCAATTCTGATGATGTCATGTATTCCTGAATTGATTGAAAACTGCGAAATTGAAAACTGTAAAGCTGCAACTACAGAGAAATCACGGATGGACGACGTCGGGCTTGTTGCGCATCCAGTCTGCGGTCTGGAAGAAGGACGTCAGCAGATGCTCCTGCAGCCGCTCCTCCATGCCGACATCCTGCATCGCCAGCGCCATGCAGCGCAGCCACTGGTCGCGCTCCGGTGAGGCAATCCCATACGGCAAATGACGGGCGCGCAGGCGCGGATGGCCGAATTGTTCAATATACAAATCGGGACCGCCGCTCCAGCCGCTTAAAAACCAGTAAAACTTGTCACGCGAACCATCCAGCGTAGTCGGATGCAAGGCCCGGATCACGGAAAATTGGGGCTCCAGGTCCATCAGGTCGTAAAAACGGTCGACCAGTTCGCGCAGCTTGCCGGCGCCGCCGATCATGTCGTAGAGGCTGGCCTGTTGCTGCTCCGCTGGCGCATTGGCGGTAGTGGTGTGTTCTGTAGTCATGGGGAAAAATGGTAGCGTAAGCCGGCATTATCCCCGAAATGACGTGACAGGGTTGAATCAAGCCTCGCGACTCAAGCCTCGCGCAAGGTTTGCAAAGGCGGTTGATTCAACACATGCCGCAATCCGACCCAGCCACCGGCAAACGTGCAGATCGCACCGATCGCCATCCCGGCCAGCCATACCAGCGGGCTGAAAGTCCAGGTAAAGTTGAATACATAGTGCGCCAGGGCCCAGCCGATTGCCGCAGCGCCGCTGGCCGCCAGGAAGCCGGCGAGACTGCCGATCAAGCCGAATTCTATCCATTGCGATTGCGACAATTGCTTGCGGGTTGCGCCCAGCGCACGCAGCAGGCCGGCTTCGCGGGTCCGTTCGTCTTGCGACCCGACCAGCGCCGCATACAGCACCAGCGCACCGGACAGCAGCGTAAACAGGAAAAGGAATTCGACCGCCGCCACAACCTGATCGATCACGCCCTGGATCTGCTTGATGACGCTACCGATATCAACCACCGTCAGATTCGGAAAATCGCGCGTCAACTCGTTGCTGAAATTGGCATGCGCATCCGGCAAATTGAAAGCGGTGATCCAGGTTTGCGGCATGTCGGCCATCAGTTTCGGATTGAGGATGACAAAGAAATTGACCCGCATCGAGCCCCACTCCAGCTTGCGCAAGCTGGTAATCGGCGCACTCACCAGCTGGCCGGCGATGTCGAACTGCAGTGTATCGCCAAGCTTCAGGTTCAAGGTCTTGGCCAGGCCTTCCTCAACCGATGCGGCGGCTTGCGTATCGTCAAACCAGCGGCCGGCGCTCACCGTGTTCTGGGCCGGCACCTGATTCATGGTGGACAGGTTGAATTCGCGGTCGACCAGGCGCTTGGCCTTGTCTTCGGGATAGGTATCGGCGGTGATCGGCTTGCCGTTGACCTGGGTCAGGCGGCCGCGAATCATTGGAAACAGTTGCGGCTGGGCGATGCCGATCGCTTGCAAGCGGTGCGTAATCTCGGCGCGTTGGTCATCCTGGATATTGATCACAAAACGATTAGGTGCGTCAGCCGGCGTCGCCTGGCGCCAGGCGCCGACCAGATCGCCGCGGATGACCGTCAGCAGCAGCAATGCCATCAAACCCAGCGACAGGGCGACAATTTGCACGATGGTCGCCACCGGCCGCCGCTGAAGGGCAGTCAACGCAAAGCGCCAGCTCGGATGGCGCGACAAACTACGCACATGGCGCGAGGCTTTCAGCGCCAGCCAGCCCAGCAAGGCGAACACGGCAAAGCCGCCCAAGAATCCGAGCGCGGTCAGCAAACCCAGTTTTACATCGCCTGCCTGCCACAACAGCAAGCCGATAAATGTCAGCGTGCCAAGCCCGTAGGTAGCCAGCACCAGCGCTTGCGGGGCATCTTGCTCGCGCCGGATCACGCGGTTATGCGGCACATTGCGCAGTTGCAGGATAGGCGGCAAGGCAAAACCGGTCAGCAGCAGCATGCCGGTGATCAAACCTTGCAAGGCCGGCATCACGCTGGCGTTCGGCAAATCGCTGGCGACAAATTTCCCCAGCAGATCGAGCAACATGAAATGCGCGCCGAAGCCGAGCACCACGCCAATCAAACTGCCAGCCAGGCCGACCAGCAAGAATTCCAGCAAATATAATTGCGTCACCTGGTTTTGCGTCAAGCCCAGGCAGCGCAACATGGCGCAGGCATCCAGGTGGCGCAGCATGAAGCGGCGCGCCGCCATTGCCACCGCAACTGCTGCCAGCAAGGCTGACAACAAACCGACCAGGGACAGGAATTGCTGGCCGCGATCAAGTGTCGCGCGCATTTCAGGGCGACCGTTTTCCAGGCCCTCGATACGCACGCCTTTCAGGTTTTCGCGGCTGATATCGCTCTCTACCCATTTCTGGAAGTCCTGCACCTGTTGCGGGGCGCCGGCCAGCAGCAGGCGATAGGTAACCCGTGAGCCGTCCTGGATCAGTTTGGTGGATGCCAGATCGGCCATCGACAACATCACGCGCGGTGCAAAATTGATGAAACCGCTACCGCGGTCGGGTTCGACCACCAGCACTTTGGCAATCTTGAAAGTACGGTCGCCGAGCTTGAGCGGATCGCCCACCGCCAGATTCAGCGCGGTCAGCATATTGGAATCCAGCCAGACGGTGCCTGCGGCTGGAGTCTGCCGGGTTTTGGCATCCGTACCGGCGACGCTATCGGCAACCACCAGGCTGCCGCGCAACGGATAGCCGGCGCTGACTGCTTTCAGCGAAGCCAGCTGCGACCTGGCGCTGTCGCCCTCGCCGGCGATGGCCATGCTGGGAAACACAACCGTGTCTGCCAAAGTCAACTGGCGGCGTTCGGCCTCTTTGCGCCAGCTGGGGGTTATACGCTGATCGGCCGAAATCAACAGGTCGGCACCCAGCAGCTGGTGCGCGTCGCGGTTCAGCCCGGCGCGCATCCGGTCTACAAAAAAGCCGACTGCCGATAAGGAGGCGACGGCCACAATCAAAGCTATCAGCAAAAAACGTAATTCACCTGCGCGCCAGTCGCGCTGGGTCATGCGTAGAGACTGCAAAAAAATCATGTGGCAAGCCTTTGAAATACCCAACGCAGGCCGCGCCACAACTTGGGCAGCAGCCAGATCGCAAACAGGAAAAACAGGAACAGAAACGCAAACAACAGCCAGGGATGGAAAAACGCTGCCCATAATCCACCGAGCACAGTCGCATCTTCGGAAAACGATGCAGTCCAGTTGCTCAAAGGTTCCGGCGTGGTGTTGATCATGGCCCGGCTGCCGGCCTTGGTAGCGTGCGCTCCCAGCGCAAAAGTGCCGCCTATCAACGCTGCCACCGTAGTCCAGGCTGGATCCATATGGCCCATGGCGGCTACCGCGAGGATCGCGCCGGCCGGAATCCGGATAAAGGTGTGGACCGCGTCCCAGACTGAATCAAGCCCGGGAATCTTATCCACCAGAAACTCGATGGCTGCCAGCAAGCCGGTAACACCGATCACCCATGGCGATTCCAGTATCTGCAGCGCCTGCGGCAGATCGATCCACCCCAGGCGGCCGAACCAGCCGGCAATGAACAGCGCCATATACAGGCGGATGCCGCTGGCCCACGATAAGCCACCGGCCAGCGCAGCGCTGGAAAGTGTATCAATCATGATGTCCCCTCTTTCTCCGGATTCAATCTGGTTTTGAGTGTTACAGCTAGCGTAACGTAAACCTGCATCAGGCGCGCAAGATTAGCTATCTTGCAGCCGAATTCAGCCACAGGATTCGGCAAATCGACAACGCATAGGGAAGAGAAAGGTCGCCGCCAAGCCTTGGCTGTGGCGGCGCCAGGGGAACTAGCGCCAGAAGAACTACTTGGAATCGACCAGCGGTGCAACCTGCACATCGCCGCATTGGGCGCGATGCCGCAGGGCATGGTCCATCAGTACCAAGGCCAGCATGGCCTCGGCAATAGGGGTCGCCCGGATTCCGACGCAAGGGTCGTGGCGGCCGAAGGTTTCGACCGTGGCCGGATTACCTTGCTTGTCGATCGACTGCCGCGGCGTACGGATACTGGATGTCGGCTTGATGGCGATCGACACGGTGATGTCCTGGCCGCTCGAAATACCGCCCAGGATGCCGCCGGCGTTATTGGTCAGGAAGCCGTTGCGGGTAATTTCATCGCCATGCTGCGATCCCTTTTGCGCCACCGAGGCAAAACCGGCACCGATTTCCACGCCTTTGACAGCATTGATGCCCATCATGGCGTAGCCGATCTCGGCATCCAGCTTGTCGTACAAAGGTTCACCCAGGCCGACCGGCACCTTGGAGGCGACAACATCGATGCGGGCGCCGCAGGAATCGCCATCTTTGCGCAACGCATCCATATATGCTTCAAGTTCGGCGATCTGGCTAACGTTGGCGGCAAAAAACGGGTTATTCGGTACGTGGTCCCACGACTCGAAAGCGACAGGGATTTCGCCCAGCTGGCTCATGCAACCCTTGAAAGTCGTGCCGTATTGCTGCTTCAGCCACTTCTTGGCGATGGCCGCAGCGCCGACCATGGGTGCCGTCAGGCGCGCCGAGGAACGGCCGCCACCGCGCGGATCGCGGATACCGTATTTTTGCCAATAGGTAAAATCGGCATGCCCGGGGCGGAAGGTATCGACGATATTGCCGTAATCCTTGCTGCGCTGGTCCTGGTTGCGGATCAACAGCATGATCGGGGTGCCGGTAGTCTTGCCTTCATAGACGCCGGACAGGATTTCCACCGTGTCCGGCTCCTGGCGCTGGGTCACGTGGCGTGAAGTGCCTGGTTTACGGCGATCCAGGTCCGGCTGGATATCAGCTTCGGACAATTCCAGTCCCGGCGGGCAGCCGTCGACTATGCAGCCGATGGCCGGGCCGTGTGATTCGCCGAAATTGGTGACGCTAAACAAACTGCCGAAGGTATTGCCGGGCATGATGATCCAGATAAAAAAAGGGCTGAAAAATGTGATTTTACCAGCGCAGCCGCCGTGATAGTGAATCGGGCGCCATAATCGTTGCTTTTTTATTATCGCGTTACGCGTGGGAACGATCGGTACGATCGCCCCACCCGACCCAGTTTTACTGCCAGGCACCGCGTAAAGTCTGTACTTGCTGCTGCAAATATTCCGGTGTCGCCTGCGTCGGCGCTATCGCTTCGCCCACCGTCAGCTGCAAAGCTGACAGCGGACCGCGCTTGAACGAGCGTTGGAAGGGATTACCGGCGCTACGAGTCCACATGCTGCCCCACAAGCCGCTCAATGCCATCGGGATCACTGGCACTGGCGTGCGTTCAACGATTTTCTTGATGCCACCGCGGAATTCGTTCATTTCACCGGTGCTGGTCAACTTACCTTCCGGGAAAATACAAACCAGGTCGCCATCTTCCAGCGCAGCGGCGATTTGCGCGAAGGCGCGTTCCATCAACTCAGGATTTTCCTTGGCCGGCGCAATCGGAATCGCCTTGGCGGTTTTGAACAGCCAGGCCAGCACCGGGATTTTGAAAATCCGGTGATCCATCACAAAACGGATCGGCCGAGGACTAGCCGCCATGATCACGATCGCATCGACGTAACTGACATGGTTGCAGACCAGCACCGCGGCACCCTCGTCCGGAATACGGTCGCGGTTGACGGTGTGAACCCGATGAATGGTATGAATCACTATCCAGGCCACGAAACGCACCAGGTATTCCGGCACCACCGTGAATATATATATCGCCACAATGGCATTGAGAATCGCGGTGACCAGGAAAATCTGCGGAATCGTGAAGCCGAAGCTCAACAGCGTCATCGCCACCAGCGCCGCCACCACCATGAACAAGGCGTTCATGATATTCATGCCTGCAATCGTGCGCGACAAATGCCTGCGGTCGCAACGGGTCTGGATCACTGCAAACAGCGGCACGATATACAAGCCGCCGAACAGGCCGATCATCACGCAGTCGAACAGGATGCGCCAGCTGCCATGCTGCTGCACAAAGCCGGCCATGTCGACCATCGCGGTATTGGTGTAGCCCAGGCTGGCAAGAAACAGGTCGAGGCCGAACACCGACAGGCCGATCGCGCCAAACGGCACCAGACCGATTTCCACCTTGTGGCCCGACAAGCGTTCGCACAGTAGCGAACCGGTGCCGACACCGAGCGAGAATACCGTCAGCAAAAGCACAAAAACACTATGGTCTCCATGCAGGTAATTTTTCGCATACAAGGGAAACTGCGCCAGCACGATCGCGCCGTAAAACCAGAACCATGAGTTGGCCAGCATGGCCAGGAACACCGGCCGGTTCTTGCGGGAAAAGCCCAGGTTACGCACCGTTTCGGTAATCGGGTTCCAATTGATCTGCAACGCCGGCTCGGCGGCCGGCGTCAGTGGAATGCCGCGGCTGAACAGCCAGCCGATGATCGCAATCGCCAACGTGCCACCCGCCACCAGCTCGATACCCCACGGCTTGTGCACCACCAGCACCGCGCCCAGCACTTCACCCAACAGGATGCCGACGAACGTTCCCATCTCGATAATGCCGTTGCCGCCGACCAGTTCATCCTGGCGCAGCTGCTGCGGCAGATAGGCATACTTGACCGGCCCGAAAATGGTCGAATGGACACCCATGCCGACCACGGCCAGAATCAACAGCCACAGGTTATGCGTCATCCAGCCCACGGCGGCGACCGCCATGATGATAATTTCCAGCACTTTGACATAACGCGCGAGGCGCGATTTCTCGAACTTGTCGGCGAGTTGGCCGGCGGTCGCAGAAAACACCACAAACGGCAAAATGAACAAACCTGGAATCAGGTTGTTCAACAGATTGACGTCCATGCTGGTCCAGCTCAACGCCTCGTAAGTCAGGATCGTCAGCAAGGCGGTCTTGAATACGTTGTCGTTGAAAGCGCCAAAAAACTGGGTCCAGAAGAAAGGCGCGAAACGTCTCTGGCGCAGCAGGGCAAATTGACTGGATTTGGACATAGGTGGACTAATGGGAAGGGCGCGCCATGGCAGCGACGAATGAATTACTGTTTTAATATTTTTTTGAAGCTTACGCAATTACACAATTACGCAATTTCGTTACGCAAAAAAACCGTTTGCGGCATCTTACTGCCACAAACGGTTCCGGACAAATTTATAACGAACCTTATTCGTCGGCGTTGGACGGCCAGTCGCGAATATAGGCTTTCAGCATCTTGTTTTCAAAACCTTGGGCATCCAGCACCGCCTTGGCCACGTCATAAAACGACATCACGCCCAGCAAGGTGCGGGCATCCATGATCGGTACATAGCGTGCGTGGCGCTCCAGCATGATGCGGCGCACTTCGTTGACTTCGGTATCGGGCGTGACGGTAATCGGGCTGTCGTCCATATGCTTGCGCACCGTGTTGCTGCCGACCGCACCGCCGTTCTGGTGAATCGCATTCATCACTTCACGGAAAGTCAGCATCCCCACCAGCGTACCGAACTCCATCACTACCAGCGAACCGATATCTTTTTCCGCCATCGTATTGACGGCGTCGATCAACGGCGTTTCCGGCGTCACGGTGTAAAGAATATTGCCTTTGACTTTGAGGATTTCAGAAACTTTCATGGGGCCATCCTGCCTTTGCTTGAGTTATGCTTACTTCTTACTTATCTATATCCAGAATGTAGCCTAAGCCAGACTAAAAATCTACCGCGCAGCGCAGCACGAGTAGAGCGAGTTCTCATATTTCAAGAATAGAAGGAGACAGCCAGTACCATGAGTACCCCCCATTACCCCGGCTTCGACACCTTGTCGCTGCACGCCGGCAGCGTCCCCGACCCGGCCACCGGCGCCCGCGCCACGCCGATCTACCTGACCTCGGCCTTTGTGTTCAAGGATTCCGACCACGCTGCCTCGCTGTTCAATATGGAGCGCGCAGGCCACGTGTATTCGCGCATTTCCAATCCCACCAACGCCGTGCTGGAAGAACGCATCGCCGCGCTCGAAGGCGGCGTCGCCGGGATTGCCGTCGCCAGCGGGCAAGCAGCCATGCATCTGGGCCTGGCCACCATCGCCGGCGCCGGTTCGCATGTCGTGGCGTCGCGCGCCTTGTATGGCGGTTCGCACAACCTGCTGTCCTACACCTTGAAACGCTTCGGCATCGAAACCACCTTTGTCGACCCCGGCGATCTGGATGCCTGGCGCGCGGCGATCCGGCCGAATACCAAAGTGCTGTTCGGCGAGACGCTCGGCAATCCGGGGCTGGACGTGTTGGATATCCCGCGTATCGCGGCTCTGGCGCATGAACATTATCTACCGCTGATGGTGGACGCCACGTTTACCACGCCGTATCTGCTGCGCCCGTTCGATCATGGCGCCGACCTGGTGTTCCATTCGGCCACCAAGTTCCTGTGCGGCCACGGCACCGCTGTCGGCGGCCTGCTGGTGGACGGCGGCACTTTCGATTGGCAGCAAGCATATGAAAAAACCGGCCGCTTCAGCGAGTTGTGCGAGCCGTACGAAGGTTTCCACGGCATGGTCTTTTCGGAGGAATCGACAGTCGCGCCGTTTTCCTTGCGCGCCCGCCGCGAAGGCTTGCGCGATTTTGGCGCGGTGATGAGTCCGCACAATGCCTTCGCCATCCTGCAAGGCATCGAGACGCTGGCGCTACGTATGGAAAAACATGTCGCCAACACCCGCAAGGTGGTCGAATTCCTGGCGGCGCATGCTGCGGTCGAGTCGGTCGCCTATCCTGAATTGCCTTCGCATCCCGGCCATGCACTGAGCAAGACTTTGCTGCCAAAAGGCTGCGGCGCGGTGTTCTCGTTCAACCTCAAGGGAGATCGCGCGGCCGGCCGGCGCATGGTGGAATCGCTCAAGATATTCTCCCACCTGGCCAATGTAGGCGATGCCAAATCGCTGGTCATCCATCCGGCCTCGACTACCCACTTCCGGGTTCCGAGCGAGCAGTTGGCGGCTTCCGGCATTACCGAAGGCACCTTGAGATTGTCGATAGGCCTGGAGAATGTCGAGGATCTGATTGAAGACCTGGCCTACGGTCTCAAGATGTCGCAACGCGCTGAGCGGAAGGAAAAATGAGATGTTACTAAAAACACATTTCCGCGGCACCGATTACGATACTTATTGCTATACCGGCGGCAAAGCATTCAATCCGTCGTTGCCGACCGCGGTGTTTATCCATGGCGGTCAAAACGACCATTCTGTGTGGATCTTGCAAACCCGCTATTTCGCCCATCACGGCTTCAGCGTGCTGGCGGTGGATCTGCCGGGACATGGGCGCAGCCAAGGCCCTGCCTTGGCCACCATCGAGGAACTGTCAGACTGGTTGAGTGCGTTGCTGGATGCCGCAGGTGTTACCAAAGCGATCCTGATCGGACACAGCATGGGGTCGCTGATCGCACTGGAAAGCGCCGGCCGTGCTGCAAATGCAAGCTCGGCGCGTATCGCCGGCATTGCGCTGGTTGGCACGGCATATCCGATGAAAGTCGCCGATGCGCTGCTTGATGCCGCCAATAATGCGCAGCAAAGTGCGATCGACATGGTGAACATCTGGTCGCACTCGACCATGTCGCCCAAACCTTCAGCTCCCGGTCCGGGATTTTACGTACAGGGAGCCAGCCAGCGCCTGATGCAGCGTATTGCTCGCCAGTCCGACAGCAAGCCGACCGTGTTCTATACCGACTTTGCCGCTTGCAACAGTTACGCAAACGGTGAACTGGCCTCTCAGACAGTGACTTGCCCTACCCTGTTCCTGCTCGGCCAACGCGATGTCATGACACCGGCCAAAGCCGCGGCCGGCCTGATTGCTGCGATCAAACACGCCAAGGTAGTGCAGGTCGAAGCCAGCGGCCATGCATTGATGGCGGAACAGCCGGATGCGGTACTGGATCATTTGTTCAAGTTTGCCACGACGGCGCTGCGCTCTTCCACAGCGGTTGCACCTGTCATCAACGGGGATTAAGCTTAAATAACAGTAACTTCGAGGAGACGCCATGCCTACCGTACTTGAAAAGAAATACGAGACATTTGCCGAGTTCTATCCGAGTTACCTGAGCCAGCACAGCAACCGCACTTGCCGCCAACTGCATTTCACCGGCTCGACGCTGGCGCTGCTGGCGTTGGGCGCGCTGGTACTGACCGGCGCCTGGTACTGGTTGCCGGTGGCGCTGGTGTGCGGTTACGGCTTTGCCTGGGTCGGCCATTTCGTGTTCGAGAAGAACCGTCCCGCTACCTTTAAACAACCGCTCTACTCTTTCCTTGGCGATTGGGTCATGTACTGGCAGATGCTGACCGGCCAGGTTTCTTTTTAATTAACTATGTAAAAAACGGTTCACAGCAATGTGAACCGTTTGTACCTTAAGTTTGTACCTTAAAATAGCGATTAATTTACATTTAGACATCGCGGAAAACGGCAATCGCGGCTATCGAATGACCACAAAACAGCTTTCGTTTTTAATAAACACCAGGCGCCCGACTTACAAAGGCGTGGCGCAAGTCAGCTATTTCTGGATACCGGGATTAGGGCGCGGGCACTGATGCGGCGGCACTATCAAGCTGCGTTTGTTCTAATCCGCCTTCGATAAAATACGCCGCCAGCGTCTGCTCCAGGCCTTGTTCTATGGCAGTTTCAACCTGCCATGCCAGCGCCGATTTGCTCACCTTCGCCGCCACCAGGTTACACACGAACAAGCGGTAGATATCTGCGAGTTTCAGGCCATCCGGATTGGCCAGCAAAATCCAGCCATCGATACTGACGCGCACTTTACGCCCCCACTGGCTTCGGGCCTGCATCTCGGTCTGCACGCAGCCGACCCAGCCGATCTCCAGCATTTGCTGCAGCAAGCTTTCCGACTCATCGAAACCCAGTCGGGTTGCGCGCCGTATCTGGCCCGCATCCACCGCGGCAGAATTGCCCTCCGTCCTGGCTTGATACAGCACGCCCAATACCGCCATCGCATCAACGAAAGCGCTGCCCGGTGTCGGCACATGCCACCAGCGTTCATATTTCACTACCGGCAGCGCCGCTACCAGCAAGGCGCCGACCAGCGTGATCATCCATAGCATGTAGATCCACAACAAGAAAATCGGCAAGGCGGCCAAGGCGCCGTAGACCATGGTGTAGGTCGGGAACTTGATCACATAGGCAGCAAAGAAACGCTTGGCGATTTCAAATGCAATACCGGCCAGCAAGCCGCCCCAAACCGCATCGCGCCAGTCCACCCGTTGATTCGGCACCGCCACGTATAGCAGGGTAAACGCACCGGTAGTCAACGCTATCGACAGCAGCGTATAAAACCAGTTGCCGACCCAGCTCATGACCAGGCCATTCGTAACCGCCGAAATATTGGAAGTAACGCTGATCGAAATGCCGATCAGCAGCGGCCCCAGCGTGATGATCGCCCAATACACCAGTACCCGGTGGATCCACGGGCGTTGGGTCTTGACCCGCCAGATGCGGTTGAACACGTGGTCGACCGTCGACATCGTCAAGACCGAAGTCACGATCAGCGCGATGCCGCCGACCGCCGACAATTTGGCCGATTTACTGGCAAACTGATTGAGAGAATTCAGAATCGTATCTGAGAACCCCCGCGGCATCAGGTTATGCACGAAATACTGTTCCAGCGAGGCGCGAAAAGTGCCGAACAATGGAAACACGGTAAAGATCGCCAGCGCGATGGTCAGCATCGGCACTAGTGCCAGAATCGAGGTAAAGGTCAGGCTGCCGGCCACCTGCGGCAGGCGCTCCTCGTCCAGGCGGCGCGCCGCGAACCGAAACAGATCGCGCAATTCCGACCAGGACAGGCCGCGTAATCTGGAAAATTTTATTGACTTCATGTTTTACCTAATCTTGCCCGCCAGCGTTGCTGCCGAGCTTCGCGATCCAACGCGCATTTGCAGCGTGAACCGACGCTAAAGCGCCCTATAATACCAAAATGAACTCATCAAATATTAACGTTAATACACCAATTCTGGTTTTGTACTACTCCCGCCATGGCTCGACCCGCAAACTGGCCGAACTGATCGGCCAGGGAATAGACGCCGTGGCCGGCTGCGAAGCGCGTTTGCGCACGGTGCCGGCGGTGTCGACCGTGACTGAAGCCAGCGCCCCCGATATCCCGTCGGAAGGTGCGCCCTATGTCGAACTGGCGGATCTGCACGAATGCCAGGGCCTGGCTCTGGGATCGCCAACCCGCTTCGGCAACATGGCCTCCGCCATGAAGTATTTCTGGGACGGCACCAGCACTGACTGGCTGGCAGGCACCTTGGCCGGCAAACCGGCCTGCGTGTTTACCTCCACCGGCAGTTTGCACGGCGGCCAGGAATCGACGCTGATATCGATGATGACGCCCTTATTGCACCATGGCATGCTGGTAATGGGTCTACCCTACACGCTGCCAGAATTAATGACAACCGCCAGCGGCGGCACGCCATATGGCGCCAGCCACTGGTCCGGCATGAACGGCACGCATCCGATCTCTGCCGAGAGTCGCATACTGGCGATCGCCCAAGGACGGCGCCTGGCAGAAACCGCCTTGAAGTTGAATCCCAAGCGCAACACAGCGAGGGCATGATGACCACCAAACTAAAACCCGGCGTATCGACCCACCCCCTGCCACATGCAGCACGCCAGCCACGCTTCTTCTATTTCGGCGCAGTCGGCAGCCTGCTAGCCCTGATCGCACTCGGCCTGGCCTGGGAACTGGCGCTGGCGCCACTGCGGCCTGGTGGTTCCTGGATGGTATTGAAAGTGGTGCCGTTGCTATTTCCGCTACGCGGCGTATTGAAGCGCGACGTCTACACCATGCAATGGGCCTCGATGCTGATCCTGATCTATTTCACCGAAGGCATAGTGCGCGCTACCAGTGACAGCAATCTTCTGTCCAGCAGGCTTGGCTGGGTGGAAACTGCGCTTAGCTGCATTTTTTTCCTGTGTACGATTCTTTACCTCCGGCCTTATAAAAAGGCGGCAAAGGAAGTAGCTAAGCAGGCGATCAAGAAGGCGTCGCAATAGTACAAAATCCCCGCGGTTGCGGTGGCTTTTGAAGTTGAAGTCCGCATGGGGACCTGACCGAAGGGAAGGCAGTGGCTTTGCGGTCGCCTTTCTTTGCGTACTTTCGGGCGCCCGGCTAGGGGCGAAGCAAAGAAAGTATGCGGCTGCCGGGCCGCCCCCATACGCGCTAACCAAAATTCTGATTGCGGGTTAACATTGCGAAATTAAAATGAATCTCGCAAAAGATAATGGTCGCCGAAGAGTACAAAAACATAAGTGAAGACTGGTCGAAAATAGTGAAAT
>NZ_JAGQED010000029.1 GCF_018304965.1 Collimonas antrihumi
CATCGTCGGCTTCTACAACAACGAACGTTTGCATTCAGTTCTGGGCAATCTGCCGCCCTCCGTCTACGAACGGAACATGGCAGCAAACAAACCTATCGTCGTGTCCGAATTTACTTGACCACTACAGTACAGCGAATGCCAGGTTAATTTTGATCTAGTACTATTAATTTTGTGCCTGAAATTTTTTCTCAATAAGCTCGACAGCGGTTTTTACACCATCTTCGCGCTGCATTATTCCTCCTGGTTGGTTTGCCTTATTTTTCATTTCACTCGAGTCGAGCGTAGCTTTGATCGCATTGGCAAGTTGATCCGCTGTGAGTGTATTGCGGTGCAAGACCTTGCCACCTGCGCCGATCCTTTGCAATTCACTCCCCCAAAAAATCTGGTCAAAAGCATGTTCTACAACGATGGACGGGCGACCTGCGCGCAATGACGAATGCGTTGTACCTGCGCCACCGTGGTGCACTACGGCTGAGCAGTGTGGGAATACCTTGGCATGCGGCGCTTGGCTGCACCTGAATATGTGCGGGGAATCCCTCCCGCTCCAGACCGACTGAATCACGGCACGGCATCCGGCTTTTTCGACGGCGTCGGACATTATTTGATCTGTCTGCTCACTTCGGAACGGGGCCAGAGAACCGAATGTCATATAAATCGGAGGCGCGCCTGAAGAAATAAATTCCTCCATTCCTTCTGGTACCGGAATATGGCGATCAGATGCACGGAAATTCAAGTCACCGCAAATTTGAATATGATCACCCCAATCCTGCCGCCGGACGGTGAGGGTTGGACTGGACGCAATCAAAGTCAGCTCCTTCGATTCATATAGCTGCTTCTGCATGCTTTCGAGAGGAGGAAGTCCCGCACGTCTGCGAATTTTTTCAGCAAGTGAAAACAATTTTTTCCTTCCTGCATAATCACCTAGCATCCACGTCAAAGGATTCAAAAACGATCCAAGATTGGGGCCGAACAACGGAATATATTTTGTGCGGATTGCCAGGGGAGCCAATGCAACTACCACGCGTGGGCAGCCGGTTTTTTCTGCCGCGGTGAGCAGCGTGTGATTCATCATGTGACCAATCACGATGTCATTCTCAGCGCAAAGTTTATGCGATGCCTGATACATCGCTTCCACTGCGGGATTGAAAAATTTCTCCATCACGAACATGAACTGCTTCATCGGATCATTGGTCTCGACGATCGCGTCCATGGCCTCGTTCATGCCGACCGTAAACGTATCAAACGCTCTGAAGGAATTGAATCCTCCTGAAATTGAATATACAGAGTAGTCCTTGTTGTCTACGCTGGTATAGGCCACCGTCACCTGATGACCTGCAGCCTGCAAGCCTTCCGCCAGGGCCAGAAATGGCAGGATATCGCCGTCGCTCCCCCAAGTCTGGATGCCGATTTTCATTGTGTCGCTTCCTTGTCTGGTTTGAACTTCATTTTGTCAAAAGAGGGTAGTGGGATTGCAGTAGCGTGCTGACCATTGCCACTTGCGCATCCACCTTGAACGCGCTATCTCGCAGACCGACCGTCAAGCCCAGCAAGTAAAACGACCAGAAACCAATGGCGACTTCCATGACGTCGCCGACCGGTGCAATTTCTTTTCTTTGCGCTGCGCCGACAAACAGGAGGCCGATCCTCTCCAGGAATGCCAACGTTTGCGCATGCACAATCTCACCGGCGGGTCCTGCAAGAAATAGCGATTCTTTCACCAGCACTCTCGAAAGTGCCTGGTTTTTTGCGTAATAACCGTAAATGTCAGAAAGGACATGCTTTAGCTGCTGGTGGATATTTGTGCGGGGTAATGTCTTGAATGCGTGGGCAAGTATTGCCCCGACATCTTCCTCAAAGGCTGCTACCAAAATTGCAGGCTTGTCGGGAAAGTGTTTGAAAAGGGTGCCGAGACCAACCCCGCAATGGCTGGCCAGCTGGCGCATCGTGGTCAGGTCGTACCCATGCTGTTGAAAGAGGACGTAGGCAGATTCAAGGATCAAGCGCCGGGTTTCTTCTTTCTGGAGATCTCTGCGAGTTGCTTTCTGATTTTCCCTACGCATCATTAGACGCTTTCTTTTTCATCTCACGAATTGAATTACTCGGTGAACGTGAACCTTTAGTGAACATGTTCACATTAAATTAAAAAAAACGGCGCGTCAATAGTAGCGCCAGAATGTCCCTTGAGGCGAGGCCTCAAGGTTTTGCATTACTTAGCAGGCTTAATCTTAATACGCACCCATGAAATCGCGCTTGCCGACTTCCACGCCGTTGTGGCGCAGGATGTCATAGGCGGTGGTCACGTGGAAGAAGAATTGCGGCAGGCCATAACCCAGCAGGTAAGTCTGGCCGTTCAATTTTTTCTCTTTCGGTGTGCCAGGACGCAATACGATTTCGAGCGCTTCGCTGCCGTCGATTTGCGCCGCGCTCAGGCCGTCGATAAATGCCAGTGTCTTCTTGATGCGGGCATGCAGATCGGCGAAAGTTTGTTCGTTGTCTTCATATGCTGGAACTTCGGCGCCGGCCAGGCGAGCTGGCACGCTTTTGGCGAAATCGGCGGCGATCTGTACCTGGCGAATCAGCGAGAACATGTCCGGAAACAGGCGCGCTTGCAGGAACGCGTTCGGGTCGATTTTCTTTTCAGTCGCGTGCGTTTCTGCCTTTGCCAATACGTCATTGAGCGCCGTCAGCATTTGTTTGAAAACGGGAATCGAAGCGCTGTACATGGAGATGGTCATGAGTGTTCCTTGGTTGGTGTTGCAGAGTGTTCGGGAAAGGTGGTGTGACTAAGTTGCGTGACGAACTGGTGTGACGAACCTGTGTGATTATAGTGCTTGCTTGAAGAGTCCGCTGCCGGCGCCTCATTACCTTAATCGTCAAAGTCCCAGCAGTTTTTTCTTGGTGCTGATCCATTCCGAGCGCGAGATAAGTCCTTGCTTATATTGCTCTGCCAGTAGGTCCAGTTGTTCAAAATCTACAGGCGCGCGGGTGAGTGCCTGGGAGGCTGCGATTTTTTTCTCGATCTCGCTTTTCAGATGCGCGAATTTGGCGAATTGCCTGCGGTTGAACAGCACCGTATTTTCATCGTTGGCGGCGCGAATAAGTGTGGTGTCGCTTTGCGTGCCGCTGATTAAGTAAAAGCGGATATAACCATTGGTCAAAAGTCCGGGCAGCTCGATGCGAACCCCGCTCAAGGCGGAAATCGGAATGTCCTTGTCGCCATTCCTGGATTGGGTAAGCCGCGCCATGGCGCCGGCACGTTTTATCTGGACTCGGTCGCTAAGCAGCGTTACCTGGCCATTGACGCCCCGTAACTGTATTTCCACCTGTATGACCGCTGGCTCCACGCTTAGTTACCTTCTTTCTTACCTTCTATTTCACTCTTCCTGGCGCCGATTACTGCTGCCCATGGTCAGATAATGTAACACCGGCTTGCCAAGTAATAAAGACGCCGCACCGAATTTACGGTGCGGCGTCTTTTGCATGTCGAAGATGGGCGCGAGTTGCGGTTTGAACCGGGTTTTTACTTGACCCAGCTATCTTTCAAGGTAACCGTCCGGTTAAATACCGGTTTGCCAGGCTGGGAATCAATGCGATCGGCGACGAAGTAACCATGCCGCTCGAACTGGTAGCGATCTTCCGCCTTAGCGTCCTTCAAGCCAGGTTCCAGATAGGCGGTGATCACTTTCTTGGCGTTCGGATTCAGGGCGGCCTTGAAATCCTTGCCGCCGGCGTCCGGATGCGGATCGGTGAACAGGCGATCGTACAGCCGTACTTCTGCTTCTACCGCATGGGCGACGCTGATCCAGTGAATGTTGCCTTTGACTTTGTAGTTGGCGCTGCCTTCGGTGCCACTCTTGCTGTCTGGAAAGTATGTGCAATGGACTGCGATGACCTTGCCGTCCGCATCTTTTTCAAAGCCGGTGCATTCGACCACATAACCATGGCGCAGGCGCACCCGGCTGCCCGGCTTGTCGGCGGTGGGCGGGAACAGGCGGAAATATCCCTTGACCGGAGTTTCCATGAAATCTTCCTGCTCGATCCAAAGCGTGTTGCTGATTGGAAAGTGGCGCAGTGCAGTGGCGTGCTCAGGATGCGCAGGCGGATAGACCGGTGCGTGGCATGCAACGGTTTCGCCTTCCGGGAAATTGTCGATGATCAGTTTCAGCGGCTGCAGCACGGCACTGGCGCGCGGCGCTTTGGGATCCAGATCTTCGCGCAGGGCGCCTTCCAGCGAGCTCATGTCGATCCAGCCATCGGATTTGGTGACGCCGGTGCGATCGCAAAACAATTGCAGCGATTCGGGCGTAAAGCCACGGCGGCGGATACCGACCAAAGTCGGCATGCGCGGATCGTCCCAGCCGTCGACGATGCCTTCATCCACCAGTTGGCGCAGCTTGCGCTTGCTGGTGATCACGTAGGTGACGTTGAGGCGTGAGAATTCGTACTGGTGCGGCACCGGTTTTTGCAGGAAGCCGGCGCTGCTCAAATGCTCCAGCAGCCAGTCGTAGAAAGGGCGGTGATCCTGGAATTCCAGGGTGCAGATCGAGTGCGAAATGTTTTCCAGCGCATCCGAAATCGGATGCGTGAAGTCATACATCGGATAAATGCACCACTTGTCGCCGGTACGGTGATGATGGGCATGGCGGATCCGGTAGATCGCCGGGTCGCGCAGGTTCATGTTGGGCGACGCCATATCGATCTTGGCGCGCACGATGTGTTCGCCATCCTTGAATTCACCCGCTTTCATGCGGCGGAACAGATCCAGCGACTCGCCTGCCGAGCGGTTGCGGAATGGCGAGTCTTTGCCAACTTCGCCGAAATTGCCGCGATTGGCCGCCATCTGTTCGGCGCTTTGGCTGTCGACATAGGCCAGGTCGGCAGTGATCAGGTATTCCGCCATGGAGTACAGCTGGTCGAAGTAGTCGCTGGCGAAGTAAAGATGTTCGCCGGTACTGTCTTTCCAGTCGAAACCGAGCCACCGCACGCTGTCGATGATGGTGTCGACATATTCCTGTTCTTCTTTTTCAGGATTGGTGTCGTCGAAACGCAAGTTGCAGCGACCGGCATAATCGCGCGCCAGGCCGAAGTTGACGCAGATCGACTTGGCATGGCCGATATGCAGGTAGCCGTTGGGTTCCGGTGGAAAGCGGGTGACCACCTGCGGTAACGGCTGCCCCTGGCTGTCCTTGCGTTCGGCGTAGGCGCCGGCGGTCAGATCGGTTTCAATGATGCCGCGCAAGAAATTGGACGAGGCTGGTGCAGGTGGGGTGTGGCCGTTAGTGTGATCGGTGCTCATGGAGAATTGGTTTATTCGCTTTGCTGAATAGTAGGGACGTACTTCATTCTACCGTAGCGAGAGCATTTTCAGGCGCGGCCGGGCAGATTTTGTTGCACCGCAAATACGGGGCCGTGTAAATAATATATTTATCAAAAAGACATTTCCAGATTCTTACATCTGACGAAACAGGTGCGCAAACACGCGGCTCACCGTCGGCATCTCTATGCGGCCGCGCAGCTTGAGCGACAGCTTGCCGCTTTCGTCGCGTATCGCCATCTGGATCGACTGGTGATTGACGATGGTGCCGCGATGTACCTGCCAGAACTGCCGGCTGTCGAGCTGCGGCAGCAATTCCTTGAGGCTGGTGCGGATCAGCGACTCGCTATCTGCGGTGACGACATTGATGTATTTGTCGCTGGCTTCGAAATAGATCACCTCGCTGATCGGGATCATGCGGATCTGGTTGCCGACCGCGGCGCGGATCACGGTCAGCGGCTCGACGCTGGCGTTCGTCTTGGGCTGCATGTTGTGCAACTGGCCGATCAGGTTATCCAGCGCGGCATTGCTGTCGCTATTCTGTTGCAGGCGCTGCTGCAAGCGGGCGATGGTCTTACCCAGGCGGGCGTCGCTGATCGGTTTCAACACGTAATCGGCGGCGGCGTGTTCGAAGGCGCTGATCGCATATTCGTCGTAGGCGGTAACAAACACGATCAGCGGAAAGGCTTCATTCTCCGGCCATTCCTCGGCCAACTCCTGGGCTGCTTCGAGCCCGCTTTTACCGGGCATCTTGATATCGAGGAACAGGACGTCGGGACGTTGCCGGAGGGTTTGCTCGATCACCGCCTGGCCGTTGCCGACGCTGGCAATGATCTGCAGCTCCGGCCACAGCCGCTGCAATGCCTGCTGCAGGGCAGCAGCCAGGATCGGTTCGTCTTCTGCAATCAGAGCACGCAAATTGGATGATGTTGTCATGACAGGATGGGTAGTTGGAGTTGGGCGACGACGCCCTGCGGCAAATTCGGTTTCACGGTCAGGCTGGCCTGTGAGCCATATAGCGCCTGCAGGCGTTCGTGGATATTGCTGAGGCCGATGTGGTGTGTCTGGCCGGTCGGTGTCAGTTGTTCGACGTCAGCGTTACAGGTTGCCACCCCGTTGGCGAGGCCGAGGCCGGTGTCGCTGACGTCGAGCAGTAGTAGCTGACCTTGGCGGCTAGCGCTGACTTCGACCCGGCCGCCTTCGATCTTGGGTTCCAACCCGTGTTTGATGGCGTTCTCGACTAAGGGTTGGAGCAGCATCGGCGCAATCACGGTATCGCGCAGCGCGGCAGGTAGTTGCAGGTCGAAGCTTAGGCGGCTGCCCATGCGCAGCGACATCAGTTCCAGATAGGCTTCCATCAGGCTGAATTCTTGCGCCAGCGTGGTTTGTTCGATGCGCGACGAAGAGAGGGAGGCACGCAGGAAATGTATCAGCTGGTCCAGCATCTGCTGCGCCCGCGCCGCATCAAGCGCAATCAGGCTTTGTAATGTCGCCAGCGTATTGAACAGCATATGCGGCTCGATCTGCGCCTGCAGCATCTGCAACTGCGCCTGCAACGCTTGTTTCTCGACGGCGGCTGTGCGCGCTCTTTCGAGCGCTGCCTGATTACGCAGTTCGGCCAGCGTGCTGAGGTTCCAGAAAAACAATGTGGCGCCGACGCAAACCGAGACGGTCAGGATAATCAGGCCGATGCCGTTGACGTTCATGTACATGGACATGGCGTAATTATCTGTCGGCAGGCCGAGCAGTTGCATCGCCAGCCGGGCGCCGAGGAATTGGGCGATACCTGCCGCTACCAGTATGAACGCGAGAAAATGCATTCTGCGCGGTGTGGCGTGGCGCCAGAACAGGGAACGGCCGCCTTCTATGAGCAGCATCGCTATCGTGCCGATGCATAGCGAAAACACCAGGTTTGGCAAGAACTGGCCACCGATGCGCATCATATAAGTGACGATTGCTGCGCAGATGATGCCGATGCCGAGGTTGATGCACAGGCTGCGTAGCAGACGGCGCATCAGCGGCTCGGTCGTTTGCGGCAATGCGGTCTCTGGTGTCGGTTTCATGCTGGAGGGATATGGTTATGTTTTTCTAGTTCTCGTTCTATCATGCGCCGTTTCCATTGCGCGCCGGGATTCCTGATGAACACTGCCAAGGCGTGGAATAGTAACCCGATTCCCCAGCCCAGGATCGGTCCCAGTACCCACGGACGGCCCGGATTATGCAAGAAATTCAGCAGTAACAGACCACTGTTGACAATCAAATATGTTGCCAGGTGCAGGTAAAAGCCGATTTTCCTTTCGACCTGGCGTTGTGCGTCTTGATAGCGCGGGTTGGTGTCCGATTTCAGGTCCGGGTTGACGTAATTCATGGCAGTCCTCCGTGGTGCGAATGAAGCCATTGTGGGCTGGCCCGCAGTCGTAAAAAAGCGGAATGCGACGAAACCGGGATTGCATGGCGTGAGTCGCAGCCGGTGGTCGCCGATTGCCAAATCAGTCAAATCCATTAAGAATGAGGGTAATCAAGATTGTCTCTGGTGGAGCGTAACCGACCGCAACAGTTGCTCGCAAATTGTTCCGGTCAATCTCTCCGTCATTCTGATTCACTTATTCATTCGATAGAAAGAGAAGATTCATGTGGCCCTATCCCAAAATAGTCGCGCATCGCGGTGGCGGTACGCTGGCGCCGGAAAATACTCTGGCGGCAATGCGGTGCGGCCTGGAACATGGATACCGGGCGGTCGAGTTCGACGTCATGCTGGCGCGCGACGGCGTGCCGATTCTGATGCACGATGCGGTATTTGGCCGCACCGTGCGCGGCGTCGGCAAGGTTGCCGATTTCCTCTCAGATGAGCTGATCGCAATGGATGCCGGCAGCTGGCTCGGCCCGCAGTTTGCCGGCGAACCGATATGCACTTATCGGCAGGTGCTCGATTTTTGCCGCCGGCATGGCATCTGGATGAATGTGGAAATCAAGCCGGCCGAGGGGTTTGAGGTGGAGACGGGGCGTGTGGTCGCCCAGGTAACAGAGGAATTCTTTGCCGATGAGATAGCGGCGCATGTGGCCAGCGGCCGCGTTACCTGGGCCGATCCTGCATTGCCGTTGTTTTCGTCTTTTTCGTTTGAAGCCCTGCGTGCTGCGCAAGTGGCGGCGCCGGATATCCCGCGCGGCTTCCTGACTGACGTCATCGAGGATGACTGGCAACAGCGTTTGCAGGAACTGGATGCGGTTGCCTTGCATACCAACCACAAATACCTGTCGCCGATGCAGGCGCAGGCAGTCAAGCAGGCTGGTTATGGTTTATTTTGCTACACGGTCAATACGCCGACGCGCGCCAGGGAG
This sequence comes from Collimonas antrihumi, assembly GCF_018304965.1. Lineage (GTDB taxonomy): Bacteria > Pseudomonadota > Gammaproteobacteria > Burkholderiales > Burkholderiaceae_D > Collimonas > Collimonas antrihumi. The sequence goes on from NZ_JAGQED010000029.1 coordinate 8,654, forward strand.
ATACTTGGCTGGGGCGTGGACGGATTCTGCACTGACCGGATTGATCTGATCGGCGCCGATTTTTCCCCGCCCGGCTAAACGGAAAGCGGTTCGCGCAGGCTGTGTAAAACAAAGTTCAAACACCCCGTAACATCATGTCAACCAAATCAATAAGCTGGCGTTAATAGAGGGCAGAACCGAGTTTCAGGCCATATTCACCGGGAATTTATGCATATGGTTGAACTTTATTTACTAGTAAAGCGTCGTATTTACTTGTTTTTTAAATAATTGAAAGGAAGTTAAAAATGAAGATCAACAAATTGCTGGCTGCCGTAGTTATCGCTGCTTTCGCTCTGCCTGTCATGGCACAAAGTGCTCCTGCCGCAGCGCCGGCCTCTGCTCCAGCCGCACCGATGGCAGCTCCTGCCGCTGCACCGGCTGCCGCAGCGCCAGCTAAAAAGACGCACAAAAAGCATCATGCCAAAAGGCACGCTATCAAAGCTACACCGGTAAACAAGGGCGCCTGATAGCCTGCTCTAGCCCGATGCGAAGCTGAAACTGAGCTGAAACTGAGCTGAAACTGAGCTGAATTTCGTCAGAATACAAGCTTCATGTCATTCAAAGCCCGTCGGGGGATATCCTGATGGGCTTTTTTCATCGTGCCGCAGTTGAATTGCGGGGCTGCTGGTATCACGTATAATCAAAGGTTTGCAAAAGGACATACACGCAACCGTAGCGCGATCGATGTTGGATCTGCCTAGGGTGTCATAGCGTGCTCCGTTGCCTTTTTTCCTTGCACCGTTTCATTTTTGCCCAAGAACATGAACTCAGCCGAAATCCGCGAAAAGTTTCTCAAATTCTTTGAATCCAAAGGCCATACCATCGTGCGCTCGTCGAGCCTGGTGCCAGGCAACGATCCGACACTGCTGTTTACCAACTCCGGTATGGTGCAGTTCAAGGATGTGTTCCTGGGCACCGAAAAGCGCAATTACGTGCGCGCGACGTCGGTACAGCGTTGCCTGCGCGCCGGCGGCAAGCACAACGACCTGGAAAACGTCGGCTACACCGCGCGTCACCACACATTTTTCGAAATGCTGGGCAACTGGTCGTTCGGCGACTACTTCAAGCACGATTCGCTGGTCTGGGCCTGGGAGCTGCTGACCAAGGTATACGGACTGCCGGCTGACAAGCTGTGGGCTACCGTGTACGAGACGGATGACGAAGCCTACGATATCTGGCACAAGGTGATCGGCCTGCCGAAAGAACGCATCGTGCGCATCGGCGACAACAAGGGTGCGCCATATGCATCGGATAATTTCTGGCAGATGGCTGACACCGGCCCTTGCGGTCCTTGTTCCGAAATTTTCTACGACCACGGTCCCGATGTCTGGGGCGGTCCTCCGGGCAGCCCGGAGCAGGACGGTGACCGCTACATCGAAATCTGGAACAACGTGTTCATGCAATTCGACCGCCAGATCGATCCGAAGACCGGCGTCGCCACCCTGACGCCATTGCCGAAGCAATGCGTCGATACCGGCATGGGCCTGGAGCGTCTGGCAGCGGTATTGCAGCATGTTCACAGCAACTATGAAATCGACTTGTTCCAGCACCTGATCAAGGCGGCTGCACGTGAGACCAATATCACCGATCTGGCAAACAATTCGCTGAAAGTGATCGCCGATCATATTCGCGCCTGTTCGTTCCTGGTGGTCGACGGCGTGATTCCTGGCAATGAAGGCCGCGGTTACGTGTTGCGCCGGATTATCCGCCGCGCGCTGCGTCACGGCCACAAGCTGGGGCAGACCAAGCCGTTCTTCTACAAGCTGGTCAAGGACCTGGTGCTGGAAATGGGCGCTGCCTATCCGGAATTGCCGGAAGCCGCAGAGCGTGTCGAACAAGTCCTCAAGCAGGAGGAAGAACGTTTCGGCGAAACGCTGGAACACGGCATGAAGATCCTGGAAGCGGCGTTGGCCAAGACGCCGAAGAAGCTGGACGGCGAAACCGCATTTACGCTGTACGACACTTTCGGTTTTCCGCTCGATCTGACCGCGGATATCTGCCGCGAACGTGAAGTCGAACTGGATGAAGCAGGTTTTGCCACGGCGATGGAGCGGCAGAAATCGACGGCACGCGCTGCCGGTAAATTCAAGATGGCGGCGGCAGTGGAATATAGCGGCGACAAGACCCGCTTCGTCGGGTACGACGCCCTGGCGCATGACGCCAAAGTGCTGGCACTGTATGTGGATGGCAGCGCAGTACAAAAAATCGAAGCCGGCCAGGATGCTATCGTGGTGCTCGACACCACGCCGTTCTATGCCGAGTCGGGTGGCCAGGTTGGCGATTCCGGCGTGCTGGAAGCGGCAGGCGCCTTGTTTGAGGTGGCCGATACCCTGAAAATCCAGGCCGAAGTTTTCGGTCATCACGGCAATCTGCGCAGCGGATCGCTGGCAGTCGGCGACAAGCTGAGCGCCAAGGTGGATACCGCAGTGCGCGGCCGCACCATACGCAATCACTCGGCAACTCACCTGATGCACAAGGCATTGCGTGAAGTGTTGGGCGGCCATGTCTCGCAAAAGGGATCGCTGGTCGATGCCGACAAAACCCGTTTCGACTTCAGCCATAACGCCCCGGTCAGCGCCGACGAAATTCGTCGCATCGAGGAAATCGTCAATCGCGAAATCCTGGCCAACGTGGCCACCGAAGCCAGGCTGATGTCGTTCGACGACGCGGTTGGCGCCGGCGCCATGGCATTGTTCGGTGAAAAATATGGCGACGAAGTCCGCGTATTGTCGATTGGCAGCTCACGTGAATTGTGCGGCGGTACCCACGTCACTCGAACCGGCGATATCGGCTTGTTCAAGATCGTCGGCGAAGGCGGCGTTGCTGCCGGCATTCGCCGTATCGAAGCGGTGACCGGCGAAGCCGGGCTGGCGCTGGTGCAGAACCTGAGCAATCGCGTCAACGAAGCCGCTGCGGCATTGAAAGCGCAGCCGGAAGAACTGACGCAACGCATCGCCCAGGTGCAGGACCACGTCAAGGCGCTGGAAAAAGAGCTGAGCAGCCTGAAGTCGAAACTGGCTGCGAACCAGGGCGACGAACTGGTTAGCCAGGCTGTCGATGTCAACGGCATCAAGGTATTGGCGGCTACCCTGGAAGGCGCCGACAGTGCGACCTTGCGTGAAACGATGGACAAGCTGAAGGATAAGCTGAAGACTGCGGCAATCGTCCTGGCTGCCGTGAAGGATGGCAAAGTGAGCCTGATCGCCGGCGTCACAGCCGATGCTACTGCGAAGGTCAAGGCAGGTGAGCTGGTCAATTTTGTCGCATTGCAGGTAGGCGGCAAAGGCGGCGGTCGTCCCGATATGGCGCAAGCCGGCGGCACCGATGCCAGTGGCCTGGCGGCAGCGTTGCAGGGCGTCGCTGCATGGGTTGGCGAACGCGCATAACATCAGTTACCAGACTGTCACTGAGAGAGTGGCAAGCCAAAGCGGGAAGCATCAAATCGCAGTAGTATCGCGGATTGGTTCCTCCCGTTTTTTTTATTCTGTCCTCAACTGACCAACTCTGACTTTGACTCTGACATGAGCGAATTTAAATTTTGTCCGATGTGTGCCAAATCCCTGATTCAGCGTGCTGACGACGGCGAAGCCGGAAAATTGCGCCTGGCCTGCCCCGAGGGCCACTGGACGCATTGGGATAATCCGTTGCCGGTGCTGGCGGCGATAGTCGAGATCGACGGCAAGATTCTGCTGGCGCGCAATGCGGCATGGCAGGAAGGCATGTTCGCACTGATCACCGGCTTCATGGAGCGCGATGAGACTCCCGAGCAGGGCATTGCGCGTGAACTCAAGGAAGAAACCAATCTTGATGCCGGGCAGGTCACGCTGATCGGTGTCTACGAATTCATGCGCAAGAATGAGCTCATCATCGCCTATCACGTCAAGGCATCCGGCCGGATTCAACTGTCGCCGGAACTGCTGGAATATCGCCTGCTGGAGCCGGCGGCATTGCGTCCCTGGCGCGCCGGCACCGGCCACGCTGTCGCCGACTGGATGCGGGCGCAAGGACTGGCGGTCGAGTATGTCGAGCGGCCGTTGTTGCAGACCGCACAGCCTGAAATATAGGTAACATTAAGAATAAGAAAGAAGGGTGGGCACGAATGCCCACGCGTGACCGCGATAACCGGAGTGCAGACGTACGCGTTATCGAAACAGGCATCTGCCACGAGTGAATTCCGCGTGGGCATTCGTGCCAACCCTACAATTACAAACCCTCCTGCTCTTGAGCCACCATGCTGATTATCCCGGTAGACCGTAAGCCAGACTGGAAGCGCCCGCCGCTGGTGACTATCCTGCTGGTGCTGATCAATCTGCTGATTTATTTCGGCATTCAATGGCATGAGCGCAGCCAGATGGAGCCGGCCGCGCATTATTATCTGGTCGAGTCGCGCTTGCCCGAATTCGAGTTTCCTGCCTATGCGCGTTATCTGGAAAGCGATAACAAGCCTGAGGCTGCCGAAACCATGCGCAAGGCCCTGGAGCGTTGGCGGCAATTGCGGACACGTGCCGATCTGGCTGCGGCACGCGATGGCAAGACCGCCTCATTGGAAAATTATCAGCAACTTATCCAGCGTTGGCATGTACTGGACGCCGACCTCCGCTTTGCGGCCTTGATGCAGCAAGCCAAACCGGCAGTGCTGGGCACGCTCACCGACGACGACCTGGCCGAATGGAAGGAGCAGCGAGAGCACTACGTGCTGATCCGCACGCGGAGTTTTACCGAGCGCTATTCATTGATCCCGGCGCAGGCATTCGAGCGTCCGATCACGCTGCTTACCCATATGTTCTTGCACGCCAGCGTCGACCATGTGCTGGGCAACATGGTGTTCCTGGCGATGGTCGGTTATGCGGTCGAGATCCTGTTGGGTGGTGGCTGGTATTTGCTGTTTTACCTGGTGTCGGGTTTGTTGTCGGCGGCATTCTATCTTTTGTTCGAGGGCGACAGCATGGTGCTGTCGCTGGGAGCGTCGGGCGCCATTTCCGGAGTCATGGGGATGTACACCGTGCTGTACGGTTTGCGCAAGATACGCTTCTTTTACTGGTTTTTGTTTTACTTCGATTTCTTCAAGGCGCCGGCATTGATCATGTTGCCGATCTGGGTCGGCAAGGAAGCGTTCGACTTGTTGTTTGGCGCACCGTCGAATACCAACTACTACGCCCATATCGGCGGCTTGCTGGGCGGCGCCTTGCTAGCCTTGCTCTATCGCTTGCTGGCGCGGCGCAAGCTGGATCAGGCACACGCTAATTATGTTGTCCCAACCGAGGACGATCAGCAATTGCGCAACCTGCAGCAGAGTGCGTATTCAGCCCTGGGCCGGCTGGATTTCACGCGCGCCCGGCGCGACTTCAGCAGTCTGGTAAGCAAAACACTGGCGCAACAGAAGACGCCGAAGCCGGACTGGTTGCTGCAATTATTCAATCTGTCGAAAGAAACGCCTGCTGCGCCGATTTTCCACAAGACCGCCGAGATGTTGCTGCGCTTGCCGAAAGGCAGCCTGGCCGAAGATAAAATTCATCAGGTCTACCTGGATTATGTGGCAAGAGCCGAACCGCGGCCGCAGCTGAGCAGCGAGCAATCGCTGGCAGTCGCCAAGCGATTCGCATTGAACGGGCAGCCGCAAACCGCAGCGGCCATCTTGCAGATATTGATGGTGACTGCGCGCCAGCATCAGCAATTGCCGCAACTGGTGCAGTTCGTCGCCAGGGGCTTCATGGCGGCGGGCATACACGACAAGGCGCAGCACTATCAGAAATTGCTGTTGCAGCAATTTCCTTTAAGCGAAGAAAGCCGGTTGGCAACCAGTCCCGGCAATCGCTATTAATATTAATCAGGTTTGCCCGGCGCCTTGACCTTGCATCAGGCGTTCGATCACATCTTTGTATTGTTGCGCTTCGCCGGCCGCCGGGTTGGTCGGCCACTGCGCTATTACGTGATTGAACAGCGACAAGGCGCGGGCATCCTGGCGCAGGTGATCGGACAGCAATTTGCCGGCCAGGACCAGCACCGCCGGCACATCTTTATGACGCGCCGCACGCTTGTGGAAACCGGATACGATTTCCAGTGCAATCTGATATTCGCGTACCGAAGCAGCGGCTGCTGCAATTTCCAATACATGATCGGGATTGTCGATCTTGAATTCCGGATCAAGCAGGCGCGCTTGCCGCCAGCTATCGCCGATCCGGCCGCTTTTGCCCGAGCGGGCCAGTGCAAACAGATGACGCGGCGCATACTCCAGCTGTTTGCTCTTGTCGCCTTTGAGCATCAGCAGTTTGGCGTAGTGGCCTGACAATTGCGCGTTGAACTGGTCGTAGCGCAGTTCTTCCCAAACCATTTCCATCGCCAGTTTGATGTCGCCGTCACGCACCAGCGCACCGATTTGCTGCGCCAGGATTTCATCGTCGCTAAGAGGACGGTGTTGACGGCTGCTGGCGAGTGCGTTGATTTCAAAATTGCGATCCGGCGAATAACCGATCTCCTGATGGTACTGGTACATCGTATAACCCATCAAATTGAAACCAACGAAGGTGAAATAGGCGAAAGCGAACACGCTCAAGCCGATCAGCAGGGTGATCGGGACTTTTCCCAGAAACAGCATGACGGTAATCGGCGCGCACTGGCTCAGTATGAATCCGAACACCCAAAGCGCCAGATAGGGCCAGCCGCATGCCTTGATCATCTTGAACACGTTGAACGGATTGATGGCGTCGCTAAAGCTGTGGGTATGCCCCAGCACCATGGTGCTGGCCGGCAGCATCAGATTGACTACGGCGCTTCCCAGCAGCCCGAGAAACGGATGGATGCCGGCCATGATGGCGATGAAAAAGCCTTGCACCAACATCACAAAATAGAGCTTGTAAGGCGTCATCTTGTGCATGTCGTCCGGCTCGTCGAAATCGGCATAGCGTAAATTGCCGAGCGAGGTTTGTTCCAGGATCCGGAATGCCTGGCGCATCAGGTCGATGGAAAGACCTATGCCGACCAGCACCGCAACGATTAGAATGATTGGAGAGAATCCGTCGTCCTCGCCGCTCCTGCCTAGTAGCCACAAGCCGCTGCCGAGCACGGCATAAAGCATCGGACGCCAGATCAGCTGCTGCTGCATTGGATACAGGAAAAATTGAGGTAAGCGCTGCCAGAACGGCGTAACGTTGCTGAAAGGTTTTTCGCTAAGACTGTCCCGCATGCTGTTCCTCAGAATGGTTCGCCATGAGTTGCCATGGAGTGGTGTTATCTCAGGCGATTGTGTCTGTTACATGTTGTTACTTTGTGAATGAATGTTAGCACGTGGATTGAAACATAAATTGCATTAAAGACATATTTATTTGCAGCACCGTTGTTGTAAAAATGATTGATGATTTGTTGCGACGCGTCAAAGGCGTCTGCGTTTGGAGTAGAATCGTTAAATAGCATCAAATGTTAAAAATCTTTATATTACGAAGTGGTCATGGAATTTAATAAAGAACTCGACGCACGCGGCTTGCATTGCCCACTGCCGATTTTGAAAACCAAGAAGGCGTTGGCAGACATGCTGAGTGGCGAAGTGTTACGTGTGATGGCGACTGATTCTGGCTCGGTGCGCGATTTTCAGGCGTTCGCGAAGCAGACCGGTAATGATTTGCTGGAGCAAAGCGAAGAAAACAAAGAGTTTATTTTCTTCATGAAGCGTAAGTAAGAAAGTAAATGCGCGTCGTCGGCTTTTAGTCGCCTTTTGGTCGATTCATGGTCGATTCATAGCCAATCTTTCATCGTAGTCTTCGCAGCAGGTTTTACCCATCAATACATGCCGCAACCAGCGTTCTGCTGGTCGCGCAATACCTCGGTTTATCCCTTTCTGTCTTCCGTTTCAGGTCGGCGCAGCGCATTTCCATTGCATAAATTGCATTGAACGTATTTTGTTTTACAAAAAAACTGGTGCGATTAGTCCATTTGCTCTAAGATTTAATAGAACGATCGTGCTAAATTTCAGCGTCGGATCGAATTCTCTCTTATAATTCCTAATTAAGATTTACGTTAACGTCAATTGGCGTCAGCCCGCATCAACCCAGATTTTTTTATTTCCATAAAAAGGCATACCGATGAAAGTATTAGTACCAGTCAAGCGTGTCGTCGATTACAACGTCAAGGTGCGGGTCAAATCGGACGGCAGCGGTGTCGATATTGCGAACGTCAAGATGTCGATGAATCCGTTTGATGAAATCGCGGTGGAAGAAGCTACGCGCCTGAAGGAAGGCGGCAAGGTGACGGAAGTGATCGCGATTTCCTGCGGCGTCACGCAATGTCAGGAAACGCTGCGCACGGCGATGGCGATCGGCGCCGACCGCGGCGTGCTGGTCGATACCGGCGACACCGATCTGCAACCGCTGGCGGTGGCCAAGTTGTTGAAGGCCGTGGCCGACAAGGAGCAACCGCAGCTGATCATTCTCGGCAAGCAAGCGATCGACGACGATTGCAACCAGACCGGCCAGATGCTGGCTGCGCTGCTGGGCTGGCCGCAAGCGACCTTTGCATCCAAGGTGGTGCTGGAAGACGGCAAGGTTACGGTCACGCGTGAAGTCGACGGCGGCCTGGAAACCATCGCCCTGACACTGCCAGCGATCATCACCACCGATTTGCGCCTGAACGAGCCGCGCTATGTGACGCTGCCGAACATCATGAAGGCCAAGAAGAAAACCCTGGACGTGTTCAAGCCGGCCGACCTGGGTGTGGATGTCACGCCGCGCCTGAAGACGCTGAAAGTGGTGGAGCCGGCCAAGCGCAGCGCCGGCATCAAGGTGCCGGACGTCGCTACCCTGGTCGCCAAGCTGAAGAACGAAGCCAAGGTCCTGTAAGCGAAGCTGACTTAGCCTGCCGAACCATACATAACCAATTCAAGAATCAAGCGTAGCGCCGCATCCTGATAACGATGCAGGCGAGCGTACATAACTCTGGAGCCGACATGACAGCCCTCGTCATTGCTGAACACGATAATGCCTCGTTAAAAGGCAGCACCCTCAACACCATTACCGCCGCCAGCCAATGCGGCGGCGAAGTCCACGTACTGGTCGCCGGCAGCAACTGCGGCGCAGCCGCCCAAGCCGCAGCGCAAGCTGCCGGGGTGACCAAAGTATTGGTAGCAGATGCAGCCTATTTTGCCGACGGCCTGGCCGAAAACGTCGCCGAGCAAGTACTGGCGCTGGCTTCCGGCTACAGCCACATCCTGGCGCCGGCAACCGCTTACGGTAAAAACATCTTGCCGCGCGTTGCCGCCAAACTGGACGTCGGTCAGATTTCCGAAATCACCAAGGTCGACAGCCCGGATACCTTCGAGCGTCCGATCTATGCCGGTAATGCCATCGCTACCGTGCAATCGAGCGACGCCACCAAAGTCATCACCGTCCGTACTACCGGTTTTGACGCTGCTGCGAGTGGCGGTTCTGCTGCCGTGGAAAATATCGCCGCTGCAGCCGACTTCGGCAAATCCGCATTCGTCTCGCGCGAGCTGGCCAAATCGGATCGTCCTGAACTGACGGCAGCCAAGATCATCGTATCCGGCGGCCGTGGTTTGGGTTCGGCTGAAAACTTCAAGATCCTGGAACCGCTGGCTGACAAGCTGGGCGCTGCCATGGGCGCATCGCGTGCTGCGGTGGATGCGGGCTTCGTGCCGAATGACTGGCAGGTCGGACAAACCGGCAAGATCGTTGCGCCGCAGCTGTATATCGCGGTCGGTATTTCCGGCGCGATCCAGCATTTGGCCGGGATGAAGGACTCCAAGGTGATCGTCGCCATCAACAAAGATGAAGAAGCGCCGATTTTCTCGGTAGCGGATTACGGCATTGTTGGCGACTTGTTCGAGATCGTGCCGCAACTGGTGGCCGAGCTGGGTTAAGCCGACGGGCGTTTTTCAGGGCGTCTGAAGATCAGGCTTTTGAAGCATGATTTTTCAACGTCTTGTTAAAAATCGAAAGTGAAAAGTATACGGGTGGTATTGCGGGTGCTGGCAGAGTCAGGCTCTGCGGTGCCGCCCAATTTTTTGGAGTAACTCATGAGTTATGTCGCCCCGTTGAAAGACATGCTGTTCGTGCTGAACGAGCTGGCTGGTCTGGAGCAGGTCAGCACACTGCCTGGTTGTGAAGATGCGACGCCGGAAACCGTGGAAGCAGTGTTGCAAGAGAATGCCAGATTCTGCGGTGAAGTGGTCGCGCCATTAAACCGCAGCGGCGATCAAGAGCCAAGCTATTGGCATGACGGCCAGGTAACCACCAGCAAGGGTTTTAAAGAGGCATTCAAGGCCTTTGCCGAAGCCGGCTGGCAAGGTGTGCAGCATCCGGTTGAATTTGGCGGTCAGGGTTTGCCCAAGCTGGTGGCGACACCATGCATAGAGATGTTGAACGCGGCCAACCTTTCCTTCGCCTTGTGCCCGCTGTTGAGCGACGGTGCGATTGAAGCGTTGCTGACTGCCGGCAGCGACGAGCAAAAGCGGATTTACCTGGAGAACCTGGTATCCGGAAAATGGACCGGCACCATGAATCTGACCGAGCCGCAAGCCGGCTCCGACCTGGCGCTGGTGCGCACTCGTGCGGTACCGCAGGGCGACGGCACTTACAAGATTTCCGGCACCAAGATTTTCATCACCTACGGTGAACACGATATGGCTGAGAATATCGTGCATCTGGTGTTGGCGCGCACGCCGAACGCGCCGGAAGGCGTGAAGGGCATATCGCTGTTCATCGTACCGAAATTCATGGTCAATGCGGACGGCACGCCGGGCGCGCGCAATGATGTCCATTGCGTTTCGCTGGAACACAAGTTAGGTATCAAGGCCAGTCCGACTGCGGTGCTGCAGTTCGGCGATCACGGCGGTGCTGTCGGTACCTTGGTGGGCGAAGAGAATCGTGGCCTCGAATACATGTTCATCATGATGAACGCAGCGCGTTTTGCGGTTGGCCTGCAAGGCATCAGCGTTGCCGAGCGCGCTTATCAAAAAGCGCTGGCTTACGCCAAGGACCGCGTGCAATCGCGAGACCTGGCCGGTTCAGCCGGCGCCGTGACGATCATTCATCAGCCGGATGTACGGCGCATGCTGATGAGCATGCGCTCGCAGACTGAGGCAGCGCGTGCCTTGGCGTACGTGACCGCGGCTGCCCATGATGCAGCCCATCATCATGCCGACGCCGCGACGCGTAAAGCGAATCAGGCGTTCTACGAGTACATGGTGCCGATCGTCAAAGGCTGGTCGACCGAGATTTCAATCGACGTGGCGTCGACCGGTGTGCAGATTCACGGCGGCATGGGCTTTATCGAAGAAACCGGCGCGGCGCAGTTCTACCGCGATGCGCGGATATTGACGATTTATGAAGGCACCACGGCAATCCAGGCCAACGATCTGATCGGCCGCAAGACTGCGCGCGATGGCGGCGCGGTCGCCAAGGGCATCATTGCCCAGGTCCGTGCTACGCAAGCGGAGTTGGCGAGCAGCGGTGCGGCCGACCTGGTCGCTATCGGCAAGCAACTGGCCAGCGGCGCCGATGCGCTGGAGCAGGTGGTCAGCTACGTTGTGGATAATCTGAAGAGCGATATCAAGGGCGTGTTTGCCGGTAGCGTGCCGTATCTGAAGCTGGCCGGCATCGTGCTGGGCGGCTGGCAGCTTGGACGGGCCGCGCTGATTGCAACGCAAAAATTGCAGTCGGCTGCGGGCGATAGCAATTTTTATCAGGCCAAGATCGGTACGGCGCGTTTCTTTGCCGAACATGTACTGTCTCAGGCGGATGCTTATCGCATCTCGATTGTCGAAGGCAGCAGCGGCGTGATGGCGTTGACGGAAGATCAGTTCTGATTCTTGCCAAGCTGCAGAAAATCGTAGGGTGGGCAGGACTTTCTGCTCACGCGGTAACGAGATTCGCCATGTGCGTTAAATGAACGTTCCGCGTGGGCATCGGTGCCCACTCTACTTCAGCCGTAAGCGCCGCCGGTGAACAGCAGGTCGAAAGTACGCGCAATCGAGCCAATCAAGGCAATCGCGCCGACTCCCAGGGTCAATACCACCAGCAAGACGACAAACCAGCCGGAGTCGGATTGGCGGCCGGAGTTGGCGTTGTATTGGGCATCCCATTTTTCATCCGGGGTCAATCCTATGACCAGCGATTCGATGACGGCAATCAGGCCCGAGACGACCAGCGGCCCAAACAGGAATGCCACTTGCTGATTTTGTCTAAAAAGCAAGTAAGCGATCATGGAAATTGGCAAGGTGGCAAGATGCAGCCAGCCCCAGATATCTTGAAAGCCCTTCAGATAGAAGCGGTGCAGGCCTATGCTGCCAAATACGGTGGCCAGGAAGGTGGCGAGTGTCTTGTTCTTGTGGGCTTGGGTCATTGGCAGGGTAGGTGAATGAAATGTCTGGAGCATGTAATAAAGCAGGCAATTAGCAGGTAATAAGCATGTAATAAGCAGGTAATAAGCAGGCAATCCTTGCATCGGCTAGGAATATTGCTAATATACTGGCTTGGCTATCGCCACTGATGTTTCCGAGGTGCATCATGCGTGTCGGAAGGCAGATTGAGGGCGTAGTGTACAGCCTGCTTCAATAGAATGTCACTTTGATAGTCAGGCCCGCTTGCGACATAGGTCGCAAAGCGTTTTGGAGCCCTGCAAATACCTGTTTGACGTCGTGAAACCACACCCATGGCCTGCTTTGGTTGCGGGAGCGGCTCACTTTGCGTTATAATTTGCGGCTTTTTCCGTGTTCGAACACTTTTTGGAAACATTATGGTCGTTATTCGTTTATCCCGTGGTGGCGCAAAGAAGCGTCCTTTTTACAACATCGTAGCTACTGATTCGCGCAATCGCCGTGACGGTCGCTTCATCGAGCGTATCGGCTTTTACAATCCGGTAGCATCCGGTGCAGAAGAGACTTTCCGCATTGCTCAGGACCGCCTGACGCATTGGCAAGGTGTTGGCGCGCAAATGTCGCCGACCGTTGCACGTCTGGTTGCCGACGCTGCCAAAAAAGCTGCTTAATTAGGCAGTTTGAACCGTTGAACGCGTCAGTAAACTCGTCGGCCGCAGCACCAGCTGGAACTGCAATACCTTCAGATTTGGTGGTGGTCGGTTACATTACTGGCGCCTACGGTATTAATGGCTGGGTGCGGATCAAACCGTATTCGGCGGATGCCGATGCACTGTTGCACGCCAAGACATGGTGGCTGAACCGGCAGAATTCGCCGGAACTGCACGATGTCGAAATGATGCAGGCGAAAAACCACAGTGGCGACATTGTGGCGCGCCTGATGGGTGTGGCAGGGCGTGACGCAGCCGAAGCCATGAAGGGCAGTGTGGTGCATATTCCACGCAGCCATTTCCCGGCGCTTTCGGATGATGAATTCTATTGGGTCGATCTGATCGGCCTGGTGGTTGAGAATCTGCAAGGCGAGCATTTGGGTGTGGTGGCCGATTTGATGGACAACGGCGCGCATCCGATTCTTCGGATCACGTTGCCGGCGGTCGCAGATCAGAGTAAAGACCAAGCCAAGGCAGCACCAGAATTATTGATTCCGTTTGTTGAGCAGTTCGTCAAGACGGTGGATCAGGCAGCAAAGAAAATCACGGTTGACTGGGGACTGGATTATTAAATCCAGGCTTGAAAATTGAGCATAAGCTCCAGGCAGCTAAAGCAGCAAACAAGATCGCAAGCGAAACAAAAAGGTGCGCGGTATGCAATTTGATGTCGTCACACTGTTTCCCGAAATGTTTGCTGCATTGACGCAATCGGGTGTTACCCGGCGCGCGTTTGAACAAAAAAGATGTGAGCTGGCTTTGTGGAATCCGCGTGATTTCACGACCGACAATCATCGTACCGTGGATGACCGGCCTTATGGCGGCGGCCCTGGCATGGTGATGATGGCGAAGCCGCTGGAAGCTGCGATTGAAGCGGCCAAGGCGCGTCAGCTGCAACAAAGCCTGCCTGCACCGAGAGTAGTCTATCTGTCGCCGCAAGGCCGGCCGCTGACCCATCAGCGCGTCATGGAATTGTGTACCGAACCCGGTTTGGTATTGCTCTGTGGCCGTTATGAAGCGGTTGACCAGCGTTTGCTGGATCGTTGCGTGGATGAAGAAATCAGCCTTGGCGATTTCGTTTTGTCCGGCGGCGAATTGCCGGCGATGGCTCTGATGGATGCGGTGATCCGGCAGTTGCCTGGTGTGTTGAATGATGGTGCATCGGCGGTCGAAGACAGTTTTGTCAATGGCTTGCTGGATTGTCCGCATTACACCCGGCCGGAACAGTATGAAGGCGTTGCGGTGCCGCCGGTCCTGATGGGCGGGCATCACGCTGAAATCGAAAAATGGCGGCGTCAGCAAATGCTGTCAGCCACAGCAAAGAAGCGGCCGGATCTGATTCAGAAGATACGCGCTGCCGGTTTGCTGAGTGCGGCCGATGAAAAATTTTTACGGAATTCAGGTTAAGTACGAAAGTGCTTGATCGCCAGGCTGCAGTTGGTTTTGCAGTTAGTAGTAAATAGTAGTATCGCAGTACCAAGGGGAGGCCAGCCGGCCACCTGTGTATTAACCCCATCCTCTACTGAGCAGTGCTTTGCACATTTGGCGTCAGCAAGATGGTATATGGAGCTAAAAATGGACTTGATCCAACAACTTGAGCAAGAAGAAATTGCTCGCCTTGCCAAAAATATCCCTGAATTCGCACCAGGCGATACAGTAGTCGTCAGCGTTAACGTAGTTGAAGGTACGCGCAAGCGTGCTCAGGCTTACGAAGGCGTTGTGATTTCGCGTCGTAACCGTGGTCTGAACTCCAACTTCATCGTCCGTAAGATTTCTTCCGGCGAAGGCGTTGAGCGTACATTCCAACTGTACTCGCCGCTGATCGCTTCGATCGAAGTCAAGCGTCGCGGCGATGTCCGTCGCGCCAAGCTGTACTACCTGCGTGAGCGTTCCGGTAAATCGGCACGTATCAAGGAAAAACTGCCACAACGTCGCAACGCTGCAAAGGCTGCACCAGCAGCTGAGTAAGTCGCGAAGTAAGTTGTGTAGCAAGTTGTCGTTATGCAGGCATAGGTATTGCATAAAAAAGGGGCACCGTCAGGTGCCCCTTTTTGCATTTGCGATTTATGTTTGCTGCAGGCTATCGCATGATCACCACTATATAGTTGCCGTAAAGTAAAATGGCGTTAATTGTTATTATCTGTGACTGCGATAGCTCCTTAGCCGTCATCGCGGTAAAGTGTTGAAGTGTTGAAAAGATTGCTAGAGGAATTTTCTTGGTTAAATTGACTTTCGATCCCCTGATGTTGCCGGTTGATGCGGTTGCCGGCGAATCTGCGTTGGCGCCCGAAAGGATGAATGCGGCATGGCTGCGCCAGCGTTTTGCGCAGCGGCCGGAATGGCATCCGGAGCACCTGGATAGCCATACCGTGCAACGCATGGCGCAGTTGCAGGGTAAGCCGGTAACGCCGGCATCGGTGTTGATTCCCATCGTCATGCACGAGCAGCAGCCGACCCTGTTGTTTACCCAGCGCGCCGCCCATCTGACCGATCATGCGGGGCAAGTGAGTTTTCCGGGTGGCCGCATGGAGCAGAGCGATGCCTCGCCAATCGAAACCGCCTTGCGTGAAGCGGAAGAAGAGATTGGCCTTGCGCGCAGCCAGGTTGAGGTGATCGGCAGCTTGCCGGAGTATTTTACCGGTACCGGCTATCGTGTAACGCCGGTGGTGTGCCTGCTCAATCCACCGGTCAGCTTGCGTGCCGATCCGGACGAGGTAGCTGAAATATTTGAAGTCCCGCTGGCATTTCTGATGGACGGCCTGAACCATCAATTGCGCAGTATCGATCTGCCGGACGGCTATCGCCGCACCTTTTATGCGATGCCTTATGAGCGCTTCTTCATTTGGGGAGCGACTGCCGCCATGTTAAGAAATCTGTTTCATTTTCTGCGGGCTTAGGTTCAAGCTTAAATTCGGGGTTTAGATTATTTATTGTGCGCCCCCGAAAAAGGGAAGCACCGAAAACAAGTTCAGTACAAGTTTGATTCTGTGCGTGTGCTGCGTTATCGTATGGGATATTGCAATTTAGATGTTATGGCAACACCAACGCGCCGCGATTTAGCGGGTATGGACGCCGATTGCTGCACTGCTGCATGCGCGGTATTTGATGCGGTTATTTGACGTTTGACGTGGTTACTTGATGCAGTTACTTGACGCAGTTACTTGATTCAAAGGGTTGTTAATGACATTTCTCTCTATTCTGTTTGCATTGCTGATCGAGCAGCTGAAACCGCTCCGTGCGGACAATCCCGTCTATGCATGGGTCAAGCATTTTGCGAGCAAGATAGAGGCTTCGTTTAATGCAGGCCAGGCGCGCCAGGGCCGGCTGGGCTGGTTTTGCGTGATACTGGCGCTCACCGTGCCGACTGCGTTGATCTATTGGTTATGCGTGCATATCGGCGCCTGGGCGGCACTGCTCTGGAATGTCTTGATCGTGTATCTGACCCTCGGCTTCCGCCACTACAGCCATTATTTCACCTCGATTCAACTGGCCCTCAATACCGGCGACGACGCCACAGCGCGCACCTTGCTGGCCGAATGGACCAAGCTCGATACCACCGACATGGATGTCAGTGAAATCTCCCGCATTGCCGTGGAAAAGGCGCTGATCACTACACATCGCCATGTGTTTGGCGTGTTCTTCTGGTTCCTCATGCCGGTCGGCCCGGCTTGCGCCGTGATGTACCGCATTGCCGAGTATCTGGCGCGCGGCTGGAATGAACCGGATCACATGCACAATGAAGCTTTCGGACGTTTTGCGGCCAAGGCGTTTTATTGGATAGACTGGATTCCGGCGCGCATGACGGCGGCGGCCTTTGCGGTAGTCGGTAATTTTGAAGATGCGATCTATGCTTGGCGTAATTTTGCCGATCGCTGGAAAAATGAGACGGACGGTATCATTTTGTCTACCGGCGGCGGCGCCATGGGCGTGTTGCTGGGCGCGCCACCTGAAACCGCGATTTCCATCCTGCCGGCCGATGCGTCGACGGTTGATTCGACCGCCATGGAAAGCGAAAGCCCGCCGGGCGATGTTCCCACCCCGCGCGCCTTGCAAAGTACGGTCGGCCTGGTTTGGCGTGCCTTGTTGCTGTGGATGTTCTTGTTGTTGCTCTTGTCAGCAGCAGTCTGGCTCGGATAAATCAACGATGCAGGGTGGGCACGCTTTTGTGCCCACGCGTGACGGCGATATCACGCACGATGGTGTGTAAGTCTTCTATAAGATATAATACGTAAGAATCACTTACGCAAAACTAGTAGCTTGCTTCTACCCGAGGCTAAGCAATGTCTGTAGCAAGCGTTATAGAAGAAAACGAGCTGTACGCATGGCAGAACCTATCAAATCCCCTGACGCTCCCGCCCGCGAATTTTTTATTCAAGGTATCACCAGCGATGGCAGGCAGTTTCGTCCCAGCGACTGGGCCGAGCGCTTGTGCGGCGTCATGGCCTGTTTTCGCCCTGAAGGATCGGGCGGCCGCAACGCGCATCTGCAATATTCACCGTACGTCCGGCCGGTATTGCTGAATGGCGTGCGGTCGGTAGTCGTCAATGAAGATTTGCGCCAGATCGAACCTTTGGCCTATCATTTTGTAGTCAATTTCGCGAAAGACAACGATCTGCAAATCTTGCAGGGTTGCTTGTTACCAGACGCCGAAACACCGAAATCGCCTTGATTTCTCATCTGCCGCCGCAAGGTTTCTTTCCTTGCGGCTTTTAGTTGTCCTGCGGCACTAAAAAGAAATCAAAGTGTGACGTTATCGGGCAATAAGACCGTGTAATATTTCGCCTATTGTGCGCAATGGAGTAGAAATGTTTCGTCGTGGTTCGTCAATCTTCATACCCATTGCCTCTTTATCCAGTTTGATATTGGGTCTGGCGATCACGCTCGGCTTGTTTGTCTCGGTCCGTCACCTCGAATACGAAAAAATGGATGCCGAATTCCGGCGCCTGGCCAGTGGCCATCTTAAAGCGGTGGTGGATGGCCTGGATGGCCTGGTGCATGAAGTGGAAACCGTCAATCGCCTGTTCGTCACCGTCGACGGCGTCAGTCGCGAACAATTCCGCACCTTTACAGAACCCATGCTGCGCCGTGCCCCCTATATCAAGTCGCTGGGCTTTCAGCGCCTGGTGACGGCAGCCCAGCGACCTGCCTATGAAGCCGAGATACGCAAGCATTATCCTGATTTTTCGATTCGCCAGCTAAGCGACGGCAAGCCGGAACCGGCGGCTGGACATGATCAATATCGGGTGGTCGAATTCCTCGAGCCGATGGCGGGCAACGAGGGTGCGTTTGCCATGGATGTGGCGACCAGTAAAGTTCAGAGCGAAGCGGCGAAACGCGCACGCGACACCGGTTTGCCGGCTTCTACCGATCTGTTCGAGCAAAAGCCTAAGAACGGTAGCAAGTTGATCATGATGGTCCTGATGCCGGTTTATCAGCATGGTGCAGTGTTGGACAGCGTCGACGATCGCCGTCGTGCGTTGATCGGCTATACCAGCGCGGCATTGCGCGCGGATGCTTTCGTCAACAATATCCTGGCCCGCGACGGCGTCCAGGCGCGTGAAGATTTTTATCTTCGGGTATATGCCAGCGCCAAGCCGGAACAAGATACCTTGGTCTATCGCCAGGGCAACCAGGTTACGCCGTCGAGTGCCGATGATTGGCTGCCGGCCTGGTTGCTGTATGACGCTCCGCAAGACATGTCGCAAACTTTCGAACTTGCCGGTAAATCCTGGTTCATCGAGGCATCGGCGCCGGCACGCGTATTCACCAAGAATAATGCCGGATCGATCCTGGTATTGATACTGGGTAGTTTGCTGAGCTGGATGGGGGCCATCTATCTGTATTTTCTATCGACGCGCTCCAAGCGGATTGAGTGGCTGGTAGATGCCCGTACCCAGCAGGTCAAACTGGCGACGCAAATGATGAAAGAGGACATCGTCGCTCGCAAGCGTGCCGAAGATGCCTTGCAGCTGCGCGAACGCGCCATCGAATCGAGTGCGAACGCCATCATCATCTCCAGCGCCAAATTGCCGGAATACCAGGTGGAGTATGTCAATCCGGCATTCGAGCGGATTACCGGTTATTCCGCCAAGGATATGATCGGCCGCAACCTGGAAATGCTGCATGGCGACGATCATGACCAGATCGGCCTGGAGGAAATTCGTGCTGCCTTGCGCGAAAAACGCACCGCGAATGCGGTGTTCCGCAGTTATCGCAAGGACGGCACCTTGTTCTGGAACGAGCTGTACGTGGCGCCCGTGAAGGATAGTTCCGGCCGCGTCAGCCACTTCGTCACGTCTTTGTACGACATCACGGAAATGAAGAGTTACGAGGCAGAGCTGGAGCATCAGGCCCGGCACGACACCTTGACCGGCCTCGCCAATCGCAATGTGCTGAGCGATCGCCTGAGCCAGTCGATTGTCTATGGCGAGTTATACGGCCACCGGGTGTGGGTAGTGTTCGTCGACCTGGACCGCTTTAAATTCGTCAACGATACGCTCGGGCACAATGCCGGCGATCAATTGCTGAAGGAAGTCGCCAGCCGCCTGAAAACGTTCACCCGTGAAGCTGACACCATAGCGCGGCTGGGCAGCGATGAATTTGTCCTGATCTTGCCGGAGCGTATTGATGAAGAGCTAAGCGTAGGACTGATTCAACGGATGATGGATGCGATTGCGCGCCCCTTGCAAATCGAAGGCTATGACTTTTTCCTGAGCTGCAGCATCGGCGTCGCAGTCTACCCGAACGACGGCGCAGATCCTGACAGCTTGCTCAAGCATGCCGATATCGCCATGTATCGCGCCAAGGAAATGGGGAATAACAATTACCAGTTCTACACTGCGGCAATGAATGAACGAGCGCTTGAACGCCTGCAGATCGAGGGCGATTTGCGCAACGCGCTGGAACGCAAGGAACTGCTGCTCTACTATCAACCGCAAGTGGATTTGCGTACCGGCCGCATGGTCGGCATGGAGGCCTTGATTCGTTGGAAGCATCCGCAACTAGGCATGATCTCGCCCACGCGCTTCATCGACCTGGCTGAAGAAACCGGCCTGATCGTGCAGATGGGCGCCTGGGTGATGCACACCGCTTGCGAGCAGAACAAGACGTGGCAGCGCATGGGCCTGGGGTATCTGCGGATGTCGGTTAACCTGTCGACGCGCCAGTTTTTCCAGCAGAATCTGGTACAGCAGGTAGCGGAGATGCTGGAAAGTACCGGACTGGCGCCGCACTACCTCGAAATCGAATTGACCGAAAGCCTGGTGATGACGGATGTCGACCTGGCCGTGGGTATTCTGAACGACCTGAAATCGATAGGGGTGCAATTGTCGATAGATGATTTTGGCACCGGCTATTCGAGCCTGGCCTATCTGAAGAGCTTCCCGATCGACGCATTGAAGATCGACCAGTCTTTTGTGCGCGACATCACGGTCGACCAGGATGACGCCGCCATCGTCGCCTCGATCATCTCTCTGGCCCACAACCTGCGTTTGCAAGTGATTGCCGAGGGGGTTGAAACGCAAGAACAGCTGTCTTACCTGCAACGTCATCGCTGTGACGAAATGCAAGGTTTTTATTTCAGCGAGCCGGTATCGGCGGCTGACATCGAAATCATCCTGCGCGAAGGAAAAGTATTACCATAAGACTTTGCTGACGGCCTGATTGCAGCTACGGTGCAGGGCGTCGCCACTTTTATGGAGCTGAAATGACTACCAGCAGAATTGAACGCGATACTTTTGGCAAGATTGAAGTCCCGGATGAGCGGCTGTGGGGCGCCCAGACCCAGCGTAGCCTGCATCATTTCCATATATCCAGCGAGCGCATGCCGCCCGAACTGATCGTAGCGCTGGCTGCCGTCAAGCAAGCCTGCGCGCAAGTCAACCAGGATCTGGGCAAGCTGCCGAAAACCCAGGCCGCCGCCATCATCCAGGCGGCGCAGGAGGTCGTGGCGGGGCAGCATCCGGATGAGTTTCCGTTATCTGTCTGGCAGACCGGTTCCGGCACCCAGAGCAACATGAACATGAACGAGGTGCTGGCTAATCGCGCCTCGGAAATCCTTGGCGGCGTGCGTGGCGAGGCGCGTCTGGTGCATCCCAACGACGCGGTCAATCTTAGCCAGTCATCGAACGATATCTTTCCGACTGCGATGCATGTCGCCGCTGCGCTCGCTATCGCCAATACATTGTTGCCGGCGCTGCAAAAACTGCGTGCGACCTTGCACAAGAAATCGGTGGATTTTGACGATATCGTGAAGATCGGCCGCACCCATCTGCAAGATGCGACCCCGCTGACACTGGGCCAGGAATTCTCTGGTTACGTTGCGCAACTCGATCACGCTGAAAAAATCATCAAGGCCGCATTGGAGCCTTTGTGCGATCTGGCAGCTGGCGGCACGGCGGTAGGCACCGGGCTCAATGCGCCTAAGGATTTCGGTAGCCGGGTTGCCGCGCAATTAGCCAAGACGGAAGGCTTGCCGTTCCGCACTGCCGACAATAAATTTGCCGCACTGGCAGCGCACGATGCCTTGGTTGCCGCCCACGGTACGTTGAAAACACTGGCCGCAGCGCTGATGAAATTTGCCAACGATGTGCGCTGGCTGGCATCCGGCCCGCGCTCGGGCCTGGGCGAAATCAGCATCCCGGAGAACGAGCCGGGCAGCTCCATCATGCCAGGCAAGGTCAACCCGACCCAGTGCGAAGCGTTGACCATGTTGTGTTGCCAGGTGTTCGGCAACGATGTGGCGATCAATTTCGGCGGCGCTTCCGGTAATTTCGAATTGAATGTATTCAAGCCTCTGATTGCACATAATTTCCTGCAAAGCGTGCGCCTGCTAGCTGATGGCATGGCCAGTTTCGAGCAGCATTGCGTCGACGGCATCGGCGCCAACCGCGACCGGATTGCCGAACTGATGGAGCGGTCGCTAATGCTGGTGACCGCGCTGGCGCCGCATATCGGTTACGACCGTGCGGCACAAATCGCCAAGCATGCACACCATGACGGCAGCACGCTGAAGCAGGCGGCTTTGGCGCTCGGCTATGTGACGGAACAAGAATTCGTCGAATGGGTGCAGCCGGCAAAAATGACTTATCCGGAATAACTGTTTTGGCAGGGCAGCTTATGGCCGACGCATTCAGCGATGTACGCAGCGATGTACTCAGGTTCGTGAGGTTAAATCATGTTACATCGCGCCATAGCTACAGAGCATCCAATACAATGACGTTAAAGAGACAATGTCGTTTTTGCAATGCAAAAGCAATGTTTGTTAAAATGACCCTCCGCTACCGTTGCTTCTGCCACTGCTTCTGTCTCTGCCTATGCTCTTACTGGTTTTCCTGATAAAAACTGACATGCGGTGTTCGGCCGCAGGCTGTCGCGCATGCTGAAAGGTTTTCGCATGTCCTCTGGCTGGTTGAAACCATCTGCCTATGGCGTGGTTTTCGGCTTGCTTTGCCTGAGTGCGATTAATGCCAACGCCACCTATCGGGTCGCGATTGAAGCGCCGGCTGAATTAAAGGCCCTGCTTGAGCAGCATCTGGATCTGTCACGTTACAAGGATCGCCAAGATTTGAGCGAAGATCAATTGAAATTTCTGATCGATACTGTGGACGAACAAGTCACGCAACTGACTTCGACCGAAGGTTATTTCTCTCCTAAAACAACCGTTACCGTGGAGCCTGGCGAGATCAAGACGATCCACCTGAAAATCGATTCGCAACAGCGCACCATCGTATCCGCCGCCACCATCAACGTGATCGGCAGCGCCGCTACCGAGGTGCCCGAGCGTGTGCGCCAGATTCAGCAGAACTGGAGTTTGCCGGCCGGCCAGCCGTTTCGCCAGGCTGACTGGGCGACGGCCAAGGAGAATGGCTTGCAGGTGCTGCTCAAGAAGCGCTTTCCGGCAGCCAGGATCGCCCATTCGGAAGCGCGGGTCACCCCTGAAGATAACGATGCCGAACTCTCGGTGCAATATGACAGCGGCCCCGGCTTCACCTTGGGAGCGTTGCATATCACCGGCACCAACCGTTATCCGGCCAGCATCATCGAGAACGTCAATCCCTTGCAGGTGGGGGAGGAATACAGCGTCAACCGTTTGCTGCTGCTGCAGCGGCAGATCCAGAACACGCCATACTTCGGCAATGTGATCGTCAGCATCGACGATGATCCGGCGCATGCGCAAGAGACGCCGGTCAATGTCCAGGTAACCGAGTTCCGGACGCAGAGGCTGCGCGCCGGGCTTGGTTATGCCTCCGATACCGGGGCGCAGGTGCAGGGCCGGTACACCAATTACAATGTTTTCGGCAAAGCCTGGGTGTTCGATGCCCAGACCAAGATTGAACAGCGCCGGCAATACGGCTCGCTGGATTTGTCGATGCCGCCGGATACGCGCAGTTTCGTCAATGGCGTCAACGGTTCGTATGACCGGACTACCTTGCAAGGCGTCGATTTGCGCAGCATGAAAATCGGACTCAAGCGTGCGCGCTCACTGGAGAATTACGACACCGCCTTGACACTGGATTATTATCGCGACCGCCTGCAGCAAATTGATGGCGCAACCCTGCCGCCGAACACCGTGGTCCGGCCGGGAGAGCATCAGGCCCTGGTTCCCGGTTTTGCCTGGGTCCGGCGGGCGGTCGACGATCCCATTTTCCCGCGTAGCGGCCATATCTTTTCGATACAAACCGGCTTCGCCTTAAAGGGCTTGCTGACCGATCAGACTTTTTTCCGGGCCGACGGGCGTTATAAACATTATTTTCCTGTCGCAAAGCGCGACGTGGTGATTTTGCGCACAGAACTAGGTGGCGTATTTACTGCCGGTTCCAGCGCCTCGGTGCCGGCTTCCTTGCTGTTCCGCGCCGGCGGTAATGAATCGGTGCGCGGCTATAGCTATGACAGCATCGGCAATTCGCAAAACGGCACCGTCTATCCGACCAAGTACGTGGTGACTGGCAGTGCTGAATATCAGCACTGGCTCACCCAGCAATGGGGAGGCGCCGTGTTTTACGATGTGGGCAGCGCCACCGATAGCTGGGCAAGCAGGTCTACCAAAGTCGGCACCGGCGTCGGCGTGCGCTACCGGAGCCCGGTCGGCACCGTGAATCTCGATCTTGCCTATGGCGTCCAGGCCAAACAATTCCGACCTCATATTTCGCTCGGCATCGCCTTCTGATTTTTTCATTTTTTTAAGACCAAACGCATAAGATTGAACGCATGACTCAGGCAGCAACCACATCTCCGGAATCAGCAAGCCCGCCGCCAGGCACCGATGGCGGCGGCAGCCGCTTGCGCGGGTTGTTGCGTTGGCTGTGGCGCTCGATCGCAGCATGCCTGATGCTGCTGGTTTTGCTCGTTGCTGCGATAATTTTCGGGGTCCGTTCTGAATCCGGTACACGGACCTTGTGGCAGTTAAGCACCTGGGTAATGCACGGCAATTTATCCGGCCAGCTGGTCGGTGGCACTGTGGCAGACGGCTTGCAGTTGCGCAATCTGGTGTACCGTGATGCTACCCAGCGGTACAAGATCGATCGCATCGACGCCAAGTGGCATCTCAGCATGTCGCCGCTCAAGTTGACGGTCGCTTATCTGCATGTCGGCGATGTCGATGCCCGGCTAGAGCCGACACCACCGCAACCGACCGTCATGCCGACCAGCCTGGAACTGCCGCTACAACTGATTCTCAACGATATTTCGTTGAATAAGCTGTCCCTGCACCAAGGGCTGAGCACGACCGAATTGAGCCATCTGCAGTTGCATGGCGAATCGGATCGGATACAGCACAATCTGTTCCTGGAACGGCTCGACACGCCGTATGGCAAGGCCAGCGCGAAACTCAGTTTGAGTGGTATCCAGCCATTTGCGCTGAGCGGCGGAGCAGAGTTGAGCGGTGAATACGAAAAAGAAAAATATCAACTGGATGCGGTATTGTCCGGCAACCTGGCGGCGCTGAATATAGATCTGAACGCGCGCGGCGACAAGTTAAGCGGCACCGCCAAGATTGCTGCAACGCCGTTTGCACCCATTCCGTTTCAGCAGCTTGAATTGAACGCTGCGCACATCAATCCGAAACTGTTCAGCAACGGCGCGCCGCAGGCAGACTTAAGCTTGCAGGTGGCGCTCAAGCCACTCTTGCCACCGGCTGCAGCCATCGCTGGCAGCGCACCAGCCATCGTAGATCTGGCGGCGCTGACGGTGGGCGGCCCGATCACGATTACCAACGCGATGGCAGGCGCTCTGGATCAAGATCGCCTGCCGCTGGTAAGCGCCAGCGCCGAGTTGAGGCTGGATACCCAGACCCAGCAGTTATCCCGGCTGCAGATAAAATTATTGAAGAACGCCAGCATCAGCGGCCAGGGTGAATATCACAGTGATGGCAAAAACAAGCGCAACGGTGAATTCAACTTCGACATCGCCGGCCTGGATCTGCAAGCCTTGCATGGCAAATTGAAGCCGTCGCAACTGCGCGGGCCAGTCAGTGTCAGGTTGCTGCCGGACAGTCAGCAAATCAGCGTGAACCTGGCCGACGCCACCTACAAGGCGAAACTGGAAACGCTGATCGACGCCAGACAGATTGTCGTGCAAACTGCGCAACTGGCGGCCGGGCCGGCACGTCTGGATATCAGCGGCAATCTGGGCCGCGATGCGGAGATGGCTTACGCTGTGAAAGGCAATTTGCGCGATTTCAATCCTTTCCTCTGGATCAACAGCAATAACGCTACGCAGCCCAAAGGCGCTAAATCCCGTCCGCAGGCGACGACGGCAAATATCAATATGGATATCGATGCCAGCGGCAACCTGGCGCCTGAACTGAAATTGAAGCTCAAGTTCATCATCAAGGATAGCCGCTACGATCAATTGCCCATGACTGGTAACGGCGTGCTCAATCTGGCCGGTGCACGCTTGCTGCCCAGCGACGTCGCATTGTCGGTGGCTGGTAACGAGGTGCTGGCCAAGGGCAGTTTTGGCGCCGCCGGCGATCGTCTCGACCTGAAGATCGATGCGCCGCAGTTGCAGGGCCTGGGTATCGGTCTCTCCGGCGCGGTGCATCTTGACAGCCAGGTCAGCGGCACCATGCAAAAGCCGAATATACAAGCCTCGTACCACGCCGAAAAATTAGCCTACGGCGAGCATCGGATAGACAGCCTCTCAGGGCAGGCCGATGTGCAGGCAGATTTGAACGCCAGGCTGAATTCAGCCAGTAACCGGCTGGCTGTCAGCGTCGAGGGGCGTGGCTTGCACAGCACCGACATGGCGCTGGATAAATTGAACCTGAATCTGGCCGGCACCTATGGCGCGCATACCTTGAAGCTGGACAGCAGCGGCACTCTGCATGGCAAGCCTTTGCATCTGACCATGGCCGCGCAGGGTCAACTCAGCGAGAGCAAATCCGGGTACGGCTGGCAGGGCCAGATCAGCGAATTGCAAAACCAGGGAACGCCGCGCATCAGCCTCGGAGCGCCGCTGACGATTAACGCCGAGGCCGGCCATCTGCTGCTGGGGGCAACGCGCCTGCATGTGGCAGATGCGCAGATCGATTTGAAGAATTTTAGTTACGACAACGGGAAAATTCGTTCAGCCGGCGCCATCGATGCACTTAATGTGGCAACCATATTTGGCTTGGTGCATGAATTCGGCGGCCCGGAATTACCCTTGAAGACCGATCTGGTGCTGGATAGCAGCTGGGATTTTTCACTGGCGGAGAATCTGGCAGGCTATCTGCAGATAGCCCGTCGCAGCGGCGATTTGCGTGTCAACCCGGGACGTGGCGATGTCAGCCTGGGTTTGTCTGAGTTGAAACTGCGCGCAGATCTGCAGTCCGGCCGGGTCAAGCTGGATAGTCAGCTGGCGGCATCCAGGATTGGTACTTTGAACGCGCAATTGCAGCTGGCTTTGCAGCGTATCGGCAACAGCTGGACTGTCAGCGACAGCTCGGCCCTGTCCGGCCACGCCAAATTGCAGGTGCCGCAGTTGAAGCCCATCGGCGCGCTGATCGGGCCGCAGGTGGCGCTGGATGGCAGCCTCGCGATGGATCTGAATCTGGCTGGCCAGCTCGGTAAACCGATGTTGTCAGGAAAAGTGACAGGCGACAAACTTGCCGTCACCTTGTTCGACCAGGGAATCAAACTGAAAGACGGCACGGCGCGCCTCAACCTGGCGAACAACGTGGTCGATTTGCAGCAACTCGAATTCCACGGTGGCGACGGCACCATACGCGCCACCGGCAGGCTGCAGCTGGGCCACGACAATCCCGATCTGAGCGCCAGCGTGATTGCTGAACGCCTGCAATTGTTTGCCAGCCCGGATCGCCAGCTGATGTTGTCCGGCCAGGCCAAGATTGCCAACGTCAAGGAACAGTTGCACGTGGACGGCAAATTCACCGTTGACAGCGCCTTGTTCGATCTGCCGAAGAGTAGTGCGCCGGTGCTGGGGAATGATGTGGTCATCGTACGCAAGGATGTCAAAGCGCGGGCGACGCCGTTGACGGAACAGGAGAGCATAGCCAAAGCCGCGCAGAAACCGGCTGGCGGCGCAACGCCGGTGATGAATGTGGAGGTCGATTTCGGCAACGATTTCCGCTTCCGCGGCAGCGGCGCCGATATCCTGCTGCGCGGCGCGATGCAAGTCCGTAGCGAGCCCTACCAGCCTTTGCGCGCTACCGGCACGATTCGGGTGGCAAGCGGCAGCTACGAGGTATTTGGCCGCAAACTGGCGATAGAGCGCGGATTGATCAACTTCCGGGGACCGATCGATAATCCGAATATCAATATCCTTGCCATGAAACGCAACCAGGAAGTCGAGGCGGGGGCGGAGATTACCGGCAATCCATCCAATCTGCGGGTCAAGCTGGTGTCGGAGCCGAATGTATCGGATGAGGAAAAACTGTCCTGGCTGATGTTCGGCCATGGCAGCGACAGTTCCGCGCTGGGACAGCGCCAGGCCGCCGGGCAGGCGCTGGCGCTGCTGGGGAATTACGGCGGCAAGAAGATTGCCCAAGGTATCGGCTTTGACGAATTCTCGATCGGTTCCAGCGACTCCGGCATCGAGAACGAGCAGGTGGTGAGCCTGGGCAAGGCCATCACCGAGAAAATCAACCTGGGTTACGAGCAGAGCCTGACCAGCGCCGCCAGCATCTTGAAAGTGACCTGGCAATTTTCGCGGCGCTGGTCGATGGTGATGCGCGGCGGCACCATCAACGGCCTGGAAGTCTTGTACAACCTGCGTTTCGATTAGGTTCTGGCGCGGGTTTTAGTCCATCAGGCGCGGCGGCCCGATAATTCCGCGCCGGCATCCGGCTGCAGTTTCAACGCAAACGGCAGCGAAGCCAAAGCGATCAGGGCGATCAGCAAGAACGCCGGCCAGAAATCGGCGCTGACCAATGTCGCGTGGCCCTGTACCTGATTCGATACCTGCAGCGCAAAGCCGCCAACGGTAACGCCAAGGCCAATCGACAGTTGCTGGGCGACGCTGGTGAGGCTGGTGGCCTGGCTCATCTGGCGCTGGTCGATCTCGGCGTAGGCAATTGCATTCAGGCTGGTAAATTGCATCGAACGCACGCAACCGCCCAACAGCAGCATGAGGATGATGAAGATATGCGGCGAATCTGCTTCCAGCACGCCGAATGCTGCCATAGACAGTGCGCCAAGCAGCGTGTTATAGACCAGCACGCTCCTGAAACCGAATTTTTTCAGCACAGTCGTCGTCATGGTTTTGACAAAAAGGGCGCCCGCTGCCGAAGCACAAGTCAGCAGGCCGGACTGGAACGGCGTCAGCCCGAAGCCTAGCTGGAATAGCAGCGGCAGCAAGAACGGCAACGCGCCCACGCCGATGCGAAACAAAGAGCCGCCGAAGACATTCATACGCAGCGTAGGGATTTGCAGCAGCCGCAAATTGATCAGCGGATGCGGGGTACGGAACGCATGCCACACGTATGCCAGCAAACTGACCGTGCCGACCGCTACGCATATCAGCGAGACATCGCCGGCGACCAGGTGGCGGCCGGCGCTGGCCAGGCCGAACATCAATGTCGAACAGCCGATGGCCGACAGCAGGAAGCCGATCCAGTCGAGCGGCACGGTGTCGTCGCTGCGCAGGTTTTTGATATAGCGGGTAGCCAGGTAAATGCCGAGAATGCTGATCGGGATATTGATGAAGAAGATCCAGCGCCAGTGAAAATAGGTGGTGATGAAGCCGCCCAGCGGTGGCCCGATCACGGGACCCAGCAAAGCCGGGATAGTCAGGTAGCTGAGCGCACGCACCAGGTCCGCCTTGGAGGTGGTGCGCAAGATCACCAGCCGTCCGACCGGCACCATCATGGCGCCGCCCACCCCTTGCAGGAAACGGGCAGCGACAAATTCGGCCAGCGTGTTCGACACGCCGCACAGAATCGAACCGAGCATGAACACCCCGATCGCGCTACGGAAAACCGTGCGCGCGCCAAAGCGGTCGGCCATCCAGCCGCTGATGGGGATGAATACCGCCAGGCTGACCAGATAGGAAGTCATCGCCAGCTTGAGCGCAATCGGATTTTCTCCCATGTCATGCGCCATCATCGGCAACGAGGTGGCGATCACGGTGGAGTCCATGTTTTCCATGAACAAGGCGCAAGCCACGATCAGTGGCGTGAGGAAGACGCGGGATATGGCCATGAGGGGTGGTGTTGGTGAGCCGGGCGGACAGAAAAGCCTGCCAATCCTGCTTAAAAGAGCATAATTATAGCGGTTTAGACTATCCCTTACCGATCAGGTAGCATGCAGGCTGTTCTTCTGGCTATCCGTCGTTTTTTTACAAGAATCATGATCAACACGTCTCCTTCATCGACCGAGTGTTTCGCATTGCTGGACGACAGCAGTGCGACTGCGGCACAGTCGCAATCATCTCAGCAGCCGCGCCTGTCGCGTCTATCGCGTTTATACTCCGGCCACGTCCGCAGTTTGCAATGTTTTGAGGCAGATCAGCTGCCGCAGCTGATCGAAGAAATGCAGCAAGCCTTGCGGGAAGGTTTGCACGCAGTGAGCTTATTTACCTACGAGCTGGGGATCGGTCTGCAGCATGTCAGGCCTCGGCAGCAGCCAATACCTTTGCAGAAGCTGCCTTTGGCGCAAATCCTGTTGTTCTCCCGTTGCGAGCATTTGAACGATGCCGAGGTCGATGCGTGGCTGGCGCAGCGCCAGGCAGCGCAACCGGAGCAGGCTGAAGCCGGCGCCGGCATCGCGAATCTGCAGCCGAATGTCAGCGCTGAACAGTTTGCCGCAGCCATCGCCAAGATCCACGCCTACATCGAAGCCGGCGATACATATCAGGTGAACTACACCTATCGCCTGCGTTTCGACGTCTATGGCAGCCCTGTCACCCTGTATCGGCGGCTGAGGCTGCGTCAGCCGGTGCCTTACGGCAGCCTGATCCAGCTGGCGGACGGCACTGCGGCTGTGTCGCTGTCGCCGGAACTGTTCGTACGTCATGCCGCAGGCGGTTTGACCGCACGTCCAATGAAAGGAACCGCCGCCGCCAGCGGCGACGCCGAGCAGGATCGGCTGGCTGCCAAAGCGTTAGCCGCAGATCCCAAGAATCTGGCGGAAAACCTGATGATTGTCGATTTGCTGCGGAATGACCTGGGACGCATCGCCGTCCCCGGTTCGGTACGTGTGCCGCAATTGTTCGAGGTGACGCAGTTCAATACCGTGCTGCAAATGACTTCCACCGTGCAGGCGCAGGTGCGCGACGATGTCAGCCTCAGCGCCGTGATCCAGGCGCTGTATCCGTGCGGCTCGATTACCGGCGCACCGAAACATCGCACCATGCAGATTATCGATGAGCTGGAGCCCGAGCCGCGCGGCCTGTATACCGGTGCGATAGGCTGGTTCGATGTGGAGCAGGCAGGCCGTCAGTTTGGCGATTTCTGTTTATCGGTGCCGATCCGAACCTTGTGGCTACAACCGCCCGCGCCGGACGGCTTGTATGGCGCCAGCATTCGTCATGGTGAAATGGGCGTCGGCGCCGGCATCGTGCATGACAGCGTGGCAGCCGAGGAATATGCCGAATGTGCATTGAAAGCAAAATTCCTGACCGGCATGGGCGGCGATTTTTCCTTGTTCGAAACCATCTACGCCACTAGCACCGAAGGTTGCCGTCATCTGGATTTGCACTTGCAGCGCTTGCAAGCTTCTGCCGCCTACTTTGGCTTTCCCTATAACGACAAAATATTACGTGCAGCCTTGCAGGCGCATTGCGCAAGTTTACCCGCCACAGGCCCTCAGCGGCTGCGCCTGACCCTGTCTGCAGATGGCAATTGCAGCCTGCAGAGCGCGCAGCTGGGGACACTTGAGACACCGGTCAGTGTATTGATCGCACCGGTGCCGACGCAATCCGACGACTTGTTCCTGCGGCATAAAACCAGCGTGCGGCAACGCTACGATCAAGCCTGGCAACAAGCACAACAGCTGGGTGCGTTCGATATGCTGTTTTTCAATCAGGAAGGCGAGTTGACCGAGGGTGGCCGCAGCAGCGTTTTCCTCAAGCTGGACGGACGCTGGTATACGCCGCCGCTGAAATCGGGATTGCTGCCGGGAGTGATGCGTAGCGTAGTGTTGAACGATCCGGCATGGGACGCCAGCGAACGTAGCTTGAGCATGGACGATCTGCTAGCCGCAGAACAGATCATGGTGTGCAACGCCTTGCGCGGCGCCATGCCGGCGAGGCTGTTGCAGCTAGCTTGAAATGTTAGTTAAAAGGCGATAATCACAACTGATCCGGCTACAATCAGCGAGCCGCCAATGGCTACCGGCCAGGTCAGCTGTTCGCCGGCAAACAGCAAGCCCAGTACGATGGCGAAGGCGACGCTAAGTTTGTCGATCGGAGCCACCTTCGAGATCGGGCCGATTTGCAGCGCATGGTAGTAGCACAGCCAGGACAAGCCGGTGGCGATTGCCGACAAGACCAGGAACAGCCAGTTGGCGGGGCTGACCAGCGCCGGTTTCTGCCATTCGTCGCGCAAGGTGACGATGCCGGCGATTACAAACAGGATGACGACGGTACGGATGAAGGTGGCAAAGTTGGAATTCATGCCGGTGACGCCGAACTTGCCGAAGATCGCCGTCAAGCCGGCGAAAAATGCAGAGCCAAGAGCAAATAGCTGCCAGCTGGAACCGAAATTCATTTTTTTCTCCCGGTTAAATGCAGGGTGTGCACGCGTGCCCGCGCGGAATTCGAAATTTTCTCACATTGCGTATGTCAGCAACGCGTGGGCAAAAAGGCTTGCCCACCCTACAGTTATTTAGCCGCCGGCTTGCTGTCTGCGGTGGCATTACGGTCATTCAGCATGGCGTTATCAGGCAGTTCAGCCTGATTCCAGCCGCCGCCGAGCGCCTTGATCAGCAGCACACTCGCGGCATAGCGTCGATTCTGGATATTCAGCGCCGACAAATCCGCGCTGAATGCGGTTGCCTGCGCCGTCACTACACTGGTGTAGTTGACGGTGCCGGCCTTGTACTGATTCAAGATCAGCTCCAGCGCATGATGGGCAAACTGGGCTGTTTCGCCCTGGACCGTGGCTTCCTGCTCCAGGATGCGCAAGGCTGCCAGGTTATCTTCGACTTCCTGGAAGCTGGTCAATACCGCCTGCTTATACACTGCAACGCTGGCGTCGTAGGCGGCAATTGCCTGATCGCTTTGAGCGCGTCGCGCGCCGCCGTCAAACAGGGTCGCCGCCAGGGCCGGACCGAGCGACCAGATACGATTGGGGACAGTCAGCCAGTTGGCAAAGCTGCTGCTTTGAAAACCGCCCGAAGCCGACAAGGTCAGATTGGGGAAGTAAGCTGCTTTGGCGACGCCGATCTTCGCATTGGCCGCCGCTGCCAGTCTTTCCGCCGAACTGATATCGGGGCGCCGCTCCAGCAGCGACGACGGCACGCCGATCGGAATTTCAGGCAGCACTGCAATCAGCGGCGCCGGTGTAATCGAGAAGGTGGAAGCCGCTTGCCCGGTCAGCAGGGCGATTGCGTGTTCCAGCTGTGCGCGTAGTACGCCATTGTCGAGCGCTTGTGCCTGGGCGCTTCTGAGCTGGGTCTGGGCCTGAATCACGTCAGACCGGGCGACGACGCCGACGGCATACTGGTTTTGCGTCAGTTGCAGCGATTTTTGATAGGCCGCGACCGTGTCGTCGAGCAGGTTTTGCTGCTGGTCCAGCACCCGCAGGTGCAGGTAATTTTGCGCCAGGGTGGATTGGGCGCTGAGCCTGGCCACTTGCAAGTCGGCGGCGCTGGCCTGCGCCGATGCCTGGTTGGACTCCACCGTACGGCTTATGCGGCCCCACAGGTCCGGTTCCCAGCTGGCGCTCAGGCCGAGCGAATCGCTGGTTGTTACCGAACCGCTGCTGCCGCTGCTGCTCGATGAGCTACTGCCACTGCGCCCACCTGAGCGGGTGGACGAAACACTGGCCGATACTGTCGGGAAGTAAGACGATCTTGCCGATTCCACCAACGCCTTCGCTTGCCGGAATTGCGCCTCGGCTTGCGCCAGATTCTGGTTGGAGATATTGACTTGCTCGACCAGTGCGTTCAGTTGCGGGTCCTGATAGATTTCCCACCATTTTCCATGCAATTCCTGGTCTTGCGGGGTAGCGGTCTTCCAATCCCTCGTCTCCTTGAAGGCGGCCGGCGCATCGGTAGCCGGCCGCACGTAATCCGGGCCGACGGCGCAGGCACTTAACAACAGCGCCGTGACCGCCGCCGCCAACAAGGTTTTATGCATAGGTACTTGCGTATGTTTCATATTGAATCCGTTGAATCCGTTGAATCCGTTGAATCGGTTGAATCCGCTGTGTCCGTCGAGCAATTTTTTCCGCCGACAATGATTTTTGTGTCTGTACAAAGCTGAGGCTACATCCATCCATCATGCTTCGTTTGGCTCAGGTAATGGCCGGCCGCCGCGCCGTTGCCATTTGTCTGTGCTCCACAGGCGGAAGCGGTCCATGTACAGATAGACTACCGGTGTCGTGTACAGCGTCAGCAACTGGCTCATGATCAAGCCGCCGACAATCGCAATACCCAGCGGCCGGCGTAGCTCTGCGCCGTCGCCATGGCCCAATGCCAGTGGCACCGCACCGAGCATCGCCGCCATGGTGGTCATCATGATCGGGCGGAAGCGTAGCCGGCAGGCTTCAAAAATCGAATCGCGTGGCGACAGGCCCTGGGTGCGTTCTGCGTCCAAGGCGAAATCGATCATCATGATGGCGTTCTTCTTGACGATACCGATCAGCAAGATCACCCCGATCAAGGCAATCAGGCTGAAATCGGTACCCGTCGCCAGCAATGCCAGCAGGGCGCCAACGCCGGCCGAAGGCAGGGTTGAAAGAATGGTGATCGGATGGACATAGCTTTCATACAAAATGCCCAGCACGATGTACACCGCCAACAGCGCCGTAAGAATCAGCATCGGCTGGCTGTTCAAGGATGACTGGAACACATTGGCGCTGCCTTGGAAACTGCCGTGTACCTCGGTTGGCACGCCGATCCGGGCCAGCGCGTCATTGATCGCAGCCGTTGCCTCGGACAAAGACACGCCGGCCGGAAGATTGAAAGAAATGGTGGAGGCGATGAACTGGCTTTGGTGATTGACCCCGAGCGAGGTATTGGTCGGCTGGAAGCTGGAAAATGCCGCCAGCGGCATCTGTTGCTCTGCCGTAGTTGAAAGAGTCAGCGCCAGCGACGAATTGGAGGCCAGCTTGCCGCCTGCGGTCAACGCCGGCGGCGTGCCGAGGGCCGAAGTCGTGGGCGACAGGTTGGCCGTGCTGGCTGGAATGCTGACGTAAGTGTCGCGCAGGATCTGCGGGCTCTGCCAATATTGCGGCGCCGCTTCCATCACCACATGGTATTGATTCATGCCGCGGTAGATGGTCGATACCTGGCGCTGGCCAAACAAGTCGTTCAAGGTGGCGTCGATCAGTTGCGGCGTGACGCCGCTGCGTATCGCCGTTTCGCGGTCGATGGTCAACGTGGTTTGCAAGCCCTTGTCCTGCTGGTCGGTATTGACGTCGGCCAGTTCCGGCAGGGCGCTGAATGCTTCGCGGATCTTCGGTTCCCAGGTGCGCAGCAGGGCCAGGTCGTCGGATTGCAAGGTGTACTGGTATTGGGCGTCGCTGGAGCGGCCGCCGACCCGGATATCCTGTACCGATTGCATGAACAGGTTGGCGCCGGGCACATGGCTGAGCTTGCCGCGCAGGCGCGCGATCACCTGGTCGGCGGTGAGCTTGCGTTCCGATAGCGGCTTGAGGGTGATGAACATGTTGCCGCGATTGCTCTGGCCGCCGCCGGTGAAGGCGATCACGCTCTGCACATCGGGATCCTTGCGGACAATCTCCACAAACTCATTCAGCTTGACCTTCATCGACTGGAATGAAATCGCCTGGTCGCCCTGGATGCCGCCGATTACCAGGCCGGTATCCTGCTGCGGGAAAAAGCCCTTGGGAATGACGGTGTACAGATAGACGTTCAGCGCGATGGTGCCGAGCAGGATCAGTATCATCAATGGCGAAAAACGCAGGGCCCAGGCCAGCGAACGTTCGTAGCCGTGCAGCATGGCATTGAAGGCGCGTTCGGTGGCGTTGAAGAAACGTCCTTGCTTGCGGTGCGGTTCGTGCTTGAGCAGGCGTGCGCACATCATCGGCGTGGTGGTCAGCGATACCAGCAGCGATACCAGGATAGCTACCGACAAGGTGACGGCAAATTCGCGGAACAGGCGGCCGACGATACCACCCATCAATAGTATCGGGATGAACACGGCGATCAGGGAGATACTCATCGACATCACGGTAAAGCCGACTTCTTTCGCCCCTTGCAATGCCGCGGCAAACGGTTTCATGCGCTTTTCAATGTGTCGTGAAACGTTTTCCAGGACCACAATCGCATCATCCACCACGAAGCCGGTGGCGATCGTCAGCGCCATCAGGGATAGATTGTCGAGGCTGTAGCCAAGCAAATACATGACGCCGAAAGTGCCTATCAGCGAGACCGGCACGGCGACTGCCGGGATCAGCGTGGCGCGGCCGTTGCGCAGGAACAAGAACACCACCATGATCACCAGCGCGATCGACATCAGCAGGGTGCGTTCGGTTTCACGCAAAGAGGCGCGGATCGTCGGCGTACGGTCGAGCGCGACATCGAGATTGATGGCGGCCGGGATCGAGGCCCGCAACTGCGGTAGCAGCGCCCGTACTTCATCCACCGTTTCAATGATGTTGGCGCCAGGCTGGCGGTTCAGGATCACCAGCACCGAGGGTTTGCCGTTGGCTGAGCCGGCGTTGCGCAGGTTGGCGACCGAATCGACTACCGTGGCGACATCGCTGACGCGCACCGCCGCACCGTTACGATAGGCGACGATCAGCGGCATGTACTCGGCGGCGGTCTTGGCCTGGTCGTTGGCGTAGATCTGCCAATTTTTATCGCCGTCTTCCAGTATGCCTTTGGGGCGGTTGGCATTGGTGGCGGCAATCGCAGTGCGTACATCGGCCGTGCCGATGCCGTATTTGTTGAGTGCGGCCGGATTCAATTCAACCCGTACCGCCGGCTGCGAACTGCCGCCGACGCTGACCTGGCCGACGCCTTTTACCTGCGACAATTTTTGCGCCAGGATGGTGTCGGCGGCATCGTACATCTGGCCTTGCGTCATGCTGTCCGAGGTCAGCGCCAGGATCATGATCGGCGCATCGGCTGGATTTACCTTGCGATAACTCGGATTGCTGGGCAGGCCGGTCGGCAGCAGGTTGCGTGCTGCGTTGAGCGCAGCCTGGACATCGCGGGCGGCGCCGTCAATGTCGCGGCTGAGATCGAATTGCATGGTGATGCGAGTCGAGCTGAGCGAACTCGACGAGGTCATTTCGGTGACCCCGGCGATCGATCCTAGCGCGCGTTCGAGCGGCGTCGCTACAGTGGCGGCCATGGTTTCCGGACTGGCGCCCGGCAAAGAAGCCGAGATCGAGATGGTCGGGAAATCCACTTGCGGCAACGGTGACACCGGCAGCAGCCGGAATGCCACCATGCCGGCCAGGGCAATGCCGATGGTCAGTAGTGTGGTGGCAATCGGCCGTTCAATAAAGGGACGCGAGATATTCATGCTGTGACCTGTTTTACCTTACGGCTGCGGCTGTGGCGGAGGGACAAGCGTCGCGCCATCGTGGTCGTCATCGCCATGGTTGGTGGCTTCCTCGCTGTCGTCCTTGCTGCCGAAACGTGCCTTCATGCGGCGCGCCAGGTTGTCGAACGCCAGGTAGATCACCGGCGTAGTGAACAAGGTCAATACTTGCGATACCAGCAAGCCGCCAACCATGGTGATCCCCAGCGGTTGCCGCAGTTCAGAACCGACACCGCTACCCAGCATCAACGGCAATGCGCCTAGCAGAGCCGCCATGGTCGTCATCAGGATCGGGCGGAAGCGCAGCAGGCAAGCCTGGTAAATCGCCTCACGCGGCGTTTTACCCTCGTTGCGCTCGGCATCCAGCGCAAAGTCGATCATCATGATGGCGTTTTTCTTGACGATACCGATCAGCAGGATAATCCCGATGATGCCGATAATCCCCAGGTCGGTGCCGGCGATCATCAGCGAGAGCAGGGCGCCGACCCCGGCCGACGGCAGCGTCGACAGGATCGTAATCGGATGGATGTAGCTTTCATACAGGACGCCGAGCACGATATACATCGTGATGATCGCCGCCAGGATCAGCATCAGCGTGTTGCTCAGCGATGCCTGGAAGGCCAGTGCGGCGCCTTGGAAGCTGGTCTGGATACTCTCCGGCATGCCGATTTCCAGTTCTGCCGCCTGGATCGCCTTGACCGCCTGGCCTAGCGAAGCGCCGGGCGCCAGGTTGAATGAAATCGTGGTGGCGGGGAACTGGCCGATATGGTTGATCACCAGCGGCGAAGTGCGTTCCTCAACGGTAGCGATGCTCGACAGCGGTACCTGGTTGCCGTTTCCTGCGACCAGGAAAATACTGTTCAATGCGGCCGGACCTTTCTGGAATTCCGGCTTGACCTCCATCACCACCCGATACTGGTTAGATTGGGTATAGATGGTCGAGATCAGGCGCTGGCCGAAGGCGTTATACAAGGCATTGTCGATCGCCGCCGTGGTGATGCCGAGCCGCGAGGCCGCATCGCGGTCGATCGCGATGTAGGCTTGCAAACCGAGGTCTTGCTGGTTGCTGGCGATATCGGCCAGCTCGGGAGCCTTGCGCAGGCGCTCGATCAGCTTGGGTACCCAGATGCTCAATTCGGCAGCATTGGCGTCTTCCACGCTGAACTGGTATTGGGTGCGGCTGACGCTGTCTTCAATCGTCAGGTCTTGCACCGGTTGCATGTACAGCGTGATGTCGCCGACCTGGCGATCCAGTTCCGGCTGCAGGCGGCGGATGACGTCGCTGGCGCTGATATTGCGCTGGTCGCGCGGCTTCAGGTTGATCAGCATGCGGCCGGCATTCAGGGTGGCATTGCTGCCATCGACGCCGATGAATGAAGACAGGCTTTCGACTGCCGGGTCTTTCAGCACCACGGCAGCCAGCGCTTGCTGCCGTTCAGCCATGGCGGAAAATGAAATCGACTGGCTAGCTTCTGAAATACCCTGGATGACGCCGGTGTCCTGCACCGGGAAAAAGCCTTTTGGAATGAATATGTACAACACGGCGGTCAATACCAGCGTGCCGACGGCCACTACCAAGGTCGAGATCTGGTGGCGCAGCACCCATTCCAGCGCCACACCGTAACGGGCGATGATCCGGTCCAGAGCTGCGCCGCTCTTGCGATAGAACCAGCTTTGTTTTTCGTCCGGGATATGGTGCAGCAGCTTGGCGCACATCATCGGCGTCAGCGTCAGCGAGATGACCGCGGAAATCAGGATCGCCACTGCCAGCGTGATGGCGAATTCGCGGAACAGACGGCCGACCACGTCGCCCATGAACAGCAGCGGAATCAGCACTGCAATCAGCGAAAATGTCAGCGAAATGATGGTGAAGCCGATTTGCTCCGCCCCTTTGAGAGCGGCCTGCAAGGGCTTCATGCCCTCTTCGATGTAACGCGAAATATTTTCGATCATCACGATCGCATCGTCGACCACGAAGCCGGTGGCGATGGTGAGCGCCATCAGCGTCAGGTTGTTCACCGAAAAGCCGGCCAGGTACATGACGCCGAAAGTGCCGATCAGCGACAGCGGCACCGCCACGCTTGGAATGATGGTGGCGGGTATGCTGCGCAGGAAGACGAAAATCACCATCACCACCAGTGCGATCGACAACAGCAGCTCGAATTGCACATCCGCCACCGAGGCGCGGATGGTGGTGGTGCGGTCGGTCAGGATCTGGACATCGATAGCGCCGGGCAGGGTTTCCTGCAGTTTCGGCAGGATCTTCTTGATGTTGTCGACTACGCCGATCACGTTGGCGCCGGGTTGCCGCTGAATATTCAGAATCACCGCAGGCGAGGTGTTGGACCAGGCCGCCAGGCGGACGTTTTCTGCATCGTCAACCACGTCGGCGACATCGGAGACGCGGATCGGCGCGCCGTTCTTGTACGCGATGATCAGGTTCCGGTATTCGTCAGCCGAACGCAGCTGGTCGTTGGCGTCGATGGTCGAGGCGCGGGTGGGGCCGTCGAAACTGCCTTTGGCCTGGTTGACGTTGGCGTTGCCGATAGCGGTGCGGATGTCATCCAGGTTCAAGCCCAGCGCGGCAACAGCGCGCGGATTCAATTGCAACCTGACGGCAGGCCGCTGGCCGCCGGACAAACTGACCAGGCCCACCCCCGGCACTTGCGAAATCTTTTGCGCCAGGCGGGTATCGATCAGATCCTGCACCTTGGGCAGCGGTAGCGTTTTCGATGTAATCGCCAACGACATGATCGGCGTATCGGCCGGGTTGACCTTGTTGTAGATCGGTGGCGTCGGCAGGTCGGACGGCAACAGGTTGCCGCCGGCATTGATCGCCGCCTGGACTTCCTGCTCGGCGATATCGAGGCTCAGGTCCAGGCTGAATTGCAGGGTGATGACCGAGGCGCCGCCGGAACTGGTCGACGACATCTGGTTAAGGCCCGGCATCTGGCCGAACTGGCGCTCCAGCGGGGCGGTGACCGATGAGGTCATGACGTCCGGGCTGGCGCCAGGGTACAGCGTCACTACCTGGATGGTCGGATAGTCGACTTCCGGCAGAGCCGAAAGCGGTAATTGCTTGTAGGCGACGACGCCGGCCAGGAAAATGGCCAGCATCAACAGGGATGTGGCAACCGGCCGGAGAATAAACTGACGTGAGGGATTCATGCGTTCTTCACAGTCGTTTATTGACTGTTGCGGTTGTTGGCAGCGGGGGCGGCGGCAGGTGCGGTAGCCGGAGCGGTTGGTGCTGCAGGTGCCGCAGGCGGCGCAGCGCCGCCGCTGGCGTCTTGTTGATGACGATGGCCGCCCTTATGGGCGCCAGCGGCGCTGCCAGCACCGGCTTCGGTCGCTGCCGCGGTTGCAGCAGCCGTTGCTGCAGTACCGCCGCGGGTCACCGGTTCAACCTTCGCGCCTTCTTTCAATTTGTCGAGACCGTCGATGACTACCGTTTCACCTACCGCAATACCTTTGTCAATCGCGGTCGATTCACCTTCCGCCGGACCTGCTGTTACCTGGCGGATGGTCACGGTATGGTCGGCTTTCACCACATACACGAAATTGCCTTGGGCGCCGCGCTGGATTGCCGCATTCGGAATCACGGTAGCGTCGCGGCGGGTGTCGAGCAGCATGCGGACATTCACAAACTGGCTCGGAAACAGGGCGTAATTGGTGTTCGGGAATTCTGCCTTCAGCTTGACCGTGCCCGTAGTGCTGTCAACCTGGTTGTCGATCGTCAGCAGAGCGCCGCTGTCGAGTTTGTTCTTTTGATCGCGATCCCAGACATCGGTCGCCAGCTTCTTGCCAGCCTGGATCTGTTTCATGACGCTGGGGATATTATCTTCAGGAATGCTGAACACGCTGGTGATAGGTTGCAACTGGGTGATGATGACGATGCCGTTGGCGTCGCTGGTTTGCACCACGTTGCCGAGATCGACCTGGCGCAAGCCAAGCCGGCCGCTGATCGGCGCAGTGATGCGCGAGTAAGTGAGTTGCAGGCGGGCGCTGTCGAGCGCGCCTTGATCGGACTTGACCACACCTTCATATTGCTTGACCAGAGCCGCCTGGGTATCAACCTGTTGGCTGGCGATGGAATCCTGCGCCAGCAATGTGCGATAGCGCTGCAAATCGATTTGTGCTGCCTTCAGCAGGGCAGTGTCCTTGATGAGCTGGCCTTCGGCTTGCGTCACCGCCACCTGGTAAGGACGCGGATCCAGTTCGGCCAGCAAGGCGCCGGCCTTGACTACCTGCCCTTCCTGGAAATGCAATTTCATCAACTGTCCGTTAACCCGGCTTTTGACGACAGTGGTGGCTTCAGGAGTAACGCTGCCAAGGCCCGAAATAAAGATCCGGATATCGCCCGTTTT
Organism: Collimonas antrihumi; assembly: GCF_018304965.1. Taxonomy (GTDB): domain Bacteria; phylum Pseudomonadota; class Gammaproteobacteria; order Burkholderiales; family Burkholderiaceae_D; genus Collimonas; species Collimonas antrihumi. The sequence goes on from NZ_JAGQED010000029.1 coordinate 50,206, forward strand.
GGCGACCGCGACGCCAACCGGCAAAGGCCCCCCGGCGCCGGCGAATGCGCCGCGCTTACCGCCTTTTCCGCCTTTGCCGTTGCCATTGGCGGCCTGTCCCTGTGCCGGTCCGGATGCCTGTCCGGATTTTGCCGCCGCCGGATCGGCAGCCTGATGGCTGCGCCCCCAGATCAGGTAGGCCGCCAGCGCCAGGACAATGACTCCGGTCAGCCATAGCCAGCCGCGCTGGAATCCGCCCTGGTATTGGTTTGGAAGGGCGGGACGGGTTTGGCTGGATTGGTCGATTCGGGGAGTCGGTGTAGTAGTCATCGCAGGCGGAGGTCAGTCAGAGTGTGGTCAGGCGCAAAGCATGAATTTGCCGGGAATTTACATCCGGCAAATTGTAGAAAAACAATACATGAGTTTAGCGAGTAAATTTTACCGTCGTGTGTATTTATTGGAAATTGTTTCAAATTAATGAAAGGGCTTGCGAGGCCGTATAGCCGCTAGCCGGGTGGACGGCAATGGAGGCCGATCCGGCGGAATTGGGGCCGGCAAACAGCAAAATCACGGAGATACGGCTGGTTTCCAGTTAAACCCGGCTGGTTCCTGCATCTCTCCCGTATTTCGCCGTTTACCGAATGCCGGTTTCGGCCCGGACGGGTGCCGGGCCGGGTTCAATTATGGACGATCTTCCGGATCGCCATGGTGAAAGCCGCGATGACCGAAGCGATGATGCTCCATTTTTTTGAAATGCTCATCAAAGACCTTTTGCTGTACAGGTGTCAGCACTGCGTAGAATTCCTTGACGGCAGCAGTACGCTCGGCCAGGCGGGTCTCAGCCCGTTTCAGGAATTCCATCTGGTGGTCCATGCGCTCAGGGGCGGTTTGCTTGGCCCATTCTTCCTTGCCAGGGCGTTGTTGCGGCGCGCCGGCTGGCCTGACTGGCTTGATTTTGCCCAGGAAGGTCTGCCATGCAGTTTCTTGCGCCGGGGTGATTTTCAGATCGTCATGCCATTTTGCCTGGCGTTTCGCCATTTTTTCGGCAAATTTGGCCTGTTGCTCTGGCGTCGGCGCATGGCGGCCATCGGCGCCGTCGGCTTGCGCATAGGCGGTCACGCCCACGGCAGCAAAGCTCAGTGCGGTCATGCCGATCAGCAGTTGTTTGCGAAGCTTGAACATAGTGAAATCCTTCCATGAATGTAAGTGCAATCCGCACAGTTCGCATTGAAACGCGCTGGTGTGTCGCCGATTTTTCATGAAAGCGGGGCTTTGTATCGCCATGTATGGCATCAAGTTTGCTTTGTATCTTAAAGTGTCTACGCATGTGGCAGATATGCCAATATACAAATTACTATCGTCTTTCTTGCTGCGAATTGCCATAATCCTAGAAACCAAAGGCATCCGCTGCTTCCAACTATCAGGAATCGATTGCATTGAATACGTCGTCTTTCATTACTACCATTTTCTTTTTCCGATTGGCCGCGCTTCCGGTCTCACTGCAGTTACTAGGATAATCACGCATATGGAAACTGCTGCTCACATATTGGTGGTCGACGACGACCACGAAATCCGGACTTTGCTGGCCGAATACCTGGACGCCAACGGCTTCCGCACCTTGATGGCGACCAACGGCAGCGACATGCGCAAAGTGCTATCGGAAGCGCGGGTCGACCTGGTGGTGCTGGATCTCACCTTGCCAGGGGAAGACGGCCTGACCTTGTGCCGCAACCTGCGTGCCGATTCGAATATTCCTGTGATCATGCTGACCGCACGCGGCGAGCCGCTGGACCGCATCCTTGGGCTCGAAATGGGCGCCGACGATTACCTGTCGAAGCCGTTCGAACCGCGTGAATTGTTTGCCCGCATCCGCAGTGTCTTGCGCCGCACCCAGGCGCTGCCGCCGAACATGGTCTCGCCGGAAGCCCAGCAAATCCAGTTCGGGCGCTGGACGCTGGATCTGATCGCGCGCCACCTGGTCAACAACGACGGCCTGGTGGTGGCTTTATCGGGCGCCGAATATCGTATTCTCAAGGTATTCCTGGATCATCCCAACCGGGTCCTGAACCGCGACCAACTGCTGGAATTGACCCAGGGCCGGGAATCCGATCCGTTCGATCGTTCAGTCGATATCCAGATTAGCCGCTTGCGCCAAAAACTTGGCGACGACGCCCGCACTCCGGTGATTATCAAGACAGTGCGTAACGAGGGGTATGTGCTGGCGACCGCGGTGACGGTAGAGTCGTGATGCGTGTGCCCGCTCCGGCAGCGGCAGCCGTGGGCTAACGCTAGAAAAAGGGAATTCTGTCTGTGAGAAATTTTCTTGGCTCGGTTGCCAACCGGGTATTCCTGATTTTGCTGGCGGGGATACTGGTGGCGGCCGCCACTACCAGCTGGCTGGCCGACAATGAGCGACGCAAGGCTTTCAAGGAATTCTACGAGTTCCGCATCGCCGAACGGGTCGAACAACTCGTTTTCTCGTTAGATAATGTCGGCCCCGACATGCGTTCTGTCGTGCTGCAGACCAGTGATAATTTTGGCCTCGAAGCCAGCATGGTCAAAGATACCGAAAACGCGGTCAATGACAATCCTTCGCTGACCGCGCTCCTGAAAGCGCGCCTTGGCCATAATCGCAACGTGGTGGTGGACAGGCAAAACGATTGCAAGTTGCACACGCGCAGAGGTGTTGAATTTCGCAAGGTCGAAGAATGCCAGGTGGTCTACGTCAGCCTCAAAGACGGCACACTGCTGAAGCTGAGGTTGCGCATGATGCGTGGCCCGGGCGGGCCGGCTGGACGGCCGCCCGGCATCCCCTATCTATCGCCTTATTTCGCCTTGTTTCTGTTGTTGATCGGTGGCCTGGCTTTTTTTGTGGCCAAAATGACGGCGCGGCCGATCAAGCACCTGGCGGTTGCCGCCGGCGAGCTGGGGCGCGATATCGACCGGCCGCCACTGGATGAAACCGGGCCGACCGAAGTGCGGCAAGCGGCTACCGCATTCAACGCCATGCAAGCGCGCATCAAGCGGCAGATTCAGCATCGTACCCATATGCTGGCGGCGATTACCCATGATTTGCAAACGCCGTTGACCCGATTGCGCCTGCGCCTTGAAAAAGTGGGTGAGGAGGATTTGCGTCGCAAGTTGCTGGAGGATCTCGCTGTCATGCAGAGCATGGTGCGTGAGGGGTTGGATCTGGCGCGTAGCATGGATTCGGCGGAGGTGATGCAGAAGCTGGATATCGATTCCTTGCTTGACAGCGTTTGCGCCGATGCGGTCGATGCCCGGCAGGACGTTACGTTGGAGGGGCGTACGCGGGCTTCGATCATGGCGCAGCCGAATACGTTGCGGCGTTGCCTGACAAATCTGGTCGATAATGCGACCAAATACGGCCGTTATGCGCGTCTGCAGGTGGCGCGTGAGGGTGCTGATATCGTGATCAGGATTCGTGATGGCGGGGTGGGTATTCCGACTGAATTGCTGGAGACGGTGTTTGATCCGTTTTTCAGGTTGGAGACTTCGCGTTCGCGGGATACGGGGGGGACTGGGTTGGGGCTGACGATTGCGCGTAATATCGCGGAGAATCATCGGGCTACTTTGCAGTTGCGTAATCATCCGGAGGGTGGGTTGGAGGTTACGCTGCGGCTGCCGGCTTTGAATGGGATTTGAGGTAGCTAAAACGTTAGCTACTCCGTGGGTACGTGCGCCGGGGGTAGCCCCATACGCGCTAACCAAACTTTCCTCCTCTGAATTGATCCTGCTGATAATGACGTTTCTTTCGCGAAGGTTCTCGCAGTAAATTGCGCATTT